>CAVOKR010000026.1:0-520412 GCA_963696555.1 uncultured Alphaproteobacteria bacterium | reverse complement strand
ATGTATTGCGGAAACCCGCCATGCTGCAGCGGCTCGCGATCCGACGTGCCGCTGATCGCCATGATACCGCTGGTAGCATAGGCAACGATCTCGCAGCCCTTGTACTGGCTGTACAGGCCCGGTCTGCCCGAATGGCGTGATCGAAGTCATCACCAGGCCGGGATTGTCCTGCTCCAGCATCGCATGATCCAAACCAAGCGACGCCAGATATCCCGGCGCAAAACTCTCCACGATCACGTCGGCGCGTGCGCGCCAGCCGGCGAAACATCGCGGCACCCTCGGGCTTTGTCAGATCGAGGGTGACGCCGCGCTTGTTGAGATTGGCCAACAGGAAGAACAAGCTCTTTTCCGGGTCCGGATCGTCCTGGAAGAACGGAGGCAGGCGCTCGACCGCACTCGCCGCCGGGCGGCTCGATCTTGATGACATCGGCACCGTAATCACCCAGCAGCCGCGCGCACAGCGGACCCGAGATTCCCTGGCTAAGATCCAGCACCAGCAGATCGTCGAGTACGGCCGGCAGCACCATCATTCCTCCTGTTGGCCGCCGGTCTAGGACGCGCGCGTATATTGCTCAGGGTTGACCAGGAATTTGCTGCGGCATTCAAGACTGTCGAAATAGACCCATTTGCCGTCGTGAAACTGCCTTGTGCCTTTGGTCGGATCGGTCTCCGAAGCGCCGTGCGCGGTGAAGCCCGTCGTTTGCTTCGCCGCTGCTTCGTCCACGGTTTGGCCGCATACCGGACATTGAGCCATGTCTATGTTTCCTTTTGCTGATACGTGAATGCCTAGGCCTCGGCCACGACGGGCACCGGCCGTCCCAAGATAACATGCCCCGGCTGGTCCAACAGCGCGCGCGCCACCTTGGCACGATGCTCGTATGCGGTGCCCAGACGCATGGTCCAGGCGCAAACGCGGCGATACCAAAGCTGCAGGTCGAATTCCATCATGAACCCGATGCCGCCATGGATGCCCTGGCAGATGCGCACCGATGCTTCGCATTTTTCGTTGCAGAAGGCCTTCGCCTGCGATGCTTCGACCCCAGCCGGCAGGCCCTGGTCCATCTTCCACAGCGCCTCGTAGGTCAGCAGATTGCCGCCATCGATCCACATCAGCATGTCAGCGCACATATGCTGAATGGATTGGAACGCGCCGATCGGCTGCCCGAACGCCTTGCGGTATTTCGACCACTCGATGGCCATCTCAGCATCCTTGCGTGTCGCGCCCAGCATCTGGGCGCACAACAACGCCGTGGCCTGTTCCAGCATGAGTTCAGCCAGCGGCCAACCCTGGTGCAGTGCACCGATCATGTTGCCCTTCGGCACACGCACGTTCTCGAACGTCACCTCGCTCATCTTGTCCTTGGCGAGGCTGACAAGCGGCGACTCCGACAGGCCCGCGCTTTTGGTGTCCACCAGGAACAACGTCAGGCCGGCATTGGCGTCGGACGCCGGAGCAGTGCGGGACACCACCAGGCAGTGATCGGCAACAACATAATTATCGACGAACAGCTTGTTGCCGTTGATGACGAAGTCGTCGCCGTCGGCCACCGCCTGGCATTGCACAGCTTCCGGCACCAGCAGCGGATTCTGTTCGTGGAAAGCCCAGGTCAGGACTGCATCGCCCGCCGCCACCGCCGGCAACACCGCCGAGCATAACGCCTCGTTGCCGTCGCGCGCCACGGCCAGAGCCGCGACAACCGTGCTGTGCAGCGGCAACGGCGCAATCGCGCGCCCAACCTCTTCCAACACCAGGCCCAGATAGGTCAGCGGCATCTCGCTGCCGCCGTATTTCTCCGGCAATGCCAGTCCCTGCCAGCCGAGATCGGCAGCCTGCTTCCACAGCGCCGGCGGATAGCCTTTCGGATCCTTCTCCATCTCGCGCACCAGCTTCGTCGGGCAATGCGCCTCCAGAAACTTGCGCGCGGTTTCCCGGACCATTACTTCTTCTTCGCTCAGCGTCGTATCCATCGTTCATCCTCCGCAGTGCCGCGATCCGGTGGTCTCACCGTCCGCAGCTTCAGTTGAAACTGTACTGCTATCATTTCCGAGGCATGTCGAGGCCACGCCGCGCGACCTGGTCGCGCATCACCTGCGTGCTACCATGATTGATGCCGGACTGGAACGCACCCATCAGGTTATGCGCGAACACGCCGCGCTCGACCGCATGCGCCGAGCCATTCAGCAACTGCCCATAAGGGCCCAGCATCTGGCTGATCGCTTCGGTCGTGCGGACGCCATGTTCCGGCGCCCAAACTTTCTCCGCCGAACCTTCATAGGTGAAGTTGCCGCCATGCTCGACGATCGACATGCTGCGCATGGTCATCAACCGGCACACCTGCGCCTCGATCCACAAATCGGCGATCTTATCGCGGATCGCCGGGTCACGCGCCGGAGCGTAGCCGTCGAACGTGTTCGACTTGACGAAGTTCACGATGTCCTCGTCTCGCCGCACCGAGATCAGGTAACGCGCCGCACCGACGCGGTCGAGATTCAGGCCCATTGCCCCAACGCGCCACCCTTCATTTTCTCGACCCAACATGCAGCTTGCCGGGATGCGCACGTCGTCGAAGAACGTCTCGTTGGTGCGCGGCGTGCCATATGTGGTACCGATCGGCGCCGGCGGGTCGTTCTGGATGGTCCATAGCGGGCGCACGGTGATGCCCGGCGTGTCCATCGGAAACAGGAAGATCGAGATCCCCCGATGCTTGGGCAGGTTCGGATTGGTCCGCGCCATCAGATAGATATGCGTGGCCATATGCGCAGCCGAGGTGTACATCTTCTGGCCGTTGATCACGTACTCATCGCCGTCGCGCACCGCCCGGCATTGCAACGACGCCAGGTCGGCACCGGCATGTGGCTCGGTGAAGCCCAGCGCGAACGAATACTCCCCGCTGATCAGCTTCGGAATAAAGTGCCGCTTCTGCTCTTCCGTTCCGGCGGCGAGGATCGCCGGCGCCCCGCTGCCGCCCAATCCCAGGGAGATATTGACCCGCGCGAATTCCTCTTCGACGATGTACTGCGTCATACGGTCGCCGCCCTGGCCGCCGTACTCTTTCGGGTAGCTGATCCCCAGCCAGCCTCGCTCGCCGATCTTCTTGAACAAATCATTGATCAGGCTACCGGCGTGCCGCCCGGGGCTGACGCCGAAGCCCTCGCTCAACGAGTTCATCTCGGCGCGAACCGCATCGTCCATGTTCTCGGCGATGAAGGCACGGACGTTCACGTCGTAGCGCCTCCTGTTCGGGTGAGTATCCGAAATCCATGGCGTTTCATCTCCCTCGTCTGCAACCCGATGCGGCGGGTGTCCTTGTCGCATCTTTCACGGACGCACCATTCCCATACGACGGGATAACACGGCGCGCAACGTAGCCACCCTCCCGCGGCCGATCATTCTGCCATACGAAGGCATGTCCCTGCGGTGTAACAGGCATGCGGGAGCGTCAGATCACGGCACACGTTCCGGAGCCGCACTATAATACTTTCGTTTGCAACGAAGAGATCGAGCAAAACCTTCGGTTCTCAGCGCCTGGGAGTCCGATGAATTGCGATCGATCGCACGAAATCGGGCCGGACAGCGCCGATTCCGATTGCTTGACGATCCATGCTACCCGCGAGTATTTTCATGCTTGGGCTGTGAACCGGGCGCCGGCGCGGGCGATCACCAGTGGTCGGATTTTATCGGTCGGTTCGGGAGAAACGTCCGCTACCGGCTATCGGCAGCGCGGCAAACCAGCAAGAAGGGGATGCCGACACATGAATGGCCCGCTGTCCGGAATCAAGGTCGTCGAGTTCACCGTAGCCATGGCCGGTCCGTACTGCGGCATGATGCTCGCCGATTACGGGGCCGAGGTCATCAAGATCGAACGTGTCGGTGTGGGTGACGACAGTCGCGCCTGGCCACCGCATTTCCACGGCAAAATGCCGTATTATTTCGCCTCTGCCAACCGCAACAAACTCAGCGTGGCGCTGGACCTGAAAAGCGCCGAGGGTCGTGCCATCGCGCGCAAGCTGGTGCTCGATGCCGACGTGCTGCTGGGCAACTATCGGGTCGAGGCCTTGCCACGCGCCGGGCTGGATTACGCATCGCTGTCCGCAATCAATCCTCGACTGATCTACTGCCTGATCAGCGGCTTCGGCGCCACCGGACCGCGGCGCGATGATCCGGCAAACGACCTTTTCATGCAGGCCTATACCGGCGGCATGAGCATCACTGGCGAGCCCGATCGCACGCCGTCGAAGATGGGACTCTCGGTCGCCGATATCGGCGCCGGCATGATGGCAACGATCGGCATCCTGATGGCGGTCGAGGCACGGCACCGCACAGGCCGGGGGCAGCGCGTCGATACGTCCTTGTTGGAAGGGCAGATGGCAATGCTGTCCTACCACCTCACCCGCTATTTCGCGACCGGCCAGGTGCCGGTACGCGGCGGCAGTGGCAGCGGACTCAGCGTACCCTACCAGGCGTTTCGTGCCGCCGACGACTGGATCGTCATCGCCGCATTCAATCCGCGCATGTGGCGTGACTTCTGCGGTGCGTTGGGTGAACCCGAATGGGCCGATGATCCGCGCTTCCACACCGCCGGCACACGCGCGGAGAATCGCGACCTGCTGATCGATATGATCCACGCGGTGCTAGGCCAACATCCAGTGACATACTGGGAGGAAAGACTGCGCGCGCGCCATGTGCCGTCCACGCCGGTGCATAACATCGAGCAAATCGTTGCAGAAGAGCAGGTGAAGGCGCGCGAGATGGTGGTGGAGGTGGATGTGCCAGGGGTTGGGCCGATTCGCATGGCCGGCCTGCCGCTGAAATTCACCGAGACACCTGGGGCAATCGAATTGCCCCCTCCTCGGCTCGGTGAACACACCGAACTGGTGTTACAGCGGCTGGGCTATAGCGCCGCGGAGATCAGCGATTTTGCCGCCAGCGGTGCGATCGGTCTGGACGCGCCGTCAGATTGAAAACCGCGAGGTTGCCGCCGGACTTATCGAACCCGCACATGTCCATTGTTGATCAGGTATCAGAATCAAATCCCGGGAGATCGCCCATGGCCACCACTTTCAATCGACGATCGCTACTCCCTTTATTAATGGGCAGCGCGCTGCTCTCGCCGGCCCGCGCCGACGAGGCAAAGTTCCGCCTGCGCTGCTCGCTCGACACATCCGCCACGCACGGCCGCACGATCTATATCGGCGAATACCTCAAGGAACTCGAACAAGCCTCGGGTGGCCGAATCCAGACGGAGCTGTTCCACAGCGGCCAGCTCTTTCGCGACCGCGACATCGCCAAGGCAATGCGCCAGGGCGCCGTCGAAATGGCGGCTCCCGGCACCTGGGAACTCACTGGATTTGTGCCCGACACCGACGTCGTCTGGATGCCGCTACTCTTCGGCCGCACACCGGCGGAAGCACGCAAGCTGACGGATGGCCCGATCGGCGACCTGGTCAACGCAGAGGTGGAAAAGGCCCTGGGCGTCAAGGTAATCGGCGCCTGGTTCGACCTCGGTCTTACAACGTTTGCGACGCTGAAAAAGCCGATCGAGACCGCCGCGGATCTCAACGGACTGAAGATCCGCGTCTCCGGCGGCACTGGACAATTTCTGCACGTAAAATACTACGGCGGCGTGCCGGACCTGACGGCGTGGCCGGACGTACCGCTGGCGCTGTCACAGGGCATGTTTGATGGCCTGGTTGCCTCGACCGAGAGCATGGCCAGCGCCAAACTGTGGGAAACTGGCGTCAAATACGTATTCGTTACGAACGAGAGCATGGGCATGTATATCCCCATGGTCACCGACCGGTTTTGGACCAAGCTTCCCCCGGACCTGCAAAAACTGATGCTCGACCTGTGGGCGAAGAACCTTCCGCGTTATCGCGAAGCAATGGCGCAGCGCCAGGCCGAGGCTCGTAAGACATTGGAGGCACATGGCGTCAAGTTTTTCGATCCGACAAAGCAGCAGATCGACGCGATCCGTGCCGGAATGATGGCGCAGAGCGACGCGTGGGCGCAACAGATGAAAATCTCCGCCCCTATGCTGGCCCTGTTGAAACAGCAGCAATGACCCGGACGGGCGCGCGACCGGCGGCAGCGTCATGATCGCGCTGTGGGACCGTTACGAGCGGCGCCTGATCGGACTGCTTGGCGCCTTCGCGCTGATGATCGGCACCTACCAGATTGCCGGCCGCTACATCAGGCCCGATTGGGCCGCGCCCTGGGCAAATGAAGTCGGGGTCTATGTCGTCGTCTGGGCGGTGTTCATCGCCGGCTCCAACCTGGTGGCCACCGACAGCCACGTCCGGCCCGACCTGGTGCTGCGCGTGCTGTCCCCGCAGGCGCGTCGCGTGGTGGAAATCGGCAACAGCCTGGCCGCCCTGGCGTTCTGCGCTGGGCTGGTCTGGTACGGCACACTCATCGTCGCCGATGCGCTTGAATTCGACGAACGCAGCCTGAGCCCACTCGCGTTTCCAATGTCGATCTATTACGCCGCCTTGCCGCTTGGCACGCTGCTGATGAGCGTCCGCTACGTACTGCGACTGTATCGGCTGCTGTTCCGATTCCGAGCAGAAGACGCTGCCATGTTCCCGATCTCGCACGAATAGGGCGCATGCACCGTGGGCACTGCCCTGTTCCTGCTGTTGTTTTTCGGTTTGCTCGCGGCTGGCATGCCGGTGTTCCTGGTGCTCGGCCTCTGCGCAGCGGTGCTGTTCATGGTCAGCGGAGAGCCGATGATCGGCCTGGCGCAGGTCATGATCAACGAACTCAACTCGCCCACGTTGATGGCGCTACCATTATTTGTCATGGCAGCCGCCTTCATGCGCCGTGGCGGCGTCGCCAAGGCGCTGGTCGAACTGGCAACCGCCTTGTTCGGCGCCATCCAGGGCTCGCTCGGTCTCGTCACCGTGGTGGCGTGTGCACTGTTCGCCTCGATTTGCGGCTCCTCGGTCGCCACCGCACTCGCAATGGGAACGATCCTGATCCCGGCGATGCTGGAGCGCGGCTACCCACGCCCGTTCGTCATGGGCGTGACCGGCGCGTCCGGCACCATCGGCGTTGTCATTCCACCCAGCCTGGCGCTGGTACTTTACGGCATCATCACCGAGCAATCGGTGCCACGTCTGTTCCTCGCCGGTATCCTGCCCGGCATCCTGCAAGCGGGTGCCTTCGCCGTCTGGGTTATCTACTACGCACGCAAGAAGGGCTTCCCGCGCGAACCAGCGGTGCCTTTCCGTCAGACACTGTGCAGCATCGCGCGTGCCGCGCCGGCAATTGCGGTACCGATGATCGTCGTTGGCGGCATCTATGGCGGCTTGGTCACCGTCACCGAGGCAGCAACTCTCGCGGCTCTGGCTGCGCTTTTCGTCAGCCTGTTCGTCTATCGCGGCTTCCATTGGACCCAGACGCTGGACGTGATCGCCGATGCGATTCGCAATGCGGCGATCATCATGATGATCGTTGCCACCGCGCTTGCCTTCGGCCATTGGATGACAGAGTTGGGCGCCCCGGCGAAGCTGGTGCAGTTCACGCTGGACCACCACATGAAGACGTGGACGTTCCTGCTGTCGATCAACGTGCTGCTGCTGATCCTTGGCTGCTTCCTGGAGGTCGCCTCGACGCTGCTGGTGGTGATGCCAATCCTGGCACCCGTCTTGAAGCCGCTCGGCGTCGATCCGGTGCATTTCGCGATCATCTTCACCCACAATATGGAGATCGCGCTGGTCCACCCACCGGTCGGGCTGAACCTCTACGTGCTCTCGACAATCTGTGACGCACCGGTGTTGGAGGTGATCAAGGGTATCCTCCCATTCCTGATCCTGCTCTTGATCGTGCTCGGCATCATCACCTATGTGCCAATCCTGACGATGTGGTTACCGGACAGGATCTACGGCGCTTCAAGCTGACATACGGTTTCGGAAACCGCACCTGGAGAGAGGAAACACCATGACGAGCCCCACAAGTAGTATCAGCGCAAGGCTCGAACGCCTGCCCATGACATCGGTGCATCGCACGGTCTTTCTGGCGCTGGCATTCGCCTATTTCTTCGAATTGGGTGATCTGAACACCTTCGCCTACGCCGCCCCCGCGGTCATCAAGCAATGGGGCATCTCCGTCGATACCGTCGCCTTGATCACGTCGGCAAGCTTCGGCGGCATGTTCATCGGCGCAGTATTCGGCGGCGTGGTCGCCGACCGTATCGGACGCAAGCGCGCCCTGATTTACTCCATGCTGCTCTATGCCGGTTTCTCGCTGATCAACGCGCTGGCGTGGGATGTGCTGTCGTTGGCCGCCGCGCGCTTCATCACCGGCATCGGCCTTTCCAGCATGACGGTGATTGCCAACACCTATATCACCGAGTTCTTCCCGGCGGCCCGGCGAGGCCGCTACATGGGCCTGGTCATGACCATCGGATTGCTCGGCATTCCAGCCACCGCCTGGGTGTCACGCTTCGTCGTTCCCATGGCGCCCTGGGGCTGGCGGCTGATCTTCGTGTGGGGCGGCCTGGGAATCCTGTCGCTGGTTTACGCGTTGCGCATCCCGGAATCGCCGCGCTGGCTGCGCAGCCACCACCGTATCGCCGAAGCGAACGCCGAAATTGAAAAGCTGGAACGTATCGCCGTGGCCGAGGGCGCTATCCTTCCTGATCTTGCAACGGTCGTCGAACCGGCCCAGCACGGCCGCGCCGGCTATAGCGGCCTGATGCGTGAACGCTACTTCAACCGCACCATCCTGCTGGGTATTGTATCGATCCTCGGCACTGTGGGGTTCTATGGCTTCTTCTCCTGGGTGCCGACGCTGCTGTTCCAACACGGTATCACCGTCGTCAAGTCCCTGACGTACACAAGCGTTATGGCATTGTGTAATCCGATTGGCGCACTGATCGCCGCGGATCTGATCGAACGCTACGAGCGCAAATGGTTCAACGTGGGGATTTCGGTGTTCGTCGCGGTTTGCGGCGTTCTGTTCGGACTGAGCGACAATCCGATCCTGATCATGGTGCTGGGTTCGTTGGTGGTGATGGGCCTCCAAGCAGCCACGGTCAGCAGCTACACCTACGCATCGGAACTCTATCCGACGGAGTTGCGCTCACAGGGCAACGGCATCACCTACGGCATCGGCCGCGTCGCCAACGTGGGCGGCCCGTTTGTTATCGCCGCAGTGTTTTCACAAGTAGGATATGTCGCGGTCTTCGCGTTCATCGCCGGCTGCTATGTGATGCGCGGCCTAGTCTATGCGCTGGGTCCGGCGACCACGGGACGCTCGCTTGAGGTGGTGAGCCCGTCGCTTAGCGCCGCTCCGGCTCGTGTCAAGGCGACGGTAGGCTAGCTCAAAAAAAAACCTCTCCCGCCATTGGCGGGAGAGGTTTTTTGGACCTCAATGCATCGCGGTCAATTCACGCGCGTTGACCGACTGCATGGCCTGCAAACGACCGAACAACACCTCCGCTGGAATGGCGGACCCACCGGCGGTCAGGCAATCGACGAACTTGTCGTGCAATTGCTCCTCCGTCAGCGGGCGTTCGGCGTGGCCGCGAGCACGCGTCACTTTCGGCCCCTCGATCACCTGACCTGATGCAAGTTCGATGCGCACTTGCTCGAACGGCGCGGCCCCCGGATTTGCCGGATCGACCTCGTCTGTCAGGTCGCGCTCCACCCGGCGCATCATGTCCTGCACGTCCTTGCGCTGCACGAAAGGATCAGTCAACTCGGCCAGGCTGACGCGGCGTGCGATGATGCCGCTGGCCATCACGAATTCCATGCTGAACTTCGCGGCGAGGCCCGTATCCGGCTGACGATTGCGCAGCACCTTGGACGTGAACGACCCGAAATGCACCGACACCTTGCTGACATCCTCGGGCTTCACCGGATGTTCCGCTAGAAGATCGAGCATACCGTCGATCGCGCGATGCGTCCCGTAGCAAGCTGGATACTTCTTGATGCTGAGCCCGTGCCGGATGATCGCCCAGTCCTCTCCCAACCGTCCGTCACCTGACCGATCCGGGTTGCCTTGCGGCGAAACGGCGCTGAGGAACCCCTGCGGATGTTCCAGCGCGTCGGTGTTGGCAGTGAAGCCAGCTTCCGCCAGGCGCGCGGCCATGATGCCGGAATGCGCCGCCTTACCGGCATGGAAAGGCTTCGTCATGGTGCCGAAATTCGCCATGATGCCGGCGCTTTGCGACGCACCCAGCGCAATCGCGGTCGCCGTACGCGCGGCATCGAGTTTGCGAAGTTTCGCGCACGCCGCCGCGGCACCCACCGCACCAAAAATGCCGGTGGGATGCCAGCCTTTCTGGTGGTACATCGGCACGTCGCGCCGCACCAGTTCAGCCCAGGTCTCGTAACCCGCGACATAGGCTACGATCATGTCCTGCCCGCTGGAGCCCAGCACCTCGGCCTCCGCCAGGATCGCCGGCACCAGCACGGTGGACGGATGCCCGCGCAGCGCCACGTCATCATAGTCCAGCGCGTGCGCCGCAGTGCCGTTGATCCAGCCGGCCTCGGGCCCAGGACTGCGTTCGCCGCTGAAATACAACGTCGCAGGACCAGCCCCCGGCGCCAGCACGCTTTTTAGAATCTGCGCGCAAGGTTCGCTGCGACCGACGATCATCGTGCCGATGCAGTCGATGAAGCCGAGGCGGGCGATGCGCACCGCTTCCTCCGGCAGCCGATTCGGCGACAGATCCGCGACGAACTGGCCGAGTGCATAAGTTAGAGGCATGGTCTGGTCCTTTCCTGCAGTCTTGGTTGTTGCGTCGTTCTTGCGAGCAGCCTTCGGTTCGCGAAGGCGGCACGGTCACGTCTCATCGATCGCGATGAAATGCGATAGGGTCAGGTGAGTGGGCAATGTGGCTGGTCATCACGCCGCCGGTCCCAGGCAGGCGGGGTCGAACGGATATGGGACCGCCGGTCCGCCGCGGCGCGGCAGCACCACCGTCGCGCTGCCGGGTGTGCCTTCTTCGCCCTTCTGGTTGCGCAGTCCGATGTCGAGCCGGACCACGCCATAATCGCCGCGTGATTTCAACAGCGCCGACGCGGCCCCAGGCGGTGAGCAAATCGCCCGGCACATTCATGCCGCGGAACTGGAAGTTGATCTTCCACAGCCAACCGCTCTCACCCACCCAGTCGGTCAACAACTGGATCATGACGTTCTGCTTCCACGTCCCGTTGACCATCACGTCGGGAAGCTTGTCATGCCCAGTGGCATATTTCCAATCGAAATGGATCAGGTGCCAGTTCTCCATAGCCGCGCACCACCGCACCAAATGCGCCGTACTCATCGGCCCTTTGAGCAGGTTCGGAATATCCTGGCCGACGCTGACATCTTCGAAATATATGCCGTTCATGCGAGCGTCTCCATCAGCGCAGGATGGTGGTAGTTGTCATGTTGACCAGCGGCACATCGCCGTCCGTCGTGTACATGTCCGAAACGACGACGAACACCATCGGCCCGCTGCGGCCGTTGCGCTGATAGATGTCGCGATAGGTACTGCTGCGGTAGATCCGCTCGCCGACCCGGGCATAGCGGAAGAACTCGTATTCGTAGCCGCCATTCATCAATCGCGGCAGCGACACCTTGACCGGCGGCAACCCTCGGAAGTTGCGGGTGTTGCCGTCGAAACCCGGCTCGCCCATGCGATCCAGCGGGTCCGCTTCGTCCGGCGCGCGCCGGAACGCCAGCGGCGGGAACGCCGGCGGCGCAACCACGCCGCCATAGCGGCTGGATTTTGCCCATTCTTCGTCCCAGTAACGCCGGGCCGGATCCATGATCGCCTGGTGGAAGCGCCGCACCTCGCTGGCTTCCACCGGATGAAAGGCCAGCACCGGCCCGTTACGCATGCCAATCAGCGCCTTGATTTCTTCGGTGATGTGGTTTTCCGGCATGCTCTCCTCACCTTTGCATCAGGTGTTGGCAAAGAGCCATCATTGCGCGTTCCCTTTACCCCAGGCCGACATAATGGCATTGATCCATACCACGGCACCATTGCTTGCAACGCTACCCTCATGCAGCCTGGGCGCGTTGCTCTTGCACCGGCCCAAGGGTCCGATCACAGACCCAGACCAAGCGCGGGATCGACAGGAGGATGATTTGTTGCCATCGTTGCGTGCACAGTCCGACGGCGTGATGTCGGTGCCTCACACATGAACGACGCAATATCCGTCGCGCCGGTCGCCGACGCCGCAACGGCACAGGCGCTGCTGGAACGTCTCGACCGCACGGCCCAACATTGGCAAACGCCCTGCGGCGATGGGACGATGGTCTGGCGTGGTTGGGGCAGCGGCCCCGCGGTGCTGCTGGTGCATGGCGGCGCCGGATCGTGGCGCCACTGGGTACGCAATCTTGCGGCCCTGACCAGCCACTACATGGTCATCGCGCCGGACCTGCCCGGCCTGGGTGATTCGGCACGCGCGCCGGATCCGATCAGCGCGGATTCGGTGGCGGCCATTGTCGGCCAGGGGCTTGACGCGGTTCTTGGACCGGATGCGCCGATCCATGTGGCAGGGTTTTCGTTTGGCGGTGTCATCGCCGGGGTTGTCGCGGCAAACGCCGGCGATCGGGTTCGTTCGCTGACATTGATCGGCACCGGCGGCCTGGGTCCGCCGAATCGCGCGGTCGAACTGGTCCGCGTGCGTGACAAGACCGGCGCCGAGCGGCTGGCTGCGCATCGCGACAACCTGTTGCGCATGATGCTGGCGGACCCTGCCAACGTTGATGCGCTGGCCTTGGAGATTCAGGAACAGAACACCGCGCGGGCACGACTGAACAGCGGGTTCATGTGGATGTCCCGCGCGTTGCACGACGCGCTTGCCGCGCGTCCGCGGGCACGTGCACGGATTCTGGGGCGAGCATGAAATGGCCGACCGCGCGATGTTGGACGTGCGCATGGCTTTGCTGCGCGAGGCACGCCCCGATGTCACGATCGAGGTGATCCCGCATGCCGGCCATTGGGTCTTCTACGAAGCGGCGCAAGCACTTCAACACCGCACTGCTGCGTATCCTGGCGACGTAACGACCAGCTCGCCAAACGCAAGACCGTGCACAAAACAAACAGAGGAGGAAGACGCCATGGGACCCAGGCTGGTTGACCATTTGCTCTACGAACCGGAAGACAGCGGCATCCTGTGGATCAAGTTCAACCGCCCGGAGCGGATGAACGCGCTCGTCGGTCGTCGGAAGAAAACGGCACCGTCGCCAAGGTCGGCGAATACATGCGGGCCGGCGACGACGACCCCAATATCCGCGTCATCGTGCTGACCGGCGTGGGCCGAGGCTTCTGTTCCGGCGCCAATCTGGGATCGCGGGCCACGCCCGACATCACCGGCGAGAACCTTCCCGGCAATCGTGGCTCGCATGAAGGGCCGGACGCCGCACGGCAGCACTTCTTTCACGGCTTCACCAAGCTGCATCGTGACATCTCGCTGATCCGCAAGCCGACCATCGCGATGATCAACGGACCCGCGGTCGGCTCCGGCATGGACATGGCGTTGCACTGCGACATCCGGTCGGCTGCGAGAAGACCCGCTTCATCGGCTACCACAATGCCGGACAGATCATCGAGAACGGCGGTTCATACTATCTTCCCAAGATGGTCGGCCTCGGCCGTGCCCTGGAGTTCGTCTATACCGGCGAACTGAACGCAGAGCGGGCCTATGAATGGGGCATGCTCAACCATCTGGTAGCCTCCGAAAAGCTGGAAGAAACCACCCGCGCGCTGTGCGAAAAGATGATGACCATTCCGCCGCTGGTGCAGTGGGTCAGCAAGCGCGTCATGCGCGCCGCGCTGGACAGCACGCTGGAGACCACGATGGTGCTGACCTCCAACGCCGGCGGCATCTTGCACAATTCCGAAGACGCGAAAGAGGCGCGCCGTGCCTTCGTGGAAAAGCGCAAAGGCCGCTTCAAGGGCGTCTGACCCGAAGCGGCACTTTCGCCCGCAGCGTTACGCGCCGATCCAGCCCAGATCCGTCTCGTTCTCCAGGCCCTGCAGCCGCTCGAACAGCCCGGCCGCCGCGGCGCCGTAACGCACGCGCGTCAACGTCATGAACTTGTCGCGCAGTTCCTGCCGGTCCAGCGGCCGGGCCGGCGTGCCGTTGAATTCCTCGACCTCGCGCGTCAACGAGCGGCCGTCCTTCAACTGAATCGTCACGATGCTCGCGCCGGCCACCTTGGTCGGCGGATTCGCCGCCACGACCGACACCCGTGCGCACATCGCCGCGGATCGCCGCATCGCGTCAGCGCCGAGTCGTCGAACGACGCCGGATCGCGCGGATCGCGGAACAACGCCAGAGCGACACAGAACGGAATCGAATACTGCGCCATCATGATGTCGGTCGGATCGGCGAATGTTGTTGATCGTCGCCATCCGCTCGGTGCCCGCCACCGTCACCCGATCGACATCGGCGCCGGCGAAGCCGTGCTCCTGCCTGCAATTCCAGCACCGCCTGCACCGCCGGTTTGCGCCGTCATGTGCACGGGAAAGCGCTTCAGGCACAGTTTCATCGTCATGAACTCGCTGCCCAGACCGCGCGTCAGGTCGGCCATGTCCCATTCGGTGCAGAACACTTTCAGGAATCCGGCCTCGCCTTCGAGCACGCTGCGTCGGGCCGGTGAAGCCGTCGGCGGCCAGGTTGGCCGCCATCACGCCGCTCTCCGACGCGCGGCCCAGATGCAGCCGCTTCACCATCGCACCGGTGCCGGAGCGGGCGAACTCCATCAACCCGCCGGCCAGCGAGCCGGCGATGCCCAGCGCGTTGGTCATGCGGTCGGCATCCAGTCCCAGCAGCACGCCCGCCGCCACCGCGGCGCCGAACGGGCCGGTGGTGCCGGGCGCATGAAAGCCGCGCCGCTCGTTGCTGTGTTTCGTGGCGTAACCGATGCGATACATCACCTCGAACCCGGCGACCACGGCGGTGATCAGCTCGCGCCCGCTGAACTGCCGCGTTCCTGCGCCACCGCCAGGCCCGGCGGCAGCAACGTGGCGCCGGGATGCACGCCGGCGCCGGGCTTGGTCAGGTTGTCGGACTCGAACGCGTGCGCCAGCGTGCCGTTGGCCAAAGCCGCGGCCGGCGCCTGCACCGTCGGCCCGTGCGCGCCCAGGATGCGGCTGCGTCCGCCGGCGCCGATGCGTTGCGCGTAAGCGGCGATGATCTGGCTCCACGGCAGGCGCGTTGCCCAGCACGATCACCGCGACCGTATCGGTGATGCAGTCCTTGGCGCGCTGCATCACGTCCGGCGGCAGGTCCTCATAACGCAAGCCCGCCGCATATTCGGCCAGCCGAACCGTTTCGTTTGCCATTGCTGTTCCCTCTCGTTCAGCCAACGCTACCCTGTTATGCGCCGCAATCCCAGTCGGGGTGTTTCCAGCCGGACGCCAACACAGTACGGTGCGCCCGCCAAAAGCCTGAACAGGAACGTCCCTCGGCGATGCAAACGGAACCGGTGATCGAAGCGCGCGATCTGCGCAAATGGTATCCGGTGCATCGTCACAGCCTGGCGACGCTGCTTGACCGGCGCAAACCGGAATTCGTCAAGGCCGTCGATGGCGTCACGCTTGCAGTCGGTGCCGGCGAAGTTTTGGGCCTGGTCGGCGAAAGCGGCTCCGGCAAATCCACTACCGGCATGACATTGCTTAAGCTGCACCCGCCCACCGGCGGCACCATCAGCTTCCACGGTCTGGGCATACTCACCAACGAAAACCGCCGCACCCGCCTCGCGTTTCGCCGTCAGGCGCAGATCGTCTTCCAGAATCCTTACGAAGCCCTCAACCCACGCTATACCATCGCCCAAAGCGTCAGCGAGCCGCTTGTCATCCACTATCCCGGCCAACACGCCTTGCAACGCGAGATGATGCTGCGCGCAATGGAACGCGCCGGGCTGTTGCCAGCCGCGAACTACCTCGATCGTTATCCGCACCAGCTTTCCGGCGGTCAATTGCAACGCGTCGCCATCGCCCGCGCCATCTCGGTCGAGCCCCGTTTCCTCGTCGCCGACGAGCCGGTTTCGATGCTCGACGTGTCGATCCGTGCCGGCATCCTCAACCTGCTGCGGTATTTCGCGACCGAATTGCGGATGGCGATTCTGTATATCTCGCACGATCTTTCGACGATGCGGCATGTCTGCACGACGATCGCCGTGATGTATCTGGGCCGTATTATCGAGTCGGGGCCAGCCGATACGGTGCTGGACACGCCGCTGCATCCGTACACCCAGGCCCTGGTCGGCGCCGTGCCGGTCATGGGCGGGCGCCGCGCGCGGCCACAGACAAAGCTGCTCAGCGCCTTGCCGGATGCGATTCGCCTGCCGCGCGGCTGCCGCTTTCATCCGCGCTGCCCGCAGGCAATGGATGTTTGCCGCGCACAAGAACCGGTGCTGCAACGAGTGGCCGGGGGACAGGACGTTGCCTGCCACCTGCATGGTTCGCTACCTATGGCATGACAACGAGACGGATGGGGGAAACGATGACGCAGCAAGGCAACGGCCACCGGCCGCTGGCGCGCCGCACTCTGCTGCAACTGGCGGCAACCGCTATCGGCGGTGCAAGCCTGCCGGCTTACGCGGCGGACGACGCGTTCACCGTCGCCAACCCGAAATACAACGCGCTGTATCAGCGCACCGGCACCTATTACACGCACGACCCGCAATGGGTCAGTTGGACCAAGGCGCGGCTGACCTGGCCGCAGGCCGGCGAAAAAGTGCCGGAACTGTCGCTGGTGATCCCGACGGTGCAGACCAACTGGCTCGACGCCTGGCGAAAGTTTGCCGACGACGCCGGCAAGATCGGCCTGAAATACAACATCCAGCAGGTGTCGGAGGCGCGCTGGCTCGACGTGATCGGCATCCACGACCACGGCGATATCGAAGTCCACTCCGCCATTCTGCGGCCGGAACGGGTCGATCCCGCCGAGTGGCTGACGTCACGCGCCTATGGCCTCGACCGGCGCAACTATGGCGAGTGGGTGAACCAGCAATACGACGCGCTGATCGAAGCACAGGTCGCCGAAAGCGATCCGGCCAAGCGGCTGAAACTGGTGCAGGACGCGCAGCGCGTGCTGGCGGACGATCTGTACATCACCCAGTTCGGCTGGGGACCGGGCGTGATCGAGGCGTACAACAGTGCAGCCTGGGATAACGTCGTGCCGACGCGCGGCTTCGGCATCGGCTCGTTCAACGCCTTTCATACCTTCCTGCGCGCCAGGCCGAAGACCGAGCGCCGCAAGATGATCGTCGGCATCCACAGCCTGCTGGAGACCACCAGCATCATCGCCGCCGGCAACAACATGCGGGCGATCGGCCGCATGATCTACGATCGGCTGGCCTACATGGACGATAACCTGAAGATCATTCCGTGGGCGGCGGAGTCCTGGACCCGCGTGGACGACCGCACCTGGGACATCAAGCTGCGTCCCGGCATGATGTTCCATGACGGCAAACCGGTCACCATCGACGATTTGCAGTTCACCTTCGACTTCATGCTGAAATACGAGCGGGGCAATTTCTGGACCGCCAACCAGTTCCTGCAAAAGACCGAGATCACCGATGCGGCGAACGGCATCCTGCGTGCCACCTTCAAGCAACCCTACGGCCAGTTCGAAAGCTACTTCCTGCAGCTCAACGTGATCCTGCCCAAGCATATCTGGGAAAACATCATGCAAGAGCAGGGGGTGGGGACCGACCCGATGCGCGTCAGGATCGACAAGCCGATCGGCAGCGGGCCATTCAAGTTCGGCCGGTATCGCAAGGATGCCGAGCTGCAACTGATCGCCGACAAGACCCATTTCTCCAAGCCGACCGTCGATGAGGTCTGGGCGGTGGTGACGCCGTCGATCGACGGATTGCTCGGGCGGCTGCAAGGCGGCGACATCGACCTGATCGAATCGAGCGACACGCATCTGACGCCCAGCCAGGCCAAGCAACTCGCCGATACGGCTGGCATCACCATCGTCCGCACGCCGGACCTGAACTGGCTGCACGGCGTGCCGCGCCCGTCCAACCTGCCGTGGCGCGATTATGAATTCCGTCGCGCCTGGCACCACTCGTTCGACCGCGAGTTCCTGGTGAAGGTGGTGTGGGAAGGTGCCGGCAAACTGCCAGCGGCGAACACGTTCCTTGTGGAGGGCAATCCGTGGAACAATCCCGAACCTACCGCCGGTGCCGCCCTACGATCTCGACAAGGCGCGCGCGATCCTCAAGGCGGCGGGCTATTCCTGGGCCGACGACGGGCGGTTGGTCTATCCACCGCCGACCGATGCGGCTTTCCGCAAGCGGGTGCAGCAGGTTTGCAAGGATGGCTATACGTGGGGCGGGTTGGAAATGCTCGGCTGACGGTCGCCCACCGCGCATGACCAACCTGCTGTATGCCGCGCTGCGTCGGGTGCTGCTGTTCGCGGTGACGGTGTGGTGCATCCTCACCATCATGTTCGCGCTGTTCAAGCTGCTGCCCGGCGATCCCACCGCGATCTTCCTCGACAACAACATGTCGATGGAGATGATCGAGCACCAGAAGCAACTATGGGGCCTGAATGACCCGTGGTGGCTGCAATACCTGCACTATATCGGCAACATGGCGACGTTCCGCTTCGGCGATTCGTTCTTCCAGAACCAGCCGGTCAGCGAGATCCTGCTGGAGAAGGTCGAAAATACCTGCGCGATGATCGTGCCGGCGCTGGTGGTCAGCGTGGTGTTCGGTACCATCCTGGGAGCACTGGCGGGCTGGAAGCGCGGCAGCCGGTTCGAGCAAGCCACCGTCACGACGTCGTTGGTGCTGCACTCGGCGCCATCCTTCTTCGTCGGCATCCTGGTACTGATGGTGTTCTCCTACCAGTTGCGCTGGCTGCCGCCGGGAGGAATGGTCTCGCTCGGCGGCCCGGATCGGTTCTGGGCGATGATCACCTCGCGCGACTATTTGCAACATTTGATTCTGCCCGGCCTGGTGCTGGTCAGCCGCGAGATCACCGGGCCGATCCTGCTGGTGCGTAGCTCGATGCTGGAGATCAAGGGCAGCGACTTCATCGACATCCTGCGCGCAAAAGGGCTGACCGAGCCTCGTATCCTGACGCACGCGACACGCAACGCGCTGCTGCCGCTGGTCACCTATATCGCCGTGATGACCGGACTGCTGTTGCAAGGCCAGGTGCTGCTGGAGATCATCTTCGCCTGGCCCGGCATCGGCCGCGAACTGGTGAATGCTTTGGGTGACCTCGACTATCCGGTGGCGCAGGGCGCGCTGTACGTGATGGCATTGGTCATTTTGCTGCTGAACCTGTTGGCGGACATGCTGTACGGGTTGATCGACCCGCGCAGCCGGTAACAACGCACATGGCCACACAAATCTCTCAGGCGCTTCGGGTCATCCTGCGTTACCCGTCTGGCACCGCCGGCCTGGTTCTCGTTGCGGTGTTCACCGTCGTTGCCGTGATCGGCCCATTGATCGCGCCGCACGGTCCGTTCGAGGTGGTCTATCGCGCCGATCACTCGGTGCTGCGCCTGTCGCCGCCAACCTGGCGGGCGCTGTTCGGCACCACCAACCAAGGCATGGATGTGTTCAGCCAATTGCTTTGGGGAACGCGCGTGGCCATGCTCGTCGGACTGCTCTCGGCAATCGGAAGCGTCGTGCTGGGCACCGTCGTCGGCCTGGTCGCCGGCTATTTCGGAGGCTGGATCGATGAAGTCCTGATGCGGCTGACCGACGTGGCGTTCGGCATTCCGTTTCTGCCGTTCGCCATGGTGGTGATTTCGATCACGCACCCCAGCCTGGGCCTGGTCATTTTGCTCGTTGTGTTCTTCCTATGGCGCACCACCGCGCGCGTCATCCGTGCCCAGGTGCTGTCGTTGCGCGCACGCCCCTTCGTCTGGGCCGCGCGCGCCGCCGGCGCCGGCCATCTGCGCATCCTGCTGCACCACATCACGCCGAATGTGCTGCCGCTGAGTTTCCTCTATGCCGCGATCGGCGTGCAGGCCGGCGTGATGCTGGAAGCGGCGCTCAGCTTCTTGGGCTATGGCGATCCGAATGCGATGAGTTGGGGCACCATGCTGAACGCGGCATTTCAGGCCGGTGCGATGCGCACGGCATGGTGGTGGGTTCTGCCGCCGGGCGTGGCACTGTCACTGTTCGTTGTCGCCATCTTCATGATCACCCGCGCCTATGAGGAATTGCTCAACCCCCGGCTGCGGGTTCTGTGAACCATGGCACTGCTGGAGGTGGAAAACCTGGAAGTTCGCTACCGCACCGCCGCCGGCGAGGCGCAGGCAGTGAGCAGTATTTCTTTCGCAATCGAGAAAGGCATGTGCCTGGGCCTGGTCGGTAAATCCGGCTGCGGCAAATCGACTGTTGCGAAAGCAATCCTGGGCATCTTGCCGCCGGCAGGTCGCATCGCGGGCGGTGCGATCCGCTATGCCGGGCGCGACCTTGTCGGCATGACGCCGGCCGAACTGCGCCGCATCCGCTGGCAGCATATCGCCCTGGTGCCGCAAAGCGCGATGAATGGGCTCGATCCCGTCTATACCGTCGAAAGCCAGCTCAACGAGGCGATCACCGCGCATCAGCGCATGCCCACGGCGCAGCGCCGCCGCCGCATCGCCGAGCTGTTCGCGCTGGTCGGGCTGGAACCGGGCCGGGTGCGGGATTATCCACACCAGTTCAGCGGCGGGATGCGACAGCGGGCGATGATCGCCATGGCGATGGTGCTCGATCCACCGCTGATCGTTGCTGACGAACCGACCACCGGCCTGGACGTGCTGGTGCAGGACCAGATCCTGCAACAGATCCGCCAACTGCACGATCAGTTTGGCAAGGCGATGCTGCTGATCACCCACGACATGGCGGTGGTCGCGGAAAACTGCGACCGCATCGCGGTGATGTATGCCGGCCGCATCATGGAATATGGCGGCGAGGCCGTGTTTCGCACGCCGTATCATCCCTACACGCTAGGTCTGTGCAACGCGTTTCCGGATATCGTCGATCGCGGGCGCGCGCTGATCTCGATTCCCGGCACCCCGCCGAACCTCGTTGCGCCGCCGGTCGGTTGCCGCTTCCATGCGCGTTGCCCGTTCGCGACGTCGCTCTGCGCGGATACGGTGCCGCCACTGGCGGAAGTAGCGCCGGGCCATGTCGTGGCGTGTCATTACGTTGACCAGGCGGAGCGTTTCCGCGAACGCGCGGCAGACCCCGCGACCTGGCGTAACGAAACGCCCGGGCCGTGATGGCCCATTGCGTGTTTGGCGCTTATGCTGGGCCCAGCATGAAGAGGTAAACGAACCATGGGTGTCACCGCGGAACTTTGCGACAAGATCGTCGCCACGAATTTCGAATCGCTCACGCCTGAAGCTGTCACCAAGGCGCGCCGGCTGGTGCTGGACGGCATCTCCGTCGCTGTCGCCGGCAGCCGCGAGGAAGCGATCGGCATCCTGGCCGATCATTATCGCAGCCTGGGGGGCGCACCGGATGCACCGGTGCTGGGGCTCGGCTTCCGCACCTCCGCCACTGCGGCGGCGGTGTTGAACGGCGCGTCGATGCACGTGCTGGATTTCGAGCCGATGTGGAACCCGGCCAACCATGCACTGTCCACCACGCTGCCGGCCATTCTGTCTCTGGCGGAGTCTCGCAAGCTGGCCGGCCGGGACATCGTCACCGCGCTGGTCAAGGGCATTGAAATGGCGGGCTGGATTCGTGCTGCCAGCCATCACGGCGCCACACGCTTCCATCCGCCGGGCATGGTCGGCCCGATGGGCGCGTCGGTTGCGGCGGGGCATGTGCTGGGCCTGAACGCAGGACAACAGGCGCATGCGCTGGGCATCGCGGCATCTCGCTGCGGCGCACTGACGGCCAATGCCGGAACGATGACCAAGTCCACGCATTGCGGCCAGGGCGTGATGCTGGGGATGGAAGCGGCGATGCTCGCGGCGCGCGGCTTCACCGCCAATCCGGAGCCGTTCGAGGCGCACCAGGGTTATGTGCACGCATTCGGCACGCCGGAATTCCAGCCGCGCGATCTGCTGAATTTCGGCCCGCCGTATCGCGTGGTCGATCCGGGTTATGTGATAAAACTGTTTCCCAGCCAGTTCGCGACCCAGTTCGTCATCACCGCCGGGCTCGATCTGCATCGGCGCATTGGTGACCCATCCCGGGTGCGTGCGGTGCGGCTGGTGGCCCCGCAGATGCCCTATATCAACCGGCCACGGCCGAGCACCGGGCTGGAGGGCAAATTCAGCGTGCAGTACACGCTATCCACGGCGCTGCTGCGCGGATTTGTGAACATCGATACGTTCACCGATGAGGCGGTGAACGCCCCCGATATCGGCGAGATGCTGGGGAAGGTATCGGTGCAGATGGTACCGGAAATTCCCGCGCGCTTCGACATCATGCACGTGGAGGCCGAGGCTGAGCTGACCGACGGCACGGTCGTGCAGACACGCTGCGACGGACCGCGCGGCATGTGGGGTCAGCCAGCAATCAGCGACGACGAGCATCTGGTGAAGGTCAGGGATTGCCTGTCGAAGCGCCTGCCCACCGACAAAATGGAACGCTGCATCGCGCTGGCGCGCACGGTCGATACGCTGGATGCAGCGGGCGTGTCCGAACTGCTGACGATCGCGAGTTTGCTCGGGTAGGGTCCGCACCTGTCATTGCGAGCGAAGCGAAGCAATCTCCTGCCCGACGAGCGTTCCTCGGCTCGTCAGGCACGGGATTGCTTCGTCACTTCGTTCCTCGCAATGACAGTAAGCCGCTTCTAACGTTTTGTCGCCGGCACCGGGATACCGGGGATCTTTACCCGCACCGACCCCAACTCGCCGCGCGTGGTGAAGAACAGCGTCTTCCAGTCATCGCCGCCAAACGCCAGGTTGGTGGTCGCCGACGCTCCGTGCACGATGCGGCCGAGCTTCTTGCCCGCTGGGGTCCATGATCCACAATCCGCCGCTGCCGCCACAATAGACGTTGCCCGCGGTGTCCACTTTCATGCCGTCAGGCACGCCCGGCTCGTCGCCGCGGAGATCGACGAAGACGCGGTCCGTGTGTTTGGCCAGCGTTCCGTTCGGCGACAGATCGAAAGCGCGGATGTGGCCGCGGCGCGAATCATTGATGTACGAGCACGCTTTCGTCAGGCGAGAACGCCAGCCCATTGGGCATCGCGAAGTCGCTGACCAGCAGCGTCTTCGTGCCGAGATCGGGCGTCACGCGATACACGCCAGGCTCGGTCAGTCCCACTCTTGCGGCGCCGCCGTCCCGGTCCACGGATCGGTGAAGTAGATGCAGCCATCCGAACGGACGACGACGTCGTTCGGCCGATAAAGCCGCTTGCCCTGGAAGCTGTTCATAACGACGGTCGTGCTGCCGTCGTGCTCCAGGCGAACCACACGCCGCGCGGCGTTCTCGCACGCGACAAGCCGGCCCTGTTGGTCACGGGTGAGGCCGTTAGCGCGGTTGGTCCGTTCGTGGAAGACGGACGCGCCCTCGCCAGGCACATATTTCATGCGCCTGTCGTTGTGAATGTCGCTGAACAGCAGATAGCCGCCCTCGTGCCACCACACCGGCCCTTCCGCCGGCCCGTGCGGTCCGCCGAAACCGCTTGCCAGTTCCTGGATCGGTTCGGACGACGGAGATGATCCGGTCGAGTTCCGGTGCGAACTGTTCGATCCGCTTTTGCATGGCGATCCCTCCCGACCATATGCATCACAGTGACGCGGATTGCACGGGATGACAATCGCACCGCGTTCGGTGCAAGATACGGATCGATAGGCGCGCTGAGTAACGACGATACCTTCCGCGAATGACGCGCGCGATGCGGGAGGAATCCCGAGAATTGCCGCGGCACGCACCGCCGCAGGAGGAAACGACATGGAAGCGACCGCCGTTCTTTCCGCATTCGCCAGCAAAACTCGCCTGCACGACATTAGTGCCGAGGCCATCGCTGCGACCAAGCGGCACATCCTGGATTGTGCCGGCGTGGCGCTCGCGGCCGCAACGGAACCGGCGGGGCGCATCATCATCGGTATCACGCAGGAGCAAGGTGGTGCGGCGCAAGCGAGGGTGTTCGGCTCGAGCCTGCGCACGAGCACTGTCGCGGCGGCATGGGCCAACGGCGCGCTCGCGCATCTGCTGGACTACGACGACACCGGGTTTTCGCACCCGACCGCCTGCATCCTGCCGGCCGCACTGGCAATGGCCGAAAGCACCGGCACGAACGGCGGAGAACTGGTGGCTGCCGTGTGTGTCGGCCTGGAAGTTTTCGAGCGGCTGTCGTCATCTGGCCGGCAACACGAACCGGCACTGCGGCGCCGCGGCTTTCATCCCACGTCGTTGTATGGCTGTTCGGCGGCGGCGGCGGCAGCGGGCAACATTGTCGGACTGAACCCGACGCAGATGGCCGTTGCCATCGGACTTGCGGCGGCAAACGCCGGCGGACTGACGCAGCATTTCGGCACCTGGGGCAAGGGCATTCACGCCGGCAACGCAGCGCGTGCGGGCGTCACGTCGGTGTTGCTGGCCCGGAAAGACTATGTCGCCGACCTGGAAGGCATCGAGGGCGACTATGGGTTCTTCTCGGCATTTCACGGCCCGGGCAATTATGATCTTGGCAAAATGGCCGACGGGCTGGGCACGCACTGGTCGATCGTCGATCCTGGCCTGACCATCAAGAATTACCCGTGCTGCGGCGGCAATCTGCGCGCGCTCGATGCCGCGCAGGCACTGCTGCGAGAGAACGACATCAAGTTCGACGACGTGGCGAGGCTGGAGGTCGATGTGCATCCGGACCTGCTGCATGTCGTGCGGTTTCACAAGCCCAAGCAAGGCTTTCGCGGCAAATTCTCGATCGATTATGTGCTGGCAGCGATGCTGCTGGATGGCCGCGTCGATCTGGACTCGTTCACCGACGCGTATTGCAATGCGCCGCGGATGCGGGCGTCGCTGGACAAGGTGCAGGTCAACGCCCACCCCGAGTGGCCGAATGACGCGACGGCCCGCCGCAAGTCCCCGGTTACCATCACGCATGAATGACGGAAGGACGTTCACCAAGATGGTCGAAAAGGTGCGCGGCAGCCCGGGCAATCCGATGACGCGCGACGAATTAGTGGGCAAGTATCGCGGTTGCGCCTCGCGCGTTCTGCAAGGCGAACGGTTGGAGCAGTCGGTCGCGATATTGGAGACGCTCGATAAGGCAAAGGCGGTCAAGGAGTTGATGGACGCGCTGACGATCTGATTGACGAGTGGCGGGCGGGTGAGCGGCGAGTTGCGTGACCGCAGGCCTGTCGCATGTTACTGCGAGCACAGCGTAGCGACGAAGCACCCTCCCGCCCGATGAGCCGCCTGCAGCACGTCACGCAGGAGATTGCTTCGTCACTTCGTTCCTCGCAACGACAGAGGCGGACGCCCGCGACTATTCCTCGGCCGGCACGCAGCCACTCGGCACGATGCAGGCGCCGGTGCCAACTGCGGTGACATCGCCCTTCTGGTTGGTTGCCGTCACATCCACGGCCACGCGGCCGCCATTTGTCACCTTTGTGATTCCGGTGACGCTGCCAGTGAAGGTCACCGTGTCCCCTGGCCGCACCGGCCGCAAAAATCGCAATTCCACCATCCCGCCGCGATTATAGATTTCGGAGCCGAAATACCGCCGCAGCATCTCCGTCGCGAAGGTCAGCGACATCCGCCCCGACGCGACCGTGCCCCGCGTGCCCAGCGTCTCGCGCGCCGTCGCCTCGTCGGTGAACTGGCTCGGGCCGGTCTTGCCGCCGCTCTTTTCGAACAGGTTGATCGCCTCTTGGGTCATGGTCTTGCTCAACGACGTGACCTGGTCGCCGACGTTATAGATGCGCGTCATTGCCATTTCTTTCCCACCTCGGACGGCTGCTTCAGTTCATGCGTGATGACGCGATCCAGCAGGCGGCCGTCCTCGTCAACGGAAACGGCTTCGGTCACGATGTAGTTCTTGCCACGCCGGGCGTATTTGTCAGCGATCCAGGCTTGCACGGTGATGCGCTTGTCGGCGATCGGCGGGTTGTAGCAGTAGAACGCGCAACGTGCATTCACCGAGCCGTTGTCGCGATAGACCACGTGGTATGGCTGCACATCGACCTTTTGCGAAATGGTAGGAAACGCTGCCTCCGGATCCATCACACCCTGACGGAACTCGTCGATCATCTGCTGCGTTATCACATAGGAGTACGACGGCAGTTGTTCGCCGACTACCAGCGCGTCCCAATCCAGTAGCTTGCGTGTATCGTCCTCATGCGCGTGCGCCATGCTGATTTCCCCTGAACGACTGACCTGACGGCTGATAGCCTACCCCTTCTCGACTCCCCAGAAAACCGGGGCTGATCCCTTCCCCATCCCGGTCAGGTTCGATCGCCACGCCGCGTGCGGCAGATATTGTCCCACTGGGATGGTCGGCACGCAGTTAAACGCCTCGATCTGATACGCGCGCTCCAGCGGTCGCCGCGTCGCATCGTCGGGGGCATCGATCCAGGCTTCATAGATGGCTTCCAGCTTCGGATCGTCAGGCCAACCCACCCAGGCCTGGGCACCGTTGGTGCGAACCGGGCCCTCGGCCAGCGGATCGACGAAGTCCCCGCCCGGCGCGCCGCCGGGGAACATCGACCAGCCGCCTTTGTCGAGCGGCGCCTTGGAATTGCGCCGTTGCAGTATCGTGCCCCAATCCGTCTGCTGGTCGTCGATATTGAGTCCGACCTTGCGGAAGGCATCGATCGCGACGGTTGACAGCGCATCATAGGCGAGTTGGTCGGTCGGATGCATGAAGGCGATGCGGCCGCCATCGTAGCCCGCCTTGTCGAGCATCGCCTTGATCTCGTCCACGCTGTGCCGCTTGGTCACTGCTTCCATGCCGGCATCATTCGCGCATTTCGAACTGGGCACGAAATAACCCACCGGCACGCGCCAGGTCGAAGGATCGTCACCCATTGTGGCGATCATCTCGTCCTTCTGGTTGATCGCTGCTACCATCGCGCGACGCACGCCGGGATTGGCGGTCGGCCCCTGAATCTGGTTTGGCCGCAGATGTCCGTAAGTGCCGTAAATGTCCAACAGTCCCGTGGTCACGCCGGACTGCTTCTTCAGCATCGCGATCAGGTCGGGCTGCGGCAGTTCCAGCCAGTCCACCTCGCCGGTGGTCAGCGCATTTGCGGCGGTTGACGGATCCGGAATGATCCGCCACTCCACGCGCTCCAGCTTCACGTGATGTCCTCCTGCGGCATAGGACGCAGGCTCCTGCCGTGGCCTATAACGGTCGAACCGCGCGAACGCGGCGCGACTGCCGGAGACGTATTCGTCGGCAAGAAAGCGGAACGGTCCGCTGCCGACGATCTCGGTCTGCTGCTTGTAAGCGTCCAGCGCAGCCAAACGCGCCGGCATGATTACAGGCTGCGGTTGGGCTTTCGACAGGAATGATGGAAGAGTCGGGAACGGCTTGTTCAGGCTGCCAAACCAACGTGCGATCATCCGGCGCTTCCAGCGCGGCGACGCGGGGAGCGAAGATCGTTGCGGCCTGGTCGCGCTTCAGCCAGCGCTGCAACGACGCGACGCAGTCCCGCGCGAGCACCGGCGTGCCATCGTGGAACAGCAGGCCGTCACGCAGCTTCATGGTCCAGCGTTTGCCGTCGTCGTCGATCACGTGGCCTTCGACCATGAACGGCTGCGGGGTATAGGTGATGTCGCGCGCGTACAGCGTCTCGTAAACCATCATTGCGAAATTGCGTGTGACCGTGGCGGCGGTCCAGACCGGATCAAGGCTGGTCAGGTTCGACTGCGGTACGAAAAGCAGTGGCTTACTTCCGGCGGCGATCGCCGGTCGGGCCAAAGCCGTCGCGGCCGCGGCCGCCAGGAACGCACGTCGTTTCATCGTTTCCTCCGCGTGTCCGGGTTTCCCCGACGACCGGGACCGTCGCCCGATCGCGGCAAAGTCTAGCCACTCGCGCGTGAATCCGAAAGTTTGGCCCTATCGGCTGGATGTTGACGATAGCTCGGTTTTCCTCGCCTTGGTTGAAATGCATGCCTGACCTGCATTCATTGCGGATGAAACCATCACATCCGTGTCGCCTGCTGTTGTTGCAAGCTGCCATCACGCAGATGCCGTGACGGGGGCTCGTGCCCCGCCGATCAGCGGGCAACATTGCGCACAGTAGCCGTTACGTGCAGATTTACCGAATTGGGCCTTCGGACCCCCAACCCGACTCCCGAGGAGACGTAAACCCATGCACTTCGCATACACCCCAGAGCAGGAAGCGTTGCGGCGCGAGGTCCGGGCTTTCATCGCGGAAAATGTGACGGAAGAGGTTTTGGCCGCGCGCGGGTCGTCGGAATCGAACACGGCCGCCGGACGCGGTCCTGGCGCCACCGACGCGATGAAAGAACTGTACGGCAAGATCTACGAGCGCGGCTGGCTCGGCATCACTTACCCCAAGGAATACGGCGGCCAGGGCGGCGACCGCATGACGCAGTACATCGTCGAGGAAGAGTTCACTCGGATGGACATTCCCGTCGGCATGGGCGGCAGCGGCGCGCCGGCGATCATGGCGGCAGGCACCGAAGAGCAGAAGCAGTATTATATTCCGCGGCTGATCAAGCGGGAGATTTCGTTCGCGCTGGGCTTCACCGAGCCTCATGCCGGCGCCGACCTGGCGTCGTTGCAATGCCGCGCGGTGCGCGACGGCGACGAATACGTCATCAACGGCCAGAAGATGTATACGTCCTCCGCGCATGTCTCGACGCATATCTATCTGATGGCGCGGACCAATCCGAACCTCCCGAAGCATCGCGGCATTTCGATCTTCCTGTTCCCGATGGACACGCCCGGCATTACCGTCCGGCCGCTCTGGACCATCCAGAATGATCCTCCTGCCCCGGTCGGCACCACCTATGGCCATCAGCGCACCAACGAAACCTTCTTCGACGACGTGCGCATTCCGGCATCCTCACTGCTCGGCAAGGAAAACGAAGGCTGGCGCGTCGGCTCGATGGGATTGAACCTCGACCGCGTCGGTGCATCGCGTTACCTGATCTCGGTCCGCCGCGACGAGGACATTGTGAACTTCGTCAAGTCGAACTCATTCGACGGCTACGCTCCGGCGAAGAACCCGGCGATCCGCGACAAGATCGCCGAGTTGTGGATCGAGGCGCAGGTCTGCCGCCTGATGACCATGCGCAGCATGTCGATCGTCAACCACGGCGGCAATTTCACGTATGAAGGGTCGGCGGAAAAAGTCTGGGCGCCGGAGCATGGCGTGCGCACAACCGAAGCGATCAGCCAGATGCTCGGCCCGTATGGGCAGTTGCTGAACGGCTCGGCGCATGCAGTCGAAAGCGGCGTGTTTGCGCACAATTTGATGGGCGCGTTCCAGTCCGGCATCAACCACGGCAGCACGCAGGTGATGCGTGACCAGGTGGCGCGCCGCGGTCTGGATATGCCACGCAAGTAGCGCACCCGGTGGCGACCGGCCGGGCCGCAAGGGTCCCGCCGTGATGGACACTGTTGTGAGATGACGCTGACCCACGATAGCATTGTGGTCAGGGAGTGAAGCAATGCTCGGGCCTTTGGCGCTGGACGACTTACGGGTTCTCGATCTGAGCGAAGGCATCGCCGGCCCGTTGGCAGCACGTCTGATCGGCGATTTCGGCGCGAGACGTCATCAAGGTGGAGCCACCCGGTGGAGAGATCGGACGGCGAACCCCGCCGTTCTTCCACGACGATCCTGATCCGGAAAAGAGCCTGTGCTACCTGATGCTGAATTTGAACAAGCGCGGCATCACCCTGAACCTGGACACCGAAGAAGGCGCCGCGATTCTGCGCCGGTTAGCCTCCGACGTCGATGTCATCGTGGAGAGTTTTCCACCCGGCTACCTGGCGGATCGGGGATTGGATTATGCCAGTCTTGAACAGGAGAACCCAGGCTTGGTGATGACCTCGATCACGCCGTTCGGACAAACCGGGCCGTACGCCCACTACAAAGGCGACGAGATCACCGCCTACGCCACCAGCGGTATGATGGCGATCAGCGGCACGGCCGATCGCGAGCCGCTGAAGCATGGTGGCTTTCCCGGCCAATACGAATCGGGGATGAACGGTTTCCTGGGAACTCTGGTGGCGCTTTACACGCGCGATCTGACGGGGGCAGGCCAGCAAGTCGATCTGTCCATCCAGGACATCATCGCGTCCAGCCTGGTGCTCAACCAGCCCTATTACAGCTTCGCCGGCGGCATTCAGGGACGGCGTCATGCGGAGGGCAGCAATTTCGGCCAGGTGATGCCGTGCAAGGACGGATATTTCGTGGCGCAGCCCGGTGGCGGCGTCACCTGGGACGGCATCGCCGACTTCTTCGGCAAGGCGGAAATGAAAGAGCACCGCTTCGCCGACGTGGCGGAGCGCGTGCGGCACGGACCTGAGCTTGACGAAATCATTCTGGACGCGACCAAAGACCGCACGCATGGCCGAGATGTTCAAGACGGCATCGGAGAAATACCGCATGCTGATCGGCATCGTGCAGACTCCGGAAGACTTGGCGAATTGCGAACACCTGGCGGCGAGAGGCTATTTCGAGCAGGTCGAACATCCGGTGATCGGCAGGATCAAGGTCCCATTCCACCTTTGGAACATGTCTGCCAGCAAATCCACCTATCGTCGTCCCGCGCCGTTGCTCGGACAGCATAACGACGAGATCTACGGTGCGATGCCCGGTTACGATGCCGCGGCGCTGCGTGCCCGCGGCGTGATTTGAAGGACGCGGTCGTGACTGCCGATCATTCACCCACTGACGATGCGAAACTGCCGCTGGCCGGCCTGCGCATCGTCGATATCAGCAACGTCATCTCGCTGCCTTATGCCAGCGGATTGCTGGCCGACCTCGGCGCCGAGGTGATCAAGGTCGAGGGCCACGGACGGCTCGACACCTCGCGTGGCGGCGCCATCACCAGCGTGCTCTGCGACAATCGCATCGGCGACGACCCATGGAACCGCATCGGCAGTTTCAATCTGCTCAACCGCGGCAAGAAATCCGTCGCGCTCGATCTGAGCAAGCCGGAGGGCCGCGTGGTGCTGACCGACCTGATCAAGGTCAGCGACGTGGTGATGGAAAATTTCACGCCGCGCGTCATGCGCAACTGGGGCCTGGACTATCCCAACGCCGCGAAGCTGCGCCCGGGGCTGATCATGGTCTCGTGCAGCGGCTTCGGACACAATGGCCCCTATTCACAATATCCCGGCCAGGCGACGACACTGGAAGCAACACACGGGCTGGCTGCTGTCACCGGCTATCGCGGCGGTGAACCGTCGAAGGCCGGCCAGTCATTCGTCGATTTCCTCGCAACCTGGGCCCTTGTGAGCGGCACCATGCTTGGGCTGCGCTACCGCCATCGTTTCGGCACCGGGCTTTGGGTCGATGTCGGCATGTACCAGCTCGGCACCTACATGTTGAGCGAGAGCGTGCTTGACTGGGAAGCCAACCGCCGGCTTGCCGAGCGCATCGGCAATCGCCATCCGTTCCTGGCGCCGCAAGGATGCTATCGCTGCGCCGGTGATGATGCCTGGTGCACCGTGTTGGCGCGTGACGACGAGGAATGGGCCGCGCTCTGCCGCACCATCGGCCGGCCGGAGTTGGCCAGCGACGAACGTTTCGCTACCAACGACGCACGCATGGCCAACCATGATGCGATCGACACGATCATTGGCGCCTGGATGGCGGGACAGACGAAGTTCGGCGCGATGGAAACGCTCCAGGCGGCAGGCGTGCCGGCCGGCGCGGTGTTCGATGGCCGCGACCTGCATCTGAACGAACACGTCAGGGCGCGCGGACTGTTGGAAATGGTGGAATTCCCGCCCGAGCGGCAAATGGGCAAGCGGCGACCAATGATCGGCCGGCCCTGGCAACTATCGAAAACACCGCTCGCCGTGCGTGGACCGGGGCCACGGCTTGGGGAACACAATCAGGAAATCTTGGGCGGCGTGCTCGGCTACAATGCGGAGCGGCTGGCTGAGCTAGAAGCGACCGGGATCATTGCCACGCGGCCGACGACGAACGCGCGCAAGCCGGTGTCCATGTCGATGGAAGAGCGGGTCAAGTCGGGCCGCCTGGCGGCATGGGACCCGGATTACAAGCAGCGGCTCGGCATCGAGGATTGAGTGCCCGCAAGCAGGAAACCGCAACCATGCCTGCGCCATTACGCCCGCGTCGGTCTGTCCTGTTCATGCCAGGGTCTAATGCCCGTGCCTTGGAGAAAGCGCAAAGCCTTGCTGCCGACGGCCTGATTTTTGACCTGGAGGATGCTGTCGCACCCAACGCGAAGCGCTCAGCGCGCGACAGCGTTGCCAGGGCGCTTGCGGCCGGCAACTACGGCAGGCGAGAACTCATGCTGCGAGTCAATGCACTGACAACCGAGTGGGGTCATGCGGATCTGGTTGCGGCGGCTTCGATGCCAATCGATGCCGTCCTGCTGCCGAAAGTCGAAAGCGCCGATGCCGTCCGACAGGCGCAAACCGTTCTGGTCGAGGGGGGAGCCCCGGAGCATCTCGCCATCTGGTGCATGATCGAAACGCCGCGCGGCGTGCTGCGTTGCGAGGACATTGCATCGGCAGGCGCGCGGGTCGCAGGGCTGGTCATGGGAACCGCCGATCTGACCAAGGATCTTCAAGCGCGACACACGCGCGACCGTCTGCCATTGATGACAGCCTTCGGGCATTGTCTGCTGGTGGCTCGCGCCTTCGGTCTCGCCATTCTGGATGGCGTTCATCTCGACCTTGCCGATGACGAGGGGTTTCTCGCTGCCTGCCGCCATGGGCGCGACCTTGGGTTCGACGGCAAGACGCTCATTCATCCGAAGACAATCGCTGCCGCGAACGCTATATTCGCGCCATCGTCAGAAGAAGTTACCTGGGCCCGCCGGATTATTGCTGCGCACGCCGAAGCGGCCGCGGCCGGCAAGGGCATCGTGGTCGTGGACGGGAAGCTTATCGAAAGCCTCCATGTCCAGAGCGCGCAGCAGACTGTAGCGCTGGCCGAAGCGATCGCATCGCTCGATCATGGGAGCCGGAACCAATCATAAAGCAGAAGCGGCGGTTCCTTCGATCGATGTCCGGTTTATGCGAGACTCCTAACCGCCCGCGACGCCCTGCGCCTCAACATAGAGCGCATAGACGGACTGGCTCGCGGTCATAAATAGCCGATTCCGCTTGCGCCCGCCGAAGCACACATTCGCACAGCGTTCCGGCAGCAGAATGCGGCCGATCATGGTGCCGTCCGGAGCAAACACCGCAACCCCGTCCTGACCTTCGCCTCCCGAAAAGCCACACCAGATATTGCCTTCGGTGTCACACCGGATTCCGTCGGTATAGCCGGGCGTCGCATCGAAAAACACCCGGCCGTTATGGACGGACCGTCCGTCATCGCCGACATCGTAAACATGCGTCGTCTTTCGGCCTGACGGGGTATCGACCACATAGAGCAGCTTTTCGTCCGGCGAGAAACAAAGGCCGTTCGGGCGTTCCATGTCGCCGACTACGACGGTCATTCCGCCCGTCTCGGCATCGATCCGGTAAACCCGGAATGGCAGCTCCTGCGCGGCCTTGTCGCCGAGGTAATTGCCGCGGATGCCGGCGCCGTTGTCGCTGAACCAAATGGAGCCGTCGGACTTGACGATCACGTCATTGGCGCCGGTCAACCGAGTGCCCTCGAAATGATCGGCGAGCACTGTCACTGTCCCATCATGCTCCGTCCGAGTCAGCCGGCGAGTACCAAGTTCGGCTGTGATCAGTCGGCCCTGCCGGTCACGGGTATTGCCGTCCGGGAAGCCGGCCGGCTTGCGAAACAGACTGACCGCGCCTGTCTCCTCATCCCAACGCATCAGTCGATCGTTCGGGATGTCGCTGAAGATCAGTTGGCGCAGATCGCCAAACCAGACCGGCCCTTCCGTGAAGCGACAGCCGGTGGCGATCCGCTCGATCGCCGCGTGGCCAAGCATAAGGCGCTCGAAGCGCGGGTCCAGTGCGACGACATCTGGATCAGGATAGCGAATCGGCGACGCCGTATCCCAGCGCCGGTCAGCAGTGAAACGGCCGTCTTTTGTCATACCAGGTTCCCCCTATTCTACCGAGCAATCGGGTTGCGAACTCTTATCGATAGAACCCGCGCGCTGCAATGCGTGTCTGCACGCCACCAGGGCATGCGCGTATCGGCCGATGTCCCAAACGGTATCGCTTTCCTCTCACTCTCACTCGATTGCTTTCGACCATCGTACCGCGCTGAATTTAGCCACAAACCGTTTCTTTCCACGACCGCAATCGGAACTGCGGACCGTCAAGAATTCTTGATGCCGATTTTCGAGAAGGAATTGCGCCATTCGACTTCAACCACGTCTCAGAGACTATCGACAACAATCGGTCAACTTTTTTTGCTTCATCGATCACGCAGTGCTTGGCGCACTAGCATGAAAAATACGTCAGCACCTACCAGCCGTCACCAAAGGCCCCGCATGAGCCGATAACGTGTTTGTCGTGCATAGTCGGCATAGCCCGATAGCTCGGCCTGGAGCAGGCGATCCTCCAAACCCGTCCGGAGGACCAGCAGCGCGATCGCCAACATAGCTGGCAATAGGGCCCACCAGGAGGCGAGCGCGAGCGGCATTCCGATGAACATCGCTATCGCCGCCATATACCCAGGATGGCGGATGGCTCTGTACGGCCCGGACGTGATCACTCGCTGCGCACGCTCCTTTCGGATTCGGACGCCAGGCTCGAAGAACGGGTTGACGGCCTGAGCCCAGGCCGTGACCGCGATGCCGCCGATAAGCAAGACGTAGCCAATGAGGACGGCCCAGAGCGGCACGTCGGACCATCCCTTTCGGCCCGCGTCGAGCGTCGCAAATGGTATTTCAACGACCATAGCAGCGAGTATCAACGCAACCAGGACCAGGTCCCATCTCTTGGTGCCCGGTTGGAAGCGGCTGCGCGCTCGGTAGATCACAGGATTTACGCGCGCCACCAGCAATGCGGAAAAACCGAAGGCGGCAACGAGAACCGCGATGAAGATCCAGCCGGGGATCCAATCCATCCTGCCCACCGGCAGGAAGACCAGCGCCACAAGGGTCAGCGGCGAGCCTATAGTGTAGAGTATCGCCTTGGTGCGCGACATCGGCTTTGGATCGACAGCGGAAATCATCGACTTTCTCATTTCAATCTCCCGCAACGCTGAGCAAAGAAATGCTGGCGGTTTCGTCGATACTTGTCCGGAGTCAGTCTATGCGCTGGATCGGTTGCGGAAGAACCACCCGAAATATACACAGACAAGAAAGAGCACAAAGTGGATCGTGCCGCGCGCGGCGCTGAGCTCAGGCGGCTGGACGGCACTGGTCCACATCAACGGGATTGGAATCTTCGCCAGGTAGAAGTAGAATTGCATCCCGCTGCTGACGAAGAACGCGCCGGCAAGGAATTTGCGATACTCACGGTATCGCACCGCGACGTAGAGCGTCGGCAATCCAATGGCGATGATCGCGGCAACGAGATAGAGAAGCATGGGCCTCCTCCTGGGCTCGCGCTTGCCGCCAGCTTGGCTTTCTGTATATTCGGAATATGCCGAATATGTCAAACAAGTCGAGCAAGAACAAGCAGCGCTTCATTCAGGACGTGGCTCGGCTGCTCATGCCTTGGGGTGTACCGCCCGTCACCGCCCGGCTCTACGGGTACCTCCTGCTCTGTCCCCACCCTGTCAGCCTCGACCAGATCACCGACGACCTTGCAGTCAGCAAGAGCAGCGCAAGCGTCGCCGCCAGATTGCTGGAGAGCTACACGCTGGCGCGTCGGCACCACGAGCCCGGGACGAAACGAGCGCTCTACGCCGTAGCAGACGACTACGAGGCCATGATCCGGCAGCAGAACCAGTTGCTCGACGCATTGGCTGACCAACTCAACGCCGGGGTCCGGGTCGTCACGTCCAAGAGCGTGAGCGCGCGTCTCGAGGAGATGGCGGATTTCTATCGGGTCATGCGAAGCGCCATGGAGGACGCGATGGGCCACTGGAAGCGGAGCCAACCATGACGCGCGCGGCCGAGGCGAGAGGGCCTGGTCCGATGGCGCCGGTGGCGGTCGAGCAGCGCTTTCCACCCACCCAGCGTATCCTCGTCAACGAACTCGCGGACCGAATGCTGCCATTCAGCGGCAGGGCGCCGTTAGCGGCAACGGCCCTACCCTGGCCGCGCAACGGCCTTGTGCACGTGGTGGACAATGCCTTTCCCGGACTCTGGGCCGGGGTGATGTACCGCAAGCACCGCATCGACGAAGCCTTGTCCCTGGCCAAGGGTCAGTTCGGAGCACTGCTGCATCTCGGCGCCGGCTGGGATACGCGCGCCTATCGACTACCGGCGCTTATCCCCGTTTGGGAGGTCGATCAGCACCGCACGATCGTCGCCAAGCAAGCACGCCTGCACCAATTGTTCGGCCGAACGCCCGCCCACCTAACCCGGACCACCTTCGATCTCGACGAAGACGGCCTTGGATTTTGGTGACGTGTTGGAATCGGCGCACAAAGCGCATTCAGTCGAGTGGGCCCAACAACTATCAACTACATTTGCTGACGAATGACGTCCTATCGTACGCTGCTCTACTCAATTCTGCCGTCCAATACTCCCCCTCACTCCCACTCGATCGTCCCAGGCGGCTTGCTGGTGATATCGTAGGTCACACGATTGATCCCGCGCACCTCGTTGACGATGCGGTTCGCAACGCGGGTCAGAAAGCCGACATCGAACGGATACACGTCGGCGGTCATGCCGTCGGTCGATGTCACCGCACGCAATGCACAGGCGCTGTCATAAGTGCGCATGTCGCCCATCACGCCGACGGTGCGCACCGGCAGCAAAACCGCAAAAGCCTGCCAGATCGCGTCATACAGCCCAGCGGCACGGATCTCCTCCAGGAAGATCGCATCGGCCTTGCGCAGCAGCGATAGTTTTTCCCGCGTGATCGCACCCGGAATGCGAATCGCCAGACCGGGTCCGGGGAACGGATGGCGGCCGACGATCGCCTCGGGGATGCCCAACTCGCGGCCCAACGCGCGCACCTCGTCCTTGAACAATTCGCGCAGCGGCTCGATCAGCTTCAGGCGCATCCGTTCCGGCAAGCCACCGACATTGTGATGCGACTTGATCGTCACCGACGGGCCGCCGGTAAAGCTGACGCTTTCGATCACGTCGGGATACAGCGTGCCCTGCGCCAGGTAATCGGCACCGCCCAGCTTTGCCGCTTCCTCCTCGAACACGTCGATGAACAGCCGGCCGATCGTCTTGCGCTTGACCTCCGGATCGGTGACGCCGTCCAGCGCATTCAGGAACAGCTCCGGACGCATCGCGATGCACCAGCCGGGTGTTGAACCGATTGCGGAACGTCTCCACCACTTGCTCCGCCTCGTCCTGCCGCAGCAGACCATGATCGACGAAAATACAAGTAAGCTGCGCCCCGATCGCCTCGTGGATCAGCACCGCGGCAACGGATGAATCGACACCGCCCGACAGGCCGCAGATCACCCTGCCCTGCCCCACCTGCGCGCGAATGCGAGCGATCTCGGTGGCGCGGAACCCGGCCATCGTCCAGGTGCCGGACAGACCCAGCACGCCATGGGTGAAGTTTCGCAGCAGCGCTGCGCCGTGCGGCGTGTGCACCACCTCGGGATGGAACTGCACGCCGTAATAGTGCCGCGTATCGTCGGCGATCGCCGCGAACGGCGCGCCCTCCGACACGCCAACCACGCGGAACCCTGGCGGCAGCGCCGTCACCCGGTCCCCGTGGCTCATCCACACTTGCTCGCGCGCACCTTTCTGCCAGACGTCGCGGAACAACGCGCAATCGCCGGTGACATCGACGAAGGCGCGGCCGAATTCGCGATGGTCGGACGGCTGCACCTCGCCGCCGAGTTGCTGACACAGCAATTGCTCGCCGTAGCAGATGCCCAGGATCGGCACGCCGAGTTCGAACACCGTCGCGGGGGCAAGCGGCGCGGCCGCCTCATGCGTCGAAGCCGGGCCCGCCGGACAGGATGATCCCGCGCGGATGCCAGGCAGCGATGCGCGGCCGGATCGGCATTGAACGGCCAGATCTCGCAATACACGCCGGATTCGCGCAGGCGGCGGGCGATGAGCTGCGTGACCTGGCTGCCGAAATCCAGGATCAGCACGCGCTCGGCGGCGAGCTGCGGGGACTCGGCAGGATCAGGCAAGGAATCGATCATGGTTTCCGGGCCGTGCATGATCCCGCGGCTTGGACCACGCCCGGCGCGCGATGGCAAGAGCGTCGTTGGCCCGCAGGCTTGAGGCGCGCGCGCCATCCGCGCACACTTGCCGCCGCCATGTCAGACCTGCGCCACGGACCATATTGCCTGCGCCCACCGGCCTCGCCGGATGAATGGGACGTCTATCACCGCATTCGCCAGGACGTGCTGCTGGAGGCGAAGAAATACGCGCTGGAGCACCCGGACGACCACGCTCCGGGTCACTACGCGCTGTTGCTGTGCCTGGATGAGCAGCCGATCGGGTCGATCCGCATCGATATCAGCGAAACCGGCGAGGCAGGGCTGCGCCTTGTCGCGATCGATCCATCGCTGCAAGGCCGGGGCTGCGGCCGTGCCCTGCTGCTGCTCGCCGAGGATTTCGCTCGTTCGCAGGGCTGCACCAGAGCCGTGCTGTACGCCACGCCGGAAGCGGTGGGCTTTTACACCAAGGCGGGCTATGCCGAGGAGGACTGGGACGACGTCTATATCAGCGGCGTCGTGCAGATGGCCAAACCGCTGGGTTAGCACCGCCCGAACGCCGCCAGGGGGAGAAAGCGCGATGAGCGTCGTCACGACAGAAGAACGCGGCCCGATCTCGATCATCCGCATCAATCGCCCGGAAAAACTGAATGCGATCAGCGCAGCCGTCGCGGTGGAATTGCAGCAGGCGTTCCAGGCATTCGACGCGGCACCCGGAACAACGCGTCGCGATCCTGTCGGCCGTCGGCGACCGCGCCTTCACCGCCGGCGCCGATGTCAGCGACTTGCCGGAACTGTGGCGCGCCATCCCCGGCGTCGGCTTTCAGACCGACAAGCCGATCATCGCGGCCACCTCGGGCTGGTGCGTCGGCGGCGGCATCGTGGTGGTGATGATGTGCGACCTGATGGTCTCGACCGAGAGCACGATCTTCTACTATCCCGAGGCGAAACTGGGCGTCACCGGCGGTATGATCAGTTCGCTGGTGTCGCGCATGCCGCACAAGCTGGCGATGGAAATGATGCTGCTGTGCAGCAAGGTTTCCGCCCAGCGCGCGTATGAGGTGGGGTTCGTCAATCGCGTGGTGCCGAACGGCACGCATGAAGCGGAGGCGCTGGCGATGGCGGAACAGATGCTGGATTCGGCGCCGCTGGTGATGGGAACGCTGAAGCGCCTGGCGTCGCCAGGTGCTGCCGATCGGGCCGGTCGAGCGCATGGTCGCGGTCAGCCAGACCCTGGGGCGGGTGCGTGCCAGCGAGGACTTGCAGGAAGGCATTCGCGCCCACAAGGAGCGCCGCAAGCCGGTGTTTCGCGGGCGGTAGCGGGTCACGTCGCAGCTCCCCTTCAAAGCGGCGTCGGCATGGGCGGACTGCCAGGCATCGGGTCGGGCCGCGGCGGCACCTCGATTGGTAGCGGCGGCGCCGGATTGGGGTCCGGACCGGGACCAGGCGGCAAACTGGGCGGACGCGCCATGCGTCTTCTCCTGTGCATTGCAGCCAGAACGCCCGCCATCGCGTGGCGTTGCTACGCGATCGGCGGCAGATCGAGGCGGACGATTTCCGGATTGCCGTTCGAGTGGCGGAAATCGCTTCAGGATCAGCGGATCGTGGCCCGGGAATGACGTGGTCCGGCCCGTCGGCCAGGCCGTTGATGATGTCGAAGCCCTTCAACATGCGCGCCACGTCCACCACCACCGGGAAACGGATTGCGTTGGCCGATGTTGCCCCAGATATGCGTGGCGTCGCCGGCCAGCACGACGGAGCCGCGCGCGGTCGGCACGCGGATCGACTGGATGCCGCCGGAATGGCCGCCGATCAGATGCACCGTGATGCCGGGCGCGATCTCCACCGTGCCCTCATAGATGCGCAGCCGGTTCGCTGTACAGCGCGGGCACCGCGCTCTTCACGTCGTCCACGTCGAACGGGCGGTGCAGGAACGGCTCGCACATGCAGGGACCGGTGCAGTAGGCCATCTCCGCCGCCTGGATATGGAACATCGCCTTGGGGAAATACTCCATGCCGCCGGCGTGATCCCAATGCATGTGGGTCAGCATGACGTCCTTCATCTCCGCCGGATCGATGCCCGCATCGAGCAGCGCCTGCGGCCGGCGTGCGCAGCAACTCGCGCCCGCGCCGCGCGCGCAGACCGGGTTGAAGCCGGTGTCCATGACGATCGTGCGACCATTGCCGCGGATGGCGAACACCAAGAAGTCCAGCGGATCAGGCGCGGCGTGATCGTCGGGAATGATGTAGTTCTGGTATTGCATCCGCCCGTCGAAGATGCCGTAGCGCAGCGCCAGAATTTCGTAGGTGATACCCGGTTTCGTTGCCATGACCGTTTCCCTTTCGCCAGACGGCCGCCAGTCAACCGCTTGCCGCGCGCGCAGGCAATCTCTAGGGTCCGCCGCGCTCGCGACAACACGGAGACGGACCATGCCGGAAATTCCGAACCGCCCTGAATATCAGAGCGAACTGTTCAAGAAAGGGCTGGAGGTGCGGCGCGAGGTGCTCGGCGCCGACTACGTCGATGGCTCGCTGGCGCGCGCCGACGACTTCAACGCCGCGTTCCAGCAGATGACCACCGAGATCGCCTGGGGCATGTGCTGGACCCGTCCCGGCATCGACCGCAAGACCCGCAGCATGATCAACCTGACGATGCTGTCGGCGCTGAACCGCGGCGCGGAGTTCCGGCTGCACCTGCGCGCCGCGCTGACCAACGGCGTGACGCGCGACGAGATCAAGGAAATCCTGATGCAGGTCGGCGCCTATTGCGGCATCCCGGCCTGCCTGGAAGCGTTCAAGATCGCCACCGAGGTGTTCAAGGAAGTCGATAGCGCGAAAGGATAAAGCATGGCGGACAAGCCCAGCGTCGGCTTCGTCGGCGTCGGCAACATGGGCTGGCCGATGGCGGCCTGCCTGGTGAAGGCCGGCTTCACCGTGCACGTCAACGACTCGCGGCGCGAGGTCGCGAACAATTTCGTGCAGCAGATCGGCGGCACCGCGCCGGACAGCTGCGGCAACTCGCCGCAGGAGTCCGACGTCGTCGTGACCATGCTGCCGACCAGCGTGATCGTCGAGCAGGTGCTGGGCGGCGGCGACGACAACGTGTTCGCCGGCATGAAGCCCGGCACCATCGTCATCGAAATGAGTTCCGGCGTGCCGTCGGTGACGCAGCGGCTGGCCGAGCAGGTGGCAGCGCTGGGCGGGCACCTGATCGACGCGCCCGGTCTCCGGCGGCGTGCCGCGGGCGAAGACCGGCCAACTGGCGATCATGGTCGGCGGCGACGCGGCGATCATCGATCGGGCGATGCCGGTGCTGTCGGCGATGGGCACTCGGTGCTGCGGACCGGCGCGGTGGGCTCCGGTCAGGCGATGAAGGCGCTGAACAACCTGGTCAGCACCGGCGGTTTCCTGATCGGGATCGAGGCGTTGCTGATCGGCCAGCGCTTCGGGCTGGATCCGGCGGTCATGACGGATGTGCTGAACGCCGCGACCGGGATGAACAACTCGACGCAGAAGAAGTTCAAGCAGTTCGTGCTGTCGCGGAAGTTCGACGCCGGCTTCACCATGGGCCTGCTGGCGAAGGATCTGTCGATCGCGTTGCAGGTCGGCCGCGAGACCGGCACGCCGGCGCCGATCAGCGCGCTGTGCAAGGAGATGATCGTTTCGGCGCAGACGATGTTCGGTCCGGACGCGGATCATACCGAGATGGCGCAGGCTGTGCGAGCGCCTTGCCGGTGACGAGCTGCGCAACCGCTGATGGCGAGCCTGTTCCGCCGTCCGGAGCCCGAGGAAGACATCGAGGACACGGATGAATCTGCCACCGTCGATGACGGCCAACTGCTGCCGGAAGTGCCGGAGTTTGCCGTCGTCATCTCGAGTCTGGCGAGCGACGGCTGGCACATGGCGGCAGTGATCGGCGAAAGCTCGAACCCTGACTTCTATGTTCGCGCCGTCACGGTTCGCTGGCCATTCCTCATCGCGCGGCCGGCGCGCAGCAACCGATCCACCGAGGCGCCCGTGGACGCCGACACGTTATCGCCAACCGGCACCACACCGGCCCGCAAGCTGGTGGTCAACTGGGGCTGGAGGACGGTGGAAGGCTCCGTGTCGCAATTACGCTTCCTGGTGAAGCGCAACGCACCGATTTCGCTCCGCGCCACCAGCCCTGTGACGGTCCGCCTGACGCTGAAGGAGTTGGCTTGGCCGCGACGCAGGATCGTGGTGAAGCTGAAGAGTAATCCGGTTACCTGGAACCCGCGCGCTCCCGACCCTGAAATGACGGAAACACCGCCTGAGCAATCCACCTGAATTGCTCTTGCATGACCGCAAGCGGGGTGCCGATCGGGGTGGAAAGATTGATGTGCTCCAGGCCAGGATAACGTGATTCCAGTTCGCGCAGATACGCCACCAGCTCCTCCGGCGGGCCGGTGAACCAGGCGCCCATCTTCATGTAATGTTCGACCGTTGGCACCCCCGCCGCGTACCAGCCGCCACGCTGCCCGATCGCCGCGATCTGTTCCTTCGTCACGCCCGGCAGGAAGCCGAGCGGCGCAAACATCTTGGCATGCTCCTCATAAAGCGGCGTGATCTCCTTCAGCCCCTTCGCCTTCGTGTCGGCGAGGTGCACGAAGATGCCGATCATCAGGTTCTCGCCAAGCTGCAGATCCTTGCCGGCGCGATGTGCCGCTTCCTGATAAGCGGTGATCGGCCCCGCCTGCATGGTCGCGGCGCCGCCGCCCACCGCACCCTTGATGCCATGCTTCACCATGAAATCCAGCCCGCGCGCGCTGGCGCTGACCACCGGCTGCCAGCATTCCACCGGCCGGTGGATCGGCCGCGGCACCAGCGTCAGCTCCTTCAACGTGTAGCCGCGATAGGGCACCTCCGGCGGCAGCGTGTAATGCTTCCCCCGATGCGAGAACCGCTCGTTCTCGAACGCCTTGAATATTATCTCGACCTGCTCTTCGAACAATTCGCGGTTGGCCTCCTGGTCCAGGATCGGCGCGCCAAACGTTTCGACTTCCCGCGAATGGTAACCGCGCCCGACGCCGAACACCGTGCGCCCCTTGGTCATGATGTCAGCGCAGGCATAGTCCTCGGCGAGCCGCAACGGATGCCACATCGGCGCGATGTTGAAGCCGCAGCCGATCTTCAGCTTGCGCGTAAGGTGGCAGAGATGCACCGCCGCCATCAGCAGGTTCGGCAACACCTCGTAGCCTTCGAACTGGAAATGATGTTCGGCCAGCCACAGCGTGTCCCAGCCGGTCTCGTCCATCGACCTGGCAATCGCTTCGGTCTTGGCAAAGACACCAGCGAGCTCGTCGTTGGAAAAACGCCGTTCATTCGCCGGCGTCGCATTCTGGCCGCGGTCGGGCATGTCAACATGGCCGGGATAGACCGTGGCAAATTTGCTGATCATGGAACGGTTCCTTTGCTCTCCCGCGCGGCGCGCGGGAGAGCTGTTGATTTGGAAATCGTCAGCCGCCGTAGTACACGTTGTCGCCGAGATCCTTCATTTCCAGGATCGCTGCATCCGGCCGCCCGTCCACCGGCTTCGGCAGATGCGCCTCGGTGACCTCGCCGACCACGATGTGATGGTCGCCGAGTTCGACGATCGACTTGACCTCGCATTCCACCGCGCCGATCGCGGCATCCAGGATCGGCACGCCGTTGGCACCATGATGGAAAGCCTGGCCGGACAGCTTGCCGTCTTCCAGCTTGGCCGGCTTGAAGAAGGTGAACGCCAGGCCCTTCTGGTCCTTGCCCAGCATGTTCAAGGCGAATTTCCCGGTGCCTTTCACCACGGTGTGCGCGCCGGAATCGGCCTTAACCCCGACCACGACAAGCGGCGGCGCAAACGACCCTTGCGTGACCCAGTTCACCGTCGCCGCACCGATGTTTCCCTTCCCGTCATCGGCGGTCAGCACATAGATCCCGTATGGGATCATCCGCAGCGTGGTCTTCTTGGCATCGGCGTCCATGATCCGTCCCTCCCAATCGAACTCCTGTCCGGGCGATCATGCGCCGTCGCGCCGCCGACCGCCATCCCGCTACGCCGCCCAGCTCGACCGCCCCTGAATTCCCCAGCGCCCGTCCAGGAACGTAACGATATACAGAGACCGGTAACTGCCGATCGCGCTGCCATCCCCACGATACCGCGTAAATTGCACACGAAAATGCACCTTGTCCGGGCCGGCATCGATCGCTTCCACATAGTCCCACGCTGATCGCGTCCACCTCTCGGACTGCCCGCCACGAGACCACACCAGGCTGCGGAAATCCTCCGGCCGCTGCATCACCGTGACGGTCCCGCTATGGAATCGCACATGCGGAAAATGGAACCAGCGCGAGCGGATCGCGTCCGCGTCCTCTGCATTGAACGCCGCCATGAACCCGTCCATAACGGCGCGAGCGCCACCCACCGGATCGTCGGACATCGATACCTCCGAACCCACGCGCCCAGATGGTATCGACACGGCGTGCGTCACGCGAATCGCCTCTGATCGTCGCCGAGCGTAGTGGCTGGCCGCCGGCCCCATCGTGGTGGCATGCATCATGTTGCTGCCGGTTCTGGGAGCGATCGCCTATAGCCATGCGATCCTCGGGCAACGATCGTGGTGGGCACTCGGCGTCGGCCCGGTCGCCTGAAATGAAACCATCTTGCTCGGCTTTCTGAACTTCAGCGCCGGCATCGACCTCGCATTGCTGACCTGCAGCGCGTTCGCCGCGCTGTACCGCGTGCGGCCTCAGCCGCGCAAATGTGGCGGCACATAGGGCGCGTATTTGCCACCTCGTCGCCGAGGCGGATCGGATGCCATGCCATTTTGTGCCCGCACCGCCTCGGTCAGGCGCGCATGCTCACGCGCGGCATCGGTCGTTGGCCCGAGGTTGTCGGTTCTTCGCCGCGCCGCGTAACGCAGCAGCATGAATGCCCCGCCGATCACGACCGCCATGAACGCGTCGGTGATTTCAGCAGGACGGCCTGGTAGCCAGCGCTCCACGTAGCTGACGGCCAATAGCAGAGCCGCCGTCACGATCGTGCCGAGCGGCAGCACCACGCCGGCATAGCCAATCAACCAGATCAAGCCGCCGTATTCAAAGAAATATTCGCAGAAAACCTGCACCTCAGGACCAACGTCCTCGCGCATCAGGCTGCCGAACGGTACCCAGCCAAACGCCTGCGGCGTAGCGACAAACTGCAAGGGCATCAGCCGTTGCACAACGATCATCCCGGCGAAGGCCGACGCCACGATGGCGAACCGTGCCGGCACCCGGTGCAGCCACATCGCCCATAGCAGGTACGCCGCAACGGCACCGATCACGTCGGCCCATGTCAGCGCATTGTTGATGATGAAGATCTTGCCCAGGAACTCGCAACCGCACAGCAGAGGAAACAGCAGCAGGAATCGGTTGAAGCCGTACAGCGTGTAAACGATTCCGGCGACCAGCAGCCAGGAGATCAGCGAACTCAACAGTTCGCCCGGCGGCAGGCTCGGCGCCACCAGCATCGGCCGCACGGCATGCCAGTATTTGTGCATGTCGATCATCGGCACGTAAGGGAACAGCCGATAGCCGAAGAACATGATGAGCAACAGCGACGCCGCGGGGTGCGCCACGGCTTCCCGCACGAATGGCCAGCGCATCGAGGCGCCAACGGATACAGCCACGAACCCGCCGACCCCGGAGCCGATCAGGTTGGCATAAACATCGCCCATCGACGTGACGCGGCCGACGTCGTGAAACTGCGTGATCTCGACCCCGCATGACAGCGCCGTGCCGACGACAGTCATGACCAACGCGCGCCGCCGCGCCGTGACAAATGACGGCAAAGCCAGGGTACCGAAGAACCCGAACGGCATGTACAGCAGGATGTTCGACAGCAGGTCGCCGCGATGATCCCAATCCCGCCACGTGCTCAGCAGATAGAACACCGGGCCGCCGGGATAGCTTTGCTCGCGATACTCGAATGGAAACAGCGAACCGTACAGAATAAAGGCAGTGACGAGAACCAGCACCAACACATAGGCGCCGGCCGAACCGGCAACCGGGCCGTGCGGCGATTCATCATCGCGAGACGGGAGATCGCTCATGTTACAGCGGATGACGCGCCCAGCAGTTCTTGCGCCAGCGATTCCCACTCGGATTCCAGGCTGCAGGCCGGCGGCACGCGTCCGGCACGGCTGTACCAACCGGCGGCATTGCTCATGTCGCCCTCCTTGCGATGCAGATAGGCATGCACGCTGGAGCCGGTGCGTGCGTGATCCTGCTGCGCGCATTCATGGGCGCGGCTCCAATCGCCTTTGGCGTCCCACCAGAGAGTTTGCAGCGCATGGCTGAGGCCTTCCGGCGGAGCCGGCGCGGCGATGGTGGCGCGGAATTCATCCAGGGTCATGTCACGCTGCCTTTGCTGCCGGGATCAACAGTCGTTTCAGTTTGCGCACCGCGAAATCCGGCGTCGTGAGCACCGTCTTTCCAGTGGCTTCGGCGACCAGCGGCGCAGCGCGCGCCAAGCTGAACTGCCCCAGCACCACCACGTCGCAATCGCGCAACGCGGTTGCCGCCTGGGCCGCGGCACGATCGTGCGCCGCCGCGTCGCCACGATCCAACGCCGGTAACGCTGCTGCCGCATGGCACGGCACCACGGTCACGCCGGGCGCAACAGCGGTGAATTCCGCCGGCATGGACTGAAGGGTTGGGGCAAAGGTCGCCAGCAATCCGATCCGCCCCCGCGGGCCGGCCAGCGCCACCGCTTCCTCGATCATCGCCTCGTTCGGCTTCAGCACCGGCAGTGGCGCAAGGTCGCGGACGCAGGCCTCGATGCAGGGGCCGAAGGCGGAACAGGTGAACAGGATGCCGTCGGCACCGCAACTTTTGGCATAGCGGGACAGCGTCAGGAATCGCTCGGTCATTGCCGGGGTCAACGCGCCATCGCGCGCCAGGTCGGCGGACAGCGAGTTGTCGAGCAGATTGGCGAGTGTGGCTTGCGGCCATTCGCGTTGGAAGGCGGCGACGATCGCCGGCACCGAATGGCTGAGGGCGTGGATCAGAGCAATGCGCATTGGTCAGGTCTCAGTCTATTGCCGTCGCTGGGACTGTACACGCAACCGAAGACGGTGCCACCTTGGGTGCCGGGTTCGATCCGGCCCAGCACGACCCTGGTGGACGAAAGTTCTGGCAGTTTGTCAATTATCGTCGCTATGCTGGGAAATCGGGCAGCAGAACCCGGTTCCGGAGGATACGATGATAACGGATCGTGAAAACGCCGTCATGCGCAAGGTCGCATGGCATCTCGTGCCGTTCCTCAGCCTCGCCTATCTGATCAACGTGCTCGACCGCTTCAATATTTCGTTCGCAGCGCTGACCATGAACAAGGCGCTGGGCATGAGCGCCACGGCGTACGGCCTTGGTGCGGGCGCGTTCTTCTGGAGCTACGTGCTGTTCCAGGTGCCCGCCAACATGGTGCTCGCACGATTGGGCGCACGGCGCTGGATCATGCTGATCATGTTGTTCTGGGGCCTGTGCTCAACCTGCATGGCCCTTGTCACCGACGTCACAACCTTTGTCATCGTCCGTTTCCTGCTCGGCGTGGCAGAGGCGGGCTTCTTCCCGGGCGTCGCGTTCTTTATGACCCGCTGGTTCCCGTCCCGCCATCGTGGCAGAGCCATGGGCGTGTTCTACGCTGTTGGCTCCTCCGCCGGCATCATTGGCGGACCCGATCGCCGGGCATCTGCTGGCGCTGAACGGCTGGCTTGGGCGTTGCCGGCTGGCAATGGATCTTCCTCGCCGAGGGACTGCCGGCGATGCTGTTCGCCGCCGCCTGCCTGATCCTGCTGCGCGACCGCCCATCCGAAGCGCGCTGGTTGAGCCCAGACGAATGTGACTGGTTGGAAACAAAACTGGAGGACGAACGCGACGCCGCCACGGGCAAGCATCTGCCGTTCGCACGCGCGGTGATATCGCAAACCATCATCATCCTGATGCTGGTCTATGTGCTGGTCGGCTTCGGCGTTTATGGCAAGGCCTATTTCCTGCCGCTGATGATCAAGAGCCTTGGTTTCAGCGACATGAATGTCGGCTACCTGACATCCGTACCGGCAATCGCCGGCGTGATCGGCATGATCTTCTTCTCGCGCAGCTCGGACCGCACAGGGGAACGTGTGTGGCACTTGATCATTCCATGCCTGCTGGGCGGCATCGGCCTGGTGCTGGCGGGATTGTTCCTGAGCATCAGTCCGGTGCTGGCGATCGCGTCGTTCTGCCTGGCGAGTTTCGGCATCTCCGGCGCGCTGCCGGTGTTCTGGAATTTGCCGACGGCATTCCTGGGGTCGGCCGCCGCGGCGGGCGGCATCGCGGTGATCAATTCGGTTGGCAACATCTCGGGCTATGCGGCGCCGCAGCTTGTGGGCTTGCTGCGTGACCTCACCGGCAATTACGAAATCCCGATGTTGGTCATGGGCGCGCTGGTACTGCTGTCGGGCATGCTGGTGCCGCTGGCCGGACGTGTAGAAGTTGGTATCGCAGCACCCGTTTTTGCACGACGAGCAGTGGACCGAGGGTAGTGGGGAGCGGGACCTGCCTAGGGCAGCCGCTCCCCCTGATACCGCCGCCACGCGCTCATCTGGATTGCCGAGGTCAGGCAGTGCACCACGACGGGCTTCGTCTTCACCGCGAAGGCACGCGCGATGCCGTCGGCCACTTCGTTCTCGTCGCGGATGGTGATGCCTTCGGCGCCGAATGACCGTCCCCAGGCGGCGAAATCCGGATTGGTCAGTTTCGTTCCGTCCATGAACGGCCGGTCCGGATAGCGCACGTAGCTGTGCATGCCGATCGTGCCGTACATGCTGTTATCGGAAATCACCATGATCGGATTGCCGCCGTACTGGCAGGCTGTGGCGATCTCGTTGCCCATCATCAGCGCGCCGCCGTCGCCCATGAACGCAACCACCTGCGTGCCCGGCCGGCGCAACGTGGCGGCAACCGCCATCGGCATGCCGGACCCCATCGCGCCCACCACCGATGACAGGAACACCTGCCCGGGCTTGAAGCCGATATAGCGATGGATGAACGAGCCGAAATTGCCGGCATCCGAGGTCACCGTCGCATCGGGCGCCAGATGCTTGTCAACCTCGCAGACGATCGCTGCGAAGTTCACGCCGTCGGTGGTCGGTTCCCAGGTCTTTTCCAGCAGCTCGGCGATGGATACCGTGCAGCCCATCCACCCAGCCCTTGCGCTTCTCCGCGCCGGCAGGGGCACCGCGTGCCAGCAGCGCGCGCAGCACCTCGTGCGGGCTGGCGGCGATACCAAGATCGGGGCGGAACACGCGCCCGACCTCGTTTGCGTCCGGCCACACATGCACCAGCGGCAGTTGCGGCTGCGGCGCCGCCGGGAAACTGTACGACTGGCTGACCGTATCGGTCAGCCGCTCGCCCAGCGCGACCATCAGGTCGGCGCGCTTCATTTCCTTGATCAGGTCGGCAGGAACCCGAATTCCCATATAGCCGCCGTAATTCGGATGCCGCGCGTCGAACAGTGTGCGGCCGGCGATGCGTCGGGCAGATCGGCAGCACCCAGTTGTTCGGCGAAGCGTTGCAGGTCGCCGTACACCGCGTCGTCGTACATCGCATCGGCCAGCAGCGCACCGCCCACCAGGATCAGCGGCCGTTCGGCCTTGCGCCAGCATGTCCGCCAGCCGATCGAGATCGGCGGCGCGCGGCCCGGCCAGCACGCGCGGACGCGGCAGGTCCGGCTCGGCGTCGGTGGTTTCGTCGAAAATGTCCTCCGGCAGGATCACCGCCACCGGCCCCTGGGTGCCGCTCTCGGCGATATGGAAGGCGCGCGCGATGGCCTCCGACGCCTGCTCCGGCTCGTTCACCTCGATCACCAGTTTGGTGACGTCGGCCAGCAAGCGCGAATAATTTTGCTCCTGCAACGCCAGCCGGCCGAAATCCTTGCGCTCCACCTGGCCGACCAGCATCACCATCGGCGTCGCGTCGTGATAGGCGGAGTGCAGCGACACCATCGCGTTGGACAGTCCGGGGCCGCGCGACACGATGCAGCAGCCCGCGCGGTTGCGCAGCCGGCCGTCGGCCACCGCCATATAGCCCGCGCCGCCTTCGTGCCGGCACACCACCATGCGGATGGTGTTCCGCTGCAACACCGCGCTGGTGAAGCCGACATAGCTCTCGCCGGGAACGCAAAAGATCTGGTCCACGTCATGCGCTTCCAGACTCTCCGCCAGCAGGCGGGCGACGGTGCGGGTCATTGTCGTGACATCTCCTCTGTTGTATTGGCAGCGCGGATTGTATTGGCAGCGCGGGCGGCTCAGTGCGTGGCGCAGCGGATCAGCGGGAAGGGAAAATCGGTGCAGCCGGGAAAGGTGATCTCGTTCTCGCCACGTCGCTGCACCGGCAGCACATTCGGATCCGGGCAGCCAAAGGTTTGCTCGCCACCAGGCGCCGACGGGGGATGACGACCAGCCGCACCTCGAAGCCGTCGGCCGTGTGCGCGTGCGCGTGTCGATCAGCCGCTGCGCATAGGCCGGCGTCGTCATGACGGCGCGCATCACCACGTCACGCGTGAAGATCACCATCGGCTGCGCCAGGCATTCCTGCGCGGTCAGCGTCACCGGCGCCGGGAACATGCCACCGATCCAGGCGCCGAACAGCCAGGCATGCGGCGGTCCCGCCGGAGCCGGGCGCCTGCGCTGTGAGCGGGCTGGTCAGGGCAAGCATCAGAACAGCTGGCTATGATGGCGATTCGGCGCATCCTGGGTCCTCAAAACGGTGGCTGTCGGCGACGATACGGCCGGCTTTCAGGCGTGACCAGACTGCCGAGGCCTGCTAAGAGGCCGCATGCTTCGGAACCTTTATGCTCGCACCCTGGCGCTGGCCGCCTCGCCCCGCGCCACCTGGTGGCTGGCGGTGGTCGCCTTCGCGGAGGCGAGCTGCTTCCCCATCCCCCCGGATGCGCTGCTGATCCCGATGGCCATGGCGCGGCCGCGCGAGGCCTGGCGGTTCGCCGCGATCTGCACCGTCGCCAGCGTGATCGGCGGCGCGCTGGGCTATTTCATCGGCTACGCGGTGTTCGACCAGCTCGCGCAGCCGCTGATCCGCTTCTATGGCTATGGCGACCGCTTCGCCGCCTTCCAGGCGCTGTACGCGCAGTACGGGCTCTGGGTGATCCTGATCAAGGGACTGACGCCGATCCCGTACAAGATCGTCACCATCGCGTCCGGCGCGGCGCATTTCAATTTCTGGCTGTTCATGGCTGGCGAGCATTGCCACGCGCGGCATGCGCTTCTTCCTGGTGGCGGCGCTGCTGCGCGCGTTCGGCACGCCGGTGCGCGACTTCATCGAGCGGCGCCTGGCGCTGGTGACCGGCGCGTTGGCCGCTGGCGTGGTCGGCGGATTCCTGTTGCTCAAGCTGATGTAGGCCGCACTGGACAACTTCCGGTGATCGATCGCTGCGCTGCACGATCTTGCCGCGATGTTACTGTTTGCTACACGCCTTCATGGGATGGAGGCGCCGGTGCGTCGTCGCGAGGTCTTGTACGGTGGGGCATCGCTGCTGCTGGCGCTTAGGACAAGCGCGGCGGCAGCGGACGACCAGGGCACGTTGTTCGACAACGACACGGTGCCGGCGATGGCCCGGCAACTTGCGACGAAGCCGTTCAACCCGCCCGATTCCACGCTGCCGCCTGAACTGTCCAAGCTGGAATATTCGCAATACCAGATGATCCGATTCAAGCCGGACCAAGCGCTCTGGCGCGGGCAGCACACGAACTTCACCGCGGAGTTTTTCCATCGCGGCTATCTCTATAAGGACCGTGTGGACATCTTCGAGGTTGCCGATGGGCGCGCGTCGCCGATAACGTACAACACCGACCTGTTCACCTGGGACAAAGTGAAGCCGCCCACCGGCGATATCGGATTCGCCGGTTTCCGCCTGCAGTTTCCGCTGAACCGGGTGGACTACTTCGACGAGGTCTGCGCCTTCCTCGGCGCCAGCTATTTCCGCGCATTGGCGCGTGGTCAGGGCTATGGCCTGTCGGCGCGCGGACTGGCGATCAAGACCGCCGATAGCTCCGGCGAGGAATTCCCGCTGTTCCGCAGCTTCTGGCTGGAACGGCCGGCGCCGGGCGCGGATTCCATCACCATCCACGCACTGCTCGACAGCCAGAGCGCCGCTGGCGCCTTCCGTTTCGTGATCCGCCCGGGCCAGGAAACGGTGTTCGACACCCAGGCCACGCTGTACCCGCGCGTCGATATTGCCCAGGCGGGCCTGGCGCCGCTGACCAGCATGTTCTTCTTCGGTCCGAACGACCAAGGCTCCGTCCGACGACTGGCGCGCGGCGGTGCACGACACTGACGGGCTGGCATTGCGCACCGGCCAGGACGAACGCATCTGGCGGCCGCTGATCAACCCGCGCAATTTGCAGATCAGTGCGTTTTCCGATGTCGGGCCGCGCGGCTTCGGCCTGATGCAGCGCGCACGGAAATTCTCCGATTATCAGGATCTGGAAGCGCAGTACCAGAAGCGCCCGTCGCTGTGGATCGAACCGGTCGGCGACTGGGGAAAGGGCGTCGTCGAGCTTGTCGAGATCCCCATCCAACAAGGAAGTCAACGACAACATCGTCGCATTCTGGCGCCCGCAGGATCCATTGAAGGCGAAAAGCGAATTCAAGCTTGCCTACCGGATGCACTGGTGCTGGTCGGAGCCGGAGCCCGGCCCATTCGCGCAGGTGATCCAGACGCGCAGCGGCAAGTCGTGGAACGGCGACAACCGGCAGTACGTGATCGACTTCGTCGGCGCGGCGCTGGACGCGTGGAAAGCGGAGACACCGCCTGACCTCGATGTCGGCACGGACAAAGGCAAGATCGTGAACGCCGTTGCCGAGCACAATCCGGAACTCGGCGGTTGGCGCGTCAGCATCGAGCTGGACACGCAAAAACAGCCGATGGTCGAGATGCACGCAAGGCTGATGGATGGCGACAAGCCACTGACGCGAGACATGGATCGCGCGATGGACAGCATCCTGACGCACCGCCGCGGGATTTCGCGCGCTGCCGGACGAGGCACCGCTGGCGATGCCGACGCAGTCGCTTGCGTATCGCCCCGCCACGCTCTGGCCGGCCGGTGACGGAGCCTCGACTGATCCGCACCCGACGCGTGCTGGTGATCGGCAGCGCCGTGCTGATGACGATCGAGGCGACGCACGAGATGTATCGGGTGCTGGCGGTGAATGGACCGACCGTTCTCGCCATCGTCATGCTGGCGCTTGTTCGTGGCGCTGTTCGCCTGGATCGCGTTGTCGTTCACCAGTGCCCTGGCCGGGTTTTTCTCGCTGCTGACCGGCGGCGGACGGCGCCTGCTGGCGCCGGAGATCAGCGTTCCGGCGGCGCGCACCGCGCTGCTGATGCCGACTTATAACGAATCGCCGCAACGGGTGACGGCCGGCTTGCAGGCGATCTGGGAGGCGTTGCAGGCAGCCGGTCCGGCGGGCGACGCCGTTCGACATCTTCATTCTCAGCGACACCACCGACCCCGACACCTGGATCGAGGAGGAAGCCGCGTTCCTGGCGTTGCGCGCCCGCACCGGCGGCGACGACCGCATCTTCTATCGCCACCGCCAGCGCAACACCGCGCGCAAAGCGGGCAATATTGCCGACTGGGTTACGCGGTTCGGCGCCGCGTATCCGCAGTTCCTGATCCTGGACGCCGACAGCGTGATGAGCGCCGACGCGCTGATCCGCCTGGTGAATGCGATGGAACAGCATCCCGGGGTGGGCCTGATCCAGACCCTGCCGATCGTAACCGGTGGCACCACATTGTTCGCTCGGTTGCAGCAGTTCGCCGGCCGCGTCTATGGGCCGTTGATCGCGCATGGCATCGCCTGGTGGCACGGCGCCGAGGGCAATTACTGGGGCCACAATGCGCTGATCCGCACACGTGCTTTCGCCGAATCACGCCGGCCTGCCGGAATTGCCTGGGAGCAAGCCGTTCGGCGGCCTGATCATGAGCCACGACTTTGTCGAGGCCGCGTTGATGCGCCGCGCCGGCTGGGCGATCCACATGGTGCCCGCGCTGCGCGGCAGCTATGAGGAATGCCCGCCGTCGCTCACCGACCTGGCGGTCCGCGACCGCCGCTGGTGCCAGGGCAATTTGCAGCACGTCGCCGTGCTGCCGACGCGCGGACTGCACCCGATCAGCCGGCTGCATTTGCTGACCGGCATCGGATCCTACATCACCGCGCCGCTCTGGCTGCTGTTCCTGCTGTGCGGGATCCTGATCGCCGTGCAGGCGCGATTTGTGCCGCCGAACTATTTCCCAGCCGGGCGCTCGCTGTTTCCGCAATGGCCGGTGATCGACCCGGTCCGCGCCATGTGGATGTTCGTCGGCACCATGGCCTTGCTGCTGATCCCGAAATTGCTCGGTGCCATCGCGATGACACGCGCGGATCGCCGAGGCTGCGGCGGCACGTTGCGACTGCTGACGAGCTTGGTATTGGAGAGCATGCTGGCCGGATTGATGGCGCCGGTGGTGATGCTGACGCAGTCGTTGCACGTTGTTACCATCCTGGCCGGCCGCGATTCGGGATGGAACGCGCAGCGGCGCGACGATGGCAGTGTTCCGTTCCGTGTCACCGCTGCGCAGTACCGCTGGCACACGGCGCTTGGATTGGTGTTGGCAGGCACTGCATGGGCGGTGTCATCGTCGCTCGCGCTGTGGATGGCGCCCGTGGTGCTGGGCCTCGCGCTGGCAATCCCTTTGGCGGCTGTTACCGCACGCCGCAGCGCCGGGCTGGCATGGCGACACCTCGGCCTGTTGCGTATCCCCGAAGAGGTGCAGCCACCCGACGTGCTGGCACGCGCCAACCGTCTGACAAAGGAGATGGCGGCGGTACCAGGTGGCGTGCGCGGCATGTTGCGGCTACTGGACGATCCAGTGCTGTATGCAGTGCATGGTCGCATGCTGCCGGCGGCGGCGCCGTTGCGCCCACAAGCGGTGGACGTTGCGCTGGCGGTGGCGCGAGCGCGGCTCGATCTGGCACAATCGCCGTCCGAAGCACTCGCGGCAATGACGCCAACCGAACAAATGGCGTGCCTTGCGGATGCATGGTCGCTGGAACGATTGACAATGCTGGCAAAGCGCGACGCAGAACGCGGCGACGGCTCCATCATTCCGTTTCGTCACGCGCGCGCTTGAGGCGACGACGTCACGCGGTATGAAGCGCACTGGGTCGGTGCGGGGCGCGAAATGTGTCAGAGCGGGAAGCGTAGTGCCGAATCAATCCCTGCCGGACGAGGTGCGGACGCTCGTGAGGCAGGGGTTTGCTTCCCCGGGTGAACGCCCGGGGACCGCTTTGCTCCTCGTAATGACGGCTGGGCCGTCACGCCCGGCGCGCGTTCCGACTCCAGCGCGGCGGCGATTTCCGTTTCGGGATTGGCCACCGGGATCGGTTGTTCCGCCATGTGCCGGAATGCTTCAAGGGCACGACGCAGACCGATGGAATGCTCCGTCTCCGGCTCCAGCACCAGCAGCAGGAACGACCGGCCGGTCACCGCGTACTCGTCGCCGGATCGAAACCGCTTCTGGCCTTCGACCTCCGGGGCATTGGTGTCCAGCAGGCAGCGCCAGACATTGCCGCCGACGACCTCCGGCAGGCGGAAATTCACCACGTCGTGATGCGCGTTCAGCACCAGCAACGCCGTCGCATCCATCGCCGGCCGCTTGATGCCGCTGGCCTGCGCGCGGCCGTCCATCAGCATGCCGAAGCAGCGCGCATTGGCATCGTGCCATGTGCCTTCGATATCCTGGCCGCGCCGGGCGTCAGCCAGCGCACATCCTTCACGTCGAGTTCCGGCATTGTATTCCCCGGTCAGGAAGCGCGAGCGGCGCAGGATCGGGAAACGACTTGCGCAGCGCGATCAGCTTGCGGACGAATTCCGCCAGTTCGAGCCGCCTTCTCGCCGAAGTCCCAGTTGACCCAGCTGATCTCGTTGTCCTGGCAATAGGCGTTGTTGTTGCCCTGCTGGGTGCGGCCGAACTCGTCGCCGGCCAGCAGCATCGGCGTGCCCTGCGCCAGCAGCAGCGTGGCCAGCAGGTTGCGCTTCTGCCGCTCGCGCAGCGCGATGATCTCCGGGTCGTCGGTCGGCCCCTCGACGCCGTGGTTCCAGGACTGGTTGTCGGAGTGGCCGTCGCGGTTGTCCTCGCCGTTCGCCTCGTTGTGCTTCTCGTTGTAGGAAACGAGGTCGTGCAGCGTGAAGCCGTCATGCGCGGTGATGAAGTTGACGCTCGCCCAGGGCTTGCGGCCGCGCTGGTTGAAGCAATCCGCCGAGGCGGCCAGCCGCGTCGCCATTTCGGCGTGCTTGCCCTCGTCGCCCTTCCAGTAAGCGCGCACGGTGTCGCGGAACTTGTCGTTCCACTCGGCCCAGCCGGGCGGAAAGCCGCCGACCTGATAGCCGCCCGGGCCGATGTCCCAGGGCTCGGCGATCAGCTTCACGCTGCGACAGCACCGGGTCCTGCAGGCAGGAATTGCAGGAAGCCGTGCGCCTTCGTCGAAGCCGTCGGTCTCGCGCGCCAGGATCGTGCCGAGATCGAAGCGGAACCCGTCGACGTGCATCTCGCACACCCAGTAGCGCAGGCTGTCGGTGACCATCTGCAGCACGCGCGGCATGGCTCATGTTGAGCGTGTTGCCGGTGCCGGTGTCGTTGATGTAGTAGCGCGGCTCGTCCGGCATCAGCCGGTAGTAGGAGGCGTTGTCGATGCCGCGAAACGACAGCGTCGGGCCGCGCTCGTTGCCTTCGGCGGTGTGGTTGTAGACCACGTCGAGGATCACCTCGAGGCCGGCGTCGTGCAGGCGCGCGACCATCTCCTTGAATTCGGAGAACACGAAGTCCGGGACGGCGGAATAGCGCGGATCGGGGGCGAAGAAGCCGATCGTGTTGTAGCCCCAGTAGTTGGTCAGGCCCTTGTCCAGCAGATAGCTGTCGTTGACGAAGGCGTGGATCGGCAGCAGCTCGACCGAGGTGACGCCGAGCGACTCTGATGTAGTCCACGACCTCCTTGCGGCCGAGGCCGGCGAAGGTGCCGCGCAGCTGCTCCGGCACCGCCGGATGCAGCTTGGTGTAGCCGCGCGACATGGGTCTCGTAGATGATGGTGCGATCCCAGGGCACGCGACGGGGCACGTTCGCGGCCCCAGGTGAAGGCCGGGTCGATCACCCGGCATTTCGGCATGAACGGCGCGCTGTCGCGCTCGTCGAAGCGTCAGGTCGTCGTCCTTGGCACCGATGCGTGTAGCCGAAGCACGGCGTGGTCCCAGCTCAACTGCGCCGACATGCGCCTTGGCATAGGGATCGAGCACCAGCTTGTTGGGATTGAAGCGATGGCCCGTCTTCCGGATCGTACGGGCCATGCACGCGATAGCCGTAGATCGTGCCGGGCCGCGCATCGGGCAGGTAGCCGTGCCAGATTTCGTTGGTGTATTCGGGCAGTTCGATGCGTTCCAGTTCCCGTTGGCCGGAATCGTCGAACAGGCACAGCTCGACCTTGGTGGCGTTGGCCGAAAACAGCGAGAAATTGACGCCGAGCCCGTCCCAGTGGCGCCAAGCGGATTGGGCGCGCCTTCGCGGACGCGGGACTTCAGGATGGCTGCCGGCATTATTCAATCTCCCCCGATGGCACGGCCAGCGCGCGCGCGTCTGACCGTGCCTGACGACGGACGCGCGCCGGCCGTACCAACGGGGTGCCCGCGCCAAACGATGATTTTGAGCGATGATGGTGTGGCGTATCAGGCGGTCAGGCGGCCGAGAATATAGCCGATGCCGACCGCGACGCCGCTGCAATCAATGGCTGCGCGCGAATGGCGCCGCTGACCTGATCGGTGGCGTCCTGCGCCTGGCCCCACATCTGCTGCGCCGTGCCGGCCGCCTGGTTGTACAGACCGTCGGCCTGCGTCTTGGCGTCGCCGACGGCCTCGCCGACTTTCCGCTGCACGCGGCCGCCCATTTCGCGAGCCGCACCTTGCAAATCGTCGCTCATGCTGAACTCTCCTGCCTGGATCCTGGGCTTAGTCAGTGAGAACGCCCGAGCGCAGGCGCAAGTTCCGTAACGACAACATGAGCAGACAGCGGCGCCTGCCGCGTTGCCGAGCAGCGCCGCTCGACCGTTACGCGTAGTGCAGCTTCAGGCCCGGCTCCGGCCACTGCATCGACGCCGAGCCGGCCGCTATCCGACAAAGTGATATAGGCGGTTCGCAGATCGGGGCCGCCGAAGCAGATATTGGTCGGATACGTATCCGGCATCTTCACTTGCTCCCGCACCTCGCCCTGCGGCGAGAACACGGTGATGTGGCCGGTGTTCAAGGTGGCGACGCAGATATTGCCGCTCGCGGTCACCGCCAGGCTGTCGAACCGCGCATGGCCGGCGATGCTGCCGACCAGTCGCCCGCCATGCGCGGCGTGGGTCGTGTCCTTCTTCACCACGCCCGGCGAAACGATGTCGAACGCCCAGAGCCGCGCGCTCTCGGTATCGGCGACATAAACGGTCCGGTTGTCCGGCGAAAGGCCGCAGCCGTTCGGGCTGAGGATCGGATAGGCGATTTCCATCACCTTCGAACCGTCCGGCAGCGCATAATACAGCCCGCCATGATCACGATGCCGCGCATAGCGCTTGCCGAGATCGGTGAAATAGAAGCCGCCGTGCTCATCGAACACCAGGTCGTTGGGCGCCGACAGGCGGTTGCCGCCGACCTCGGTGTAGAGGTGTCGTGTTTCGCCGGTCTTCGCATCGATGCGCTCGATCCAGCCGTGGGTGTAGCCTTCCAGCGGTCCCTGGCCCATCGACGATCCGGCCACGTAGCGGCTGCCGCCATTGTTGCAGCCGTACAGCGCGCCGTCCGGGCCCGATCGCCAGCCCGTTCGGTCCGCCGCCGGTGTCAGACAGCGTCGTTACGGTGCCGTCCGGCGTGATGCGCGACACGCGCCGGTTGCGTATCTCGGTCAGGATCACCGAGCCGTCCGGCATCGCCACGGGTCCCTCGGGAAAACCCAGGCCAGTCGCCATGATCCGCACATCCGCCATTGCCGTTTCCTCCAGGCTTGATTGTCAGGCGCCTATCGTGTGCCCTCGGCGGCGCACGTCAAGGCGGCGGGCGCCCATGACGCGGCCGAGGTTTTCTTGCCGCCGGCTTCGTGACAAGCTGTCGTCACTGCGAAGGGGGAGAAAAGCGCCATGGCGACGGTGGGCAGCGGCGAATACACCTACGAACCGGTGGAGAACTGGGCGAAGCTGCCGCCGGGCTGGTCGTTCAAGGAGATCGGCTCGGTCGGCGTCGATCGCAACGACAATGTCTATGTGTTCAACCGCGGCGAACACCCGATGATCGTGTTCGATCGCGACGGCAATTTCCTGCGCTCCTGGGGCGAGGGTCTGTTCCCGCGCGCGCATGGCGTGTTCATGGCGCCGGACGACACGATCTGGCTGACCGACGACGGCGACCACACGGTGCGGCAGTGCACGCTGGAGGGGAAGGTGCTGCTGACGCTCGGCATTCCGGGCAAGCCGACACCGTACATGAGCGGCGAACCGTTCCATCGCTGCACCCATACCGCGATGTCGCCGCAGGGCGATATCTATGTGTCCGACGGCTATGGCAATTCACGGGTTCACAAATACTCGCCGGACGGGAAGTTGCTGATGTCGTGGGGCGCGCCGGGCACCGATCCGGGCGAATTCAACATCGCGCACAACATCACCTGCGATGCCGATGGCTGGGTGTATGTCGCGGATCGCGAGAACCATCGCGTGCAGGTGTTCGACGGCAACGGGCGTTACGAGTCACAATGGAACAACCTGCATCGTCCGTGCGGGCTGTATCATGCCGCCGGGCAAGTGTCCGGTTTGCTATATTGGCGAACTGGGCTCGGTGCAGCCGGTGAACCGGCATCTGCCGAATCTCGGGCCACGGGTGACGATCGTGGACAATACCGGCAAGCGGATTGCGCGGATCGGCGGACTGGGCCCGGGTCTGGGGCCGACGGAGTTCTTGGCACCGCATGGGCTGGCCGTGGATTCGCGTGGCGATCTTTATGTCGGGGAGGTATCGTGGACCAACTGGCCGCAGCTCTACCCCGACCGGCCAATGCCCGACAATCTGCGGTCGCTGCACAAGTTTCGGAAGGTGGGATAATCAGACGTTGCAAGTCCCATCGTGGCGGCACTACGATGGGGAGTTCGGCGCGCTATGAACCAACGAGGTGGCAATCTGCGATATCGGCGATGCCCTCTAAATCCTCAACCAGTTCGGGATATACATGCCCGACAAAGAACCCGATGCCGATATTCAGCCTCACGTAGCGTACCTGCCCTGGCGCCAGAGTGAGGCTGAGCGTCCGCGTCACCTCGGTTGCAGTGCTGATCGTGTAGTTGCCGGCGGGACGGTCCAGATAGATGAACCCACGCGGCACGGCCGAACCGACGACGACATCGTTCACCTTGACGTCGGGCTGCACGGCCATGCCAAGGGGGTTAGTACAAAAATGAATATACGCCCTTGGCCCGCGGCCGGAGCGGCCAGCTTCGACTGCAAGTCCGAATAGGTCGGGCCGGAGGTCGCGCAACCGGCCAGCAACGCGACCGTCAGTATTGCAAGCAGTAGTCTGGGCAGGCAGATCGCCCGCGGGATCAACCAATTCATGGGTGGGCTCCTCGCTCAATCGGTAGGGTTACCGGGTTCGTGGCGGCAACGAAGCTGTGCTCGACAGGAAGATAGAACCCGGCGATCTTGTCCCCCTGCAGTACCGACCATCGCTTCGAAGCTGTTCGACGCAACGACCGTGACAATCTGGTCGCTGGTTCGGTAAACGTCGCCTTGCGGAGTGTGCCCGGCAAGCCACCACCGCGTGCCACGCCGAAGCGTGGTGGGAAATCCGGAACCAACGCCGATCGATTGTTCCTGTTGCAGCGTCCAGCCAGGCCCGCCCGATGCGCTTGCCTGAAACTCCGTCGGCACACGCTTGACATAGCTGATGTCAAAGGCGCAGCCGGACAGTGCACTAAGGAAGCAGGCGGCCGCAAGCGTCAGCAAACACGGCGGAAAGCGATGACCCAGGACCCTGGGCATCGTCGCTTTGCAGGCTTGGCGCATTTCCCCCACCACTCCGAATGTTCGTGCTCACTATCTTGCCCGGGCGGAACGTGTCGGAAATGTAAGCTATTTCTGATGGCAGCGCAACAATCGGTCATTGTGTCGGATTGCATTGGCATCCTTACCGAGTGGGCGGCCGTGTCGAAGCGATTCGCCATTTGCCACTTATGCGTCGCAGCGGCCATCGGCACGCCTGACCTACCGCCCGATCGGCACCCACACATCGCCGCGCTTGCGATAGCTCCGCTTCACCGCGGCCCAGGCGATGCGGAACGCCGTCGCCTCGTCACCGCCATGCTGTTGCCAGGCATGGTTGAACGCCTCGCGGAAAATGTCCTGCGCGTGCGGCGGCAGATGATTGCCCACCGATGGCGGTAGCTCGTCATTGCTCGCATAAGGCATGGCGCGGCCAAACTACCCGGCCGCGCCATCCTCCGGCAATGCAAACCCAGGCGAACGCTCAGGCGACCACCAGGTCCGCCACGAGTTCCTTGCCCTTGGTCTCCGGCCCCACCAGCAAGGCCAGGACGTAGCTGAGCGCGAAGACCATCGTCCCGATCATCATCGGGATCGCGTAGCCAAGTCCCCAGGACGTGGCGAAGTAGGCGATGATCGGCGCCACAAGGCCGCCCCAGATCGCCCCCTGGTGATAGCAGAAGCCGCTTGCGGTCGCGCGCACCTCGGTCGGGAACCGCTCGTTGAGGTAGGTCGCCATCTGGCCCTGCATGCCGCCGGCCCCGGCCGCCCCCTGCAACACGAAGCCCCACCAGATCAGCGAGAAATCGTGGCTCAGCAGATACATCGGCGCCAGCGGGATCGCGATCAGCGCCGGAATGATCATCGCGGCCCGCCGCCCGTATCCTGTCCGCCAGCCAGCCCCAGAGCGCACTGGACAGGAACGTCACCAGGTTGGCCGCCACGCCCACCTCGCCGATCGCCCCTGGCGACATATGCAGATCGACCTGCAAATGCGTCGCGAACAGGACGGTCACGGAGTAGTAGGTGACAAACCCGCTCGCCATCCACCAGCACGCGGTCAGCGTATTGCCGATCATGCCGCGCTTGAAGATGCTGAACAGCGGCGCTTTGACCTCGCGGTTCTCGGCCTTCTGGAGCCGTCGGTTCTCGACCCACACCTCCGGTTCCTTGACGAAGAAGCGCACATAAACGACCGCCAGCGCAGGCAACACGCCCACCATCAGCATGCCGCGCCAGCCGATCGAATTGTAGAACAGGCCATAGATCGCGAAGGACATCAGGAAGCCGATGCCCCAGGAGCCCTGCAGCACGCCGCCCATGAACCCGCGGGAGCGCTGCGGCCAGGTCTCCATCGCCAACGCCGAGCCGGCGGGCCACTCCGCGCCCATGAACAGGCCCAGGATGGCGCGCGCGACGAACAGGAAGGTGAAGGTCGGCGACAGGCCGGCGGCGAAGTTGCACAACGAATAACCCAGGATCGCGATCATCAAAGGCTTCTTGCGGCCGATCCGATCGCCGATCCAGCCCGATGCGGTGGCGCCCAGCAGACGCATCCACAGGGTGATGGTAAAAACGAATGTCACCGACAGCATCGAAACGTTAAAATCCTGCGCGATCGCGTGCATGATCAGCAGGAAAACGGTGAAGTCGAACGCGTCCAGCGTCCATCCCAACCATGCGGCGATGAACGCGTACCATTGGTCCCTGGTGGGCTCCTTCCACCATGGGACGGACGGATTACTTCCGGCAGCAGCAGACATTGACGGAAACTCCCTGTTTATTGTTCGGATTTTCGGCCCTGTCGCGATTGTTTCTGCATAGACCAGTAACGGAACAGCGGTTCCGCCATTCCGTTGCCCGATGCGACAAGTACCGCCAACCCTATGCTCGGCCGAGAGCCAACGTCAAAGGATTTCCTGACATTTGTAGGGTATTACCTGACAGACGCGGATCAGCAGCAGCCAGAACCCGCCTGCCCGATCGCGGGACAAAGGGCCGCCCGCGATTCCTCGCGACGGCCCTGTTCGAACCTGTCCTTCAAGGGCGGGAAACCGTGCTCTCACACCAACCGACCGAAAGATTGCCTTGTCGTCGCTGCCGCCTACCCACCGTCATCCCCGCAACACCAGAGGCCCCGCCCGCATCGGTCCCGCTTTTGCGATCGTGCGGTGGCGGATTGGTGAAGCAACCAACAGCTTTCACGCAGATGGCGTGCAGTACGCATCGCAGGCTGCTCGACCCGCGGCTGATTTCCCACCGTGCGTCACTGACGGCTGAGCGAGCGGCACGGATGCCATGCGATGCAAGCGCCGCCCCTGATGACGCCGGACAGTTCATCCGGCCCGGACCTATCTGCGGGTTTTGCGTTCAGCTACCAGCGGCTGCGTAAACACTCTTTCTTGGGCGGTGCTGCCCGCAAACACCAACCCAAGCATTGTCGTGCTGTCGCCCGGCTTGCTCGCGTTCAAATAGGCCGCAACTTGAGAAAGCCGTCGATGGTGCGCTTTCGCGCACCATCGATGTGGAACGGCTAGTCGATCGCAGCGTGCACCAGGTTCGCCACCCGATCCAACCGTGCCGAATGCCAAGGATCGGGATACACGAAATTCGTCAAATAGCTGAACGACACGCCACTGCTCGGATCCGCCCAGGAATACGACGACCCGACGCCGCCATGCCCGAACGTCACCGGAGCGCCGATCGTGCCCAAGCCGCGGATACGGTCGCTCTCGCCGCGCACATGCGGCCCGAGCCCGCGATGCATCGGAATCCCGTCCATCTGCACATCGCCACGATCGCCGGTATGGCTGCGCGAGACGTAGGCGATCAGCCGCGGCGAGAACAGCCGCACATTCCCCAGCCGCCCGCCGGCGCCGAGCATCTGATAGAACGCCGCCATGCCGCGCGCCGTCGCGAAGCCGCCGCCGCTCGGCAAACCGGCAGCGCGGAACTCGGCGGAATTGTCACGCGGCTCCGGCGCGTAGGTGTCCGCGCAGCGGTTCTGCTGCTGCGTCGGCACGCCGACGAAGATGTCGTTGCCCAGCCCGAGCGGCTCGATCACCCGCGTGCGGATCACGTCGCGGTAATCCTGGCCGGTGACCGCCTCGATCACCATCGCCTGCACCAGATGCGCCGCCTGGCCGTGGTATTGCAGCTTCGAGCCCGGCGTCCAGTCGAGCGAGAAGTCGCAGACCTCGGCACGCATCCGCGCATGGTCGGTCCAGGTCGCCTTGGTGACGTTGTTGTTCGGGAAACCCGCCCTGGTGGGTCATCACCTGCTCCAGCGTGATGTCGGCTTTGCCGCGGGCAGCGAATTCCGGCAGGTGGTCGGACACCTTGTCCATGAAGGACAGCTTGCCCTCCTCCACCAGCGTCCACACGCGCGGAACTGGTCAGCACCTTGGTCTGGCTGAACAGCAGGAACAGCGTGTCGTTCGCGGCCGGTATGCCGCGATGGCTCGGTCTTCGCATTGCCATAGGTGCGGAACAGCGCCAGTTGCCCGTGCCGCGCCAGGGCGATCTGCGCGCCGGGATAGCGGCCTTCCTCGATATGCTGCTGGATCAGCCGGTCGAGGTGCTCGATCGGCCTGGCCGCGAAGCCGAGGCTGGCTAGATCGCTGGACGGCAACGGGTAATCGCTCGGCATGACCCTGGCTCCTGTGGTTTCCCCTTGGGTGGGCGCAGGTTAGCGCAGGAATTCGCCGGACGGGAATCGTCCCCCCACGCAAGCGGGGCCCATGCGGCAGGTCGGCAGCAAAACCACGTTGGGCCCTCGCTTTCGCGAGGGTAACGGATAGGTAAGCGAGGGTGACGGATAGGTAAGCGAGGGTGACGGATGGGGGCGGGCCAGGATGACGGCCAACCATCAGGCCGACAGCCGCGCCATCACCTCCTCCGGAATATCGAAGTTGGCATAGACGTTCTGCACGTCGTCGCTGTCCTCCAGCGCCTCCAGCAGCTTCAGCACCGTCGCCGCGCGCTCCTCGTCCAGCGTCACGCTGGTGGTCGGCCGCCACTCCACCTTGGCGCTCTCCGGCGGCCCGAACCGCGCCTCCAGCGCATCCCGCACCGGCGAAGAAATCGTCCGGCGCGCAGGTCACCTCGTGCCCGTCGGCATCGCTCTCCACATTGTCCGCGCCGGCCTCGATCGCCGCCTCCAGCATGTCGTCGGCCGATCCCGCGGAGGCCGGGTAATCGCACCACCCCCAGCCGGTTGAACAGGAAGCTGACCGAGTTGGTCTCGCCCAGCGCCCCGCCATGCTTGGCGAAGGCGGACCGCACGTCGGACGCGGTGCGGTTGCGGTTGTCGGTCAGCGCCTCGACGATCACCGCGACGCCGGACGGGCCGTAGCCCTCGTAGCGCACCTCGACATAGTCGGCGCCGCCGGCACCGCCCGACGCCTTCTTGATCGCGCGATCCACCGTGTCCTTCGGCATGTTGGCCTCGCGCGCCGCCGCGACCGCTGCGCGCAGCCGCGGGTTGGCGGCCGGGTCGGGCAGCCCCTGCCCGGCCGCGACGGTGATCTCGCGGATCAGCCGGGCGAACAGCCGGCCGCGCCGCGCGTCCTGCGCACCCTTGCGGTGCATGATGTTCTTGAACTGTGAATGTCCTGCCATGTTTCCAGCGGTCGGTTGTCAGTGATCGGTGGCCGGAGGATATAGCGTCCCGATCAACAACGCACAGGAGGGGGCAACGTGGCGGACGCACCAGGATGGCCCGGCATCGAGGCACGCTGGACCTCATCGGCGAAGACCGGGGTCGGCACGCGCACTGTCGCCGGTCAGCCGCGTGTGGTTCACCGTCAGCCACGGCATCCTGAACGAGATCTACTACCCGCGCGTCGACCAGGCCTGCATCCGCGATTTCGGCCTGATCGTCACCGACGGGGCAGGCTTCTTCGCCGAGGAAAAGCGCGATTGCAGCTTCGAGGTCAGCCGAATGGAGGACGGCGTCCCGGCCTTCCAGATCGTCAGCACCCATCTCGGCGGCCGGTTCCGCATCACCAAGCGCATCGTCACCGACCCGCGCCACGACGTGGTGCTGCAGGAGATCCGCCTGGAGGTGCTGGAAGGCCCGCCGCTGCGGCTGTTCGCCCTGCTGGCGCCGCATCTGGTCAATGGCGGCGCGCACAACACCGCCTGGACCGGCGACTACAAGGGCAGCCGCATGTTGTTCGCCGAAGGCGGCGGCACCCACCTCGCCCTCGCCGCCGACCGGCCCTTTGCCGCGATCTCGGTCGGGTTCGTCGGCGCCTCCGACGGCTGGCAGATCCTCCAGGCGCACGGGTACCTGGCGGATACCTGGGACCGCGCCGCCAACGGCAACGTGGCGCTGACCGCCGAACTGCCGGTGGCCGGCGATGCGCCGATCCACCTGGCGCTGGGCTTCGGCCGCAGCCCGGCCGAGGCGGCGTTCCACGTGCGCGGCGGCCTGCAAACCGAGTTTGCCAGCGTCGTGGAGCGCTACACCGCCGGCTGGCGGACCTGGCAGGCGAGTTTGCGCTCGCTCGACCGGCACGTGGACGGTCACAACACCTATCGCGTCAGCACCGCCGTGCTGCGCTGCCACGAGACGCCCAACTTCCCGGGCGGCTTCATCGCCAGCCTGTCGATCCCCTGGGGCGCCAGCAAGGGCGACGACGACCTGGGCGGCTACCATCTGGTCTGGCCGCGCGACCTGGTGCAGACCGCGGGCGGCTTCCTGGCCTGCGGCGCGTTCGACGAGGTGCGGCGCGTGCTGCGCTACCTGCGCGCGGTGCAGGAGGGCGACGGCTCCTGGCCGCAGAATTGCTGGCTCGACGGCAAGCCGTACTGGCACGGGCTGCAACTCGATGAGTGCGCCCTGCCGATCGTGCTGGTGGACCTGGCCTGGCGGCTGGGCGCGCTGCGCCGCCCGCAACTGCAACCGTATTGGCCGATGATCCGCGCCGCGGCGGGATTCGTGGTGCGCAACGGCCCCACCACCAACCAGGACCGCTGGGAGGAGAACGCCGGCTATACGCCCTTCACCCTGGCCGCCGAGATCGCCGGTTTGCTCGCCGCCGCCGACATGGCCGAACTCTGCGAGGAAGGCGAGGCGGGCGCCGCCATGGCCGGTTTCCTGCGCGACACCGCGGATGCCTGGGAATCGGAGATCGATGATTGGCTCTACGTCAACGACACCAGCCTGGCGCGCGAGGCTGGGGTCACCGGCTACTACATCCGCGTTGCCCCGCCGGTGCCGGGCGAGGCGCGCGCGGCGACCCACGCCACGGTGGAGGTGCGCAATCGTGATATCTGCGACGCGAATACCCCGGCCGATGCGCTTGTCAGCACCGATGCTCTGGCCCTGGTACGCTTCGGCCTGCGCGCGGCGGACGATCCCCGCATCGTGGACAGCGTGAAGGTGATCGATCACGTGCTGCGACAGGAGCTGCCGACCGGGCCCGGCTGGCGCCGCTACAACGGCGACGGTTACGGCGAACATGACGACGGCAGCCCGTTCAACGGCACCGGTATCGGCCGTGTGTGGCCGCTGCTTGCCGGCGAGCGGGCACATTACGAGTTGCTCGCCGGCCGCAAGGCTGAAGCCGCCCGCTTGCTGGCGGTCATGGAAGCGGGCAGCAGCCCTGGCAAGCTGTTGCCGGAGCAGGTGTGGGACGGCCCGCCGATACCGGAGCGGGAGCTGGTTCCTGGCGGCCCGAGCGGCTCGGCGATGCCGCTGGTCTGGGCGCATGCGGAGCACATCAAGCTGCTGCGCTCGCTGGCCGATGGTGCGGTGTTCGACTTGCCACCGCAGCCTGTGCGGCGCTACCAGCGTAACCGACGCCCGCCGCGGGTGACGTCATGGCGGCCCGAATGGCGCGCGACCCAGACCGCTCCGGGCCGGGTCCTGCGGATCGAGTTGCCCGCAGCATCGGTGGTGCGCTGGAGCCTCGACGATGGCGCCACGCACACCGAAACCGCGACCCGGGATACCGGACTGGGCGTGCACGTCGCCGAACTGCCCCCTGCCCCGGCAACAGGCCGCATCACCTTCAGCTGGCGCGGCGCCGCGGAGGGCGAAACATTTGTTGTCTCAATAGAATAACTCTCCCGCACGGCGCGCGGGAGAGGCATGCCCCCGGGGCGCCTGACCCGGGGGCGGGTTGCAGACAAGAAGGCTCGAGCAAAGCGGATGGCCCCGCGGCCCCTCGCCCGTGCTCCAAGCCCGCAACCGCTAGATTTTATAGCCCTGCCGTGCGAGCAACCGCCACTTGCCGCGCTGCTTCACCCATACCGTCAGCACGCCGAACTTCAACGTGTTGGTCTTGCCGTCACTGACGTTCTCCCCATTGAATACGAAGCGCGCCATGGCGTTGCTGCCTGCGAGCTGAATGTTCTGATCGGTGAACGTAATGGAATTCCATTTTGTCTTGCCGCTTGTCGCGTCGTCGATCAACTCCTTCTTGGTCTGCACCCGGCCCGTCGAATGGCCGTATGCAAGCTGATCCACGCAGAGCGAATCGAACTCCTTGCGGTCGCCGGAGAGCATGGCCTGGCGGTAAGATTCGACCGCTGCGGCGACCGCGGCCTCGTCGCCGGTAACAGCCGCGAATACGGTGCGGGCTGCAAGGGTCGTCGAACCTAGCAGGCTGGCGCCCGCGACGGCGAGATAGCGGCGGCTGATTGTCATCGTTTCCCCCTGGTGCGCAGACCGGTTGTTGGTGGCGGCTGGTCCGCGCCTGGGTCCAGCCTATCGCTGCTAGGATGCGACGCAAAGGTCCTCGAACGGCGACTGGTCCTCACGCGGCTGGTCCGACGGCGACTGTCCTCGACGCGCTGGTCCGACGGCGACTGATCCGACGGCGCCAGGTCCTGGACGGCGCCAGCACCGCCGCGAACCGTTTCCCTCTCACCGCCGGGCGAGGCATCATGCGCGCATCGCCGGAGGGAACCATGACAGCGCTGCCACCATTGGACACCGACGCATTGCCTCCAGGGCTGCGCGCGCGCTTCGTCCCCGACATCAACGGTCTGCAAATCCATATGCTGGAAGCCGGCTTCGAAACACCCGATCGCCCGTGTATTCTGCTGCTGCATGGCTTCCCCGAACTGGCGTATTCCTGGCGCAAGGTCATGCCGTTGCTCGCCGCCGCCGGCTACCATGTCGTCGCGCCGGACCTGCGCGGCTATGGCCGCACCACCGGCTGGGACGTGGGCGACGACAACGGCCTGCGGTCGTTTCGCCTGCTGAATGCCGTGCGGGACGCGCTGGGGCTGGTGTCGGCGCTTGGCTATCGCTCGGTCGCGGCCGTGGTCGGGCATGATTTCGGCTCGCCGGTCGCTGCATGGTGCGCGCTGGTCCGGCCCGACGTGTTCCGTTCAGTCGCGTTGATGAGCGCACCTTTCGCCGGCCCCCCAGCTCTGCCGTTCGACACGCTGCGCACGAATCGCCCCGCGCACCGGCGCCCGACATCCACGCCGCACTGGCGCAACTGGAACGCCCGCGCAAGCACTATCAATGGTATTATTCGACCCCACCGGCCAACGCCGATATGTGGCACTGCAAGCAGGGCGTGCACGACTTCCTGCGTGCCTACTACCACCACAAGAGCGCCGACTGGCGGCAGAACCTGCCGTTCAAATTGTCCGGCTGGATCGCCGAGGAACTGGCGAAAATGCCGACCTACTACATCATGGACCTGCATGAGGACATGCCGGCCACCGTGGCGCATGTGATGCCGACCCCGGCTGAGATCGCCGCCTGCCGCTGGTTACCGGATAACGAGTTGCGCGTTTACAGCAGCGAATATCAACGCACGGGCTTTCAGGGCGGGTTGAACTGGTATCGCCGCGGCACCGGCGGGACTCGACACCGCCGAGTTGCAGTTGTTCTCCGGACGCAGCATCGATGTGCCCGCGACGTTTCATCGCCGGCAGCAGCGACTGGGGTGTTTACCAGAATCCCAGCGCGGTCGATCGCATGCAGCAAACCGCCTGTTCCCGCTTTCGCGGCTGTCACCTGATCGATGGCGCAGGCCATTGGGTGCAGCAGGAACAACCTGCGCAGGTGGCCGCGTTGCTGCTGCAGTTCCTGCGCCAACCAGCGGCCGAAGCCGTATGAGGCAGATGGCGGCCAGCGGGTGATCTCACGGACAGCCACTCCGGCGTAGGATCGCCATGCAAAGCAGCAAACTGCAGCCGATCGTCAAGGATCTGGTTCTGGTGGGCGGCGGCCACAGCCACGTCGCCGTGCTCAAGCACTTCGGCATGCGCCCGCTGCCGGGTGTGCGTCTTACCGTGATCTGCCGCGACCGTCATACGCCGTATTCCGGCATGCTGCCGGGCCTGGTCGCCGGGCACTACACTTTCGACGAGGCCCACATCGATCTCGGCCCGCTCTGCCGGTTCGCCGGGGCACGGTTCTATCACGATGAAGCGTTCCGGCTCGACTTAACTAACCAGTTAATCCATTGCCGCGCGCACCCACCGGTCCGTTACGATCTGCTTTCGCTCGACATCGGCTCGACGCCGCGTACCGCCGACGTGCCGGGCGCCGCCGGACATGTCGTGCCGGTCAAGCCGATCAATCGCTTCATCGCGCATTGGCAACGCCTGCGCGACCGCGTGCTTGCGCATACGGGGGACCTGCACATCGGCATCGTCGGCGCCGGCGCCGGTGGCGTCGAGATCCTGCTGGCTGTTCAATACGGACTGCGCCAATTGCTGCGGGCGCAGGGTCGCACGGACGACCACATCAGCTACCATCTGTTCAGCGCCAGCGACAGCATTCTTCCGGGTCACAATCCGCGCACACGCCGCATCTTCGAATCGCGTGCTGCGCGATCGGCGCGTGCAGGTGGTGACCGGGGCCCCGGTCGTCGAGGTAACGCCAGGACGCATCGTGACGGCGGAAGGCACGCAATACGCGCTGGACGAGATCCTCTGGGTCACCGCCGCCGGCGCCGCGCCGTGGCTCGCCGAGTCCGGCTTGCGGGTGGACGCGCAAGGGTTCGTTGCGGTCAACGACACGTTGCAGTCGGTCTCGCATCCTGCGGTGTTCGCCGCCGGCGACATAGCAGCGGTGCTGCGCTATCCGCGCCCCAAGTCGGGTGTCTTCGCTGTGCGCCAGGGCAAGCCGCTGGCCGCCAACCTGCGTCGCGCCCTGCGTGGACGCAAGCTGCTGCCGTTCCGGCCGCAACGGGAATTCCTCAGCCTGATCACCACGGGCGATAAATATGCCGTCGCGTCGCGCGGCAATTGGGCTCTCCAGGGCCGCGCGATGTGGCGCTGGAAGGACTCGATCGACCGGCGCTTCATGCAACGCTACAACGCACTGCCCGATATGGCGCCGGCAGAACAGCCCGCGCTCGCAACGGGTCTCGCCGACGCCGCGGCCATCCGGGAACTTGCCGCGATCGCCATGCGCTGCGGCGGCTGCGGTGCCAAGGTCGGCAGCACGATGCTGCGATGAGGCGCTCAGCCACCTTCAGCCGATCGCGCGGCCGGACATCCTGATCGGGCTCGACGCACCCGACGATGCCGCCGCCGTCACAGTGCCGCACGGAAAAATCATGCTCCACACGGTGGATTTTTTTCGCGCCTTCATCGACGATCCGTATGTGTTCGGGCAGGTCGCCGCCAACCACAGCCTGGGCGACATCTTCGCCATGGGCGGCGAGCCGCAATCCGCGCTGGCGATCGTCAGCATCCCGTTCGGCCTCGAAGCGAAAATGCAGGACCTGTTGCTGCATCTCATGGCGGGCGCGCTGAAAGTGCTGAACGAGGCCGAAACGGCGCTGGTCGGCGGCCATACCGGCGAAGGCGCCGAACTCGCCATGGGTTTCGCGGTGAACGGCCTGGCCGACCCTGCGCGCCTGCTGCGCAAGGGCGGCATGCGGCCGGGCGACAGGCTGATCCTGACCAAGCCGCTCGGCACCGGCACGCTGTTCGCCGCCGACATGCGCGGCAAGGCCAAGGGTCGGTGGATCGACGCCGCACTCGCCGCGATGCTGCAATCCAGCCGCGAGGCCGCGCGCTGCCTGCACGATCACGGCGCCACGGCCTGCACCGACGTGACCGGCTTCGGATTGCTGGGCCATCTGGTGGAAATGGCCAGGCCCTCTGGCGTCGATGTCGCCCTGTCGCTCGATGCGTTGCCATTGTTGGATGGCGCCCTCGATACGGTGCGGCTCGGCATCTTCAGTTCGCTGCAGCCGCAGAACGTAAGGCTGCGCCGGGCCATCCGCGATGTCGAGGCTTTCGCGCAATGCACCGCGCCTGCCGCTGATCTTCGACCCGCAGACCGCCGGCGGATTGTTGGCCAGCGTTCCGGAAGAACGGGCCAACGCGTGTCTCGCCGCGTTGCATGACCGCGGCTACGCGGACGCGGCCATCATCGGCAACGTACAGCCGCGCAGCGAGCATGCCGAGTACATCGTGTTGCAATCGTGAGCGTGGCGGCGCGCCCAACCCATACGCCGGATTGCCCGGGCTGCTTGTCCGACCTACCGTCTCCCGCCCGGAAGGAGACGACCCATGAAGATCACCAAGGTCGAACCGCTGTTGCTCGATCGCTTCCTCTATGTCCGCGTCCACACCGACGCCGGCATCATCGGGCTGGGCGAGTCCGGCACCTGGGGTCAGCTCGAAGCCTCCGCCGCATCGATCGCCAAATACGGCGAATACCTCGTCGGCAAGGACCCCTTCCCGATAGAGCATCACTGGAATGTCATGCTGCGCGCCAACCACTTCACCGGCGGCGCGATCACCGGCGCGGTGTCGGCGCTGGACATCGCGCTGTGGGACATCAAGGGCAAGGCGTTCGGTGTTCCGGTCTATGAATTGCTCGGCGGCCGGATGCGCCACAAGGCGCGGCTCTACGGCCACGTGAAAGGCCGCACCATCGACACGCTGCTGGCAGAAGCGGTGCGGCTCAAGGAGGCCGGCTTCACCGCGCTCGGCCATCTCAATCCCCTGCTCGACGAAGGCGAATCCACCCCCTACTACAAACCTCACGCCGCAAAGATCGAAGAAGCGATCGACAATGTCCGCCGCCTGCGCGAGGCGGTCGGGGGAAAAGTCGATCTCTGCATCGAGATCCACCGCCGCCTGACGCCGCCCGAAGCGATCGCGCTCGGCCGCGGCATCGAGAAATACACGCCGATGTTCTTCGAGGACCCGCTGCGCCCGAACAGTTTCGACGCGATGGCAGAGGTGGCGCGGCACATCCACATCCCGATCGCCACGGGCGAACGCTTCACCAGCATGTACCAGTTCCAGACCCTGCTGACGCGCAACGCCGTGCAATACCTGCGGCCCGACGTCTGCCTGTGCGGCGGCATCACCGGTGCCAAGAAGATTGCCGCCATCGCCGAAGCGCACGACGCCTGGATCGTGCCGCACAATCCGCTATCGCCGATTTCCACCGCAGCCTGCCTGCAAATCGCCGCCTGCATCCCGAACTTCGCCATCCAGGAATACCCGTCGCGCACGCCCGAACTCGACGGCAGCGAGGAATTGCTCGGCGCCGGCCTTGCCAGCGGTTTGTCCGAACAGGAAGGTGGATTCATCGCCATCCCAGGGGCCCCGGGGATCGGCGTGGAACTGGTGCAGGATGCGGAACGCAAGTTCCCCTATCGCCCACGCCCCATCCGCATGCGCCCGCACGAAGACGGGTCCGTCGTGGATATGTAACATCACCGGCTGTTGCGGCTGGTTCTCCGGCGACGCCAACACGTCAGGACACCGCCTCCGGGCAAGCGCGCAGTGGAGAACAACCGATGCAGCGTGCCTTCCGGCTGATCGTATCGCTCGGGTTGCTTGGTCTGCCCGGCTCCATCATGCCCTGCAACGCGGCGGAGATCGTCGGGATCGACGGCCAGTGTCTCGACGTGCAAGGCGGCGGTTCGGCCGACGATACGCCGGTCGTCCTCTACCACTGTCACAACACCGATAATCAGCAATGGTTCTACCGCAACGGCCAGATCGTCGGCAGCAGCGGTAAATGCCTGGATGTGCAGAGGGGTGACACGGTCGATGGCACGCGGATCGTCCTGTTCCATTGCCACGATGGTCCTAACCAACAATGGTCCTTCTACAACCGCCATATTGTCGGGTTCGGCGGCAAATGCCTCGACGCGCAGGGCGGCAGCGCGGCCGATGGGACGCCGATCATTCTCTTCCGCTGCCATGGTGCCCGCAACCAGCAATGGTCGATGCCATGATCGGTGGGACGTTCAGCCGGGCTTGATCCTGGAGCGCCGGGCATGGCCTCCTGGCCGCGTGCCTGAGCCGCCGATCCGCTCCGCCACGTCGGAAATATGCACAACGGTCAGGTCGGTGGCCGGGTCGGGAAAGCCATGCGTCTAACTGCTGCCGATCAGGATGCCGCAAGCGAACACCAGCGCGCCGCCGAACGCAACCTGCAACGTTGCATAAAGCGGTGGCGTGTCCATGTATTTCCACCGCACCCAACTGATCACCCCCAGTTCAACCACCACCACGCCGACCGCCACCGCCATCGCGGTCCAGAACGACGGGATCAGGAATGGCAGCGTGTGGCCGATGCCACCCAGCGTTGTCATCAGCCCGGTGATGCCGCCGCGGATGTACGGTGCGCCGCGCCCGGTCAGGCTGCCGTTGTCCGACAACGCCTCGGCGAAGGCCATCGAGATCCCCGCGCCGATCGACGCCGCCAGTCCGACGACGAAAGCCTGCCAGGTGTTCTGCGTCGCCAGCGCCGCGGCGAACACCGGCGCCAGGGTGGACACCGAGCCGTCCATCAGCCCCGCCAGGCCAGGCTGGATGAACCGCAGCACGAACGGCGCGCCGGGCATGCGTGTCCTCTTCGCGGCGCACGTTCTCCGGCAGGTTCTGGTCGCTCAATTGCTCCGCGCGATGCTCGTGTTCGACCTCCGCCTCGGCCAAGTCGCCGAGAAGCTGCCGGACCGACACGTCCTCGCTCCGGGCGGCGGCGCGGCGGTAGAATTGCTGCGTCTCGGTTTCCATGCTCTCGGCGAGGTTGCGCACCTCGTCGAGGTTCAGCGGCAGGATCTGCCAGACCGGCTTGTGCTGGATGAAGCCGCGCACGTCCTGGCGGCGGATCAACGGGATATGTTCGCCGAACTTCGCCCGGTAGAGTTCGAGCAAGCGGTGCCGGTGCTCGCTCTCTTCCTCGGCCATTTCCGTGAACACTTTGGCGCTGCCGGGATACTCCGCCCGCAGGCCCTCAGCGATGTCGGTGTAGATGCGGTTGTCCTCTTCCTCGTTGGCAATGGCCAGGGCGAGGACCTCGCGTTCGGTCAGTTCGGAAAAGTTGCGCATGGCCGGGAATGTGGCGGCTGACCGGAGAAGGTCAAGCGTGCTGCGGAATGATGCGACTGCTTCGCAGGATCAGCATTGGCATGCTCCCCCTCCCCTTGTGGGAGGGGGGTTGGAGGGAGGGGCGCGTGTGCCCCGAACCAACGGGCGCGCGTACCCCCTCCCCCCCAACCCCCTCCGACAAGGGGAGGGGGGGGTCAGTGATCCACCCTAATGCGCTTGTTCAGACCGCCGCATCGACCGCATCGCCCAGCCGCTCGACGATCGTATCGATGTCGGACGCCGTCGCAATATAGGGCGGCGCGATCACCGCATGGTCGCCACGCCGCCCATCGATCGTGCCGCCCATCGGATAGATTGCCATGCCACGCGCCAGCGCCTCGCGCTTGACCCGCTCATTCACTTTCAGACCCGGATCGAATTCCTGCTTGGTCGCCCGATCGGCGACAAACTCCAGCGCCCAGAACAGGCCGCGTCCGCGAATGTCGCCGACATGGCGATGATTGCCGAACCGTTCGACCAATGCGCTTTCCAGCCGCAAACCCATGGCGCGCACATTGTCCAGCAGGTTGTCCCCCCGGATGATCCGCTGCACCTCCAGCGCCGCAGCGCAGGCCACCGGATGCGCCTGGTAGGTATGCCCGTGCATGAAACTGCCGGAACCCTGTGCGATGGCATCAACGACCTTGCGCCCGATCAGCACGCCACCGATCGGCTGGTAGCCGCCTCCCAACCCCTTTGCCACCACCTGCAAATCCGGCGCCACCCCCTCCTGCTCCCAAGCATGCATGGTGCCGGTGCGGCCCATGCCGCACATCACCTCGTCGAGGATCAGCAACGCGCCGTAACGATCGCAGATCGCCCGCACGCGTTGGAAGTAGCCGGGCAACGCGGTGACGCAGCCGGTGGTTGCGCCAACCACGGTCTCCGCCAGCACGGCCGCCACCGTTTCGGGTCCGAGCCGCCGGAATTCCGCCTCCAGTTCGTCGGCCAGCCGATCGACATACTGCGCGTCCGATTCGTCGTCGCGCTGGAAACGATAGGCGAAGCACGGCGACACCAGGCTGAACGCCGGCGACAGGATGGGTTCGTAGATCGCGCGCCGCATCATGTTGCCGCCGGCCGCCAGCGCACCCAGTGTGTTGCCGTGATAGCCCTGCCGCCGGGCAATGAAATGCACCCGCTCCGGCTGGCCGATCTCGACAAAATATTGCCGCGCCAGCTTCAACGATGCCTCGGTGCCTTCCGAACCGGACGAACAGAAATAGGCATGCGACAGGCCGCCGGGTTCGCCGTCGAGCACGATGTCGGCAAGATCCTCTGCCGGCTGGCTGCTGAAGGTGCCGGTATGGGCATAGGCCATCGTCGCGGCCTGCCGCCCGATCGCCTCGGCGATGCGTTGGTTGCCGTGGCCGAGGCAGGCGACCGCCGCGCCGCCCGACGCGTCGATGATCCGCCGCCCGTCGGCGAGGATGAGGTTGATGCCCTCGCCGCTGACGGCGATGGGTGGTTGGCCGCCGGAGCGGTGCAGAATACGTGACATGACATCACGCTAACAGCTTCCCGGACCTGACGGGAGTGGGCGTGCGTTATCGCGGTGGCCAGCTGCGCCAATGTCGCCTTCGCGCGCCCGATTTGGCGCGGCGACCCGGCCGGCAATGAGTTGGCAGTTGCCACCCAAGGCCACCTGCCGAACTCCCCTTATCGCCGTGACAGCGGGGACCCAAAACCTTGGACCTCTGGGGGCGCCGGGACCTTTACCGGCGGCACGACGGCAGGGGAATCGCTCGAAAATTTCAGGCTGCTCCTTGCAGGATGGCCTGGAGATAATCGGGGTCCCATGCCGGCCAGTTTACGGCGAACCTTGAGGCTCTTGCCGGGCTTGGTCGAGCGCAGCAGGTTCATGACCATGTGGCGAACGGTCGCCATGTTTTGCGGGCCGTGGCCGGTGCGCAGCCGTGAGAGGTCCTCACGGAAGATGACATCCAGCACCCAGTGCAGACGGTTCTCGATATGCCAATGGCAGCGGACGGCGTTGGCGAACAGCACGGCCAGCAGGGCGACGGAGCAAATATAGTAGCGGCGTTCGCATGAGGTTTCGCCGTTGCGTTCGACCGTGTTCTCGACCATGGCGATGGTTTGATGCCGGGGAAGCGGCTGTCCTCGGCAAGCCATTCGACCTTGTGGCTGACGACATGGCGGCGGGTTTCGATGCGGCCGTGGTCGCCGTCGATGGTCTGAAAGGTCTCCAGTTCTTCCGCCGGGGCATCGCCGAAATAGCGCCTGATGTCGTCGTGCAGGCTGGGCTGGTTGTCCTTCACGGCGAGCAGGTAGTCTGCGCCTCGATCGAGGATAGTGGCGGCGATCTTGGTCTGGCAGCCCATGGCGTCGATGGTCACCAGAGCGCCCTTCAATTCGAGACGCTGGAGCAGCAGGGGGATGGCGGTGATCTCGTTGGACTTCGCGTCGGTGGCTTCCTGGCCCAGGACGAGGCGCTGGCCTGATGCCCACGCGGAAACCATGTGCAGTGCCTGGCGACCCTTCGACTTGGCATGGCTGCGACGGGACGTCTTGCCGTCGACCGAGACAATGTCGAGATCGGCTTCGCGCAGGCCATTGACCCAGGTGACGAAGCACTCGGAGAACAGCTTGTGATCGAGGGCATTCATCAGGTCGTTCAGCGCGTCGTGGCTTGGGATACCATCCTTGTACGGCAGGAAGCGGCGGAGGAAATCCATATGAGTTTCGCCCCAATGCTGGACCTCGACGAAGTCGTCGGCCGCAGCAATTGAGGCGCACAAGATCAACAGCAGTATCTCCGGCAGGGGATAGATCACCTTGACGCGCTGTCTGGGGTCCTTGAGCGCCGCGAAATGATACAGCAGGGACGTGGTTTCGGGCGGATGATCCATGGCGGCCTCCGAATCGGGACAGACCGCCAGGAATCACGTTTCGTTCGTGCTGAGAATCCCCCGTTTCCGTCAGAAGGCTAACCCCCCCTATGTCAAGGGGATTTTCAAGCGATTGCCCTGGACCTGACGCGGCTTGGCGTTGCCGCCTGGCGGCAGGACTGCTACATGCCGTGATCCGGTCGGAGCGTAGCGCAGTCTGGTAGCGCATCAGTCTGGGGGACTGGGGGTCGTGGGTTCGAATCCCGCCGCTCCGACCAGGAAATTCAGAGGCTTAGCGGGTGCCCCACTATCCACCGGGCGATCAGCGCATTCCGCAATGGCGAGTTCCCAGGCGACATCGGTGAGCCGCCTATTCGACCTTCCACCGAATGTCGGCTACCAACATCCTTGACGAGATAAGCGGCCTGGTTCGGCGCGCTGCGGTCAACTCCGCGCCCTGATCAAAGGCGAAGCGGATCGCCGCAGCCTCGTCCTCGGTGGCGACGAACATGCGCCGGAGCATGGGAAGGCCGCTGCCCGACAACCAGCGCGGCTGGCGGCAGGCCAGGCGATCTGCACGTCCACCGCACAGATCATGTGCGGTGTGTCAGGATTATTCCCGGGCGATGCAAAGACTAAATCCTGTCGCGTCGGAAGGCGAGGTCCTCAACCGGGTTGGCGATGGAGCCAACCACCCTCACCACCGCAGCAACAGGAGTCCACCATGAAGAAGTTCATTCTTGCAGCCGCCGCCGTCCTGAGCCTGGGCGTCGGATCCGCGTTTGCCGCGCAGACGGTCATCAATTCGCACGGCCAGGTGATGTGGGGTCCGGCTTACAACAACGACGTCGCGGGCGGTTAACTCGCTGGCGCCAAATCAGCTATAGCCTGACAGACGCAGAAGGGGTCGGCCTGAAGGCTGGCCCCTTGCGTATGCACGGCGGTTGCCTGCCGAGCGCGTCGCTGTCCGGACCGGTCGGTATGGTATCGCTGATGTAAGCCAGTCTCGCTCAGGCGCCCTGGCGAGCAACAGGTGCAGACGACCAGGCAGCTTCAGCATTGTGGCACGGCAGGGGCTGGAGACGCCGCGCTATTTGCGCTTGCCGGCGTGTGCGTCGGGTTGCGTTGACTGCGGCCACTCACGCGCCAGGAGCCTCAAACGTTCCAGATACTCGGAGTTTGTTTCCAGGCGGACCCCGTCAGGCGTCGGCACCCACCAGCGGTGTGGATTTTGGGTCCGCTGCCGGAGGCGTCGCAGTTCCGCCGCATCCCTTAGTCGTTGGATCGGCCACAATGGGAGTCCGCTGATCCCGAACATTAACGGTACTTTATCACTAGAATGACGGACCTGAAAGGCAGAAGAATACCCGGCCAAAGCCGACCCCAACGGCGACTCCCCTGGCAACTCCCCTGGCAACTCCCCTGGCAACTCCCGCTGGCAACTCCCCTGCTGCAACGCCCACCACTTCACGCCAATCTCCGCCGCCAGCGCGGCCACGCCGCGGATTGGGCCGCACAAGCAAGGCTTTGGCAGCCACGTTCGTAATCGGCGGCGCGGCAGATGAGCGGGCTGGATGAAGTGGCCCGCCGCGGCCGCCTTCACGCAACGACGCGCGGCAACAGCGCAAAGCCTGCGGCGAACAAGAATTCTCGCCGAACAAATCCCCCGGCATCGACAGGGCAGGCGGCGCGGGCCTCGCATTATTCTGGCGCGGGACGGTCTCACGAGCCCTTCGGCGGGGGCGGGGCTCCCTTTCGCCGGCCCGGTTCTGCCGGGGGCCAAAGGACGGCCCGGCGAGAAGTTGCATGGCTTGCTGCTGTCCAACCCGCCCGACGTGACCCCGCCCCGACAGCGTGTTACCACCGCCCCCGCAACCAACAGAACGGCAGGGGGTCGCATGACCACGGACGGGCATAAGCCATTGCACCTGGATCGTCCGCTGCGCGGGCGGATCTACGACAGCATCGTCGAGACCATCGGCAACACGCCGCTGGTGCGCATCCCGCACATCACCGCAGAGGAAGGCATCACAGCCGACATCTGCCTGAAGCTGGAATTCTTCAACCCGATCTCCAGCGTGAAGGACCGTATCGGCGTCAACATGATCCTGGCGCTGGAGGAAGCGGGCACGCTGAAGCCCGGCGGCACGGTGATCGAGCCGACCTCCGGCAACACCGGCATCGCGCTGGCCTTCGTGTGCGCCGCACGCGGCTACAAGCTGATCCTGACCATGCCGGAGTCGATGTCGATCGAGCGGCGCAAGATGCTGGCCTATCTCGGTGCGGAACTTGTGCTGACGCCGCGCGAGAAGGGCATGAACGGCGCCATCGCCCGCGCCAAGGAATTGCAGGCGGAGACACCCGGTTCGGTGATTCCCGACCAGTTCGGCAACCCCGCCAATCCGGCAATCCACAAGCGCACCACGGCGGAAGAGATCTGGTACGATACCGCTGGCGAGGTCGATGCGATCGTCTCCGGCATCGGCACCGGCGGCACGCTGACCGGGATCGCGCAGGCGCTGAAACCGCGGCGTCCCGGATTGCGCATGATCGCGGTGGAGCCGGAGGCAAGCCCGGTGCTGTCCGGCGGCAACCCGGGGCCGCATCCGATCCAGGGCATCGGTGCGGGTTTCGTGCCGCAGGTGCTGGACACGCAGGCGATCGACGAGGTGGTGAAAGTGTCGAACGAGCAGGCCTTCGCCAATGCGCGGCGGCTGGCACGGACCGAGGGGATACCCTGCGGCATTTCGTCCGGGGCGGCGCTGGCCGCGACGCTGGTGGTGGCGCATCGGCCGGAGATGGCGGGGAAGCGCATTGTCACGATCATTCCCTCGTTCGCCGAGCGTTACATCACCACGGCGCTGTTCGAGGGCCTGTGACTTCCTCGTCATGGCCGTCTCCCGCGGCTCGCGACTCGCGGGCAGAGGTCGTACGCACGAGGCGTCCGAGGGCGAGGGTGATCGGGTCGAGCCCGGCCATGCACGTCCTAGTACGCGGCATGGGCGGCCGATCACGCCTGCACCCTCGCCGCTGACGCGTCACGACCTCTCCCGCTGCAGTCGGGCGAGCGTGACCACCGCCATCGGCGATTCCCGCCTCGCCGAACGCCTGCGCCGCAACATCGCAGGCGAGGTTTTGTTCGATCGTGCCGATCGCGGCCGTTACGCGACCGACGCCTCGATCTACCAGATCGAGCCGCTCGGCGTGATCGTGCCGCGAACGATCGACGACGTCGCCGCGGCGCTGGCGATCGCGCGCGAGGAGGGCATCCCCGTGCTGCCGCGCGGCGGCGGCACCAGCCAGTGCGGCCAGACCGTCAATCGCGCGCTGGTCGATCGATTGCTCGAAGCATCTGCGCAGCATCCTGCATGTCGATGCCGCTGCGCGGCACTGCAACGGTCGAGCCCGGCGTCGTGCTCGGCCAACTGAACGCCGCGCTGCGCGGCGCAAAAACTGTTCTTCCCGGTCGATCCCTCGACGCATGCGCGCTGCACCATCGGCGGCATGGCGGGCAACAACTCCTGCGGCTCGAAATCGATCCGCTACGGCCTGATGGCCGACAACGTGCGGGCGATCGACGCCATCCTGGCCGACGGCACGCGGCATCGTTTCGGCGCGGTGCCGGACAATCTCGGCGCCGACATGCCGGCCAATATCGCCGAGCTGATCCAGCGCCTGCGCGCCCTCGGCGCGTCGGAAGCCGAGGAGATCGCCGCGCGCTTCCCCAAGCAGCTTCGCCGCGTCGGCGGCTACAACATCGACGCGCTGACCCCGGCCGCGCGCGCCGCGGGACGGGAAAACCTGGCGCGGCTGCTGGTGGGTTCGGAGGGCACGCTGGCGTTCTCCGCCGCGCTGGAGCTGACGCTGCATCCGATCAAGCCGCGCAAGATGCTGGGCATCTGCCAGTTCCCGACCTTCCGCCGCGCCATGGAGGCGTCGCAGCACATCGTCACGCTCGATCCCGAGGCGGTGGAGCTGGTCGATCGCACGATGATCGATCTCGGCCGCGGCATCCCGATCTATCGCGCGACGATCGACCGCGATGCTGATCGGCGAACCGGACTCCCTGCTGATCGTCGAGTTCCACGGCCACGAAGACGCGCCGCTGCTGGCGAAACTCGCCGAGCTGGACACGCTGATGGGCGATCTCGGCCTGCCCGGCCAGGTGGTGCGCGCGATCGATCCGGCGTTCCAGGCCGACATCGCCGCGGTGCGCGAGGCCGGGCTGAACATCATGATGTCGATGAAGGGCGACGGCAAACCGGTGTCGTTCATCGAGGACTGCGCGGTCGATCTGGACGACCTCGCCGACTACACCGAACGGCTGAACGACGTGTTCGCCCGGCACGGCACCAAGGGCACCTGGTACGCGCACGCCTCGGTCGGCTGCCTGCATGTGCGGCCCGGTGCTGAACATGAAGGACCCGGCCGACGTGCGCACGATGCGCGCGGTCGCCGAGGAAGCCTTCGCCCTGGTGCGCGAATACAAGGGCTCGCATAGCGGCGAGCACGGCGACGGCATCGTGCGCAGCGAATTCAACGAGACGATGTTCGGCAGCCGCATCGCCCGCGCGTTCGAAACGGTGAAGGACGCGTTCGATCCCGCCGGCATGCTGAACCCGGGCCGCATCGTCCGGCCGCCGCGCATGGACGACCGCACGCTGTTCCGTTACCCGCCCGGCTACGCGCCGATCGCCGGCTTCACGCCGAAGCTCGACTGGTCGGACCATCCCGGCCCGCTCGGCGGCATGCTGGGCGCGGTCGAGATGTGCAACAACAACGGCACCTGCCGCGCCTTCGATGCCGGCGTGATGTGCCCGTCCTTCCGCGTCACGCGCGACGAAACCCACCTGACCCGCGGCCGCGCCAACACGCTGCGGCTGGCGCTGACCGGCCAGCTCGGCGCCGACGCGATGGCGTCCGATGCGTTGGCCGACGCGATGGAGCTGTGCGTGTCGTGCAAGGCGTGCCGGCGCGAATGCCCGACCGGCGTCGACATGGCGAAGATGAAGATCGAAGTGCTGGCGGCGCGCGCCGAACGGCACGGCGTGTCGCGCGCGCGAATCGCTGATCGCCGAACTGCCGCGCTACGCGCCGGTCGCTGCACCACGTCGCTCCGCTGATGAACCTGCGCAACCGCCTGCCGCCGTTGCGGCAGTTGGCGCAACGCATGCTGGGCATCGCGGCGTCGCGCCCGCTGCCGGCCTGGCGGCGCGACGCCTTCCGCGACGACGAAGCCGAGGCGCTTGCGCCGGCGCAGCCGCGCGGCGACGTGCTGCTGCTGGCCGACACGTTCAACCGCTATTTCGAACCGGAGAACCTGCGCGCGGCGCTGCGCGTGCTGGCGGCCGCCGGCTATCGCGCCGTGCTGCCGCCGCATCGCGGCCGTCCGCTGTGCTGCGGCCGCACCTTCCTCGCCGCCGGCATGGTGGACCAGGCGCGCGCCGAAGCGCGGCCGCACGATGGGCCGGCTGGCGGGCGACCTGCCGGTCATCGGGCTGGAACCGTCCTGCCTGCTGACCTTGCGCGACGAGTTCCGCTCGCTGCTGCCCGGCGCCGGCGACGGACGCGCTGGCCGGACGCGCGATGCTGTTGTCGCGAGTTCCTGGCGCGCGAAAAGCCGGACCTGGCGTTGCGGCCGATCGCCGCCACCGCGCATGTGCATGGCCACTGCCACCAGAAATCGTTCGGCGCTTTCCCCGCGGCGCTGACCATGTTGCAGCGCGTGCCGGGGCTGACGGTGAAGCCGATCGTCTCGTCGTGCTGCGGCATGGCCGGCAGCTTCGGCTACCAGGCGGAAACGCAGGACGTGTCGCGCGCGATGGCGGAGGCGTCGCTGCTGCCGGCGGTGCGCGGCGCGGCGCCGGACGATCTGATCGTCGCCGACGGCACCTCCTGCCGGCACCAGATTCGCGACCTGGCCGGGCGCGAGGCGATGCACTCGGTGCGCGTGCTGGAGCGCGCTTTGGCGTGATCGAGCCGGATGACGTGCTGGACTTCTGGTTTGCCGGCGACGGCACGCGGTATCGCGCCGCGTGGTTCAAGCAGGATGCGGCATTCGACGCTGCCTGCGGGCGGTTCGCCGACGCGTTGCGTGCAGCGCGGGATGGGTGCATTCGACCATTGGGCGAGACCACCGCGTGGCATGCTGGCGTTGATCGTGCTGCTGGACCAGTTTTCCCGGAACCTGCATCGCGGCTCGCCCGAAGCGTTTGCCGCGGACGCGCAGAGCCCGCGCGCTCGCGCGCGACGCCGTGGCGCGCGGCTTCGATCGGGCGCTGCATCCGGTGGAGCGGTGCTTTGTTTATCTGCCGTTCGAACATTCGGAGGACCTGGCCGACCAGCACGAGTCGGTGCGGCTGTTTGAAAAGATGCGCCTGGCACTGGGTGATTCGACCGTCGAACACGCGTATCGCCATCGCGACGTGATCCGCCGCTTCGGCCGCTTTCCGCATCGCAATGCCGTATTGGGACGCGAGAGCACGGTGGCGGAAGTGTGTTATCTGGCGGAGCAAGAACGAGGATTCTGACCAGGTCTGCTTGCTCGACGTTCCGAACCGCTGCGAAGCCTTCCGTCATGGCCGGACTTGACCTGGACAAGCCCGGCCATGACGTGAGCCCGCAACCCCGCCAACGGGGTTATCGCGGTACTATGTAGCAAACGCCACACGGCTCGCATGCATCGCCAACCACACCGTCATCCCCGCGAAAGCGGGGACCTATGCCGCATGGGTCCCCGCTTTCGCGGGGATGACGATGCTTTCGCGGGGATGACGATACTTTGTGGCGTTTGCTACATAATGCCGCGTTTCGCTAACGCCCCATCCGGCACCAGAGCGTTTTCACCGTGAGTGGAACCTGTCATTGCGAGGCGCGCAGCGCCGCAGCAATCTCTGCCTGACGAGCCGAGGTACGCTCGTCAGGCAGGGGATTGCTTCGGCGCTGCGCGCCTCGCAATGACAGATCGGAAGTTGTTCCGGGACAGGTTGTTCCGGGACAGGTTGTTCCGGCGAACCCACTCACAGTGAGAACGCTCTAACCGGAATTACTTCAGCCCCACCACTTCGGCCAACGCTTCCACCTGCTCCGCGTAGCGCGACACCGGGTTCAGCATCAGATGGTTGGCGCCCATCGCGACCACCTCCTCCAGCCGTTCGCGCACCTGCTCCGGCGTGCCGTGAATGCCGGAGGCGTCGGTTCCGGCCGGATTGTGATACACCTCGGTGAACCAACGATGCAGTTGCTGCACGGGCGACTTCCGGACGCTCATCCACCGCCATGAAGATCCGTTTCGAGATCGGGAAACCCGTCGCGGATCGCGCCCGGCCGCTCGCCAGTGCGTCGCGCAGCACCGGCACCGATCGGCCGAATTCCGCAATGCTCGATCCGCCCGATCCCATCCAACCATCCGCCAGCGACGCCGCGCGACGCGAGGCGTTGGGATGGCCGACGCCCATCCAGATCGGCAGATGCGGCTGCTGCACCGGCTTTGGCGACATCGTCGCGTCGTCCATCTGGTAGAACCGGCCGTGATACGTCACTCTCGGCTGCGTCCACAGCGCCTTGATCAGTCCACTTCTTCGCGGAACCGGCCGACCCGACCCGCTTCCGGCACCGCGAATTCGCGATAGTGATGCTCCCGCCCCAGCCCCACCCCGAGGATCGCCCGCCCGTTGCTGAGTAGATCGAGCGTCGCCCATTGATGCGCCACCATCATCGGGCTGTGCACGGCCAGCACGACCACCGACGCACCAAGCCGGATGCTGCTGGTGACCGCGGCCGCGTAGGTCAGCACCACGACCGGATCGAAACGACGTGACGTGGTCCAGCGTGTTCTCGGTCACCCACAGATCGCTGAACCCCAACGCCTCGGCACGCTGCGCCACCTCGCGCACCGCCGCCACATCGATCGGCTCGGGCGAGCGGTGCGGCAGCGACATGCCGAACGCGATCCTGTCCTTCAAGGCCATGGCGGCGCGCCTCTACACTTTTTCGATCACTTCCATCTGCGCGCCGTCCGGACATTCGACGAAGCACACGCGGCGGCCATTGTTCGGGCGGCAGCTCTTCCAGGATGCGCACGCCATTCTTCCGCAGCGTTCGCCAAGGTGCCGGGATAATCGTCCGTCTGCACCGCCATATGCTCGATGCCATAATGCTGCTCGTGATTCTGCACGGCGATCAGCGTGGTGATGTTGAGCTGCAACCCGTGCAGATCGACCTGGACGCCGCGGCCGGGAATCTCGGCCTTCAGCTTCGCCGCCGAAATTGTCCATGTAGAACTGCGCGGTCTGCTTCGGATCGCGGGTCTTCAGATGCACATGCTGTACGGCGAAGGCTCATGGTCGTTCTCCCTTGCCGATTAGCCGCCAGCTGGGACTATCGCCGGCGAACTCAGCCCCCGGCACGATTTTCGAATCCGTCATGCCGACTCGGCTCTGGGCGCCCGAAAGTCACGGAAACAGGATGCCGCTGCACCATCACCGTGCTCCGTTCCGGCCTGCCATGCCGGCACGCGTTTCTCCGGCCGGGCGCCGAAGCCGCAACTGATGACCGCAAAGGGGTGCGGCCATGGCGGTATGGCACCGGCCGTGACCGGCCAGTTGCCGACCTGTCGCATAGTCTGACGCGCGCGGAACGCAGGCCCGCCATCCGCCACCACGCCCTGTGCAATCTCGCAACGCGTGGCTGGCGCGCATCCACGCGCATGACGACAAGGAAACGGCGCCTCTCTCCAAATCCCGCGCCAAGCCCTATGGTGCCGCCAGAAAATCCCGAGGAGCATGCACCATGACCGTCGCGCGCAACTGGCTCGTTTCTACCGAAACGACCACCGCCGACCTGCCGGCGCCAACGCTCGACCATGCCGCGATGCTCATCGCCAGCACCATCGCCAGCGCGGCCTATGGCATCGGCATGGTCTCCACCCGCATCATCCGTGAGCTCGCGCAGCGAGCGTGGCGGACGCTCGGACGCGCCAGTCTGGTTCGATCCGGCGTGCGGCTGCCGGTTGCCGATGCCGCGCAGGTGAACGCGGTTGCCAGCGACGCTGCCGCGTCTGACGACAGCGACCTGCGCAACATCGTCCACTGCGGCACGCCGCTGACTGCCACCGCGCTCGCGCTGGCCGAACGCACGGGGGCCGACGGCGCCGGATATCCTGACTGCGATTGTGCTCGGATACGAGGCTGCCGGACGCATCACCGACGCCATCCCCCGCCTTTCGCACCCGCGGGTTCCATGGCTGTCTGGGCGCGATCTTTGCCGCGACGGTCTCTGCCGGCAGCCTGCTCAGGCTGGATGCGGCGCAACTGGCTCAGGCAATCGCGCTTTCCGCGACCTCGATCGGTGGCCTGGCGACCGCAGCGGATACCAGCGTCGCGCGCGAGTACCACGCCGGCCTGGCCGTCACTCTCGGCATCAACGCGGCCCTGGCTGCCCAGAAGGGATTTCCGGCCGAGGAGCGCATCCTCGAGGCGCGCAAAGGGTTCTTCGAAGCCTTCGGCGGCGTCGATGGCACCGTGGCGGCGGCAGTCGCCACGGCCGGTCTGGGCGAAAGCTGGGATATCGTCACGGACATGGCGATCAAGCTCGTGCCCGGCGGGCATCCGTATCACGCGTTGGCCGAAGCGGGCGCCAACGCCGCGCGCGACGGCAAAATCACTGCCGACGAGGTGGAGAGCATCACCATCTCCCGCCCCGGCGTGACCGCGCTGACCGGGCCGCTGCATCCGGCGACGTGATCGACATGGCGCACAGCCCGGCCTATTTCGCCGCCGCCGGAGCCGCCGACCATGCGTTCTCCTGGGTGCATGCAAGTTCCGGAGAAGATCGCAGATCGGGTCATCCATCGGCTGATCGACCTGGTCCGCGTCGGCGCCCAGCCAACGAGGATGCTGCGCGTTACCGCCAGGGCGCGACCGTGACGGTTCGCACCCATGACGGCCGCACCTCCACCAGCACTGTCTACCTGCCGACAGGCTCCGGCGCGCTTGGCATTGCCTGGAGCGACGTGGACGCGAAATATCGCACGCTGGTGCCGGCATCCGGCCTGCCGACGCGCGCGATCGAGGCGAGCCTCGGCCTATCCATGACTTCCGGCAACTGACGGATGTGGCAGCGCTGACCAACCTGCTGCGTTTGAGCGTCGCGTAATACGCGAGCTAAGGCGACGCCCAGAAATAGTCGAAATCAATTGGCGTTCAGACAGCATCCCACGTCATCCCCGCGAAAGCGGGGACCTAAGCCACTTGGGTCCCCGCTTTCGCGGGGATGACGGCGTTTAGAACTGGTTCGCTTTATTTTTGGGCGTCGCCTAAGCAACTTACGAAACGGTGGAGAGAACGTAATGTTAACGTCAACCGGTCTGGTCGCGCTCGCCGCGGCGGCCACCCTGACCTGCACCGTCGCGGCATCGGCCCAGACAGCGGCCAATGGTCCTGACGTGCGCTTTGCAACCGGCGGCCGGCGGGTAGCGACAGCAACCTCGCATGCCGTGCCGCCAGGCGGTACGTCGAACTCACCGACTCCGGCCAATACGACAAGGTCGGAACGTTGTTCGCCAACGACGCGATCTATTTCGGTCCGAATGAGGAGGCCATGCAGGGCGCGGCGAAGATCGGAGCATTCTACACGATTTTCCTGTCGCACGCGAAACCGCATGTGCAGATGGCCAGCATGGTGCCTGCCGGCCCGCACGACTGTTTCATAGAACTGCAAGGCACGACATCCGGGAAAAGCGCTCCGAGGGATTTCAATGGCTTGCGAGGGGACTGCGTAACAGGGGCAAAAGTGTGGGTAACCCCTCATTTTTTCCTTGCGTCGATTCGGCGCGGTCGACTCTTTGCATCATGTGCCGCCGCCATCCAACCTTTCCGCGCTGAGCCGTGCAGAGCTTGAAGCTCTGCTGGTTGAGTTGTCCGGCAAGGTTGCCGCCCTGGAACAGGTCGTTGGCGAGCAACGCGAGGAGATCGCCCGCCTGAAAGGTCTGAAGGGCCGCCCCACGATCAAGCCGAGCGGCATGGACAAGGCGACAGAGCCGCCCAAGCCCGGCAAAAAGGGGAAGCGGCGGTTTCGCGGCAAGAGTGGCGCCGCGGGTCAGCATCGAGGACCAGGTGGTGAAAGTCGCGGTCCCGGAAGGGTCGCGCTTCAAGGGCCATGAGCCGTTCCTGGTGCAGGACCTGGTGATTTCAGCCAAGGCCACCTGCTACCAGCGCGAACGCTGGGTCACGCCCGATGGACGCACGATCCTGGCACCGTTGCCGGAGGGGATCGATGGCCATTTCGGCCCCGAACTCCGCCGCTTCGTGCTGATGCAGTACCATCAGGGTCAATCGACGCTGCCTCGGCTGGCGACATTCCTGCGCTCGGTGGGCGTGGCGATCTCGAAGCGCCAGCTGCAACGCCTGTTGACCGATCAAGCAGGAGGATTTCGTCGCCGAAGCACAGGATGTTTTGCGCGCCGGTCTGGAGACATCGCCGTTGTGTCCGTGGACGATACCGGCGCGCGCCATGCCGGGAAGAACGGCTTTTGCACGCAGATCGGCAATGACTGGTTCACCTGGTTCGGCACCCGCGTCATCGAAAAGCCGGCTGAATTTCCTCGATCTGCTTCGCGCCGGCCATACCGATTACGTGCTCAATGACGCGGCCTACGGCTACATGCGAAAGCATGCACTGTCCGCGCCGCTGATCGCCAGCCTGGCGGCGCAACCGCAGACAGCCTTCGCCGATCAGGCAGCATGGCTGGCGCATCTCGACCGGCTCGGCTTCACCACGCTGGATGTCACGCCCGACCCAGTACGGGTCGCCACCGAGGGCGCTTTGTGGGGCAGCGTTCAGTCGCACAAATTCCTCTGCGACGCCGTGGTGCTGAGCGATGACGCCGGACAGTTCAACGTCGGCCAGCACGCGCTGTGCTGGGTGCACGCGGAACGGCTGGTGCATAAGCTGGACACGTTCACCGACCAGCATCGCGCCGCGCAGACGCGGGTGCGCGGCCTGATCTGGGACTTCTACGCCAGCCTCAAGGCTTACCGGGTCAAGCCAAGCCCGCGCCGGGCTGGCCGCGTTGCGCGCGCGGTTCGACCGCATCTTCCTCCGCCGCACCGGCTTCGTCACGCTGGACCGCCTGCTGAAGCGGCTGCATGCCAACAAAGCGGAGTTGCTGATGGTGCTGGACCGGCCGGAGATCGCCGCTTCACACCAACGGATCGGAGAACGATATCCGCTGCTACGTCACACGGCGGAAGGTCAGCGCCGGAACACGCAGCGATATCGGCCGCGATTGCCGCGATGCGTTTCTGGGTCTCGCCAAGACCTGCGACAAGCTCGGCATCGCGGTCTGGGACTATCTGGGCAGCAGGCTCAAGGTGGCGGGGCACATCGTCGTTCAACCGCTCGACCGTTACGTCAGAGGGCGATTCCGGCCCGCCTGACCGGCGGCGACGCCCACGGTTTTGCCCCTGTTACGGGACTGCCAAGCAGCGAGCCATGGCCCGTCGGGCAGGAATACGCCCGAGCGGCCTCGACTTGAAACCATGGCCGGAGGTATTCTGACCGCCGGTCAAGGAGTTTGCCCATGGCGACGCTGGATGTATCTTCCGAGGGATGCCGTCCCGGAGGCGCTGCAACGGTCGCTTGCCGATCTGCTGCGCCAACAGCTTGAGCCCACCGGCGTCTGCGATATCGCTATTCTATCCGGATGCCGACTACGCCGGACAATCCGGTCGTCCTGGTGCGGGTCAAGCACCGTCTGGTCGACCGGCCGATTCGAGTGAAGGACCTGATCGAAGCCGAACGGGCTGCCCGCGACCTTGCCTGGCAACAGGGCGAGCGGCGTTTCGTGCTGATCGACCATGTTTGGGATGAAAAGCAGAAGGTTGCCGGTGCGCGGTGATCGACGATCTGATCGCGCTCGCGAATCGGTTGGCCAGCGCCAGTCCAAACAAGCCTCGGCAGGCAGACCTGCGGCGCGCGGTGAGCACCGCCTACTATGCTCTGTTTCATGCCATGGCGAAGAATGTCGCGGACACCATGGCCGGCGCGGTCAAGGGAACCGATCGGAACAAGCCTGGGCGCAAGCCTATCGCGGACTACAGCATGGCGATGCCAGGGCGGCGTGCGAGGCGATCAGAAATCAGAACGTCTCGCAAGAGATCAAGGATTGCGCTGATGCCTTCGTGGTATTGCAGTCGGCACGACACGCCGCTGACTACGATCCGCTGCATCGCCTGACCCGGGCGGAGGCAGTTCTGGCTGTCCAGAGCGCCAAGGATGCGATCGGCAAACTTCGTTCTGCCACTTCGAAGGATCGGCGGGCCTTTGCGGTTTTGGTCCTGGTCAGGAAGCGCAGCCACGGTTGACGCGGTGTCATCGCACGAGTACGATCGCATGGTTGGTGATGTCGGCGGACGAAGGTGTCGTCCCGCGCTGGAGCTGTCCAGATGGTAGCGGCGGGCGGAGGTCGGGACCGGGCCAGACGAAGCGGTTCAATTCAGCGCAGATCAGCCAAGATCGCTCCGTGTCCAATCCGAGGGCACGCTTCACCTCGGCGGGCAGTTCCAGGCCATCCTGCATGCGCGCCGGAGGGGAGTGGGTGACAGGTGCCACCGTGACGACGATGTCGCCATCCTCCGTGCGGGTTGCGATCACGACCGCGCAAGGACGATTTTTCGCACCCTCCTCTCGCCCGGGCGGTACTCGGCTTCCCCAAGATAGCTATAGCTGATGACCAGTCCCGATACGGGTCGCGGCAGTGCCGCCACTATGACACCGATCCGGTGCCCTCCAGGTCAGCATGCGCTTGCGCGATTGCCTGCCAGTCCTCCTCGGACAGTTCTTCGATCAGGAATGGCTGGCGGCGGCGGCGCGTCAGGCGGTGGTATTCGTCGGCGGAGATGAGCACAGTCTCCTCGCGGCCGTGCAGGTGATGACGATCGGCTCGCGTTGCGCAATGGTCTGGTAGAGACCAACCTTCTTGCTATATTCCGACGCGGTCACAGTTCGCATGGCTCGTTCTCCGGATAATCCGGAATATGCGCATGCAGCGGCGGCTCGACAATCGCCGCGTACGACCGGCTAAGCACGAACCACGGGGCGGGCCTGAAGGACCTGTGAAAACCCATAGAGTGAAGCCGGGACGACCGTCCGGGATGGCGTGACGGCGTCGCGTCGTCCACCGTAATCGGCAATGTCGCGGACCGCAGGCGCCGTCCGGTCGGACCTGCGAACGATGGCGGGCGCAGCGCGCAACTGGGAGGCCGATCGTGATCGATATCGAAGCCGCCGTGATGCGCAAGGTGGCATGGAGGCTGGTTCCCTACCTGTGCATCGGCTACGTCATCAACGCGCTCGACCGCTACAACGTGTCGATCGCCGCGCTCACCATGAACAAGGCCCTGGGTCTCAGCGCCGCAGCCTACGGCATGGCGGCGGGGGCCTATTTCTGGAGCTACGTGCTCTGCCAGGTCCCTGCCAACCTGACATTGCGCAAGCTGGGAGCACGCACCTGGCTCTCCGTCATCATGGCGGTCTGGGGACTGGCATCCGCCGGCACCGCGCTGGTCAAAGGCGAAACGAGTTTCGTCGTCGCACGTTTCCTGCTTGGCATGGCCGAGGCAGGATATTTCCCCGGCGTCACCTATTTCATGACCTGCTGGTTCCCTGCCCGGTATCGCGGCCGCATGATGGGCTGCTTCTTCGCCACGGGCGCGATCTCCAGCGTCATCGGCGCGCCGCTGTCGGCGAATATCCTGCAGCTTGACGGGCGGCTGGGCATCGCCGAAAGCGGAATTCAGCCGAGCTTGGAGCCGGCGCCGAATTGTTCGCCCTGCGCTGCATCCATGTCGCGGCGCAGCTTGCGGATATAGCCGAAGCAGACCACGCCGGCTAAGGCCCAGCCGATGCCTGTCATGTAGACCACCGCCGGCGGAACCTCGGTCGACAGCAGCGTGAGCAACCAATAAGTGGCGCCCCATAACAGCAGCACCAGAACGGCACGCGGCAACACATAATCCATGGTCAACCCGTTTGCGCTTTCTGCGCAATCGCAAGTGTGGGCGAACGTGGTTAATCCGCGGTGAATCCAAAGTGAATCGAGCCGGGGGTGGCGTGTCTCGAGCGGTGCAAGGCGGCATCTTGCGGTTGCAATTCGTCCGGTCCAATCTGGCGTCCGTTTCCCTTTCTCGGCTGATCGGGGGAGCCAGTCGTGATCCGCAGCATTGCTCTTCTGCTCGCGCTAATTCTGACACATCCGGCTCTGGCGCAAACTGCGCCGCCTCCAGCGCCCAATCCTTCACCCGCTAAAGCTACGCCAGCCAAGGTTTCGGCCGCCAAGCCTGCGCCAGCCAAGGTTTCGCCCGCCAAGCCTGCGCTCAAGAAACCCGCGGCGCCGACGCCGGATGCCGGCGCGGCTTCGGCCGACGCGGCTGCCGCCGCTCAGCACGGCCCCTGCATCGGCGTCATTTCCCATTTGGGGCCGTTCGTCCTGCAGAACATCGGCATGACGGTTTTTACGAACGAGTTCAAAGAAGTCCCCATCGAATCCTGGGCGCTCGACGATCTCGTCGTCGCGCGTGTGCGCGCGGCGGCGGGGACGCGCATCGCAGTGCGCCGGATCGCCTACGCGGCAAGCGCGTTCGATCCCTTCGATCATCCGGCGAGCCGCCTGTTCAGAAATGCCAACGAGGACCTGAAGAGCGTCGTGCAATCCATCGCACCCGGCGGCGGCTGCGAGCGTTACGTCGTCGTCATCAGGGGCCAGAGCGAGTTCGCCGGCACCAACCAGAGGATGGAAGGGCTGGGCGTCATCAATCGCGATTCTCTGTTGTTGAGCAGAACCTATTTGTTTGCGCTCACCAGCATCATTGTCTACGACGGCCACACATTCGACGTCCTCAAGCACGGCGCCGGCTCGACCGGCGAAGACAAGATCCTGAGTGCGCTGTTGGGGACCAACCCGGTGCGGGGGCCGAGTCGCGAGGTCAAGGATTTCGCTTGGCCACCCTCGCCGGACGCAACAGCGAACCTGCGCGACCAGTTGCGGACCTTGCTCGCCGACAGCCTCGACAAGGCGTTGCCCGAACTGCTCGCGCCGTAACGGCCGCTGGCGAAAGGGTTCGCAGCCGGGCTCGAAGCGAGGGGCGGATTTCGTCGACGTTGGCTCCCCGGGCCGGATTCGAGCCAGCGGCCAACCGGTTAACGGAGCTGCGAGGACGTTCGGGCGGAGGATGTACGGGTCGAACCGCGCATCGGAATGTCGGCGAACGGGAGCATCCCTGAACCGCTAGCGCGGAACGGAGTTGTAGGCGGGAAACCGTAACGGACGCCGCTGATTGGCTGGTTCGGACAGGGAGCCCGTTTTGAGCTTGTTTACCGCCATCCTTGAAGGGCGCGGCCGTGCATTGGAACGGTTCAAGCCGGCCGCAATCGCGACCGCGCTTGGCATCGTCTATGGCGATATCGGCACCAGCCCGCTCTACGTTTTCCGCGCCATCGCTCACATCAATGGCGGCCGCTTCGACCGCCAAAACGCGCTCGGAAGCCTCTCGCTGATTTTCTGGACGCTGATCTTGGTCGTTACCGTGAAATACGCGCTGGTCGTCATGCGCGCCGACAATCGTGGCGAGGGCGGGATTCTTGCTTTGATGTCGCTGACAGGCGCGAGCTGGCGCGGGCGCAATCGCTATCTCATCGTCTGCGGATTGATCGGGGCGGCATTGCTCTACGGCGACGGCGTCATCACGCCGGCGATATCCGTCTTGAGCGCCGTCGAGGGGCTCAAGGTCGCGAGCAAGAGTTTTGCGCCGTACACCATGCCGATTGCCGCCACGATCCTGCTCTTGTTGTTCGCCGTCCAGCGGTTCGGCACCGCCGCTGTCGGCGGCGCATTCGGTCCGCTGATGGCGATATGGTTCGTCTTCATTGCCAGCATCGGCGTGATCGGCGTCTTCAAGGCGCCGGACGTGCTATTCGCTGCCGATCCGCTCTATGCGGCGGCGTTTCTGATGCACAATGGCGTTGCAAGCCTCGCTATTCTCGGCGCGGTGTTTCTGTGCGTAACCGGCGCGGAGGCGATGTATGCCGATATGGGGCACCTCGGGCGCGCGCCGATCCGGTTGGCCTGGAGTTTGATCGTCCTTCCAGCCTTGCTGCTCAACTATGCCGGCCAGACCGCGGTGGCTCTGCAAAATGGCGGCGGCAGCGACAACCCGTTCTTCAGTCTCGTCAGCGGCTGGATGCTCTACCCGGCCGTCATCTTGTCCACGCTGGCGACCGTGGTCGCCAGCCAAGCCATCGTCACAGGATCGTTTTCCCTGACCCGACAGGCGATCCAGCTCGGCTGGCTCCCCGGCATGCGGATCGTTCAAACCTCGTCCGAAGAGAGCGGCCAGGTCTATGTCCCGTTCGTGAACTGGCTGATGATGATCGGCACATTGGTGCTGACCGTCATCTTTGCCAGTTCCGACCGTCTGGCCGGCGCCTATGGGGCAGCCGTATCGACCACGATGCTGATGACGACGGCAATCCTCTACCGCGTCATGCGCGTCTTGTGGCGCTGGCCGCGCTGGGCGGCGCTCGCTGTGTTTTCGGTCTTCGTCTGCGTCGATATTGGATTTTTTGTCGCCAATCTGACGAAGATTGCCGACGGCGGCTGGATTCCGCTTGTGGTCGGAAGCCTCATTTTCATCGTCATGACGACGTGGCGGGCAGGGCTCGATGCGATGCACCGCCGGCAGGAACATGAGGCGGTGACGATCGCTCAATTCGTGCGCAAGCTGCGCGATAAAAAGATCGAGCGGATTCCCGGCCGGGCCATTTTTCTGACGCGGCTGCGCGGCTTCATTCCACCCCTGATAGCCGATCACGTTCGGCAAATGGGTTCGCTGTACGATGAGGCGGTCGCGCTGACCGTTGTATTCACCAGTAGACCGCGTGTCCGGCCGAACGGCCGGTTGCATGTCGAGCGGCTAGGCTCCGGCTTTTGGCATGTCACGGTCCGTTTTGGTTTTATGGAAACCCCAGACGTCATCAGGGCACTGCAACAAGCCAAGTCGGATTGTCCGCTCGACCCGGTCGACGCGATTTGTCTCAGTGAACGCGACCACGTCGTCGCCCGCAAACAAAAACCGCGTCTCGCAGCATGGCGGCGGCTGCTGTTTTCATTCCTCTATCGTAATTCGATTCACCCGGTTGACCGATTCAATTTCCCGGCGTCTCATTTTGTCCAGATCAGCCGGCGAATCGCTATCTAGGCGGAGCCGAGCTCTCGCAACGGACAGGGCACCCGTGAGACAGTCGGAGTTGGCTTCGCGCTTCACCAGCGACTCTTTGCCACGCCGTTCACGTCGTCGCACGCGGTTTCGAGTTGCGCATAAGCAAGCGCCGTAAATCGTATTACTCATCTCACGAAAAATGCTCTCCGAAAGTTCACGGAACGCACCATCGTGGGTTCTGTTGAATGTGTGGTGCGGGGCGGACCACAGGAGAAACTTATGCGACTGACATACCTAACGGCGGCCGCGGCCTTGTTGCTGTGCCAATCGGCGGCCATCGCTCAAACCAGCCCCTCGAACCCGTCCAATGTCCCCGCGGCCGGTGCGAGTTCCACCGACGCCGCTCCTCTCAGGGATCATATCCGCACGATGCTGCAAAAGTCCGGCTTCTCGGATATCCGCGTCATGCCGAGTTCGTTTATGATCCACGCCAAGGACCAAGACGGCAATCCCGTTCTGATGAGCGTGAGTCCGGACTCCGTCACCGAAGTTGCGGAGATCGGGACTTCCGGCGGCGGCGGAGCCAGCCAGCCCGGTTCAGCCAATGGATCTCCGACGACTCCGCAGTTCGTGTCGGTAAACAACAACGACGACTTGAGTTCGAATCTGGTCGGGCTCGACGTTTATAATAGCTCAAACCAGGACATCGGCCAGATCAAGGACATTGCTTTGGGACCGCAAGGCCGCGCGCGGGCTTACATTGTCTCCGTCGGCGGCTTCCTGGGCATGGGCCAGCACTATGTCGCGGTGAATCCTTCGGAAATCAAAGTCTCGTACAACGGCTCCGATCAGAAATGGCACGCCTCGACCAACGCGACCACGGCCGAGCTGAAATCGGCGCCCGAGTTCCAATACAACGGTCGTTGGAATGCGAGCAAATCTTAATTGTGAAGCTTGATTGCGCGGACCTTCAATAACCTCGATATGGCCGGGGCTGCCTCGGCCATATCGCCGGCTTCAAAGTTCGCCGCGGGCCGCCATGGCCTTTATTCTGTCGGCCGTGCGGCACGCGATGGCCTGAATGGTCAGCGACGGATTGACACCCCCGACCGTTGGAAACACGGAGCCATCGCAGATCCACAAGTTTGGAATATCCCACGACCGGCAGTCTGCATTGACGACGCTGCTTTTCGGATTGTCGCCCATGCGGGCGGTGCCGTTGAGATGGCAGGTATCGTCCGTTTCGTCCCAGATCTCGGTAGCTTGCGCCGCTTCGAGCGCTTGCCGCATGAAGCCGAGCGAATGCCCGATCAGCTTTTTGTCGTTGTCGCAAAAGGAATAGGTAACGCGCGGCACCGGCAGCCCATATTGATCTTTCTCGTCCGTCAGCGTCACCCGGTTGCGCTCCTGCGGCAGGCACTCGCCGACGATTTTCAATCCAACTTGATGATTGTATTTCTCCATTTCGTCCAGCAGGCGCTGGCCCCAGAGTCCGCGCTTGCTCGATTGCGTTCCCGCCCAGACGACCGGCAGCGGGCCTTGGCTCATATAGGCGTAGCCGCCGAAGAAATCCTTGCCCTCGTCGGTATAATTCCAATGTTCAGTGACCGCGAGCGATGGCGGACCTTTATATGAGCGGATTTCCCGCTGCATGATGCCCCACACCGCCTGGTTCGATTGGACCATGAGATTCCTGCCGACCAATCCCGATGAATTGGCGAGGCCGTCGGAAAATCGGCTGCTCGCGGAATTGAGCAAGAGCCGGGGTGTTTCGATCGCATAGCCGGCGACGACCACGTTACGCGCGCGTTGGAACCGCCAGCGGCCTTCGCGCATGATAGCGGACGCCGGTCGCCAGGCCGTTGTCGTCGTGTTCGATCTGGCCGACCATCGCGAGATCGCGGATTTCAGCGCCGGCGGCAAGCGCGCGGGGAAGCCACGTGATCAGCACGCTCTGTTTGGCGTTTGTCGAACAGCCAAGGACGCACATGCCCCGATAGACACAGGGCGGCGAATGGCCGCGCGGCGCGGAAACCGTGGCGAGCGGCGTCGGCGACCAAGCAATACCGAGCGCTTCGGCGCCCTCGGCCAATACCGAGAGCGGCCGCGTTCAACTCGTGCGGCCGGTAAGGATAGCGCGGCCGTTTGGGCCCCACGGGTAATTCACCGGTCCGGAAATTTTGAGCGCCTGCTCGACCTCGGCGTAATAGGGCCATATCTCGCGCCAGTCGAACGGCCAATCAACACCGTAACCGAGCTTCGTTCGGGCCTTGAACCATTCCGGTCGGAAACGAAGCGCCACCATGGCGAAATGCACCGTCGATCCGCCGACGGATTTACCGGAGTTGTTGGAGCCGAGCTGAATTGGATTCTTCACCGTCGACAATGCGTTCGTCGGTCCAATAGAGCTTCGCCTGATGGCGCTCGTCGGAGGCAAAATCCTCCAACGGTCGCCAATAGGGGCCGGCATCGAGGGCGATGACCGAGAACCCATATTCAGCAAGCTTGCAGGCAAGCGTGCCGCCCCCCGCACCGGTGCCGACGATGACGAAATCCACCGTGTCGTCGTCGCGATATTGGCGCATCGGCACCCAGCCGCCCTGACGGAATACGTCGGGTGCTCGGCCACCGCTCGCGCGCGGTGTCTCTTGAGCGCTAGCCGACACGCGCATTCTCCCGCCGTGCCCGTGCCTCCCGTCCGGGCCGCGCTTCTGGCGCCTCCCATGGATCGCGACGATCGAAATTCATCCGCACGTAGCCGCGCGGACTGGCCGGTCCGCCGAAGCCGATTTCATTCCAGGAGGTGGGGTGAGCGTAATAACAGCTCACGATGTCGTGCAGCACGCGTTGAGTGAAAAAACCTGTCGGAGGCAAGCCTTGCCACGCCGCGCTGCGAACCTTTCCGTGTTGAACCGCGGTCAGGATCGCGTCCTGCTCAAGCGGCCCAATTTCGTGAAAGCGCAGGCCATGACCGGCCCTGGCCTCGGCATCGATCGCGGCGAGGCCGCGTCGCCATGCTTCGCGCATCGGTGGCAAGTCGGCAGATCGATAGCCGTCGCCGCCGGGGGCGTGCATTTTTTCATCGACCATCGCGGGGAGCGGCACCGGTCGTGGACGGGCTATCGTCTGGGGGACGATGCGGTCGCAGACGGCGCGGAGTGTCGGCCATTCCTCCTCGGTAAAGAAGATGTGCCGGTTGGGGTCGATGGCGAGCCGCTCGTCGATCACTTGGCGAGTTTGATCGTTCCACGAGAGCGAATTGCGCTTATTGAGGACATCGTAGCCCGGATAACGCTCAGACATCGGTTTCCTCTTCATCGGTGAGCGTCGAGCGCGGCAAGACCGGCAAGCGCCAGTCCGGTGAAACTTGGCGGTGCCGGTAACGGCGGTCCGTTCAATATGTTCTGGCTCCAATTGCGCCAACCGCCCATGTTGCGCGCGACGCCGTAGCTGTGGAAGCCGACGCCGGCCAATCCGACGAGTGCCGTCAATCGCAGCCACCACCGCGCGATGCGATTGATGGAGGGTGTCGGCCGCAACGCCGACGCGCCGAGGAGCACCGACGCGATCGGCGGCACAGTGACCGGCAAGAGCATCGCCGGATCGTGGTAAGCGCCGCGGAAATGAAGGAGGCCCGCCTCGCCGACGGTGCCGGCCAGTCCCGCCGCGGTCACGCCCGCCAGCATCCGGCCCGCTGGCAGCCCGAGCACGGTGGCGCGCCGATGCGGGCGCGTATCGCGTACCCGTTCAGCGCCGCGGCCGAGCAGCCCGGCAAGCGCCAGCGCCATCGGCGCGCCGATGGGCGCCGCGTAAAACAGATTGAGCCATGACCATTGTCCAGGCCGTTTGACGATATTGTAGGAATGAAACCCGAGCCCGGCGAAGCCGGTTGCCGCCGCCGCGGCATAGATGGCGTCGCGCGCCGCATGTTTTGTCGCCCGGGCATCTGCCGCGCCGAAGAGACTGGCGCCGAGCGTCAATGCCGCGGCAATAAGCGGCGTATACATGGCGCGATTTTGGAACGATCCCCGATAATGCTCGACCGCGCTGTCGGCGAGCACGGAAAATGCGAGCATCGCGGCGCTGCCATTGAGGCGTCGCCCCGCGGAGCGCGTAAGTTCGCGCCGTCGTCGGCGGGCCCGCGGGGCATAAGCCCAAACAAGTTGCGCCAGGTCGTGGGTCTTCTTGCTGGCCTGCACCAAGGCGCGCGAATGCGGCTCTCGCCGCGTCGCCCGAACGAGTCCTTTGGATCTCGGCAGGACCGGAGTTGAGGCAATGCGCGACACCAAGGCCGGCCGTACGAGAATAGCCAGCGCCGTCCCCGCAAGCGCGAGGTTCGATATCAGATCGAGCGAAGAATTCGGACGGCTCATCCGGCTGCCCCGTCGGTCCGAAAGCGCTCGGCATCCTGGCGTTTGAATGTCAGGCCGTGGCCGGGGCGGCCGAGATCGGGCTCGATCGTGCCGTCACGCGCGACCGGCGCGCCGTCGAACAGCATCTGCTCAATGCGCACATGATCGTGAAACCACTCCAGATGACGCAAGCGCGGCACGGCGCATGCGGCGTGGCGGTGGATTGCCGGAGCGCAGTGTCCGGACAAATCGATGTGGTGCGCTTCACATAACGCGCCGATTTGCAGGAACCCGGTGATGCCGCCGCAACGTGTCGCGTCCGCTTGCAACACATCGACCGCATTGGCCTCGAGCATCCGCCGTGCGTCGTCGAGCGTGTAAATGTATTCACCTGCCGCGATGTCCATAGCATCAGGCGCGCGTTCGCGCATCAGGCGCAGACCCGGCAGATCGTCTGAAGTCACCGGCTCTTCAAACCAATGTATATCCGCGTCCAAACAGGCGGCTGTGAAGCCCAAGGCCTGTTTGACCGAAAATGCGCCATTAGCGTCGACGAAAAGCTCATGCGTTCCGATCGCTTCCTTGGCGTCGATCACCCGCTCTGGGTCCCGTTCGGGCTCGCTGCCGATCTTCATCTTGACCCAACGGCAGCCATCCCTCTCGACCCACCCCCCGAGCTGCTGGCGCAGTCGATCGGTCGGATAGGTGGTGAAGCCGCCACTGCCATAGATCGGCACCCGGTCGCGGCAGCGGCCGATCAGCGTTGCCAGAGGCACATCGAGCGCACGGGCTTTCAAATCCCAAAGCGCCGCGTCAACGGCGGAGATCGCGCAGGCAGCCAATCCCGAACGGCCGAGATTGCGCACGCACCGCTGCATCGCCATCCAGCATCCCGGGATATCGAAGCTGTCGCTGCCATCGATAGCCTTGTGGAGGACGCCGCAGACGAGCGACACCACGGCGGCGTCCGCATAGGTGTACCCGACACCCAAACGGTCGCCGGCGACGGCATTGACGACGACGAGGGTCGTCGCGTCCCAGCTAACGGTTCCGTCGGCTTCGGGGGCGTCCGTCGGAACTCGATAGGCGCCGGCATGGAGAGCTGTGATCGGCGGACCGCCGCTGTGATTTTGCGTCACGACCGATTTCCGTCCCGGCCTTCAAAAAAGCAACGCCGCCGCTGCTGCGCGGCGAGAGGCTACTGCCGGCATGGCAGTAATAAACTTCGAACGGCCGGTGTGAGCCGTGGTTCCGGCATGCGTCAATGACGACAAAATGTTGGTCCGCGCCGTCGCCAAACCGGAACTTTGGCGCTGCAAATCGCATGTCATGTCATGACAGAGTTTGTCTCTATCCCTTACCCGCCTATCGAAAAGCTCGGACTGATCGGCGATCGCAGAACGGCTGCGCTTGTCGCTTCCGATGGAACACTCTGCTGGATGGGGCTGCCTAACTATGACGGGCCGCCCGTGTTCGGTTCCCTGCTTGACTCGGCCAAGGGCGGCAGCTGGAAACTCGGACCGAAAGCGCGCCGATTTGGCCGGCAGTCGTATGCGTCCGGCGGCCCGATCCTGCAGACAATCTGGAACGAGGCGGATTATTCGCTCGAGCTCCTCGATTTCATGCCATGGCCGCAGGATTGCCGAACGAAGCCCGATGAGGATCGCCGTGTTGTTGTTCGCCGTCTTCGTTGTTCGCGCGGCGTCGCTCCCTGCCGCATGGAGTTGCGACCGCGTCCTAATTTCGAGAGCGCCTTACGAATTGTCGATAACGCACTCCATAACGCAGTCTTCGATGGGCCGCTTGCGCTTGGCTTCTGGTCGTCGAAGCCATTCGGCAACGGGGCAGACCGGCTAGAAGCCGACTTCACTCTTCGCGCCGGGGAGGAAGTCTGGTGCGCCTTTGGGCCGGGTGAGGGCGTACGCAGAATGGCTGCCGCCGGCGGCTGCTCGTGCCTTGCGCGACACGACCGATTATTGGGACGACTGGATAGGCGCGATCGACTTTCAGGGGGTGCGGCACGCAGAGATATTGCGCTCGGCCATGCTGGTTCATCTGCTGACATTCGCGCCAACGGGCGCACTTGTCGCGTCGCCGACCACGTCACTGCCGGAGCGGATCGGCGGCGATCGAAATTACGATTATCGCTATACCTGGGTCAGGGACGCATCGCTCGGCCTCGGGCTTCTCGCCAAGCTCGGTCGTACCAAGGATGCCAAGCGTTTCTTGGACTGGCTGGCAGGCCTGGAATCCTCGAGCGGCCGACCCTTACAGGTGCTTTACACGATTTACGGCGGCCGCGAGGCGCCTCTTGTCGATGAGGCCGGCTTGATGGGTTACCGGCGATCGCGGCCGGTACGCACCGGCAACGCGGCAGTTTCGATGGTCGAAATAAACTCCTACGGATACCTCACGGACTGCATCTTGACCTATCTGCGGCATGGCGGGGAATGGGCGCCGGAATACTGGGCTTTGATCAAACGCATCGCGGCATTCACCGTGCAACACTGGCGGGAGCCGGGATCGAGCATCTGGGAACTTCGTCCGAAGCGCAATTTCGTCGCCAGCAAAGTGATGAGCGCAGCGACTCTCGATCGGGCGGTGCAGATCGCGAAAGAAACCGGGCACACGGGCGACTTCATCGCGGAATGGTCTCGGACTCGAAACGAGATTTTCGCCGAGGTCATGTCGCGCGGGTGGAGCGAATGCCGCGGCGCTTTCCGGCAGCATTATGAATCCGACAAACTCGATGCATCCGCTCTTTTGATTCCGCTCATGGGTCTTCTGCCGGTCCGCCATCCGCGCGTGACCAGCACGATAGAAAGACTTGTCGATCAACTGGACGTCAATGGGTTCCTGCACCGTTTCGTCGACAACGAGTCCGTCGACGGCGTCGCCCAGACCGTCGGTGACGAAGAAGGGGCTTTTTTCATGTGCTCCTTTTGGCTGGCGCAGGTCTTGGCGCGAAGAGACGAAGTTCCGAGAGCGGAGGCGATATTGCGGCAGTCCGAAAATATCGCCGGTGAGCTTCGCCTGTTCTCCGAGGCGGTCGACGCCCGCAACGGCACTTTTCTCGGCAACACGCCTCTCGTTTTTAGCCAGGTCGAATATGCCAGGGCCGCTCTCGCGCTCGGCGAAGCGCATAAACGTGCGGCGCTACAAAGAGCGGCGGCGGCCCATGAGTACTCCGAGACCGACTAAGAGTACGCCGCCGGCGACGACGGGGGTGAGGCGCATGACCGGACCGGGTACAGTGACGGCGCGTGAGGCTGCCTCGCCTCCAAAGCGGCCGCGCGTGCGGTGCAGATCGTGAACGGGCGACATGAGATTGTCCTGGCGATCAGGCGACACCGGAACTTGCGTCTCCTGCGCCGTATAGGCCGCTTTGGCCAAATACCGATCGAGGAATCCCGGAAGAATCATATTGCCGAGAATGACTTTGATCGTGCTCCAGCCGATCCAATATTCTCGTTTGGGACATAGCGCTGCGCGGAACGTTGCCTCAGCAATCACCTCCGGCTCGACGACGGGCGGTACCGGTCTGGGCCGGCGGCTCATATGCGTGCGCGCCCAATCGAATTGCGGCGTATTGACCGCCGGCAGTTCCATGATCGCGATTTCTATCGCGCTGCCGGCATGGATCAGCTCGGATCGCAGCGAATCGGTGAAGCCGCGAATGGCGTGTTTGGAACCGCAATACGCCGATTGCAGCGGTATGCCGCGATAGGCCAGCGCCGAGCCGATCTGGATGATGGTGCCGCGATCCCGGCTTCGCATATGGCGCAAGGCCGCCATCGTTCCGTGAACCACGCCCAGATATGTCACCTCGGTCACCCGGCGAAACTCTGCCGGCGTGATCTTCCAGACCGGGGCGAACACGGTGACCATCGCATCGTTGATCCAGACGTCGACCGGTCCCAAGTGCTTCGCGATATCATCCGCAGCGCCGAACACCGCATCGGCGTCGGCGACATCGGCCGCGGCGACAAATGCGCTGCCGCCGCGCCGCTCAATCTCCTGTTTCACTTCGGTCAGGGCGTCCTGGTCGCGGGCAATGAGGCCGACACGCGCACCCGCAGCGCCGAACCGGCATGCGATCGCTCGGCCGACGCCCGCCGAAGCTCCCGTGACCACGACCGTTTTGTCTGAGAATTCGTGCACACCGCAATAAGCTCGGGACGATTGCGACGTTCCTTGCGCAGATCGCCGCACCTCAAATGGGGATGTGACGACATCCGGTCGAGGCGGAACATACACGCCCGCCAAAGGTTCAAACCAAATAATCAACAAGACAAGGTCGGACCTCCGGGGCCGACGTTCCGCCAGGATTCGAACAATGTCACAGACCGTCGGCGACTTTCTGATCGAACGGCTCCATGCCTGGGGCGTCAAAAAAATCTTCGGTTATCCGGGCGACGGCATTAACGGCGTATTCGGCGCGCTTCAGCGCGCCGATGACAAGGACGACAAGATCGAATTCATTCAGGCGCGACACGAGGAAATGGCGGCCTTCATGGCTTCGGCCTACGCCAAGTTTACCGGCCAACTCGGCGTCTGCATCGCGACCTCAGGTCCCGGCGCATCGCACCTCGTGACCGGCCTCTACGACGCGCGATTGGATCACATGCCGGTCCTCGCCATTGCCGGACAGCAGGCGCGAACTGCGCTCGGCGGTCACTATCAGCAGGAGGTCGATCTTCCGAGCCTGTTGAAGGATGTTGCCGGAGCCTTCGTGGTCCAGGCATCGGCCCCGGCACAGGTCCGCCATTTGGTGGATCGGGCGATCCGGACGGCAATCGGCGAGCGCAGGGTGACGGCGATCATACTGCCGAACGACTTGCAAGACGCGCCCTATGAAGCCCCGCCGCGCAAGCATGGCACGGTTCATTCCGGCGTCGGTTACGCCAAACCGAAGACGGTTCCTTATGACGCCGACCTTCGTAAAGCAGCGGATGTGCTCAACAGCGGCAAGAAGATCGCGATCCTGGTCGGGGCCGGTGCCCTTCAGGCGTCGGACGAAGTGATTGCGGTCGCGGATCGGCTCAAGGCTGGCGCCGCCAAGGCGCTGCTCGGCAAAGCCGTGCTGCCGGACGACCTGCCTTGGGTCACGGGTTCCATCGGCATGCTCGGCACCAAGCCGAGCTACGAAATGATGATGGAATGCGACACCCTACTGATGATCGGCTCCGGATTTCCCTATTCCGAATTTTTGCCGAAGGAAGGCCATGCGCGCGGCGTGCAGATCGATCTCGCCCCCGACATGCTGTCGCTCCGCTATCCCATGGAAGTTAACTTGGTCGGCGACGCGGCCGAGACGCTGCGCGCGCTACTGCCGCTCCTTCGGCAGAAGAGCGACCAAAGCTGGCGGGACGGCATCGAGAAAAATGTCGCTGAATGGTGGAAGACGCTTCAGAAACGGGCGATGGCCGATGCCGACCCGGTCAATCCGCAGCGGGTCACCTGGGAGCTTTCGCCGCGGCTTCCCGACCGCGTCATTATCACGAGCGATTCCGGATCTTGCGCCAATTGGTATGCGCGCGACCTCAAGATCCGGCGCGGCATGATGGCCTCGCTGTCGGGCGGTCTTGCGTCGATGGGTGCTGCGGTGCCTTATGCCATCGCGGCGAAATTCGCCCACCCCGATCGTCCCGTCATCGCTCTCGTCGGCGATGGTGCGATGCAAATGAACAACATGGCCGAATTGATCACTGTCGCCAAATATTGGCGGCAATGGTCGGATCACCGCTGGATCGTCTGTGTCTTCAACAACGAAGACCTCAACCAGGTGACGTGGGAGCAACGCGTCATGGAGGGCGATCCGAAATTCGACGCCTCGCAGCAGATTCCGAATGTGCCCTATCATCGCTTCGCCGAACTCATCGGGTTGAAGGGCATCTATGTGGATCGGCCGGACGCCATGGGTGCCGCCTGGGACCAGGCGCTCGCGTCCGAACGCCCGGTCGTCCTCGAGGTCAAGACCGATCCTGAAGTGCCGCCGTTACCGCCCCACATCACTTTGGAGGAGGCCAAGCATCTTACTCATACTCTACTCGAGGGCGATTCACGCAAGGGCAACATCATCAAGGAGACCGCGAAGCAGGTTCTCGCCTCGCTCGTTCCAGGGAAATAGGCGCCGCTATGCGGGCGGCGGGTGGCTTGCCGCGTCAATAATGCCGGGACAGGTAATCGTTGAAGGTCAGCGCAAACATCAGAATGGTCCAGAACAGGCCGGCAGCGGCGATGATGCGGATCAGCGGTTTGGAGTTCCGCAAGTCCATCAGAACAATCACCAGCACCGCGATCATCACGGCGGCGATCAGCATATTGACCGTCACATTGCCGGCGCCGAGCGGCAAATAGGCCGAGCCGAGGGTCAGCCCGAATAGCACGGCCAAAGCGAGCCAGGCGAGGACCGGTTCCTTCCACAGCCGCATTTGCGCCCGGCGGTCGTTCATGAGCGCCCCAGGAGATAGAGCAGCGGGTAAAGAACGAGCCATACGCAATCGACGAAGTGCCAATAGATCGCCACGCCTTCCATAGTCGAGCCCTGCACCGGAATGACGTTGCGTTTGAACAAAGTGAAGACCACGAGGACGACGCCGATGCCGGCCGAAAGATGTACGGCGTGAATGCCGGTCATGATCCAATAAAACCCCCAGAACATTTGCGTCGCCGGCGGCGATAGCGGGAAGTCCGGTCCGGGGAAAAGGTGCTCCTTGAGATCCTCGTGATATTCGAGGCCTTTGCAGACCAGGAAGGCGGCGCCGAGCGCGGCGGTGATCGGCGAGGCATAAGAGGGTGAGATCGCGCAATCGGGCGGTCGCTGCACGCAAGGCGACCGTCATGGTGAGACTGGAGGTCAGGAGCAGCCCCGTATTGATCGAGCCGTAAACGATCTCGGTATGCGCGCCGGCGATGCGAAAGGCCTCCGCATTGAAGCTGCGATACACCGAATAGGAAACGAATAGCGCGGCGAAGAACAAAACCTCGCTCACGAGGAAAATCCACATCCCGAGCCCAACGCCTTGGCGTTGCAGCGAAAGATCGGACCACGGTTCCTGGAGCGCGGCGTCGGTCATATCGGCTCCCCTTGCGGGCGCGCCCGCGTCTCGCCGCCCGTCTCCTCGGTGCGGCCAAAATCGTGATAGTCGTAGGGGTCCGCATCGATGCGCGGCGGACGCAGGAAATTCCGCTTCGGCGGCGGTGACGGTGTTTGCCATTCGAGGCCGGTCGCGTGCCAGGGATTGTTCCCGGCCTTTTCACCGTAGACCAGCGACCAGGTGAGATAAAACAATGGCATCAGATAAGCGGCCGCAAGGATTACCGCGCCGCCGCTCGAGAGGACGTGCCAGATCTGGAAGACGTCGGGATAGTAATGGTAGCGGCGTGGCATGCCGAGCCATCCCATCACGAATTGCGGCAGGAACGTCACGTTGAAGCCGAGGAACATGGTGATGGCGGCAAACTGCGCCCAGAACTCGTTGTAAAGCTTGCCGGTCACCTTCGGCCACCAATAATGGATGCCGGCCATGAAGGCCGAGACCGTGCCGCCGACCATGATGGTGTGGAAATGCGCGACGACGAAATACGAGTTGGTTGTCGCGATATCGATCGGCACCGAGGCGAGAAACAGACCGGTCAGACCGCCGATGGTGAACAAGCCGAGAAAACCGAGTGCGTAAATCATCGGCGCCTCGAAGCCGATATGGCCGCGATAAAGCGTCGCCGTCCAGTTGAACACTTTGATGGCGGACGGCACCGCGACGATGAACGATAGGAACGAGAACACGAGATTGGCGAGCGGCGACTGGCCGGCGACGAACATGTGATGGCCCCAGACCATGAAGCCGACCACGCCGATCGTCAGCAGCGAGAACACCATGAATGCGTAGCCGAACACGCGGCGCCGCGCGAAACAGGCGAACACCTCGGACACCACGCCCATCGCCGGCAAGATCATGATGTAGACCGCGGGGTGGCTGTAAAACCAGAACAGGTGCTGAAACAGCAGCGGATCGCCGCCCGCCGCAGGATCGAAAATCGGCAAGCCGAAATAGCGTTGCGCCGCGATCAATAGGAGCGACATGGCAAGCACCGGCGTTGCCAGCACCATGACCATACTCACCACGTACATCGACCAGGCAAACAGCGGCAGTCGGAACCAGGTCATCCCCGGCGCGCGCAGCATGTGGATGGTCGCCAAGAAATTGACGCCGGTCGCGATCGAAGAAAACCCGACGACGAAGACGCCGGCGGCGGCGGCGAGTACGTTGGAATGCGAATAATCCGACGAGAACGGCGGATAGAACGTCCAGCCGGTGTCGACGCCGCCGGACAACAACACATAGACGGTAAAGCCCGCGCCGACGACGTACAGATACCACGACAGCAAGTTGAGGCGCGGGAAGGCGACATCCGGTGCGCCGATCATCATCGGCAGAATGAAATTGCCCATGGTTGCGGGAATCGACGGCACTAGGAAGAACCAGACCATGATGATGCCGTGGATGGTGAACAGCCGGTTGTACTCGTCCGAGGTCAGGAACAAGCCGGTCGGGCTTATGAGTTCGAGCCGCACCAGGGCGATGGCGACGCCGCCGATGAAGAAGAACACCGTGATCGACAGCGCATAAAGAAGGGCGATGCGCTTGTGGTCCGTGGTGGCGAGCCACGACATGATCGTGTGGCCCTCGTCGAGGTAGCTCTCACCGGCGCTGTCGAGCGGCGGCACGAACGGCAATGTGGCGTCGGTCATCGCGATGCTCCTTGCGCGGCGTCGTTCGCATCCGTCGCGAGCGACTTCAGATAGGCGACGAGCTCGACGACTTGGCCTTCCGTTACCGATGCGGTGAAATTCGGCATCAGCGGCGGAAATCCGGCGACGCGATTTTTCTCCGGCAGCACGATGCAATCGTGCAGATAGGCTTCGTCGGCGGTGAGGACGCGCCCGTCGGCGAGATGCACCGCGCGGCCGTAGACACCGTGCAGGTCGGGAGCGTGCACGGTCGAGCCCGGCGTATGGCAGCCCGAACAGCCCAGAGCATGGAACAGCGCCTCGCCCTGGTGGGCGAGATCGTCGCCTTGCGGCTGGGCTGCGGTCCAGCGCGCATAATCCTGCGGCGGCATGATCACCAGGCTGCCGGCCATGGTCGAATGGTCGGTGCCGCAGAATTCCGCACAGGTGAAATGAAAGGTGCCGGTCTTGGTGGCGTTGAACCATTCGTAGGTGTAGCGGTCCGGCAGAATATCCTGCTTCAACCGCAGCGCCGGCAGATAAAGATCGTGAATGACGTCCTGCGACGTCATCGAAAGCTTCACATCGGTATGCGCGGGCACGTGCAATTCGTCGATTTCGCGCGCCCCGCTCGGGTGCTGAAAGCGCCACATCCACTGCTTGGCGACGACGTGGATTTCCAGTGCGTTCTGTCGGCGGCGTCAAGGCGGTCAACTGATCGGACGCCGCCCACCAGAACAGGAACAGGAAACTGAACAAGGTCGCCACCGTCCAGCCGATCTCGATCTCACGGCTTTTGCGCTCCGGGACTTCGCCGCGCGGCGTGCTCGAACCGCGGTAATACAGCGCAAAAAACACCACGATCAGCCCGGTAACGAGCGCGACGACGAGCCCGGAAATGATCGACAACAAATAGAACAAGTGATCGACCCGCACGGCATAATCGGAGGCTTCGGTGGTGAATTCGCTCAAGTTCATGTCGCCGCCCTCCGCCGTTCGCGCGCGATCATGACGGACACGCCGGCCAGCATGAGGATAAGCGTGGTCCCGGCCGCATAACCGAGCAGACCGGTGATGCGCTCGGTGTAGATGCCTTTCGCCGGGTCGTAGCCATAACAGAGGAGGTGAATTTGATCGGCAAACGTGCCGATCGCGCCGCGACCGGCATCGATAAGGGCGAGACGCAAGTCGCCGCCGTCGAGCCCGAGCGGCGAGAGCACGCGCCGGACGCGGCCGCCGCCATCGACGACGTAGGCTGCCGCCGGATGCGCATATTGATCGTGCTCGGCGTCATAGGCGTAATGCAGCCCAAGCGCCGATGTCGCGGCATGAATGTCGGCGTCGCCGCCGCTGAGGAAGGTCGCGGCTTGGCCGACCGGATTGCCGGGTCCGATATGTTCGGCTCGCATCGCGCGCGCCGCATCGAGTCCGTCTCGCGGATTGATGCCGATGACGAGCAGCCGGTAATCGGCGCCGGGACGGAGCCCGGTTTTGCCGAGCCCCGCCGCCACGAATTCGACGATCGGTCCGCACAGCGTGCGGCACGTGTAATCGGCAAAGACCACCAAGGCCGGTACGCCGCCGATGGCGTCGCCGACCGTCATGGGCCGGCCGTTCTCGTCGCTAAAGCGAAGGGCGAGCGGGAGCGCCGCATCGGCCGATGGCGATGCCGAAATCGCCGCGAGTTGCGTTGATGTGAAGTTCGCGTAAGCGGGAGCAGACGCACGCGATCGTCGCAATCACCGTCAACAAACTGCCCACCGCACGCAAGGGGTTTAGGCTTGTCCTCATGGCTTGTCCCCCGACTGCTTTGGGGGAATGTTTGGCGGCGTTATCGCGTTCTCGGCGCCGGCGGTCGGCGACGACAACGCCGGCTGCGGCGGCAATAATGGCGCCCAGGCATCGTTGCCCTTTTGCACCAGAAGCTGCATGGCACGATCGATTGGAATCTGCACCAGCGTGTGCTGTGTGTTCGCCCATCCCCAAGCGTTCAGGCGCTGGGTCTGCATGGCGGCGAGATTGCGGCGCTCGGCGATTTCCGCGTCGCTGGTCACGACGCGCGGCTGCGGAAACGGTCGCGGCGGCTCGACCGTCTTCACCGGTACGGCATGATCATAGATCGCGTAAAATCCGCCAATCGAGCCGGCGAGGAGGACAAGCGCGGCGACGGCCGCCCAAGTGACGGCGCGCAACTCGACCGCCGGCGATTCCGGCACGTAGCCGATATGCTGTTCAGCGGGCATCGGCCGGCTCACGCAAAATATCGGGCGTCGTCACGCCGCTCAGCAAAATTCCGGTCAGCGCCAGGCCGATGCCGGCGATCGCGAACAACGCGGCCAAGGCCGCGATATCGCCCGCCGGGGGCGCGATCAGATAAACGTCATAGAGCGCAAGCCCGCTCAGAACACCGATGCCGACCGCTCGCAGCGGAGCGCGCACATTACGGATTTTACCGAGCAGCAAAGCGAAAATCGGGACGAGCGAAACCAGGACGAAGGCGGCGACCGCAATCGCCGTCCATAATGCGGGCTCGCGCTCGACAAACCATATTTCCTCGTTGGGCAGATCCCCGTACCAGATCACCAGCACGGCCATGAAATCGATATAAGTGAGGCCCAGAATGGTGGCGAGCAACAGACCGCCGACGTCGCCAATGGCGGGATCGCCTTCCGGCATGGGCGCGACGGAGGCTGCGAGCGCAAGCGCCGCAGCCAGCGACGCGATGGCGACGCTGGCGCCGAACGATGAAGAATTAAAAGGAGCTTCGAGCGACAGATACCAGTCGATCGCGACGCTCGATACGACGAGAGCATGGAAGACGAGGCCCAGCGCCGCCAGGAGCTGGCCGCGAAGCCCGAAGGTCCGCGGTAGCAACAGTGCCAGCGCCGACCAGCCGAAAAGCGCGATCAGGGTGCGGACGATATAGGAAGGCGTGTTGAGATAATACGACAACACGTCCGGTTTGATCGCGTCGGGCCGATGCGCCCACGGATAGAGCAGGGGGAGGGCGACAAACAGCGGAACGGCGATCAGGATGAGCAGCGGCACGGCAGTTGCGGCCGGCGCGACCGCAGGCGCAACCATTTCGCCCCAGCGTCCGCCGGTCAGCCGATGAATCATGAGGAGCGTCAGCGCGCCGAGCAGGATCTGCGCCCAGAAAACGAAACCGATGAGCCAGCCGGAGGCGGCAGCCTTGATGTCGAAGTACGCGACAATGACGAGCGCCACGGCCGCCCATGCGGCGCCGACCAAGGCCGCGCTTCGACACGATGCGCGATGATAGTTGCCGCGGTTCATCGGATCTTCTCCGCGGCCTCGGGGACTTCGGCAAGCGTGACACGGCGGGATAATTGCAGCGCGCGGATATAGGCGGCGATCGCCCAGCGGTCTTGCACGTCGACGCGATCCGCATACGAAAACATGACGCCGTAGCCTCGCGTCATGACGTCGTAAAAATGCTGCGGCGGTGCGGCGAGCAGCCGATCGATGTGATAGGACGGCGGCGCCGGAAAGCCGTGCGCGACGATGATGCCGTCGCCGTCACCTGCGAGCCCATGACAGGCGGCGCAGAAAATGCCGTAGCGCTCCTGACCCCGCGCCAAGAGTTCGGCGGTCGCCGGCGGCGGGTTCTTAGCCGCTGCGGCGCGCGCGACGTCGCCCTCGGCGACCACGTGCTCCGGTAGGAGCCGCGCCGAAGAGCCGCCTGGCCATATCGAGGTCGGCGCATAGGTCGCGAGTTTGCGCTGCTGCGTCATGGACAGATCGCAGGCCGCGAGCGACGCTCCAGAGGCGGCAAGGAGCGCAATCATGGCGAGGTGGCGTGTCATGATCGCGCTCCGTCCTCGGGTTCGAGTTCGCGGATGGCCGTGGCGCCGGCACCACTGAACAACTCCTGGACGTGGCGGACCTCGTCGTCACCGTCGGGCCGAACCACCGCCAGCACGAAACGATCCTGACTCGCGCGTTCAAAGCCTTGGACGGCGAACAACGGATCGTGCAGGTGGGGGAGGCCGCATTCGATCAAGAAGGCGGCAAAACCCGCGATCGCGGCGATCAGAATGCCGGTGGCGAACGGCACCAGCATAAAAGCCGGCCACGCGTCGAACGGCCGGCCGCCACTGTTGTAGGGATAACCGATGACGGCCGAATAATATTCGGTCCCATAAGCAATCGCCGCCATGATGATACCGCCAAGGAACATGGCGAAGCGGATACGGCTTTTGCGATGGTCAAGGAGTTCGTGCATGCCCTCGACCGGGAATGGCGTGAAGGCATCAACCAGCCGATAACGGGCGCGGCGCGCCCGCCGCGCCGCGTCGAGAAGGCGCGTGGAATCGGCGAATTCGGCGAGCAGAAGCCTGGTCACGCTCCGCCCTCCACATCGATGAGCTTACGCACCTCGTGCATCGACACGACCGGAACGAGACGGACGAAGACGAGATACATCAGCGCGAATAGACCGAGCGAACCGAGCGTTGTGATCCAATCCCAGACGGTGGGCAAAAACAGTCGCCACATGCTCTCGGAATAATCATGCGAGAGCGTGTTCCAGATGATCAGGATACGCTCGAGCCACATGCCGACATTGATCAACACCGCGATGATGAAAATCGCGACCACGTGGGTGCGGATCGAGGCGAACCAGAACGCCTGCGGGATGACGACGTTGCAGAGCAGGAGCGCCCAGAACATCGGCGCATAGGCGCCGGTGAATTCAAAGGCGAGAAGGCTTCGGTCGGCGTGCTCGCCGCCATACCAGGCATTGAACCATTCACTGGCATAGGACAGGCCCATGATGATAGACGCGGCCAGCATGATCTTCGCCATGACGTCGAAATGCGCGAGTGTGATCAGGCCCTCCATGCGAAAGCCCCACCGCACCAACACGGCGAGGCACGCCACCATGGCGAAGCCGGAATACATGGCGCCGACGACGAAGTAGGGCGGGAAGATCGTTTCCTGCCAGCCCGGCATCAGGCTCGCGGCGAAATCGAGCCCCACGACGCTGTGCAGCGACACGACCAGCGGCACGCCGAGGCAGGCGAGCGCAAGATGCAGCGTCTCGTAAGCCCGCCAGTGCCGCGCCGAGCCGCGCCAGCCCAGCGCCAAGGCGCCGTAGATCGTGCTTCGCCACTTGGTCTGCGCGCGATCGCGAAGCGTGGCGAGGTCCGGGATCAGACCGACATACCAAAAGATGATCGAGAATATGATGTAACTGAGGATCGCCCAGAAATCCCAGATCAGCGCGCTGCGCCACTGCGGCCACACTGTCATGGTGTTGGGATAGGGCGTCAGCCAATAGAAATACATCGGCCGGCCGAGATGGATGATCGGGAATATGCCGGCGATGGCGGCGGCAAACAGCGTCATCGCCTCGGCGAAGCGATTGGTCGAGGCGCGCCACTGTTGCCGCGTCAACAGCAACATCGCCGAAATCAGCGTGCCGGCATTGCCGATGCCGATCCACCAGACGTAGTCGGCTATGGCGAAGCCCCAAACCACGGTGGTGTTGACGCCCCAGATGCCGATGCCGCGGGTCAGCACCATGAAGACCGCGATCAAGAACGCGGCGGTCAACACCGAACTGACGGCAATGCCGATCCACCATGCCCGCCACGTCCACGCGTTGCGCTTGAGAAGCGGCGCGGTGACAAGCTCGTTCACGGCGTCGAGCGTGCGCGCATCCGGCAGAGTCCAACGCGTCGCCTCGGCGGGCGTCCGTTCGCGCGAGATCGCGGCAACGCTCATGACTGCGTTTTCCCGAAATCTGGGTTAGGATTTTGCAGGCGGGCGAGGTAGGTGGTGCGCGGCCGGGTGCCGAGTTCGCCGAGCAAGGCATAGGCATGAGGTTCGCTGCGCAGCGCATTGACCCGCGTCGTCGCGATCGACAGGTCGCCGAAAGAGATGGCGCGCGTCGGGCAGGCCGCCTGACAGGCGGTAACGACGTCGCCGTCGCGAATGGCGCGATGCTCTTTTTCGGCCTCGCGCCGCGCCCGGCTGATGCGCTGGACACAATAGGTGCATTTCTCCATGACGCCGCGGCCGCGCACCGTCACGTCGGGATTGAACACCGCTTTGACGATATCCTCACCGAAACTCTTGTACTCGTCGCCGTCGGCATAGCCGAAGAAGTTGAACCGGCGAACCTTGTAGGGGCAGTTGGACTGGCAAAAGCGCGTGCCGACGCAGCGGTTGTAGACTTGGAGATTGAGCCCTTCGCCGTCGTGCACCGACGCGGCCACCGGACACACCGGCTCGCAGGGGGCGTGTTCGCAATGCATGCAGGGGGTGGGCGAGAAACCGGGCCTGCCGTCGACGACATAGTCGTCGATGCGCAACCAATGCATGTCGCGGCCTTCGGCAATCTCGTCGGGGCCGACGACCGGGACATTATTCTCCGCCTGGCAAGCCACGACGCAGGCATTGCAGCCGATGCAGGCGGAGTTATCGATCGCCATCGCCCATTTGTAGGTGTCGTAAGGTTGCGGCGGGTAAAGCGTCGGCGGATCGGCATTAGGTTTGCTGAGCCCGAGATCGCTCCCGGCCAGATCGGCAAGGGTAAAGCGCGGCTGCAAATGCTCGGCCTCGCCTTCCAGCTGAAAGAAATGTTGGGTGCGCAACACATTCTCATTGCGTCCGGTACGCTCGACGGTGACGTTCGCGATCGCCCACGGCAATTCAGCTTGGCGCAGCCGATAAAGATCGACGCCGATGTCGCTTCCCATCGTACCCGCCGCCGTACGGCCATAGCCGAGCGTCGTCGCAAGGGTGCGCGTTGCCTGTCCGTCACGCACCAAGATCGGCGCCTCAAACCCGAGTTTTCCGGCGATGACGCGAACCACGTCGCCGTCGACGACGTTCAGAGCGTGGGCATCGGCCGCGGCGAGGTGCAGCGCATTGCCCCATACCTGTTTGGTGAAGGGCTTGGGGCATTCTTGCAGCCAGGCGTTATTGGCCATGCTGCCGTCGAAGACGGAAGGGTCGGCCGACAAGGTCAGCGTGAAGCCGGCGGGGATGGCTGCGGCCGGTGCGATTTGCGGCAGTTGCGGCGTCTGCGACGCAATTTTTGTCGATGCGGTATCGGCGATCACGCCGTCCTGCAGCGACTGCCGCCACCATTCGTCGAAATTGCCGGCCGGACTGGTGGATTGCCAGCGGTCGCGCACCAGATCGAAGGGCGAGGGAGCGACTGCTCCGCCGAGCATCGCCACGACCTCATGCGGGGTGCGCGTATCGTAGAGCGGGCGGATGAGCGGCTGGATGATGCTCGCGGTGCCGTCGAAGGCGCGGACGTCCGACCAGCTTTCCAACACATGCGTCATCGGCAAGTGCCAGGTGCAGCGCGCCGCCGTCTCGTCGCGATAGGCGCCGAGGTGAACCGAAAATGGCGCGGCCGCGATGGCTTCGCCCAGCGCCAATTCGCCCGGCGCGTCATAGACCGGATTGGCGCCGGTGATGATCAGCGTTTCAACGCGGCCGGCGTGAATATCGTCGGTGAGATCGCGTAGCGACTGCGCATGACCGTCAGTTGCCGGGTCGACCGGCGCGATGTAGTCGACCGGCGCAGCGAGGGAGTGATTGATCCAGTGGCATAACGCCTGGACTTTTGCCGGTTGACGAGGTCCGGCCAGCACCAGCGCCGCGCCGCGGCGCGCGGTGAAATCGGCGGCCACGGCTTTCGCGAATTGTGCTGCCTCGGGCGGAAGCTCGCTTGTGGGCATCGGAACCCCGAGGACGCGTGCCACTTCGAGCGCGATATTACCGATGAGTTCCGGCCGCAGCGCCACGCGATGGTCCGCGAGCGCGCCGGACAAGGTCCAGCTCGGCTCGGCGACATAGAGGCGAAGCGAGTCCGCCGTCACACGCGATTGTCGCGCGCCGATGATGTCCCGGCCGAAGCGGATCTGGTCGGGGCCGCACCCGAGCGGGTCGGCATCGAGGAATAGCGCCACGCGGGCATCGGCAAACCGCGGCAGGGTATCGACGGCGCGTCCGAATGCCAGTATTGCGCCATTGCGAACCGCGTCGTCTTCCACGGGCTCGTAGCGATACCGCTTGGCTTGCGGCAGAGATTTGGTGAGCGCGCCGATTTGCGCGAGCAAAGTCGGTGAGGTGGTGCGGCCCGTCAGCAGCGCCAGCCCCGCGCCTTGCCGCGGCGTTTCCCTCGCCAGCCGCGGCAAAAGCGCCGCCTGGAACGCGCTCCATGATTGGATGCGAGCGTCGCTGTACGGCGTCTTCGAGCGGTCGGGATCATAGAGCGAGAGGACAGTGGCTTCGGCGAATACGTCGGTCGCGCCAAGGCTCGCCGGATGGCGCGGATTGCCGTCGATCTTGATCGGCCGGCCTTCGACCGAAGTGACGATCACGCCGCGTCCGTAACCGGCGAGCGGCAACGCGGTGGCGAAACGTAGCGGCACGCCCGGAACCTCGCGCTCGGACATGTCGACATAGGGAACGATTTGTTCAGCCGGCCGGCCGCACGAGGCCAGCGCCAGCGCCGCTCCGCTGACAAACAATTTCAATGCCGCCCGCCAATTCATAGCGGCACCAGCTGGTGCCAGGGGGCGCATCGTGCCGGCATTGACGTTAGAATGCGGCTTCATCGGTGGCAGACCGAGCAATCGGTGAGATGGTGATTGTCGATATTTTGCCGAGCAAGGACGGCGCCGCGCGCGGCCTGGTCGGCGGGCGGCCGCCAATCCGGATCGAACACCTCGGCGGCCGGCCGTAAATTCGGCGCCGGATCGCGGTGGCAATCGAGGCACCATCCCATGGTCAGCGGCGCCGCCTGCCGCATCAGCGGCATCGTTGCCACGGGGCCGTGGCAGGTCGTGCAGCCGACGCCTTTGGCAATGTGAATCGAGTGATCGAAATAGACATAGTCGGGCAGGCGATTGACTTTGTTCCATCGCATCGGTGTCCCGTCGGCGAGACTTTCGCGCACCGGAGCGAGCATCGCGGTTTGGGTGTAGAGCTGCGAATGGCAGGTCATACAGGTGTGGGTCGGCGGCACGCCGGCAATCGCCGAAGTCTCGACGCCGGTGTGGCAATAGCGGCAATCGAGGCCAAGGCCGCCGACGTGATGCTGGTGACTGAATGGCACCGGCTGGTCGACCGTCAGCGACTGATCGGTCATATATTCGGAAGCGGAAATCCAATACGCGGCGCCAATGGCGATGAATGGCCCGACTAAAAGGAAAAGGAGGAGCGCGCGGGCGACAGTGTCGGCATAGGGCTGAAATAAGTGCGGCATTGGCCGCCCTCCTTGCCAACGACATACGAGTCAAATTGCGCCGCCGTCGCCCGCCCGACCGCGCCAGAAAATCACAAAAGCAACACGTATGATTTCAGATTGTTCCAGCGTCGGAATGGCACGCATTCGCCGAGGAACCGCCCTATAGGTATGCCGTTAGGCTTTTGTTGCCGGCGCATTGCATCGCGCGTCGCAGCCGGCCGATTGCGGCATTGTCCTTCTCACGAGCCGGGTGTCGGTCGAGATGGTGCAGAAAACCGCGACCATGGGCGCCCCTATCATCGCCGCCGTTTCAGCGCCGACCGCATTAGCGGTACGGGCCTGCGAGGCTGCCGGCATTACGCTCGTCGCGATCGCGCGCGAAGACAGTTTCGAAGTTTTCACGCACGGCCATCGCATCGTCTCGAGCGGCGAATTGGAAGCCGGTCTATGGATTGGCCCCAGTTAAGTTATTGATTTTGTTGGCTCCCCGGGCCGGATTCGAACCAGCGACCAACCGGTTAACAGCCGGTTGCTCTACCGCTGAGCTACCGGGGAAAAGCCTGCTCGCGTCGGAGCCGCATATAACAAAGCCGGTCCCGCATTGAAAGCACGATCCCGAGGTAAATCCGGGGTGGCTCGCCAAGCGCGAGCCGGCGGCTGCCGGCAGCCTTCTCTCGCTTCGCGAGCGAAGGCTGGAGGCCACGCCCGGAATTGAACCGGGGTACACGGTTTTGCAGACCGTTGCGTAACCACTCCGCCACGTGGCCTTCGCCGCATCGGTAGCGGCAGTGGCGCGATTAAGCAAATGCCCGGGCCGCGGACAAGTCCGCAGGGGTTAGCGGCATGGTGGCCGGATTTGGCGTCCTCACCGGCGCCATCGCGGCCGTGAAAGCAACCGAATACCGCTGATTGCGGGTCATTCTGCCGAAGTGATTCTCTGCCGAAATCGCGCCGGACGGCGCTTGCGTTTTGCCGGTCGGTGTCGCAGAACCCAGCAGCGTTAACTTGGGAACCTCGGTTATGTCCGACGCCGCCGTATTCGATCTCACGATGGCACGGCGGATGATGGTCGACTGCCAGGTCCGCACCGCCGACGTCACCAATCTCGACCTGCTTGACGCCATGCTTGCCGTGCCGCGCGAATTGTTCGTGCCGGCGGCCGCCCAGGCTTATGCTCGACAATGTCGTTCCGATCGGCGAGGGCCGTTGCGCTGCTCAAGCCGATGGTGCTCGCCAAGCTCATCCAAGTGGCGCAACTCGGCCCCGGCGATCATGTGCTCGATGTCGGCTGCGGCACCGGCTATTCGTCCGCCATGCTGGCGCGTCTAGCAGGATCGGTAGTTGCGCTCGAAGAGAATGCGGCTTTGGCGCGCAAGGCGCAGGTGGCGCTCGCCGCGGCCGGCGCCGGCCTCGGTCGTGGTCGCCACCGGTCCGTTGACCGCAGGATGGCCGGCTGGGGCGCCTTACGACTGTCATTTTGCTCGATGGCGCGACCGAAATCGTGCCGGAGAGCTTGGGCAGCCAATTGAAGCCGGACGGCCGAATCGCTGCGGTTTTCGGCACGCGGCCCAGCCGGGAAGGCGATGATCTATCGGCTGATCGAAGGCCGGCTGGTCGGCCGATCCGCATTCGACGCGGCAGCGCCTGTGCTGCCTGGCTTTGTCGCCCCGGAGGTTTTCGTTTTCTAGGCCGCAAAAGCCTGGTGCCGCAGCGCGCGGCTGCCGCGATTTATGCGGAAATTACCTCAGCCCGCTCCCCTGTGGCGCATATGTGCCAATACTCAGATTTTTGCATTTCATCCCCAGGCGCGGGGTTTCGCCTTCCGCGCCAGCGTCTTAAGGTCGAGTGTTGCGTGTCTTCGGCCAACCTTGGGGGCCGGGCTCGAGTAGGCGTGTTCGTGTGCGAGTTTCCCCCGCAAGGGGGCGGGCGGAAGAGGGTGGGAGCCGTGTCTAGGTCATGAGCAGGCGAGGACTGCGGGCGCATATCCGGGCCGTCGGGCCTCGGGATCGTTGCCGTTGCCGCGGGCTCCTCGCTGGCGGCGGCCGACACGCTCGAATGGGCATTGGTCCAGGCCTATCAGAATAATCCGTCGCTCAACGCGCAACGTGCGTCGCTTCGCGCCACCGACGAAAATGTTCCGCAGGCGTTGTCGGGCTATCGGCCCAAGCTCAGCCTGACCGGCAATGCCGGCTTGAATTACGCCAGCACGCTGTCAACACACCGTCAATCAGTCGGTGTTTCCGAATAGCGTCTCCTACACCAACCTCGCCGACGATTTCGGCTCGCGCGGCTTCGGTGCGACGGCGACGCAGACGCTGTACAACGGATTCCAGACCGCGAACCGCACCCGCCAGGCCGAGAGCCAGGTGATGGGCGCGCGCGAGACCTTGCGGGTCACCGAGCAGCAAGTGCTGCTCGACGCCGCGACCTCCTACATGAATTTGCTGCGCGATCAGGCGATCCTCGAGCTCAACCGCCGCAACGTCGAAGTCTTGACCGAACAGCTCAAGCAGACCCGCGACCGCTTCAATGTCGGCGAAGTGACGCGCACCGACGTGGCGCAAGCCGAATCGCGGCTGGCGGCCGGCCGCTCGGCGCTGCTTGGCGCGCAATCGAATTGCGTGACCTCGGAGGCGAATTACCGGCGCGTGATCGGCGTCGAGCCGGGCCGGCTCGCGCCCGGCACGCCGGTCGACCGGTTTTCGCCGGCCATGCTCGCCGGCGCCGTCACCGAGGGCGAGCAGCAAAACCCGTCGGTGCTCGCCGCGATGTATGGCGTCGATATCGCGGCGCTTGCGGTGAAGATCAGCGAGGGCGCGCTCTATCCCAACGTCGGCGCTGGCCGCGAGCGTGGCGAAAAATTACGATCCCGACGTTCAACGTCAACAAACAGACCACCGCCTCGGTGGTCGGCACGCTGACGGTGCCGATCTATCAGGGCGGCGCCGAATATTCGTCGATCCGCCAATCCAAGGAAACGGTCGGGCAGCAGCGCCTCAATCTCGACGTCACCCGCGATCAGGCGCGCGACACGGTGGTGCGAGCTGGGGCCAGTTGGATGCCGCCAAGGCGCAGATCGAGGCGACCACCGCCCAGGTCAACGCCGCCGAGATCGCGCTCAACGGCGTGCGCGAAGAGGCCCGCGTCGGCCAGCGCACCACGCTCGACGTCCTCAACGCGCAGCAGGAACTGGTCAATGCGCGCGTCGCGCTGGTCACGGCGCAGCATGACCGGGTCGTTGCGTCCTATACGCTGCTGGCGGCGGTCGGCGGGCTGTCGATGCAGCACCTCGGCCTGAACGTCACGATTTACGATCCGCAAGTGCACTATCAGCAGGTTCGCGATGCCTGGATCGGGGTGCGGACGCCCGGACGGCCGATAGGCCGACGGTAAGCGGTAGCTGCGGCTACCATGTCCACAGACCGTGCCTTGCCTTCGACTTTCGCCATGACATACTCGCTGGGGGCGTTGCATAGTTGCCGTTGTGTGATTCGCCGTCGATGATGGAATTCGACCCCGCGGCGGACAAGGCAAGAAGCGTACGCGGGCAAGGAACGCAACGACGTCGCGCTCGTACAAACGCAGGCAGGGATTGGCGTATGACGCAAGCGGCGAAAGCGCAGGAACCGTCGATGGAGGAGATCCTGGCCTCCATCCGTCGTATCATCGCCGACGATGACGCCAGTAAAACCGTGGCGCGCGCACCCGAGCCGCAGCCCGAATCCCGCCAGCGCCGCCACCGGCCCCCGCCGATTGCGCGCGCCGCGCCCGTCCTTTGCGCCCGAGCCGCGCTTCGATCCGGAACCGCGCTTTGAGCCTGAACCGCCGATGGTCAACGACGCTATCGCCGAGCAGGCTTCCGACATTCTCGATCTGACCGAATCCATGGCGGCGCCGATGCCGAGCCGGCCCGAGCCGCCGATGCCCAGCCCGAGCCGTCGCCGCAATTTCGCACCATCGACGGCAGCTCCGACCTTGGATTCGACGAGGCTGCCGAACGGCCGGCGCGCCGCAGCCGAGCTACGACAAGCATGCCGATCGCAGCCGGCTGGTTTCGAGCCAGACCTCCGCCGCGGTCGATTCCGCCTTCCAGGCGCTGGCGCAAACGGTGCTGGTGCAGAATGCGCGCACGCTCGAGGATCTGGTCCGGGACATGCTGCGGCCGATGCTCAAAACCTGGCTTGACGATAACCTGCCCGGCATGGTCGAGCGTCTGGTGCGCGCCGAAATCGAACGGGTCTCGCGCGGACGAACGGGCTAGCCGTTCAGCGCCGCCGCCAAACGCTGCGCCTGATCCGCCAGCACGGCATTGTCTTCTTTCACGCTCGCAGGCGGCTTCATCGCCACGCCGGCTTTCCTGCGGCACGACATGGAAGTGCAGGTGGAACACCACCTGGCCGCCGGCCGGCTCGTTGAATTGCTGGATCGTAATACCGTCGGCGCCGAAAACCGTCGTGGCCGCACGCGCGATTTTTTGGGTGGTCGCGATGACATGCGCAAGATCGTCCGGCGCGATGTCGATAATGCCCCGGGCAGGGGCCTTTGGAATGACGAGCGTATGTCCCGGCGCGCGCGGCATGATGTCGAGGAAGGCAAAAGTCTTGTCGTCCTCGAACACCTTATGGGCCGGCAATTCGCCGCGCAGAATTTTGGCAAAGATATTGTTGGTGTCGTAACCCGGCATCGCCGTCGCTCCTGATTTCGCATGCGAAATTGGCGCGCGATACTACTCATTCCGGCTCGATGGTGAAATCCTTGCGGAACGGCGCCAGCGTCGCGAGTTCGGCGCCGGCGGCCTCCACATAGGCGCGTTCGCGCACCAGGTAATCGGCGATGGCGCGGCGCAGCCCCGGGTCGGCGATGTAATGCGCCGAATAGGTGGTCGTCGGCATATAGCCGCGCGAGATTTTATGCTCGCCCTGGGCGCCGGCCTCGACGCGCGGCAGTTTGTGCGCGATCGCGTAATCGATCGCCTGATAATAGCACAGCTCGAAATGCAGGAACGGATGATGCTCGACGGCGCCCCAGTGGCGGCCGAACAGTGTGCGCGAGCCGATGAAATTGATGGCGCCGGCGATGTAGCGGCCGGCGCGCTTCGCCATCACCAGCAAGATGCGGTCGCGCATTCTTCTCGCCGACGAGCGAATAGAACGAGCGGGTGAGATAAGGCCGGCCCCATTTGCGCGAACCGGTCTCCATGTAGAATTCGAAAAACGCGTCCCACACTTCTTCGGTGAGATCGCTGCCGGTGAGCCAGTGCACGGTGATGCCGTTCGCCAGCGCGTCCTGACGCTCGCGGCGGATGGTTTTGCGCTTGCGCGCCGTCAGCGCGGCGAGGAATTCATCGAAGCGTGCCGAAGCCGGCATTTTCCCAATGGAACTGCTGATCGGTGCGCTGCAGATAGCCGAGCTCGCCGAGTAGGCGGAATTCCGGCTCGGTGGCGAAAGTGACGTGGACGCCGGAGGCGCCCGAGAGCTGGCACAGTTCGACAAGGCCGCGCCCGAAGCGCGGCGCGACGGCTGTCGGCATCGATCGCCGCGCGCGCACCAGGAGCCGGCGCCCCGTCGCCGGCGTGAACGGCACCGCGACCTGCAGCTTCGGGTAATAGCTGCCGCCGGCGCGTTCATAGGCCTCGGCCCAGCCGCGATCGAACACGTATTCGCCGCGCGAATGGCTTTTGACATAGCAGGGCGCGGCGGCGACCAGCGCGCCGTCCGGCGTCCGCGCCAGCAGGTGCTGCGGCTGCCAGCCGGTGCGGCTGCCGACCGAGTCCGAGTCCTCCAAGCGCGGACAGAAAATCGTGTGAAAGGAATGGGTTATATTCTGTTTCCTGAGACGATGTGAGAGCTGCGGCGGAGCCGTTGCCGTTTTGCTGACATTTCGGATCAGCAGCGCCCGCCGATAGATACGGCGAGCACTTGCACGAATCCGGCGCCGGATTGGCGCAGGCGTCCCATTCGGCGGCGCCGACCTCGCGCATGCCGCCGACGACGCTGATGTGCAATTCGCTCATGACCGGCGCTGCATTCGGGATGGGGTTAAATCTTTGTCGGAGCATGATCTTATCCGAAAACCGGGCTCCCCTTTTCGGGATCATGCTCTATGGCCGAAAACCCTCGAAAATCATCTGATCGGCAAAGCGCGCGGCCCGAAGCCGTTCGGCCTCGGTCCGCACCGTCCAGGTCAAAAGCGGCATGCGAAGAACATGCCGCGCCAGCATAGGGGCGAAAGCCGGCAAATCGGCGACCCCATAGGCCACGAATTGCGCGTGCGCCGGCGATGCCGGTGAGAAGATAGCCCATGCCGTATCGGATCCAAGCCGGCATCTGTTCGCCGCCCGGATGCGGCCGGTATTTTGCCGCGACGATGCCGGTGACGAGGCGGGGCGCTTTACGGCGCAGTGCCGCGATCTGCCAGGGGTCGAACGACATCGCCGCCGCCGGCCCGCGATAGGCTTCGAGGATTTTGGCGACGCGGGCCGGCAAGCCGTTCGTCGCCGTCGAAGCGGCCTTTGAGCTCGACCAGCATGGTCGCGCGCCCGGCGACGAGATCGCAGAGATTCGCCGAGCGTCATCATGCGCTCGGCGCTGTCGCGGAAAGGAACGCGCTTGAGCTCGTCGGCGCTGTATCGATCGAGCCGGCCTTCGCCTTCGGTCAGCCGGCCGAGCACGTCGTCGTGGTGCACCATGGCCTCGCCGTCGGCGCTGATCTGCACGTCGGTTTCGATGCCGTAGCCGGCGGCGATCGCCGCCCGCATGGCGCCCGCGGTATTCTCGATCAGGCCTTGATTCTCGATCGAGCTTTGGGCGGCGTCATGCAGCCCGCGATGGGCGATCGGCCGCGCCGTCAGCCAGTCGAGCGCGCCGCGGCACCGCTCAAGCTACCTCGAACAGGCCCTCGACCTCGACCGCGGCGTCGGCCGGCAGCGCCGCGACCCCCACGGTCGAGCGCGCGTGCTTGCCCTTGTCGCCGAAGGCCGCGACCATGACGTCGGAGGCGCCGTTCATCACTTTCGGCCCCTCGGTGAAGCCCGCGGCCGAATTGATGAAGCCGCCGAGCCGGACGACGCGGGTCACTTTGTCGAGATCGCCGAGCGCGAGTTTGACCTGCGCCAAGAGATTGATCGCGCAGGCGCGCGCCGCCTTCTGGCCGTCCTCGATCGACACGCCGCCGCCGAGCTGGCCCTTGGCGACAAGCTTGCCGTCGCCGTCGAAACAGACCTGGCCCGACACCGTCAGGAGATTGCCGCTGCGCACGAACGGCACGTAATTCGCCATCGGCGCCTTGGGCTCCTGGAGCGTGATGCCGAGTTCCTGCAATTTCTTTTCCACCGTCCCGGCCATTTTTTCCTCCGCAGATTTTCCGCTGGCGATCAGCAGGCTTCTTCGCCGATCGGGCGGAGCCTGCGCAAGCACCCGCGATTGCGGTTGCGGGCCGCCGACCACGTAGCCTATCTTTGCCGTAATCACGAGCATGATCCCGAAAAGCGGATGCCGGTTTTCGGATAAGATCATGCTAAAGCCAAAAACCTAGCCGCAAATCAGCGGGATTCGGTGAGGGGGCGCGGGCAGGCGGGGGCCATCTCCGACGGCGAAGAGCGGGAATGGTTCATGCATCGTCGATGACTGGCTTCGTTCGCGCGGCGTCGCTCGTCGCTCTTGTCGCCTGGCTGCGGTTCGCGCTCACTATGCCGCTCGCTCGCCGCTCGGGCGCAGACCGCCGCGCGCCGCAATCGCGCCTCCGGTCGTCTGGTGCCGCACCGCGCGATCTACGACCTCACGCTCGGCGAGGTACGCGGCAATTCGCCAGGTCGCCGGCGTGCACCGGCCGCATCCTCTATGATTTCGACGGCAATGCCTGCCAGGGCTATTCGCTCGAGTTCCGCCAGGTCTCGGAGCTCGACAATGGCGAAGGCAAAGTTTCGACCAGCGACCTGCGCTCGACCACCTGGGAAGGCGCCGACGCCAAGAGCTTCAAATTCACCTCGCAGAATTTCGTCGACCAAAGCCTGGTCGACGACGGTCGACGGCCAGGCCGAACACGACGACGCCAAGACCGCGGTCGATCTGGAAAAGCCGCAGCCGAAGACGCTCGCTCTCGATGCCGGCGTGGTGTTCCCGACCGAGCACATGACCCGCGCCATCGCGGCGGCCGAGTCCGGCAAGACCATCCTCAATTTTCCGGTCTATGACGGCTCGGAAACCGGCGACAAAATATTCGACACGCTGACCGTGATCGGCCGCAAGATCGCCCCCGACGAGCGCCAACACGACGACGCCGCGGCCGACGAGCCGAAGCTCGTCGCGGTGCCGCGCTGGCCGGTCACCATCAGCTATTTCGAGAAGCAAAAATCCGACGACAGCAGCGAAGAAACGCCGGCCTATGCGATCGGCTTCGAGCTCTACGCGAACGGCATCTCGCGGGCGCTGACGCTCGATTACAATGATTTTGTGGTCAACGGGAAGCTGAGTTCGTTGCAGATCAAGGATAGCAAGCCGTGTCCGTAGGCTCGTCGTCATTGCGAGCGGAAGCGATCGTCGAACGCACCTTCTTGTTAGGGTGGCAGAAAAAATAAAATGGTGTTGCCGAATTGATGCACAAGGCATCCAACATAAGTCGGAGTTGAAAGATAGCAAACGCAGCCCGGCTTGAACACGTGAAAGCCGGGGCCTGCGTACCGGCGGCATGATCGTTCCCGGCTTTCGCTGCGGCTCAATCCGACAGATCGCCTCTTGCCGCAAGTATCATAAAATGATACTTTCAATCCAGGAGGAATTGACATGCCGTCGAGCTACACTTTGGGAAAACACTTCGAGCGGTTCATCAGCGGCCTGATTAAGACCGGGCGCTACGCGTCGCCAGCGAAGTGATGCGTGACAGCCTGCGGCTCCTTGAAGAGCGGGAGAAACTGCGTGCGGCCAGGCTGCAGGCATTGCGGCGCGACATCGCCGCTGGGCTGGAGAGCGGCCTCGGCGAACCCCTGGACATGGAAGCCATCAAGGCCGACGCCCGCAAGCACCGAAACGCCGCTCGGCATGGCCAATGAGATATTCCGGAGACCGCAGGCTCGCCTCGATCTGATCGAGATCTGGAGCTACATCGCCGATGATAACGAGGCGTGCCGCCGATAGAATGCTCGACCGCTTCGACCAGGCGCTCCGGAAATGCTCAGCGACCAACCCCTGGCGGGGCGGGAGCGTCCCGAGCTTGCCCCTGGGCTACGCAAGCTTCCCGGTCGGCAACTACGTCCTGTTTTACTTGCCGCTGCCGAACGGGATCGATCTGGTTCGGGTGCGAAGCGGATACATGGACATTGAGCCGGAAGATTTTGACGTCAGTCCCGACTGACCCTGGTCCCACGGCAAGTAGCCCGGCTTCAAACGATTCTCGCCTTCGCTCACTCCGCGAGCTTCGGTGGGTTTGAGCCGCATCGACGCGGCATCGAGCGCGTAGGTGGAAGTGAAAGCCGGGGGCTTGCGGGTCGCCGGCAAGATCGTGCCCGGCTCTCGCTACGTTCTATTCGGGCTACGGGCGTTGCTGTTTGACAAAACTCGGGCGCGGATGCGTCACGAGAACGATGAGACATGCTTGCGCGCCGGGGCCGCATCCTTCGAGGCCCGCGCTGTGCGCGGGCGCCTCAGGATGACGGGCTGGTGTGGCAATGCTACTCCTTCTCCGGCCCCTCATACGCCAGCCCCCGCACCACCGCATCGTCGCCGAAGCGGGCGCGGACTGAATCGACGGCGTGTTCGGCGAGCGCCGAGCGGCCGTCGATGAGGTCGGCGGGATCGGCTTCGCTCGCCTCGCATAGCGCGCTCAAGCCGACACCGAGGAGACGAAAGCGGGTGCCGTCGATTTCGTGTTCGAGGAGAGGGCGGGCAGCGGCGAAAATCCGCCGCGCGAGCTGGGTCGGGGATTCGAGCGAGCGGGCGCGGGTGCGGATTTTGAAATCCGCGGTCTTCAGTTTCAGCGTCACGGTCGAGCCGGCCAATTCCTTGGCCTTCAGACGTGACGACACTTCCTCGGTCTGGCTCCAGAGAATGCGTTCGAGCGACCGAAAATCGGCGATGTCGCTATTGAACGTGGTCTCCGACGACACGCTCTTGGTCTCGCGCTCGGCGCTGACCTCGCGGGCGTCGATGCCGCGGGAGAGCCGTGACAGCCTGCGGCCTTCCTCGCCGTAGCGGCGCATCAGTTCGATCTCGCTGGTTTGCTGCAGATCGGCGATGCGGCGAAAGCCGTCGCGGGCGTAACGCTCGGCGCTGACTTTGCCGACGCCGTAGATAAAACTCACCGGCCGTGGCGCGAGGAACGCGGGCGCTTCGCTCGCGCCCAGCACGGCAAAGCCGCGCGGCTTGTCGAGATCGGAGGCGATCTTGGCCAAAAATTTGTTGCTGGCGAGCCCGATCGACACCGTGATCTTGAGTTTCTTCTCCACCTCGGCGGCAAAACGCGCCAGCACTTTGGCGGGCGACAGGCCATGCACGCGCGCGGTGCCGCTTAGATCGAGAAAGGCTTCGTCGATCGACAACGGCTCGACCAGCGGCGTGAGCGCCAGCATCATCTGGCGCACCTCGCGGCCTGCCGCCGAATATTTTTCGAAATTGGGCTTTACGACTTTGGCATGCGGGCAAAGCCGCAGCGCCTCGAACATCGGCATCGCCGATTTCACGCCGAAGGTGCGGGCGATGTAGCAGGCGGTCGCCACCACGCCGCGCTTGCCGCCGCCGACAATGACGGGCTCGGCGGCAAGCGAAGGGTCGTCGCGTTTTTCGATCGTGGCGTAGAAGGCGTCGCAATCGACATGCGCGATGGCAAGCGTTTCAAGCTCCGCATGCCGCAGCAGTCTCGGCGAGCCGCAGGCGGTGCAACGCGCGGTCGCGGGCGCCAAGTCGGCAAGGCAATCGCGGCAGAAGCTTGTGCTCACGGCACGTCGCGCTCCCAAGTTGCCGCCCAGCGCGCGGCGCGCTTTGCCGATCTCGGCGGGGTCGATGGCGGCAAAATCGGCAAAGCCGATCAACAGCCGCTCGTCGCCGAGCATATGATCGAGGACGCCTTGCAGAAAGGCCGGATCGCCGGCCGCGGCGCGGATGTCTTCGGCCGCAATCCCGGTTGCCGAAAGAAAGCCGTCAAGCCGCTCCGGTTCCTCCGCCAGGAAGCCAAGCGCCTGAATTGCCAGCATTTCCGCCGCTTCACGGGCGGCCGAGGAGCGCCTGTTCATGCGGTTCCATTTGCCTTTCCGTAATACTTGAGGACTAGCTTGCCCACCATCCGCTGCGAAAAGCGCAAGCGATTCTGTCGTTTGCTGGAGCATCGGCCCGGGGACCGGCGAAGGGAATGGGGGATGGCCAAAACCGTCCTGATCGTGGAGGACAACGAGCTCAATATGAAGCTCTTCCACGACCTATTGGAAGCGCACGGCTATTCCACGGTCGGAACCCGCAACGGCATCGAGGCGCTCGATCTGGCGCGCAAATATCGGCCCGACCTGATCCTGATGGATATCCAGCTTCCGGAAGTTTCGGGTCTGGAAGTCACCAAGTGGCTCAAGGACGATGCCGGAACTGCGGCATATCCCCGTCGTCGCCGTGACCGCCTTCGCCATGAAGGGCGACGAAGAGCGCATCCGCCAAGGCGGCTGCGAGGCCTATCTGTCGAAGCCGATTTCGGTCGGCAAGTTCATCGAGACGGTGCGTCACTTTCTCGGCAATCCTTAAGGTACCGCGATGACCGCGCGTGTCCTTGTCGTCGACGATGTGCCCGCCAATGTCAGGCTCCTTGAGGCGCGGCTGTCGGCTGAATATTTCGACGTCATCACCGCCATGAGCGGCAAGGAGGCGCTGGCGATCTGCGAGCGCGCCGAGTGCGATCTCGTGCTGCTCGACGTGATGATGCCGGACATGGACGGTTTCGAGGTGTGCCGGCGGCTCAAAAGCAATCCGGTGACGCACCACATCCCGGTGGTGATGGTGACGGCGCTCGATCAGCCGTCCGACAAGGTCCGCGGCCTCGAGGCCGGCGCCGACGATTTTCTCACCAAGCCGATTCCCGAACTGGCGCTGATCGCGCGCGTGCGCTCGCTGGCGCGGCTCAAGATGGTCACCGACGAATTGCGCATGCGGGTTCTGACCTCGCGCGAGATCGGCATCGAGGCGCCGGAACGCGCCGCCGTCGCCGACACCGGCCGCGAGGGCCGCGTGCTGATCGTCGATGACCGCCCGGCCTCCTATGAGCGCATCGCCGCGATGCTCGGCAAGGAACAGACCGTCGAGTTGGAGACCGATCCGACGCAGGCCGTGTTTCACGCGGCCGACGGCAATTACGATCTGTTGATCGTCTCGCTTGGCCTTGAAAATTACGACGCGCTGCGGCTGTGCAGCCAGATCCGCTCGCTCGACCGCACCCGCAATCTGCCGATCCTCGCCATCACCGAGCCGGACAACAACGCGCGCATGCTGCGCGGGCTCGAGATCGGCGTGAACGATTTTCTGATGCGCCCGGTGGAGAAGAACGAGCTGCTGGCGCGCACACGCACCCAGGTGCGCAAGCGCCGCTACACCGAGCGGCTGCGCGACAATGTGCAGATGTCGATCGAAATGGCGATCACCGACGCGCTCACCGGCCTGTTCAATCGCCGCTACATGGAGAGCCATCTCGGCACGCTCATCGAACAGGCGGCCTCCCGCGGCAAGCCGCTGGCGACGCTGGTGCTGGACATCGACTTTTTCAAATCGATCAACGACACCCACGGCCACGATGCCGGCGACGACGTGTTGCGCGATTTCGCGCTGCGCATCAAACGCTCGATCCGCGGCATCGATCTGGCGTGCCGCTACGGCGGCGAGGAATTCGTCATCGTCATGCCGGAGACCGACGTCGCGGTGGCCGCCATGGTGGCGGAGCGGCTGCGCCGGCGCATCGCGTCGGAGCCGTTCGCGATCGCGCAGGGCGCAACCAGCATTCCGGTGACGATCTCGATCGGCATTGCGGCGCTGCGCGGCAAGGACGATACCGCCGCGAGCCTCCTCAAGCGCGCCGACCTGGCGCTCTATCGCGCCAAACGCGACGGCCGCAACCGCGTCGTGCCCGACGCGGCCTGATTTATTTCACCGTCAGCCCCTAAGACGGCAATGCCCGGCGCGAGGCCGGGCATAGCGACAAACGGGACGGCGAGCCCGAATTACTTAATCTTCAACTCGCGGAATTCGACGTGCTTCTTCGCCACCGGATCGTATTTCTTCTTGACCAATTTGTCGGTCATGGTGCGCGAATTCTTGCGCGTGACGTAATAAAAGCCGGTATCGGCGCTGGAAACGAGCTTAACCTTGATGGTGGTGTTCTTGGCCATAGGGACCTCGGTACGAAGCGTTGGATGAATGAGTTGGCCGCAACCTAGTCGCCAGCCCCCGAAAGTCAAGGAAAGGCGCAAATCGGCCCCGCAGCGCCCTTACAACACCTCGCGCACGAACCGCTTATGCAGCATGCGGTAAAGCGGCACCGGGTGATCGGGGCTCATGCCCGACGCGATGCGGTCCTGCAGCTCTTCGAGCGCCACCGCCGTAATGCCCGGCATGTCGAGCTTTTGCGCCTCGTTCAGCGGCAGCCAGACGAGTTCCACGAGCTCCTTCTCCGGCCCGATGAAGCCGTCGTCGCGGCGGGCGATGGCCGAAACGTCGGCGGCGAAAAAGCGGCTGTCGAAGCGGAGCGGCCGTCCGGGCGGTGTGATGGCGCGGGCGATGAAGTGGATCTGGCTCAGATCGGGCACGATGCCGGCTTTGGCGAATTCCTGCCACAGCCCGGGCGGCGCGCTCAGAGCCTGCGGTCGCCGGGCACGCCGAGCATGATGCCGGTCTCCTCGTAGGTCTCGCGCACGGCGGTCGAGCGCATAGGCCGCCGATTTGGCAAGGCTCGGCCGCTTGACCCGGCGCATCAGCCGTTCGGCGTGCGTTGGATGGAGGTGAGCCGACACCGCCATCAGCCGGTCCGCGGGCTCGATGCGGCCGCCCGGGAAGACGAATTTTCCGGGCAGGAAGCGATGCCGCGCATGGCGGCGGCCGAGCAGCACTTTGGGCACTTTGTGGGCGCGGTCGATCAAGATCAGCGTCGCGGAATTGCGCGGCCGCACATTCGGAAAACTCTGATCGCGGATGGTACGGGTCAGACGCTCGGCGCGATCGCTCGCCGTGCCGCCGGCTCTGACGCTCGAAATGTCATCTTCCATGAAAGGATCTCTTTGCTAGCGCCGCCCGCGCGGCTTCGGCCGGCGGGCGGATTTGTGCGGCGATTTAGTCCGTTCCGGCGGCGGCTTTCCAGGTCTCTTTGCCGCGGCATCGGCATGACCTGTTTCAGTCGTGTCCGACGAGCTTGAAACGCAAAGCGCCGGCGACCGGCGCGGCCTCGACCAGTTCGACCGTCACCGGATCGCCCAAGCGATGTGTCACCGCACGGCCGACGAAGGCGCGGCCGGCCTTCGTCGAAGCGGAAATATTCGTCGCCGATATAGCGCGCCGGAATAAAGCCGTCGGCGCCGGTGTCGTCGAGCTCGACGAACAGACCGGCGCGGGTGACGCCGGAAATATGGCCGTCGAATTTGGCGCCGACGCGATCGGCGAGAAAATGCGCGATCAGGCGATCGGCCGTCTCGCGCTCGGCCTTCATGGCGCGGCGTTCGGTGACCGAAATACTGGCGGCGATTTCCGACAGCGCCAGCGCGTCGGTGTCGTCCGCAAGCCCGTCAGTCCCGAGCTTGCCGGCGCGGATCAAAGCGCGATGCACGACCAGATCGGCATAGCGGCGGATCGGCGAGGTGAAGTGCGCGTAGCGGCGCAGATTGAGCCCGAAGTGACCGAAATTCTCCGCCGAATATTCGGCCTGCGCCTGCGAGCGCAGCACCACCTCGTTGACCAGCCGTTCGACGTCGCGGCCCTTCATCTGGGCCAGGATGCGGTTAAAACCTTCGGGCCGCAGCGTGCCGCCTTTCGGCAGGGAAATGTCGAGCGTGCGCAAAAATTCGCGCAGCGCATTGAGTTTTTCCGCCGACGGCTCGTCATGCACGCGATAGATCAACGGCACCCGCGCCCGCTCGCAGGTTTCGGCGGCCGCGACATTGGCGAGGATCATGAACTCCTCGATCAGCTTATGCGCTTCGAGCCGCAGCGGCGTGATCACGCGATCGACGGTGCCGTCGGATTTCAGCACGATCTTGCGTTCCGGAATGTCGAGATCGAGCGGTGCGCGTTCGTCGCGGGCGCGCAGCACCGTGCGGTAGGCGTCATAGAGCGGCTTTAGGATGGTGTCGGCGATCGGTCCGGTGACTTCGTCGGTCCGCCCGGTGACGCCGAGCTGGGCCTGCTCGTAGTGCAAGCCGCGCCGCGGAGCGGATCAGCACGCGATGAAATGTGTGCGAGCGCTTCTTGCCGTCGGCGCCGATGATCATGCGCACCGCGAGCGCGGCGCGATCTTCGTTCGGCCGCAGCGAGCACAGATCGTTGGAGATGCGCTCCGGCAGCATCGGCACGACGCGGTCGGGAAAATAAACCGAATTGCCGCGCCGCAGCGCCTCGCGATCGAGCGCCGAGCCGGGCCGCACGTAATGGGCGACGTCGGCGATGGCGACGCTGACGATATGGCCGCCGGCATTATGCGGATCGGGATCGGGCACGGCGTGAACCGCGTCGTCGTGGTCCTTGGCGTCGGGCGGATCGATGGTGACGAACGGCACCTTGCGCCAATCCTCGCGGCCGGCCGCGGTGACGGGTTTTGCCGCCTCGGCCTCGGCCAAAAGCTCGCGCGAAAACACGTGCGGAATGCCGTGCGCATGAATGGCGATCAGGCTGACGGCGCTTTCGTTCTTGAGCGAGCCGAGCCGCTCGACGACCGAACCGCTCGCGAGCCCGAAGCGGCCCTGCCGCGCCACGTCGACGGCGACCAGATCGCCGTCCACCGCGCCGGCCGTGGCGCCCGGCGCGATATTGATCTCGCGGCCGAGTTGCTTCTTGTCGATCGGCACCAGCCGGCCGCCGCCGCCGGGCAGGCCGCGGAAAATGCCGAGCGTGCGCTGCTTGGCCCGATCGATGAGCTTGATGACGCGGCCGCCGGTTTCGCCGTCGCCTGATTTTTCGATGCGGATCAGCGCGCGGTCGCCGACGCCCGCGGCTTCGCCCGGCCGGGCACGCCGGGCCGTGGCGATATGGATGACCGGCGGCGCGCCATGCGCCTCCTCGTCCCATTCGACCGGCCGCGCCAGAAACTCGCCGTCGCTGTCGCGGCCGGTGATATCGGCGAGCACGACCGGCGGCAGCGTGCCGGGGTGATGCAGCCGTTTGCGCTGGCGATCGATCTGGCCTTCGGCGGCGAGTTCGCGCAGCATGCGGTTGAGCGCCGCGCGGTCGGCATTCTTGGCGCCGAACGCGCGCGCGATTTCGCCGGCGCCGACATTGCCACTGCGTTCGCGGATAAACGCGACCAGCTCGTCGCGTGAGGGAAGGCGTCTCATACGCCCCTACATATAGGCGCTTTTTCGGGCTGGCGGCCTCAGCCCGGCGCCTGTCCGCACCACTATTATTCGGCAGCCTGCTTTTTCTTGCGCGGCGGTTTGGCGGCGGCGCGGCCGCTTCGCCGTGGTCGCGGCCGGCCGTTTGGACGACGGCTTGATGTGCCGCGCGGTGCCGGGCGACGGGCGCTTGGCCTTGCGCGGCCGGGCATGCGGGGCAGGGCCGTTGCGCTCCGCCCGCGCGTCGATCAGCGCCACCGCTTCGTCGAGCGTCACGGTCTCGGGCGTCTTGTCGGCCGGCAGCGTCGCATTGACGCCGTCATGGCTGACATAGGGGCCGTAACGGCCCTTCTTGGCGACGATGGCGCCGCCCTTGGTCGGATGGTCGCCCACGGCGCGGCCCGGATCGGCGCCGAAGCGGCCCTTGCGCGGACCTTTGGCGATCTTCTCGGCGATCAGCGTCACCGCATGATTGAGGCCGATGGTGAAGACGTCCTCGGGCGTCTCGAGATTGGCGTAGGTCTTGTTGTGCTGCACGTAAGGCCCGAAGCGGCCGATGCCGGCCTTGATCGGCTCGCCATCCTCGGGATGCTTGCCGACGACGCGCGGCAGCGACAAGAGCTGGAGCGCGCGCGCGAAATCGATGGCGTCCGGCGCCACGTCCTTCGGCAGGCTGGCGCGCTTCGGCTTTTCGCCTTCCGCACCTTCGCCGAGCTGCAGATAGGGACCGAAGCGGCCGCTGCGCACGGTGACGTCGAGGCCGGTTTCCGGATCGACGCCGAGCTTCTTGGTGCCGATATCGGGCGCGCCGTCGGCCGAGACGCCGAGAGCTGCCGGGTGTATCGGCATTCCGGATAATTCGAGCAGCCGATGAAGGCGCCGAATTTCGACAGTTTTAGCGACAGCCGGCCATTGCTGCAGGTCGGGCAGACGCGCGGATCGCTGCCGTCCTCGCGCGCCGGAAACAGATGCGTGCGACAGCATGGCGTCGAGCGTGTCGATCACCGCCGAAATGCGCAGTTCCTTGGTCTCGTCGATGGCGCCGATGAAATCGCGCCAGAAATCGCGCAGCACGTCGCGCCAGGCGATTTCGTTATTGGAGATCAGATCGAGCTGGTCTTCGAGGCCCGCCGTGAAATCGTATTCCACGTAACGGGCGAAGTAAGCTTTCCAGGAAGGCGACGACGATGCGGCCGCGGTCCTCGGGATAAAGCCGGCGCTTGTCGAGCCGGACATATTTGCGGTCGCGAGCACTTGCAGGATCGACGCATAGGTCGAGGGCCGGCCGATGCCGAGCTCTTCCATGCGCTTGACCAGCGACGCTTCCGAATAGCGCGGCGGCGGCTCGGTAAAATGCTGGTCGGCGGCGATCGCGCGCTTGGCGAGCTTTTCGCCGGCCGACATTTCCGGCAGGCGGCGCGCGTCCTCGTCGTCCGGATCCTCGTCCTTGCCTTCCTGATAGAGCGTCAGGAAGCCGTCGAATTTCACCACCGTGCCGGTTGCGCGCAGATCGAGGACGCGGCTCGCGACCTTGGCCGAGATGTCGACCGTGGTGCGTTCGAGCTCGGCGGATTCCATCTGGCTCGCCACCGTGCGCAGCCAGATCAGTTCGTAAAGCTTGGCCTGATCGGCATCGAGAAAGCTTTTGGTGTCGCGCGGCCGGCGCGACAGCTCGGTCGGCCGGATCGCTTCGTGGGCTTCCTGCGCGTTCTTCGCCTTGGTCTCGTATTTCCGCGGCGCCGGCGGCAGATAATCCTTGCCGTAATCCTGCTCGATGACGCGGCGCACCGCGGGGATCGCCTCTTCGGCGATCTGCACGCCGTCGGTGCGCATATAGGTAATGAGGCCTACGGTCTCGCCGCCGATGTCGACGCCTTCATAGAGCCGCTGCGCCACCCGCATGGTGTGCGCCGGCGCAAAGCCGAGCTTGCGGCTCGCCTCCTGCTGCAGGGTCGAGGTCGTGAACGGCGCATAGGGATGCCGCTTGACCGGCTTGGCCTCGACCAGTTCGACCGTGAAGGCCGCGGTTTCGAGCGCCTGCTTGAAGGCTTCGGCCTCGGCGCCGGAGCCGATATCGAGCCGCTGCAGCTTCTTGCCGTCGGCGCCGACGAGGCGCGCTTCAAAAGTCTCCTGCGCGCGGCGTCGCCAGCGTCGCGACGATCGACCAATATTCCTGGCGAACGAATTTCTCGATTTCGAGTTCGCGGTCGCAGACGAGCCGCAGCGCCACCGACTGCACGCGGCCCGCCGAGCGCGCGCCCGGGAGCTTGCGCCACAGGACCGGCGACAGCGTAAAGCCGACCAGATAATCGAGCGCGCGGCGCGCCAGATAAGCGTCGACCAGCGCCTGGTCGATCTTGCGCGGATGCGCCATCGCCTCGGTCACCGCCTGTTTGGTGATGGCGTTGAAGACGACGCGCTCGACCGGCTGGCCCGTCAGCGCCTTCTTTTCCTTGAGCACCTGGAGCACATGCCAGGAGATCGCCTCGCCTTCGCGGTCGGGGTCGGTCGCCAGAATGAGCTTGTCGGCGCCCTTGACGGCCTTGGCGATATCGTTGAGCCGCTTCTGCGCCTTGGGGTCGACCTCCCACAGCATGCGGAAATCGTGGTCGGGATCGACCGAGCCGTTCTTCGCCGGCAGGTCGCGGACATGGCCGAACGACGCCAGGACTTCGTAGTCCTTGCCCAGATATTTATTGATCGTCTTCGCCTTGGCGGGCAATTCCACCAGTACTAAATGCATGACTAACCTTATGATTATACGGCCTTTTTGCCCCTCGGAGAGGTCGGTGAAGGCGGCCAGGCCGCCGGGAACATGGGTAATCGAACCCCACCTGTCAAATCGTTACCGCGGCCGGGCGTTTCATGCGGAGGTCCAGGAGGCCGCCAATCGGGGCAAAAAATCAGCTCTCGATCTCACAATTATGAGTTGCTGCATTGTAATCAATCTCTGTTTTATATATGAAATTCCGGCAGATACCCGCCGCAAGCTAAGAAAAATGCAGCAATCGGAAGACGGCGATGGCGCGAACGGTACGGAAACGCCCGGCTCGGCCGCCCTTTATATAGGTTCCATGGCAGACGAACTTGCCCGTCTGGCCCGCCGCAACGGGCTCGACACCCTCGGCTACATTCTGGAAATGGCGCGCATCGAAGCTGATCGCATCTCGAAAGAATAGGGTGCGCACTCGCAAATTGAGAGGGCGGAACTTTGGTCGGTATCCGCTTCGTCGCAGAAAATCGTCGCGACTGGGCTGACCGAAACTGGTACCGTGTCGTGACAATCCGACTTCGGCAGAAGGGGATGAGCGGGAGCCGGAGATGGCGATCTACGACGCCTTCATCTCCTACAGTCATGCCCAGGACAAGCCGGTCGCGGCGGCGCTGCAATCGGTGGTGCAGACGCTCGGGAAGCCCTGGTACAAACGCCGGGCGCTGCGGTTGTTTCGCGACGATACAAGTCTCTCCGCCACGCCGCATCTTTGGCCGACGATTGAAGTCGCGCTTAACGACTCGCGGTATCTGATCCTGATTGCCTCGCTCGAAGCCGCGCGCTCGCCCTGGGTCGGCAAGGAGGTTGCCCATTGGCTTGAGCACAAGAGCGTCGATACGCTGTTGATTGCCGTGACCGACGGGGAGTTGTCGTGGCAGCCGGGCGCCAACGATTTCACCTGGTCGGATACGACGCCGCTGCCGGCGGTGCTCAAAGGCCGCTTTCAAAGCGAGCCGAAATGGGTCGATCTTCGGACCTATCGGCAGGGTGCGTCGAAGAGGGACCGGAAATTCGCCGAGAGTGGCGCGGATTTCGCCGCCGCGGTCCGGGGCATAGCGAAAGAAGACTTGCTGTCGGAGGAAGTCCGTCAGCAACGCCGCGCGCTGACGCTGGCCTGGAGCGCGGTCGCTCTCCTGTTTGTGCTTGGCGTGACGGCAGGTTGGCAATGGAAGGTCGCCGCGGACGAAAAGCGAATTGCCGAGCAACAACGCGACCGTGCCGAACGAACTCTCGATGCAGCGACACAAACCGCCAATGGGCTGGTGTCAGATCTCGCGGTGCGATTCCGCGAGGTCAAAGGCATTCCGCTCGATGTCGTTCAGGGCATTCTCGGCCGCGGCAAGAAACTGCTCGACGATCTTATCGCGTTCAATGAAGGCTCGCCCGCCGTTCAACTGATTCGGGCGGTGAGTTCGAGCGAACTCGGCTTTACGCTGGCGCAGCAGGGAAGTCCCGAGGGCGACAAGCTCGCTACCGAAGGCTACGATATCGCCAAGCGGCTGGCGCGCGACAATCCCGACCTTGACGGCGTCGATAGCGCGCTGGGACGCGCTGCCGAAGTCATGGGCCAAATGCGCGAGCGCGGCGACCGCAAACTCGCTGACGATTTCTATCGCGAGGCGAGCGCTGCTTTCGGCAAGTGTCTGGAAAAGCGCGCAAAGGATCTCGATTGCCTGCAGCACCAGCTCACGGTGGCCGGCCGGATCGGCAATATCGATTACGACAACAATCAATATACCGATGCGCTTGCGGCCTATCGGCAAAGCCTCGATCTCGCGCAAAGCTATGCCGCAATGGTGCCACCCGGCCCGCAATCCGGCTTCTATATCGGCAGCCGCCACAATCATCTGGGCCGGGTCTATTTTCAGCTTCGCGACGGCCTCAACGCGTTGCAGGAATTCAGGCAGGCCCAGACGGCGATGGAGCCCTGGGCCAGCGATGCCAAAGCGTCGTCGACGTTGCTGTTCGAATTGGCGAGCACCTACAACAACATCGCAAATGTTCTAACGCTGCAGGCCGGCTCCGATCGCGACAAGCTCGGCCAGGCGATCGGCTACACCGAGCGCGCTGCCAACGGCATCGAGGCGCTGGCCGCGAGCGACCCGGCCAATCTGTTCTATTGGAGCAATCTCGCGATGGACTACGATAATCTCGAATTTCTCTACGGCCTGGTCGGCAATCGCCCCGCACAGGAAGCCTATGCGCGCAAGCGGCAGTTCGCCGCCGGCAAGGCAAATCCCAACGATCCGGGGCACGTTGCCCAGTCGCCGCGATAGGAAGAATGAGTGCGCTTGCAAAGCCGCACAGGCCTGCGCGTTTCTAATCGACGCCCTAACCGAGCGACACCATAGCCCCGCCGTGGCGCTCGAGGCGGCCGGCGATTTCCAGTTCCAACAGCACCATCCGCACCACCGCGCGGCGAAGTTTGCGACAGGCGCACGAGATCGTCGATCAGCACCGGCGTCGGACTGAACAGTCCGATGATGCGCGTGCGCTCATCGGCGGCAGGGTTCGCGGCTGATTGGGCCGGCGTTCGCGATTCCGGTTCGCGTCCGGATCGCCCCAAGACCGCGCAGATCTCATGCCCCATGATCGGCTCCAGCACGGCAACGATGTCGGCGGCTTCGGTCACCGGCGTCGCGCCTTGTTTGATCAGCCCATTGGTGCCTTCGGCGCGCGGATCGAGCGGCGAGCCCGGGACGGCAAAGACTTCGCGGCCCTGTTCGAGCGCGAGCCGCGCCGTGATCAGCGAGCCCGAGCGTTTTGCGGCCTCGACGATGACGACGCCGAGCGACGAGCCCGGAAATCAGCCGATTGCGGCGCGGAAAATCGCGCGCCGCGCGGCTCCCAGCCGATGCGGCATTTCGCTGATGGCGAGGCCGGTCGCGCAGGATCGCGTCGAGCAAGCTCGACATGCTCCGGCGGATAGACGCAGGTCCTGGCCGCCGGCGAGTACGGCGATGGTTCCGGTCTTCAGGCTCGCGCGATGCGCCGCCGCATCGATGCCGCGCGCCAGCCCGGAGACGACGGCAAAGCCCGCTTCGCCGAGCCCTTGCGTCAGTTGCTGCGTGATCTTGACGCCGGCCGCCGAGGCATTGCGCGAGCCGACGATCGCCACCATCGGCATTTTCGAGAACGGCGCGATTGCCGCGCAGCGCGATGAGCGGCGGCGCGTCGTCGATCATTTGCAGCCGCTGCGGATAATCGGCTTCGCCCGACGCCGACGAACGCGACGCCGAGCTTGCGCGCCGCCTCGATCTCGCGCTCGGCATCGGCGCGCGAAAAGATCTGCGGCGCGCTAGCGCCGCCGCCGCGCTGCGCCAGTCCCGGCAGCGCCTCCAGCGCCGCCCGCGCGCCGCCGAAATGATTGATCGAGAGCGCGGAACGTCCGCGGTCCGATATTTTGGCTGCGGATAAGCCGCAGCCAGTCGATCCGCTGCTCGTCGGTCAGCCGGACGCCGCCGCTACGCTCGCTCACTTCGCCCCCAAGGTCCGCCCAGCAAATCTATTCGGCCGGTGCGGTATGATAGCGCGAAAATGACCCACGGAGACCTAGCCGGACGGTCGGAAAACCACGGCTTCAAGAAATCGAGGCGTCCATAACCAGAAAATGGCGCGCGGGACGTCGGCGACCACGTTTTTTCAGCCTGCCTTGCGGCCTTAGAATTGGACGGGGGCACGAGAGAGGAAATCGAGGATACGGTGGGCCGTGCACTCATAAATCCGGCTCAATGTCCGCTTTTCCCTCGACAACCGCCGCGACCGCGGAGGGCCAGCGTGCCTGTTAAGGGCCACACGCGGACGTGAGCAACCGCAGCATATGTTGTGGGATGATATCGTGGGCCGGGCGGATCATCCTCGTGCACAATCAATGTTGTACTGGCTTGTTGAGTGGAACGCTAACTGCGTTAACCGAAGGCTGTTGTGGTGCCGCCAATACAAGTCCGCGCTCTTCTTCCAGCGTAATATACTTGTGCGTGAAAAGATGGGCAGCGAGTGCTTCCGGAAATGCGACCTGCTTCCGCTCCGCGTCCTGGCATTGCTCCACGGGCACCGGTCGCGTGCACACTTGGTACTCCAGTCCGAATTACGGTCGTAGGACGCGAGCATAATTCTCCACGCGTCTGTTAGTTCTCCGACCAGGGCCTTTTGAGCTACCCAGCCGCCTAAGAAACCATTTGAGTGAAATGCCGTGCCACCTTGAGTTCGAGCGCTAGCCTCCATCTCTTGCAAGCGCGCTTTTAGGAAGCCGCGGTATTGCGGCTGAGCAGTCACATCATCGAGGGCCGTTACATTAAGTTTCTTGATGCGCGTGGGCGCGTTTGACCCCGCATAAGAGGCAAACGCATACAGAAAGCTATTGTCTATGCTGATGAGGTCTAATCCGCCGTTGCCGTCTAAATCTTGAAACTCATATCCGTCTCCGTCCAAGAGGCCCGCGTCCACCAGATGCCAAGTGCCCGCCTGGTCCATACTCCCAATCTTAGTCTCAATGCAGCAATGTGCCCCGCCGGTAAAACGAGTGAAGAGTACCTGAGGTGCTGAGTTCGACGGATCTAATTTCATCACTCGTAACTCAGCTTGGTCTAATGCCATCCCCCCATTGTCCAAATCAAAATGAACAGAAAATGCTGGACGACCTTTATACTGGACAATTGCCGAGGCCGGTTGAGGTGAGTTGTCTGATGTCGAGTTTGTCGGTGATTGATCGAATGCGTCGACGGGCAGGACTATTCGCGTCAATTTCCAATCCCCCCTCCACTTAAAGAGCAACGTCAAGGGGCTTTTCAATTGTGACTGCGGGGGCGTTACGTCGAGCCTGAAGGTGAAAGGGCCACCGAAGAAAAACGCATTCGTCACCTGACCCATGCTGAACAGTGTGTCGGTCGCTGCTTTGAGTGCGTTTAAATCCTTATCGATTGTCAGAATGAAGTCGCCATAACGGAGCGTGGCAGGGTTCTTGCCATCATATTTAAGAGAAGCCAGGACTGCGGGCGCTTTGGGAGATTTATCCGTCGGACCTGTCGTTTCGAATCTGGTTGGCGACTAACTTCCTCGGCCGAAAATTTTGGTACATCCTTCTTGTCTGACAAAGTATTTGGTAACGACGGCCTGCCGGTGCGAATTAAGTAAGCAATGGTTTGCGCGTGACATAACTGTCGAGAATCTGATTGATAATCGCTGGCGCCAAAAAACTCGCTAAGCCCGTTCCAACGCTATTATTACCCGGTTCAGTTCGAAGCTTACGAACCAAACTCGCGTTGAGATCACCCCGAAGACCCTCTCGGACACTGGCCCAATCGACCTGATCCTCTAACGCCAACGCATCACCGCTCTGAAGTGCCGCTGATAAACGGAAGACTGCGTAGTACGGCCAGAGAAGCCAGCCACAAATCATCAGAACGCAGGCACTGGTCAAAAGTCTAGGCGCGAGACGCTTCGGTGCGGTGCGCTTTACCCTTTCATCAACGGGGATCACCAGGCTAGGCCTAATTGGCGGAAGGTGGTTCCCGTCTGATTGAATTGGTAGCGGCGGAGTGAATGTTTCGGACAGCTCTCGAATCGTCGACGCTTTTTGCCACCCAGCGAAACCGGCATGCCAAATAAGAACGTTTCTTGCATCGGTAAGGCGAGATAAAATAACTTTGAGTGCTTTGAGCGTGACAGGTCCAACGGACTTGTCCCCTTCCGCGTAATACCAAGCGTCACTCATATCGTGCCAAATCGCGCGGAAATAGCAGCGAAATCCCCAAGCTGCGACGCCCAGCCGCCGCAGTCCCGTGTACCTTAGCATCACAAGCAGCCATCGGGTACCGCCCCAATTGCCGCTCCTCGCAACCGGTCGCAAAGTAAGTTTCTGCAACTCTTTCAGCTAGCTAGTGCGTTTACAATGTGTCCTGCACAATTACCCGTCCGGCGATCTACCGCCGCGTTGCACCACAAGAACGTCCCGTACCGTGTCTCTGATGGGTCATCAACTGCCGCACAGCCAAGGACGAGGCGAGGCCGGTCTTCCCCCAATAGCTGCCGCACCCGTCATCCGTCGCTGCGGCCGTTGCGGGCCATAACCGGACCAAGCGCCTCGCAGCAAATTAGCGCCTTATTCGATCACCTCGTCAGCAATGGCGAGCAACGCCGCCGGGAAATTAATGCCCAAAGTCTTGGCGGTCTTTAGGTTGATCGCGAAATCAAATTTGGTGGGCTGCATGACTGGCAGCAAGCGTAGCCCGGATGAGCCTAGCGATATCCGGGGTCTTTCTACCCCGGCATAATCCCGCATGTCCTCGCGCTCATGCGGCTACAGATCGTCACGTTTATAGAGACATGCCGCTTGACAAAAGTCACCAAAGTGGTTACATCGGCAAAGCTCGCTCATTCGAGGGACGTCACCGGTGACGGCCGTTTGACGGAGCGGGTGCGGTTCCTGCGGGCGGGGCTCGTAACCCCGCTCCCGGGCGGTCCGGGCATCGACCAGCCGGCACTATGACCGGCGTGCGAGGTGCATCGCTGTGACCGCGATCCAAGGCGGAGGTAACGCCTCTGCTCGACGTGGATCGCGCGAAGCGCGGCCTGGGGCTGAGCCATGGCCTTCATTGGCGTGGCAAGCGCCGCGGTGGAGCGCCGAGAGGCGAGCCCCCTCCGTGTTTCCTCCCGATAGACGTCGGGGAAATTCGGAGGGGGCCGCCGCGCCCGCTGGCGCGGTCTCTAAACAATGCGCCTTCCGGCGCTCCGCCTCCCTCGATTTTTCGGGGAGGCACTGGACGGGCTTGGCTTAGGAATGGCGTGACAAAACTCGGGCGCGATGGCGCCGCGAGAATGCCTCGTCATTGCGAGAGAAGCGAAGCAATCCAGTGCCGCGGCGCGGTTCTGGATTGCTTCGTCGCTTCGCTCCTCGCAATGGCGACCGAGATTTAGGACCTTTGACCGGGGGAAGATAACGGGGTGCGGCCACGGAACCCAAGGTCCTTGTTGCAAAGCAGCACGCAAAGCCGCACATTGCCGGCCACCTGTTCGCGGGGCCTTGGGGGGCGCGGTTCGGGGTTTTCGGGTTCTATTGCGGAGGGGTGTCGGTTGGACGCTAAGCCTGCCAAAACCTGTTGCCAAGCGCGCGTTTCATGTCGCGCTGATCAAGCCGTCGCATTACGACCAGGATGGCTATGTCATCCAATGGCTGCGCTCGACTCTGCCGTCGAACAGCCTGGCGAGCGTCTATGGGCTGATCCGCGGAATGCGCCGACGAGCGCGTGCTCGGCCCCGATGTCGATATCGAGATCGAAGCCTGCGACGAGTGCAACACGATCGTCGACGTCGAGGCGCGTGGCAAAGCGCATCCGCGCAGCCGGCGCCGGCATGGTCGGGCTGATCGGCGTGCAGTCGAACCAATATCCGCGCGCGCTCGATCTCGGGCGCCAATTCCGCGCCCGCGGCCTCGACGTCGTCATGGGCGGCTTTCATGTCTCGCGGCTGCATCTCCATGCTGCCGGCGCTGCCGGCCGATCTGCAGGAAGCGCTCGATCTCGGCATTCATCTGTTCGCCGGCGAAGCCGAAGGCCGCATGGCGGACGTGCTGCGCGATGTCGCGGCGGGCACGCGCGAAGCCGATCTACAAATATCTCAACGACCTGCCGGAAATGGCAGCCGCGGTCTATCCGATCCTGCCGCGCTCGGTGGTGACGCGGGTCGCCGGGCATTATTCGAGTTTCGATGCCGGCCGCGGCTGTCCGTTCCAGTGCAGCTTTTGCACCATCATCAATGTGCAGGGCCGCAAATCGCGCTACCGCACGCCGGACGACGTCGAGGCCATCGTGCGCGCCAATGTCGGCGCAGGGCATCACGCGGTTTTTCGTCACCGACGACAATTTCGCCCGCAACCGCAATTGGGAGCCGATCCTCGACCGGCTGATCGAATTGCGCGAGCGCGAAAAATTCAACATCAAGCTTCTGTTGCAAGTCGACACGCTCTGCCACCGCATTCCGAATTTCATCGAGAAATCGGCGCGCGCCGGCTGCACCGCGATCTTCCTCGGCCTCGAAAACATCAATCCCGAATCTTTGATGGGCGCGAAAAAGCGCCAGAACAAGATTTGGGAATATCGCGAAATGCTGCTGGCCTGGCGCAAGCAGCAGGTGATGACCTATGCGGGCTATATCCTCGGCTTCCCGACCGACACGCCGGAAACCATCGCGCGCGATATCGAGATCATCAAGAAAGAACTGCCGGTCGACATTCTCGAATTCTTTTATCTGACGCCGCTGCCGGGCTCCGAAGACCACAAGATTTTGCACATGAAGGGCATCCCGATGGATCCCGACATGAACAAATACGATCTCGAGCACGCCTGCACCGGCCATCCGCTGATGTCGAAAGAGACCTGGACGCAGGTCTATGCCGATGCCTGGAAGCGCTATTACACCGACGCGCATGTCGAGACCATCATGCGGCGCGCCGTCGTGTCCGGCATCAACCGCACCAAAGTGCTCGATTCGCTGACCATCTTCTCCGGCGCAGCCCGCATCGAGGGCGTGCATCCGCTGCAATTCGGCTTCTTCCGCCGCAAGCTGCGCAAGCAGCGGCGCTCCGGCATGCCGATCCTCAATCCGCTGGTGTTCTATCCGTGGCGGCTCTTCGATTTCCTCAAAGTGACCTCGCAGTGGCTGCGGCTGATCTGGCGCTATCGCCGCATCATGGCGCGGGTCGACGAAAGATCCCGGCCTCGCGCACGCCATTTCGACGACGCGCTGCGGCTGCACACCGGCACCGGCGACACCGATCATTTCGTCGAAGTCTTTGCCGACAAGATCCCGCATACCCACGGCGCGCCGGTGGCCCCGGTTCGCGCGCCGGCCCAGGTCGCAGCGGAATAGACCGACCGTCAGGTGCTTTCGCGATTTACGGCCGATCCTGCTCTCGCTGCCGTTCATCAGCCGCGCGATATTGGCGCGGTGCATGAGCCAGAGCAGCACCGTGAGCAACAAAAATAACGCCGCGGCGTGCCGCTCGCCGCGCCACCACAGCACGGCGGGCGTCGCGGCGGCTGGCGATCAGTGCGGCGAGCGACGAATAGCGGAACAGCGCCGCCATCCCGAGCCAGATCAGGCAGAACGCCAAGAGCGCGATCCATAGCCCGAAGCCGAGCAGAAGCCCGATATAGGTCGCGACGCCTTTGCCGCCCTTGAAGCCGAGCCAGACCGGAAACAGATGGCCGAGAAACGCGCCGAGCGCGGCGCAGATCGCGGCATCGCGGCCGAACACAAAATTGGCGACGGCGACCGCGACGGTGCCCTTGAGCATGTCGCCGGCAAGCGTCGCCGCGGCGAGCGGCTTATGTGCCGGTGCGCAGCACATTGGTGGCGCCGATATTGCCGGAGCCGATGGTGCGGATGTCGGGCGCGCCGGCGAGCCGCGTCAGCAGCAAGCCGAACGGGATCGAGCCGCACAGATAGCCGAAGGCGAACGCCGCGGCATAAACGGGCGAGAGTGACCAATCGATCGACATGGCCGATCAATAACGCGTGTCGATGGATTGCTGAAAGACGATCGGCCGGACGCTAGACGGCGCGCGCCTTGCCGCCGGCCTCGCGCGGCGCAAAGCCCGCCGCGACGGCGTCGGCCTCGCTGCGATAGATGATGAGCGTTTTGAGCCGGTCGGTCGCCGCCTGGGCCAGCACCGCTGTGCCCGGCGCAAAAGGTCTTTCGCGTTGCGTCGGCGACGACGAATTGCTCCGTCTCCTCTTCGTCGATGTCGCTTTCGCAATAGACGCAGCGCAGTCGGATGCTATCGCGGGCATTTCCCGGCGATGACATAAAACTTGTGCGCGGCGTATTGGCGTTCGGCGGGATCGCAGGTGATGCAGTTCGGATTGTCGCATCGCATGCCGGTGCCGATCGGCTGCGCATAGATCGGATATTCCGGCTTGGCGAAGCCGCCGGCGAAGCGGTGCAGCGAATTGTTCTTGTGCAGATGCAGGAGAAGCGAAATCAGCGCCATGCGGATCGGCACGCCGTAGGCGGCCTGCTGGAAATAAATCGCGCGGCGGTCGGTATCGATCGAGGCGTCGAGCTCGTTGACGCGCGGCAGCGGGTGCATGACGCTCGCCTCGGAGATATTTCGCCTCGCCCAGAAACTTCGCGTCGACTTTCGGATAGGGCCGATCCTTGTCGGCCCAGCGCTCCTTCTGGAAGCGGGTGACATAGACCGCGTCGATCTTCTTCTCGACGACCAGCGCGTAATCGACCTCGGGCTCCGGCATAGAGCGAGAGCTGGTGCGGCTGATTGGCGGTGACGTAGAGCGCATCGACGGCGCCGGGCTGGCTGCGAGTCCTTCGACACCATGTGGCTAGTGAAATTCCTCGCGCAGCCTGCGGTCGACATGCGCCGGCAATTCCATGCCGGGAGCGGGCAGGGGATCGATGGTCGCGCCGAACCGCGCCAGCGCATAGACGAAGGAATGGATGGTGCGGCTGCCTTTGAGATCGCCGGAAATCGCGATCTTCATGTTGCGCAGGTTCTTGTTCTTCGAGCGCAGCGTGAACAGGTCGCACAGCGTCTGCGTCGGATGCTCGTGGCTGCCGTCGCCGCCGTTGATCACCGGGATTTGCGAATATTCCGCCGCGAGCCGCACCGCGCCGTCGCGCGGATGGCGGATGACGACGACATCGGCGTAATTGGCGATCACCCGGATGGTGTCGGCGAGGCTCTCGCCCTTGGCCGCCGAACTCACCGCCGGATCGGCGCTGGTGATATTGGTGCCGCCGAGCCGCAGCATGGCGCTTTCGAACGACAGGCGCGTCCGTGTCGAGGGCTCGTAGAACAGGCTCGCGAGGATGAATTTCGAGGCGAGATCGGTGCTGCGGCCGATGCGGTAGGAGACGTTTTCGTCGGCGAGTTCCTTCAAAAACCCTTGCGCGACCTCGAAGATCGTCTCGATCTCCTTATTGGTGAGGTCATTGATCGAAATGATGTGGCGCGTGAGCGGCTGGGTCTTCGTCATTAAAGCGGTGCTATAGGCCGAATTCGGATTGCACGGGCAAGCCCGCGGCGTGGCCGCTGCCGCAAATGATGCACACTTTAACGCGGCGCTTTGGCGGCAAGGCGGTCGAGCGCGCCCTGCAAGATGTAGCTGGCGGCGTGCGCATCGATCACCGCCTTGCGCGCGCGCGCGGCTGGCGTCGGCTTCGATCAGCGCGCGTTCGACCGCGGCCGTCGACAGCCGTTCGTCCCAGAGCGCGATCGGCAGTTCGGTGAGCCCCGCGAAATTGCGGGCGAAAGCGCGCGTCGACTGGGCGCGCGCGCCTTCCGAGCCGTCCATATTGATCGGCAGGCCGAGGACGAAACCGACGGCGCGCCGCTCGGCGGCAAGATCGAGGATGCGCTTGCGCGTCGAGGCCGAAGCGCTGGCGGGCAATGGTTTCGACCGGCGCCGCGACGCGCCGGTCGGGATCGCTAGACCGCAACGCCGATGGTCTTGGTGCCGAGATCGAGCCCGATCAGCGCGCCGCGTTCGCCAAACAGCGCATGGCCGTCGTTGAGCATGATGACCGGCATGGCGAACGCCTAGCACGCGCGCGGGTCGAAGACGACATCGCCGCCCGGCCTTTCCCGCGGCCGGCCGGCCGATTATGCTGCACGCCTTTCCGGTTTCTTTAGCGCGGACCTCTCATCGAACGGATTTTGCGCCGCAAGGAGACGACCCATGGCATTCTCGGTCACGAGCAACAGCTTTAAGGACGGCGACTATCTGCGGAGCGATTTCGTCCTCTCGGCGGATTTCGGCTTCGGCTGCGCCGGCGACAACAAATCCCCGCATCTGAAGTGGTCGGGCGCGCCGGAGGGCACCAAGAGCTTCGCCGTCACCTGCTACGATCCCGACGCGCCGACCGGTTCGGGCTTTTGGCATTGGCTGGTCGTCAATATCCCGCCGACCGTGAGCGAGCTCGCTCTCGGTGCCGGAAGCGCAGGCGGTGAAACTGCCGGCGGGCGCGCTGCAGACGCGCACCGATTTCGGCGCGCCCGGCTATGGCGGCCCGTGCCCGCCGCCGGGCGCTCATCCGCATCGCTATTTATTCACCGTCTTCGCCGTCAAGGCCGATAAGCTCGACGTCAAGGCCGACACGTCGGCCGCGATCGTCGGCTTCAATCTGCATTTCAATACGCTCGCCGAAGGCGGCGATCATGGGATTGTTCAAAAGGTGACGATGCGCAACGCTCATCGCCCCGGTGAGGAAGTCCGCATGAAGCTCAAGATGACGCTCAAGACGACAATTCTCGCAACCGCATTGACCCTTTTCATGTCGCAATTGGCTCACGCCGCCGACGATCAAAGTCATCAGCGGCGGCGCCTTCAAGCAGGTGCTCAACGCGCTCGCCGCGCAATACGAGAAGGAAACCGGCAACAAGCTCGACATCGCCTATCAGACCGTCGGCCAGCATCTCGAACTGATCCGGGCGGCAAGGAGGAGTTCGATGTCGCGGTTCTGACGCCCGAGGCGATCGACGGCCTCGTCAAAGACGGCAAGGTCGTTGCCGGCACGCGCGTCGCGCTCGCCAAGGTCGGCGTCGGCGTCGTGGTCAAAGCCGGAGCGCCGAAGCCCGACATCGCGACGGTCGAGGCGTTCAAGAGAGCGCTGCTTGCGGCGAAATCGGTCGCCTATATCGATCCCAAGGCCGGCGGCTCGAGCGGCATTTACGTCGCAGGGCTCTTGCAGCGGCTCGGCATCGCCGAACGAGGTCAACGCCAAGGCGGTGCTGGTCCATGGCGGCGCGGTGGCCGATCACATCGCCGACGGCGAAGCCGAAATCGGCGTCCACCAGATCAGCGAAATCCTGCCTGTTGCCGGCGTGACGCTGGTCGGGCCGCTGCCGGCCGCGATCCAGAATTTCACGGTCTACTCCGCCGGCGTCGGCTACGGGCGCCAAGGACACCGCTGCGGCGCGAGCGCTGGTCGAGTTCCTGTCGGGCCCGCATGCCCTGCCGATCATCGAAGCCAAGGGCATGCAGCCGGCTTCTTGAGGCCTTAAAAAAACGGCGCCCGGCCAAAAAGGCCGGGCGCACGTTTCGCAACGGCAGTTCCGGAGGCTCGACTTAGCTGCGAGCCTGCTCCCAGGCGATCCGCTGGATGTCGCCGCGGGTGATGCCGATGTCGGCGAGTTCACGGTCGCTGAGGTGCGAAAGCTCGTCCACCGCGACCCCATATCGCTTCCAGGCGTGGAAGAAGCGGACAATGGATAACAGCATGATTTTATTTCCTTTCTCCGGCGGAACCGCCGCCGGAATCAGGAGGTAATATAGGTGCGGATGGTGCGACGCAAAATTATATTGCTGCAGTGCAGCTAAGCAGTAATTGCATGGATAAAGTAACAGATTTATTTAGAAGATATGGCTAGCAATGCCAATAAAGATTGAATGTCCATGGGATATTATAGTCTATATTACTATGCGTTTTCTGCAGCATTAATGCCGCATGCGATGCTGGTCTGCGGAATAGGCCATTGTTCCGCCGACCGTGATCTGATGCTCGGCTTCGCCCGAGTTCTGCCCGCGCACGATCCAGCCTCCGCCGCAGTTGCGGAGTGAAATCGCGACAGTTTGTTGCGTTTGCGTCGGGGATTTGCGATGGGGACCAAGCTCGATCACCGCCGCTGCGCGGAAGAATGCGTCGCGATGGCGCGATTGGCCGAAGACAGACAAGGACAAGGCGCTGTGGCTGACGCTGGCCCAGTCATGGGTCAGGCTGGCCGAGCACGTCGCGCAGGTCGAAACCAAGCTTGCGCTCGTCCCGACGAGGCCGCCGACGGACCGGCGTGTTAGCGAGCAGCAGCCCTGCTGGGCTGATTGGCCTATTGCCCGTGGCTTGCCAAAACCTCCTGGCAGGCGCGGCTGATCTTGGGCCGGTTGGTCTGCAGGCAGCCAAGAATGCCCAGGACGTCGTTGGGATTAACCTGCAACTGGGTCTGGCAGATACTTGGTCACGTCCGGATGGCAGGCGTCGCGCTCCTTGTCGGTTCCCTGCATCCCGGCCGGGCCGTTGACCGGCGGCGGCTGTGTCGGGAATTGCTGAGCGAAGCGCACGTCGTCGCGACGGCAAGCGCGAAAGCGATCGTGAGAACCGACGTGCGGATCATGATCCCCCCTGTTCGGGCATCCGGCCCGCGCTGTGGCTCGAGATTCTTATCCCACACTTTTGCCCGCGATGTGCAGCCCCGCCGCGACAGCTTGCCAACACTACATTAAATTTTCCGTGGCAGATTGACGGGGCGAATTGCGCCGATGCCGGGACTGCGCTGCTTGCGCCGAGTTCCGCAGGTTCCCCCTTGCACGTGAGCGGGACGCGGCGATACATCTCGTGCCGCGGGCGGTTAGCTCAGTTGGTAGAGCGTCTGCTTTACACGCAGAATGTCGGCGGTTCGAGTCCGTCACCGCCCACCAGCCTTCGGATTGTCCGACCCGGAGACATGGGTGACAGAACGTACCTAAGACATGGCGTGACAGAACGTACCTAAGACATGGGTGACAATCTCGTGCCGAACGGGACCGCATTAAGCAGGGCGTAGCTCTCGGCAAGCCAAATCGTGTGCAGGCGAGGCGCAGGATTGGTTGGTGGCACTATCGGCGTCGCACGTCAACTCAAAACAAACACCCGCCGCCATGCATTCCTGCGATGGCCGGCGGGCGGTGAGTGGCGCTCGACCCGAGCGCGGGTCGGCCGACAGGAGGCGTCAGATCGCCTCCTTGAGCTCCTTCGAGGCGCGGAAGGCGACTTTCTTGCTGGCTTTGATCTGAATGGGCTGACCGGTCGCCGGGTTGCGTCCCATGCGCGCGGCGCGCTTCCTCACCTGGAGAATGCCGAGACCGCCGATGCGGATGCGTTCGCCCTTCTTGAGATGCTTGACGATGTTTCCGACCAGGCCGCCGAGGATGGCTTCGGCTTGCTTTTTCGAAAGCTCATTGTCTTCCGCGAGGCTCGCGGCGAGATGCTTCAATGTCACGGTTGTAGCGGTTGTTTTGCTAGCCATTAGGCCCTCCTCGATAAAGCGGTGGCGTGAAAAAAGCGCCGCTCACGGCGAAGCAGTTAAACGATTCGGCTTCGGCTGACCACGCTTGTTTTGCCGATTCCACCGATGTTTTCGGCATTAGTAGGGTGTCTGCGGGGACCGTGTGGCGAGGGTAAGGCGACGCCGAAAGAGCCGATTTTGATGCCGAAATCCTTGACTTGGCGGACGCGCGGCCTTAACTGCCGACCGCGTCCGCGGGGGCGTAGCTCAGTTGGTTAGAGCGTCGGCCTGTCACGCCGAAGGTCGCCGGTTCGAGCCCGGTCGCTCCCGCCAAGTCCTTCCACCAATTGGATTCTTTCGGCAATTCACCGGCACCGTTCGGCGCGCCGGCATCGGCCGCGGACGGCCATGCGCGCCGCTTACTTGAGCGGCCAGACGCCCGGCGGACAGGCGATCACGTCGAATCCGGTCGGTCCGCCGCCCGGGGTTTTGCCCGGCGACGGCATACATGCCGTTGGAACCGGCATACATCCCAACACCGTACAGGCTATTTGCTGGGGCGCGGCGGCCGCGGCGCGACGGGCATGCCGATGGTGGTTCCGCTGCTGCTGTGCCGCCTGGGCCGGCGGCCCGGCCATCGCGGCGACGGCGCAGGCCGCCAGGATGGCCGCCGGTACGGTTTTAAATCTCACAGCCCGGCCTCTCGCACGAATCGGTATCGACGCCCGTAGTAAACCCCGCCGCCCGCGCCGATGGTTCACCCAGCCGTGGGCGGAAATCGATCGCGCCTTCAGCCGCGATAGAGCGGCTCCGGCTGGGCGAAGAAGCTCCACAGGATGTGGTAGACCAGCGCGTAATTCTTCTGCTGGAAGCTCGCATGCGAAATGCCGGGCATCACGGCGAAATGCTTGTCGGGATTGGGCAGCTCGGCGAAGAACGCGACCAGATCGTCGAAGCTCGCGATGCCGTCCCATTGGCCGCGCATGATCAGCGTCGGCACCGTGATCTTCTCCGGATCGACGACCGGCAGATGCGCGCACATGTCGACATAAGTGCCGGTCGGCACCGAGTTGTCGAGCGCCGTGACCGCATCGGCGAAAGCGTCGATGACCTTTTCTTCCGCGGTGCCCGGATGGTCGCGCTCGAAGATCGAGTGAATGAACGCCTTGTCGATCGGCCGGCGATTCTTGGTGCGGAACTCGGGCAGCCTCTTTTTGCGCTCGGCGAGCGTCGGCGAGCCTTCGCCGGTCCACACCATGGCATCGAGCGCAAGGCGCGCCGACCAGGTCGGGATGGCGCTGCGCAAACATGGCCGCGCGCAGCGCGCCGGACGAAATGCCGTAGACGAGGAACGGCCGCTTGCCGCGCAGCTTTTGGATATAGCTCGCCGCGGCGAAGCAATCGTCGGCGCCTTGCGCGATCGGGGCGTTGTTGTCGCGGCTCTTTTCGGAGCGGCCGTAGCCCTCCATGTCGACGCACCAGCAGTCGAAGCCGCGGCGCGCGAACCAGTCCATCACCGAGGAATCGGGACGGCCTTCGACCTGGAGATCGAAGGTCGGCTGTCGCCGCCATCGACGAGCCGTGGACGAACAGGATGGTGCCGGCTGTGGCCTTCGGATCGCCGGCGCATTTTTCGAACAGGAAGAGCTTTACGTCGCCGTCTTTGGTGGTCCAGTGCTCTTCGCCTTTGATCGGCGACGGGGGTGGAGCTGCATGTCGTTCATGGTTGGCGCCTAATTGATCAATGCGATGTGGTTGTCCTTGATCACCTTAGCCCATTTATCGACCTGGGCCTGCATGAAGGCGGCGAAGTGCCGGCTTGCGTCATCAGCAAGGGCGTCGCGCCTTGTTTCTCCCAGGCCGCCTTGATGTCGGGCCGCCGCAGAATCGTCGGTGATCTTGCGGTTGAGGAGGTCGACGATCGGCTGCGGCGTGCCTTTGGGCGCCATGAAGCCGACCCAGAGCGTGGCCTGAAAGCCGGGCACGCCGGCTTCGGCGATGGTCGGCACGTTCGGCAGGATCGGCGAACGGGCGGTGCCGCTGGTGCCGAGCGCGCGAACGCCGCCGGCCTCGATCTGCGGCGCCATGGTCGGAACGGAATCGAACAGAAGCTGGATCTGGCCGCTGAGGATGTCGGTGCGCATGCCGGTCGAGCCCTTGTAGGGCACGTGCACGATGTCGATACCGGTGAGGTTTTTCAAAAGCTCGCCCGCCATGTGGTAGTTCGATCCGGGCCCCGATGAGCCGTAATTGAGCGTTCCGGGCTTGGCCCGCGCCAGCGCGATGAGCTCGGTGAGGTTCTTCGCCGGCACCGAATTGGCCTCGACCAGCACGAGGTCGGTGTCGATCAGCGGCGCGATCGGCACGAGATCGCGCATCAGCTGCATAGGGTTTTTGCGTATAAAGCGTCTCATTGACCGTCTGCGTGCCCGAGACCATCAAAAGCGTGTAGCCGTCGGGTGTCGCCTTGGCGGCAAAATCGGTGCCGATGGTGGTGCCGGCGCCGGGCCGGTTTTCCATGACAAAGGGCTGGTGCAGCGCGTTTTGCAGTTCCGCGGCGATATCGCGGGCATAGACGTCGGTCGGCCCGCCGGCGCCGAACGGCACGATGATTTTGACCGGGCGCGACGGATAATCGTCGGCGTGTGAGGGCAAAATGCCGGCGGTGCCGGCCAGAACGACAGCCGCTATCAATCGCACATGGGGATACGTCATGGGTCGGTCGCTCCGGCGTCAGCGGTGAAGCCAAGCATGGCGCGGGAGGATCGGCGCGCTCCTTGGCAAGGTAATCCTGCACCGCGTCGCGATCCGCTTTGCGGTCAGTTCGTCACCGGACCGTATTATCGCTTGGGTGGTCGCCGTCAACGCGGCGGCGACGCGCAGGGCGAGGCGATACACAGGTCTGTCTTGCACCTTTTTGTGCACTGCGCTAAGGGTCGCAAGGTTCAGTTAGTGGCGTGAATCCGCTGGATTTTGAGCCAGATCAGCGCTATCCCACCACCTCGAATCTGCGCGCCGCGAAAGACCTGTTCCCGAGTCCCGGGAGTAGTCTTGTCGCTGCCGACCGGAAGGGCTTCCGATGAGTCAATCACTGACTCAATTGCTGCTCGCCTATCTGCCGATCATTGTGTTTGTCGGTGTCGCGGCGCTGATCGGACTTGCGCTGCTGATCTCGGCATTCGTCGCTCGCTTACAAGCAGCCCGATCCGGAAAAGCTTTCCGCCTACGAATGCGGCTTCAACGCTTTCGACGACGCGCGGATGAAATTCGACGTCCGGTTCTATCTGGTCGCGATCCTCTTCATCATCTTCGACCTCGAAGTCAGCTTCCTGTTTCCGTGGGCGGCGGCCTTCGGTAAAATCGGCGTGTATGGCTTCTGGTCGATGATGCTGTTCCTTGCGGTGCTGACGATCGGGTTTATCTACGAGTGGAAGAAGGGAGCGCTCGAATGGGACTGAGCGAACCCAAACTCGCCGCATCTGGCGCTCCACTTGGCGTCACGCCGCGCCAGAACATTCATTGACCCGCGCACCGGGAAGCCGGTGGGCAGCGACGATCTGTTTTTCTCCGGCCTGAACAACGAGCTTGCCGACAAGGGCTTTCTGGTTGCCGCGACATCGGACCTCATCGCCTGGGCGCGCACCGGCTCGCTGATGTGGATGACCTTCGGGCTCGCCTGTTGCGCGGTCGAGATGATGCAGATGTCGATGCCGCGTTACGATGCCGAACGCTTCGGCTTCGCGCCGCGCGCCTCGCCGCGCCAGTCCGATGTGATGATCGTTGCCGGCACGCTGACCAATAAAATGGCGCCGGCGCTGCGCAAGGTTTACGACCAGATGCCGGAACCGCGCTACGTGATCTCGATGGGCTCCTGCGCCAATGGCGGCGGCTATTACCACTATTCCTATTCGGTGGTGCGCGGCTGCGATCGCATCGTGCCGGTCGATATCTACGTGCCGGGGTGTCCGCCTACCGCCGAAGCCTTGTTGTACGGCGTATTGTTACTGCAGAAGAAGATCCGCCGCACCGCCACCATCGAACGCTGAAACCGTCGAACGCTGAAAATGGACGAGACACTCGATACGCTCGGCAAAACGATCGCTGCCGCGTTCGGTCTATCGGTGACCGGCTATGCGGTCGCGTTTCACGAACTGACCGTGACCGCGCAGGCGAGCGAGATCGTTTCGGTGATGCGTTACCTGCGCGACGATCCGCATTGCCTGTTCTACAATCTGATCGACATCACCGCGGTCGACTGGCCGTCGCGCGAGCGCCGCTTCGACGTCGTCTATCACCTGTTGTCGCCGAAGCTGAACTTGCGCATCCGCGTCAAGGTCGAGACCGACGAGGCGACGCCGGTGCCCTCGATCATCGAGCGTTTTTGCCGGCGCCGACTGGTTCGAGCGCGAAGCCTACGACCTCTACGGCGTGGTGTTTTCGGGACATCCCGACATGCGGCGGATCCTCACCGACTACGGCTTCGAAGGCCATCCGCTGCGCAAGGATTTTCCGCTGACCGGCTTTGTCGAGGTGCGATACGACGACGAACTCAAGCGCGTCGTCTATGAGCCGGTCCGGCTCAACCAGGAATTCCGCAATTTCGATTTCCTCTCGCCCTGGGAAGGCACCGAATACGTGTTGCCGGGCGACGAGAAATCGAGCGGCAAGGGGTCGTGAGATGAAAGCGACGCTGCGCCCGGCCTCACGCATCGCTTCACCTACACGGTGCCGGAGAACAAGACCGTTCCCTTCACCTATCCGGAGGCGCCGGAAATCGCGTCGATGCCAAAAGTTTTCGCCACCGGCTTCATGATCGTGCTGATGGAATGGGTATGCACGCAGCTCTTGGCGCCGCATCTCGATCCGGGCGAAGGCAGCGTCGGCGTGCATGTCGACGTCAGTCATCTCGCCGCAACGCTTGCCGGGGCAAACCGTGACGGTCGACGTTGAATGTACCGCGGTGACCGGGCCGCGCCTGACCTTCCACGTCAAGGCTCATGATGGGCTGGACCTGATTGGCGAGGGCCGCCACGAGCGTTTTGTCGTGATGTGGGATAAGTTCAACGCGCGGGTCGCGGCGAAAGCGGCGAAAATGGCGCAGGTGGCGTAATGACCGAGGCCGCGCAACGCAACTTCACGATCAATTTCGGGCCGCAGCATCCGGCCGCCCACGGCGTATTGCGTCTCGTGCTCGAACTCGACGGCGAAGTCGTCGAGCGGGTCGATCCGCATATCGGCCTACTGCATCGCGGCACCGAAAAGCTGATCGAGCATAAGACCTATCTGCAGGCGATCCCGTATTTCGATCGTCTCGATTACGTCGCCCCGATCAATCAGGAACATGCGTTTTGTCTGGCGGCGGAAAAGCTGCTCGGCATTGCGGTGCCGCGGCGCGGTCAGCTGATTCGTGTGCTCTATTGCGAAATCGGACGCCTGCTGTCGCATCTCCTCAACGTCACGACGCAGGCCATGGACGTCGGCGCGCTCACCCCGCCGCTGTGGGGGTTCGAGGAACGCGAGAAACTGATGTGCTTCTACGAACGCGCGTCGGGATCGCGCATGCATGCGGCCTATTTCCGCGTCGGCGGCGTGCACCAGGATCTGCCGCAAAAGCTGATCGACGATATCGCCGGCTTCTGCGATCCGTTCCTCAAAGTCTGCGACGATCTCGAGGAATTGCTCACCGAGAACCGGATCTTCAAGCAGCGTAATGTCGATATCGGCATCGTGAAACTCGAAGACGCCTGGGCGCGCGGCTTCTCCGGCGTGATGGTGCGCGGTTCCGGCGCCGCCTGGGATTTGCGCAAGTCGCAACCTTACGAGTGCTATGCCGAGTTGGATTTTGACATTCCGATCGGCAAGAACGGCGACAATTACGACCGCTACTGCATCCGCATGGAAGAGATGCGGCAATCCGTGCGCATCATGAAACAGTGCATCGAGAGGCTGAATGCGCCGGACGGGGCAGGGCCGCGTCTCGGTCGACGACCACAAGGTCGTGCCGCCGCGGCGGGAAGAGATGAAGCGGTCCATGGAATCGCTCATTCATCACTTCAAGCTCTATACCGAGGGCTTCAAGGTGCCGGCCGGCGAGGTCTATGCCGCGGTCGAAGCGCCGAAGGGGGAGTTCGGCGTCTATCTGGTCGCCGACGGCAGCAACAAACCCTACAAATGCAAGATCCGCGCGCCGGGCTTCCCGCATCTGGCGGCTATGGACTTCCTATGCCGCGGCTACATGCTGGCCGACATCTCGGCGATCCTCGGCTCGCTCGACATCGTTTTCGGCGAGGTCGACCGATGAGCGTCCGCCGCCTCGCCGAGAAGCAGCCGCCGAGCTTTGCTTTCACCGAGCAAAATCTCGCCTGGGCGAAGGAGCGGATCGCCAAGTATCCGGAAGGGCGCCAGCAGTCGGCGGTGATCCCGGTTCTGTGGCGGGCGCAGGAGCAATGCGGCGGCTGGCTGCCGCAAAAGGCGATCGAGGCGACGGCCGAGTTGCTCGGCATGGCGAGAATTCGCGTGCTCGAAGTCGCGACTTTCTACACCATGTTCAATCTGGCCCCGGTCGGGCGCTTCCATGTCCAGCTTTGCGGCACGACGCCGTGCATGCTGCGTGGCGCCGAAGATCTGAAAAAGGTCTGCCATCACGCGATCGGGCACGAGAACGACGTGTCGGCGGACGGCACGTTCTCCTGGGTCGAGGTCGAATGTCTCGGCGCCTGCGTCAATGCACCGATGGTGCAGATCAATGCCGATTTTTATGAAGATCTGACGCCCGAGAGCTTCACCCGGATCCTCAACGAATTTGCCGCGGGCCGCACGCCGAAACCCGGTCCGCAGATCGATCGTCAACAGTCGGCTCCGGTCGGCGGACCGACAACACTCACCGACCCGTCAATTTACGCCACCAACGGAAAATCGAGTGGCGAGGGCGGCGCCGCGCTGACCGATAGCGAGGCGAAGAAGCCGGGGGATGCCGCCAACATTCAGGAAGCGCCGATGCCGACACCGCCGCTTGCCGATGCAACCGATCCGAGACGCCAATAATGCTCGCCGATAAAGACCGCATCTTCAAAAACCTCTACGGCCGGCACGATTGGGGCCTCGAAGGCGCGCGCGCCCGCGGCGCCTGGGACGGCACCAAGGCGATCCTGGAAAAGGGCCGCGACACCATCATCAACGAGGTGAAGGCCTCGGGCCAGCGCGGCCGCGGCGGCGCGGGATTCGCGACCGGGCTGAAATGGTCGTTCATGCCCAAGCAAGTCGCTCCCGGCCGGCCGCATTATCTCGTCATCAATGCCGACGAGTCCGAGCCCGGCACCTGCAAGGACCGCGAGGTGATGCGGCACGATCCGCATCTCCTCATCGAGGGCTGTTTGATCGCCAGCTGCGCCATGGCGGTGCACACTTGCTACATCTATATCCGCGGCGAATTCATCCGCGAGCGCGAGCGCGTCCAGGCCGCGGTCGATCAGGCCTATGAGGCGAACCTCATCGGCAAGAACAATGTCCACGGCTGGGATTTCGACGTCATCGTCCATCACGGCGCCGGCGCCTATATCTGCGGCGAAGAAACCGCGCTCCTGGAAAGCCTCGAAGGCAAGAAGGGTCAGCCGCGGCTGAAGCCGCCGTTCCCGGCCAATATGGGCCTCTATGGCTGCCCGACCACCGTCAATAATGTCGAGACCATCGCCCAGGTGCCCGACATCATGCGGCGGGGACCGGCCTGGTTCGCCGGCATCGGCCGCCAAAACAACACCGGCACAAAACTCTATTGCATCTCCGGCCATGTCGAGCGGCCGTGCAATGTCGAAGAGACCATGGGCATTCCGCTGCGCGAACTGATCGAGCGGCATGCCGGCGGCGTGCGCGGCGGCTGGGACAATCTCATGGCCGTCATTCCGGGTGGCTCTTCGATGCCACTCGTGCCGGCGGGTCCCGATCAGGCCGACACGCTGTTGATGGATTTCGACGGCTGCCGCGATAAGAAATCCGCGCTCGGTACCGCGGCCGTGATCGTCATGGACAAGTCAGACGACATCGTCAAAGCGATGGCGCGGATTTCCTATTTCTACAAGCACGAGAGTTGCGGCCAGTGCACGCCGTGCCGCGAAGGCATGGGCTGGATGTGGCGCGTGCTCACCCGCATGTCGGAAGGCCGCGCGCAAAAGCGCGAGATCGACATGCTGTGGGAAGTCACGACCCAGATCGAAGGCCACACCATCTGCGCTTTCGGCGACGGCGCGGCGTGGCCGGTGCAAGGCTTGCTGCGGCATTTCCGGCCGGAGATCGAGCGGCGGATCGACCAATACACGGCGAACCCGCATCCCGAGCCGGTCGCGGTAGCGGCGGAGTGAGGTTCAGATGACCAAGCTCATCGTCGACGGCAAAGAGATCGACGTTCCGCCGGAGTACACGCTGCTCCAGGCTTGCGAGGCGGCTGGTGCGGAAATTCCGCGCTTCTGTTTCCATGAGCGGCTGTCGATCGCCGGCAATTGCCGCATGTGCCTGATCGAAGTCGTCGGCATCCCGAAGCCGCAAGCCTCCTGCGCGATGGGCGTCAAGGATCTGATGCCGAACAAGGATGGCTCGCCGAAAGTGCTGTCGACCCGCTCGCCGATGGTGCGCAAGGCGCGCGAAGGCGTGATGGAATTTTTGCTGATCAATCATCCGCTCGATTGCCCGATCTGCGATCAGGGCGGCGAATGCGATCTGCAGGATCAGTCGATGGCCTACGGCATCGACACCACGCGCTTTGCCGAGAACAAGCGCGCCGTCGAGGACAAATATCTCGGCGCGCTGGTCAAGACCTCGATGAACCGCTGCATTCAGTGCACCCGCTGCGTCCGCTTCGCCACCGAAGTGGCGGGCGTGCCCGAGCTCGGCGCCATCGGCCGCGGCGAGGACATGGAGATCACCACCTATCTCGAGACCGCCATGCATTCGGAATTGCAGGGCAATGTGGTCGATATCTGCCCGGTCGGCGCGCTGACCTCAAAACCCTATGCGTTCGCGGCGCGGCCCTGGGAGCTCAACAAGACCGAAGTCGATCGACGTCATGGATGCACTCGGCTGCGCCATCCGCATCGATACCCGCGGCCGCGAAGTGATGCGCATCCTGCCGCGCACCAATGACGACATCAACGAAGAGTGGATTTCGGACAAGACCCGCCATGTCGTCGATGGCTTGCGGACGCAGCGGCTCGACCAGCCCTATCTGCGCGAGAACGGCAAGCTCCGCCCGGCGAGCTGGACCGAGGCATTTGCAGCCATCGCCGCCAAGGTGTCGCGCGCGAGTCCGAAACGCATCGGCGCCATCGTCGGCGATCTCGCGGGCGCTCGAGGAGATTTTTGCGCTCAAGGAATTGATGGGCCTGCTCAAGGTCGACAACCTCGATTGCCGGCAGGACGGCTCTGTCATCGACCCGGCCTGGGGCCGCGGCAGCTATCTGTTCAATGCCGGCGATCGCCGGCATCGAGCAGGCCGACGCGCTGGTCATCGTCGGCTCCAATCCGCGCAAGGAAGCGCCGATCCTCAACGCGCGCATCCGCAAACGCTGGCGCGCCGGCAATTTTCCGATCGGCGTCATCGGGCCGAAGGCCGATCTCACCTACACGTACGACTATCTCGGCGCCGGACCCGAAACGCTCGCTTCGCTCGCGCAGCATTCCTTTGCCGACACACTGCGTAAGGCCCAACACCCGATGATACTGGTCGGCGCCGCCGCGTCGGCGCGCGCCGACGGTGCGGCCGTGCTTTCGCTCGCCGCCAAGGCCGCGGCCGAACTGGGCGCGGTGAAAGACGGCTGGAACGGTTTTGCCGTGCTGCACAGCGCGGCCTCGCGCGTCGGCGCGCTCGACTTGGGCTTCGTGCCGGGGCCGGGCGGGCTGACGGCGCGGCAGATGGCGGCCTTCGGCACGCTCGATGTTCTGTTCCTGATGGGCGCCGACGAGATCGACATCGCGGCCGGCGCTTTTGTGGTCTATATCGGCACCCATGGCGATCGCGGCGCCACCCGCGCCGACGTGGTGTTGCCGGGCGCGGCCTATCCGGAAAAATCGGCGATCTATGTCAATACCGAAGGCCGCGTGCAGATGGCGACGCGCGCCTCGTTCCCGCCCGGCGACGCGCATGAGGATTGGGCGATCTTGCGCGCGCTCTCCGATGTGCTCAAGCATAAGCTGCCCTATGACTCGCTTGCGGCGTTGCGGCAGGCTTTGTTCAAAGCCCACCCGCATTTGATGCGCATCGGGCAGATCACTCAAGCCGAGCCCGCCGCGGTTCAAACGCTTTCGGGCCTTGGCGGCACAGCCGACAAGGCGGCATTCGCCGTAAGCGTCGACGATTTCTATTTCACCAATCCGATCGCACGCGCCTCGGCGGTGATGGCGGAATGTTCGGCGCTCGCGCAGGGGCGCACGACCATGACGGCTGCGGAATAAGGACTGAGGATGGCCGAGTTTTTCTGGGACTATCTCTGGCCGTTGATCATCATGCTCGCCGAGAGCCTGTTGCTGCTCGTCGTGCTGCTCGTCGCCGTCGCCTATGTGCTGTTGGCCGACCGCAAGATCTGGGCGGCGGTGCAGATCAGGCGCGGCCCGAACGTGGTCGGCCCCTGGGGTCTGTTCCAGTCCTTCGCCGATCTCTTGAAATTCGTGCTCAAGGAGCCGGTGATCCCGTCCGGCGCCAATAAGGGCGTGTTCCTCTTGGCGCCGCTGGTTACCTGCGTGCTGTCGCTTGCCGCCTGGGCCGTCATTCCAGTCGCTGGCGGCTGGGTCATCGCCAATATCAATGTCGGCATCCTTTACATCTTCGCCATCTCGTCGCTCGGCGTCTACGGCATCATCATGGCGGGCTGGGCGTCGAACTCGAAGTATCCGTTCCTCGCCGCGCTGCGCTCGGCGGCGCAGATGGTGTCCTACGAGGTCTCGATCGGCTTTGTCATCGTCACCGTGTTGTTGTGTGTCGGCTCGCTCAATCTTTCCGCCATCGTGGAGGCGCAGCGCGTGCACGGACTGGCGACGTCGATCGGTCTGCCGTCGCTGACGGTGCTGAATTGGTACTGGCTGCCGCTGTTTCCGATGCTGATCGTCTTCTTCGTCTCGGCGCTCGCCGAAACCAACCGTCCGCCGTTCGACCTCGTCGAAGCGGAGTCCGAACTCGTCGCCGGCTTCATGGTCGAGTATGGCTCGACGCCCTACATGATGTTCATGCTCGGCGAGTACGTGGCGATCTGCACCATGTGCGCCTTGTGCACGATCCTGTTCTTCGGCGGCTGGCTGCCGCCGTTTGCGGTGGTGCCGTTCATCTGGGTGCCGGGCGTCATCTGGTTCGTGCTCAAAGCGTTTTTCGTCTTCTTCATGTTCGCCATGGTGAAGGCCTTCGTGCCGCGCTATCGCTACGACCAATTGATGCGGCTCGGCTGGAAAGTGTTCCTGCCGATTTCGCTGGCGATGGTCGCGATCGTGGCCGGCGTGCTGCAATTCGCCGGATGGGCGCCGCAATGACGGGAGGATGGCATGGACTTCTCGATGCCGGCCTGGCTCGGCGCGCTTGCGGGCACGATCGTCGCGGTCGTCATTTACGTTCCGGGAATTCGCGCCTTGGAACGCCATCTGCGCACGCAGGCGGGACCACAAACGCTCGAACAGCGCAGTGCTTTCAACGACAAGCTCTCGATCACGCGCCGATTGATCCTGGGAGCCGACATCGCGATCCTCGCCACGGTCGGCTATTGGATCGGCAATGTGATCGGCGGCAAATGGGCGGGATGAGAGGCTGACATGGGTCTGGATCAAGCCGCACGTTCGTTATTCCTGAAGGAGTTCGCGCAAGCGTTCATCCTGTCGATGCGCTATTTCTTCAAACCGAAGGCGACGCTGAATTATCCGTTCGAGAAGGGTCCGCTGTCGCCGCGCTTTCGCGGCGAGCACGCGCAGCGCCGCTACCCGAACGGCGAGGAACGCTGCATCGCCTGCAAGCTGTGCGAGGCGATCTGTCCGGCGCAGGCGATCACCATCGAGGCAGGTCCCCGCAGGAATGACGGCACCCGCCGCACCACGCGTTACGACATCGACATGGTCAAATGCATCTATTGCGGACTGTGTCAGGAAGCCTGCCCGGTCGACGCCATCGTCGAGGGTCCGAATTTTGAATTCGCCGCCGAGACGCGCGAAGAGCTTTATTACGACAAGGAAAGACTCCTGGCGAACGGCGACCGCTGGGAACGCGAAATTGCAAAAAACATTGCGCTCGACGCGCCCTATCGCTGAGACCCTTCGGCCATGATCCTCCAGGCGCTTTTCTTCTATTTGTTTGCCGGAATCACCGTGGCTTCGGCCGTCATGGTGATTTCGTCGAAGAATCCCGTGCATTCGGTGCTGTTTCTCATTCTGGCCTTCGTCAATGCGGCCGGCCTGTTCGTGCTGCTCGGCGCCGAGTTTCTGGCCTGGATTCTGATCATCGTCTATGTCGGCGCCGTCGCGGTGCTGTTCCTGTTCGTGGTGATGATGCTCGACGTCGACTTCGCCGAACTGCGCCAGGGCTTCATCACCTATCTGCCGGCTGGCGCGCTGCTCGGGGTCATCGTTCTGACCGAGTTGTTGATCGTCGTCGGCGCCTGGGTAATCGGCCCGGATGCTCATAACGCCATCACCGCGCCGATCCCGCTCTCGGGCGAGATCAGCAACACGCAGGCGCTCGGGCTCGTGCTCTACACCCGTTACGTCTATTTCTTCCAGGCGGCGGGCCTCATTTTATTGGTCGCGATGATCGGCGCCATCGTGCTGACGCTGCAGCATAAGCCAAAAGTGCAGCGGCAAAGCATCGCCCATCAGGTCGCCCGGCATCCCTCGACCGCAATCGAGGTCGTCAAGGTAAAGTCGGGGCAGGGGCTGTCATGACGCGGGGGCTCGCATGACCATCGGTCTCGGCCATTATCTTTCCGTCGGCGCCATCCTGTTCACGCTCGGGGTGTTGGGAATCTTTCTCAACCGCAAGAACGTCATCGTCATCCTGATGTCGATCGAGCTCATTCTGCTCGCCGTCAATATCAACCTGGTCGCGTTTTCGAGCTATCTGGGCGACATCGTCGGTCAGGTCTATGCGCTGATCGTGCTGACGGTGGCAGCGGCCGAGGCCGCGATCGGGCTCGCGATCCTGGTCGCTTATTACCGCAACCGCGGTTCGATCGCGGTTGAGGACATCAATCTGATGAAGGGCTGAGGGCATGTACGAAGCGATCGTCGTTCTGCCGCTTCTCGCCGCCATCATCGCCGGCGCCATTGCGCTGTTGGGCGCGCGCGCCCGCTATCCGGGTCAGAATCCGCCGCCGCCGCACGACGATCACGCAGCCCCGCTCGTGCCGGAGGACCATCCGCATGGCGCGCCGTCGCCGGATACGGCTCATGCGGCGATGTCCGGCAGCCATGACGAGCACGCCGAGCACGAACCGTCGGCCGCGGGTTGGCTCCTCGCCGAGCTCGTCACGTCCACTTTCCTCGTCATCTCCTGCGTCTTGTCGTGGTACGCCTTTTTCGACGTCGGTTTTTGGGGGCACGAGACCCGCGTCACCTTGTTCTCCTTCATCACTTCCGGCGATCTGCATTCGGAATGGGCGCTGCGCATCGACACGCTGACGGTGGCGATGCTGGTGGTGGTCACCACCGTGTCGTCGCTCGTGCACATCTATTCGATCGGCTACATGGAGGAAGATCCCTATAAGCCGCGGTTCTTTTGCTATCTGTCGTTCTTCACCTTCGCGATGCTGATGCTGGTGACGGCCGACAATCTGGTGCAGCTGTTTTTCGGTTGGGAAGGGGTGGGGCTTGCGAGCTACCTGTTGATCGGGTTCTGGTTCTATAAGCCGGAGGCCAATGCGGCGGCCATCAAGGCCTTCCTTGTCAACCGCGTCGGCGATTTCGGCTTTTCGCTCGGCATATTCGCGGTGTTCTATCTGACCGGCGCGATCGATTTCGACACCGTCTTTGCGCAGGCGCCGGGCCTCGTCGGCAAGAGTTTCCATTTTCTGAGTTGGGATTTCGACGCGCTCACCGTGGTGTGCCTGCTGTTGTTCATGGGCGCGATGGGAAAATCCGCCCAATTCCTGCTGCACACCTGGCTACCCGACGCCATGGAAGGCCCGACACCGGTCTCGGCCTTGATCCATGCCGCCACCATGGTGACGGCGGGCGTGTTCATGGTGGCGCGGCTGTCGCCGCTCTTCGAGCTCTCACCCGACGCCAAGGGTTTTGTGGTTTTCATCGGGGCGACGACGGCGATGTTCGCGGCGACCGTCGCGCTCGTGCAAAACGACATCAAGCGCATCGTCGCCTATTCGACCTGTTCGCAGCTCGGCTACATGTTCGTCGCCATGGGTTCCGGCGCCTATTCGGTCGGCATGTTCCATCTGTTCACCCATGCCTTCTTCAAAGCGCTGTTGTTCCTCGGCTCGGGCTCGGTGATCCTCGCCATGCACCACGAGCAGGATATCCGCCACATGGGCGGCTTGTGGCGCAAGATTCCCTTCACTTATGCGATGATGATCATCGGCACCTTGGCGCTGACCGGATTTCCCTTCACCGCCGGCTACTTCTCCAAGGACGCCATCATCGAGGCCGACGATGTCGCCAAAGGCGCGATGTCGAGCTACGGCTTCATCATGACGGTGATCGCCGCGGGCCTGACCTCGTTCTATTCGTGGCGGCTCATCTTCAAGACCTTCCATGGCGAGCCGCACGACCGTCACCATTACGACGCGGCGCATGAAAGCCCGAAGGTCATGCTCATCCCGCTCGCCATCCTGGCGCTCGGGTCGCTTTGTGCGGGCTGGCTGTTTGTCAGTCTGTTCACCGGCGAAGGCTCGCTCGGCTTCTTCCGCGAGTCGCTGAAATACGCGCCCGGCAACACCGTCATCGAGGATATGGAGCATTTGCCGCTCGAGATCGCGCTGGCGCCGACCGCGATGATGATCATCGGCTTTCTGGTCGCCTTCCAGTTTTATATCCGCCGCCCGGACATCCCGAAGGCTTTGGCGCGCGATCAGAAAGTGCTCTACGAATTCCTGCTCAATAAGTGGTATTTCGACGAGATCTACGATTTCCTCATCGTGCGCCCGTTGCTCCGTCTCGGCCGGCTGTTGTGGAAGGGCGGCGACGGTTTTGTCATCGACGGGTTCGGCCCCGACGGCGTGTCGGCGCGTGTGCTCGACGTGACCAGGAACGTGGTTCGGCTGCAGACCGGGTACTTGTATCACTACGCCTTCGCGATGCTGATCGGCGTCGCGGCGCTGATCACCTGGTTCATGTTTGCAGGGGTACACTGATGACGAGCTGGCCGATCCTGTCCGTCGTCACTTTCCTGCCGATCCTCGGCGCGCTGTTCATTGCCACATTGGGCGACGACGAAGCAGGCATCCGCAACGCGCGCTGGGCGGCGCTGTGGACGACGCTCGTGACGTTCGCCATTTCGCTCATTCTGATCTGGCGCTTCGATCCGTCGACCGCCGATTTTCAGTTTGTCGAAAAGCGGCCGTGGCTCGGCGGCGCCATCAATTACTCGATGGGCGTCGACGGCATTTCGCTGCCCTTCGTGGTGCTGACCACGGCCTTGATGCCGATTTCGATCCTGGCAAGCTGGACGTCGATCCAAAGCCGCGTGCGCGAATATATGATCGCGTTTCTGGTGCTCCAAACGCTGATGGTCGGCACCTTCTGCGCGCTCGATCTGGTGCTGTTCTACCTGTTCTTCGAAGGCGGCCTCATTCCGATGTTCCTGATCATCGGCGTCTGGGGCGGACCGCGCCGCGTCTATGCGAGCTTCAAGTTCTTCCTCTATACGCTGCTCGGCTCGGTGCTGATGCTGCTGGCCATCATGGCGATGTATTGGGAAGCCGGCACCACCGACATTCCGACACTGCTGCATCATCCGTTCCCGCTCATCCTGCAGACCTGGGCATGGTTTGCGTTCCTTGCCTCCTTTGCCGTGAAGATGCCGATGTGGCCGGTCCACACTTGGCTGCCGGACGCCCATGTCGAGGCGCCGACGGCGGGCTCGGTCATCCTTGCCGCCATTCTCCTGAAGATGGGTGGTTACGGCTTCCTGCGGTTTTCGCTGCCGATGTTCCCGGAAGCCACGCAGCATTTGGCGCCGCTGATCTATGCGCTGTCGGTCGTCGCCATCATCTACACCTCGCTGGTGGCGCTCGTTCAGGAGGACATCAAAAAGCTCATCGCCTATTCGTCGGTCGCCCATATGGGCTTCGTCACCATGGGAATATTCGCGGTGACGGCGCAGGGCGTCGCCGGCGGCATTTTCCAGATGATCTCGCACGGCATCGTCTCGGCCGCCTTGTTCCTCTGCGTCGGCGTCGTCTACGACCGCATGCATACCCGCGAAATCGCGGCCTATGGCGGCCTCGTCAATCGCATGCCGGTCTATGCCGTCGTGTTCCTGGTATTCACGCTGGCCAATGTCGGCTTGCCGGGCACGTCGGGTTTCGTCGGCGAGTTTTTGACGCTGATCGGCACTTTCCGCGTCAATAATTGGGTGGCGACTTTGGCGACGCTCGGCACCATCCTGTCGGCCGCTTACGCGCTCTGGCTCTACCGCAAGGTGATCTTCGGCAAGCTCGAGAAACCGAGCCTCTTTCACATCCGCGATCTCGGCTGGCGGGAGGTGGTGATCCTGGCGCCGCTTGTCGTTCTCACCATCGTGTTCGGGGTCTATCCGAAGCCGGTGCTCGATCTGTCCTCGGCGTCGGTGCTGCAACTGGTCGACAATTACCAGCACGCGCTCGGCACCGTGAAATCGGCGGCGTTGAGGTAAAATCCATGAACGCTGCCCAACTCCCGACGCTGTTGCCCCTGCTGCCGGAATTCGTCCTCGGCCTCGGCGCCATGGCGCTGTTGATGCTGGGCGCCTTCCGCGGCGAGGAAGCAGGGCGTTTCGTCGACGTCGCCGCGATCGCGCTGCTCGTGGTCGCGGGCGCGCTCTTGATCTGGCTGCCGGCGGGCAAATTGACCACCTTCGGCGGCAGCTTCGTTGTCGACGATTTCGCCCGCTTCTTGAAGATTTTGGCGCTCGTCGGCTCGGCCGCGGCGATTGCCATGTCGCTTGATTATGTGAAGCACGAACGCCAGCAGCGCTTCGAATATTCGGTCCTGGTGCTGCTCTCGACGCTCGGCATGCTGATGCTGATCTCGGCGGCCGACCTGATCGCGCTCTATCTCGGCCTCGAATTGATGAGCCTGCCGCTCTATGTCGTTGCCGCGAGCCATCGCGACTCGCTGCGCGCGACCGAAGCCGGGCTCAAATATTTCGTGCTCGGCGCGCTGTCGTCGGGGATGCTGCTCTATGGCGCCTCGCTGGTTTACGGCTTCACCGGCACCGTGAGCTTTGCCGGTATCGCGAAAGCCGCCGCGCATGGCGACGTCGGGTTGATCTTCGGCATCGTCTTTCTGTTCGCCGGCTTCTGCTTCAAGGTGTCGGCGGTGCCGTTCCACATGTGGACGCCGGACGTCTATGAGGGTGCGCCGACGCCGGTCACGGCCTTCTTTGCCTCCGCGCCCAAAGTGGCGGGCATCGCGATATTCGTGCGCGTCGCGGTCACGGCGTTCCCCGGCATCACCACCGAGTGGCAGCAGATCCTGGTCTTCGTCTCGATCGCCTCGATGGCGCTCGGCGCCTTCGCGGCGATCGGCCAGCGCAATATCAAGCGCCTGATGGCCTATTCGTCGATCGGCCATATGGGATTTGCGCTGATCGGGCTCGCCGCCGGCACGCAGGAAGGCGTCCAGGGCGTGCTGGTCTATATCGCGATCTATGTCAGCATGACGCTCGGCGTCTTCGCCGTGATCCTGTCGATGCGGCGCTCGACCGGCATGGTGGAATCGATCGATCAGCTGGCCGGCCTGTCGCGCACCCATCCGGCGACGGCGTTCTTCCTCGCGATGCTGTTGTTCTCGATGGCGGGCATCCCGCCGCTCGCCGGATTTTTTGCGAAATTCTACGTGTTCGTCGCCGCCATCAAGGCCGGCCTCTATGTGCTGTCGGTCATCGGCGTGGTGACGAGCGTGGTCGGCGCCTATTATTATCTCGCCATCATCAAGGTCATGTATTTCGACGAGCCGGCCGAAGGCTTTTACGAAATGCCCTATGAGCTTCGCGTCGTGCTCGCGGTCTGCGGCTTGTTCAACATCCTGTTCTTCCTCTATCCCGGGCCGCTGGTCGGCGTCGCGAGCGCCGCCGCGCATTCCTTGTTCTGATGCAGCTTGACCCGATCGCGGTTGCGGCGGGCGTACGGCTTTTCGCTCTCGCCACTGTCGGCTCGACCAATGAGGAAGCTCGCCTCTTGGCGAAACGCGGCGAACGCGGCCCGCTCTGGATCACGGCTACGGCGCAGACCGCGGGCCGCGGCCGGCTCGACCGCTCCTGGGTGTCGCCGGCAGGCAATCTCTACGCGAGCCTGCTGTTGTCCGAGCCGTCGCCGCTCGAGCGCGCGCCCGAACTCGGCTTTGTCGCCGCCCTGGCGCTGCGCGACGCCGTTATTGCGCTCGAGCCATCGCTCGCGCCGCTGCTGCGGTTCAAATGGCCCAACGATCTCTTGGTCGGACGCGACAAATGCGCGGGCATTTTGATCGAGGGCGAGATTGGCCCCGACAAGAGCATCGCTGTCGTCATCGGTATCGGCGTTAATTGCGCGACGCATCCTGAGACCGCGCCCGACCGGCCGGCGACGCATCTTTCGGCCCATCTTGGACCCGATAGCGCCGCTATCACCCCGCACCGGCTGTTCGGGGAACTTTCCGCGACCATGTGCCGGCGCATCGAAACGTGGGACCGCGGCGGCGGTTTTTCGGCTATCCTGGACGACTGGATCGCGGCCGCGCGCGGCATCGGCAAGGACATTACGGTGCGCAACGGCGGCAGCGAGAAGCACGGCCGGTTTGCCGGGCTCGACCGGTCGGGCCGGCTCATCTTGGAATTGCATGGCGGCGGCACCGAGATGATCTCGGCCGGCGATGTATTTCCGTTCGAATCAGCCGGCGATTGCGCCGTCCGCCGCCGGAACTGAGCCAAGGTTTGCGAACAAGAGCGGCGAATACTATTGACGAACAAGAGCGGCGAACAAGATCGGTGAATATGGCGCAGAACGAACTGGTATTCGCGCCGCTCGGCGGCATCGGCGAGATCGGGATGAACCTCTCGATCTACGGCTTCGGCGACGGCGCGCCGCCGGCAATGGATCATCGTCGATTGCGGCGTGTCGTTCGCCTCCGAGGAGCATTTGCCCGGCGTCGATCTCATTCTGCCGGATATCCGCTATCTGCTCGAAGAGCGCAAAGAACATCCTGGGCCTCGTGCTGACCCACGGTCACGAGGACCATTTGGGCGCGCTGATCGATCTGTGGCCGCGGCTCAATGTGCCGATCTATGCGACGCCGTTCACGGCGGCGCTGTTCGAGGCCAAGCGCCTCGGCGAGCCGGGCGCGCCGCAAATTCCGGTCAAGACCGTGCCGGTGGGCGGCCATCTGACGCTCGGGCCGTTCGAAATCGATTTCATCAATGTCGCCCATTCGATCCCGGAATCGAATGCGCTGGCGATCCGCACGCCGGCCGGCACCGTGCTGCACACCGGCGACTGGAAGATCGATCTGACCCCCGTGCTCGGCGCGCCGACCGACGCGGCAAAGCTGACGGCGCTCGGCGATGCCGGCGTGTTGGCGCTGATCGGCGATTCCACCAATGCGGTCCGCGAAGGCCGCTCGCCGTCGGAAGCCGACGTGGCCAAGACGCTCGCCGAACTGATCCGCACCGCGCCGCGCCGCGTCGCGGTGACGACCTTTGCCTCCCATGTCGGCCGCCTGCGCGCGGTCGCCGACGCCGCCCGCGCCGCCGACCGCGAGGTGGTCCTGGTCGGCCGCGCCATGGAGCGGGTCGCGCAGGTCGCGCGCGAGACCGGCTATCTCGACGGCGTGCAGGATTTCCGCAGCGCCGACAGCTACGGCTACCTGCCGCCCGACAAGGTGTTGGCGCTGTGCACCGGCAGCCAGGGCGAGCCGCGCGCCGCGCTGTCGCGCATCGCCCGCGACGAGCATCCGGAGGTCACGCTTTCCAAGGGCGACCGCGTGATCTTTTCCTCGCGCGCCATTCCCGGCAACGAGAAGGCGGTCGGCGAGGTCATCAACGGCCTGGTCAGCCAGGGCATCGAGGTCATCACCGACCGCACCCATCTCGTCCACGTCTCCGGCCATCCGCGGCGCGACGAATTGCGCGAGATGATCGGCTGGGTGCGGCCGCAAATCCTCATTCCGGCGCATGGCGAGGCGCTGCATCTTGCCGAACATGCCGAGCTCGCCCGCCGCGCCGGCGTGCCGCAGGTGCTGGTCTGCCGCAATGGCGATCTGGTGCGGCTTGCGCCGGGCCCGGCCGAAATCATCGACGAGGTGCCGTCCGGGCCGGCTCTACAAGGACGGCTCGCTGCTGGTCGAGCGCCGAGTCGCGCACGGTCGCGGCGCGGAAGCAGCTGAGCTTTGCCGGCATCGTCTCGGTCGCGCTGGCGCTGAGCGAGAAGGGCGTGCTGGTGGCCGATCCCGAGGTCGAACTGGTCGGCCTGCCGGACACCGACGCCGAGCGGCGCCTCGATGCTCGAGATCGCGCGCGAGGCGGTCGAGGAGGCGTTCGAAGCGCTGCCAAAACCGCGCCGCCGCGATCCCGATGCGGTGGCCGAGGCGGTGCGGCGCGCCGTGCGCGGCGCCATCGCCGAGCGCTGGAACAAAAAGCCGATCTGCCACGTCCACGTGCTCACGGTCTAGCGCCCGCGACGGTGTATGATGCGCCTGCCGGGCGCAGGAGACGACAAACATGATCGGCAGGCTCAATCACGTCGCGATCGCGGTGCGCGATATCGGCAAGGCCACGGCAGTCTATCGCGATACGTCTGGGTGCGGAAGTTTCGGCCGCGGTGCCGCAGCCGGACCATGGCGTGACCACGGTGTTCATCACTCTGCCGAACACCAAGATCGAGCTGTTGGAGCCGCTGGGGCAAGGCTCGCCGATCGCAAAATTTCTCGAGCGCAATCCCGACGGCGGCATGCATCACATCTGCTACGAGGTCGACGACATCCGCGCCGCCCGTGATGCGTTGAAAGCCGCGGGTGCGCGGGTCTTGGGCGACGGCGAGCCGAAGACCGGGGCGCATGGCAAGCCGGTGCTGTTCCTGCACCCGAAGGATTTTTCCGGCACGCTGGTCGAGTTGGAACAGGCTTAGGATGCGGGCACGGAACCGGGCATGACGGTCACCACCGCGATCGCGATCTTTTTTCTCATCTGGTGGGTGACGCTGTTTGCCGTGCTGCCGTGGGGCATCCGCAGCCAGCATGAGGGTCAAAACCACGGCAGAGATGGCGCCGGGCACCGATCCGGGCGCGCCGATACGCTTCAGGCTCGGGCGGAAATTGCTGTGGACGACCCTGGTGGCGGCCGTGATCTATGCCGGCTTCTATCTCGTCTATACCAGGCATCTGGTCACGCTCGACGATCTGACAGCCCCGATTTTTGGGAGAGATAAATAATCTATATCAATATCTTATAGTCGATAAGTCCGATACATACTGTGAACTCGACTTTGCGTAAATAATCAGCCCAAAAAGGCATCGTGCCAAAAAGAAAAAGCAGGGCCAAAGCCCTGCCTGAAGATCCTCATCTAACCCCTAACCCACGCTTACTTTTGCATTACGCCTTACTGCGTGGCTGGCGATGCTTTACGCTCGCGGGTCATCCTCCCAAGACTTGGACCGCTGCCCCACGTTCCCGAAACTATGTTCCGGGCCTGGGGATGGCAGCGCATTGGTAATCGATCTCCAGGGCATTGTCATCATGATACCGGGCCCGCGCGCAAAAATTTTCGTCAACAACCGCGATTTCGGGCCGATTTACCCCGATACCGCCCCAATTGCGCCGCCCCTTGTAATTCGCACCCCGATGCGGCTTGACTGCAAGCCCCATCAAGCCACGGCTAAGCGACAAGACTTCATGCGCCTTTCCCGCTACTTCCTGCCCAATCTGCGCGAAACCCCGAAAGAGGCGGAGATCGCCTCGCACCGGCTGATGCTGCGCGCCGGCATGATCCGCCAGGAAGCGGCCGGCATCTATGCGTTTCTGCCGCTTGGCTTGCGGGTGCTGCAAAAGATCTGCGGCATCGTCCGCGAGGAGCAGGACCGTTCCGGCGCCATCGAGCTTTTGATGCCGACCATCCAGTCCGCCGAGCTGTGGCGCGAGAGCGGCCGCTACGAGGCCTACGGCAAGGAGATGCTGCGGATCAAGGACCGCCACGAGCGCGACATGCTCTACGGGCCGACCAACGAGGAAATGATCACGGCGATCTTCCGCAGCTATGTGCGGTCGTACAAGGACCTGCCGCTCAACCTCTATCACATCCAATGGAAGTTCCGCGACGAGGTGCGGCCGCGCTTCGGGCTGATGCGCGGGCGCGAATTCTTGATGAAGGACGCCTATTCGTTCGACCTCGATTTTGCCGGCGCCAAGCACGCCTATAACCGCATGTTCGTCGCCTATCTGCGCAGCTTCGCCCGCATGGGGCTGCGCTCGATCCCGATGGTCGCCGAAAGCGGGCCGATCGGCGGCAATCTCTCCCACGAATTCATCATCCTCGCCGATACCGGCGAGAGCGAAGTGTTTTGCGACAGCGAGTATCTCGCTTTCGAAGTGCCTGGCCCGGACGTCGACTTCACCCATGTCGGGCCGCCTGCAGGCGATCGTCGACAAGTGGACGTCGCTCTATGCCGCGACCTCGGAGAAGCACGATGCGGCGGCGTTTGCGGCGCTGCCCGCCGACAAGCGCGTCTCGGCGCGCGGCATCGAGGTCGGCCATATCTTCTATTTCGGCACAAAATATTCGGAACCGATGAAGGCCGTCGTGACCGGACCCGACGGCGTCGAGCAGCCGGTGCATATGGGCTCCTACGGCATCGGCCCGAGCCGGCTGGTGGCCGCCATTATCGAGGCCTCCCATGACGACGCCGGCATCAAATGGCCGGAACCCGTGGCGCCGCTTCAACGCCATGATCCTCAATCTCAAGCAGGGCGGCGCCGATACCGACCCGGCCTGCGAAAAGCTCTATGCCGAATTGCGCGGCAAAAGGCATCGACACGCTTTACGACGACACCGATCAGCGGCCGGGCGCCAAATTCGCCACGGCCGACCTGATCGGCATTCCCTGGCAGATCCTGGTCGGCCCGCGCAGCCTTGCCGAAGGCAAAGTCGAGGTGAAGCGGCGCGCCGACGGCGAGCGGGAACTCATGTCGGCCGCCGACGCCGTCGCGCGGCTGTGCGAACCCCGATGAGGTCAGACGTTTCGCCGCGCTCGCGCGCCCATCGAGCAGGAACCTGTGCGCGGCGGCGGAATGACGCGACGTTGCGTGGCTTGAAACCGCCAGAATCGTGTGAAACTCGGGGTGTTCGCGGGGAAGAGACATAAATGGCCGATTCGACCGGCACCCGTCCGTTCACGGCATTCGAATGGATGTTGTCGCTGCGCTATCTGCGGGCGCGGCGCAAAGAGGGCTTTATTTCCGTCATTGCCGGCTTTTCCTTCCTCGGCATCATGCTCGGGGTGGCCACCCTGATCATCGTCATGGCGGTGATGAACGGCTTCCGCCAGGAGCTGTTGACCAAGATCTTGGGCCTCAACGGTCACCTGCTGATCCAGCCGCTCGAAATCGCCGCTCACCGATTATGCGGCGGTCGCCGACCGCGTTTCCAAGGTCGACGGCATCTATCTCGCGGCTCCGCTGGTCGAGGGCCAGGCGCTGGCGTCGTCGCCGTTCAATGCCTCGGGCGTGGTCGTGCGCGGCATGCGCGGCGCCGACCTGATGAAGCTCACGCAGGTGTCGAGCAACATCAAGACCGGCACGCTCGACGGGTTTGACGACGGCCAGGGCATCGCCATCGGCTCGCGGCTTGCCGAGCAGCTTTCGGTCCGCGTCGGCGACAATCTTACGCTGGTGGCGCCGCGCGGCGCGGTGACGCCGATGGGCACGACGCCGCGGATCAAGGCCTACAAGATCGCGGCCGATCTTCGAGATCGGCATGTCGGAATACGATTCCGCTTTCGTCTTCATGCCGCTCACCGAAGCGCAGGCCTATTTCAACCGCGCCGGCGACGTCACTGCGATCGAGGTCTATACCAACGATCCCGATCACATCGACCATTTCCGCCCGTTGGTGACGACCGCCGCCGGGCGGCCGATCTACATGGTCGACTGGGCGCAGCGCAACGCCACCTTCTTCGGCGCGCTGCAGGTCGAACGCAACGTGATGTTCCTGATCCTGACGCTGATCGTGCTGGTGGCGGCGCTCAACATCATTTCCGGGCTGATCATGCTGGTCAAAGACAAAGGCAGCGACATCGCGATCCTGCGCACCATGGGGGCGACGCAAGGCGCCATCATGCGGGTCTTTCTCATCACCGGCGCGTCGATCGGCTTCGTCGGCACGCTGTTCGGCTTCGGGCTCGGCGCGCTGGTTTGCGCCAACATCGAGTCGATCCGGCGCTTTCTGTCCTGGCTGACCAACACCAATCTGTTCCCGCCCGAGCTTTACTTTCTGTCGCAATTGCCGGCCGATATGAACGGCAAGGAGACGTCTGCCGTCGTGGTGATGGCGCTCAGCCTGTCGTTCCTTGCGACCCTGTATCCGTCATGGCGCGCGGCCCGGCTCGATCCGGTCGAAGCGCTGCGCTACGAGTGATCGCGCGCAATGGATGACACCACCACGATAACAGAGGTGACGGTCGAGACCGGCACGACCGAGCAGCCGCTATTGTTCCTGCACAAAGTCGGCCGCCGCTTTCGCCAGGGCGACATGACGCTCGATATTCTCAAAGGCGCCGAGCTTGCGGTATGGTCCGGCCAATCGGTGGCGCTGGTGGCGCCGTCGGGCGCCGGCAAATCGACGCTGTTGCACATTGCGGGGCTTCTCGAACATCCGGACAGCGGCGAAGTCTATATCGACGGTGCGCCGACCTCGACCCTCAATGACCTCGCGCGCACCCGGATCCGCCGCACCCAAATAGGCTTCGTCTATCAGTTTCATCACCTGCTGCCCGAGTTCTCGGCGCTGGAAAACGTCGTGCTGCCGCAGATGATCCGCGGCTTGCCGCGCCGCGAGGCCAATGCCCGGGCCGCCGAGCTGTTGAGCTATCTCGGCTTGAAAGACCGGTTGACGCACCGGCCGGCGGAGCTTTCGGGCGGCGAGCAGCAGCGCGTCGCCATCGCGCGCGCCGTCGCCAATGCGCCGCGCATCCTTCTTGCCGACGAGCCGACGGGCAATCTCGACGTCCATACCGCGGACCACGTGTTCGGCACGCTCAATCAATTGGTGCGCGCCTCGGGCATCGCCGCCATCATCGCCACCCACAATATGGATCTCGCCGCGCAGATGGATCGCCGCGTCACTATCCGCGACGGCTTGGTGGTCGAGCTGGAATAATCGCGGCGCGGCGTTCAGTTCTTGCCGGCCGGCGACGCGGCGCGATGCTTGGCCGCCGCTCGCCGTGGCGAAGCCGCCGAAGCGGCGGGCACATACCGATTGTTCTGCGAACAATAGCCGCCGCTTCCCGGTCACCGTGACCATGCATTGCTGCTCGGTCGAGAAGCCGCAATTGGTGCCGGCGCCGTCGGCGAAATTCGCGCACCACGGATAATTTTGCGCCGCGGCGGGGAGGGCGCACAGCGCTAATCCGGCGACGGCAACGACAAAACCCGCGTTACGAATTTTTGGCGGCATTCTTCGCGGCGTGATGCTTCAGGCGCCCCGACGGTGCGGTGCCGCGCGGCGGCTGATAGGTGTTATTGACGATGCAGAAACCGCCCATGCCGCGCACCGTCTCCATGCATTGGTTGAAACTGACAAAGCCGCAATTCATCGCGCCACCGAAATCGTCGCTGTACTGCGCGCACCAGGGATAATTCTGCGCCTGTGCGGTAGCGACCATGCCGCAGGTTGCGGCAAGGAGTGCGACGGCGCAAAGCGAAAACCGGAAAGCCGTCATGATCGCCTCCTTGCGCCTTGGCATTCACGGCCATCAACACCGCGCGCGGCGGCTTAGTTCGCGGCCACGAGAATATGATTGGCCGCGTGCCGCCTGCGCTGCGTCAGGACGGCTGTTGCGCGACGTGCCGTTTAGCCCGGTGCGAACGATGCGCCGGGCCTGGCGGCTGATAGGTATTGTTGGCCATGCAGAAACCGCCCATGCCGCGCACCGTCAGCATGCATTGGTCGAAGCTGACAAAGCCGCAATTCATGGCGCCGCCCATTTTACCGCTGTATTGCGCGCACCATGGATAATTTTGCGCCTCGGCGCGCATGGTCATGCCGGCGAGGCCGGCCACCACACTGATTATCGCGAGCAAAAGCTTCCCGGTCGCCTTCATGATCGCCTCCCTCAAGCTTGAACCTTAGTGGTGCCTGCGCCGGGAGAAACACCGTGCCGGCGGGCATAGTTCGCCGGTCGCTCGAATGTGACCGCGATACGCAGCCGCCAGCGCGACGTCACGACGGCTTGAGCGGCCCGCGTTTCTTCTCCCGATGCGAGGGCGCCGTCGGGACCTGGTAGGTATTGTTGGCCATGCAGAAGCCGCCGACGCCGTGGATCTGGGACTGGCACTGCGCGAAACTCGTGAAGCTGCAATTCACCGCTTCGTCGGTGCCGTAGTCGAGATGCGCGCACCAGGGCAGGTTCTGCGCGCGCGCGGGTGGCGTGAACCCGAAAACGCCCGCATTGGCACCGGCGAGGATGGCGAGCCCGATCGGCCATAGTCTCATGTCTGCCTCCCGTTGGGTCTTCGATCACTAACGCCGCAGCCGCCGCGTTATTGCCGTTCGGGCCGCAAATAAAACGAGGCCGCCCGCCGGGGGCCTCGTTTCGCGCCATCCGCTCAGCGGCAGGGCCGGCACCAGCAGCGATAGGGGCCGCAGACGCGGGTAAATCCCGGCGGGCAATAGGGACCAAAGCCCCGGCAGGCCGCCTGTTCGATCGGGGTGGCGTTCTTGATCTGGGCATGGAAAGCTGCGGCGCCGGCATGCTGGGTCTGCGCGTTCGCGGCGACTGCCGTGGCGCCGAGAACGAACACCGCCGAAACCAAGGTCAATGCGAGCTTTTTCATCGAATCCTCCTCCTCGTTTAATTTAACAGCCGCTTAGAAGAACATTACTGCGGTGCCGCGACAACCGGTTGTCCGATGCCCCTGGGCGCAGCTCCCGCCCCGGGCGGGTCGTGCTCCAGCACCGGTTGGACGGCCGGAACTCGGCCATTCCGGCAGAGGCTCGAAAAAGGCAGCCGGGGAGGCTTGCCAGCCGGATCGAACAAGGCATAGTCGGCCTCATGAGCAAAGCCCCCAAGGTCAAAGTCGTGTTCAAGCCCAAGCGCGTCGCCGAGGGCGACTGGCAGATCGAGGCCCACTGTCCGGGCGTCGACATCCGCTACATCAAAGGCCTGACCAGCAAAGCCGAAGTCGACGAATGGATGCAGGGCACCCGCCGCATCGATTGGCTGCGCTCGCAGGGCTACGCGAAATAGTCGATCCGCTCGAAGATTTTACGACGGCAGGTGAGGCGGCCATGGCGGAGCGCGAGCAAGCTACGGGCGCCGTGCAAAAGCCGGGGCGCCTGCACAAGGTCATGGTGACGATATTGGGCAGCCCGCAACTGCGCGACGTGCTGCTCTACACCACCTTGTTGCTCATCGTCGCCACCGCCTGGGTGTCGAGCCGCTGGCCGGACTATGCTGTCTTGGCTATTGTAACGACGCTCGTTCTGATCGGCGGCGAGCTTTTGCTGATTTATTTGGTCATCAAGCGATTGCGGGCGGCACCGTCGACCGGGGGCGGTCATGACACAGGCGCGCCTCAATAAGAAGATCGAAAACCACGCCTGCGCGGTCGCGTTGCATTCGATGTATTACAATTTCGTTCGGCTGCACTAAGCGCTGAAAGTTTGCCCGGCAATGGCCACTGGCGTGACGGATCGCCTTTGGGAAATGGTTGATGTTGTGGACGTGCTCGATGCTTTTGAAGCAAAGCGCAAACGCCAGCCGAAAGTGATTTTCATGTTGAGCCGTGGCGGATTGGTGGGGGCTATTACGTCACTGTCACGATGCCTGACAGCGAGCCGCAAAGGGTCACCGATACGTTTGCGACAGAAGGCGAGGCGTGGCGCTGGATCAGAAACGAGTCGGAAGCGTGGTTGCACACCCAGCGTTTAATGAATGAGGCGACGAACTGAGACGGCCTTGGGAGCGCGGACATGGGGACATGGTTTAAGAAACTGCCAGATGGGCGATGGGCGTTTTATGCATGGGGTCGTCTCAGTCGCGGTTATATCATTAGCTCGGAGCAGGAAGTCAGACGTCTGTTCATTCAGCTCTGGCTCTGGCTGCTCATTTCTTTGTTTTCGACAATTGGAGTTTATTGGTGGAGAGGGGTTCTTGCTGCGTGCGTTCCTTTCGCGTTTTGGGGCGCGATCTACTTTGTGTGGATTGGGTTTCGATCGCTTAAGTGGGAACGCTATCAAGGCGGCTACATGGATTAGCCCTAGCCGCCGCCACAGTTCAAACTGACCCACTGCCCCTCCTTGGGTAGTGGGTCAGTTTGAATAAGGCAGGCGAGGTAGAGGTAGAAACCTCGGGGAATCCGTCGCATATTGCGATCATGGCCCCAAAACACCCCAAGAGACCGAGAGACTTCAGCCAAGCGGCGAAGTTGGTGGTGGATATTGCCACGGGGCAGGCCGAGGAAGCGGTTCCGCAGGTCGATACCCCGGCAATCGAGTTTGCCCGGAGCGGCGGCCTCAAGGGCGGCAAGGCCAGGGCGGCAGTGCTTACCCCGCAGCGACGGCGCGCTATAGCCCGGAAAGCGGCCAAGACGCGCTGGCACTCTCAAAAAGAGAAATAAGACTTTCCACTCGTTTCTATACCCCGCCTGATGGTAGGCTTTTTTGTCGCGTTAAACCGCGAGAAAAACCACGGGGTAAGGGGAGACTCGTGACCGTATGTATTGCGGCTCTTTCAGCCAATAGTCAGGTGATCGTTTGCATCGCTGATAAGGCTTTGAGTTTTGGAGATCAAATCCAATGGGATGCCGATTCCAGCAAGATAACTACTCTCGATAATAATAAATCGCTGATTTTAATGGCTGGATCAGAGGGGCCTACGAGTCGAGTATTACGCAAACTCGATCCGCTAACTGCGGAGTGGTCCGGTGATCGAAACGACTTGATGAACGTCCTGGAAAAGAAATTCAAGGAAGCTTTTGCGGAGGAACAAGAAATTACGATTTTGCATCGTCAGGGGATGACCAAAGCGGACTATCTAGCCGCTATATCCGGGGGCGATATCAATCGCTACATGGAAAGTCTTGCGGTTGAAATGCGGGATTTCAGATTTGACTGCGCCTTAATTCTCTGCGGATTCGATAAAAATAATATGCCGTACATCATTCTTTGGGACCCGCCAGGTACTGCGACTGACTGCACCGGCACCGGATTTGCAGCGATAGGGACCGGGGCCGAAAAGGCAACGTCTGGTCTCCTATTCGCAGAATACGAGCGAGCTCATGGAGTAGCCCGTACCCTATATGACTGCTTCGATGCAAAACTTCACGCTGAGATGGCTCCCGGCGTCGGCTATGACTGGGAGATGCGGTTGATAACCGGGACTGGGGCCGTACCGCTGCACGAACAGGCCAAGCCACTGCTTGAACGGGTGTGGACGAAGTACAACAGGTCACCGTTTGAAACACGGAAAAAGGACGATCCTCCTCACCCCCCGGCTGGCTGGCAAATCAAGCTAAGACACATGGTTTTGGACTCTTTCCATGAAGGTGAACGGGAAAGGCTCTATCAAGCTGCCGAAAATAGCCGAAAACCCTTGAAATCAAACCAAAATAATAACTGACCTTTGTGCTTGACTGTCAAGCATATTGGTCATATTATTATGGCGATGAACAAGCTCGACCGTGAAGCCCGCGCCCGTATCCTTCATCTCCTTTGCGAGGGGCAGTCGATCCGCGCCGTGACCCGGCTAACCGGGGCCAGCAAGAACACGGTGACCAAGCTGGTCCTGGATGCCGGTCACGCCTGCACCGAATACCAGGATCGCGTGCTTCGGAACTTGGCCGGCAAGCGCATTCAGGTCGATGAAATCTGGAATTTCGTTTACGCCAAAGCCGACAACGTAAAACACGCTACGGCAGCGCCGAAAGACGCTGGCGACGTGTGGACGTGGACGGCAATCGACGCTGACACAAAGTTGCTCGTTAGCTGGCTAGTAGCGGATCGCAAGACGGAATCCGCAATGCTGTTCATGGATGACCTGAAAGAACGCCTCGCCAATCGCGTCCAACTAACCAGCGATGGCCATCGCCCGTACCTGACCGCTGTTGATAGCGTGTTTGGCGAAGATGTTGACTACGCGATGCTGCAAAAAATTTACGGCGCAGAGCCGCAAGGCGAGAAGCGGTACAGCCCAGCGAAATGTATCGGCGCGAAAAAACAAGACGTGACCGGCAATCCTGATCCGAAGCACGTCAGCACGTCCTATGTAGAACGCCAAACTCTCACGATGCGAATGCACATGAGAAGATTTACGCGATTAACAAATGCGTTCAGCAGAAAGATTGAAAACCATGCGTGCGCGGTCGCGCTGCACTCGATGTACTACAATTTCGTTCGGCTTCACAAAACGCTTCGCATGACGCCCGCAATGGCCGCTGGCGTGACGCATCGCCTGTGGGAGATAGGGGACATCGTAGCCGTCATCGAGGCGTGGGAAGCCGAGCAAGCAACAGCGGGCACTACATACGAGATCGGCGAAAACCGGATTGGCGGTGGCTTCTATGTGAAGGCGTTGCCGCGCTACGGTGAGCCGCTGGAGCCGGTTTATGGCTTCAAGACGCGCGATGAAGCCGATGCCTGGGTAGAGGCCGACCGCGCTAAGCATCGGCCGGGAAGACGACCGAAGCTGGCCGCCAACTGAGGCGCGCGGATGTTCAATGTCAGCATCTTTATTTTTCTCGCTATAGGCTGCTGCTACTCGTCCTACATCTTCGCTCGACAGCTTCTGCAAACTTTGACGAGAGGGGAATGGCGGGCGCGCGGTGGCGTCGCAAATCGCTCGACTTCACCAATATCTTACCGGATTGGGGTCTGCCTTCTGGGCTTTTACACAGTCTTGTTCATCGCGGCGGCGGTCGGTCTCTTGTGGGCCGCTGCATTTCTGCCGCCAGGGTCTTAGTTTAATGAAATGCCCCACTACCCCTCCTTGACTCCAGAACATTATGTGAACTATGTTCCCTATTCGTTCTACATGATGGATGGGGAGACAAATCATGGTCCGGTCGGTGGTTCACGAGGCTATGGCCTTGGCGTCGTTGAGTTTATTCCTGGCAACGCTGGCCGTATGGGCGCAGGTGCTCGGTGTTCTTTAGGGGCGCCGCCGAGGTTTATCAGGCATAGCGGGGAAAGTTCTCCGGCGAGGCTTAATCTCGGCCTTAGAATCGGGGCAGGGTCCCCGTCATTGCGAGCGAAGCAATCCAGGCGGCTTGCGAGGCGACCAAGCCGCTCTGGATTGCTTCGTCGCTTTGCTCCTCGCAATGACGGCATTGATTCGATGTGAGCAGAATTCGCTCTAGTGACCCGAGGTAACTTCGCAATGGCGGCCGCAACGCCCGGTTTCGTCCATCTGCACGTCCACTCGTCCTATTCGCTCCTCGAGGGCGCGCTGATGATTGGGCGGCTCGCCGAGCTCGCCAAGAAAGACCGCCAGCCGGCGCTGGCGCTCACCGACACCGACAATATGTTCGGGGCGCTCGAATTCTCCGAAAAACTGGCGGGCTACGGCATCCAGCCGATCATCGGCTGCGCGCTCGGTGTCGATTTCGGCGATCAGGAGGTGCGGAACGGCGCGGTCGACCAGGTCTTTCCGCGCATCGTGCTGCTGGCCGCGGCGGAGAGCGGTTACCGCAGCCTGATGCGGCTTTGCTCGCGGGCCTATCTCGAAAACTCGCCGCAGGAGCGGCCGCATCTGAAACTCGCCTGGCTCGACGGCGAAAGCGAAGGGCTGATCGCGCTCTCCGGCGGGCCGAACGGCCCGCTCGATATGGCCTTGGCGGGCGGCCAGAACGCGCTGGCGCTGGCGCGCTGTGAGACGCTGCAGCGGCTTTACGGCGACCGCCTCTATATCGAATTGCAGCGCCACGGCACGCCCGCCGAACGCGTCACCGAGCCGGCGCTGATCGAGCTCGCCTACGCCCGCGGGCTGCCGCTCGTCGCCACCAACGAGCCGTTCTTTGCCACCCGCGAGGATTACGAAGCCCACGACGCGCTTCTTTGCATCGCCGAAGGCAAGCTCATCGCCGATACCGACCGCCGCCAATTGACGCCCGAGCACCGCTTCAAGACCCGCGCCGAAATGGCGGCGCTGTTCGCCGATCTGCCGGAAGCGCTCGCGGCAACCGTCGAGATCGCCGAGCGCTGCGCGTTCCGGCCGAAGAGCCAGGCGCCGATCCTGCCGCGCTTCACCGCGGGCGACGGCGAAGCCGACGAGGCCGGCGTGATGCGCGAGGAAGCCAAGCGCGGCCTCGAGCGGCGGCTTGCCCGTTACGGCGTCGCGCAGGGCCATACCGCGGAGGAATATCAGGAGCGGCTCGATTTCGAGCTCGGCGTCATCGCGCGGATGAAATATTCCGGCTACTTTTTGATCGTCGCCGACTTCATCCAATGGGCGAAGGCGCAGGGCATCCCGGTCGGGCCGGGCCGCGGCTCGGGCGCAGGCTCGCTTGTCGCCTATTCGCTCACCATCACCGATCTCGATCCGATCCGCTTCGGGCTTCTGTTCGAGCGCTTTCTCAATCCCGAGCGCGTGTCGATGCCCGACTTCGACGTCGACTTCTGCCAGGAACGGCGCGACGAAGTGATCCGCTACGTCCAGGAAAAATACGGCCGCGACCGCGTCGCCCAGATCATCACTTTCGGCACGCTGCAGGCGCGCGGCGTGCTGCGCGACGTCGGCCGCGTGTTGCAGATGCCCTATGGCCAGGTCGACAAGCTCTGCAAGCTCGTGCCGCAAAACCCGGCCAATCCGGTGACGCTCTGCGCGCGCCATCGAAGACGAGCCGCGCCTGCAGGCCGAGCGCGACCGCGATCCGGTGACGCGGCGCGCCTTCGACATCGCGCAGCGGCTCGAAGGCCTGCACCGCCATGCCTCGACGCATGCCGCCGGCATCGTCATCGGCGAGCGCTCCTTGAGCGAACTCGTGCCGCTTTATCGCGATCCGAAATCGCTGATGCCGGTGACGCAGTTCAACATGAAATGGGTCGAGCCGGCGGGGCTGGTGAAGTTCGACTTCCTCGGCCTCAAGACGCTCACGGTGCTCGAACTCGCCGTGAAACTGGTCAAACGGCGCGGCGTCGACCTCGACCTGACCAACCTGCCGCTCGACGACGTAAAGACCTACGAGATGCTGGCACGGGGCGAAACCGTCGGCGTGTTCCAGGTTGAAAGTCAGGGCATGCGCCGCGCGCTGATCGACATGCGGCCCGACCGTTTCGAGGACTTGATCGTGCTGGTGGCGCTCTATCGTCCCGGCCCGATGGCGAATATCCCGACCTATTGCGCGCGCAAGCTCGGTCACGAGCGCACCGACTATCTGCATCCAAAACTGCAGCCGATCCTGCAGGCGACCTACGGCATCATCACCTATCAGGAGCAGGTGCAGCAGATCGCGCGCGATCTCGCCGGCTACAGCCTCGGCAAGGCCGACATCCTGCGCCGCGCCATGGGCAAGAAGGACCGCAAGGAGATGGCGTCGCAGCGCGACAGTTTCATCTCCGGCGCGGTCGAACGCGGCATCGGCAGGAACGATGCCGAGGCGATCTTCGACACTTGCGCCAAATTCGCCGAATACGGCTTCAACAAATCGCATTCCGCGCCGTATGCGCTGTTGACCTACCAGACCGCCTATATGAAAGCGAATTACCCGGTCGAGTTTCTGGCCGCCTCGATGACGCTCGACATGGGCAATACCGACAAGCTGTCGGAATTCCGCGCCGAGGCCGAGCGCATAGGCCTCAAGGTCGAGCCGCCGTCGATCAATCGCTCCGGCGTCGAATTCGATGTCGACGGCAATACCATCCATTATGCGCTGGCGGCGCTGCGCGGCGTCGGGCGGCAAGCGGTCGAGACCATCGTCGCGGCGCGCGGCGAGCGGCCGTTCACCGGCCTTGCCGATTTCGGCGCCCGCATCAATCCGCGCGCGGTCAACAAACGCGTGCTGGAAAGTCTTGCGGCCTCCGGCGCCTTCGACCCGATCGAGCCGAACCGGGCGCGGGCCTACGCCGCCGTCGATGCGCTTTTGGCGACCGCACAGCGCACCCAAGAAGACGCCGTGCGCGGCCAGTCGGAATTGTTCGGCGGCGTGGTGCAAGCCGCGCCGATCATCGTGCCTGAGCTCGAAGCCTGGCTGCCGGCGGAGCGGCTGCAGCGCGAATATGAAGCGGTCGGCTTTTTCCTCTCCGGCCATCCGCTCGACGATTACGCGGTGGCGCTGAAGCGGCTTCGCGTGCAGTCATGGGCGGAATTCGCGCGCGCGGTGAAAGGCGGCGCGGGCTCCGGCCGCGTCGCCGGCACCGTCGTGGCGCGCACCGAGCGCCGCACCAAGAACGGCAGCAAGATGGGCATCATCGGGCTCTCCGATCCCACCGGCCATTACGAGGCGGTGCTGTTCGCCGAAGGTCTCGCGCAATACCGCGATCTTCTGGAGCCGGGAACGGCGGTGCTGCTCTTCCTCACCGCCGAGGTGCAGGCCGACGAGGTGCGCGCGCGCATCCAGTCGGTCGAGCCGCTCGATGCGGCGGCGGCGCGAACCCAGAAGGGCTTGCGCGTCTTCCTGCGCAACGAAGAGCCGATCCCGGGCGTCGCGCGCCGCCTCGAGCCGATGCAAAACGGCAATGGCCGCAACGGCGGCGACACCGGCGACGGCGAAGTCAGCATGGTGCTGCTGCTTGCAAAACGGCAGCGAGGTCGAGGTCAAACTCCCCGGCCGTTTCAAAGTCTCGCCGCAAATCGCCGGCGCCATCAAGGCGGTGACCGGCGTGGTGACGGTGGAGGCGCTGTAGGCCGTCGTTGCGAGGAGCAAAGCGACGAAGCAATCCAGGGGCTGTGCCGCCAGGCTGGATTGCTTCGCTTGACGCTCCGCAATGACGACTTCTCGCAATGACGCCTTGCAATCTCGGCGGCGCCATAGCGACATCTCCTCTCGCCATTTGCTGCGGCGCAGTATAAGAACCGGCCGCGTCATCTCCCAACCATTTCCATCGGCGTTCGGAACCCCGACATGCTTCGGATTGAGAATCTCGTTTTCGATGCGTGGGGCCGAAGATTCTTCGAATTCGGCGAGCGTCGCCGTTCCGACCGGCGCCAAAGTCGGCCTGGTGGGACGGAACGGCGCCGGCAAGTCGACGCTGTTCAAGCTGATCGTCGGCGATCTCGCGGCGCAGAGCGGCGAGATCGTGCTGCCGAAAAGCGCCCGGATCGGCTCGGTCGATCAGGAACATCCGGCGACGCCGGTCACGCTCATCGACACCATCTTGGCCGCCGATACCGAGCGCGAGACGCTCAATGCCGCCTTGGAGACCGCCGAGCCCGAAGAGCTTGCCGAGATCTATCAGCGGCTCAACACCATCGATGCCGATCGCGCGCCGGCGCGCGCCGCCGAAATCCTGACCGGGCTCGGCTTTTCCAACGACGATCTCACCCGGCCGATGGCCGAATTCTCCGGCGGCTGGCGCATGCGGGTCGCGCTCGCGGCGGCGCTCTTTGCCGAGCCCGATCTGCTTCTGCTCGACGAGCCGACCAATTATCTCGACCTCGAAGGCGCGCTCTGGCTCGAGGCGCGGCTGAAAAAATATCCGCACACCGCCTTGATCGTCAGCCACGACCGCGAGCTTCTCAACAATTCGGTCGACGCCATTTTGCATCTGAGCCAAGGCAAGCTCGAGCTTTACTCCGGCGGCTACAACGATTTCGAGACGCGCCGCGCCGAGAAGAACCGGCTGCAGGCCGCCACCAAGGTCAAGCAGGACGCCGAGCGCGCCCATTTGCAGAAATTCATCGACCGTTTCCGCGCCAAGGCCAGCAAGGCGACGCAGGCGCAGTCGCGCATCAAGCGGCTGGCCAAGCTCGAGCCGATCGCCGAAGTGGTCGAGGAACGCGTTACGCCGTTTACGATTCCCTCGCCGAAGCGGCCGCTGGCGCCGCCGCTCCTCCAGCTCGAAAACGCGTCCGTCGGCTATGACGGCAAGACGGTACTGCGGAAACTCGATCTGCGGCTCGATGTCGACGACCGCATCGGGCTTGCTCGGCGTCAACGGCGCCGGCAAATCGACTTTCGCCAAGATGATCGCGGGCGCGCTGCCGCTGCAATCAGGCGAGATGAAGCGGGAAAGCCGCATCAAAGTCGGCTGGTTCCACCAGCATCAGATCGAAGCGCTCGATCCCGCCGACACGCCGCTCGATATCATCCGGCGCGAGCGGCCGGACGACAGCGAATCCTCGCGGCGCTCGCGGCTCGCGCAATTCGGCTTGTCCTTCGACAAGCAGGACACCACGGTCGCCAACCTTTCGGGCGGCGAGCGGGCGCGGCTTCTCCTCAACCTCGTCGCCATGGCCGAGCCGCATCTCCTCATTCTCGACGAGCCGACCAACCATCTCGATATCGACAGCCGCCGCGCGCTCCTCGACGCGCTCAACGATTACGAAGGCGCCGTCATCCTCATCACCCACGACCGTTCGCTGATCGAACTCGTCGCCGACCGGCTGTGGCTCACCGCCGACGGCGAGATCAAGCCCTTCGCCGGCGACATGGACGATTACGCCCGCTTCGTTCTGGAACGCGCCAAACTCGGCGCCCGGGCGCCGGCGCAAGACTCGGGCCCACGCGCCGCTCCGGCCTATCTGGCGGATGTCCAGGAGGTCCTCTCGGCCGAGCAAAAGGCCGCCCAGGATGCGCGTTATGCAGCCCGCAAGGCCGCCAAGAAGCGCCGCCGCCGCGGCCACTAAATTTGGTCGCTGCCGCGCGCTGAGCGTGGCGCGATCAGTCGACCTTGATGTCGGCGAATTTGATCACCTTCGCCCATTTCTGGGTTTCGTCGGCGATGAATTTGCCGAATTCCGCGGTGGTCATCGGCTTCGGCACGACGCCGATCGCGACGAGTTTCGCCTTCACGGGTGGATCGTTGACGGTCGCAAGAACGGCCGTCGCAAGCTTGTTGATGATCTCGGGCGATGTGCCCGTCGGCACCACGATGCCGTACCAGCCGGCCGCTTCGTAGCCCGGGACGAATTCGCCGATCGCTGGCGCGTCCGGCAGTGCGTCGGAACGTGTCGCGGTCGTGACGCCGAGCACACGCAGCCGGTTGTCCTTGATAAATTCGATCACCTGCGCGATCGGCGCGAAGGCAAGCGGTATCTGGCCGCCGAGCAGGTCCGTGTTGTAATTGCCCTTATACGGCACGTGGACCAGATCGGTTCCGGTCATCATCTTGAACAATTCGGCCGCGGCATGGGGACCTGTGCCGACGCCCTGAGAGGCAAAATTGACCCGCCCGGGATTGGCTTTTGCGTAGGCGATGAGCTCCGGGATCGTCTTTGCCGGGAACGACGGATTGGCGACGATGAGGAACGGCGTCACGCCGATGCCGGCGACCGGCGTGAGGTCTTTGGTGAAATCGAAATTCAGGTTGCGGTAAAGCGTGGTGTTGATCGCGTTGGTCGAGACCGCGATCAGCGCCGTGTAGCCGTCCGGCGCGGAATGCGCGGCAAGCTCGGTGGCGATATTGCTGGCGGCGCCCGGCCGGTTGTCGATGATCAGCTGCTGGCCGATTCGTTGCGACAGGCCGTCACCGATCAGGCGCGCGATGATGTCGGGCGATGCGCCGGGCGGGTAGCCGGCGAGGAGATGAATCGGCCGCGACGGGTAATCGTCGGCGTGAAGGAGGCTAGGCCAGGCGGGCAGTGCCGCGCCGAGGGCCGCCAATCGCAGGAATTGACGCCGTGGTGTTCCGACCATGTTTCCCTCCCCAAAGACATGTGTCCGGCTCTTCGGCCGGTTGCATCTTAGGCTACACCAGGGCCGGGGAGGGCCGGAAGGCGCTAAAGAACGCCCACAACACGGTTGCCTGGACGGGGGTCCTGCCTATATAAGGCGCCCAATCTCACACGCGGACCTTGGCTTCGAGCCGTCCGGTGTCTGCCCTCTCCGCAGGGAGGCGGTGGGCTCTCGGTCCGCGGCGGATCAACCGGAGAATGACATGGCGCTGCCAGAATTCAGCATGCGTCAGCTATTGGAAGCTGGCGTTCATTTTGGGCATCAATCCCATCGTTGGAATCCGAAGATGGCTGAGTACATCTTCGGCACCCGCAACAACATCCATATCGTCGATCTGACGCAATCGGTGCCGATGCTGCATCGGGCCTTGCAGGCGGTCAGCGATACCGTGGCGCAGGGCGGACGCATCCTGTTCGTCGGCACCAAGCGACAGGCGCAGGACGCCATCGCCGAAGCCGCCAAGAAATGCGCGCAATATTACGTCAATTCGCGCTGGCTCGGCGGCACGCTGACCAACTGGAAAACGGTATCGAACTCGATCAAGCGGCTGCGCACGCTCGAGGAGATGCTCGCCTCCAACGAGGCGCAGGGCTACACCAAGAAAGAGCGGCTGACGCTGCAGCGCGAGCGCGACAAGCTCGACCGTTCGCTCGGCGGCATCAAGGACATGGGCGGGCTTCCCGATCTCGTCTTCGTCATCGATACCAACAAAGAAGACATCGCGATCAAGGAAGCCCGCCGGCTCAACGTTCCGGTCGCGGCCATCGTCGATACCAATTGCGATCCCGACGGCATCACTTTTGTGGTGCCCGGCAATGACGACGCGAGCCGCGCCATCACGCTGTATTGCGATCTGGTCGCGCGCGCCGCCATCGACGGCATTTCGCGGGCGCAAGGCGCGCACGGCGTCGATATCGGCGCGCAGGCCGAGCCCGTGGTCGAAGAACTGCCGGTCGAGACCAATACGCTCGGCTTCGAGCCGCTGTCGGGACCGCGCGGCGTTGCCGACGATCTCAAGAAGCTCCCGGCCGTGTCGCCGACCATCGAAAAGAAGCTCAACGATCTCGGCATTTTCCATTTCCAGCAGATCGCCGAGCTGTCGCCGCCCGCCGCGCATAATGTCGGCGAAGAAGTAGGTTTGCCCGGCCGCGTCGAAGGCTGGATCGCCAAGGCCAAAGAACTGACGGCCGAGGAAGTGTAAGGGCCCCCGACGATGACCACCCCGATCAGCGCGTCCATGGTCAAAGAGCTCCGGGACCTGACCGGCGCCGGCATGATGGACTGCAAGGCAGCGCTTAGCGAGAGCGGCGGCAATCTCGATGCCGCCGTCGATTGGCTGCGCAAAAAGGGCCTGTCCAAGGCCGCCAAGAAGGCCGGCCGCGTCGCCGCCGAAGGCCTGATCGGCATCGCCATCGATGCTCATGAGGGCGTCGTGGTGGAGGTCAATTCGGAGACCGATTTCGTCGCCCGTAACGACCTGTTCCAGGGCCTGGTCAAAATGATCGCGGGCGCCGCGCTCGGCTCGGGGACCGATGTCGACAAGATCCTCGCCGCCAAAGTCGGCGGCGTGACCATCGCGGACGCCATTGCCGACACCATCGCCAAGGTCGGCGAGAACATGACGCTGCGGCGGGCCGCGGCGCTCCCCGTCGCCAAGGGCGTCGTGGCTAGCTACGTGCACAATTCGGTGTCGGATGGGCTCGGCCGGATCGGCGTGATCGTGGCGCTGGAATCGACCGGTGATGCCGACGAACTCAAAGCCTTCGGCCGCATGGTGGCGATGCATATCGCCGCGGCCAATCCGCAGGCGGTCGACCCGACCGGCCTCGACCCGGCGGTGGTCGAGCGGGAGAAGAATGTGCTCGCCGAGAAATTCAAGGCGCAGGGCAAGCCCGCCAACGTGATCGAGAAGATCGTCGAGTCCGGGCTGAAGACCTACTACAAGGAAGTCTGCCTGCTCGATCAGGGCTTCATCCACGACGACAAGAAAAGCGTGGCGCAGGCCATCAAAGAAGCCGAAGGCAAGGTCGGCGCGCCGATCAAGATTGGCGGCTTCAAGCGTTTCGCGCTCGGTGAGGGCATCGAGCGGCCCGAGGGCGATTTCGGCGGCGAAGTGGCCGCGCTGGCCGGCGCGCACTGAACGTGATCGCGAAAGCCGGTCTCGGCTTGTCGGCCCAGATCGCGGTTCGGGATAAGTCGCTGCGGCCGGTTGGGTTTGCCGCGCAAATGCGATAGCCCTACGGGGCCTTGCGGGATCAGGCGGCAAGGGCGGAACCATCGCGATGGCGAAACCGAAGTACCGGCGGGTGATCGTCAAGCTCTCCGGCGAAGCGCTTTCCGGCCCCGAAAAGTTCGGCATCCATCAGCCCACCATCGACCGTTTCGCGGCCGACCTCGTCGCCGTCCGCAAGCTCGGCGTCGCCTTGGGCGTCGTGGTCGGCGGCGGCAACGTGTTGCGCGGGGCGCAGATTTCCGAGAATGGGCTGTCGCGGCCGACCGCCGACGCCATGGGCATGCTGGCGACGGTGATGAATGCGCTGGTCATGGAAGCCGCGATCGAACGGCTGGGCGCCAGCGCCCGCACCATGTCGGCGCTGGCCATGCCGCAGGTCTGCGAGACCTATGAGCGGCAGCGGGCGCTGCGCCACCTCGAAGACGACACCATCATCATTTTCGCCGGCGGCACCGGCAACCCGTATTTCACCACCGACACTACCGCGGTGCTGCGCGCCGCCGAGATGGAGTGCGATGCCGTCTTCAAGGCGACCGACGTCGATGGCGTCTATACCGCCGATCCGAAGACCGATCCCAAGGCCAAGCGTTACGACCAGCTCAGCCATCAAGAGGCGCTCGACCGGCACCTGAAAATCATGGATTTGACGGCGTTCGCGCTTGCCCAGGAAAACCGGATGCCTATCATCGTCTTTTCGATCCGGGACAAGGGCGCGATCCAGGACGTGTTATGCGGGAAGGGGCATTTTACGACCGTCGGCTAGCGCTCTGCGCCAGGCAGCGCGAGCACGCAGTCCCGATCCCGAGGGCGCGAGGGGATGCCGAGCGCGTAACTTAAGTAGTGCGTAATGCGGCATCGCGTTACATGGCATAGAGGCTACCATGGTCACGACGACATTCGACATGAACGACCTGAAGCGCCGGATGCAGGGCGCGATCACGTCGCTGAAGACGGAGCTTTCGGGGTTGCGCACCGGCCGCGCTTCGACCGCCTTGCTCGACCACGTTCAGGTCGAAGCCTATGGCAGCCACATGCCGCTCAACCAGCTCGCCACCATCAGCGTGCCGGAGCCGCGCCTGCTCCATGTCCAGGTCTGGGACAGGTCGATGGTCCACGCGGTCGAAAAGGCGATCTCGTCGGCCAATCTCGGATTGACGCCATCGACCGAAGGCCAGGTGCTGAAGCTGCGCATTCCGGAGCTCAACGAGGAGCGGCGGCGCGAAATCGCCAAGGTCGCGCATAAATACGCCGAAGCCGCGCGTGTCGCCGTCCGTCATGTCCGGCGCGACGGCCTCGATCTTCTCAAGAAGCTCGAGAAGGATCACAAGATCAGTGAAGACGATCACACCCGCCAGGCCGGCGAAGTGCAGAAGGTGACCGACGCGACGATCGCCGAAGTCGAAAAACTGCTTGCCGGCAAGGAGCGGGAGATCATGACGGTTTGAGCGATAAAGCGACATCGATAACGAAGGCGATGGAGTCCTTGAAGGCAACGCAAGTGGATACGCCATCCGGCGGTTTCGAGACCCCCCGGCACGTCGCCATCATTATGGATGGCAATGGGCGCTGGGCTTCCGCGCGCGGTCTGCCGCGGGTTGAAGGTCACCGGCGTGGCGTCGAGGCGCTGCGCAAAACCGTACGCGCCGCAAGCGACCTCGGCATTTCTGTTTTGACGATCTTCTCGTTCAGCTCCGAAAACTGGTCGCGGCCGCAGTCCGAGATCCGCGATCTGTTGTCGCTGTTGCGCCGTTTCATCCGCAACGATCTCGCCGACCTGCACAAGAGCAATGTGCGCGTGCGCATCATCGGCGAGCGCGACGACCTCGCCAAAGATATCAGGAGCCTGCTGGACGAAGCCGAAGAGTTGACGCGCAACAATGACGGCCTCGTTCTGGTGGTAGCGTTCAATTACGGCGCGCGCCAAGAGATCGCCCGCGCCGCGCGCCGGCTCGCGATCGAGGTCGCGGAGGGCCGTTTGCGGGCCGACGCGATCACGCCCGAGCTTCTGGCAAGCCGGCTCGATATGCCCGATTTGCCCGACCCCGACGTGATCATCCGCACCAGCGGCGAGCAGCGCATGTCGAATTTCCTGCTCTGGCAAGCCGCCTATAGCGAGCTGGTTTTTGTTCCTCTCAATTGGCCGGATTTCGACCGCAATGCGCTCGAGAACGCGATTGCGGAATACCGCCGGCGCGAACGCCGCTTTGGCGGATTGATCGCGCAGACCGGGTCGTGATCAATCCGGACCAGCAACCCTCCGACGCCACCGGGACAATCGCAGCACAGGCCGAGGCCGCGCGAAATCTTGCCCAGCGCGTCGTCTCGGCCGCCGTGCTGGCGCCGGTTGGGCTTGTTTGTGCCTATGTGGGCGGCTGGCTGTTTTTGATCGCCTGCGCGTTGGCGGCCGTGGCGATCCTTTACGAGTGGACTTCGCTCGTCCTCGGGCGCGCCGATGCGCGCATTCTCGGGCCGGGTCTCCTCGCCGTGCTGGCAGCCGCGGGCCTCACCGCCGCCGGCGCCAACATCAGCGCAATCGGCGCGGTCGCCGCAGGCGCGGTCCTCGCAGGCTTTGCGGCCTGGTCGCGGCGCCTACCCGACCGCAGCGCCGCGGCTTGGGCGGCATGGCGGCGTGATCTATGCCGGCGTGGCTTTCCTCGCACCCGTATTGTTACGCGGCGATCCGGTAGCGGGTTTCACGGCGATCGTCTTCTTGTTCGCGGTCGTTTGGTCGACCGACATTTTTGCTTATTTCGTCGGCCGCGCGGTCGGGGGGCCGCTGCTGTGGCCGTTGGTGAGCCCGAAAAAGACCTGGGCCGGCGCGTTCGGCGGTCTGGTCGGGGGGGTTGCCGCCGGTACGCTGGTCGCTTATGCGAGCGGTGGAACGCAGCCCGCCGTAGCCGGAGGCTTGGCATTTGTTCTATCGATCGTCGCTCAGGGTGGAGACTTGTTCGAGTCAGCCATTAAGCGGCGGTTCGGCGTCAAGGATGCAAGCCACCTCATTCCCGGCCACGGCGGCGTGATGGATCGCCTCGACGGTTTTCTGGTTGCCGCTTTGGCTGCCATCGTGATCGGAGTTCTGCGGCAGGGCCTCGCTCAAGGCCTGGCCGCCCCAGCCCAAGGCTTGTTGATATGGTAAGGCCTGACCGGGTCGCCGGATGACGCAGAAACAACCGCTGACCAAAACGAAACCGGCAAAAGCAGACCTTGCTCCCGGCCCGCGGACGGTAACGCTCCTTGGCGCGACCGGCTCGATCGGCACCAGCACGGCCGATCTGTTGCGGCGGGATCGAGCCGGCTATCAGGTCGAAGCGGTGACAGCCTATCGCGAGGCCGGCGCGCTCGCACGTCTCGCGCGCGAACTGGGCGCGCGCTTTGCCGCCGTCGCGGATCCGGCGTTCTATGACGAGCTCAAATCCGAGCTATCGGGCTCCGGCATCGAAGCCGCAGCCGGTCCCGGGGCGCTTGTCGAGGCGGCGCAACGCCCGGCCGATTGGGTGATGGCCGCGATCACGGGCGCGGCCAGTCTCGCGCCGACGCTCGCCGCAGCCGAGCGCGGCGCGACCGTGGCGATCGCCAACAAGGAATGTCTCGTCTGCGCCGGCGCGCTGTTCATGCGGCTTGCGGCGGCGAAAGGCGCGACCGTGCTGCCGGTTGATTCCGAGCACAATGCGATCTTCCAAGCGCTCGGTGCGGGCCGCCGCGAGGATGTGAGCCGCATCGTGCTGACCGCGTCAGGCGGGCCGTTCCGTACTTTACCGCTCGAAGCGATCCGTAAAGTCACGGTGGAACAGGCGCTGAAGCATCCGACCTGGCAGATGGGACCGAAAGTGACCATCGATTCCGCGACGCTGATGAACAAAGGCCTCGAATTGATCGAGGCGCATCATTTGTTCGCTCTGGCCCCGGATATGCTCGATGTCGTCGTCCATCCGCAGTCGATCATCCATGGTCTCGTCGAGTTCCGCGACGGTTCGGTGATTGCGCAACTTGGTTCGCCGGATATGCGCATCCCGATATCGCACTGTCTGGCCTGGCCGGTGCGGATGGAGCACCCCGGCGGCACGGCTCGATCTTGCCCAGATTGCGTCGCTGACCTTCGAGGAACCGGACCTGATCCGCTTCCCGGCGCTGGCGCTCGCGCGCCGGGCGCTTGCGGCCGGCGGGGCGGCGCCGACCATTCTGAACGCGGCCAACGAAATCGCGGTCCGCGAATTCATTGGCCGAAATCTCGGATTTACCGGCATTGCGGCGCTCGTCGAGGCCACTTTGGACGCCATGGAGCGCCGCGGCGAGATGGCCGAGCCGCAATCGGTCGAGGCGGCGCTCGCCGTTGACCATAATGCAAGAAGGTTAGCCTCAGACCTCTTGCCCGAAATTGCCGCAATGGCATCGTAGCGTTAAGGAATTGGGGCAGGGACGGCAGGGGCGTTAGGGTAAAATCATGGGGTCGTATTTGCTGTCGCATTTACATGCGCTGGGGGGTGGTGTTGTCGCTTACCTCGATCCCCTTTCTATTCGTGCTCAGCATTGTGGTTTTCTTCCACGAATTCGGTCATTTCATCGTTGCGCGGCTATGCGGCGTCAAAATCCTGGTCTTTTCCATCGGTTTTGGCCCCGAACTCGTCGGGTTTAACGATCGCTACGGCACCCGCTGGAAAATATCCGCCGTTCCGCTGGGCGGCTATGTGAAGTTCTTCGGCGATGAGAATGCGGCGAGCGCGCCCGACGCGCCTCGGCTCGAAACGATGAGCGCGGGCGAACGCGCGCAGAGCTTCTTCTTCCAGCCCTGTGGCCAAGCGTGCCGCCATTGTGGCGGCCGGCCCGGTTGCCAATTTCGTCCTGGCAATCGTCATTTTTTCCGCGATGTTCATGGCGTTCGGCAAGCAATCCATGAGCGCGCGCGTCGATTCGCGTGCAGGAGGGCAGCGCCGCCGCAGCCGCTGGATTTCAAAAGGGCGATCTGGTGGTCGCCATCGATGGCAAGCCGGTCGAAGATTTTGCCGACATGCAACGCGTCGTCAGCGAGAGCGCTGGCGAAAGTCTCGATATCGAGGTCGACCGCGCCGGGACCAAGCTCGACCTGAAGGCTACGCCCTGCGCTCAAAGATTTCAAGGATCACTCTGGGCAATGTCCGTCGCATCGGCATTCTCGGCATCAGCCGGTCGATGGCGCGCCGAAGACCTGAAATTCCAGCCGGTTTCGCCGCCGCAGCGCAGTTTGGATGGCGACTCCAGCAGACTTGGGAGGTTGTCGATCAGACGCTGAGCTATATCGGCGGCGTCGTCGTCGGTCATAAATCGGCGGATCAACTGGGCGGTCCGATCGGTATCGCGCACGTCATCGGGCAGGTCGCCGACCATCAGCTTATCCCCTTGTGATCCATCTTGCCGCCGTAATTTCCGTATCGATCGGCCTCCTCAACCTGTTTCCAATTCCGCTTGCTCGATGGCGGTCACCTTTTGTTCTATTCGATCGAAGCCGCTGCGCGGCCGCCCGCTGTCGGAGCGGGCCCAGGAAGTCGGATTTCGGATTGGTCTCGCGATTGTCGTGATGTTGATGATATTTGCAACATTCAATGACATTGTTCACCTGGCGACGTCCTGAACGGGGCCGTGGGGGCAGGGCACCGTAGTAATCGTTGCGTAGGGGTGATACAGTGAGGAAGGCTAGAAGTGACAGTAATATCAAGGAGAAATGGAATTTTAAGACCGCAGAATTGAGGGAGAATTCAGAGTAACCCGCCACTGGGGGCGGCCACTGGGGTAAAAGGGCGCTTTGCGCATGGACATGGGTGTGCGGGTAAAACGAGGGCTGGTCGTGGCCGGCTTGCTCCTCGGGTTGGGTGTTTTTGGGTCTGTGGGCTGGCGTTGCCGTTGCGGCGCCGGCGGATAGCGGCGTTACCGCGAGTTCCATCGTCGTCCAGGGCAATCGCCGGGTCGACGCCGATACGGTCCGATCGTATTTCAAAGCCGCTCCGGGCGAGCACCTCGATGCCGCCAAGATCGATGCCGGCCTGAAGGCGCTTTACGCCACCGGCCTGTTTCAAGACGTCCACATTTCCCAGTCCGGGGGCAAAGTGATCGTCACCGTCGTCGAGGCGCCCGTCATCAACAAGATCGTCTTCGAGGGCAATCATCGCATCAAGGACGAACAGCTCACCGAGGAAATCCAGTCGAAGGAGCGCGGCTCGCTGTCGCGCCCCAATGTTCAGGCCGATACCCAGCGCATCATCGAAATCTACCAGCGCAACGGCCGTTTCGACGTCAAAGTGACGCCGAAATTTATCGAACGGCCGAATAACCGGGTTGATCTTGTTTTCGAAATCGACGAAGGCGAGAAGACCGGCATCAAGCAGATCGTTTTCGTCGGCAACAAAGCCTATTCGGACTATCGCCTGAAAGAGGTGATCAAGACCACGACGTCGAATTGGCTTAGTTTTATGCAGACTACCGACGTTTACGATCCGGACCGCATCGAAGCGGATCGCGATCTGTTGCGGCGTTTCTATCTGAAACACGGCTATGCGGACGTCCAGGTGGTATCCGCCACCGGCGAATATGATCCCGCCAAGAAGGGCTTTATCGTCACCTTCACGATCGAAGAGGGGGCGCTCTATCACTTCGGCGCGATCGACATTCAATCCAACGTCCGTGCCGTCGACGGCCAGTCGCTGCGTTCGACGCTGCGGATGTCGTCCGGCCAGAACTACAACGGCGAGGCGATCGAGAAGACCGTCGAGGACATGACGATCGAACTCGCCAAGCGCGGCTACCCGTTCGGCACGGTGCGGCCGCGCGGCGATCGCAACCCGACGACGCGTACCATCGGGGTCCTGTTTACCGTTGACGAAGGCACGCGCGCCTATATCGAACGCATCAATATCAAGGGCAATTACCGCACCCGCGACTATGTGATACGCCGTGAATTCGATATCGGCGAAGGTGATCCGTACAATCGCGCGCTGATCGATCGCGCCGAGCGCCGCCTGAAGAACTTGAATTTCTTCAAGGACGTGAAGATCACCAACGAGCCGGGTTCCGCGCCCGACCGCGTTGTTATCAATGTCGAAGTCGAGGAGCAGTCGACCGGCGACTTCTCGGTCATGGGCGGCTATTCGACGTCGGACGGCTGGCTCGGCCAGGTTTCGGTCCAGGAGCGCAACCTCCTCGGCACCGGCCGCTTCGCCAAGGCGGCGCTTACCTACGGCCAATATACGCGCGGCATCGAGCTTAACTACGCCGAGCCGTATTTCCTCGACACCCGCTCCAGCATGGGACTGGACCTTTTTGCGAAGCAAACCATCGCCAACTCTTATCTTTCTTACGGTACGGAATCCTACGGCGGGACGCTGCGCTGGGGCCTGCCAATCCGCGAAGATTTCGCCGTGCAACTGCGTTATTCGCTCTATACGCAGAAGATCACGCTGCCGAATTACTTGAACGACTGTAACAATATCAGTCCGGATTTTGCGAACACATTCCCGACGCCCGAGGCGGTTATCGCGGCGACGGCGCAGGGCGTCATAAACTCGGCCTATCCCGGCTTTGCGGCCGCTGGTCTCGCAGGGACTGCACAAAATTGTTACGCTCTTGGACAGGCGTCGCTGCCGGTACGGGTCGAGCTTGCCAATGGCGCAACCTTGACCTCGGCGGTGGGTTACGGCCTGACCTACAATACACTCGACAACAACAAAAACCCGACCAACGGCGTCTATTTCAGCTTCGGTCAGGATGTTGCCGGCCTCGGCGGAGACGTGTCCTACCTGCGCAGCAGTACCGATATGCGCGCATACTATGAGGTCGTCTCCGATCTGGTCGGCATTCTGCATCTTCAAGCCGGCGATATCACCGGCCTTGGCGGTCAGGAAGTCCGGATGCTGGATGACTTCAAGATGGGCCCGAACCTGGTGCGTGGTTTCCAGCCAGCCGGTATCGGACCGCGCGATATTACGGTGGGTACGACCAACGATAATATCGGCGGCACGATGTATTGGGGCGCGAGTCTGGAGTTTCAATATCCCTTCTATTTCCTGCCCAAGGACGCCGGGTTCCGCGGTGCGATCTTCGTGGATTCTGGATCGGTGTGGGGGTACAAAGCCGAAACGCAAGATGCGGCTACGGGAGAGATCAACGGCCTTGTCACCACTAGTGCTCCGGCGCCGGGAAATTCGTTCATCTGCCAGTGCGGCATGCAATACGCCGACAGCCCCGCCGTACGGATGTCCGCCGGCGCCAGCATCATCTGGGAGTCGCCGTTCGGTCCGCTGCGCTTCGACTTCGCCTATCCGTTCCTGAAGCAAAGCTACGACCGGACGCAGTTCTTCGCCTTCGGCGGCGGCGCCCATTTCTAATTGCGGCTGCGGTTGCTGCGACGGACGGCAGGATGCCCGACTTCTTCAAATCAGATCGCGCGTTGACGACCGGCGAAATCGCCGCGCTGACGCGCGCCAATTTGCGCGACGGCGACCCTTCCGATCGGCTGATCCGTAACATCGCCCCGCTCGATATGGCCGGCCCCGAGGATGTCACGTTCCTGGATAATTCAAGGTTCTCTGCTACGCTCGGCGGCTCGCGCGCTGGCGCCTGCCTGATTGCGCCGCGGTTTGCCGCCGCAGCGCCGAGCGGCATGGCGGTGCTCGAGACCACGCAACCCTATCCGGCCTTTGTCGCGGTGGCGCGGGCGCTGTTTCCGTCGTCGCTTCGCCCGCTATCGCTGTTCGAAGCTCATGGGCGCTCGGCCGCCGCGCAGATCCATCCCCAGGCCCGGATCGAAGCCGGCGTGACCGTCGATCCTTTGGCGGTGATCGGGCCGCGCGCGCAGATCGGCTCGGGCACCGTGATCGCGGCCGGCGCCGTTATCGGCCCGGACGTCTGCATTGGCCGCGATTGCGAGATCGGGCCGGGCGCCACCATCCTGCATGCGCTGATCGGCGATCGCGTGATCGTCCATCCCGGCGCACGCATCGGCCAGGACGGCTTCGGTTACCTGCCGTCGCCGCGAGGCCATCAGAAGATTCCGCAGACCCGTCGCGTCATCATTCAAGACGACGTCGACATCGGCGCCAATACGGCGATCGATCGCGGGCGCCACGCGCGATACCGTCGATCGGCGAGGGCACGAAGATCGACAATCTCGTCCAGATCGGACACAACGTCTCGATCGGCCGGCACTGCCTGATCGCCGCCCAGGTCGGCATCTCGGGCAGTGTGACGGTGGGTGATTTTGTCATGATGGGCGGGCAGGTGGGCATCGCCGATCACATCACGGTCGGCACCGGCGCCATGCTCGGCGCCAAGGCTGGCGTCATGTCGAACGTTCCCGCAGCCGCCCGCTGGGGCGGCTTTCCGGCCGAGCACGCTTTCGATTGGAAACGCGGCGTCGCCACCGTGCGCCGCCTCACGCGCCGCAGCCGGAAGACCGCGGAGGTAGAGGAGTGAGCGGCGAGCGGATGGATGCGGCCGACATCAAGGAGATCTTGCGGCTCTTGCCGCATCGCTACCCTTTCGTGATGATCGATCGCATCATCGACATTCAGGGCGAGGACCATGCCATCGGCATCAAGAACGTCACCTACAACGAGCCGCAATTCCTCGGTCACTTTCCCGACAATCCGGTGATGCCGGGCGTGCTTCTGATCGAGGGCATGGCGCAAACCGCGGGCGTGATTTGTCTGCGCCGGATGAGCGTGGCGGCGCGCCGCGCCGAGATGTATTTCCTGACCATCGACAAGGCGAAGTTTCGCAAGCCCGCGGTGCCCGGCGACACCATCGAATATCACGTCAACAAGATCGCGCACCGCCGCAATATGTGGTGGTACCGTGCCGAAGCCAAAATCGGTGATTTTCTCATCGCCGAGGCCGAGGTCGGCGCGGTCATCACCGAGGCGTAAATGGCGATCGATCCGACCGCGCGCGTCGCCGAAGGCGCGCGTCTTGGCTCAGGCGTTGAGATCGGGCCGTTTTGTCTGATCGGGCCGCAGGTCGAGATCGAGGCCGGCGTACGTCTGATCTCGCATGTCACCGTCACCGGCGTTACCACGATCGGGGCGGAGACTGTCGTCTATCCGTTCACGTCGCTCGGCACGCCGCCGCAATCGGTGCATTATCGCGGCGGCGCGACGCGGCTCGTGATCGGGGCGCGCTGCCAGCTGCGCGAGGGCGTCACCATGAATACCGGCACCGAAGACGGCGGCGGTGTCACCCGGGTGGGCGACCGGTGTTTTTTGATGGTCGGCTCCCATGTCGGCCACGACTGCCGCCTCGGCAACGATGTGATCTTCGCCAATAACGTGGTGCTCGGCGGTCACGTCAGCGTCGGCGATCACACGTTCTTGGGCGGCCATGTCGCGATCCACCAATTCGTGCGGATCGGCGAAGGCGTCATGATGGCGGGCATGTCGGCGGCCCGTGACGATATCATTCCGTTCGGATTTGCGCTCGGCCAGACCGGCGCGTTGGTCGGTTTGAACATTGTCGGCTTGCGGCGGCGCGGCGCGACCAAGGCGGAACTCCATCGCCTGCGCCGGGCCTATCGCTCGTTATTTTTTACCGAGGGCCGCATCGCCGAACGCATCGAAGCGGTGGCGACGGAGTTCGCCGACGATCCATTGGTCGGTAAAGTCCTCGCCTTCATTCGCGCCGGCGGCAAACGCCCGCTGATGCGGCCTCGGGTCAGGCGCGATACCGAGGCGGCCGACGACGCAGCCGGATGAACGCCGCGAACCGATGACGACGACCGGGGCCGAGCCAAGAGGCCAACCAAGAGGCGAACCAGGAGACGAACCGCTCGCCATCATCTGCGGCGGCGGCAGCTTTCCGGGCGCGGTTGCGGCTGCGGTCGAGGGTCGCGGCAGGCGGCCGGTGATGTTCGGTATCAAAGGCTGGGCCGACGCCGCGGTGATCGAACGCTATGCGCATCACTGGATCGCGATTGGTCAGGCCGGGCGTTTCTTCCGTCTGGCCCGCGCCGAAAGATGCCGGGAAGTGCTGTTTATCGGCGCGTTGCTGCGCCCGCCGATCAGGCAATTGCGGCTCGATTGGCGCACCATCATGTTGTTGCCGCGCGTCATCTCCGCGTTTGGCGGCGGCGACGACCGCTTGCTCTCGGGAATCGCCGGCGTTGCGGAAAGCGGTGGACTTCGTGTCGTCGGCGTCAAAGAGGTGGCGCCCGAAGTCTTCATGCCGGAGGGCGTGCTCGGCCGCTATCGGCCGACCGACCGCGACATGGCCGATATCGCCCGCGCATTAAGCGCCATCACGGCGCTGAGCCCCTTCGATGTCGGCCAAGCCGCCGTCGTCGCCAACAATAACGTACTCGCGGTGGAGGCTGCCGAGGGCACCGATCGAATGCTGGCGCGGATCGCGGAACTGCGCAAGGCGGGCCGGGTGACAGCATCGCTGGGGCTAGGGGTTCTGGTCAAGGCGCCCAAGACCGGTCAGGACCGCCGCTTCGATCTGCCCTCGATCGGGCCGCGCACGATCGAAAATATTGCGCGCGCCGGGCTTGCCGGCCTCGCGGTCACGGCGGGCAGTACGATGATCGTCGATGCCGAGGAAGTCACCGCGGCCGCCGACCGGGAAAAGATTTTTGTCATTGGGGTGCGTGAAGATTTGGGCGTGCGCGAGGATTTAGGCCGATGACGCCGGCGCCGGAATTCGCACCGCCGCGACCGCTATCGATCGTCATCATCGCCGGGGAGGAATCCGGCGATGCGCTCGGTGCGGCTTTGGCGCAAGCGTTGCGCCGCCGTCAGGATGGTGCGATCGAGCTCTCGGGCGTCGGCGGCCGGGCGATGGCTGCGGTCGGCATTGTCAGCCCATTTGCAATCGATGAGCTTTCGATCGTCGGCCTATTGGCGATCCTGGAACGACTGCCGGCCATCTATCGCCGCATCCGCGATACCGCTCAGCACGTCGTCACCGCCCGGCCCGATGCGCTGGTGATCGTCGACAGCCCGGAATTCACCCACCGGGTCGCCCGCCGCGTCCGCGCGCTCGCTCCCTCGATCCCGATCATCGATTACGTCTCGCCATCGGTGTGGGCCTGGCGGTCCGGCCGCGCGCGCGCGATGCGCGCTTATGTCGACCATGTGCTGGCAATCCTGCCTTTCGAGCCCGCCGTCCACCGGCGGCTCGGCGGGCCGCCCTGTACTTACGTGGGCCACCCGCTGGTCGAGCGGATCGCCGAGCTTCGCCCCAGCGCCGAGGAAGCCCGACGTCGGCAAGCCGATCCGCCGATCGTTCTGGCGCTGCCGGGCAGCCGGGCCGGCGAGATCCGGCGGCTTCTCGACATGTTCGGCTTGGCTATCAGCCGTCTGGCGGCGCGGGCCGGCCCGATCGAGGTCGTTCTGCCGACTGTTCCGCATCTTTTACAGCGGGTGACAGACGGAGTGGCGCTTTGGTCCGTCGCCCCGCGCATCGTCGTCGATCCCGCCGAAAAATGGGCTGCGTTCCGCAGCGCCCGCGCGGCGCTAGCGGCTTCCGGCACGGTAACGCTCGAACTCGCGCTGGCGGGTGTGCCCATGGTCGCAGCCTACCGCCTCCATGTCATCGAGGCGGTCATTGCGCGGCTGTTCCGCATCCAGGCTGGATTACCCAGCGTCATTCTCGCCAATCTCGCGATCGGCGAGAACGTCGTTCCGGAGCTTCTGCAGGAGGACTGTACGCCGGAAAAGCTCGCCGACGCGTTGGCGCCGCTGATCGGCGACACCCCTGAACGCCTGCGGCAGACCGAAGCGTTCGGCCGCCTCGACCAGATCATGGGAATCGGACGTTTCGCCTCGAGCGCCGACGCCGCCGATATCGTGCTGGAGGCCGCCCGCCACGGCCGCGGCGCGGCGGCGTCTGCAACAGACCCTGCCGCCGGCACGGAACGGTATTAACCGCCCTCCGGCCGCGGCCCTACCATTACCGCAGCCATCCTGCTAAGCCGAACCACTCCAAGCAAGATTTGGTTTCCCCACCGCGCAATAGTGAAGCACCCCGCGTGAGCAAATCGCAACGAACGGTCCGGAAGTCCCCGATCCGGGCCGCGATCACTGGGGTATTCGGCTACGTGCCGCCGGACTTGCTCACCAATGCGGCGCTCGCCGAAATGGTCGACACCACCGACGAATGGATCACGGAACGCACCGGGATCAAGGAACGCCATATTCTCAAGGGCAAGGGTCTCGGCACATCGCATATGGGCGCGCAGGCGGTGCGCGGGCTATTGACCAAGACCGGGACCGAGCCGGCCGAAATCGACCTTCTGATTTGCGCGACCACGACGCCCGATTTTGTGTTTCCATCGACCGCCAATCTGATCTGCGAGATGTGCGGCATCCGCTCTGTCGGCAGCTTCGACGTCCAGGCCGCCTGCTCGGGTTTCGTCTATGCGCTGACGATCGCCTCGCAATTCATCGAGACCGGACGGTGCCGCAAAATCATCGTCGTCGGCGCCGACAAAATGTCGGCGATCATCGACTACACCGATCGCGCCACCTGCGTGTTGTTCGGCGACGGCGCTGGCGCCGTCCTCATCGAGCCGAATAAGAAATTCGGCATGATCGACAGCGTGATCCATTCCGACGGATCCGGGATGCCGCATCTGCACCAGAAGGCGGGCGGCAGCCGCATGCCGCCGACGGCGGAAACCGTCGCCAAGCGGTTGCATTACGTCCATCAGGAAGGTGCCGCCGTCTATAAATTCGCGGTCGCCCGCATGGCGGAAGTCGCGACCGAATTGATGACGCGCAATCATCTGACGGGCGATAAGGTCGATTGGCTGGTACCGCATCAGGCCAACCGCCGCATCATCGAGGCGACCGCCGAGCGCATGAAACTGCCGTCCGAGCGGGTGATGATCACCATCCACAAATACGGCAACACCACCGCGGCGACGATTCCGCTATGCCTATGGGATTATGAAGACAAGCTCAAAGCCGGCGACCGGTTGATCCTCGCCGCATTCGGCGGCGGCTTTACCTGGGGCGGCGTCTATCTGACCTGGGCGTATTGATCGCGGCTCGCTAGGCGTTCTCCGCGAGGGGCCGCGACTAGCGAGCGGCGATAGCGAATGAAGGTGACGCGTTGCAGTTATTCGCTACTCGCGATTTCGCCAATCGCCCGCCTGCTCACTTCCGTTTCGACATCACCTGATAGTCCCGCCGCGGCGAGCCGGTATAGAGCTGGCGCGGGCGGCCGAGTTTCTGGTGTGGATCCTCGATCATTTCCTTCCACTGCGCGATCCAGCCGACGGTGCGGGCGAGCGCGAACAGCACCGTGAACATGGTGGTGGGGAAGCCCATCGCGCGCAGCGTGATACCCGAATAGAAGTCGACATTCGGATAGAGCCTTTTGGCAATGAAATACTCGTCGCTGAGCGCGATGCGCTCGAGCTCCATGGCGACGTCGAGCAGCGGATCCTTGATGCCGAGTTCGCCCAAAACCTCGTGGCAGGTCTTCTGCATGATCTTGGCGCGCGGATCGTAATTCTTGTAGACGCGGTGGCCGAAGCCCATCAGGCGGAACGAATCCTTCGGGTCCTTCGAGCGCTTGACGTATTCGGGGATGCGCTCGACGCTGCCGATCTCGCCCAGCATTTTCAGCGCCGCCTCGTTGGCGCCGCCATGCGCGGGCCCCCACAGGCAGGCGATGCCGGCGGCGATGCAGGCGAACGGATTGGCGCCGGTCGAGCCGGCAAGCCGCACCGTCGAGGTCGAGGCGTTCTGCTCATGATCGGCGTGAAGCGTAAAGATGCGGTCCATGGCGCGCGCCAGCACCGGGTTGGGATGGTACTCTTCGGTCGGCACCGCAAAGCACATGCGCAGGAAGTTCGAGGCGTAGTCGAGCGAGTTCTTCGGATAGATGAAGGGCTGGCCGATCGAATATTTGTAGGCCATGGCGGCGAGCGTCGGCATTTTGGCGATCATGCGGATCGACGCCACCATGCGCTGGGTCGGATCGGTGATGTCGGTCGAGTCGTGATAGAACGCCGACAGCGCGCCGACGCAGCCCACCATCACGGCCATCGGATGCGCGTCGCGCCGAAAACCCTGGAAGAACCGGCTCATCTGCTCGTGGACCATGGTGTGATGGACCACGCGGTCGTCGAAATCGGCCTTCTGCTGGGCGGTCGGCAACTCGCCGTAGAGCAGGAGATAGCAGGTTTCGAGGAAGTCGCCGTGCTCGGCGAGATCGTCGATCGGGTAGCCGCGGTAGAGCAAAACCCCTTCGTCGCCGTCGATGAAGGTGATCTTGGACTCGCAGCTTCCCGTCGAGGTGAAGCCCGGATCGTAGGTGAAGATGCCGGTCTCGGCGTAGAGCTTGCTGACGTCCATCACCGAGGGGCCGATGGTTCCGTCGTAGATCGGGAACGTGTGGCTCTTGTCGCCAAGGGTCAACGTTCCGGTTTTGATGTTGGCGCCGGTCTTAGCGTCCATGATCGCACCCTGATGTCTGAATAACCGGTTCACAAACTGACCCGGATTGAACTGCCGCGCGCGGCCCGATAGCCCGATGCGGCTGGCTTGGCGCGGTAAACCCGGCCCTTAAGGCGTAGCGCAACATAGTGTGCACTGCAAGATAATTGCCTGTTATTGCAGCCATACGAATGGCCGCACCGGCATTAGGCAGATACCGGCAAGACGCCGTTCAGGCCCGCCTGGTCGGCAAGCCGCGCCAGGCTTTCGGACTTGCCGAGAAGGTTGAGCACTTCGAAAATGCCCGGCGAGGTGCTGCGTCCGGTCAGCGCTGCGCGCAAAGGCTGCGCCACGGCGCCGAGTTTTGCGCCTTTGCGTTCGGCGAAGGTGCGCACCGCCTGCTCGGTAGCCTCCGGCGTCCATGGTTCGACGCTGGCCAAGCTCGGCTGCGATTTCGCGCAGCAGTGCCGCGCGCTTCGGGCGTCAAAAGCGCCTTGGCCTTGTCGATCCAGATCGATCGGCCGATCGCTGAGAATAAATCCAGCGCCGTCAATAAGATCGAGAAGCGTTTTCGCGCGCTCCTTTAAGCTCGGCAGCGCCGCGAGAAGCTGCTGCCGCACCGCGGCGTCAGCCTTGCGGCGAGCGCCTCGCCACCGGCGAGGTGGGGCAGTAATTGGTCGATCGCAGCGAGCAATTCGGTCTCGCTCGACTGCCGGATATAATGACCGTTGAGGCTTTCGAGCTTGGCGAAATCGAACCGCGCCGGCGAACGGCCGATCTGCGGCAGATCGAAGGTCGCGATCATCTCCTCGGTCGAGAAGATTTCCTGATCGCCGTGGCTCCAGCCGAGCCGCACCAGGTAATTGCGCAGCGCCACCGGCAGGTAACCCATGGCGCGGTAGGCATCGACGCCGAGCGCGCCGTGGCGCTTGGAAAGCTTTGAGCCGTCCGGGCCGTGGATCAGCGGGATGTGGGACATAACCGGCGCGGTCCAGCCGAGCGCGTCGTAAATCTGCTTCTGCCGCGCCGCATTGGTCAGATGATCGTCGCCGCGGATCACATGGGTGACGTCCATGTCGTGGTCGTCGACGACGACCGCCAGCATGTAAGTCGGCGTGCCGTCGGAGCGCAGCAGCACGAGGTCGTCGAGATTTTCGTTCTGCCAGACGACGCGGCCCTGGACCTGATCCTCGATCACGGTCTCGCCGGCTAAGCGGCGCCTTCAGGCGGATCGCGGGCTTGACGCTCTCGGGCGCATCGCCAGGATCGCGGTCGCGCCAGCGCCCGTCATAGAGTTTGGCACGGCCTTCGCGGCGCGCCGCCTCGCGCATCTCGGTGAGCTCCTGCGGACTTGCGTAGCAGCGATAGGCATGACCGCTCGCCAACAGCGTTTCGGCGACTTCGCGGTGCCGCGCGGCGCGGGCGAATTGATAAACCACCTCGCCGTCCCAGCCGATGCCGAGCCAATTGAGCCCGTCGAGGATGGCGTCGATGGCGGCCTGGGTCGAGCGCTCGCGGTCGGTGTCCTCGATGCGCAGCAGCATCTTGCCGCCGCGGCCGCGGGCGTAGAGCCAGTTGAACAACGCCGTCCGCGCCCCGCCGATATGCAGGAAGCCGGTAGGCGAGGGCGCAAAGCGGGTGACGACGTTCATGCTCCGCGCCGTGTAGCATAGCCGGCAGCGAATGGAAGCGAGGATGCGAGTTTAATCATTTCGGCCAAGGCGCGGAGCGCTAGCGGAGGCGGAGCAATCCGGAGGCCGGTACATGCGCCTCTCGTTTACTTCGTCCCCTGTCGGGGTCCTCGTGACGCACCAGGCGGCTGCACGCAGCATTCTGTAACGGCGCCTTGGGTCGCCAGAGGCCGCTCAGGCGTTGTCGCCCCGAAACCATTCGATATAGCGCGCGACCAGGAACGCGAACATGGCCTGGCGCGTATCGAATTCGTTGCCGGAAGCGTGCTGCTCGACGGTGCGGCGAGTCAGCATCGCGCGCATGCGTGGAAAATCGAAATAGCGCGAGAGACGACCGGCCTTTTCCATGCGTTCGATCTCGGCGAGAACGCGCGGCTCGATGCGTTTGGCCATCATCAGGAAGTCCGGTCCCATGTCGTCATTGCCCGGCGGGCGGTCCTGATATTCGGCCGGATACAAATCTTTCAGCGCGGCGCGCGCCAGATAGCGCGTCTTGCCGTTCTTGACGTAAAGCTCCTCAGGGATGGCGAGGCCGAACTCGACGACGCGCTTGTCGTGGAACGGCTGGGTGAATTCGAGGCCGTGTGCGGCGGCCGGCGATCGAGTATCCTTGCGCCCGCGCATTTCTGCTGGCCTCGAAGTGCGCGCTCCATACCGAGCGCGGGTCACTGCCGCTCCCCCACCGCAATCGCCAGCGCGCCGGCTTGCTGCGGCCTTCGATGACTTGTCGCGACAACGGCATGGTCGGCCCGAACAAAGCAAGCCCGTTGCGGTAGCGTGCCCAGATCTCCATCCAGGATCGCCGGAACCGCCTGCAACAGCACATTGCGTACCAGCGTCTGCTTCACGCTCTGGCGCAGGTGCCGCCGCATGGCACCAAACTCCGAGACGAAACGGCGGAACTGTCCTTTACGCAGCATGCGCACCAGTGCGCTCTGTCCGCGCGGATTGAGCGTGTAGTCGCCGCCGTGGCCGTCCATGACGATGCGCGCCCCGGCCGCCGCAATCTCCGCAAACATCGCGTGCGTGACGGGCCGGTTCGGACTGTGCCCGCTGTCGTCCGAGAGAAACCCCTGCTCCATGAAGGTGAATATGTCGAGGCCCTCGCGGGTCACATAGCGCATGTCCAGATGCGGCATGTGGCGGCGGCACATTTCGCACCAGCGCCGCGCGTGCCTGATGGTGCCGCGATAATCCTCCGGCATCACCGACGACACGGCAATGAACTTGCGCCCCTGCGCGGTGACGACCGGGCCGGCCAGCGCGCAGATGGCGCTGGAATCGAAGCCGCCGCCCATGAACAAACCGGCCGGAACCGTGGCGCGGCGCAGCCGGCAGGCGACGGCCTCGGCCAGAACCTTGCGGTAAGTTTCGATGTAATAGGCCTCGTCGCGGCCCTCATGCGCCGGATCGGCGTGAGGTTCCCAGAAGCGCCGCGTTGAAATAGCCCCGTCGGCACCGATTGTCAGCACCGTGGCGCCCGGCAACGAGCGGATGCCTTCAAAGCCGCTGGTGGCGCCGACATCGTTCGGCCCGTCGAACAGCAGCGCTCCGGCGACGCGCTCTTCCATGAGCGCACGCGGCACCTGCGGCAACGCCCACAGTCCTTTGATCTCCGTGGCGAAAGCGAAGAAGCCCTCGCCTTTATGATAGAACACATGGCGCTGTCCCATGTGGTCGCGGGCGAGCGTGAGCGTTTGCTGCTGCGCGTCCCACACGGCGAAAGCAAAATCACCGAGCAGACGATCGACGCAAGCGGCGCCCCAGGTTTTGTACGCCGCCAGCAACAGCGCGCTGTCCGGCATCTCGGCCAGCGTTCGGGCGGCGATTGACAGCGCAGCGGCAAGCTCCTCGCGATTGTCCAGGCGCAAATCGGCAATGAGAGAGAAACCGGCGTCATGCAGCGGTTGCGCGTCGATCATATCCTCGCGCGTGATCCGCATCATCAGATGGCCGAGCGCGATCGTTCCGGCCGACCATGACTTGGCTCGGTCGGGACCGAGATGCGCAAGCCGCCTCATCTGGCGGTCGAGATCGCGCTGCGCCACCGGCGTACCGTCGAATTGGAATATTCCGCAGATTCCGCTCATGATTTGGCGCAGCAAGCGGCCGTAGGGTGAAGGCCGGAGATCATGCGCTGCGGAAATAGGAGCGCAGCAAATCTCCCCCGCTCAGGAGAGTTGCTCGGTGCTGGCTCGGCTGGGCAATCGGCACTTTGGAGCAACGAAAGCGGAAGCGGCGCGCGCGGATACTGCCTCCAGGTCCATTGCCATCGGCTTTGGTCCGCGTCACGCCGCTAACCGGCACACCCTACGAATTCCGAAGTGAAAGCAGTCGAGAAATTAAAACAGGAATACGTCATGATAACGGGCCACCAATATCTGTGTTTAAACCCGTTTGGGTGACGTGAATGTCACTGTGTGGCGATGATGGATTACGAAATAGTGTCTTGGCGGTATCGGCCTGAAGGGTTGCGATAATAACACGGGGGCTGCGCCAAGGCCGCCGATGCGAGACCGGATTGAGGGAAGCAGGATCGTTCAGGTGACGCGGCTTGGGGAAATTTGGCGAGACTCGCATGCGACCACTCCGACGAGAGACTTCTGGAGACCGGATACGCGGAAATCTGCAATGCAGCGCGTCGGTGGGTACTCTAGTGGGGGCGTGAGAACGACCGCAAGACATACGGATGCGGGATATTGTAAGATCCGCAACCTCCCGGTGCGAAGTTCGTCTCTGATCCGCTTCTTCTCGCACGATCAGTCGTGGTGCAACGCCCGCACGGTGTAATTGGCGATATATTCGGCCGCGACGCCGCAGGTGGCGGTGACCTGAGCTTGCCAATGACAAGGTCGTCTAAGTCGCCCCCAAACAAGACGAAGTCCCAACAAATGGCTGTAATATTCCCGGATTTCCTACGAATAAGGGCAAGAACGCTGGCGTCGCGCCGTAAATTAAAAATATGAAAAGCAAGCCTTTAAGAAAGATACTGCGCGAACACACCCGCTGCGTGACGTGAAGGGCGAGGGAAAGTTCCTTAGATATTTTGTCCGTCCTCAGCCGCCTTTTCTACCGATTTAATCGGGAGTGAGGCTGCCACCGGGGTCCTTGGACGGAATGAATAGATGCGCAGACATCACCGCTGCACAATCACCGTCGCGCCGATCTTGGCGCGGTTGTACAGGTCGACGATGTCGTCGTTGGACATGCGAATGCAGCCCGACGACACGCCGCCGCCGAGCTTCCACGGCTCGTTGGTGCCGTGGATGCGGTAGAGCGTATCGCCGAGATAGAGCGCGCGCGCGCCGAGCGGATTATCCGCGCCCCCTGCCATATGAGCGGGCAGGGTGGGAAACCGCTGCCGTTCACCCGGCGTCGGCGTCCAGTCCGGCCATTCGCGTTTGGCAGAAATCGTGTTGACGCCCGTCCAGGCGGCACCCTCCATGCCAACCGCAATGGCGTAGCGCAGCGCCTTGCCGCCGCCCAGCACGTAGTAGAGCCGCCGTTGACCGGTGCTGACGACGATCGTTCCGGGGGCGTGGGTCGTCGGATAATCCACGGTTTCGCGCCCAATGATGCCGTAGTAGATGCCAAACGGCGTCGTCAGCGACCACACTTGGCCGGAATTGGCCCGCGCACTATTGGCGCCGCAGAGGCCAAGCAACATGGCGGCGCTCGAGAGGGACAGAAGGCCAATCGTTTTCACGACGTTTCAGCTCCGCTCATGAAGGGCGACGGGTAAAAGGACCGCCGGGAAGCATAACAAACGGCCATCCCAGCCGCTGTCACCGTTGCGCCACAGTGGAAGAAATCTCGTGTCCGGCGGGCGCGAATGCCCTAAAGGGGCGCTCGTCTTCAGCCTTGGCGAAGCCCATCCCGCCACGGTCGTTTAACGTGCGCAGCCAATGCCGGATCGAGCCGGAACGCCTCGTCGTAGTCGGCATCGGACCGGGCCGCGTCGCCTTTGCCGTGGTAGGCGAGACCGCGGTTGACGAAGGCGAGGGCGTAATTTGGGGCGAGCCGGATCGCCTCATTGCAATCGGCAATGGCGCGATCGTAATCGTGCTTGTCGTCATCGGCGTGGCATCGGTTGCTGTAGGCCAGGACGAAGCTTGGGTTGAGTTGGATGGCGTGATCGAAGTCGGCGATGGCGCGGTCGAGATCGCCCTTCGCCTGATAGATATTGCCGCGATCGTTAAACGCCGTGACGTCGTTCGGGTTGAGCCCGATGGCGGCATCGTAATCGGCGATGGCGGCATCGTAGTCGTGTCTGAGGTAGTGGGCGAAGCCGCGGTTGCGATACGCCAAGGCATATTTTGGATCGAGCCGGATTGCCTCATCCAAATCGGCGACGGCGCGATCGAGGTAACCCTTCCGGGCGTAGGTAAAGCCGCGATCATTGTAAGGCAGCGGCGATTGCGGATCGAGCCGGATGGCCTCGTCAAAGTCGGCGATGGCTTCGGCGTCATCGCCCTGCTTGACATGGCCGAGGCCGCGACTGTGATAGGCCATGGCGAGATTGTTGCCCGAGAGCTTGCCGGATTGAATTGCGGTCGTGCAGCCATTGATCTGCAAATCCGGCGTGGCGTTCTTGCCGTTGCACCAATCGATGTCCTGCTGGGTGACCGCCGGAGCCGGTGCGGCCGGGACCGAACCGAAGGCCAACAGCGCGCCGACAATGGCGCAGCGCAAGGCATTGAGGCGCAAACCCGGATTCATGATCTAAACCCAACGAATCCGATCACCGAAAGTTCAACCAAGCCAGGACCGGGCGAGGGATCGGGAACACGCTCGTCGCTTCACCCGCCGGGACGGCGTTGTACCGCGGCGTCCGCTTTGCTCCCGATCGCTGGCGGCGCAATAGGCCCCGGCGCCGCCGGGTATGTTGGGTTAGGCATTCCTGTCTGTACGATGTCGGAAGGCGGCAGCGCGGCAAGCCTGGCGATTTCGCTTTTCACCAGGTTACGAAAATCGGAATTGAATGGCGCGCCCGGATGCGTGTCGTTATTCGTGATGTATTCGATATTCGGGCCCTCGAGCCGCTGCGATCCCATTCCACCAAAGGTCATCCATTTATTTGGATTATAGATTTCGACTATTCTCCCCACTTTGCCGGTCAGAGCCGTATTGGCGGTGAAGATTGAGGGTTGCAGCGCAATGATGGAATCGATGTAGTTGGTATTGTTGGCCACCAAGACCGCATTGTTGGCGCCCAAGCTGTAGCCGATAACAAGGATATGGGTGCCGGCAGGTTGGCGATTGATCTCGTCGACGAGGGATGGCCAGTCCGAATGCCAATAGGTGACCACCTGCACATCGGGATTTGACTGAAGGTCGGCAACCACCTCGACCAGGCCAGGCGCCGCCAGCGGCCCGAGCCACGGCCACAGCACGCCGATAAACGTCGCCGCACGGACCGGCGAGCACAGCATGGCGCAGCACAAGGCAAGAGCGATCGTTCGTTTCTTCACCTAACCCCCCAGCGGCGGCAGGCATCGAATGCACGAACCGGATCTGCCGTTCCAGGCCAAGCGGCAACTATAGCCCGGCAATGGGGTTGAGGCGACCCCGCAGCCATGGCGACGCCATGCGAGGCTCGCGTGCTTGAGCCGGAAACGCCAAGACCGCACTTGACCCCAGGGGCCAACTTGTCCAATCGGGGGGCCATCACGACTTATGCCTTAGAATCGCTTGCGGCGCGGGTTAGGCGATGGGCCGCCCAAGAGGAAGATGATGTCGGTTGCGGAGACCATACCCCGCGAAGCGGGCCAGGATTTCATCCGCGATATCGTGCGCGCCGATCTGGCGTCGGGGCGGCAGAAGACCGTGGTTACCCGGTTCCCGCCGGAGCCGAACGGCTACCTGCATATCGGCCACGCCAAGTCGATCTGCCTTAATTTCGGTATCGCCGAGGAATTCGGCGGCCATTGCAATCTGCGCTTCGACGACACCAATCCGACCAGGGAAGAGCAGGAATATATCGACGCCATCGAGGCCGATGTGCGCTGGCTCGGCTTCGATTGGGGCAAGAATTTATTTTACGCCTCGGACTATTTCGAGCGGCTCTACGAATGGGCCGAGAAACTGATCCGCGACGGCAAGGCCTATGTGGACGACCAGAGCCCGGACGACATTCGCGCTCGGCGCGCGGCACGCTGACCGAGCCCGGAAAAAACAGCCCGTTCCGCGAGCGCTCCGTCGCGGAGAACCTTGATCTCTTTCGCCGCATGCGGGCTGGCGAATTTCCGAACGGCGCACGCGTGCTGCGCGCCAAGATCGACATGGCGTCAGGCAATATCAATCTGCGCGATCCCGTGCTCTACCGCATCCTGCACGCCGTGCATCCGCGCACCGGCTCGGCGTGGAGCATCTATCCGAGCTACGACTTTGCGCATGGCCAGTCCGACGCCATCGAAGGCATCACGCATTCGATCTGCACGCTCGAATTCGAGGACCATCGGCCGCTCTACGATTGGTTTCTGCAAAACCTGCCGGTACCCTCGCACCCGCACCAGTATGAATTCGCGCGGCTCAATCTGACCTATACGGTGCTGTCGAAGCGGGTGCTCACCGAGCTGGTGCGCGGCGGCCATGTCGGCGGCTGGGACGATCCGCGCATGCCGACGCTCGCCGGCCTGCGGCGGCGCGGCGTGCCGCCTGAGGCGCTGCGCGATTTCGTCAAGCGCATCGGCGTTGCCAAGGCGAACAGCATCGTCGACGTGGCGATGTTCGAATTCTCGATCCGCGAGCATCTCAACAAGACCGCCGAGCGGCGCATGGCGGTGTTGCGGCCGCTCAAAGTCGTGATCGAGAATTATCCGGAAGGACAGAGCGAAGAGGTCGAGGCGGTCAATCATCCGGAAAATCCGGCCGCCGGAAGCCGCCGGCTTCGCTTCGGCCGCGAGATCTTTATCGAGCGCGACGATTTTATGGAAAATCCGCCGAAGAAATTTTTCCGGCTGTCGCCCGGCACCGAGGTGCGGCTGCGCTACGCCTACTTCATCACCTGCCGCGAGGTGGTGAAGAATGCGGCCGGCGACGTGATCGAACTGCGCTGCACATACGATCCCGCCACCAAAGGCGGCAATGCGCCGGACGGCCGCAAGGTCAAGGCGACGATGCATTGGGTATCGGCCGAGGCTTCGCTGCCGGCTGAGGTGCGGCTTTACAATCCGCTGTTCAGTCGGCCCGATCCGGATGCCGCCAACTTCGCCGCCGAGCTCAATCCGAATTCGCTCGAGGTTATCGGCGAGGCGCGGGTCGAACCGTCGCTGGTGCAAATGCCTCTCGGCACCGCGGTGCAGTTCGAACGCCAGGGCTATTTCTGCCCGGACCCGGATTCCACGCCGGAGAAGCTCGTGTTCAACCGCACCGTCGGCCTGCGCGACACTTGGGCGAAGGTTTCCGCCGCCGCGTAGTTTGTTCACGTGTGCACATAGGCCCTCGCCACGCCTTACACGCCCCAGTAGCATAGGGCTGAATATTGGCACGGTGGGGACGTGCAAGTGGCGCAGCACGGCCAAGATACGACGGACACCAAAGTTGAGACCCGCGCCGGCGCGGGTGCCTCAACGTGGCCGATTGGCGGCCGCGCACAGTGGACCGGCGTCTGGGACGTCATCGGCCGGCAATCGCCATTTGCTGTGCCGACGCGGGTGCGCGACTGGGCGGCGGCCGAATTCGGCGCCGGCCGTATGGTGCCATGGATTGCTGTCGCTTTCGGCTTCGGCGACGTGGTCTATTTCTCCGCCGAGCGTGAACCCGCGGTTTGGGCGGCGCTGACGCTGGCGAGCCTTGGCGTGGCGATCGCGATCATGGTGCGCCGGCGCAGCTTCGGCTTTCCCCTGGCGGTGGCGCTCGCCGCGCTCACCGTCAGCTTCGCCGCGGCAACGCTGCACACGGCCTGGATCACCCACCCTGTGCTGCGCCACCCGGCCTGGGGCATCGCCGTCACCGGCTTTGTCGAGGCGCGCGAAGAACGCGAGCACAATGACCGCATCGTCGTGCGCACGCGCACGATGGAAGGCCGCGGCCTGGCCGCCCCGCTGGCGCGCGTGCGCGTCGTCCTACGTCCGGGAACCGCGCCACCGGTCGGATCATTCGTCACGTTCAAAGCGAATCTCTTACCGCCGCTTCCACCGCTGCGACCCGGCGGTTACGATTTCGCGCGCGACATGTATTTTTCCGCGCTCGGCGCCTCGGGCTTCGTGCTCGGCGGGATCAAGACCGCAGCACCACCCGCCGCGGGCGGCGGCGCATGGCTGCGCTATACCGCGGCCGTCGAGGCAATGCGCGACGGCATCGACAAGCGCATCCGCGCCGTCATTCCCGGCGACGAGGGCGCCATCGCCTCGGCGGTCATCACCGGCAAGCGCGGCGAGGTTTCGCCCGCGGTGAAAGAGGCTTTCTACGTCTCCAGCCTCGTCCATGTGCTGGCGATTGCCGGCTTTCATATGGCGGTGGTGACCGGCCTGATCTTCTTTTTCGTTCGCGGCGGGCTTGCTTTGATCCCCGCGCTGGCAAGCCGTCCGATCAAGAAATGGGCCGCCGCGATCGCATTGTTCGGCGCGGTCTTTTATCTGGTGCTTTCCGGAGCCGGAACAGCAACCCAGCGTGCCTTCATCATGGTCGCCATCGTGCTCATTGGCGTGATGGTCGATCGGCCAACGCTGACTTTCCGGACCTTGAGTATCGCCGCTTTCGTGGTCCTCACTTTGGCGCCGCAGGCCGTATTGACGCCGAGCTTCCAGCTCTCGTTTGCGGCAACGCTCGCTTTGATCGCCGCCTATCACTATGGGTTGCCGCTACCGCATGCCGGGACCGCAACCGGCTGGCGCGCCCGGCTGGCGCTGTGGGGTTGGCGCGAGGTCGCGACGATCGCCTTTACCTCGGTGGTCGCCGGGCTCGCCACCTTGCCTTACGCCGCCTACAACTTCCATCGCTTGGCTCCCTACGGCGTGCTGGCCAATCTACTGGCGATGCCGGTGGTGTCCGTCTGGGTCATGCCGATGGGCATTCTTGGCGTGCTGACGCTCCCGCTCGGCTTCGATGCCGTATTCTGGCGGCTGATGGGTGACGGCATCAGCTGGATCATCGGCGTCGTGCTGTGGGTGGCGCATCTGCCGGGCGCCGTCGGGGCCATTCCCGTCTTCGGCACCGGGCCGCTCTTGCTTTGCACCGCGGGCTTGCTGCTGCTGTGTCTCTTGCGCACGCCATTGCGGCTCGGCGGTGTGCCGCTCATGCTTGTCGCCGCAGCCTGGGCGCTGACGACGCCACGGCCGGATTTGCTGGTGTCTGCAGACGGGGAGAGCGTAGCGCTGCGCGGGGCTGACGGACGACTTGCCGTGCTGCATGTGGGCCGCGACACCTTCGCCGTCGAGGACTGGCTCGCCGCCGACGGCGATGCGCGCGATGCGCATGACAGCAGCCTCCGGCGCGGCATCGGCTGCGATCCGTCCGGCTGCACCGGCAAACTCGCTGACGGCGCCATCGTGGCCTATGCGGCCGAGCCCGAAGCCTTCGAGGACGACTGCGTCCGCGCAGCTTTGATCTTCGCCGTGCACGAAGAACCGCCGCCCAGCTGTGGCGCCAAAGTGATAGGGCGCAATACTTGGTACGACCGCGGCGCGCTGACGCTGCGCCGCGACGGCTCAGGGTTCGTCATCGATTCCGCCCAGCCGGCAAATTACGATCGGCCGTGGGCGCCGGCCTGGCCGCAGCGTAAGGCTGGTCCGCCCGATACGACGACAACTAATTTACCCGCATCGGCGTCGCGCGATGCCACGCCAGTGCTAGAGGATATCGAGGCGGATCAGTAGCCGTCATACCGGGGCCGAGCGTCAGCGCGCAGCCCGGAATCCGTAATCACGATTTCTGCAGTTAATGCGCAGCGATGCTTCTCGCCGACCGGTGGGTATGGATTCCGAGCTCGCGCCTCTGGCGGGCCCCGGAAGGACGGGCGCTCAATATCGCCGGAACAACCCGACAAGCTTGCCCTGGATGCGCACGCGGTTCGGCGGCAGGATGCGGACCTCGTAGGCGGGATTGGCGGGTTCGAGCGCGATCGACGCGCCGCGGCGCCGGAACCGCTTCAACGTGGCTTCCTCGTCATCGATCAGTGCGACCACGATGTCGCCCGTATCGGCGGCGTCGGTGCGTTTCAACAGCGCCGTATCGCCGTCGAGAATGCCGGCCTCGATCATCGAGTTGCCGCGCACCTCGAGCGCGAAATGCTCGCCCGCCGTCAGAAAGTCGGTCGGCATGTTGATGGTGTGGCTGCGGGTCTGGATCGCCTCGATCGGCGTGCCGGCAGCGATGCGGCCCATGACCGGCACCGCGACCGAGCGGCCGCCTTCGTCGTCACCATTGGTGCGCACGCGGCCGAGATTGCCTTCGATCACGCTCGGGGTGAAGCCGCGCGCCCGATTGGCGGCGATGCCGTGCGCAACCGAGTCCGGCAGCTTGATGACTTCGATGGCGCGGGCGCGGTTGGGCAGGCGGCGAATGAAGCCGCGCTCTTCAAGCGCCGTAATCAGCCGATGGATGCCCGACTTCGAGCGCAGGTCGAGCGCGTCTTTCATCTCGTCGAAGGACGGTGGAACTCCGGCTTCCTTCAGCCGCTCGTGAATGAAGCGCAAAAGTTCGGCTTGTTTACGAGTGAGCATCAGCGCGTCCCCTCCTGAACCTCGAGTTCCCGGCCCATCGCCCCAGAGTTCCCGGGATTGGGCCGTCGCGGTCGAAACAAATCATGAACAGACACTATCCGTTCCATATGTGTTCTGCAACCATTTAATTTGAAGTGAACAAATCGCGCGACGGCACGAACGGCGGTTTAACGCTCGAATTTAACGATCCGGCATGGACTGGCAGACGCGGCGGGCGGCGCGTAAGGCTCTCGGATCACGAGGCAATCTGACTTGGCGAGCGGCGCCATCATGGAACTGTCCTGGATCGCGAATGGCGTCGCGATAGGAGCCTCAGAACCAGTTCTGGGGATCGCGCGCAGACAACCGGCGCGTTCTTCGTTTTCCGGCAGTTCGCAGCGACTACTGCCGAATTTGACGTCAGGGCCACCTTGTCGCTGCGGACGGAAGCGCGGTGCCAGCCGCGCTCGTCAACTCAGTCCAAAATCTGAATCTGCCGCTTGACTATCGCTTCGAACTCAGGCGATGCGGCCGTGCGCGCCTGCCACCCGCCTTCGTACCCGTTGTTATCCGGGCATTGGCGTTCCATCAAAACCGTCGGTCCTTCGTATTGTTTGGGGAAGAAACCGTAGGCTTCGAGGAGCCAACAACATCGGGTTTGTTCGGGCTTCTGATCCTGGAATTATTCGGCTGCGGCAATGACGTAATCATGATTTTGCCTTTCAGGTTGCAGCACAGGGGTAGCTGAGCCGTACCAGATTTACGCCGATTTGGTAATTCAGAATTAAGATTCAATGGCCGATCTTAGCTCCTACCGCTAGGACGATGAAAATGCACAATTATCTGATCAAAATCACCGACGGATCGAATGTCCGTGGGATAGTTCGACAGGGCGAGGACTGGATATTCGCCTGCATGAGCGCGGAGATGTTTTTGAAAGGTAGCCGCTGGCGGGTTTGCTGGCCCTAATCGCCCTTCTCTCGCCATTTTGCAAACGGCTCCGGCTGGCATAGTAGGCCGTTTCTATTTATCATTGGCTGTCCTCTCAACCTCGCGGGCATGACGGCTCCACTACTGTTCACATGCCGAGTTGCCGCCGAAAACGATAAGTCCGGCATATGGGATGTATTGTTTGAGGTGGCTCCAGAAATACCGGCTCGTGTCGAAAAGCCAGAAGAACAAGAAAGCCTCAAAAATTACATCAGCAGCTAGGTCGAGCGTCGGGTGCTAGCTGGGTTGCCCCAGATTCGGATGCTGTCGTTATCGGCTTCATTCTTTCCAAGCCGGACGACGGCGTAAGGCTGAGCGAAAAAAATAACGCGCTCAATCTGCCCTACATAAGCGTCAGCAAGAAATGGCAAAAACGCGGAGTGCTTACGGCGCTTCTGCAGAAGTTAAAGCCTCAAGGCGAGCCACTAACTGTGAGCGTTTTGAATGCCAATAAAAGCAATATGATTGCCAACCTTGAAAGGACGGGTTTTGCGAAGCAGAACAGACAAGACCCAAAGCAAGTCTCACCTGAAGAAAGGACGCCCTACCCAATGCCGCGCAAGCCAGCAAAACCCGATGATGCCGTTAGTCGAAACACGTTCAATGACACCGCCGTCGAAGTTGGTGCGGATAACGACGATGAAGCCCTGGAGCGCGCGTTTAAGGAGATCGTCCCTAAGCGGTCTAAGCAAAGCCGAGATTGAACATCGTTACGTCATCTGGCTTCAATTCGACCGAAATAATCAGTTTCACGCGCGCATCACCGCCGTCTCCGGGTGCTGGGGTTCAAGCAGAGTGTCTGCTTGAACGCTCAGCCCAGTCACTAAGCTCATCGTCTTCCAAAAGACAGAAAAACGGGTCTTCCCCATCTGCCGGTTTTTCGTTGTCAGCAAGTTCTGCGGAGCTTTTTGGTATCCGCAGCGTATCAATCAAGGTCTTCACGCGGTTGTCAGAGATCGCCGGCGCTTATCGCCCCAAAGGATGGTCACGCCGCAGGAATAAAATATCGAGGTTGCAAAACAGCGAAAAATCCTCGGTTACAAGCGGCACAAAGCGATAGCCGTTGCGCGTAAAATTTGACGCTTGATATTCAATTAGGGGAATACCCTGCCTAGGCATGACGCCTACATAGCCGACGCCAAGCGCCCCGGTAATTTGAGCAGGCCGAATATGAAGCTCGTTTTTGGTTACAGTTCCTTCCTTGAGAAATTTACTGGTTTCCCAAAGCCGCTTTAGCTGCCCGTGAAAAACCTTCCTGATGCCTTGCTTGTGTTTGGCGAGCGGCACTCGCTGCCCGTTTCTTGGCTCGCCTTGGGTGGCCCTTAGCTCACCCTCGTAAGTCAGTCGAAAACGCATAAGCGGCTCCGTAGAAGGGTCATCCGTCGCCCGCGAGGGCGCCAACCGCCGTTTAACGCTCGAATTTAACGATTCGCGCAGCGGCTACCGGCCGCGGCGGCCGGCGCGTAAGGCTCTCGGATCACGAGACAATCCGACCTGCGCCAGCGGCACCATCATGGAACTGTCCTGGATCGGGAACGGCGTCGCGATGAGGCCCTCTCGGCGCCGGCTTTCAGCGCCGCGCGCAGATAATCGGCGCGTTCGTCGTTTTCCGGCAGGTCGCAGCCGAGTACTGCCGATTCGATTGTTTGCTCGATATCGCTGCGGCCGGTCAGGCGGCGGATCAGCGGAATGAGAAACAGGAACGCACAGACATAGGACGACACCGGATTGCCGGGCAGGCCGAGCACGTGCATGGCGCCGAGCCGGCCGTGCATCAGCGGCCGGCCCGGCCGCATCGCGATTTTCCAGAACGACAGCGCCATGCCTTCGGCCGCAAAAGCCTTCTGCACCAAATCGTATTCGCCGACCGAGGCGCCGCCGGTCGTCACCAGAATATCGGCATCGAGATCGCGGGCGCGCCTGACCGCCGCGATCGTCTCCGGCAAACGGTCGCCGACGACACCGAGATCGGAAACCACGGCGCCTTCCTCGCGCAACAGCGCCGAAAGCGCAAAGCCGTTGGAATAAACGATCTGTCCCGGCCCCGGCTCGATGCCAGGCGGGACGAGTTCATCGCCGGTGGCGAACAGCGCGACTTTCGGCCGGCGATGGACGGGCACCAGCGGATGGTTCATGCCGGCGGCGAGCTGAAGGTCGCGCGCCGTGAGGCGATGGCCGGCGGCGAACAGCGGATCGCCGGACCTGAAAATCGAGGCCTCGCGCGCGGACATTGCGGCCTTTGGCGGCCGATTTTTGTACCTCGACGGTGTCGCCGTCGCGTTTGGTCAATTCCTGGATCACGACGGTATCGGCGCCGTCGGGCACGACGCCGCCGGTGAAAATCCGCGCCGCTTCGCCGGCACCGACCGTCGCCGCGAATGGCCGGCCGGCGGCGACTTCGCCGATCACCTTCAGGCGCGCGGGAGTTTTGGCGACATCACTCGCGCGCACCGCATAGCCGTCCATCGCCGAGACGTCGGCCGGCGGCTGCGTCCGCAGCGCTTTGAGAGCGGAAGCGAGCACGCGGCCGTTGGCTTCGGCAAGCGGCGCCATCTCAGTCGGCAGTGGCGCGGCCTGAGCCAGCACACGGTCGAGCGCATCTGCGACCGAGAGCAAAGCCACGGCGCTACTCCCGCACCCGATAAGAACCGCTCTTGCCGCCGCGCTTCTCGAGCAGGCGGATGCCCTCGATGCGCATGCCGCGTTCCACCGCCTTCACCATGTCGTAGACCGTGAGGCAGGCGACCGCCACTGCCGTCAGCGCTTCCATCTCGACGCCGGTCTGGCCCGTGACCTTGACCCGCGCCGTGACCATGACGCCGGGCAGTTTTGCATCGGGTTTCAGGTCGACCTCGACCTGAGAGATGAGGAGGGGATGACAAAGCGGGATCAATTCATGGGTGCGCTTGGCCGCCTGAATGCCGGCAATGCGGGCGGTGCCGAGGACATCGCCTTTCTTGGCGTTGCCTCGGCGCACGATGTCGAGCGTTGCCGATTGCATCACCACGCGGCCCTCGGCGATCGCGACGCGTTCGGTCGCGGGCTTTGCCGCAACATCCACCATGTGGGCTTCGCCGCGGCTACTCAGATGCGTGAGTGTTTTTGCCCGGCGTGCCAAAGGCCTGTCCTACCGGGCCGCGGCGAGGGCGGATTGGCGAGCCAGCAAAGTGCGCGTCGCGGCCGCGACGTCGTTCTGCCGCATCAGGCTCTCGCCCACCAAAAAAGTTGCGACGCCGGCCGCCGCAAGCCGCGCCAGATCCGCGGGCGCGAAAATGCCGCTCTCGCCGACAATGACACGGTCGGTCGGAACGAGCCGCGCGAGCCTCTCGCAGGTCGTAAGCGTGGTCGCAAAAGTTTTCAGGTCGCGGTTATTGATGCCGATGAGCTTTGATTTCAAGCGCAGCGCGCGCTCAAGCTCGGCTTCGTCGTGCACTTCGATGAGCGCATCCATGCCGAGCGCGGTCGCCGACGCTTCAAGCTCGGCGGCGCAGTCATCGTCGACCGCGGCCATGATGATCAGAATGCAATCGGCACCGTAAGCGCGCGCTTCCATCACCTGATAGGTGTCGTACATGAAATCCTTGCGCAGCACCGGCAAAGCCGACGCCGCACGCGCTTCGCGAAGATAGTCAAGCCGGCCCTGAAACGATGGCGCGTCGGTCAAGACCGACAGGCAGGTCGCGCCGCCCGACTGGTAGGCAAACGCAAGCGTCGCCGGGTCGAAGTCGGCGCGAATGAGGCCCTTTGACGGGCTCGCTTTCTTGATCTCGGCGATGAGTGCGTAGTCGTTTGCCGCCAGACGGCGTTCGATCGCATGCAGAAAACCGCGCGGCCCAGTTGCCGCCTTCACGTCCTGCAACAGCACGGAAAGCGGCCGCTCGCGCTTCCCCGCCGCGATCTCTTCGCGCTTATAGGCCGCGATCTTTTGCAGAATGTCAGCCATCGTTGGAAACCACGATCAGCCGGTCGAGCCGGGCTTCGGCTTCTCCGGAATCGAGCGAATGGGTCGCGAGCGCGAGACCCGCTTTAAGATCCTTTGCCGTGCCGGCGACGACGAGGGCCGCCGCGGCGTTGAACAAAGCAACATCGCGGAACGGGCTTTTGGTGCCCTCGAGGACCTCCTCGACGGCTTTGGCATTGGTCTGCGCATCGCCGCCGCGCAGCGCCTCGGGTTTGACCTTGGCGAGGCCTATTTCCTCGGGCGAAATCTCGAAGGTGCGCACGGCGCCGCCTTCAAGCGCCGCGACCGTCGTCGGGCCGGAGGTCGTGATCTCATCGAGCCCGTCGGAGCCGTGCACCACCCAGGCGCTTTCGCAGCCGAGATTTTTCAGCACTTGCGCGAGCGGCTCGGTCCATTGCCGCGAGAACACGCCGACCATCTGGCGGCGCACGCCGGCGGGATTCGACAAAGGTCCGAGCAGATTGAAAATGGTGCGCGTGCCGAGCTCGACGCGGGTCGGGTTGACGTTCTTGGTCGCCGGATGATGCGCCGGCGCGAACATGAAGCCGATGCCGGCCTCGCGGATGCAGCGGCCGATCTGCTCGGGGTTGAGATCGATATTGACACCGAGCGCGGTCAGCACGTCGGCGGCGCCCGAGCGCGACGACAGCGCGCGGTTGCCGTGCTTGGCGACCGGCAACGCCACAGCCGGCGACGATCAGCGCGGCGCAGGTCGAGATGTTGAACGAGCCCGAGGCATCGCCGCCGGTGCCGACCACGTCGATGGCGCCAGGCGGTGCCGCGACCCGCACCATCTTGGCGCGCATCGCGGTGACAGCGCCGGTGATCTCGTCGACGGTTTCGCCGCGCACCCGCAACGCCATCAACAGCGCGCCCATCTGCGACGGCGTTGCTTCGCCCGACATCATCTGCTCGAAGGCGATCGCCGCCTCGTCGCGGCTGAGCGTGGCGCCGGTCGCGACCTTGCCGATGAGCGCCCTGAATTCTGTGGTCACGGCAACATCCTCAGTGGGGCTTTGCGGCGCTGCGCCGGCCGCTCGAACTCGTTCCAGGTCGCGGCGAGGTCGATAAAGTTTTTCAGCATCAGATGGCCGTGCTCGGACGCGATGCTCTCGGGATGAAATTGCACGCCGTGCACCGGCAGTGTCTTGTGCGCGAGCCCCATGACCAGGCCGTCATCGGTATCGGCGGTCACGGCGAGCTCGCCCGGCATGCTGTCGCGCTCGACCACCAGCGAGTGATACCGCGTCGCCCGAAACGGCGCATTGATGCCGCGAAAAATGCCGCGGCCTTCGTGCCGGATCTCGGCGAGCTTGCCGTGTACGGGGAACGGCGCACGCACCACCTTGCCGCCGAACGCGTCGCCGATCGCCTGATGGCCGAGGCAGACGCCGAGGATCGGGAATTGTGCGGCGGCTTGCGCGATCAGGTCGAGGCAGATGCCGGCTTCCTTGGGCGTGCAAGGGCCGGGCGACAGCACGATGGCATCGGGATCGGCGGCGACCACCGCGTCGCTCGTCACCTTGTCGTTGCGGTGCACGACGACGTCCGCGCCCAGTTCACCGAAATAGTGCACCAGGTTGAAGGTGAAGCTGTCGTAGTTGTCGATCAGCACGATCATGACACCGCCGGAAATATCCCTGTGGGTCAGGGTCTAGACGCGAGCCAATAGGGGGTCAAGGCGAGGTCAAAGGGCCGCGTCCGGTAGTAATGGCGGCCGACATCCGGCTAGATTAAGTCGAGTTCACCGTCGCAAGAACGAGACAAAAAGGGGAAACGCCGTGAACCGCTTGAATTCACTTCGCCGCTTGCTGCCGGTCGTGGTCCTGGCCCCGCTGCTGGCCGCGACCCTCGGCGTTGGCGAGGGCCGGTCGGAGAGCTATCCGGACCGCCCCGTGAAAATCATCGTGCCGACGCCGCCGGGCGGTCCGGTCGACGTCATCGCCCGCATCGCTGGCGAATTATCTGCAGGGCAAGCTCGGCGAGCCGTTCGTGGTCGAGAACCGCGCCGGCGCCGGCAATACCATCGGCTCGAAGGACGCCGCCGAGGCGACGCCGGACGGCTATACGCTGCTCTATTCGGCCGCGAGCGGGCTGATCATCGCGCCGCTGTTGCATCCCGATGCCGGCTACGACCCGCTGAAGAGCTTTGCGCCGGTCGCGCTGGTCGGCGCGACCTCGCTCATCCTCGTGGTCAATCCGCAGCTTCCGGTCAAGAGCGTGCCGGAACTCGTCGCCTACGCCAAAGCCAATCCGGGCAAAGTGAACTTTTCCTCCGGCGGCATCGGCGTGCTGCCGCATTTGATCGGCGAACTGTTCAAGGCGCGCGCCGGCATCGACATCGTGCACGTGCCCTACAAAGGCGGCGGTCCCTCGATCAACGATGTGGTGGCCGGCAATGTGCAGATGACCTTCGAGGCGACCAGCGTGCTCACGCCGCTGATCAAGGTCGACCGGCTGCGTGCACTTGCGGTCACCTCGGCGCAACGGATCCCGGAATTGCCAGAGTGTGCCGACCATGATCGAGAGCGGCTATCCGGGCTTCGTCGTCACGGCCTGGACCGGTCTCCTCGCACCGGCCGGCACGCCGCAACCGATCATCGACAAGCTCAATGCGGCGATCAACGAAGGGCTGAAAGCGCCGGAGCTGCAATACGCGCTCGAGAAGCTCAGTTACGAGCCGATGGGCGGCACGCCGGCAGACTTTACCGCGACGATGACGGCCGATCTTGCGACCTGGTCGCCGATCATCAAATCGCTGGGGCTCGATCAAGCGGCGAAGTGAGATAGGTTGCAGACCCGTCGATTGGGGCATGATAGCGTCTCGACTATATTCTAGCCGCGGTCGGATTGGGGCAGCGAAAATGCCAATCGGAAGGCGCCAATTTCTGTTCGTGCTCGGCGGCGCATCGGTCATGTGGCCGATCGCAGCGCAGCCGCAGCAGCTTTCAACGGGGCGAAACCCGCCGATCTTCCCGTTGAACAAGCGGTAAAATTCGAGCTTGTCGTCAACCTCAAGACTGCCAAGGCCATCGGCGTCGAACTTTCAACGGCGATCCTGGTTCGCGCCGACGAGGTGATCGAATAAGGCCTATTGCGTATTAGCCCCGGCCAGTTTCGCCATGGCGGTCCATTTCGGCACCTCGGCGGTGATGAAGGCCGCAAAATCCGCGGTGCGTGCCGGGCTGGCCGCTGGCGCCGAGCATCTTCAGCTTCGTCTGCAGATCGGCAGATCGGAAGCCTGCGTTGACGGCTGCATTGAGCTTGTCGACGATCGCCTGCGGCGTGCCGGCGGGCGCGACGAGCCCGGTCCAGGACGTCGCGACAAAGCCCGGTACGCCGCTCTCGATCAAGGTCGGCACGTTCGGCAATTCGGGCAGCCGTTGCGCCGTCGTGGTCGCGAGCGGACGCATGGTGCCGTCGCTGAGATGCGACAGCACGACCGAGGTCGGTTCGATGCCGAGATCGATCTGGCCGCCAATGAGATCGGTGATGTCGGTCGCGGCGCCCTTATAGGGCACGACCAGGATGTCGGTCGCGGTCAGGCTTTTGAACCAGGCCGCCAACATGTGCGGTGGGGCGCCGTTGGGGACGCCGAGCGTGAGCTTGCCGGGATGCGCCTTGGCGGTGGCGATCACGTTCGGCGACGCTTTTGATCGTGTTTTTCGGTCCCGCGATCATGACGAAGGGCACGCTCGACACCGCGGCGATCGGCACCAGCCCTTTCGGGTCAAATCCGGCGTCGGGAAAGAGCACGGGCCCGATGGCGAGCGTCGCGGCGCTGCCGAGGAGAAGCGTATAGCCGTCGGGATCGGCACTCGCCGCGGCCTTGCCGCCGAGCGTCGAGCCGGCGCCGGGACGATTGTCGACATAAACCGGCTGGCCGAGCGTGCCGGACAACGATTGGCTGATCAGCCGCCCCATCACGTCGGTCGGCCCGCCGGGCGGGTAGGGCACGATCAGCCGGATCGGCCGCTCCGGATAGGCGATTTTGGCCGCGTCCTCGGCTTTCGCCTGGGCGCCGAGAACGGCGAACCGAGAGCACTAGCGACAGGGCCGGCAGCAAGCGGCACAGCGTCGGACATTTCCTCACGATTTTCTCCGCACAACGGCGCCGGTCTCAGCGGCCGGCTTTGGCCCGATCATGCGCGAAAAAAAAGAACGGCGGAAGGTGATGTGCGCACCTTCCGCCGAAGAGGCAGAGAACAGGTAGAACAGGTATGGCAGGTAGAAAGTTGGACAGTCAGTTAGGCAAACAAACAAGGTAGATTCGGTATCCCGTCGAATCGGCGCTAGCGCTTGGCATTAGCCGCGGTGCGATCGGCCGTAACCATGCGCACGTCGCGCGGCTGCGACCAGCGGATTGCGCGCGTCGTGCATACAAGCCGCATCGAAATAGGGCCAGGCCTTTTGGCCGCAGTCGACGCCGAGCGGGCGAATATCGGCGCGGTCGCCCTTGACGCCGGGCACCGGCGCGCTCGCCTCGACTTGCGGCGAAAAACTCGGGAAAGCCACAAAACCGGCCGCAATAACGGCGGCGACCGCAATGGCGGAAATGGTCTTGATCATGACACCTAATCCCTGTTCGCGGCCTTTGGCCTTGCGAGTTAGTCGCTCTGAGAGAGCACACCGCGTTCGAGGCGGTCCGTCGCTTTCCATCTGCCGATCACAATGGCCCAGGCAGGCCGCGCCCACCGTGATTCGCCATCACAATTATGCGGATTGCGATAACCGTTACTGAGAAGATAGGGGTAATTCCGTACGTTTTCCCCGAAACGCCGACGCCGTGATGCACCGGCTACAACCAATCCGACGACCGAGTGTTCCGTCGGATCGATCGATTTGTCGGCGCCGACGCGTAAGGTTGCGCTCCGCTTACGCGCCCAGCGCGGTCGTCTTGCGGTCGACTTCGGCGCGGGCTAGACCGCGCCATGCAGCGGATTGCGCTCTTTGCCGGGTCGTTCGATCCGATCACCAACGGCCATCTCGATGTCGTCGGCAAAGCCGTCCGGCTTGCCGACAAGCTTGTGCTTGCGATCGGCGTTCATCCCGGCAAGACGCCGCTGTTCTCGGCCGACGAGCGACTTGCGATGCTCGACGAGATCTGCGCGCCGCTCGGCCGCGCCGCCGGCTGCGAAATCTCCTGCACCACCTTCGCCGATCTCGTCATCACCGCAGCGAGGCGCGCCGGCGCCGACGATCCTGGTCCGCGGCGTGCGCGACGCCACCGATTTCGATTACGAGATGCAGATGGCCGGCATGAACGGCACCATGGCGCCGGAAGTCGAGACCGTGTTCCTGCCGGCGGCCCCCGCAGTCCGCCCGATCACCGCCACTTTGGTCCGCCAGATTGCCGGCATGGGCGGCGATGTTTCGGCCTTCGTGCCGCCGCAGGTCGCCGCGCGCCTGAAATCGAAATTCGCCAAAGCCTGAACCTCACCCGGGAGATGAGATGATCCGCGTCCTTGCCATTCTGTTTGCCTTGATGGTGCGCCGCGCCCGCAATCGCCGCGCCCGCGCTGCCCGCCGGTCTCGATCCGCAGAACACGCTTATCCTCGATACCACCGAGGGCCGGATCGTCATCAAATTGCGCAACGACCTTGCGCCGCATCATGCGCAGCGCATGGAACAGCTCGCCCGCGACGGCTTTTATAACGACGTGCCGTTTCACCGCGTCATCGACGGCTTCATGGCGCAGACCGGCGACGGATCGCATCACGACGGCACCGGCGGCTCGAAATATCCGAACCTGAACGCGGAGTTTTCCAGCGTGCCCTATAAACGCGGCATCGTCGGCATGGCCCGCACCAGCGATCCCAATTCGGCGAACAGCCAGTTCTTCATCATGTTCGCCGACGGCTCGTTCCTCAACGGCAAATACACCGTGGTGGGCGAAGTCGCCCAAGGCATGGACGTGGTCGACAAGCTGCACAAAGGCGAGCCGCCGGCCAATCCCGACAAGATCGTCCGCGCCCAAGTCGCTGCCGATATGAAATAACGCGGGTTTGCGCCGAGATCGATGCGAAACGAGTGCCCAAGCGCACATAAAGAATAGGGGTAACAGATTATGGCTGATGCTGCAGGATTGCCGGCGGGAATCGATCCCGAAAACACGCTTGGTGCTCGACACCACGCCGGGCCGGATCGTCATCAAATTGCGCACCGATGTGGCGCCCGGCCATGCCGAGCGGATGAAGCTTCTGGCGCGCGAGCAATTTTACGACGACGTGCCGTTCCATCGCGTCATCGACGGCTTCATGGCGCAGACCGGCGACGGCGAAAACGGCAACGGCACCGGCGGCTCGGACCATCCGGACCTGAAGGCCGAGTTTTCCGAGGTGCCGTTCACGCGCGGCGTCGTCGGCATGGCCCGCACCAGCAATCCGCATTCGGCCAACAGCCAGTTCTTCATCATGTTCGACGACGGCTCGTTCCTCAACGGCCAATATACGGTGGTCGGCGAGGTGGTCAGCGGCATGGACGTCGTCGACAAGCTCAAGCGCGGCGAGCCACCGCGCAATCCCGACAAGATCGTCAAGATGCAGGTGGCCGCCGACGTCGAATAGGACGGTGTCATGCATGGGCTCCGGGGCGCGTTGCAGTCGTCGGAGTGATCGTCGTCCTTCGGCGGCGGCAAGCCCCGCCCGGTCGCAAGCGCTCAACAGGCTGCCGCCGGCGCGGGCGCCATGCACCGTGCTGAGCGGCGAGCCGTGCCATCCGTCATTCTGCGACGTGTTTCATCGCGGGCCGTGCTTTCCGCAATATGGCGGGCCGCTTGGCGAGAATTTGCAGCTTACGATCGTTGACCGACGACGACGATAAGCCGGCCGATCAATCGGCGCCCGACGCCGGCAAGAGCGATACCGGCAAGACCGACACCAACAACCGACACCAACAACGCCGGCGCCAACACGACCGGCAACGATGCCGACAAAACCGGCGAGGAAAAGCCGCTCAACTCGATCGGCGCGATGTTCGCGGCGCTGCGCGCCTGCTGGGTGCCGCCGCCGAAGGACGAAGCGCGGCACGGCATGGAATACACGGTGCGTTTTTCCTTCAAGCGCGACGGCGAGATCGTCGCGCCACCGCGCGTGACCTATGCGAGCCACGATGCGCCGGCCGACGTGCGCGATGTCTATCGCGATGCCGTGAATGCAGCGCTTGCGCGCTGCATGCCGTTGCACTTCACCGACGGCATGAGCGGGGCGGTGGCGGGCCGCCCGATCGCCATCCGTTTTGTCGATGAGCGCAGCACCGACAGATCGCTGCAGTGAGCGATCTCATCGTGTCGCCATCGCTTGTTCGCTGGCGAGGTGGCGCGCTATCGCCGCCATGGCCTGCGCGGGCGAAATCAGCCGCATGCCGCCCGGCGATGGACCGCCGTCCGGCACGATGGCGTGGATGAATTTCGAATAGGTCAGGACGGGCGTCGAGCCGAACAGTCCGAAGGATTCGGTCCCGACCGCGGCGGCGAGATTGAGCGGGCCGGAGCTTGGACCGACGAACAGATCGGCATGGCGGAGGAGGGCGGCCGCCTCCATCAACCCGAGGCCGCAGGCATTGATTGCGGCGGCGCCTTGGCTTGCCGCGATCAAAGTTTTGCGCGCGCGCGAGATTGGCATCGCCGCCGATCAGGAAAACGCTTCCCGTCGTGCGGACGCGCAAGGTAGCGATGAAACCCGCCCAGTTCTCGTCCGGCCAATCCTTGTCGGGATGCGAAGCGCCGATGCCGAGCACGATCCACGGCCGCGGCGTCGTGCGCGAATTTCCCGGCAATCGCGTGCAAGCGTCGCATCGTCGACACGCAACGCCGGTTCGGTCGAGGGTAGCGGCACCTTCATGGCGGCCATCAAGCGCGCGCAGCCAATCGATCGGATGGTCGTGAAAATGGCTATGGTCGATGCCCGGATTGGTGAGGAAAAGTTTTTGCGCCCCGAGTCCCAAGCCGATGCGTTCCGGGATGCCGGCGAGCATGGCGGCGAGCGCGGGGCGGGTGGTGCGATCGAGAATCCAGATCGACCGGAAGCGGCGGCGCCGCAGCAGCGCCGACAAGCCGGATCAGATTGACGCCACGCTCAAGCTCCGAGCCGGCATGGCGGAAATAGATCGTCTCGGCGATGCCCGGTTCGGCGGCAAGAAGTTCCCGAGCGTGACTCGAGGGCGGCGCGAGAAACACGACGCTGCCGCCGGGCGCAGCAGCGGCAATCGCGCGGACGAACGGCAGATGCCAGATGACGTCGCCGATGCCGGGTTTGACCTGGATGACCGCCGTTGCGGCCGCATTCGGGCTCACATTGCTTGCCGCGCCAAAGGTTGCGATATGCGCTTTGTAGATCATGGTCCGCAAAGTGAAAACTGGCCTGCCGATGCGTACGGATTTGTTCGACTTTGCACTGCCGGAGGACCGCATCGCGCTGCGGCCGGCGTCGCCGCGCGACAGCGCCAAGCTTCTGGTGGTGCGGCCCGGCACCGCCGCGGAATTGGAAGACCGCACGCTACGCGACCTGCCGGCGCTGTTGCGGCCGGGCGACGCCATCGTCGTCAACGACACCAAAGTGTTTTCCGCCAATCTGCATGGCCGCAGGACTCGGCCGCGGCGCGAACGAGCCCGCGATTTCCGCAACGCTGATAAAGCGGCTCGACGGCTCACGCTGGCGCGCGCTGGTCAAGCCGGCGAAGCGGCTTGCGGTAGGCGACGTCGTGCGCTTCGGCGCCGAAGGCCGGGCTTGTTACCTTGAGCAACTCGATGCGACGGTCGAAGCGAAAGGCGAGGGCGAGGCCGGCGGCGAAGTCACGTTCGCTTTCGCGTTCCATGGCGCGGTGCTCGATCAGGCGCTGGCCGAGCGCGGCGAGATGCCGTTGCCGCCCTATATCGCAAGCCGCCGCGAGGTCGATGAGCTCGATCGCAGCGATTATCAAACCATGTTCGCGCGCGAAGAGGGCTCGGTCGCTGCGCCGACAGCAGGACTTCATTTCACCGATGCGCTCACGGAGAGCTTGCGCGAGCGCGGCATCGGCCTTCATCGCGTGACGCTCCATGTCGGGCCCGGCACATTCCTGCCGGTCAAAGCGGAAGATACTTCGGGCCATAAAATGCACGCCGAATGGGGTAGCGTCAGCGCCGAAACCGCTGCGGCACTCAACGCGACGCGGCTGGCCGGCGGCCGCATTGTTGCGGTCGGATCGACCTCGCTGCGCCTCCTCGAAAGCGCCGCGGCCGAGGACGGCACGCTGGCGCCGTTCTCAGGCGACACCGCGCTGTTCATCACGCCCGGTTACGGCTTTCGCGCGGTCGACGTCATGCTGACTAATTTCCATCTGCCGCGCTCGACGCTGTTCATGCTGGTGTCGGCGTTCTGCGGCCTCGAGACCATGCGGCGTGGCTACGCGCATGCGATCGCCAATGGCTATCGTTTCTACTCCTACGGCGACGCTTGCCTGTTGTTTCGCTAGGTCCTCGGGAGATCGGGCACAGGCCGTCGGCTGTCGGCCCCAACCACCCCCACTGCAGCATGATCCGACAGCAGAGCGCATAAACATACCGTAAAATTCTTTCGAGATCACATAAATTTAATATATACACGACCTATGGCGGCCAGGCGCCGTCGTCGGTGATCGCGTTTCCCGGCGTGGGTACCGCAAAGGCGTGCCTTTTCGTTTCCAAGGGGCGGCATGTCGACGGGGAGGAAGCAAAAGGAAAAATCAAATGAGGAAATCTATATTTGCCGCAGCCGCATTGGCGCTCGCTGTGACGACCGGACCGGGCCTGTTCGGCCAGGCCCAGGCGGCGCCCGCCGCCAAGAGCCCTGAATGCTCCAGCGCCGCGCGGATCAACGACGCTTCCTGGCAGGAGCATTATCATTGCTGGGATACCGGCCAGGCCGCGGCACCGGCAGCGAAGGTTCCGGTTGCAGCGCAGGGCGCCAAGGCGCCGGAATGTTCCAGCGCCGCCCGGATCAACGATGCCTCCTGGCAGGAGCATTATCACTGCTGGAAGTGACACATTAAGTTGACGGCGGGGTGCCGGCTGGTCGTCGGAACACGATCCCGACGGGTTGCCGTATCTGCGGCATACCGAAGGGCGCGTTTCGACGCGCCCTTTTTTCGATTGTCCCGTACGCTTAATTGCCCGCGCTATTCATCGCACCGAGCTATCGCCATCGATGTTATGCGGCGCGCTGAAAGAAACATTTCCAGGTGCCTTTCGCTTGAGACGCCCTGACATTCATCAGCCCGCTGGCATCATACCGAACTTCACCGAAAACATTCGCGAGAACCTCGACATTGTGAAGCTGGGAAGGAATTACAACTCCAGCCCCGGGCCGCTGGAAGGTATGAACGGATCGCCGCCGGCGCGATGGATTTTGTGCCGGGTTCGTCCTTGGGATGTCGGGAGGCAAAGCGCCGCCCTCGCGTAGCAATGGGTCAGGATCGCAAGGTTTGTGAATCCAAACCGCTACGCCGCGACCTCGTATTTGTCGCGTTTGATCTTCGCCAGATCGATACCCTCGATGCGGATGAGGCGGGTGTCGGTCTCGCGGCGCGGCGAATGCAGATCGCCCTCGCCGTAATGGTACGCCATGCCGGGCGTCAAAGTGTAGGTCCGGATCTTGGCGACTTTGCCCGGCTGGCCGTTGGCCGGCTTGGCGACAAGCTGCCAATCCGTCATTTCGGTCTCGCCCACGGCCTGGCCGTAAATGGCCCAGCTCGGCCCGTGATCGTGCGGCGAGCTGTTCTTCGCGCCTTTGTAGACGTGGCCGAGAATGCAAAAGTGCAGATCGGGATCCTCATAAAGGATGGTCCGTTCGTCCGTGACATCCGGGCCGAGGTGGCGCGCGACAAAATCCGGGTCCGCGCAGGCCTTTTCGGTAAATTGCCGAACCAGTTCGCGGCCGGCGGGGCCGGAGCTCTTGAGCAGTGCGGCGCGGCAATCGGCGGCGAATTGCTTAAGCGTGTAAGGCATGGTTCTCCTCCTCGGCTGCGGCGAAGCATTCGGCAGGGCTAGATTACCGGCTGGCGGGCATCCGTGTAAATCGCCATAGCTGCCACCCTGACGGCCCGTTCCGGAACCCTGACACCGATGTCCGATGCCCTTTAATTTTCGTTTGACCGCAACCGACGGCACAGCACGCAGCGGCGAAATCGCCACCGCGCATGGCGTCGTCCGCACGCCGGCCTTCATGCCGGTCGGCACCCAAGCCGCGATTAAGGGCGTGCATCACGACGACGTGCGGGCTTCCGGCGCCGATATCATGCTCGGCAACACCTATCACTTGATGCTGCGTCCCGGCGCCGAACGCATCGCGGCGCTCGGCGGCTTGCATGAATTCATGCGCTGGCCCTATCCGATCATCACCGATTCCGGCGGCTTTCAGGTGATGTCGCTTTCGGCCTTGCGCAAAGTCACGGAGGCGGGCGTCACGTTCCGCTCCCATCTCGACGGCGCCATGGTCGAGCTTACGCCGGAACGCGCCATCGAGGTGCAGATCCTGCTCGGCTCCGATATCGTGATGCAGCTCGACGAATGCGTGCGGCTGCCCGCCGAACGGGCGGAGATCGAGCGCGCGATGCAACTGTCGCGGCGTTGGGCGGAGCGTTGCAAACGCGCTTTCGAGCGCGCGGCGCCAGGGCAGGGGCTGTTCGGCATTGTCCAGGGTGGCGACGATGTCGCTCTGCGCGTGGCGAGCGCCGAAGCGCTCACCGGCATCGGCTTTCATGGCTATGCGGTCGGCGGTCTCGCCGTCGGCGAGCCGCAAGATGTGATGCTGAACATCGTCGCCGAGACGACACCGGTGCTGCCGCCCGACCGGCCGCGCTATCTGATGGGGGTCGGCATGCCCGACGACCTGCTCGAAGCGGTCGCCCGCGGCATCGACATGTTCGATTGCGTATTGCCGACGCGGAACGGCCGGCATGGGCTTGCCTTCACGCGTTTCGGACCGATCAATATCAAGAATGCGCATCACGCCGAGGATGCGCGCCCGCTCGATCCGGAGAGCCGCTGCCCCGCCGCGCGCGAGTTCTCGCGCGCCTACCTGCATCATCTTTTCAAAGCTGGGGAGACGCTCGGCGGTACGCTTCTTTCCATTGTCAATCTCTTCTACTACCAGGACCTCATGGCAGGAGCGCGCTCAGCGATCGCCAAGGGCCGTTACGGGGAATATGTCGCAAAGACCAAGGAACAATGGGCGGCGAAGGGCGATGTAAACCTATCGTAACCTCGCGGCTAAGAAACGTTGCAGGGAAAGGGCAGGAAATGATCAGGATCACGCTCGTTACGGGCGCTGTGTTCGCCGCGTTGCTCGCGGGCTTTATGCAGCCCTCGATGGCGCAGACCGCGTCATCGAATATCGTCACGGTGCCGGGCGCGCCAAAAATCGGCGATCCGCCGGAAGCGAGCAATATGCGGCTCGTCGGCTACAACGATCTGCAGCACCGCTCCGCCTACCAGCCCACCATCCACCATCAGGGCGACCGCTATATCGCCTATATCGGCCACCACGGCGGCACGCCTGAGGTGCCGAAGCCGCTCAATCCATTGACCGGGCAGAACGAGTTCAACGGCACCTCGATCGTCGACGTCACCGATCCGGCGCATCCGAAATATCTCGCCCACATCCCCGGCACCGAGGGCAATTACGAAGAGGGCGGCGCGCAGATGACGCGCGTCTGCGACGGCAAGAGCTTGCCCAAGGGCGATCCCAACAAGGTCTATTGCTGCGCGTGTTCGGCGGCAAAAGCCACCAGATCTTCGACGTGACCGATCCGGCGAAGCCCGCGCTGGTCTGGCAGCGGCCGGGGCCGCTCAACGACACCCATAAGAGCTTTTGGGAATGCGACACCGGCATCGCTTATCTCGTCTCCGGCGTGCCGGACTGGCGGGTGCGGCGCATGACCGAAGTGTGGGACATGAGCGATCCGGCGCATCCGGTGAAAATCCGCGATTTCGGCCTGCCCGGCCAGGAACCGGGCGCGACCGGGCCGGTGCCGACCGAACTGCACGGCATGATCTCGCTCGGGCCGCAGGCGAACCGCGATCTATTTCGGCTATGGCACCAACAAAGGCGGCATCATGCAGATCGTCGACCGCGACAAGCTCCTCAACGGTCCGAAGGAGCCGACGCCCGAGAACCTGCGCTATCCGGAAGTCGGCCGGCTCGAAATGACGCCGTTCAACGGCAGCCACACGGCATTCCCGATGCCCAAAATGCCGATCCCCGAATTCGCCAAGGACGCCCAAGGCGCGAGCGCGCGACATCGTCATGATCGTCGACGAGCAGATCCGCAACGAATGCCAGGAGCCGCAGCAGATGGCCTGGTTCGTCGACGTCACCATCGAAAGCCATCCGATGGTGATTTCGAACTTTCAGGTGCCGGAAGCGAGCGGCAATTTCTGCGAGCGCGGCGGCCGCTTCGGCACCCATTCGACGAACGAGAGCATGGCGCCGGTGTTCTACAAGAAGATCGCGTTCTTCAGCTTACTTCAATGCCGGCGTGCGCGCCGTCGATATTCGCGATCCGTATCACCCGAAGGAGATCGGCTATTTCATTCCCTCGATCACCGCGGATACCGACAAGCGCTGCATCAAGGTCAATGGCGAGGACCGCTGCAAGATCGCGATCCAGACCAACAATGTCGAGACCGACGATCGCGGCTATATCTACATCGTCGATCGCGCCAATACCGGCATGCACATTCTCGAGCTTACCGGCGATGCGCGCGGCATTGCGGGCGTTGAACTGACGAAAAAACAAACCCGCCGGTCCAGTGAAGGAGCCGGCGGGTCAGTCTGATCGCACTCGGTACGGACGCTACATGCCAGTGCGATTTAGATTTGCCCGTGCGATTACGATTTCATGAGCTGGCCGCGCAATTCGCCGCCCGGATTCGCCGCTGTATGAATATTGGCGTACCAGAGTCCGGCTGCGAGGTCGGCCGCCTGGGCGTCGGTCAGTGTCGCCGAGCCTTTGAACGGGCTATCGAACGGTTTGCCCTTTTCCGAAATCCAGATCGCGACGCCGGCGTTCTTGCCGGCTTCGGCCGGGCCGTGGAAATGCGCGGCGGTCGCCGGCCCGGTCAGACCCGTATAGGTCCCGGTCCAGGTCAAATTCTTGGTCGCAGGGTCCCACGTCGCGGTTACCGAGCCCGAGCCGGTCGTCTGGTTCGGCGGCACTTCGGTGGCCCCTTTGAGATCGGCCTTGAAGGTCGTGGTCGCCGCAAAGCTTGGCGATGCCGAGGTCAATACGACGGCGCTGGCGGCGCCGCCGACGCAATAAGTCAACAATGATCGACGATCGAATGATTTGACGCATGTGTTCCTCCTTGATGCGGCTGCGTAACAACAACACCGGACCGGCTGTGATTATTGCGTTTTAGGATGGCCTAACCCGGCGCCGATGGACGCAGGCGACGCTCCTTTACACCAACACGTCCGGGGCGATTTAGCAAACTGAACAATAGTCTTACAAAACTCGCATCATATTTAGGTATAAGGCCGCCCCAACCGCACCGAGGTCGCGAATTTGTGGCCGCAACCGTCACACGCCCAATCGTGATCGATCCGGCCAAATCCGACACAGCCCTGCGCGTCGAAGCGGGCTTCTTCGGCGATGAGGAGAAGACGGCCGCAGCACGGGCAATTCGGCCGGCGTAGGCAGTGGACCGCGACAGGTCCAGCGACACCAGACCTTGGCGAAGCTTGGCAGGCGGATGGGACGTTCATCGTCGCTCGCCTCCTCGGCGCTACTCGACGCTCCTCACCCCGCACCCTCGGACGAAGTCTTGCGCGCGCTCTGTGGCGCAAGCGCGACGGTCAGGTGAAACTCTCGTGGCGGCTCGGGCCTATGCACAGGAACCGGGCGGCGAGACGCTACCGCGACTGGGTGTCGATCGGCGCGCAATTGGTCCGGCCAGACATCAGACAATCCTCCATCTTGCCGTCGCTGTAGAGCTCGTGCGCCAGGATCCAGCCGAGGACGAAGAGGACAACGACCACGCCCAGCGCCACCAGGGGGCCACGCTGGCTGCCGTTGGGCTCCTTACGCTCTGCCATGCCGAAGCTTTCGCTGCTGACTTCAATGTAACACCTTGAGATTTAGGGTGACAGCCGCTCGTCGCTTCGGCCGCAGCGTCGGCCGCGAGCGCTCCGATAGCGACCTTACCGCTGCGATGCACAAAACGCCGGTTGAGGCCCGGAAGGCCAATCTCGCCGGCGGCCATCGCCGCGCTGTGGCGTAGCGCCTGCCGTTGAGGCATTTCCGCAACACATCCCGGCAAATATCGACCGGGGGTTGACCTACGCTGTCGCACGCGACGATTGCAGGGCAGAATGTGAAGTGGTGGTGCTTATTTGACGATGTGGGGGGGCGGGATGTGTCGAATTGCGGCCATTGCGGCTGGACTATTTTCCATCGCTGCTCTCTCCAGCGCAGCCAGTGCCGCCGATCTTCCCGCGAAGATCGATTACACCAAAGCACCTCCCCTGGTTGCGCCGGTGTACAACTGGGCCGGTCTTTACATCGGCCTGAACGGGGGTGGTGGATCGAGCCGCAATTGCTGGAATCTGACCCGTTCTTTCGCCGGTACCCCGCCGAGTCCGTTACGGGAAACTTGCCACGATGCGTCGGGCGCTCTTGTCGGCGGTCAGATCGGATACCGGTGGCAGATGACCAACTGGGTGTTCGGCCTCGAAGCCCAAGGCGACTGGGCAAATCTCAAAGGATCAGGAACGAGCGCGATCGGGACCTTCGCCGGTCTGCCGTTCTTGGACCAGACCAAGATCAATGCCGTCGGGCTCTTCACCGGCCAGGTCGGTTACGCCTGGAATAACGTGCTGTGGTACGTGAAGGGCGGCGCTGCCATGACCGATGACAAGTACAACGGCGTATCGCAATTCGGTGCCGGCGGCTTCCCGGCCGGTTTTGCATTTGACCAGGCCACCCAAACCCGTTGGGGTGGCGCGATCGGAACTGGCATCGAATTCGGCTTTGCGCCGGGCTGGTCGGTTGCCGCCGAATACGATCATCTTTTCATGGGTAGCAGCAACAACAACTTGATCAATTTCATGGGCGGTTTCGACCGCACCGAAAGCATCAATCAGGACGTCGACATGGGCACGGTACGGCTGAACTACACCTTCGGCAGCCCAGGAATGGCGAAATACTGAGTTCCGGGTCGACCAGGCTGTAACTCTCTGCAATCGTCACGCTCCGGGCAGCCGATGGTCGGCTGAGACCCTGCAACTGATCTGCGCGCGCTCTCTCGCTCGGCGATGATTGCCGTCCGCCGTCGCGCGCGGGTCGTTCACGCTGGGCACGAACGGATCGACGCCCGGGCCCCGGTCATGCAGTCTGTATTGGCCGCTCCCCGCCGGCGCTTGATGGCATTAGCTGACGTAATTGCATCAGTCCGCAACCGTGTTGTGCAGATTTCATTCTTAAATGCGAATGCCGAGCGAGTAGGCGACTGTCATTTGGCCGAAGCCTTAACCGGTCGCTGCTGCCGGAGCGGAAGCCGTGGCCGCGGCGTCGCGCAGGCGGCGATATTTCGTCCTGAGCATCAACTCGTCAACGACAATCTCGTTACAGTCGCCGCAGCGATAGACCCGTCGGCCATAGACTTCGTCCAGATTGCGAGACCCGCAATATCCGCAAGTGTAGAAATCGAGGTCAGTGACGGCCTTGAACGCCGAATAAATCCTTTCCCGGATCGCCGACAGCCTCTCAAGGGTTTCGGCCTTGAGTTCGTAGAAATGGACGTCGCCCTCGTGGGTCACCAAATAAGCTCGGTCCGTCAAATCGCCATGAGAAAATATCTGCCTTGGACCGACATACTGATGCGTATGGCCACCAAAGTCGTGCCGCCACGGAGGCGTAACTGAATGTCGGTTTCGCTCCTCAAGTGTTGAAGTGAAGTCGACCGCGTGTCCAACGACATGCCTAATGGCATCATGGCTTGGGAATGCAGCTTTGAACGATTTCCGTGCCTCCCTCACCGCCGCGTAATTCACTCGGTCGGCAATAGAAGAACATTTGCGGACCGCTGACGCGATTGCGGCGAGACCTTGGCCAAAGTGGTAGATCGTCAGCGCTCCTTCGCGGGCGGCCATCAACTCCCAGGAACGGCGAGTGAAACCTTGGGATTCAATGATCGGTAGTTTCGGTTAAGGAGAAGGAGCGGTCGGCGATGCATGAGGAGCCCGACATGCCTCCAGCAGAGCAAGCGCCTGACGAAACTGCCATTCGCTGACCCCGATCATGGCCAGAAGTCTGTACAGGTGACGTACCTGCTCGAGATCGCCGCCTTCCAGTACGTGCTGACCTTCCAGCTGGGGGAATCGGCGGCAACCTGCTCCATGGCACTTCGATAGTCATTCAGTACGTCACTCTCAGGGCTACCCTGATCCGCCTTTGCTCCCCACGACATTTCGGTTTCGTCCTTAAGTCTTGATTGCCCGACCTGAGAGATAGGCGACAGATCGTACCGGACACATCGGTAACACTTTTCGCCTTTTGGCGGGAGGTGTTGATGCCGTGGAAGGAGTGTTCGGTGACGCAGGAGCGTTTACGCTTTGTCGCCCGTCTTCTCGAGGGCGAAGGCATGAGCGAGGTGTGCCGCGAGTTCGGCATTTCGCGCAAGACCGGCTACAAGATCTTCGACCGCTACAGGGACCAGGGGCTCGATGCGCTCGCCGATCGCTCGCGCCGGCCAGTGCGCTATGCCAACCAGTTGCCGGACCAGGTCGAGCGGCTGATCGTCGATCTCAAGCGCGACAAACCGCATTGGGGCGCCCGCAAAATCCGGGAACTGCTGGTCCGCAAGCTTGCCGGCGAGGTGCGGCTACCGGCCAAGAGCACCGTGCATGCGGTGCTCGACCGCCACGGCCTGGTCAAGCGCGCCCGCGGGCGCCGCAACCGCGCCACCGGCACGCCGCTGTCAGTGGCCGCCGCGCCCAACGCGCTTTGGTGCGCCGACTTCAAGGGCGAGTTCAAGCTCGGCAATGGCCGCTATTGTTACCCCCTGACCGTGTCCGACCAGGCCTCGCGCTACCTGCTCTTGTGCGAGGCCCTCGAATTGACCCGGGAGGCCCCCGTCATCGAGGCGTTCCAGCAGCTATTCCGCGACCGCGGCTTGCCGGGCGCCATCCGAAGCGACAACGGCTTGCCGTTCGCCAGTCCAAACGGCCTCTACAATCTCTCCCGCCTGTCGGTCTGGTGGCTGCGGCTCGGCATCGCAATCGAGCGCATCAAGCCCGGCCATCCGCAGCAGAACGGCCGCCACGAGCGCATGCATCTGACCTTGAAGAAGGAGGCCACCCGCCCGCCCGGCCTCAACTCTCTGCAGCAGCAGGCCGAATTCGATGCCTTCCTGCGCGAGTTCAACACCGAACGCCCCCACGAGGCGCTCGCCATGCGATGCCCGGCCGAGCTCTACTCCGCCTCACCACGCTCCTACGAAGGGCTGCCCGAACTCCAATATCCCTGGCACGATCGCGACATCCTCGTCACCGCCTGCGGCCGCATCTGCATGCACCGCAAGAAGATCAATATCTCAACCGTGCTCGCCGGGCAGAAGCTCGGCATCAAGGAAGTCGACGACGCCATTTGGCTCGTCAGCTTCATGCACTACGATCTCGGTTATATCGACCTGGAGCAGAGGACATTGCAGACCATCGACAATCCGTTCGGCACGAGATTGTCACCCATGTCTTAGGTACGTTCTGTCACCCATGTCTCCGGGTCGGACAGATTATATTTGGTGAGCGCGCTGGGACTCGAACCCAGGACCCCGTGATTAAAAGTCACGTGCTCTACCGACTGAGCTACGCGCTCGCCGCGGGTTCGATAGCGCAAACCCGCTCGCGAATTCCAGCCCTGCGCACATTAATCGGACGACGGCGCGCCGGCCGGATCGATGGGGGTGTCTATAGCAGCGCGCCGGGCTTTGCTAGACTAGAGTGCGCCGCCGGGTGAGCCGCTGATTTTTGAGGACATTTCGATGCCCATCGTCAACCGCGATCGCCGACCTGCATGGCGAAATCACCGCCTGGCGGCGGGATCTGCACGCCCACCCCGAGCTCCAATACGACGTCCACCGCACCGCGGCGCTCGGTCGCCGAAAAGCTCAAGAGCTTCGGCTGCGACGAGGTGGTGCCCGGCATCGGCCGCACCGGCGTGGTCGGCGTCATTCGCGGCCGCAAGCCCGGCAACAAGGTGATCGGGCTGCGCGCCGACATGGACGCGCTGCCGCTCGAGGAGGAAACCGGGCTGCCGTACAAATCGACCGTGCCGGGCAAGATGCACGCCTGCGGCCATGACGGCCACACCGCGATGCTGCTCGGCGCCGCCAAATACCTCGCCGAGACCCGCAATTTCGCCGGCACCGCGGTGCGTGATTTTCCAGCCGGCCGAGGAGGGCGGCGGCGGCGGGCTGGCGATGGTCAAAGACGGCCTGATGACCCGCTTCGGCATCGAGGAAGTCTACGGCATGCACAATTATCCCGGCGTGCCGCTCGGCGAATTCGCGATCCGTCCGGGTCCGATCATGGCGGCGGCCGACTACATCGACATCGAGATCGAAGGCCGGGGCGGCCACGCCGCGCGGCCGCATCTGACGGTCGACACGGTTCTGGTCGGCGCCCAGATCGTCAATCAGCTGCAATCGATCGTGGCGCGCAACGTCGATCCGCTCGAATTCCGCCGTGGTGTCGATCTGCATGTTCCAGGCCGGCACAGCCGACAACGTCATCCCGCAGCACGCGCGCCTTGCGCGGCACGGCGCGCAGCCTGACCGCCGAGGTCCGCGATTTGTTGCAGAAGCGCGTCAGCGAGGTGGTCGAAGGCACGGCGAAGCTTTACGGCGCCAAGGCCAAGATCACCTACCGGCGCGGCTATCCGGTGCTGGTGAACCACGAGCGGCAGACCGCGTTTGCCGCCGACGGTCGCGCGCGAAATCGCCGGCAACGACAAGGTCGATGCTCGACGATGGCACCGGTGATGGGCGCCGAGGACTTCTCCTACATGCTCAAGGAGCGGCCGGGCGCCTTCATCTTCGTCGGCAATGGCGACAGCGCGGGCCTGCATCACCCGGCTTACGACTTCAATGACGAGGTCATCCCGCTCGGGACGTCCTATTGGGTGCGGCTCGCCGAGACCGCGCTCGCCGGGTGAGCGCATTACTGCGCCGGCTTCGGTGGTATCGGCAGGCAGCTTCGGCGGTTCGGCCATCTGGGTGGATGACCGCCTGGGTGACGACGGTCTGCGACTGCGGCAGGAGGACCGCGGCCGCTGGTCGGCGAGCTTGGCGCCAAGCGCTCGGCTTCGATGCCGCGCCAGAACGCGAAGCTGTTGAGCGGCGTGCCCTCGATCACGGCGAGCCCGACCGCGGCCAGGAACGGCAGGCTCTGCACCACCAGCACCCAGGCGAAGATATTGATCTCGTGGACCTGCTTGTAATTGGTGGCCACAAGCGTCGCGGCGCCGACCAGCAGCAGCGCCGCGATCACGGCCTCCCAGAAGGCCGGGAAGTCGGGGCCCTTGCGCGACAAGCCGCCTTTGGCGGTGCGCAGGAACGGCACGCGCTCCTTGACCAGGCCGATGGCGACGGCGCGCGCCACCGTCCATTGCACCGCCATGGCGGCGAACACCGCGCCCAGCATTTCGCCGGCCGAGGCCCGCACCCGCAGTCGGTACAGCGCCACGAAATGCGCCACCGAGACCACGAAAGCCGCGATGATCGGAATGGTCAGGATGCGGTCGGGCACCGCAATATTGGCGAAAGCCACCACCGGAACCCAGAGGATATTCAGCAGCGCGACGACGACGCCGATGGAGTCGGAGCCGAGCCAGTTCAGCCAGCCGATGCCGTATTCGCGCTTCTGCTCGGGCGCCAAGCCGGCAGCGCCCGGCAGCATGTGGCGCCAATGCTTGCGCACCAGCTGCAAGCCGCCGAAGGCCCAGCGGTGGCGCTGTTTCTTGTAGGCTTCGAAAGTGTCGGGCAGCAGGCCGTGGCCGTAGCGCCGGTTGCTGTAATGGGCGATCCAGCCGTTTTCGAGCATGGCAAGGCCGAGATCGGTATCCTCGACGATGGTGTCGCTCGACCAGCCGCCGGCGTCCTCGATCGCCGCGCGCCGGATCAGGCACATGGTGCCGTGCATGACGATGGCGTTGACCTCGTTCCGCTGCACCATGCCGATGTCGAAGAAGCCGGCATATTCGGCGTTCATGGCGTAATGCATCAGCGAGCGGTCGCCGTCGCGGTGATCCTGCGGCGACTGGACGAAGCCGACCTGCGGATCGGCGAACAGCGGCACCAGGTCTTTCAGCCAGTCGGGCGCCACGACGTAGTCGGCGTCGATGCTGCCGATGATTTCCGCGTCGGGCGCGGTGTGCGTCAAAGCGCCAGCCGCAAGGCGCCGGCCTTGTAGCCTGTGAGCTTGTCGACTTGGACGAACTTGAAGCGCTCGCCGAGCGCGCGGCAATGCTCCTCCACCGGACGCCACAGCGCCGGATCGGGCGTGTTGTTGATAACGACCACGCATTCGAGATTGGGGTAGTCGAGGCGCGCCACGGCATCGAGCGTCTCCTTCAGCATCTCCGGCGGCTCGCAGCAGGCCGGAATATGGATCGAGACCTTCGGCGCAAAACCTTCCGGCACGAGCGGCGGCGCGCTCGCCAGCCGGCGCGGCCCGCGGCCAAAAGCGATGGCCGCGATCTCATCGAGCCGCGACAGCGCGATGGCGACCAGCGGCACCAGGAGCGTAACGCCGAGGCCGAGCGCGAAGGCCGCGCCGGGCACGAAATAATGGCCTTTCCAGAATGCGACGATGGAGGCGAACCAGGCGCCGACCACATTGGCCGATGACGACAGCATCAAGGCTTGGCTGAAAGTCACGCCGGCAATGCGCCAGGATCGGCAGCGACAACAGGAAGCCGAGCGCCACCGCGAGGCCGGCGCTCTTGAGATAATCGGGATCGCTGATCGGTCCGGTCCAGGAGAATTTGGCCTGACGGGAGGCGTCGAACAGCCCCCAATAGGGGCCGACGCCGCCTTCTGCCGTCTTCCAGGGCTGGTCGATGCCTTCGACGATGTTGTAGTCGATGCCGTAGGCCTGGGCCCAATTCGCGAAATCGCGAATGACCATGGCCTGCTCGATGCGGCCCGGATTGGCGTCGTGGAAATTATAGCCGGCGCTCGGCCAGCCGAATTCGGCGATGACGATGCGCTTGCCCGGAAACCGCTGCCGCAGCCGGTCGTAGAACTCGATGGTTTGATCGACCGCGCGCGTCGCGTCGGAGCCTTCCCAATAGGGCAGGATATGGGCGGCAATGAAATCGACGGCCGAAACCAGTTCCGGATGATCGATCCAGGTGGTCCAGATTTCGCCTGTCGTGACAGGGACCGGGCTCGATCGCTTCACCCTTTGGATGAGCTTGATGAGGTCGTCGGCGCTGATCTCAGCGCGGACACCCACCGCTTCGTTGCCGACCACAATGGCGTTGACGTTGCTGTAGCGGCGCGCCAGGTCGAGTGCGGAATTGATTTCGCGCTCGTTGCGGACGCTGTCCTTGCCGATCCAGGCGCCGACCGTGACTTTGAGGCCGAACTCGGCCGCGATCGGCGGGACCAGCTCGGCGCCGCCGGTTGCCGAATACGTGCGGATCGCGCGCGCATAGGGCGCGATCGCCTTCAGGTCGGCGCGGATTTGTTCGGGGGTTGGCCGGACGCCGGTATCGGGATGGGAGGAGTCGGCAAAGGGCGAGTAGGAAACGCTGGCCAGCTGACCGGTGAAATCCGGAGCTGTGGCTTCCGGCCTCGACAAAGCCCACATGCCGGCCTGCACGCACGCTACGAGCGCGAGCACGGCAGCGACGGTGCGCATGGACTTACTAACCAAACGGGGCGGAACCACACAGGCCCGAACCTGCCCCCAGGTTCGACGATGGTCGTAAGGATGAGGCAACCTTGCGAGCGGCAATAGCTAAGCTAACGAACCGCAATGGCAATTTCAAGACAACAAGACGCGAGCGCGGGCACCGCGACGCTAATTTTTGTTAGACGCGGTATCTTAGTGGGTCGTGGTCGCACTCGGGACCGCGGCGGCCGGCGCCACTGCCGGCGGTCAGGCGACGACGGATTGATCCAGCAGGCGTGCGCTCGACCCTCCAGAAGGTTGGGATCGGTGGGCTTCGGATCGCTCGCAGGCGGATGCAGCAAAATGCAGCGGAACGCGGCCTGGATGTGAGCCGCCGGACAGCCGAAGCGATCGTAAAGATCGAGATGGCGGAAGGCGGTATCGATATCGTTGTTCCACAACAGCGCGACGACCTGACGGCCGAGCCGGACACATTCCGGATTGCCCGCAGGGCCGGTCAATTCGCGCTGGGCTTCGGCGTATTCTTCGACCTTGGCGGCATCCCGGCTGGCTGCGGTGGGTTGCGGCTGGTCGGCCGCCGGCTTGTCGGCGTTCTGTTGCGCCAAGACCTGCTGCGCCAAGACCGGACCAGCAGGCACAAGGATGATCGCTGCCGCGACGAGACCCATCAGCAATCGGCTGACAACGCTCAACACTCGCTGGAACATGGTTCGCTTGATTTGCTGGGCTTTGAGTGGAAGCCGGACAGAGGGACGTTTCCCGAACGATTTATTTTCCCGAACGGTCATTCGCTGCCGGCGCGGAACTTTGACTGGACCGCGCTTGCCGCCGCAGGTGTTGGCCACCGGATTATGCCGGTATTGCGGCAACCGGCCTCGTACCCTGCCACAACGACAACAGCCCAAGTCCGGACGTTTGTCCAGCGCACAGCATGACGCGCGCTGGTCCGGAACCGCAAAGCTTGGCAGAGCCTTCGGCTGAGGTTAATGCGGAACCGTGTCGAACCCTGCGGGCCGCAATTCAAAACTCTCGGCGCTGGCGCATTTCGCGCTCACGGCGCTGGCGATCGGCGTCGCCTGGTGGTGGCTCGGCACGCCGGTGCAACTGCCGCCGTCGCCGCTCGCCAACGGCGGCAAGCTCTATTGCGTGTCCTACGCGCCGTTCCGCGGCCGGCAGGATCCGCTGGTGGAAAGCACGACCGTAACGGCGGCGCAGATCGACGAAGATCTCACTATCCTGTCGCGTTATACCGATTGCATCCGGACCTATTCGGTCGACCACGGCCTCGACCAGATTCCGGCCATTGCCCAGCGCCACGGCTTGAAGATGATGCTCGGCATCTGGCTCTCCAACGATCCGGTCAAGAACAGCCAGCAAATCGCGACCGGCATCGCGCTGGCCAAGAAGTTCCCGGACGTCGTGCGCTCCATGGTGGTCGGCAACGAGACGCTGTTGCGCGGCGAACTGTCTTCGACCGATCTCGCCGCCAGAATTCGGGAGGTGAAAAGCCAGGTTTCGGTTCCGGTCACCTATGCGGATGTCTGGGAGTTCTGGCTGCGCTACGCCGACCTGCGCTACGCGGTCGACTTCGTCACCATCCATATCCTGCCCTATTGGGAGGACTTTCCGTTGCCGGCAGCAGTGGCCGCCGCCCATGTCGATTCTATTCGCCGGCAGGTCGCCGCCGCCATGCCCGACAAGGAGATCATGATCGGCGAAGTCGGCTGGCCGAGCGCCGGCCGCATGCGCGAAGGGGCCCGGCCATCGCCGTCCAACCAGGCCCGCGTCATCGGCGAGACACTGACGCTGGCGCAGCGCGAGAATTTCCGTGTCAACGTCATCGAGGCCTTCGACCAGCCGTGGAAGCGCTGGCTCGAAGGGCCGAGCGGCCGCTATTGGGGTATCTTCGATCGCGATACCGGCAAGCCGAAATTCAGCTTCGACGGCTTGGTATCGGATCATCCGCATTGGTGGCTGCAGGCTTTGGCCGGCATTGTTCTGGCCGGCCTCGCTTTCGCCGCCGCCTGGTACCGGGCCCGCGGCACGGCCGGACCGCCGTTGTTGTGGCCGCGGATAGCGGTACTCGGGTTCCTGCCCGGCATTTTGTTCGGCTGGACGCTCGAAGCGTTGCCGGTCGACAGCTACACCGCCGGCACTTGGCTGCGTTCGCTCGCCTTTGCGGTCATCGCGATCGCCGCGCCGGTCTTCTGCGCGGCAGCCTGCGCGGCCGGCCGATACGCGTCCGACTTTTGCCGCCTTCCTGTCCCGGTCGGGACAGCCCGCGCGACGGATTGAGAGTCGCGCTCGGCGCGATTTTCATCGCCCTCGTGTTGCTGTCGATCGAGACCGCGCTCGGGCTTGTCTTCGATCCACGCTATCGCGACATTCCATTCGCGCCGCAGAGTGGCGCCGTCGCCGCGTTTCTGGCTGCTGATGCTGTCCACCGCACGGCCGGCCGGCCCGCGCGCCGCGGCGGAGAGGATAGCGGCGGCCGTGCTTGCGCTATCGGCCGGATACATCGCGCTCAACGAGTCGTTTGCCAATTGGCAGGCGATCTGGCTGTGCGGCGGGTTCCTCGCGCTCGCGCTTATTCTGGGGCGGGCGCGGGACGAGCTAGGCTCAGGATAAGGATACCGGCGGCGAGCGCCGAAAGATCGGTATTGTGGAGCACAATGCCGAACCCCGCCGCGGCAAGCGTCATCGCGACCAAGAGGATCGTCGGCCGCAGCAGATTGAGTAACGCAACCGCAAGCGCGACGGCACCGAAAACTTCGTGGTTGAACAGCACCAGCGTCAAACGGAAGGCGCTGCACAGCCAAGTCTGCAGCCCGGCCTGACAAGCCAGTTCCACGTTCAAATTCTCAAACGCCATATAGCGGATGTAAAAACCCTCGCCGACCGAAAGGAAGGCTGTGATCAGAAGCCAGTTGGTCTGGCGCGCGGTCGGCAGGAACAGCGGGCGGCGCATGGCACCGTGTTATGCCGGGTGCGCTCGAAGCGCAAACTCTGCGCGGTTCACTGCGGCTGGATGTTGCTTGCCTTGATAAGGGGACCCCACTTGTCGATTTCGTCGTTGAGATAGGTTGCCAGATATTCGCTGGAACGGCGGCCCGGGCTGACCGCAACCGCCGCAGCGGTCTTCAGCCGATCTTGAATAACGGGGTCATCCAATGTCGCCACCGTCGCGGCATTGAGTTTCTGGACGACCGCATTCGGCGTACCCTTCGGCGCAAAAATCGCAAACCAGGCATAACCGCCGGTAACGGGGAGGCCTTGCTCCTTCGCCGTCGGCAGGTTTGGCAGGAGCGCCGAACGATCTTCGGTCAGCACGGCCAGCGCCTTGATGGAATTGTTCGCCATCAATGCCATCGCGGCCGGCGCCAGCGGGCAATAGTAATCGAGCGTGCCGGCGGCCATGTCCTCCAAGGCCAGCGCCGATCCCCGATAGGGCACATGCGTCACCTCAACCCCCATCGCCTGATTGACGAGCGCGCAGACAAGATAGGGCCCGGCGCCGACGCCTCCGGATCCGAATTGCATCTTCGCGTGGTTCTTTCGCGCGTAGTCGACGAACTCTTGGACATTTTGTACCGGAAGCGTCGACCGCACCGTCAAAAGCAAAGGCTGGTCGACAACAAGGCCCACCGGGACGAAATCCTTCACTGAATCGTATCTCAGTTGGGAATAGAGGAACCGCGCCTGAGCAAACGTGTCGAGCGCGCCGAGGACGATTTGATAGCCGTCCGGTGCAGCCTTGGCGACGTGTTCAACTCCCAGCGTTCCGCCTGCACCGCCGAGGTCTTCCACGATGATCGGTTGGCCGAGGTGTTGCGACATTCCGGCCGCCATGATCCTGGCAACCACGTCGATGGCGCTTCCAGCCGCGAAGGGAACGGTCATGGTCACGCGGTGCTCGGGCCAAATCTGGGCGCGAGTTTGACTTCCGCAGACCAGGCTCGCCAACGCGGCGATTATGCCGATCGAAATTCGCATTTATGCTTCCAGTCATTTTGCCAAACTTGAATTCAGCGCGCAAAAGTCTCTACCTGCATCCCGCCTGGACCGAAATAAAAAACGATATATAGCAGCCGTCAGACTGGACTGTAGTTTCCACCACACGCGCCCGTGCCAAGCGGGAGCCCCACAAAGGATAAATCGTCATGCCGACAACTGCCCCCGCTTGGCCCAACGGACGACGGACCGCCGTCATCATCAGTGTCCTGTTCGAGACCTGGTCGGAGAAGAAGTCGCCGAGCTATTTCGCCCGCACCACGCCGCTCAAGCCCGGCTTGATCGACCGCGGCGGCATCCAGTGGGGTGAATATGGTGGCAAGGAGGGCATCTGGCGGCTTATCCGCGTGCTCGATCAATGCCAGATGCGCGCGTCGTTCTTTTGCAGCGGCCGCTCGGCAGAGCTCTATCCGGACGCGTTCAAGCAGCTCGTCAAGTCAGGCCATTTGGTCGAGGGCCACGGCTATGTGCAGGATCAGGCGTTCCTCGAGCTTGCACCGGATCAGCAGAAGGCGACGATCCACAAGGTCATGGACATTCTCACCACGGCGGCCGGCGGCACGGCGCCGGAAGGCTGGGCGACGCCGATCTACGGCTGGGACGAGCATACCTTCGCGCTCTTGGTGGAGGCCGGCATCAAATGGTATGCGGACGCGCTCGACATCAGCCTGCCGCGCAAAGAAAACACCGCTGCCGGCCCGATCGTCGCCCTGCCGTGGTCCGACTTCGTCGACAATCGTGTGCTGCGGGCGAGTCCGCGCGACTATTACGACGTCTATGTCGACACCTTCGACTATCTGCACGGCCATGAGCCTGGCGGTCTGATCAACATCGCCATCCATTCGCATTTCGGCGGACGCCCGCTGATCGTGGCGCAGTTTCAGAAGCTGCTGCGCTATTTCGCAAGCCACTCCGACGTCTGGTTCCCGACCCATCGCGAACTGGTGCGGTGGTTCCAGCAGCAGGGCGTGGATAATCTCTCCTACCGCAGCCGCTTCTTTCCTGATGCGTAACGGCTTTTGCCGGACCGGGAGCGCGCGAGCAAATCGCCATGGCGAAGACGAATAGCTGGATCGGCAGTCCGGTCGAACGGCGCGAGGATCTGCGCTTTACCACGGGGCAGGGCCAGTACGTCGATGATCTTGTTCGGCCCGATATGGTCCACGCCGTCATTCTGCGCAGCCCCCACGCCCATGGCCGTATCGTCAAGCTCGGCATCGACCGGGCGGTGGCAATGCCCGGCGTGGTCGGTATCATTACCGCTGCGCAAATCGGCACGGTGCCGAAAATTCCGCTACGCATGGAGCCGCTCGCCGCCTTGGCGCGGTTCGATCAGCCGGTCATCGCGGTCGACAAGGTCCGTTATGCCGGCGAGCCGCTCGCCGTCGTCATTGCCGAGACCCTCGCGGCAGCGGCCGACGCCGCGGCCGCGATCGAATTCGATATCGACGCCTTGCCGGCGCTGGTCGACGCGCATATCGCAGCCGACAGCGACAATCATCTGTTCGAAGAGCACGGGACCAATCTGGCGCTGACGCTCTCGGGCGCTCGCCGGCGATGCCGATGCGGCCTTCACGGGCGCGGCCTACCGCAGATCCGCGACCTTTCGCGTTCATCGACACACTGCGAACCCGATGGAGCCGCGCGGGATTCTGGCGGAATGGGACGACGCCAAAGGACGGCTGAAGGTCCACGGCGCGTGCAAGGTGCCGTTCGCCATCCGGGCGCAACTCGCGCGTGATCTCGCGCTTCCGGAATCGGCCATCGACGTGTTCGAGAGCGACGTCGGCGGCGGCTTTGGCGTGCGAGGCGAATACTATCCCGAAGACTTCCTCATTGCGTATGCGGCGCGGCGCTTTCGCCGGCCGGTAAAATGGATCGAAACGCGGCAGGAGCATCTGCTCGCGTCGGCGCATGCGCGCGAGACCAAGATCGAGCTTGAAATCGCCTGTGGGCGCGACGGCATCATCCTGGCGCTGCGCGGCATCGCTTATTCCGATATGGGCGCCTATATCCGACCGAACGCCGTCACCGCGCCGCGCAACATCGCGCAGGTCATCTCCGGTCCGTATCGTGTCCCAAACGTGCATATGCGCGTCGTCATGGCCATGACCAACAAGACGCCGACCGCGAGCTATCGCGGCCCCGGCCGCTACGAGGCCGATTTCGCTCGCGAGCGCCTGTTCGACATGGCGGCAAAGGATCTCGGCATCGATCCGATCGACCTGCGCCGCAAGAACCTCATCGCCTCGACCGAAATGCCTTATGTGATGCCGAAGGTGCTGCCGTATAACAGCACAACGCAATGCGACAGCGGCGACTACGCCGCGGCGCTCGATCGCTGCCTCGACGAAATCGGCTGGAAGGAAGTCTGCACCCTTAACGGGCGCTGCGTCGCCGGCAAATATCACGGCGTCGGGCTTGGTTGTTATATCGAGGGCGGCGGCTCGGGCCCAAAGGAAAGAGCGACGCTGGAATTGGATCGTGACGGTGAGGTCACGGTCTATGTCGGCTCGTCGGCGCTGGGGCAAGGGCTCGAAACGGTGTTCGCGCAGATTGCGGCCGATACGCTGCAAACGCCGATGCAGAACATCAAACCGGTGTTACACGGCTCCACCGTCTATCTGTCCGAAGGCTACGGCTCCTATGCGTCCCGCTCGGTGGTCATGGGTGGGTCGGCCATCCTCGCGGCGGCGCAGGCTTTACGCAAAACGATTTGCGACTTGGCGGCAGAGCGCTTTGGCTGCGCGGCCGACGATATCCTGCTCGATGGTCTCGGCACCGTGCGCTCGAAAAGCGAAACCATGCGCGTCGGCGATCTCGCGGCCGCGCAGCCGAACGGCGTCGTCACCGCGACCGAGATATTTTCCAGTTCGTCGCGGACCTACAGCTACGGCACCCATGCCGCGCACATTACCGTCGACGCCGAGACCGGCGAGATCGAGGTGCTCGACTATGTCGCGGTCGAGGACGTCGGACGCGTCATCAATCCGCAGACCCTGCACGGCCAGACCCACGGCGCCATCATCCAAGGGCTCGGCGGCACGTTGATCGAGGAGCTTGCCTATAACGCCGAAGGCCAGCTCGTCGCCGGTTCGCTGATGGATTACGGGCTGCCGGTGGCGACGCGCTTTCCCCGCGTCAAGGTGATCGCGACCGAGGACTGGCCGTCGCCGCATAATCCGCTCGGGGCCAAAGGGGCGGGCGAGGGCGGCATCATTCCGGTCGCCGGCGTCATCGCTAACGCGCTCGCTGCGGCGCTCGCGTCATTCGGCGCCGAGCCCTCGGTGCTGCCGCTGACCGCGCCGCGGGTCTGGTCGATGATGCAGGCGCCGCGCGTCGCAGCGGGCAAGTGAACCTAAAGCTAGCGCAGCGCGAGCCGCTGACCGTCGAACATGGCCGGCTGGCAGAACAAGCCGACTGCGGCGAGCGACGTGCAGAGTTGCGCCGCGTCACCGGCTTCGGCAAGCGGTCCGACCACGAGCCGCAGTTCAAGCCGATTGCCGCGCGGGAATTCCTTCACGGTCGCGATCGGTTCAAGCCCCGCGAAGAGCTGCGGATGGGCGTTGCGTATCGCCGTCCAGCGCGTCCGCAGTTCCTCCAAACTTACGCCGCTTGCAATATCGATCCCGTAGGCGATCTCGGGCGGCGGCGACACGCCGCCATTCATCCGCGCCTGGATCGTGGCCGGTACCGCGAAATTGCCGGGCGGCGGTGTCGCCGTATAGGGCGTCATCGTTGCGCTGATGCTTGCCGTCGCCGCCACGGTCGGTCCGTCCTCGGCGCGGTGTGCCGCGGCAGCCGCTTCGATCTGTTTTGCGACCGAGCCGGTCACGTCGTCCATATCGTGCTCGACCGCCGCCAGCCGCGAGTTTATCGCGTCGTCTTGCGCGGCGAGCCCGCGGACCGCATCGGCAAGCCGTTGGGTTTCCGTCTGTGCATCGAATCTCGGCGCCGCATCCGCGATCTGCAGTCGGCTTGATGGCGCGGAGGTTTGCCGGAATACGCCCGCCAGACGCTCGGCGGCAAATTCGTTGCGGCTCGACAGGACGGCCAGCAGCAAGGCCGCGGCCGCGCCGCCGGCCCAGACGACCATGCGGCGCAGGGTCCACATGGTAAAACGCCTCGGCGCAACGCTTTTGGGCGCCGTTTCCTTGATGATTTGTTCCCTCACACCCTGGGCGAGGTCCAGCATGGTGCGCTCCCGGCGCGATGTTCGCAGCGAATCAATGCTAAAAAACTAGCAGATTCTGCCGCCAGAGGCGTCGTTCTGGGTGGTTTCGCTGAATTGACGGCCTTTGCACTTGCCGATTTCGCGGCTTTCGGCCACCGGTTCGCTCGGCTATGAGGGCGCGGCGGAGACTGCGATGAAAGCTCGGACCTGCCTCGCAATCGTGCTCGCGGCCGGCGAGGGCACCCGCATGCGTTCGGCGCAGCCCAAAGTGCTTCACCGCGTGGCCGGCCGATCGCTCCTCGCCCACGTGCTCGGTGCGGTTGCCGAAGCCGGCGTCGCCGCGGCCGCGGTCGTGATCGGGCCAGGACAAGATGACGTCGCCGCCGAGGCGATCCGGATCCTGCCCGATGCCAAGATTTTCGTGCAGCAGGAACGGCGCGGCACGGCGCACGCCGTGCTCGCCGCCAGGGCGGCGCTCGAGGGAAGCTACGACGATATTCTGGTCGTCTATGGCGACACGCCGCTCATTCGGCCGAAGACACTCTTGCGATTGCGCGCGCCGCTCGGTGATGGCGCGGCGCTCGCCGTGCTCGGCTTCCGGCCGGCCGATCCGGCGGGATACGGACGCCTCATCATGGCGGACGGCGAACTCGCAGCCATTCGCGAGGACGCCGACGCCAGCGCGGACGAGCGCAAGATCACGCTCTGCAACGGCGGCATCATGGCGCTCGCCGGCGGTACGGCGCTTGCGATCCTCGAGCGGATCGGCAACGACAACCGCAAAGGCGAGTTCTATCTGACGGATGCTGTGGCGATCGCGCGCGGCATGAAACTGACGAGCGTTGCGATCGAGACCGAGGAGGACGACGTGCGCGGCATCAACACCAAAGCCCAACTCGCCGAAGCCGAGGCGATAGCGCAGCAGCGTCTGCGGCAAAGCGCGCTCGAGCAAGGCGTCACGCTGATCGCGCCGGAAACCGTCCATCTCGCGGCCGACACCAAATTCGGCCGCGACGTGGTGGTCGAACCCTATGTGGTGTTCGGCGAAAAGGTGGTGGTCGAGGACGGCGCCGTCATTCATTCCTTCTCGCATCTCGCCGGCGCCCATGTCGGCAAGAATGTTTCGGTCGGACCGTTTGCGCGGCTGCGGCCCGGCGCCAGGCTCGGCGACGGCTCACGCATCGGCAATTTTGTCGAGGTCAAGGAAGCCGTGATCGAAGCCGGCGCCAAGGCCAATCACTTGAGCTATATCGGCGACGCTCATGTCGGCGCCAACGCCAATATCGGCGCCGGCACCATCACCTGCAATTACGACGGCTCAGACAAGCACCGCACCGTGATCGGCAAGGACGCTTTCATCGGCTCGAATTCGGCGCTGGTGGCGCCGGTCGAAATCGGGGAGGGCGCCTATGTGGGTTCCGGATCGGTTATCACCGGCAACGTGCCGGCTGACGCTTTGGCGCTGGCGCGTGGCCGCCAAGTCGTTAAGGAAGGCGGGGCGACGCGCTTGCGCGGCTTGAAGTCGCTCAGCAAGAAAAAGACCCATTCGCGTGGCTAAATGGGCTGCGGCAGGCCTCGTCACGAAACGAAAACTATTTTGATTATCGCGATTTAAATGGTTCCGCTTTAACGATTAACGGCGCGCCGCTCTTGCGGCGGAGGGGATTTTCGACCGGAATGTGCGGCATTATCGGAATCATCGGGACGGAGCCGGCGGCGCCGCAGCTGATCGATGCGCTCAAGCGCCTCGAATATCGCGGCTACGATTCCGCGGGCGTCGCCACCCTCGAACACGGCGCGCTGACGCGCCGCCGCGCCGAAGGCAAGCTCAAAAATCTCGAACAGAGATTGTTGCGCGAGCCGCTCGCGGGCACGATCGGCATCGGCCATACCCGCTGGGCGACCCACGGCAGGCCGACCGAAAATAACGCGCATCCGCACGCCACCGAGAAACTCGCGGTCGTCCACAACGGCATCATCGAGAATTTCAGCGAGCTTCGGCGCGAGCTCGAGGGTAAGGGCGCGAAATTCTCGACCGATACCGACACCGAAGTGATCGCGCATCTGGTTTCCGAGGAGATGAAACGCGGCGCGACGCCGGTCGACGCCGTCAAGGCGGCACTGCCGCGGCTGCGCGGCGCATTCGCGCTCGCCTTCCTGTTTGCCGGCGAAGACGATCTTCTGATCGGCGCGCGGCGCGGCTCGCCGCTCGCGATCGGGTTCGGCGAAGGCGCGATGTATGTCGGCTCCGATGCGATTGCGCTGGCGCCGTTCACCGACATGGTGAGCTATCTGGAAGACGGCGATTGGGTGATCGTCACGCGAAGCAGCGCCGAAATCCACGACGCGAGCGGCAAGATCGTGCACCGCGCCGTGCTGAAGTCGCAAGCTTCCGTGATGCTGATCGACAAGGGCAATCATCGCCACTTCATGGCGAAGGAAATATTCGAGCAGCCCGAAGTCGTCGGCCATACGCTCGCCAATTACATCGACATGGCGGCCGAGCGCGTCGCGCTGCCGTTTGCCTTGCCGTTCGATTTCCGCGCGCTCGACCGGATTTCGATCGCCGCCTGCGGCACCGCGTATTATGCGGGCATGGTGGCGCGCTACTGGTTCGAGCACTTCGCGCATTTGCCGGTCGAGGTCGATATCGCGTCCGAGTTCCGCTATCGCGATGTGCCATTGAAGCCCGGCAATCTCGCGATCTTCGTGTCGCAATCGGGCGAAACCGCCGACACGCTGGCATCGCTCCGCTATGCGCGCGCCCATCAGCAGCATGTGCTGTCGGTGGTCAACGTACCGACATCGAGCATCGCGCGCGAAAGCGACATCGTGATGCCGACGCTCGCCGGACCGGAAATCGGCGTGGCCTCGACCAAGGCTTTCACCTGTCAGCTTGCGGCGCTCGCCGCGCTCGCGATCGCCGCCGGCCGGGCGCGCGGCGTCCTGGCCGAGGCCGACGAGAAGGCGCTCGTCCATGCGCTGATCGAAATGCCGCGGCACCTCAACGAGGCCTTGGCGCTCGAAGCCGCAGATCGAGCATCTGGCCCGGGATCTGGCGAAATCGCGCGATGTGCTCTACCTCGGCCGCGGTACGAGCTTTCCGCTGGCGCTCGAAGGCGCGCTAAAGCTCAAGGAAATCTCCTACATCCACGCCGAAGGCTATGCAGCAGGCGAGCTCAAGCACGGCCCGATCGCGCTCATTGACGAGAACATGCCGGTGATCGTGATCGCGCCGCACGACCGGGTATTCGAAAAGACCGTTTCCAACATGCAGGAAGTCGCGGCCCGAGGCGGCCGGCTCATTCTGATGACCGATGCAGAAGGCGCGCGCGCCGCCGCGACGCAGTCGGCGATGACGCTGATCCTGCCGACGGTGCATCCGGCGGTGGCGCCGCTCGTCTACGCCGTGCCGGTGCAGCTTCTGGCCTATCACACCGCCGTCATCATGGGCACCGACGTCGATCAGCCGCGCAATCTTGCCAAGTCCGTCACCGTCGAATAGCCCGGCGGCCGTAAAATAGGCACTGAGGCGCGGAGCGGCCGTGCAATTCTTCATCCCGCTCGTATATAACCTCGGCGGCGGGACAGATCGGAACCATGACGGACAGCGATAGCCGAACGCCCGGAAGCGTGGTCAAGCAGCCTGGCCCGATGAGCCGGATCCGCAATTATTTTTTGACCGGGCTGATCGTTGCCGGGCCGGTCGCGGTGACGCTGTGGCTGATCTGGTGGTTCGTGACCTGGGTGGATAACCTGGTGCGGCCGTTCATCCCGAGCGTCTATCGCCCCGAAACCTATCTGCCGATCCAGATCCCCGGCACCGGCCTGATCGCCGCCTTCTTCGCACTGACGCTGCTCGGCTTTCTTACCGCCAACCTGATCGGGCGCAAGCTCGTCGACTTCGGCGAGAGCCTGCTCAACCGCATGCCGATCGTGCGGCCGATCTACCGCACGGCGAAGCAGATATTTCAGACCCTGTTTTCGAAGTCGGACTCGAGCTTCCGCCGCGTCGGCCTCGTCGAATTCCCGTCGCCGGGCATGTGGTCGCTGGTGTTCCTGACGCAATCGCCGAACGCCCAGATCTCCGACCGGTTGCCGGACACCGATTACGTCTCCGCCTTCATGCCATGCACGCCGAACCCGACCACCGGCTTCTTCTTCTATGTGCCGAGGCGCGACGTGATCGATCTCGACATCACGGTCGAGCAAGCCATGACGGTGATCATGTCGGCCGGCATCGTGCAGCCCGGCGGCGATAGCTCGGGCAAGCTCGCGGCGCTCGCCGAAACCGCCCGCGCTGCCCAAGCCGCGCGTCAGCCGGCCCCGACCGCGGTGGAATGAATCCAAACCTTAGCCTTTTCGTGAACCCAAGCCCTCCCATCCGCGACTAAGTCTTGCCGTCTGGCAGCGGCACTTTGTGCGGGGGACCATGAATTTCCAGGAAGCGATCGAGTTGGGATTCCGCAATTACGTAAACTTCTCCGGACGCGCCGTCCGCTCGGAATTCTGGTTCTGGATCCTGTTTACAATCCTCGGTGGCCTCGGCGCCGAAATCCTCGACTACATAATTATCCCGAGCTGGGTGGCCTATTCGCCGTTCAGCGGCGTGTTCGAGATCGCAACCTTCTTGCCGGGGATTGCGGTCGCGGTCCGCCGCCTGCACGACATCGGCCGCAGCGGCTGGTGGCTGCTGCTGTCCTTTGTACCGCTGATCGGCGCGATCGTGCTGATTGTGTGGTTCTGCACCGATGGCAAGAAGGGCTATAACAGGTTCGGTGCCGATCCGCGGCCTCCTGAAGTCAGCCGGCACGGACGAGGCCGATCGCTTCATCGCGCGCAAACAGATAGAGCAGGTTGACCAGCGCCTCGCCGCGCGGCGATCGCAATTTCGGATCGCGCGCCAGGATAAGCGCCGCGTCGTCGCGCGCCGCCGGTAACAGCTTACCGTGGACCTCGATGCGGGCGAGGTGAAAGCCCGGCATGCCGCTTTGCCGCGTCCCCAGCACATCGCCTTCGCCGCGCAGTTTTAAATCCTCCTCGGCGATCCGGAAGCCGTCGTCGGTCTCGCGCAAGATCGCAAGCCGCGCCTTGGCGGTGACGCCAAGCGGCGCGCGGTAGAGGAGGAGACAGGTCGAGCGTTCGGCGCCGCGGCCGATGCGGCCGCGCAATTGGTGGAGCTGCGCCAGCCCAAACCGTTCGGCGTGCTCGATCACCATGACGCTTGCTTCCGGCACATCGACGCCGACCTCGATGACGGTCGTTGCCACCAGAAGCCGCGTCTCGCCGTTGCCAAAACGCTCCATGGCGCGATCTTTGTCGGCGGCGCGCATCTTGCCGTGCACGATATCGACCAGGTCGCCGAAGCGTTGCTTCAGGTGCTTGTAGCGATCCTCCGCCGCGGCGAGATCGACGCTTTCGGATTCCTCGACCAGCGGGCACACCCAATAGACGCGACGGCCTTCGTCGAGCGCGCGCGCCACGGCGTCGATGACTTCGGAAAGGCGGTCGAGCGGAATGGCGCGGGTATCGATCTTTTGCCGCCCGGCGGGCTTTTCGCGCAATTCCGAGACATCCATGTCGCCGAAAAAAGTCAGCACCAGCGTGCGCGGGATCGGCGTCGCGGTCAGCACCAAGAGATCGACCGCCTCGCCCTTCTTGGTGAGCGCGAGGCGCTGGTGCACGCCGAAGCGATGCTGCTCGTCGACGATGGCCAAAGCGAGATCGCGGAACGCGACTTCGTCTTGGAAGAGCGCATGCGTGCCGACGATCAGATCGATCTCGCCGAGCGCGAGCTTTTCGAGAACGTCTTCGCGCTCGCGGCCGCGGTCGCGTCCGGTGAGGATGGCGACGCGGATGCCGGCAGCAGCCGCGAGCGGCGCGATGGTCGAAAGATGCTGGCGCGCCAGAATTTCGGTCGGCGCCATCAAAGCCGCCTGTCGGCCCGCTTCGATGACATGGGCCGCCGCCATCAGCGCCACCACGGTTTTGCCGGAACCGACATCGCCGTGGAGCAAGCGCAGCATGCGCTCGGGCTGCGCGAGATCAGCGACGATCTCGGTGACGGCGCGGTCCTGCGACGGTGTCAGCGAATAGGGCAGAGCCGCGAGGATGCGGTCGCGCAGTCTGCCTTCGGCCGAGCTGCCGCGGCCGGCGCGCGTGCGCATGTGCGCGCGCAGCAAAGCGAGCGCGAGCTGGCTCGCCAGCAATTCGTCGTAAGCCAAGCGCGACCAGGCCGGGCTTTCCGGCGCGATATCCTCCGGCGCGGCGGGACGATGAATACTGCGCAGAGCCTCGGCAAAGCCCGGATAGTGGTTTTTCTCAAGCCACGCCGGGTCCTGCCATTCCGGCAGCGCCGGCAGCCGCTCGAGCGCAATGCCTACGGCTTTGCCGACCTGGTTCGCATGCAGCCCTTCGGTTAGCGGATAGACCGGATCGATGAGGGGCAATTTGGCAAAACCCGCCGCATCGACCACGCGGTCGGGATGCAGCATCTGCAAATGGCCGTCGTAGAAGGTCGCGGTGCCGGAGACGTAGCGGACCTCGCCCTCGGGCAAGAGCTTCTCGAGATAATCCCGGCGCGCGTTGAAATAGGTGATGGTCAGCGTGTTGGTGTCGTCACTGGCGTCGATATTGTAGGGCGCGCGCGGCCGGTTCGGCGGCGGCGGCCGATGGCCGTCGATCTTGACCTTCACGGTCACCACGCTATCGGGCGAGACCTCGGACAATTTCGGCTGATTGCGGCGGTCGACAAAGCCCGCCGGCAGGTGAAACAGAAGATCGACGAGGCGCGGTGGTTCGCCGTCGCGGCCGAACAGCCGTGCGAACAGCTTTTCGAGCTTCGGCCCGATGCCGGGCAGCGCGGACAGCGAAGCGAACAGTGGGTTAAGGACCGGCGGGCGCATGTTATTTCGGCGGACAAGCGGCTGACATTCGGCGCGCCGCCCTCTATATACCCGTCGCCCGGCCGCGTCCGGGCTTTTGGTGTTTGGCGAAAGGCAGCGAACACGATGACGGAGCGATCGAGCCACGGCCTGGATGAGCGCCGCCGCAAGCTATTATTCCGCGCCTGGCGGCGCGGCGTGCGCGAAACCGACCTCATCGTCGGCCGTTTCGCCGACGCTTTTATCGACAAATTCGATGACGGCGAGCTCGGCGATTTCGAGCGCCTGATCGAAGTGCCCAATGCCGACCTTTACGCCTGGGTGGTCGGCTCCGAAGCCGTCCCGGCGGACTATGAGACAACCGTGCTGCGGCAACTCATCGCCTTCCACGAACAGGCCGAGGCCGAATAGTGGCGGCGTCCCGGTCTTCCGCACTCCTGGCTCACTCACCCGCGGCGCGGCTCGCGCCGGGCCGGCCGCTGACGCTGTCCGGCATTGCGGACGGCGCCGAGGGTCTTGTGCTCGCCGATCTCGCCCGCGCCGTCGCGTCGGGGCAAAAGCCGCCGGCCATCAGCGTCGCGGTGATGTGCCGCGACGGCTCGAAAATGGCGGCACTCTCTCGCGCGCTCGGCTTCTTCGCCCCCGACATCGAGGTTTTGGAATTCCCGGCCTGGGATTGTCTGCCCTACGACCGGGTATCGCCGCACGCCGCCATCGTGGCGCAGCGCATGATGACGCTCGCGCGCCTCTCACGTGTGACAGGCCGGCAACATCCCGCCATTCTGCTGACCACCGTCAATGCCGCCTTGCAGCGCGTGCCGCCGCGCGAGCTTCTCGGCCAGCAATCGCTCTCGGCCGCGCCCGGCAATGTGCTGCCGATGGCGGGCATCACCGCCTGGCTCGATCTCAACGGCTTCAATCGCGCCTCGACGGTGCGCGAGCCCGGCGATTACGCGGTACGCGGCGGCATCGTCGATCTGTTCGCGCCCGGCATGGACGCGCCGGTGCGGCTCGATTTCTTCGGCGACACGCTCGAATCGATCCGCAGCTTCGATCCGGAAAGCCAGCGCACTTATGCCGATCTGCGCGCGCTCGATCTCGTGCCGATGGCGGAGTTCCAGCTCACCTCCGACACCATCCGCATGTTCCGCACCGGCTATGTGGCGGCGTTCGGGGCAGCAGCCCCCGACGACGTGCTCTACGAAGCCGTTAGCGAAGGCCGCCGCTACGCCGGCATGGAGCATTGGCTGCCACTGTTTCACCAGCGCATGGACACGCTGTTCGATTATGTCCAGGCAAGCCCGATTGCCATCGAGCCGCTCGCCGAAGAGGCAGCGCACGAGCGGCTGGCGCAGATCGCGGACTACTATCAGGCGCGCAAGGAGACGGTCGATCAGGCTGGCGGCGGCGCGCCCTACAAACCGCTTGCCGCCGGAAAAACTCTATCTCGCCGAAGCCGAGTGGCGCGGCCTGATCGAAAAATCCGCGGTGGCGCGCTTCACGGCGTTTGCCACACCGGAAGACGTAGCCGACACCATCGACATCGGCGCGCACGCCGGCCACAATTTTTCCGCCGAGCGCGCCACGCCCGACACCAATGTGTTCGAGGCGGTGACGGCTCACGTCAACAAGCTGCAGGCGGCCGGCAAGCGCACCATCGTCGCGCTATGGAGCGAAGGCTCGCGCGAGCGCATGGCCCACGTGCTCGCCGAACACGGGCTGCACAATCTCACCAATGTGGCGTCCTGGCCGCAGGCGCTCGCTTTGCCGAAACATCAGACCGCGCTCGCGGTGCTCGGCGTCGAAGCAGGCTTTGAGACCGCCGACATCGCGCTGATCAGCGAGGAGGACATTCTCGGCGAGCGCCTCGTCCGCGCCCGGCGCGCCTCGAAGCGCGCGGAAAATTTCATCGCCGAGGTGACGAGCCTCTCCGCCGGCGATCTCGTCGTCCATGTCGATCACGGCATCGGCCGCTTTATCGGGCTTCGCGCCATCGAGGCGGCCGGCGCTCCGCACGACTGCCTCGAACTGCATTACGCCGGCGGCGACAAGCTCTTCCTGCCGGTCGAGAACATCGAGCTCCTCTCGCGCTACGGCTCCGACGAAGCCGGCGCCGAGCTCGACCGGCTCGGCTCTGGCGCCTGGCAATCGCGCAAGGCGCGGATGAAAAACCGCATCCGCGAGATCGCAAGCGCGCTGATCAAAGTCGCGGCCGAGCGGCAGCTTCGCGAAGCACCCCGTCTTGAGGTCGGCTCGGGCCTCTATGACGAGTTCTGCGCCCGCTTTCCTTATGAGGAGACCGACGACCAGTTGGCGGCGATCGGCTCCGTTCTCGACGATCTCAATTCCGGCCGCCCGATGGATCGCCTCATCTGCGGCGACGTCGGCTTCGGCAAGACCGAAGTGGCGCTGCGCGCGGCATTCGTCGCCGCGATGAACGGCAAGCAGGTCGCCGTGGTGGTACCGACCACGCTGTTGTGCCGCCAGCATTTCAAGACTTTCACCGACCGGCTGCGCGATTATCCGATGCATATCGCGCAGGCCTCACGGCTGGTTTCCGCAGCCGACCTCGCCAAGACCAAAAAAGGCCTCGCCGAGGGCACCGTCGACATTGTCATCGGCACCCATGCGCTGCTGGGCAAAGCGATCAAATTCAAGGATCTCGGGCTGATCGTTGTCGACGAGGAGCAGCATTTTGGCGTCGGCCACAAGGAAAAGCTCAAGCAGCTTCGCGCCGAAGTCCATGTGCTGACGCTGACCGCGACGCCGATCCCGCGCACGCTGCAGCTCGCGCTCTCAGGCGTCCGCGAAATGTCGATTATCGCCACGCCCCCGGTCGATCGCCTCACCGTGCGCACGTTCGTGTCGCCGTTCGATCCGGTCACCGTGCGCGAGGCGTTGTTGCGCGAGCGCTATCGCGGCGGCCAGGCCTTCTATGTCTGCCCGCGCATCGAGGACTTGGCCGAGACCAAAAGCTTTCTCGACAAGAACGTGCCGGAAGTGCGCGTCGCCGTCGCCCACGGCCAGATGCCGCCGACCGTGCTCGAGGACATCATGGCGGCGTTCTACGACGGCAAATACGACGTGCTGCTGTCGACCACGATCGTCGAATCCGGCCTCGACATCCCGAACGCGAACACGCTCATCGTGCATCGCGCCGACATGTTCGGGCTCGCGCAAATCTATCAGCTCCGCGGCCGCGTCGGCCGCGCGAAACTCCGCGCCTATGCGCTGTTGACGCTGCCGGCGAAGCGCAAGATCACGCCGCAGGCCGAGCGCCGTCTGAAGGTGCTGCAATCGCTCGACACGCTGGGCGCCGGTTTCCAGCTCGCCTCGCACGATCTCGACATCCGCGGCGCCGGCAATCTCTTGGGCGACGAGCAATCCGGCCACATCAAGGAAGTCGGCTTCGAGCTTTATCAGCAGATGCTGGAAGAGGCGGTGATCTCGATGAAGGCCGGCATCGCCGCACCCGTCGCCGACAAATGGTCGCCGCAGATCACCATCGGCACCGCGGTGCTCATTCCGGAAGACTACGTCACGGATCTCCCGGTGCGGCTCGGGCTCTACCGCAGGCTCTCCGAAATCGAGGACGACCGCGACATCGAAAGTTTTGGCGCCGAGCTCGTCGACCGCTTCGGCCCGCTGCCGGAGGAGGTCGAGTATCTGCTCCAGATCGTCGCCATCAAGGCGCTGTGCCGAAGAGCCAATGTCGAGAAGATCGAAGTCGGCCCCAAGGGCGCGGTGCTCGCCTTCCGCGACAGCATCTTCGCCAACCCCGAAGGCCTGATCAAATACATCGCCAAGCACCCCGAAGGCGCCCGGGTGCGGCCGGACATGAAGGTGGTGTTCTTCGACGAGTGGGACACGGCGAAGGAGCGGCTGAAGGGCGCGACCGGGATTTTACGGACGCTGGCAGGGCTTGCGGAGAAGAGCGCGAAGGCGGCGTGAGCCTTAGACCCACTTTCGTTCCCTGCATCCGAGGGAACGAAAGAAGAACATAAAATCAATGGTTTAGCTGCAACCTATTCAAAATGCTTGCAACTTCGCCTGGTAATCACCAGATGTAGACTTTAAAACTCACATTGGGGCTACCTATGGCAAGGAACGTTGGGGGCAAATGTTGGCGGCACCTCCCGCATCCGCTTCGTTATGCTCGACGCCGAAATCGGTGACGGTAATATCGAGCAAATCACCCAAGCCATTCATAACGCTCTCAAGCCTGCCACTATAGTTACGCAACGCGTGACTAGAGCGCGGCTGTTTTATTTTGAAGCGTATCCTGCATTGAGGAAGTAGTTGGCGCATTCCTGCGGGGTGAAGCATTCGAGCAAGGCGCCGATGCGTTTCCATGTTGCTTCGACGGTGCGCTCGGCGGCCTTTCGCAGCAGGATTTTGAGTTTGGCGAAGACCTGCTCGATCGGGTTGAGGTCCGGGCTATAGGGCGGCAGGAAGAACAGCTTGGCTCCGGCAGCCCGGATGGCGCGCCGCACGGCCTTTCCCTTGTGGCTGCCGAGATTGTCGATGATGACAACGTCGCCGGGCTTAAGCGCCGGGATGAGCATCTGCTCGACATAGGCCTGGAAGCTTTCACCGTTGATCGGGCCATCGATTACGCAGGGAGCCTCGATGCGGTCGCGACGCAATGCGGCGAGGAAGGTCAGCGTCCGCCAGCGGCCATGCGGTGCCTTGGCGATCAGCCGCTTACCTCGCGGTGCGCGGCCATGGGTTCGCGTCATGTTGGTCTTGGCCCAGGTCTCGTCGATGAACACCAGACGGGAAGGGTCAAGCCGCCCTTGGTACTTTCGCCATTGCGCTCGCCGCCGCGCCACGTCCGGACGATCCTGTTCGCTGGCGTGCAGGCTTTTTTTTGAAGGTAATGCCCTCGTGTACGAAGAAGTGCCACACCGCGAAGTGGCTCACCTTGATGCCGCGTGCGGCAAGCTCTGCCCCGATCGCCCGCAACGTCAGGTCGGGCTGCTCAGCCAGGCGTCCCAGAAGCCACTCGCGCTCGCCCTGCAAAGCGTAAGGCCGCCGGCCACCGACCTTGTGAGCCGCCGCACTCCCAGTCGCCCGGAACCGCTGCGACCACTTCACAACGCTCGCAACACTGACCTTGAAGGTGGTCGCTACCGCTCGGCAGCTCTCACCCGCAGCAACTGCGGCAACAACCCGCTCGCGCAAATCAAGGGAATAAGCTCGGGCCATCGATGCTGGCCTCCATTCCAGCCAGCATCTTGAATCATATTCGTGCCCGATCGGGAATCCCCTCCGATTCAGAAAAAATCAGCCATGCTCTAATGGCATTCCTGCAAAAATACTCACGCACGTGCCGCAGGAACAAGAGTCAGCGGTCGAAGAAGACCGACATGACGAGATGGTTGACGTTGACGAAGCGTCGGAACCGCGCCAACCGCGCGTACGACGTAGCGTCCCGCGAACGCCGAAGGTTGTGCATATCGAAATGAATGAGGGCGTATCGCTAGCGTCATTCGCTCTGGGTAAGGACTCCAAGAGCCAGCATAAGAAATTTCTCATCGCTGCTGCATGGCTCAAAGAGCATCGCGGTATCAATGCCGTGACTGACGGGCACATTTATACCTGTTTCAAGTCAATGGGATGGTCCACGAACATTCCCGACTTCTCTCAGCCGCTTCGGGATCTGAAAGCCAAGCAGCAATATTTTGAGAAGTCTGACGAAGGCTATGAAATCAACCACCTTGGCCTCGACTACGTGAAGAAGCTGAGCGCAGGCAATGGAACTGGCTGACTTAGCTGCACAGGTCGACGGTTTCGATAACCTTCCACCTCGCGAAAAAATACGGCTATTTGCTTGGCATCTCCATACCAATGGCGGCAAGGACGTGTTCGACAACGCGATGATTCGATCGTGTTACGACCAGCTTCATCTCGCGGTGCCTAATGTTGCAATGTATCTACCCCGCCTTGCGGAAGCAAAGCCACCTGATCTTGTAAAGGTCAAAGGTGGCTACAAGCTTGAGCGTTCGGTCCGTGCGGCGCTCGATGCGAAATACGGCGTCCACTACAGCGTCGTGCAAGTAAGTAAATTGCTGGCAGATTTGCCGGGAAAGGTGCCTGACCTTGCCGAGAAGAACTTTCTTGTTGAGGCGATGAAGTGCTACAGGGTCGAAGCCTATCGTGCCTGCGTAGTGATGACCTGGAATTTGGCCTATAGCCATCTGCTACATTGGATTTTGGCCGAGAGCCGCCGGCTCAACGATTTCAATTCAGCCATTCCGCGCCGCTTCCCTAAGAAGCCACCGATGGCAATCGCGAAGTACGACGAATTTGAGGAGTTGAAGAAGTCCGAGGTTATCGAGGTTTGCAACTCAGCTGCGCTCGTTAACGGCAATATCATTCGCATTCTCAAGGAGAAGCTTGGGAAGCGAAATACTGCGGCTCACCCAGCCTCGGTAATCGTTGTTCAATCGCAGGCCGACGACGTCGTAACAGATCTCGTCAACAATGTAGTCTTGTTTTTAAAGTAAGCGAGCAACAACGCAGCGCGCTTATGCCCACCCTACGTCTGCTAGCCGTTGGCTAAAGAGTAGCGACCCCACTCATCAACAAATTCCTTTAACGGCTCGACCCACGAATCGAGTTCCTTTAAGTCGCGCTCAAGCATCGCGTCCAACAATTCGCGATTCCGAGCAATGACGAAATCAAAATTCTCAAGTCGGACAAACCCCTCATCGTTAAGCATCTTGGCCATGAGGGCGATTTGGCCATACGATTCATGTCGTCCCGATATTAGAAGTTCGTATGTCCGCGTATCGAGGATAATGCGATCGGCAAGAAGCAATGCGGCATAGTCAGGCAAGAACTCCTGACCGGCGCTAGCTAATGACGCCGGAGGCATTCTGTGGAAGATGTCTGAGTTGCGTCTCTCGCACTGCGATAGATGAGAGGCGCCAAATGAAGTGAGCATCAGGTCCATATTTCGCACCCTCGAGCGAGTGTAGTGTGGGCCAAGCGAAGCGTGCCCACGACTGACTTGCAAATCATTTTGACGCCAACGTGGGCGCGGCGCTTCGCGCCTTTGCGCATTCTACGTTGCCTAGGTCATCTCCACCCGAAATGTCGTCGCGCATCGTGCACGAATGCCGCGGGTAGAGGACCGCCTTCCTCGGCGGATTTCAAGAACGTTGCGTCGACTACGAAGCCACCAACCGCAAAAAACAGGCTCGCTTCTGCAAGCGTCACTCCCTCGGGTCTACCTGCAAGCGCGGCCGCCAGGCCAGCGGCGGCGGGCGCGAACACGAAGGCAAATCGAGCGATCGTCCTGATCGTCAATTTCCTCGTGGCTGTCTTCATCCCTTCCAACAGTTCGCGCATATCCTTGACTGCACGCTTGATCAATTCCGCGTCGGTTTGGTCGTCCCCGAAGGAACTTTTCCTGCCACTTGATAAACGCGGTGCGATGCTTGCGAAATTCGTCATTGCCACTGACGAAGTCGACAGTCTCCTTAAGTAATTCTTCGGACGACAATCTTTCATCGGTCTTAGGGACGAAAAACTCCCAGGCTAAAATGGAGGATAGTGTCTTTCCCGGCAAAAGTGGCGCGGCAGCGGAGTTTCGAATTCCAAGTCCGTGCTCGATCTCTTCAACGGTACGGTACGCCGGGCCAATCGCGGCTACCCCTTTTACGTAGGCCGGCAAGTCTGCAATCAGCGTCGTGCGGGTCGCTACGAACGCGCTGTCATGCACTTCCTGCGCCGCCAACTTGGCTGCTTCGGCGCGATAGAGATCGTAGCGGGGGCCCAATCTTTCCCATGGTATCTTGCGGACGACCGGATCGAGCAGATCGAGAAGCTTTGCTTGCCGGTCGAATCCCATCCGTTTAGCTCCCACCGCGCCCAGTCATCTCGCTCTGGGACCGGGAATACTAAGCGATCGAACATCATGATGTCGGCCGCCAGAGCCCGTGGCTCAAGATGGTCCTTAACTGAGTATGTCGCCCACAGTTCTCGACTCATGGCCCTCCCTCGCTCCGCAACCAGAAGTCAGCAGTCTATCGTGGCCCCCGTCCAGATCAACTCGGAGGCGCGTAGCAGATTGGCCGAAGTTGTAATCCGCCGCCCTACATGTTTGAGGCTGGCAGCACGGCATTCACCCCGCCGTGCTACCATTCCCCATCCGTCCAGATTCGCTGCGGTGGTTCCATCAACCAAGGACACTGTTGAACGGCGATGAACAAACACGCAGCGCCCGTCCGGCTCTCGCCGCCGCGTTTTCTGATGTGCCAGCGGCAGTATTTTGCGGTCACCTACAGCATCAATCCCTGGATGGATCCGAAGACCTGGGCCGACTCTGGCGAGGCGCTGCATGCTATCGGCCGCGCTGCAATGGGCGGGCCTGCGCCGAACGCTCTGGCGCAAGGCGCTGCGATCGAAACCATCGCGCCGGAGCCGGGACTGCCCGATCTCGTGTTCACGGCGAACGCCGCGGTCGTGCTCGACGGCAAGGCGATGCCGGCGCGCTTCCGCCACCGCGAACGCCAGCGCGAGGAGCCGGCTTTCACGGCGGGCTTGCGCGCGCTGCAAGCCCGTAGGATTGGTTGAGCGGAGCGAAAACCATCATCTTTCCCCGAACGAGAGCGTATTATCCGCCACATCACCCGCCCAGTCGTTCGAATGCGCCTCAAGGGCGCGACCGGGATTTTACGGACACTGGCAGGGCTGGCGGAGAAGAGCGCGAAGGCGGCCTGATTCGTCGCCCGAACGAGCGCGGCGGCGGGGATTCTGCCCTTGCGCGCGCTCCGGCAAATAATGCCGCGCTATCCGGCGTTAACTAACGACGACGACAGAGAACTTGGCATCTAGCAAAAATCTAACAAAACACAGGAATTGCATGTGCTTTGTCTTGATCTTGCACTGGTCAGCTTCAATAATCGAACAGCGGTATTATCAATGTGACGGCGTCAAGCCTGTTCACGGTGGAGCTGACGATGAAAGCGCTTCCGGCTGCCTTGGCGGCGAGTGTCATGGTTCTTTTCGCGATGCCAGGAGCGGCATCGGCAGCGACAATAATTACTGTCTCGGCTAATCCCGTCACGCCCAACGATAACGGACCGCTCTTCGCGGGAAGCGGCGTGTCGCTGGGCTCGTCCACCGGATATGTGACGCCAACGCAGAAAGGCGCTGACCCCAATGACGCACAGGGCTGGGACCCGTGGGGCTCGACCGATACCAACTCCTTCTGGATCAGCGTCGGCGGAGCCGGCGGCAACTCCGGTTCGTCCCAGAGCTTGGTCTTCTCGTCGGCGGTGACCAGTTTTAGTTTGCTCTGGGGATCGCCCAATTCGGACAACTCCATCACGCTTTCGAATGGCGATGTCGTGTCGTACCAGGACTCCTCTGGCTATTTTGTCGATGGTGTGCAGCAGACATCGGCTTACCCGAACACCACGGATCCGGGCTATATCGTCACGATCACTTCGAGCACGCCGTTCTCGAGCGTCATCCTGAGCAACGATATCGGCGGCTTTGAAGTCGCCGACATCGGCATCGCGGGTGGAGCCGGCGGTGTCAGCGGCACCCCATTGCCCTCGACTTGGACAATGCTGATCGCTGGTTTCCTCGGCCTCGGCGTCTTTGCCTATCGGGGCTCGAAAAAGAATGCCGCTGCGCGCGCAGCCGCCTGACCCAATCACATCGTTGCAGCATCGAATTTCGGAGAAACCGCCGCGAGGCGGTTTTTCCATTTTGGGAGCGAGCAAGATGTGCTCACTCACGCGCGGCGTCATCGAGCGTGGCGGTGACTTGCTGCGGCGTCGGTGCGGTCGGATATGAATCCTGTTACAGTAATACCCAGGCCGGTGCGTGAGCGCTCGCGTTTTGCTCGCCCCGGATTTTCTGATCAACCCCCGCCGTCACCGGTCGGGCCGCCAATTGTGGTGAGGAGGAGATGATCCAATCGAAGGCCGTCGTTTCGTTGGTAGCGATCGCGCCAATAAGTCCAGAACGTGTAATTGCGCCTTATCTTCATTCGTGGCCGGCGTTGACTTTCACCCTACGAGTGGGCGCAGCGGATCGAAGACTCGACAAGCGTCAATTCCGGCCGACCGGCCGAAGGGATTTGTTGCCCCGGGAGGAACTTTTAAAAAAGACTACCGTTGTTCGCCAGTTAAACCAACGGATGAAAACCATGCCCATTCTGCTCTGGCTTCTCGGTGTTCCCATTCCCATAATCCTCATTCTCATCCTTTTGGGGCACCACTAGAATAACGATAGCGCTGGCTAGAGCCGGACCGCTCGCAGCGGTCGATGGCTGATCCCGCAGCGCTAGGTCGCGTTACATCTTGAAGCCAGCCTCGCGCCGCATCTGGTCCCTCGTGTTACCATTCACCGTACGTCCCGATTCGCAGCGGCTGTTCCATGAGCCAAGGACAACTGTTCACCGGCGATGAATGAACACGGAGCGCTCGTTCAGCCGCGTTTTCTGATGTGTCCGCCGCAGCATTTTGCGGTCACCTACAGCATCAATCCCTGGATGGATCCGAAGACCTGGGCCGACTGTGGCGAGGCGCTGCATGCTACGGCCGCGCTGCAATGGGCGGGCCTGCGCCGCACGCTCTTGGCGCAAGGCGCTGCGATCGAAGCGATCGCGCCGCAGCCGGGACTGCCCGATCTCGTGTTCACGGCGAACGCCGCGGTCGTGCTCGACGGCAAGGCGATGCCGGCGCGCTTCCGCCACCGCGAACGCCGGCGCGAGGAGCCGGTTTTCACGGCAGGCTTCCGCGCCTTGCGGGCGCGCGGGCTGATCGACGCGATCGTGGAGCTGCCCGAGGGCGTGGCGCTCGAAGGCGCCGGCGATTGCATCTGGGACCGCCGCCGCAGTCTGTTCTGGCTGGGCTGCGGTTTCCGCTCCGACGCCGCCGCCCGGCACACGATCGAAGAGCGGTTCGGCGTGCGCTGTCTGCCGCTTCAACTCGCCGACCCGCGCTTCTATCACCTCGACACCGCGTTCTGCGCGTTGCCGTGCGGCGGCGTGCTCTACTATCCGCCCGCCTTTGCGCCGACTGCGCTCGATACCATCCACGAACATGTGGCGCCGGCGCAGCGCATCGCGCTCAACGCCAAGGACGCCGAGCGCTTTGCCGCCAATGCCGTGTGCGTCGACCGCATGCTGGTGCTCTCAAGCTGCAGCGAGGGCTTGCGGCACGAACTGGAAACGCGCGGCTACACGGTCGCAGAGACACCGCTCGACGCCTTTCAGCGCAGCGGCGGCTCGGCCTGCTGCCTGACGCTGCGCCTCGATCATCAATCGGGCAGGGAGCGGCAGGCGGGGCGGACGACGCCTCACCCTAAGGAAGCGACCGCGTCAATCGTCACTTCGCCATAGCCTCGCGTTTCCATAACTCCCACGACCGGGCAAAGCTTTGATGACCTTCCTTCTCCCGGCTCTCGACCGGAGGCGCCGCGAGAACAAGATGGGCTGCGGCATTGCGCGGCAGCTTTCGCCCGCGTGGCGTTGCCGTTTTGAGTGCTATAGCTTCGCCCTAAATTAAAACCCGCGGGAGGACGACAACGATGCGAGGGCGAACACTACTGCGTTACGCGGGCGCCATGGCGGTCGCAGGCGCGCTGCCCCGTTCGGCTTTTGCGCTCGATTACCCGACGCACGCCGCGCGCCTCGTCGTTCCCTTCACGCCGGGCGGCGGCGCCGACATCACCGCACGCCTGATCGCGCAGTGGCTCTCGGACCATCTCGGCCAGGCCTTTGTGGTCGAGAACAAGCCGGGCGCCGGCAGCAATCTCGGCACCGAGACGGTCGTCACCGCGGCGCCTGACGGCTACACGCTGCTCCTGATCAATGCCGGCAATGCCATCAATGCCACGCTTTACCAGCATCTGAGCTTCGATTTCATCCGCGACATCGAGCCGGTCTGCAGCATCGTGCGAGGCGCCGCATGTCATGTTCGTCACGCCGTCGTTTCCGGCCAAAACGGTGGCCGAGTTCATCGCTTATGCCAAAGCCAATCCCGGCAAAGTGAATTTCGCTTCGGCCGGCGCCGGCAACGCCAACCACATCTCGGCGGAGATGTTCAAGATGATGACCGGGCGTCGACATGGTGCATGTGCCGTTCAACGGCGGCGCGCCGGCGCTGCTCGCGCTCGCTTCCGGCCACGTCCAGATGATGTTCGCCGACACGCTGACCGCCGGCGAGCAAGCCAAGGCCGGCACCATCCGCGCCATCGGCGTTGCCACGCCGCAGCGCTCTCCGCTCATGCCCGACGTGCCGCCGATCTCCGATACGGTGCCCGGATTCCGGGCGAGCTCGTGGTGGGGCATCGGCGCGCCGCAGGGCACGTCCGGCGACATCGTCAAGGCGCTCAATAGCCGAGACCAATGCCGCTCTCGCCGACGCCAAGATCAAGGAAAGATTTGCCGCGATGGGCGCGCTATCGCTCGGCGGTACGCCGGATGACTTCCGCAAGCTGATCGCCGACGAAACCGAAAAGTGGGGCAAGGTCATCAAGTTTGCCGGCATCAGCGCCGGCTGACCGACATGGCTTCGGCCCGAGGCCTACCTAGAAAACTCTCGCACTCCGGTGTATGGTGCCTCTCGGCGTGCGAAGGTCCGATTACAACGTCTCTGACCACTTAGAGGAAGTGCCGATGCTCAAGGAATACCACTACGATCATCTGATCCGTTGGCCGCGCGGCGAGCGCGCCGCCGTGTTCCTCACCTTCGACTTTCAGGGTGGCGAAGACGTCAAGCCGGACAAGAATGGCATCCTCAATTACGAGATGTGGAGCCAGGGCGAATATGGTCCGAACCATGGCATCTACCGGCTGCTGCGGATCTTGAAGGAAGAGGGCATCAAGGCGACGTTCCTGACTTGCGGCGCCATCGCGGAACGATACCCGGAGGCGGTCCAGGCCATTCTCGATCACGGCCACGTGGTCGAAGGCCATGGCTACAATCACGAGATCGCCCGCTACCTGCCGCGCGACGAAGAAGATCAGGTGATGAAAAAAGCCATCGCCATGATCCAGAAGCGCACCGGGCGGCGTCCGTTGGGCTGGCGCTCGTGTACGCAAAGCACCAACACGCTCGAACTGTTGATCGACAACGGCTTTGTGTTCAACACCAACAGCTTCCACAACGAATTTCCGTACCTTTGGGAAAACAACGGCAAAGTGCTGGTCGAGTTGCCGCGGCAGCCCTTCGGCGACGGCACGCTGTTCGGCCACCGCCATGGCGAATACGGCAATCCGCACCATGGGCTCGAGACCTGGAAGGCCTATTTCGACGAGCTCTATGCCGAAATCCGCCGAGCGGCCGGGCTATATCCCGTTCACGATGCATCCCTACATCATCGGTCGCCCCGGCCGCACGCTCGCCTTGCGCGGCATCATTCAGCACATGAAGAAGGCCGGCAATCTCTGGTTTCCGACCGGCATCGAGCTTGCCGAGTGGTGCCTCAACAACGTGTTCAAGGCCGAGTGCGAGAACCTGCGCGCTTCCGCCAGCTGACCCGTCGGACAGTCCACGTGAGAGACCGCCGCGAGGCGGTCTTTCTGTATGGGCTGATGGTGCAGTGAACGACGGGGTGGCTAAAGCCAAGCGGGCCCGCCCGACTTTCAGTTTGCATTGACGCTGCGATAAACAAGGCGCGCCGTCGCCCACCTTGCACGATCTGTCTTCAGGGGCGGCGTATCAAATGGGAGACCGTTATGAAGCTAGCTATCGGTACGATTCTGCTATCGCTGACGATCGGAGCCGTAAGCGCACTTGCGCAAACTCCACCTCCCGCTCCAGCGCCCGCGACGCAGCCCGCGGCTCAACCCGCCCCGGCGGCTGGCGCTGCGACCGACAAAAAAGCAATCTCCAAGGACTGCAGTCAGCAGGCTGACGCGAAGGGCCTGAAAGGCAAAGAACGCAAGAAGTTCCGCTCGAGCTGCAAGAAAAACGGCGGCAAAAGCCCTTCCTGACGCTTCCGCCATTGCGATAGCCTCATCCCGGCGGGTGCTTTTTATCATCCGCTGCAGGCTTGGGATGCGGCGCGGCGGCAGCCGGATGCGGGCGGGGCCGCGGCTGCGTGTGCGGGAGGCGGCGGAGCTGACGGCTTGGGCGGCGCGGCCGGTTGCGGCTTCGCTGCGGGCGGCGGCAGTTTGGCTTCGTTGCTGAGTGGCTTCTTTGCTTCGGTGTTGCCTTCGGGGAGGCGCGGCTTTTCCTCGGCGTTCAGCGGCTTCGGCTCCGCCGTTGCGGGCCTTGCTTCCTTTTCCAGCGGCTTCGCCTCGGTCGTCGACGGCCCTGCTTCGTTGTTCAATGGCCGCGCGGCGTTATTGAGCGGCTTCGATTCCGTGTTCAGCGGCTTTGCCGGTGTGCCCGGCTCCTTCGGCGGCGCTTCCCGGTTGATGGTTGCTTGACCTTGCGGAGGCACATTCTCGGGCCGCCTTTCCGCCGCCGGATTGGGAGCGACGCCCGCGGCACCGGCAGGTTTATTCAGCGGGGTGGATCCCGGCTGCGCTTCGCGCGCCGCCACCACGCCCTTGCCGGTGAATTCGCCGGGTCTTGCGGTTGCGGCGATCGCCGGCCGGCCGTGGTTCTCCGACGCCAGCAGCGATCGGTCGGCGCTCGCGGTACGCTCGTGTTGCAGCTGCGCGGGAATCGCCGCGACATGCTGCTCATGCGCCGCGGCCTCTTGTTCCGCCGTCGGCCGCGCTTCGATCCCGCCGCTGCCGCCGTTGAAGCTGACGCGCGCCGTGTTCGGATCGACCACGATGGTTTTTTCGTAGACGTTGACGATGGCGACGCCGCCAATATTGTTGACGGTGCGATTATAGGCGAACACGCCATTGTCCCAGCGGCCGCCCTCGTAACCTCGCCCCCGTATAGCCGAAGCCGTAATTGATGCCGCCGTAGAAACCGACATGCTCGCCCCAATAACCGGCGTTCCAGGTGTAGATGCCGTCACGCCAGCCCCAATAGCCCGGCGTCCATAACAACCCGACAGCCGGCGGCTCGACCCACGTGCCCGGAACCCAGAAATAGCCGGCTCGCCCCGCCGGCCCAATAACCCGGCGTCCAGATGTAACCTGGCGCTGGAATTGCCGGCTGCTCGTAGACCGGCAGTTCCGGCGGCGGAACATTATTGCTGATGCAGATGACTTGGGCGTGGGAAGCCGCGGGGAACGCCAAAACAGCGAGCGACAACGTAAAGTCCGATGACCCAGCCGTGGCGTCGCATGCGCGTCTCCTCGCAATGATGATTGCCGTTTCGCCGCACGCTCGGCCCGGAATGCCGCAGCATTAAGGCGCAACCCGTTTTGCCGGTGGCGCATCCGATGACGACTCGGTAACGCCGCTGATGATCCTTCGATGGGGCAATGCTACTTTCCCTGCGTTGCAGGAAATAAGAGGGACCATGCGCCTTACGACGCTCTTTATGGGGCCCGTCGCGTTGTTCTTGATGACGGGTCCGTTCTTGGCGTCGCGAGCGATCGCCGATGACGTGGAAACATGCTCCGATTCGACCAGCAGCGAAGCCATTGCGGCCTGCACCCGCGCCATCGGCGCCGGCAATTTGCATGACCATGATCTCGCCGTTGAATACTACAACCGCGGTGTCATGTACGCTAAGAACGGCGACTACGATCACGCTATCGCCGATTATACCGAGGCGATCCGGCTCGATCCGAAATACGCCGACGCCTACGGCAACCGCGGCAACGCCTACCGGGACAAGCACGACCTGGAGCGCGCGATTGCCGAGTACGACGCGGCGCTCCAAATCAGGCCGGGGGCAATCGACTATTTCAATCGGGGCAACGCCTATTACGTCAAACAAGACTACGAACGTGCCATCGCCGACTACACCCAGGCGATCCTGCTCGATCCCACATTTGCGCGTGCCTATAACAACCGGGGATTAGCCAAACGAGCCAAGGGCGATTCGGCTGGCGGCGATGCCGATATCCTCATGGCGAAAGAGCGAGCGCGTTAGGCGGGTCGAATAGCGCCGCCGACGGTCGCTGTCGAACGTGGGCCGACGGCCAAGAAGACGCCGACATTCAGAGATGCGGCGCTAGTTAGGGCGGCCGACGCACCATGGCGGTGCGCAACTCCCGACCGCTCGGTTTTCTTGACCGACGCCGGTAGACAGCCTTATTGTTGCCTGGGGGCTATTGGGGGTTGCCATGCTGAAACGGCCTCGGCTCGTTGCTGTTTCCTTCATTGCAGGGACTATCGTCGCGCTAACGAGCAACCCCGTTTGGGCGCTCACTCAGGAAACCCTGCTGCCCAACGGCAACTATGATTTCAATTACGGCCCCTTGGACGGTAAGGACAAATCCGACAAGAGCACGACCAAGTCGGATCCCAATAGTCCTGGATTGCACTTCAGCATCGAACATGGCCAGACCGGACCGTTCGGCTTTCGCAGCCTTGGCAACGACAGCAATGCGGGGCCTCCGGACTACTCTCGGCCGCTCGGCAATGGGGACTGAGCTTTGCTGTGTGGCGACCGCACGCGATTGCCGGCGAACGACTGACTATTCTTCCGCAGGGTACCAGGCAGTTGTAGGCCCATAACTGCCGCGCCGGTCAGTTCCTACCGTGGCCGCTTTCCGCCAATCGTCGCTGGGTAATGTACGCTTGCGTTCCCGCCGAGGTTGCGGAATCATGAGCGTGGGAAGCTGGGGGGCCTCTCAGGTGAGAAATATTGTTTTGGCGCTTGCTGCACTGGCGCTTACCGGTTGTGCAACAAAGGGCGTTTTCTTGCTCGCCGACGGCCGTCTTCCGAGCGATGATCCGGTGCTCAAGGAACAATTAGAGCAGGACCTTACGATCTGTAATGGCGAGGCTCAAAAGGTAAACTTGTCCGGAAACTCCAGTAGCATGGGCTCGATCAGCCGCACTGAGGCTGTGCGTCAGATCGGACGGGAGTGCATGGCCGAAAAGGGATATGTACTGGTTCGCAAGGAAGATGTGGACAGCAAACGACAAGAGCTGGCGGCGGCGGCCGCGGAAAAGGCGCGTCTGGAAGCCGCTGCAGCGTCGTCCCACCGCACTGCCGCGGTCAAGCCAAAGCCCGAACAATTGTCTGCGCCGAAATCGCAGTAGCGATCGTAGGCTAGACAAAGCGGAGCGTGCCCCGACTAAGTTGCAGTTCACTTGGACGCCAACGTGGGCACGGTCATCCGAAATATCGAATGCAGCCCCGACTTGATCGGTGAGGCCCGTCCGAAGACATGGATGGCCGGCACAAGTCCGGCCGTGAAGGCAAAGGCACCGCGTCCTTATAACGGAGACGTGATGTGACATCCGTCACCGAAACAGATACCAGGTATCGAATCTCGCTCGTGAAGGACGCCGCCGGGGAGGGTACTCTCCGGCGGTTGGGGCGAGTGCGGTGCCTGCGGGCGGGGCGATACACCTTGCCCTCGGGGAGCTTCGGGCATCAGTCCCCCGGCACTATGACCGGGGCGGGGAGTGTCCCCTGGGCTGGGACAGGCGATGGCAGGTAACACCTACTCAAACCGCGTCCCAGGAAGCCTGGCCTGAAGCTGAGCCTTAGGGACGACGACTCCCTTTGGCGAGAGCCGTGGTGGGACGCCGACAGATGAGCTGCCCCACAAGGGCAGAGCCGCACCCGATGGTGCGGAGGATACGGATCAGCGTTTGTCGGCGTTCCGCTTCCTTTATTTATTCGGCGAATGGGGTGAGGCGAACGGCAAAACAGAGACCCACCGCTCTGTTTTGAGTTTGTAAGCCCAAGGTTCGCGCTTCACGTGGCTGAAAATTGCAAAACTCGGGCGCAGGCGCGCGGCGAGAACGATGGCGCTTATCCGCCTCTCAGCCGTCATTCCGGGGCCGAGCGGAGCGAGGAGCCCGGAACCCATAATCACAGTTGGTGCAGAACAATGACCGCCGAGACAGTTCTGTTTGCGCAGGGCTTATGGATTCCGGGCTCGCACTCCGTGCGCCCCGAAATGACGGTGGGGTGGGCGTCCTTTTAGGAGAACTGCGGGTAGTGCCCTCGCCCCTTGCGGAAGAGGGCTTCGCCGGAGATGCAACATGCGCAATTGGGTAATGGGTTGCGGCCCCGACCCCTCACCGGTCTGCGGTTTATGCGAGGCCAAGCCGCCCTCTCCCTCAAGGGGAGAGGGCGGACCCGGATCACGCCAGGTCGAAACGATCCGCGTTCATCACTTTGGTCCAGGCCGCCACGAAATCCTTGGCGAACTTCGCCTTGGCGTCGGAAGCGGCATAGACCTCGGCGAAGGCGCGCAGCTGCGAGTGCGAGCCGAAGATGAGATCGACGCGGGTGCCGGTCCACTTCACGGCCTTGGTCTTCCTGTCGCGTCCCTCGTAGACGCCGTCACCGCCGGCCGGCTGCCACTCGGTGCTCATGTCGAGGAGGTTGACGAAGAAGTCGTTCGACAGCGTTTCGGGCTGTTTGGTGAAGACGCCGTGCTTCGAGCCGCCGGCGTTCGCGCCGAGAACGCGCAAGCCGCCGAGGAGCACCGTCATCTCGGGCCCCGTCAGCTTCAGCAATTGCGCCTTATCGACGAGCGCCTCCTCGGGCGCCATGAACTGTTTGCCGCTCGAGATAATTGCGGAAGCCGTCGGCGGCAGGCTCAAGTGGCGCGAAGGAGGGCGCATCGGTCTGTTCCTGCGAGGCGTCCATGCGGCCCGGCGTGAACGGAACTTTGACGTCCTGCCCGCCAGCCTTGGCGGCCTTCTCGATCGCGGCGTTGCCGCCGAGAACGATCAGGTCGGCGAGGGACATCTTCTTGCCGCCGGCGCCCGAAGCGTTGAACTCCTTTTGGATCGCTTCGAGCTTGCCGAGCACAGGAGCGAGCTGCGCCGGTTGGTTGACGGCCCAGTCCTTTTGCGGGGCAAGCCTGACCGCGCGCGCCGTTGGCGCCGCCGCGCTTGTCGGAGCCGCGGAAGGTCGAGGCCGACGCCCAGGCGGTCGAGACGAGTTGCGACACCGTGAGCCCCGAGCCGAGGATTTTTGCCTTCAGCGCCGCGATCTCAGATTCCCCGATCAGCGGATGATTGACCGCCGGGATCGGGTCCTGCCACGGCAGGATCTCTTTCGGCACAAGCTTGCCGCGGTAGCGCACGATCGGGCCCATGTCGCGATGCGTGAGCTTGAACCACGCCCGCGCGAAGGCGTCGGCGAACTGGTCGGGATGCTCGAAGAAGCGCCGCGAGATTTTCTCGTAGGCCGGATCGAAGCGCAGTGAGAGATCCGTCGTCAGCATGGTCGGCACATGCTTCTTCGATTTGTCGTGAGCGTCCGGGATCGTGGCGGCGCCGCCCTTCGCCTTCCACTGCTTCGCCCCGGCCGGGCTCTTGGTCAGCTCCCATTCGTTGCTGAACAGGTTGTCGAAGAAGTGGTTGCTCCACTTGGTCGGCGTCGTGCGACCAGGTCACTTCCGGACCGCCGCCTGATGGCGTCGGCGCCGAAGCCGGTGCCGATGCTTGCTCTTCCAGCCGAGGCCCTGATCCTCGATCGCGCCGCCTTCCGGCGCTGCTCCGATCAGCGACGGATCGCCGGCGCCGTGGGTCTTGCCAAAAGTGTGGCCGCCGGCGATGAGCGCGACGGTCTCTTCGTCGTTCATCGCCATGCGGAAGAAGGTCTCGCGGATGTCCTTCGCGGCGGCGAACGGATCGGGATTGCCGTTCGGACCTTCCGGATTGACGTAGATCAGGCCCATCTGCACTGCGCCGAGCGGGTTCGCGAGCTCGCGCTCGCCGCTATAGCGCTCGTCGCCGAGCCACGTGCCCTCCGGACCCCAATACAGTCTCCTCCGGCTCCCACACATCGGCGCGGCCGCCGCCAAAACCGAAGGTTTTGAAATCCATCTACTCCAGCGCGACATTGCCGGCAAGGACCATCAAATCCGCCCAGGAAATTTTTGCGCCGTATTTCTGTTTGATCGGCCACAACAGGCGGCGCGCTTTGTCGAGATTGGCGTTGTCCGGCCAAGTGTTGAGCGGTGCGAAACGCTGCTGCCCGCCGCCGGCGCCGCCGCGGCCATCGGCGATGCGATAGGTGCCCGCCGCGTGCCACGCCATGCGAATGAACAGTCCGCCATAGTGACCGAAGTCGGCCGGCCACCATTCCTGCGAGTCCGTCATCAGCGCGCGGAGATCCTTGATCACCGCATCGAGATCGAGGCTCGTCGAATTCCTTGGCATAATTGAACGCCGGACCCATCGGATCGGATTTCGACGAATTGTGGTGGAGCACCGAAATGTTCAGCGTGTTCGGCCACCACTCCCGGTTGGTGTGGGCACCCGCATGCAGGAACGGGCATGTGCCTGCGCTTTTGTCGTCGGTTTTTGCGTCCATTTTTTCTCTCCGATGCCTGGGTGTTTCCGGACAGTTCTGTGCACCACTTTCTTAGCGGGCGCACGCCATCGTTTTTATGTCTTACGCAACGGCATCCATCAGGTAAAATTGACTTTCATGATGGCAGCGATAAGGTATGCTTATGATCCCAATGTCATTGCGGCAGCTACGTTATTTCGATGCGCTAGCCCGCCACAGCCATTTCGGCCACGCCGCCGCAGCCTGCGCCATCTCGCAGCCGGCGCTGTCGATGCAGATCAAGGAGCTCGAGGCGGCACTGGGCTCGGTCCTCATCGAGCGCGGCGCGCGGCAGGTGCGTCTCACCAAATTCGGCGAGGAGGCGGCGCTCCGGGTGCGCGACATTTTGCGCGCGGTCGATGAGCTTGGCGACTTCGCCCGCGCCTCGCGCGATCGGCTCGCCGGGCGGCTCCGCATCGGGATGATCCCGACCATCGCGCCTTATCTGTTGCCGACCGCGATCGAAAGCCTCACGCGCGTCCATCCCGAGCTCGACATCCATGTCCGCGAGGCGCTGACGTCAAAGCTTCTGCAGGAACTCGCCGAAGGCCGCCTCGACACCGCCATCGTGGCGCTGCCGGTATCCGAACCGTCACTGACCGAGGTCGCGCTGTTTGACGAAAAGTTTTTGCTGGTGCGGCCGGACGCGGATGCCGCGACGCCGGTGCCCAGCAGCGAAACGCTGCGCGAGATGCGGCTGTTGCTTTTGGAAGAGGGCCACTGTTTCCGCGACCAAGCGCTGTCGTTCTGCAACGGCCAATCCTCGGCGCCGCGCGAAGTGCTCGACGCAAGCTCGCTGTCGACGCTGGTGCAAATGGTCGGCGCCGGCATGGGCGTCACTTTGATCCCCGAGATGGCGGTCGCGGTCGAGACCCGCTCGGCGTCGGTGTCGGTCGCGCGCTTCAAGGAGCCGCAGCCGTCGCGCACCATCGGCATGATCTGGCGCAAGACCAGTCCGCTCGCCGGCCAGCTTCTGCAGATTTCCGAGGTGGTGCGCGACGCGGCGGAGGTGTTGCGGGCGCGGTACGATGTCGGGCCGCTGTCGCGCCATGCGCGGCCGCGACGGCATGCGGCGCCTTAGCGGTGAGGGCGCTCTCAGCCAATCCCCATCGCCTGTTCAAACTCCCGCCGCACTTCGGCGGGCTGCCCGATGTGAAACTGAAACTCCTTAAACCGCGGCCCGAACAGCGGATGCTTGCGCAACTCACCGAGCGGCAGACCTTCGATATTGATCTCCCGCATCATGTTCGGCAGCGGCACTTTACGCGCCGCCGCCGGATCGCGGATCACGCCCATGGGATCGCGGCCAGCCGCCACAGCATCGATCTCGGCAAAGAAGCGCTGACGCATCATCGAAATGCCGATGTCGCTCGAGCGCAGATTTTCCAGCGTGCGATCGGCGATGCGGCCTTGGCCGACCCAGGCGACGATATCCTGGTTGATGACGTGGCTCGAAATCCAGCGCCCATTGGCGTCCTTGATCGGGCTCGTCCAGGTCGGCACGCTCTCTTGCATATAGGGCTCGCGGCCCTTCGGCACCCGCATGAAGAACCAGGCGACGCTCAGCGTGTTCTCGTCGTCCACCGGCACGCGCCATTCGAAGTGGCTGCCAAGATAAAAACCGTTCGGCCAAAGCGCGAGGCGGCCGACTGTCCAATAGCGGCTGTCTGCGGGTTGGCCTTCGCGCACGCGCTTATAGATGAAGCCGTGGTCGAATTCCTCGAACTGCACCTTCAGATGTTTTGGCGCGCTATTGCCGTCGGCGCCGTGGAGCCGGTTGCTCCAATTATCGTGCATCCATTCGAAATGCACCGGATCGCAGGAGTTTTCCTGGCACTGAAACCAGTTGCACGGCACGTCGGCCAGCACCACTTCGCGAAAGCCGTTGTCCCAGGTGAACGGCTCCCACACCGGAAGCTCCGGCGCCGGCTGCGGGCCCATATAGGCGAACAACAGGCCCGCGAGTTCCCGCACCGGATAGCCGCGGATGCCGCAATTGGCCTTCGACGGTTTTGGGCTCGCGGTGTCCTCATAAGGCTGTTCGAGACATTGCCCGGTCTCGTCCATCAGCCAGCCGTGATAGCTGCAGCGAATGCCGTGCGGCTCGACCCAGCCGTAGCTGAGATCGGCGCGCCGATGCGGGCAATGGCGGTCGACGAGGCCGAAATCTTCCGCCAAGGTCTTTGTAAAGCACGAGGTCCTCGCCCAACAGCCGAATGGGCTTGATCGAGATTGTGTCGAATTCGGAAGCGCCGCCGATTGGCATCCAATAGCGGCGCAGCAGCGCACCCATCGGCGTACCCGGCCCGACACGGGTCAGAAGTGCGTTCTTTTCGGCTGTGAGCACGCGGCATTTCCTCGTTTGGCGATGGCGTGGGACGTTGAGACGGTTTCCGCAAATTAGGATTTTGCGCGCTATCGCATTCGTTTTCGGGAAACAGATTATAACTAGAGTTATTTTCGTCAAATTGTGGAGGATCACATGCCAGAGCGGCGGTGCGTTCCGAGGACGAAAGTATTCAAGGGCGCCAAAGTCGTTGTGCCGGGCCGCGCGGCGGTTAACTGCATCGTGCGCGACCTCAGCCCGCATGGCGCGGGTTTGCAGCTTGCGAGTGCGGCCGACCTTCCGGCCGAATTCGATCTTGCGTTCAATACCGGCCAAAAGCCGCGACGATGCCGTCTCGCTTGGCGGAACCTGACCAATGTCGGCGTATCGTTCCAGCCGCAGGCGTAGCAGTGCGCCATTTTGAGGCGCCGCGTTGCCTTGCCGGCGAACGTGCTAATGTGACGCTGCAATGCGAACGAGGCCCTGTGAGTGGCAGCCGCCAAACTGAATAGACCGATCCGTACCGCGATTGTCGAGGACGATCCGGCGTCGCGTAAGATGATCGTCTCGCTGCTGCAGGCGGATCCGGACTACATCGTGGTCGCAGAACTCGCCGAGGGCCATGCAGCAGTTGCCGCACTGTCGCATCTGGCGCTCGATATCGCGCTGGTCGATATCGGGTTGCCGGACATCTCGGGCATCGACGTCATCCGCAAGTTGAAGGCGCTCAATCCGGAATGCAACGTCTTGGTCATCACCACCTTCGGCGACGAAAAGACCGTCACGTCGGCGCTCGAAGCCGGTGCCGACGGTTACCTGCTCAAGGGCACGGCGCTGGAAGAGCTCAAGCGCGACATCCGCGCGCTCCGCGACGGCGGCTCGCCGCTATCGCCGATGATCGCGCGCAAGCTCCTGAACAGGCTGCAGACCAGAGCCGCCGACGCGAGAGCCGAAAGCGCCGCCGAAACCACCTTGACGCCCCGCGAGCACGAAATCCTCGACATGATCGCCAAGGGATTTTCCTACGCCGAGACGTCGAAGATCTGCGGCATCAGCCCGGCGACGGTGCACAGCCACCTCAAGAGCGTCTACCGCAAGCTCGAAGTGCATTCCAAGACCGAGGCGGTCTACGAAGCGCGCCGCCGCAAGCTGATCCATTAGCTCGGACGCGATGAGCGGAAGCTTCCTTCGGGAACCCGGGCCTGCGCCTTCAAAACGATCCGAACCGTCGTGCCGCGGCCCGGTGCCGACTCGATGAAAATCCTAGCCCCGGTCGACACACTCGCGGTCCGCCGGCGCATATTGGCAAGGCCGCGTCCTGCCGCGGCATCGCCCGGGTCGAAGCCGCAGCCATCGTCATTGACGGCGATGAAAATATCGGCCCCTGGCGCGACAAATCCCGTCGTCAGCGCCGCGGTCTTGGCCTTCGAGTGATGCAGCACGTTGCTCAGCGCTTCCATCAGGATGAGCTTGACCGAAAGCGCATCGCGCGCCGTCAGCCCTTCGATCGGCGGCAGCGCGCCGACCTGCCACTGTAAATCGATCCCGGCGAGTTCGATGCCAGTGCCCATGCGGTGCCGGACGCTGCTCAGCAGCAGGTTCAAATCGCGATCATCGGTTTCGGCGCTGTCGACCAGGAAGCGCAATTCCATCAGGATTTCGCCGATCCGGCGCTTGACGTCGGCGACGTTGATGTTCTCGGTGGTCAGATAGGCGAGCAGCGACGCGAGGCTCGCGCCAATGCTGTCATGCATGTCGGCAGAGATTTTTTGCCGCTCGGCGGTGGCCGACGCGATGACTTGCAGCTCAGCCTGCTGGCCGAGTTTAGCCAGCCGATGGATGAACGACACCGCCGCCGCCATCGCCACGGTGAGCGCGAGCCAGCACAGCCCAAGCGCATAGAAGAAGCCGGAATATTGCGACCGCAGATAGGCGGTATCGTAGGCGACGGTAACGTAGAACGGCGTGATCGGCGAGGCGACGAACGAGCCGATGCGCATGACGTCGTCGGGTCCGCCGGGTTGATTGTAGAAGGTGCCGCTCGTCTCTCCGGCCAGCACGCGGTCGTAAACCAGAGGAATTCGCGGCACCGCGGAGCCGTAGCCGATTTCGCCGTTGAGCGAGCGGAGGCGCACGACGCCATCCTTGCCGACCAAACCCACCAGCCCTCGATCGCTCAGTTTCAGCTTTTCATAGAGAGTGACGAAATGCTCCAGCCGGTACGACAAGAGAACTACGCCGAAAAACTCACCCGTAATATCGTGTAGCGGCCGCGAGAATTGGAGCGCCCATTCACTGGCGATCTGAGTTCGCGTCGGCGTGCCGACATAAAGCGCGGACTTGCCCGCCGCCTCGGCATGAACACGAAAGATGTTGCGCTCCTTGAGCGATAGTTCAGGGACGTGATCGAGCGCGGCACTGGCGATCAGCGTGCCGTTGCGGTCGAGGATGGCGGGACCAAGCATCGAAGGCAGCAGCGCATAGCTTGCCAACAGCCGATGCAGTTCCGCTTCGCGATCCGGCCTGACGTCGCCCGGGCTTATTTCGCTTGCGAGCCGCTGCAGGATGCCGTCCGCAGCGGCCGCGTCGTCGTCGAACCCGGCCATCAGGATCTGAGCGATGTTTTGGGTCTCGCTGTAGAACTGCTGTTCGACCGCCCGCTTGAAATGATTGCCGGCCAAGACGCACAGAACCAGTACGAAGGCGGAGAAACTGGCACACAGCAAGACCGGTGCCCGCGCGAACGGGCCGAATACGAGCGCGAAGGAGGATGAGACAATACGCGACGAACGGTCCAAGTCTAACGGTCCAAGTCTAACGTTCCAAGTCTAACGATCCAAGTCTCGTTCAGGCGAGTTGGCGCACGGCGCCAAAAGCTGCGCCCAGGGCAGGGCTACAGCGACGAAGTCACCTGAAATGCATGTTGTGGGGCGGGCCGCAAGCACACGGGCATCCCCAATTCTGGGGAGCCGCTATGCGGTGCGCGTCGCCATGCCCAGTTCCGGGGGTTGGTCGAAGACGTCGGGCGATCCATGTTGCGCGCCCAATTAGGTCACATCAGGTTTGCCCGATGCTTTACACCCCCGTCGCGCCAAAGCTCGCGCCCCAGCCGACCGAGTTGACCGCCAAACAGATGTTCAGGCTGTTCCCGACGCCGCTGTTTGCCGGGCTATTGTCGGATCTCAGTCTTTGCGACCGGGTCGAGAAAAAACTGCGGGAATTGCAACGATCGGGGCAAGGCACGTTCGCGGCGAGGGACGCATTGCGGGCCTATATGACGCCGGACGACCTGCAGACGCTGCCCGAGATGCAAGACCTCGTCGACATCATCATGAAGGAAGCCGAGCAGGTCCTCGACATCTATGCGGTCAAGCGCGATTCGCATTACATCACCAATATGTGGGCGAACATCGCCCATCCCAATCGCCGCCATTCGATGCACATGCATCCGAACTGCCTGCTCAGCGGCGTGGTCTATATCAAGACGCCGAAGAATTGCGGGCCGATCGTGTTCGCTTCGCCGCGCCAGCTGGCAAAAAATCTCGAACCCACTTATCTGGAAAAGAACGAGTTCAACGCCGACGTATTCGTGTTTGCACCGGAGAAGGGCCGCATGCTGATCTGGCCAAGCCACGTTCCGCACGCGGTCGAGGAGGGAACCGCGGACGGATCCCAGGACCGCATCGTCATTGCCTTCAACATCATGATCCGAGGCCGCGTCGAAATCTCTACGGCCCGTTTGGAATTGACCTGACCGGCTGCCGCGACCTTATCGATCGCAACCGCGCCTGGCCAACAGACAGTGCGCGCCGCTAAGCCCGAAGCCTGGAATGCCGGCCGGAAGTGCGTTCGATGGCGCTCGCGAGATATTCCGGCGACTGCGCGCCGGTGACGATAACACTGCCCCCGAACACGAAGCAGGGCACACCGTCGATACCGGCTTCCTTGGCGGCATTGGCTTCACCTTCGATGCGGTCGATATCGGCGTCGCTCGCCAACAGCCGGCGCACCAGATCACCGTCCATGCCGACGTCGACCGCCGCCTGAATCAGCACCTTGGAGTCGCTGAGGTCGGCGCCTTCGGCAAAATAAAGCTCCATCAGACGCTGCTTCATCCGTGCCGGATCGGTGGCGCTGCGCGACCATAAAATCAGGCGGTGGCAGTCGAGCGTATTGGGCTGGCGGCCGATCTTGTCGGGGCTATAGACCAATCCCTCCATGGCGGCGGCCGCCACGATGCGCTCGGCAATCACGGCATAACGCTCGGGCGAACCGAATTTGGTTTCGAGGTAGGTCTGCCGGTCGATGCCTTCGCGCGGGATCCACGGATTGAGGAAATAAGGACGCCAGTTGACGTCGACCTTGACGTCCTGCGTCAGCGATATCGCGCCTTCCAGCCGGCGCTTGCCGATATAGCACCACGGGCAAACGACATCGGAAACGACGTCGATATGCACGGTCGCTGGCGCCTCGCTGATGTCATCCATGGCAGAACCTTTGAGTCGATGCCGTTCAGGCTAACGTATCCGGAGGAGCCCTGGAATTGGCCTTAGGGTGCTCCCTGGATTACATGGTGACCGCCCTATTTGGCGGCAACCTCACCCACGACCCGCGAAATAAGTGAATCGATATTGTCGGTCGGTTTCAGCGTCGCGAGCGTCACCGCCGCCTCGATGCCGCCTCTTTTGCGATCGGGCGCCAGCATGGTGTTCTTGAGCACGCTGGCGATGCGGCGAGCGACCACATGGGCGGCGCGCAGATCGGTCTCGGTGAACACGGCGAAAATCGAGTTATCGGCTTCGCGGCAGGCAAAATCGACCTGGCGCATCAGCCGCCCGACGAGGCGGGCAGCGTCGAGGCCGACGCGGCGGTCGGTGCCGTCGAACGAGAACCGCGCGATCGAAAGGCCGGTGCCGCGCTTCTCGGCGTCGTCGACGGCGCGATTGAGATCGCGCCAAAAGGCATCGTGCGCCAAAAGCCCGGTATCCGGATCGAGCATGCCTTGGGCGTCGAGCGATTTGAGCATGCGCTTGAGGCGTTGCCCAAAGGCATGCAGCCGGACATAGGGCAGGAGACGCTCAACGGCGCGGTGCGGCCCGTCCGTGACACGGTCCAGATTGGCGAGTTCCATGGTGTAGGGCTCGACGACACCAGGATGGCCGCCGAGCACGACCACCGGCATATCGCGAAAGCGCACGTCGTCGGCCAGCACCGTCAGCATGGCTTCGACCACGCGCGGCCCGAAACCCTCGCCGATCACCATGCCGTCGAGTTCGCGCGCATTGAGCGCCCGCGCCGCGTTCTCGACACTGAGCGCCCCGACTACGCCGACGCGCTCACCGACCGCAACCGATAATTCCGGATAGGAGCGGCCACGTCCTGCAACCAGGACGCTCGCCTCATCGAGCGGATCGCTTTCCGAAAGCGTCGGCAGGGGTTGGCCACGCGACGCGAGCGTTCGCATGCGGCGCAATACCGTGCCGTGGAGCGTCCTTACTCGGAGCGCCGTGGCGAGCCGTCGCACCAGCCGCGCCGGCGGCGCATTGACGGCGATCGCCAGGGCGTCGGGAAAGGCAGAGGCCCCGTCATCGCGGGTGCGGGCGACGACCGGCATATAGAGGCCGCCCGATTTCTGCCGCAGCGCGTCGACGGTGAGGGCGAGGGCTTCGATGCGCGCGCGATCCGTGCATGGCTCGGCCAGGATGATCGCCTCGGGCTCGACAGCCGCGAGCGCACCCGGCGCGTTGGCGAAGCTTGCTTCGATGATTGGAAACGCGCCGCCCGCACGCAGGGCATCGACGACATCCGGCGCCGGAGTATCGGTAACGACGGCGAACGGGCCTTGCAACGCCATGACGGGGTACGCGGATACTTGATGATACAGCCCGTTATCATGGCAAAGTGCTGTTAATACGCCGTCAACACGCCCGCGAATGGAGCGTTAGTCACGCCACGGCCTTCTCCCGCGCCGCGTCGGGAAGCGCGAAGGCCCCGGCTATGAGGGGACTGAGGCCGGTGCTGATGAGCGCAGAACGCATAGACTCAGGATCGGCCGTGGTGCCGGTCAGCCGCTGGCCCATGACCGGATCGGGCACCGCCGTCAGCGTCGCCGCCGGATCGATCCGCGCAATCTTTTCCACGAGCCCGGCAAGCGCAAAACGGTAGCCGCCGATCGTGACGATGCCTGGTGGCGGCGCCGTGACTGTGACGGTGCTGCTCGCCTCATCGACCCGGCAGGAATAACCCGTATCGACGGTACCGTCGGGCCCGATCGCATAATGGGGTTGGCCGGCGTTTTCTATCCCCGGTGGGAAGCCGTGCCGCGGCACCATGGGGCCACGCAACGCAACCGTATTCGGTATCCGTCACGCTGAGTTCGGCGACCGTCACGGCGCCGTCGGTGTTGGTGCCGATCCGCGGCGCAACGATCTGACCCAAGGGCAGCGGCCGAGGCCTGCCGTCCGCCCCGCGTCGCGCCGCAGCCCAACCGGCTTCCCCGAAGATCGGAATATCCACAAGAGCGGCAGCGCCATTGGCCCAATCTGCACTGCCGGCAAGCCGTTCTGGGGCGTGCCATGACGCCAGCACGGTCGCCGGAATTCCCCCCTCCAACAGTCCGGCACCGTTGAGCTCGAACGCGAGCGGTGCGGGCAGAACGAGCGTGGTACAGTGATCCTCCAGACGTTGGCGCGCCAAAAGTTCGGCATCGAACGGCTGGTGCATCACGAGCGCACCACCGCTCAACAGCCACGGCACCAGCGTGAGACAGAGCCCCGCAAACGAAGCCGGCGGCATTGCCGACAGGATGGCCGCGTCCTGGGCGATGCGGCCTTCGAGTAGAATGCCGAGACCGCCGGCGAGCAATTCCAGATGCCGGCGTGCGACCGGCACCGGACCATCTCTTCCGACGTCGAATGTAAGAACGGCCAGATGCGCCGCGGCGTTGCCGTCACGATCGAGCGGCGGCACCGGCTCCTCGTTTGCCGTCACCAGTAAATCGTCGAGCGGCACGACGCCGTCGGGCAGATTACCGCCGAACCCGCATACATAGCGGATCGAAAACACTTCCGCGGCGACACGGGTCGCGAACAAGGCGTGATCGTAATTGCCGGCGCGCCGGCAGGTGACGAAAGCCTTTGCGCCGGACCGGCCAAGCGCCGCGACGACGTCGTCACGCCGCCACAACATCGGCAGCAGCGCGGCGATCAAGCCGGCACGCAATACCCCGAGAATAGTCAAAATATTTTCCGCCGTGTGCGGCAGTTGGATGCCGACAATGGCATCGGTCGGCAGCATGCCGCGCAGGCGCGCCGCAATGGCGGATACGATGCGGTCGGCTTCGGCATAGTTCAGCCGCCACGGCCGGCCATCAGTGTAACGTTCCCGGTTCGGCGCATCGATCAGCGCGGTCGCGTCAGGGCGACGCACCGCGGCCCGGCGAAACAATTCGTCGAGCGTTATGTGGCCGAGGAGGGGAACGGCCGCCGGGGTGGTGTCGCCGAGAATCATCGCGGTGTTTTCAAACGCCTCATGAAGCCTATCATTGCAGCGCCTTTGCGGGTTGGCGCCACCAGGTCTCCGGAAGGTATCCCGATAGCGAGGTGCGCGTCGGATGTCTAAAATCGGCCCAGCGCGCCGCCCATTGCTCGGGCAGATAAAACAGTGGCACCACATAGCAGCCGGAAATCAGCACCCGATCGAGCGCCCGCACCGCGGCGACAAAATCGTCACGCCGGCGCGCGCGCAGCATCGCGGCGATCATCGCGTCCGCTGCCGCGCTTTTGACGCCGATGTAATTGCGCGAGCCTTGCTGATCGGCGGCGGCGGCGCCCCAATAAATGCTTTGTTCATTGCCCGGCGACAGCGATTCGTCCCAGCGATATACGATCATGTCGAAATCGAACGTTGACAAACGCTGCTGATATTGGACGTCGTCGACGAGCCGAACTTGCGCATTGATCCCGGCTCGCGCGAGGCTAGTCGAAAATGCAAGCGCTAGCCGCTCGTCGTCGCGATCGGTGACCATGATTTCGAAACCAAGCGGCCGCGTGGTCGCAAGGTTGCGCAGCTTGGTATTCTTCAGTTCGTAACCCGCAGCCTCGAGCAAACCCAGCGCCTGGCGCAACGTGTCGCGGTCGCGGCCGGAGCCGTCGCTGACCGGCGGCGACCATGTACCGTCGAGCACGTCGGCGCGCACCTCTCCCGAAAATGGCCGCAGCAGCGCAAGCTCTTTCTCTTCGGCCGGGCGGTGATAGGCCGACAATTCGGAATTGTCGAAGAAGCTCGCGCTACGCCGATAGAGACTGTAGAAGAAATTACGATTGATCCATTCGAAATCGAACAATAGCGCGATCGCCTGGCGGACGCGGATGTCGCCGAAGACCGGACGGCGGATGTTGAAGACGAAGTCGGAGGAGAATTTCGGCAGCCCGTTCTGAAACGTTTCCTTGACGACGCGGCCGTCGCGTACTGCCGGAAAGTTATAGCCGGTCTGCCATCGGGTCGGATCGGTCTCGCTGCGCACGTCGTAGAGGCCGGCCTTGAAGGCTTCGAAATAAGCGTTGCCGTCGCGATAGAAATCGAAACGCAATTCGTCGAAATTCCATAAACCGCGATTGATCGGTAGCGTACGGCCCCAATAGTTCGGATCGCGCTTGAAACTGACGCTTTTGCCGGCATCGACGCTGTCGACGACGTAGGGCCCGCTTCCGATCGGTTTCGCCAAAGTCGAGTTTTCGAAGGTCGCGGGGTCGACCGCGTGCTCCGGCAAGATCGGCATCAGGCCGAGGATCAGCGGCATTTCACGGTCGCTCGCGTCGGCGAAATCGAAACGCACCGTGCGGGCATCGAGAATTTCGGCTTTGGCGACCTTGGCGTAATAGGTGCGGTGATTGGGACGGCCGTGGTCGCGCAACAATTGCCACGAGAACAAAACGTCCTTCGCGGTCACCGGCGACCCGTCGGAGAAATGCGCCGTGGGATCGAGCCTGAACGTCACGTAGCTGCGTGCGTCATCGGTTTCCACTGTCTGCGCCAACAGCCCGTAGAGCGTGAACGGCTCATCGTAATTGCGCGCCAAAAGGCTCTCGATGACGTAACCGCGGATCGGTTGCAACGGCAAGCCCTGTACGATGAAGGGATTGAGACTGTCGAATGTCCCAAGCACGCCTTCAACCAAGCGGCCGCCTTTGGGTGCGTCGGGATCGACGTAAGGGAGCGCCGTAAAGTCGTCAGGGAGCGCCGGCGCGCCCTGCATGGCGATCGCGCGCGCCGGCTCGGCCCGCGCTGCCTGCACCGCGCCGACGACGAGGAAGCCGAGGAGGCCGGCACCGCACAGCGCAATGCGCATTCCAAGTTCGGCATGACCGACAGTTGAAGTTTTCATCGGCGGGAAACGGTTGAAACGCGATTTGGTCGAGCGCAAGCAATGTACCACGGCGGGCCCGTTGGCATCGGCCGGAGCGCTTTCTGCGGCTGCGCCCTTTATCTGAGGGCGCAATTGGGCTATTGGGCCGGGCTGTTACATCGGCTCGTTACAGTCTTGGGGCCACGCTGTTGCCGTAATCTGCGTCGATTGAGCCTCAAAGTGGGGGCCCGCGCAGGGCGGCGACAGATGTCGAGTGTGCCCGACATCGGATCACGCCAGTCTAACCGGGCAAATCGATCGAGATCGATTTGCCGGTGGCAGCACGAAAGAGGAACTACATCGATGATCTATCGGAACGCGTCGGCGCCGGTTCGGCCGGTAAGCCGTACGCTCGCTGCCATCGCCAAGGGATTGGCCAAGGCTTTGGGGCAGGCCTCGGTTCTCGCGGTCACGCTGACGCTCGCTAATGGCTCGTTCGCCGTAGCGCAGCAGCCGGCGCCCGCTCCCGCGGCAAAGCCGAAGCCGGCGGCTCCCGCAGCCGCCAAGAAGCCGCCCGCCGCCGCTCCGGCCCAGCCGGCGCCCGAGGCTCAACAGCCGGCGCCTCCGCCGCCACAAGCCCAGGCCGACCAGCAGCAGCAGCCGCAGCTGATTTACTCGCCGTGGACCAAATTCTGTCTCAAGAATAACAACGATCCCGCCGCCAAGCAGGTGTGTTTCACCGGCAAGGATGCCCGTATCGAGTCCGGCATGCCGGTGGTCGCGGCGGTGTTGATCGAGCCGGAAGGCGAGCCGAAGAAAATCCTTCGCGTCACGCTGCCGCTCGGCATGCAACTCGTTCACGGCACCCGCGTCTTCGTCGATCAGAACCAGCCGATGACCGCGCCCTATGTGATCTGCTTCACCAACGGCTGCATGGCCGATTATGAAGCCACCGCCGACTTGATCGGCAAGATGAAGAAAGGTCAGGGGCTCGTCGTCCAGGCGATCAATTCGACCGGCCAGCCGATCAGCCTCGTCATGCCGCTTGGCGATTTCGCCAAGGCCTATGACGGCCCGCCCACCGATCCGAAGGTGTTCGAGGAACAGCAGAAGAAACTGCAGGACGAATTGCAGCGCCGTGCCGACGAGGCGCGCAAGAAGCTCGAAAGCCAGCAGGGCCAGCCGCAGTCATCGGCAGCGCCGGCCACGCCGCCCGCGCCACAGCAATAGGCGATAAAGCTCCCGGGCGCGACACGTGAAGCGCTGCGCCCGGGAAGCTCCGCGCAGCGGGCATTGTTAAATCAGTGCGTGGTCGCCGCGCGCGGGCGATAGCCGCCCTTGCCGTCCTTGATGAAAACTTCCGCGACCTGGGGGTGACGCACCGGCTCGCCGCTGTCGTCGGGCAAAAGATTTTGCTCCGACACGTAAGCGACGTATTCGGTTTCGTCGTTTTCAGCGAACAAATGATAGAACGGCTGATCTTTGTGCGGCCGGATTTCGGCTGGGATCGCCTGGTACCATTCCTCGGTATTGTCGAACGTCGGATCGATGTCGAACACCACGCCGCGGAACGGATAGAGGCGGTGCCGGACGATCTGGCCGATTTGGTATTTGGCGATCCGAATCTTGGTCATTTGGGACCGTAGGTTACAGCCTGTGTGACCCGCCAATGCAACGCCCGGATTATGGCGGAGCGCGGACGGCCTTGTGAACGTCCGTTCATAGCCCGTACCGCAACGCCATTTCGGGATCCTTTTCGGCCACCCGGCCGGCCAAATCGACCAGCACTTTGGCCTGTTTCCAGGTCGCATCGTCCTGCATCTTGCCGTCGATCATCACCGCACCGCTCCCGTCCGGCATGGCGGCGATGATCTTTTTGGCGAAGGCCACCTCGCCGGGGTCGGGCGAAAACACCCGCTTGGCGATCGGCACTTGGCTCGGATGCAGTGTCCAGGCGCCTGCACATCCCATCAGGAACGCGTTGCGGAATTGGGCCTCGCAGGCCGCGCCGTCGGAAAAATCGCCGAACGGGCCGTAGAACGCCTTGATGCCCGCCGATGCGCAGGCGTCCACCATTTTGGCGATCGTGTAGTGCCACAGGTCCTGTTGGTAGGACGCCCGCGGCGCGTCTGCAGCGCCGGCGTCCGCGAGCACCTTGTAGTCGGGATGACCGCCCCCAACCCGCGTCGTCTTCATCGCCCGCGACGCCGCCAGGTCGGCTGGACCAAGACTGATGCCATGCATGCGCGGCGACGCGACCGCGATCGAGGCAACATTGTCGACACCCTCGGCGGTCTCGAGGATGGCATGGATCATGATCGGCTTCTTCACGCCGTTCTTGGCCTCGAGTTGGGCCAATAGCTGATCGAGATAATGGATGTCCCACGCGCCCTCGACCTTGGGCAGCATGATGACATCAAGCTTTTGGCCGATCGCGGCGACGATCTCGGTAATATCGTCAAGCACCCAAGGCGAGTTGAGGGCGTTGATGCGCGTCCACAATCCGGTTTCGCCGAAGTCGCACGCCTTGGCCATGGCGATGAAGCCGGAGCGCGCCGCCTCCTTGGCGTCGGCCGGAATGGCGTCTTCGAGATTGCCAAGCACGACGTCGACCTGGTGCACCAGTTCGGGCACCTTGGCGCGCACTTTCTCGATATGCGGCGGCACGAAATGGATCATCCGTTCGAGCCGCAATGGCAGGTCGCGCATCGGCGCCGGCGCACCGATCGCGAGCGGTTTGAAAAAATTGCGCGGCAGTTTCATCGCTCGACCCCCGCAGCCCAATAATTGAGCATGATCTTTCCTGAAACGTGGTCTCCCGCCAAGCCGCATTTAGCGCCAGTCGTGCCTAGGAATTGGGTCGCCTTGCCTAGACCCGCTCGCCGCGCATCAGCCTCGGCTGCGAGGCCGCTGGCGAAACGCCTTCGCGCATCAAGGCGCGGCGCAAGGGTCCGACGCGGTCGACGAGATAGAGCGAGAACCCGCGCATGCCGTGCGCCGGGAGGAAGCCCGTGAGCAGGCTGCGGTTGAGAAGGTCGATCGCGATGGTGCGGGTCGTCGCATCGGCGCGGCGCTCCCGATCGTAACGCGCCAGGATTTCCGGCGCGCCGATATCGAGGTTGTCGCGGCGGGCATCGGCGACGATTTCCGCAATGGTCGCACCATCGCGCAGGCCGAGATTAAGTCCCTGCGCGCCGATCGGCGGCACCACATGGGCCGCTTCGCCGACGAGAGCTATCCGGGCCCGCGCAAAGGCATCCGCGGTTTCGACCCCGAGCGGAAAAATGCCCCGGCCCGGTTCGACGGTCATTTTGCCGAGCAGCGAGTGGGCGCGGCGCTCGATCTCAATGGCAAGGTCGGTGTCCGACATGGCCGAAAGTTCGGCGGCGCGCTCCGGAGCGACCACGCAAACGAGACTCGAGCGCGAGCCGGGCAGGGGAACAAGGGTGAAGGGGCCGCTCTCGGTATGGAATTCAGTTGTGATACCACCGTGCGGCCGGGCATGACCGAGGTTGAGCGTCAGTGCGGTCTGCGGATATGTCAGCCGCGTGGTCTTGATACCAGCCGCCGCGCGACACAGTGAGTTTCTTCCGTCCGCGCCGACGGCAAGCCGCACCCGCACCTCCCCGGACGCGTGCCCGATCGTAACCTCGTTGTCATCGCTGCTAACGGCGAGTGCCGCCGCTGAAATGCGTTTCAGACTGAGTTCCGCCGCGCGCGCTTCAAGCGCCGCCACCAGATGCCGGTTCTCGACATTGTAGCCGAAGGCATCGAGGCCGATTTCGGCTGCGGCGAAGCAAACTTCCGGCGCTCGAAAAAGCCGCCGAGTATCGTCGACGATGCGCATTTTCTCAAGCGGCGCCGCGTGCGGCCGACAAGCCTGCCAGACGCCCAAAGTCTCAAGCGCCGTGACCGAACTCGACAGGAGCGCGGTGGTGCGGTTGTCCGGCACAGCCGGCGGCGCGAGCAGCAAGGTGTCGGCGCCCGTCGCCGCAAGTGCGATCGCCGCGACTAGACCGGCCGGACCGCCGCCGACCACCGCAACCTCCGCGGTGGCAACCTCCGGCACGCCATTCGTTGCTTCAACCATTATCTGAGCAACTACCTCCAGCCATCATCATTGACGGAACAAACTTCAAAGTTTCCAAGGCACTTGCGCACGAGCTTGCATTTCATGTGTAAGCTTAGCAGATGGACCCTATCCTGGACCCTGGCGCGACCCGAGAAAAGCCAACGCGACCCGCCGCAGCGGCAGCTTTCGCGGTTCATATTTTTACCGCATGCGGGGCCGCTTGTGCGCTTCTGGCGCTGATATCGGCCGTCCAGGCCGACTGGATCGAAATGTTCGTCTGGCTCGGCATTGCGCTCCTGATCGACGGCGTCGACGGCAGTTTTGCGCGCCGCCTCCGTGTCGCCGATGTGTTGCCTCGCTGGTCGGGCGAAGTGCTCGACCTGGTGGTCGATATCCTCAATTACGTATTCGTACCAGCCTACGCGTTGGTATCGAGCGGCTTGCTGCCCGATGCCGCAGAAATCCCGCTCGGCATAGCCATCGTCGTCACCGGTTCGCTCTATTTCGCCGACCGGCTCATGAAGACATCGGATTATTATTTTCGCGGCTTTCCGGCATTGTGGAATGTCGCAGCGTTTTATCTGTTCGTGCTGAAGCCCGAGCCTTGGCTCGGCGCTTTCGCGGTGGCCGCACTCGCGGTGCTCACCTTCGTGCCGTTCCACGTCGTGCATCCCGTCCGTATCGTGCATCTGCGCGCGCTGACCACAGCCGCGATGATCGGCTGGGTGCTGCTGGCGGGTTATGCCGTTACAAAAAATCTCGATCCTGGATTTTGGACGGTGTGCGGTCTATGCCTTTTGGCGATCTATTTCGTCGGTGTCGGCTTTTTGCGCCGCCATCATCCCTGATAAAATTTGCCGGAGCCCGTCATGCCTCGACCCGTCCTCCTTATTGCCGGCGGCAGCCGTGGGATCGGTGCCTCGACGGCACGGCTTGCCGCCGATCGCGGTTACGACGTCGCGATCAATTACGTTCAAAACGCCGTGGCTGCCGCCAAGGTGGCCGACGCCGTCACCAAATCCGGCGGCAAAGCCGTGACGCTGCAGGGCGACATGGCGAAAGAGGACGATATTGTCCGGATGTTCGACGAAACCACGCGCGCGCTCGGGGCGATCACGCACTTCGTTTTCAGCTCCGGCATAGGCGGCAAGAATTCGCGGCTCGATACCGCCAGTGCCGCCACCATCCGTGAAGTGATCGATGTCAATCTGTTCGGCGCTCTCATTGGAGCCCGCGAGGCGGTGCGCCGGATGTCGACGGCGCATGGCGGCAAAGGCGGATCGATCGTGCTGTTGTCCTCGATCGCAGCCGTCACTGGCGGCGCCGGCGAATATGTGTTCTACGCCGCCGCCAAAGGCGGGGTCGACGCGCTCACCAACGGTTTGGCGCGCGAAGTTGCGAAGGAAGGCGTCCGCGTCAACGCCATTCGGCCGGGCCCGACCGATACCGAGATCCACGAGCCTGGACGGCTGGCGCGGATCACGCCGCTATTGCCGATGGCGCGCCCCGGGCCAGCCCGACGAGATTGCCGAAGCGATACTGTTTCTGCTCTCGGATGCGGCGTCCTACGTCACCGGCGCGGTGCTCAACGTTTCGGGCGGACGCTGATCGGGCTCAGAGCATGATCCCGAAAAATGGCAACCGGTTTTCGGATCGGATCATGCTCAAATGGAAACTTTAGACTTTGACCCGATTCCGTCGAGTAGTGTCACAGCCTAAGGTCGGGGCTCGATCAAACGATCGAGCGTGATCGGAAATTGACGGACCCGAATTCCGGTGGCGTGCCAGACGGCGTTCGCCACCGCGCCCGCCGTACCGGTGATGCCGATTTCGCCTACGCCTTTGATACCGAGTGCATTCACGTGCGAATCGGTTTCCTCGACTACGATGGCTTCGATCGACGGCACATCCGCGTTCACCGGAATATGGTACTCGCCCAGATTGGCATTCATCGGACGGCCGGACCGCGCATCCATGACCGCGCGCTCGTGCAGCGCAAACGAGACACCCCAGATCATCCCGCCACGGAGTTGGCTGTCCACCATGCGCGGATTGATGATCCGTCCGGCCGCAAAGGCGCCAATCACGCGGGTGACGCGCATCTGCCCGAGATCGGGATCGACTTTCACCTCGGCGAACACCGCGCCGTGGGCATGCATGGCATAGTTTGTTTGTTCCGCCGGATCGGCGGCGCTCTGCCCGCGACCTTCGATCGCCGCGAGCCCGGCGCGGCCGAGGATGTCGGCGTAGCTCTCGCTGCGGCTCTCGTCGTCGCGACGAAGCAAACGGCCGCCGCGCGCAATGACGCCGGCATTGCCGGCGCCGAACAGCGGCGAGCGATTGTCGTTGGTCGCGAGATCGGCAAGTTTGGCGATCACGTCGGCGCCGGCATTGTGAATAGCCATCCCGGCGGTCGCGGTGTGCGCCGAGCCGCCGGCGATGCCGGCGTCCGGAAGGTCGGAATTACCGGATCTGAAATCGACCTGATCGATGCCAAGCCCAAGGCCATCCGCGGCGATTTGAGCGAGCGCCGTCCAGGCGCCTTGGCCCATGTCATGCGCGCCGATTTCCATGATGCCGCTGCCATCTTGGTTCAGCAGTGCTTTGGCCTGGGCCTGAAACATCAGCGCCGGAAATGTCGCAGTGCCGACGCCCCAGCCGACCAGCAATCCATCCTGATCGCGCATCTGGCGAGGCTGCAGCGGACGGCGCTGCCAGCCGAAACGCGCGGCGCCCTGCGCGTAGCACTCGCGGAGCGCCTTTGACGAAAACGGCTTACCGGAGATCGGTTCGGCTTCGGCATAGTTCTTCAGCCGGAACGCCAGAGGATCCATGCCGCAGGCATGCGCCATTTCATCGATCGCGCTTTCGAGCGCGATCGAGCCCGTGGCCTCGCCAGGGGCGCGCATGAACAGCGGCGTTCCGGTGTCAAGCCGAACGGCTTCATGCGAGGTGGCGATGGCCGGGCTCGCATAGACCGTATGCGAAACGTCGGACGCCGGTTCGAAAAAGTCGTCGAAGGTGCTTGAAGTGGTCTTGGTTCGATGATCGAGCGCGGTCAACGCGCCTTCTTTGTTAGCACCGAGGCGAAGGGTCTGCCGTGTCGGCGCGCGATGCCCGACCGGACCGAACATCTGCTCGCGGCGCAGCGTAAGCTTGACCGGCTTTCCCACCATGCGGGCCGCCATGATGCCGAGCACCTGCGGTCCGGAGATCATGCCCTTCGAGCCGAACCCGCCACCGAGGAACGGACTGCGAATATGGATATGGTCGGGCGATATCCCGAACAGTCCGGCGATGCGTCCCTGCGCCATGGCAAGACCTTGACTCGGCGTGTCGACCGACAGCGTGTCGCCGTCCCATGCGGCGACAACCGCATGCGGCTCCATCGCATTGTGATATTGCGCTGGGGTCTCATACGTCGCCTCGATCCGCGTCGCCCCCGAGGCGAGACCGCGTTCGACATCGCCCCGATGCGCCGCCGCCGGATTGCCGACGCCCACGGCCGGCGGGGCGAATGATTTCGTCGAGTCGAGCCCGACCCGCGCCGGCTCGGTATCGTAGCGCGGCGCGAGCAGGACCGCGCCCTCGGTCGCCGCTTCAAGTGTTTCGGCGATAACGACGGCGATCGGCTGGTTGGCGTAGCGGACCTTATCGTTTTGCAGGAGGTCGAGCCGAAACATGAAGGGATTGTTTTTCTCGTCCGGATCCTGGGCGAGCTTTGGCTTGTTGGCGGGTGTCATGACCTCGACGACGCCCGGATGGGCTTTCGCGGCGGCAACGTCGAGAAATGTGACACGGCCGCGGGCGATGCTGCTCACTGCCAGAACCGCATAGAGCATTCCGGGCGGGTGGTTGTCGGCGGCGTAGCGGGCGCGACCCGTGACTTTGAGAACGCCATCGCGGCGGGTCAACGGCTGGCCGATGTTCGAGCCGTGCCGAACATGGGCCGGAGCCTGGGTGAGTGTGATCTCAGGCATGGATGACTTCTCCGGAAACGGCGGCAAACGGGGAGGCGGGGAGCGCCGGCACGCGCTCGGGTGTGCCGGCTGCGGCGAGCGAAAGCGTTCGCACCACAATCCGTCGCGCGAGTTCGATCTTGAAGGCATTGTCGCCGGAGGGTTTTGCCGCTGCGAGCGCGGCTTCCGCAGCGCCGCGGAATATCGCTTCTTCGGCAGGCGCCCCTGCCAGCATTTGTTCTGCTTCGCGGGCGCGCCAGGGCTTTAGCGCAACACCGCCCAGGGCAAGGCGCGCTTCCGCGATCTTATCGCCCTCGAAACGGAGCGCGGCCGCGGCCGACACGACCGCAAAAGCATAGGAAGTCCGCTCGCGAATTTTCAGATATCGCGCATGGGCCGCGAAATGCGCGGCCTCGGCCGGCAAGCGGACGGCGACGATCATCTCGCCGGGCTCGAGCGCACTTTCGCGCTCGGGCGTAGCTCCCGGCAGCCGGTGAAACGTGTCGAGCGGGATTTCGCGCCGGCCGGACTTGCCTTCGATCTCGACAACGGCGTCGAGCGCTAGCAAGGGCACGCAGAAGTCGGACGGGTGTGTCGCGATACAGCGATCGCTCCATCCGAGAATGGCATGGAGCCTATTGTCGCCGCCGCGCGCGTCGCAGCCCGAGCCGGGCTCGCGTTTATTACAGGCGCTAGCGACATCGTAGAAGTAAGCGCAGCGCGTCCGCTGCAGGAGGTTGCCGCCGGCGGTCGCGGCGTTGCGAAGCTGAGCCGACGCGCCTGATAGAAGCGCCTCGGCAACCATCGGGTAACGCCGGGCAAATGCCCGATCGCGAGCGAGATCTGAATTGCGCACCAGCGCGCCGATGCGCACGCCGCCACCGGCGAGATCTTCGATGCGGTCGAGACCGGGAAGATGCGTGATGTCGACAAGCCGGTCCGGACGGCTGACGCCGCCTTTCATCAGATCGAGAAGATTGGTACCGGCGGCCAAATAGGCCGCGCCCGGCACTGAAACAGCGGCAACAGCCTCCCGAACCGTCGCGGGCTTCACATAATCGAAGGTTTTCATGCGACTTTCCTTCGGCTTGCCGGCTCGAGAGTCTTTTGCGCCTCGAGGACCGCCTCGGTGATGCCCTGATAGGCGGCGCATCGGCAGAGATTTCCGCTCATGCCTTCACGCACCCGCTCGGGGTCGTCGCTGGCGTCGCCTTCCTGGATCAGACCGATCGCACTCATGATCTGACCGGGCGTACAGAATCCGCACTGCAAGCCGTCGTGGGCGATAAAGGCCTCTTGCACAGGATGGAGCCGATCGCCCTGTGCCAAGCCTTCGATAGTCAGGACTTCAGCGCCATCGTGACTGATCGCAAGCGCAAGGCAGGAATTAATCCGCCGTCCGTCGACGATGACCGTGCAGGCGCCGCACTGGCCGCGGTCGCAGCCTTTCTTGGTCCCGGTCAAATGAAGGTGCTCGCGGAGGAGATCGAGCAACGTCAATCGCGGGTCGCCAATCTCGATCGCCCGCTTCACGCCGTTTATGGTCAAAGTCATCGAAGGTTTCATGCGGTGCTCCGAAAAAGCTCATCGTGGCGCCACGGCGGAACTCGCTATCGCCGCCATTTGCTCGGCAGGTGTGTAATGCGACCACGGGTCATCGATTGTGACAGGCGTCTTTATGGGATATACGGAGGGCTCCTCCGCTTTACAAGGGACCGCGGCAAGGTCTGACGATTGGCATGAGGCAGCCGGCACAGAGCACGCGAAAGCCGCGGGTCGATGCGTTGCGCAACCGTGAGCGGGTGCTTGAGGCGGCAAGAGCGGTTTTCAGCGCCGGCGGCGCGGAAGCGAGCCTCGAAACCGTCGCGCGCACCGCCGGTGTGGGCATCGGCACGCTCTATAGGCATTTCCCGACCCGGGAAGCCTTGTTCGAGGCGGTCTATCGGCGCGAAGTGCAACATCTCGCCGACTTGGCGGAGCAATTGAAAAAAAACGCGGCGCCGGTCGATGCGCTTCGGCAATGGATGCGATCGAATGTCAAATTCGTTGCCACGAAGAAAGGCATGTCGGCGGCGCTCGCTCTCGCCGCGTACAAAAATCCCGAGCTGTTTTCCTATTCCCTGCATCGGCTGACGCAGGCCGTCGGCAGCCTGTTGGATCGCGCCGTCGCGACGGGCGAAATCCGCGACGATATCGGCGCCGAGGATATCATTCGCGCCCTCGTGGGCATGTGCTACCTGCACGACCAGCCCGGCTGGCAGGCTGGCGTGCTGCGGCTGGTCGATGTTTTCGTCGATGGGCTTCGCATTCGACCTCCTAAATTTCGCAACAAGCTTCGCCCCAAAGCAAAGACAGAAAAAGCAAACGGATAACGCGGCTCGATGCCAGCGGGACGCGATCACCTGGCTTGACGAGTCCGGCCCGTACGGGCCTTGCGGATGAGTTTCGGGACCGGCGTCACTGTCGCCGCCGGTCGTTCGGCTTCAACGTCCTCGGCGGCCTTGTCCTCGCGCAAACCCTTGAAGGCCGCCTGCCGGACCATGCCGTCGCCGGTCCAGCCGGCGAATTCGATCTCGGCCACCAGCACCGGCTTGACCCAATGGATGCCGCGCGCCTGTGGCGGGGCGTTGGTGCCGCCGAACGGGCGTTTGTCTGTTGCCTGCGCTTTGATGCGCGGAAAGATCCGCGCCACCGTGGTCCTGCCGTAGCCGGTACCGACACGCCCGACATAGACCAGGTGATCGCCCTTATGAACGCCAACCAACAGGGAACGAAAGCGTCCATTATCCTCGCTCCAGCCGCCGATGACGACCTCATGTCCGGTCCGGCATTTGGCCTTGGTCCAGTCATCGCCTCGGCCCGAGCGGTAAGGTGCGGTCAATTTTTTCGAGACAATGCCCTCGAGCGACAGGCGGCACGCTGAGCGCAGAGCGGCGTCACCTGCGGTCTCAAAATGTTCAACGAAACGAATCGGCGCGGCGGCGCCATTGCGCGGTGCGCCCGACAGCAGTTGCTCAAGCCGCGCCTTGCGCGCGGCAAGCTTCCAGCCGCGCAAATCCTCGGCGCCTTCGAAGAGCAAATCGAAAGCAAAGAACACGAGACCATTCGTCGTGCCGTCCGAAAGCGCGGCCTGCAGCGCCGCGAAGGAGGGCATTCCGCCTTGATCGAGCGCCACGATCTCGCCGTCGATAATGCAATCGGGGAGGTGGCCTCCTGCTTCGGCAATCGCGCGAAAATCGTGCGGTCCAATCCAATCCCGTGCGCGTGCGCAGGTTGACGGCGCCGTCCTCCACCCGCATCTGCATGCGATAGCCGTCGAACTTGATTTCATGACCCCAGCCGCCGCCGGCGGGAGGGCGCTCCACGGATCGGCATAATTGCGGGGCGATAAATTTGGGCAACCGCGTGGACTTCGCCGGCGGCGGCATTTCACGTTTGGAAGAGCCGCGTCCTTTGGCGGCGAATAGCCGGCTTGGCATCAGCTGGCTTTCTTATGTCGCGTGCTGGCTCGTGCTTTCTTTGCCGGGCGGCTCGCGGCCTTACCGTGCGCCCGTCGCGGTCCGCCGCTGCCTCCGGATTTGAGGCTGCCCCGCAACGCGTCCATGAGGTTGATCACATTCGACGGCTTGCTCGCTTTCGGCCGCTCGATCTTCTCGCCCTTGCGCTTTTTCATCAGCAGCGTCTTGAGCGCATCCTCGTAGTGGTCCTCGAATTTCGCCGGCTCGAATTTGCCGCGCTTGGTATCGACGATGTGGGTCGCGAGTTCGAGCATGTCTTTCGGCACTTTCTCGTCCTCGATGACGTCGAAATACTCGTCCTCCTTGCGGACCTCGTAAGGGTAGCGCAGCGTAATTCCCATCAGGCCTTTGCCGCGCGCCTCCAGAGCGATGATGTGCTCGCGCGAGGTGAACACGATCTTCGCAATCGCCACCATGCCCTCTTTGCGAATGGCTTCGCGTATCACCGCAAATGCCTGTTGCCCGACGTCGCCGTCTGGGACGATATAATAGGGATCGCGCATATAGAGCTCGTCGATATCTTTTTTCGGGACGAACTCGTCGATGTCGATGGTGCGTTTGCTGTCAAGCGCGATGGCTTCCAGCTCTTCGGGTTCGAGCTCGATATATTCGCCCTTGCTGACTTCGTAGCCTTTGACGATGTCAGCCTGATCGACCTCGTCGCCGGTCTCGGCATCCACTTTGCGGTAGCGGACGCGATTGCCGGTTTCCTTGTTCAGCTGATGAAAGCTTATTTTTTCGCGCTCGGACGTCGCCGGAAAAAGTGCGATAGGACACGAGACGAGCGAAAGCTTGAGGTAGCCTTTCCAGTAGGCACGCGGCGCCACGGCGGTACTCCACACAATGAGGGGGCCGCCGACTCAACGAAATCCCGGAACCCCGGTTCCATGGGATGATTCAGGACGCCGAGGCCTTGGTCGCCGCCCGTGAAAAAGGCGTATGCGGCCGAAACTATTGCAGAAAAACGGATGCGGGAGCCTGCAGCGACCAGTGCAGTCCTTCGCGGGAGAAGTCGATTTCCACCGTTCCCCGGACGGCCTGCTCGATCATCTTTTTCATCACCACGTGGCCGAAGCCCGTTCGTTTGGGAACCGTCACCGCCGGACCGGCGCGTTCGCGCCAATCGAGCTTCAAGGCCCCGACTTTCAAGGTTTGATCGACCTGCCAAGACACCGACAGCCTTCCGGGCGCGACCGACAGCGCGCCATGCTTGACGGCGTTGGTAGCGAGTTCGTGGAGCGCAAGCCCGATCGCCTGCGCGGCCTCCGCCGTCAGATCGACGCGTGGGCCGCCGATCTCTATTTGTGGACTCTGCAGATCGACGAAAGGGGCGAGTTGAAGTTCGACCAGCGCGCCCAGAGAACTTCCCCGCCAGTCGCCGCTTGCGAGAAGCGTATTCGAGGCCGCAAGGCCGCGCAGGCGGCCGTCGAACCGTTTTTGGAATTCCTTTAGGTCGGTGCAATGGCGCAGAGTTTGGTCCGCAATGGCCTGCGTTATACTCAAGAGGTTCTTGGACCGGTGGGAAAGCTCCTGCAAAAGAAAGCGCTGATGCGCCTCTGCTGCCTTACGTTCGGTGATGTCGGTAGCGACGTTGATCAGACGATGCGCTTTGCCGTCTGCTTGCCGGTCGAGAACCCGGCCATAACCTGAAAGCCAGGACAGCCGGCCATCCGACCTGACGATGCGATACTCGGCCGGAAACGAGTCCTGGCTGTCGGCCAGCATGTGGTAGCGATCGAGCAGATCCCGATCCTCCGCATACATGGCCTGGCGGAGTTCGTCCTCCGCGCCGCCGACTTGGCCCAGCCCGTCAGGTAAATCGATACCGAACAGCGCCATACCCTCCGGCGTCCAGACCCGGGTGCCTTTCACAAAATCCACTTCCCAGCTGCCCATGCGGCCAAGCATCATCGCCGATCGATAACGTTCCTCGCTGGCGCGAAGCGCTTCCTCCATCCGCACCCTGTTCGTGGTTTCAACCGCCGTGATCAAAACCCCGCCGACCCCCGTGGCCGCCGAAGCGTCCGGAACCGGGCTGTAGCTGATGGTAAACCGCGCATCGTCCCATTGGCCGGCATGCCGCTGGATTCTCAACAGCAGGTCTTCGGCAAAAAATGCGCCGCGTCTGCCGCTGAGTATGGCGTCATGCAGAGGCGCAAGGGTTTCTTGAACTTCGGGCCACACCTCGCGAAACGGCAAGCCGAGCGCCCAGGGATGCTTGTCGCCGAGGATGGGCCGGTAGCCGTCGTTGTAGAGCATCGCAAAATCCCGGCCCCAACGCACCGCCATTGGGAAACCCGAGGCAAGGATCAAGTCGAGAGCCAGCCTGAGACTGGCAGGCCATTTCTCGGCGGGGCCGAGCACTGTTTTCGACCAGTCCTTCGCAGCTATCAGCGCGGACATGTTCGGCGTCGCGGGCATGTCGGGAACTGGCTGCTGCGTCATCGTTTCATAATGTGGCTGAACCAGCCTTATATCCCATCGGGCAAATAGCTGTCCGAAATAAGACCCGCTTGGATCTAGGGCAATTCGCGGCGCGATGACGGCGTCCGCGATCCAGAACCGCCTTGTGTTCGGCTCTCCGCTGCCTATGATCGCGCACCTTTTTCGCAGATAACACAATCCCGTTCAAAGGAGAGGAAAATGGTTGCGGCAGTACGCGTGCATAAGACCGGTGGGCCTGAGGTTTTGACCTTTGAAGACATTGAAATAGGCAAGCCGGGGCAGGGCCAGGTTCGGGTCAGGCAGCATGCTTGCGGCGTCAATTTCGTCGACTGCTATTTCCGCATGGGCATGTATCCGTCCCCGGTCGGCATGCCGTTTGTCGCCGGCAACGAAGCCGCCGGCGAAGTCGTCGAGGTGGGACCGGGCGTCACCGACCTCAAGGTCGGCGATCGTGTCGCCTATGTGGTGGGGCTGGGTTGCTACGCCGCCGAACGACTGGTGCCCGCGGACCGCGCGGTGAAGCTGCCGGCGAACATCAGTTACGAGCAGGCCGCCGCCATGATGCTCAAGGGCATGACAACCGAATATCTGATCCGCCGTACCTTCAAAGTCGAGAAGGGCATGAATGTGTTGATGCATGCCGCGGCGGGCGGCGTCGGCCTCATCCTCTGCCAATGGGCCAATTATCTCGGCGCCAATGTCATCGGCACGGTGGGATCGAAGGACAAGGCCGAGCTCGCCAAGGCCAATGGCTGCCACCACACCATTCTCTATCGCGACGAAGATTTTGTCGCCCGCGTCAAGGAAATCACCGGCGGCAAAATGTGCGAGGTAGTCTATGACGGCATCGGCAAGACGACGTTTCCGGCGTCGCTCGATTGCCTCAAGCCGCTCGGCTACTTCGTCAGCTTCGGCAGCGCGTCCGGCCAGATCGATGCCTTCAACATCAATATCCTGCAAACCAAGGGCTCGCTGTTCGCGACCCGGCCGACGCTCAATACCTATGCGGCCAAGCGGGACGACCTCGTCGCCATCGCCAACGACCTGTTCGACGTCGTCGGCAAAGGCGGCGTCAAGGTCGGCATTGGCAAGAAATACCCGTTGCGCGAGGCGGCGCAATCGCATCGCGACCTCGAAAGTCGCGCCACGACCGGCTCGTCCATTCTCATCCCCTGATCGTTGACTTTCGGGGCGCCGCACGGAGCGGCGGACACGGGCATCCGACCGCCGGCGCCGTTTTGCGCCGGCGTATTCTTTCTTAAGCGATCGCGCCTATCTATTTCGGGTCTATGGGCCCCCATTTGCACCCCACAATAGCGATGGCCGCTTTGCTGTACGGCGAACCTCGATGACCGACGCGAAAATCTGGGGTTATTGGGGGACGCTGGGTTGGGCCGTTCTCGCCTTCTTGGCGGGCCAATTCGTCGGCTTCGGCGCCATCGTGTGGCTGCGGGCGGGCGTTTGGAATACGATCATCGAGACGCCGTATGACGGCATCCTGGTGACGCTGTTTATTGTGATCTCCAATCCGGTCACCATCGGGGTCCTCGCGCTCGCCGCGCGGCTCAGGCAGGTCAATCCGGCAGAATATTTTGCGCTTTACTGGCCGCAGCGGAATTATCTGACGGTCGGCATCGCGGGTCTCATCGCGCTGATTGCCGTCTTCGACGCCTCGCTTTTCTTCAGCGGTCATGCCGTGGTGACCTCGTTTCAGACGCAATCCTACACCACGGCGGCGTCCGAGGGCTGGCTCCTGCCGATGGCGCTCGCCGCTATCATCGTCGCACCGGCCGGCGAGGAGATCATGTTCCGCGGCTTTCTGTTCCGCGGCTGGGCTCGTTCCGATCGATCGGCGTGGCCCGCGATCGTCGTGATCTCGCTGCTGTGGGCCGGACTTCACGTTCAGTACGATTGGACCGGCATCCTGCAGATTTTCGTCATCGGCCTGTTTCTGGGCTGGCTACGCTGGCGTTCTGGTTCAATGCTGCTGACATTCTTGCTGCACGCGCTGTTCAACCTCGAAGGCACCTTTGAGACACTCGTGCAGGTGCATTGGCTCGCCAAGTAGCTGCGGGATTTTTGTCGAGCATGATCTCTCCGAAAACCGGTGTCCACTTTTCGGGATCATGCTCTACGGACCGAAGATGCGATCGAGCGCGGAAGCCGCTTCACCCTGGCCGCTGCGCCGCTGGGCATGTTGGCGCGGCAGGCCGATCACCGGCTCGGCAAAGCGCGCGAGCGTTGCGACCGTATCGTCGAGCGGCACCGTCGATCCTGGCGTTTCGTTGACGATGGTCGCCATGACCCGCAAACCCCGGCGGTAGAGCGCATCGAGGGCGGTCAGCGTATGGCTGATGGTGCCGAGATAACTGCCGGCGACCAGGATAAGCGGCAATTGCAGCGCCATCATCACATCGAGAATGGTCCGCTCGGCGTCGAGCGGCACCATGATGCCGCCGATGCCTTCGATCAGCAAAATCTCGCGGCGCTGATCGACCGCCATCTGGCAAAAGCTGATGACACCGTCGACGTCGATCAGGCTTCCCTCGCGCGCGGCAGCGAGATCAGGCGACACCGCGTCGCGAAAACGCCATGGCGAGATGCGGTCGAGTTCCTGCGCCGTCACCGGCAGTCCGAGGGCTTGCAACAGCACGCCCGGATCGCTCTTCGCCGCTTGCGCTGGATCGAATCCGCTCACCACCGGTTTGATGGCGTCGACCTGCCGGCCCATCTGGCGCAAATGCCTAATCAGCGAGGCGGCGACGAAGGTCTTGCCGACGTCTGTGCCGGTCGCGGTGATGAAGATCGCGCTCACGCTCAATTCCTCAAAACGCGCGCCCGTACGATGACGGCGAGCCGCTCGATTTCGGCGTCGGGATGCTGCGCCGTGAAGGCAAATCGCAGGCGTGCTGTGCCCACCGGTACCGTCGGCGGCCGGATCGCGACGACGAGATAACCTTCGTCACGCAGCAGATCCGAGGCTGCGAGCGCCGCGTCGGTCTCGCCAATGATCACCGGGACGATCGCGCTCTCGGCCTTCGGCAAATTGAGCGCGCGGGCGAACAGCCGAGCCTTGCGCAAGGGCTCTGCGGCGTAGGCGGGCTCCCGCTCGATCAACCCGATCGCGGCAATCGCCGCGGCCACGACCGGCGGCGGCAGCCCGGTCGAATAGATGAAAGTCCGCGCCCGCGTATGCATGAGATCGACAACGGCCTGCGAGGCGCACAAATAGCCGCCGTAAGCGCCGACGGCTTTCGACAGCGTGCCCATTTGCAGCGGCACTTCGGCCGTTCCGTTGGCGAAAGCCGCGCCGCGACCACCGCCGACCACGCCCAAGCCATGAGCATCGTCGCATAACAGCCAAGCGTCGAAGCGCTGCGCGAGTTCGGCCAAGGCAGCAAGCGGCGCGAGGTCGCCGTCCATCGAAAACACGCCATCGGTCGCAATGAGGGCGCGTTTCTTACCGCCCCGCTGGGCCGCGAGCACGGCTGCCGCATCGTCGGCATCGGCGTGCCGATAGGGCTTCACGGTCGCGCCCGATAGCTTCGCCCCGGCCTGGATACAGGCATGCGACAGCTCATCGACGACGATCAGATCGTCGGAACCGACCAGCGCCGGAATGATCCCGGTGTTGGCGAGGTAGCCCGAGCCGAAGACGCATGCCGCCGCCGTGCCCTTGATCCGCGCCAAGCGGCTTTCGAGTTCGGCATAAAGCGGATGATTGCCGGTCACGAGCCGCGACGCACCGGCGCCGACGCCAAAGCGCTCGGTCGCCTCGACAGCGGCCGCGATCACTTCAGGGTGCTGACTGAGATTGAGATAATCGTTACAGGAAAACGACAGCATCCGGCGGCCATCGCGCTCGGCCCAGATGCCGCTGCGCGCCGTGACGACGGGCTTGCGGCGAAGCTGCGCCCGGTCCAGGGCCTTGAGCTTTTCGCCGGCAAAGTCGTCGAGCGAGCGCATTCGTCATTCCAAAAAGCGTGACCGCCGCGGAGGCGGGAGGCACAATAGGGCCCCTGCCAGCCATGAAAGCCCCGAATGCCGGACAATACCAGCAAAAACAAGGGAATAGGGGCCAGTCCGGATTGGTATGCGGCGGGCTTTGACGCATATCTGGCTGCCCTATGCGCAGATGAAGACGGCCACGCCGCCGCTTGCGGTCGCCGCCACCCGCGGCTGCCGCATCATGCTCGCCGACGGCCGCGAACTGATCGACGGTATCGCGTCGTGGTGGACCGCCTGCCACGGCTACAATCATCCGCATATCCGCGCCGCGGTCGAACGACAGCTTGCACAAATGCCCCATGTGATGTTCGGCGGCATGGTGCACGAACCGGCGCTGACGCTGGCGCAGCGGCTTACCGCTCTATTGGCGCCGAGCGGCCTCGAGCGCGTGTTCTTCAGCGATTCAGGTTCGGTCGCCGTCGAAGTGGCACTGAAAATGGCGGTGCAGTACTGGATCAACAAAGGCGCGCGCGGCCGCAGCAAGATCGTCGCCTTCAGGGGCGGTTATCACGGCGATACTACCGGCGCGATGGCGGTGTCCGACCCGGAAGGCAGCATGCACGCGGCTTTCCGCGGCCTACTGCCGGAGCAGATCGTGACCGACTTGCCGGTCGACGCGGAAAGCACAGCCGCGCTCGAAGTCGTGCTCGCCCAACGCCGGGATAATATCGCGGCCATGATTGTCGAACCGCTGGTGCAGGGTGCCGGCGGCATGCGCTTCTATGCCCCCGGCGTGCTTCAGACTTTGCGAGCACTCGCCGATCGTTATGAGCTTTTGTTGATCTTCGACGAAATCTTTACCGGATTTCTGCGCACCGGCGCGATGTTCGCCTTTCAGGAAGCGGCCGTCGTGCCCGACATCGTGACGCTGTCGAAGGCGCTCACCGGCGGCACGCTGCCCTTGGCGGCGACCGTCGCCAGCCGAAAGGTGTTCGAAGCGTTCTGGTCGGACGATCCGGCCAAGGCGCTGATGCACGGGCCGACTTTCATGGCCAACCCGCTCGCATGCGCCGCGGCCAATGCCTCGCTCGATCTGTTCGAGCGCGAGCCACGGCGCAATCAGGTGGCAAAAATCGCCGCGGCGCTCCGGCGCGGCCTCGAGCCGTGCCGCGCGCTTCCCGGGGTCAAGGACGTCCGGGTCAAAGGGGCGATCGGGGTGGTCGAGCTCGACCGCATCGAGAATCTCAACGCCCTCCGCCAACGCTTTATTACTGAGGGCGTTTTTATTCGCCCCTTCGGCACCGTCATCTATCTGGCACCGGCCTTCACCATTGCCGACGACGAGCTCGAACGACTGCTGGACGCGATCCGTCGCGTGCTATCCGGCAGGCCATAGCTTGCGCGCATAGGCGATCAGCGCCTCACTCACTGCCTCAGGCTGCTCCACGATCACCGCGTGGGCCGAATTCGCAATGACGACCACGGTGACGCGGTCGCCGAGCGCCTTTTTGTATTCATCCGCATCGTCGTGCCGCGCCAGCGGATCGTGGCTTGGCTGGAGGTAGAGAACGGGCGCTGAGCCCGCGGCATAATCGACTTCGCGCGGCGTCAGATCGCCGGCGATGCGCTGCGCAGCCAGGACCTCCGGGTACCAGCCCTCAAGCCATACGCTTGCATCGCTGCCGGGAGCGAAGAACACGAACTGTAACGCCTTGATACGCTCGTCCGCGGGCGCCCTGAGATCGGCACTCAGGCGAATGGCGGCGCGTACATCCGGCGGGCTTGGCTTTCGTCCCACATTGGCGGCGATCAAACCGACGCCGCGAACAATCTCGGGCCGAACGGCCGCCAGCGTCCGCGCAACGCGGTTGCCGAAGGCGTGCCCCACCACGAACGCCGGGCCGCATTTGTCACGCTCGATAATGGCGGCGATGTCGGCTGCGAGATCTTCGAGCTTTAGGCCGCTCCAAGGGCCGATGCTTCCGCCGATGCCGCGTGGCTGTGGTCGCAACACACGATAGCCGGCGCCGACGAGTCGCTCCGCGATGAGGTCGAAATCCGCCGCGCCGCGCCCGAGCGACGGAAGCAGCAAAATCGCCGGACCCTGGCCCTGCGTCAGAACCTCGAGATGCGCTTTGCCGCGCGTCACCGTGATGCGCGTCGGCGCTGTTTGTGCGGGCCATCGTCATACGCGTTCCTGGCAGCGCGGCTAGGACACCTTCAGGAGGAGGTCCGCGAGCCACTCCGGCTGGTCGATCATCACGTCATGGCCGGTATTGTCGTTGACGATGGTCTGCCAGCTCTTGTCGGCCTTGCATTCCGCCAAGGCTTTATCGAAGGCAGCTTGCGGATAGTTCGGCGCGCGGATGTAGGTCTTTTTCGCGATCATGTCGCGCTTGCCGGTAAGCTTGATCGGCTGGGTCGCGACCCCATTCGGCTGCGGCGTCAGCTTGGAGTCGATCCAGACGTAATCCTTCTCGCTTTGCGAGAACGTCTTCGCCGACGGTCCCTTGCGGCCGGGCTCGCCTCTCGCCACCGCTTCCTCCAGCGCCTTGCGGCTGAAGTCCGACGCAAAGTCGGTGCCCTTTTGGCCGTTCTCCGGCTTGAACGCATCGAGCCAGACGATCGAGGCGGTGCGGTCGTATATCTGTTCGAGCGCGCCCGATGCCGGCCAACCGCCATAGGAATGCGCGACGAGGCAAATGTCCTTGAGGTCTTCCCACATCACCAGATTGGCGATGTCGGCGATGTGGGTGTCGAGGACCACGTCTTTGCTGAGAAGATGCGAGCGGTCGCCGTTGCCGGTCAGCGACGGCGCATAGACCTTGTGACCGTGGCTTTCGAGAATGTCGGCGACACGCCGCCAGCACCAGCCACCGTGCCAGGCGCCGTGAATGAGCACGAATGTCTTGCGCGCGGTCACTTGCGCCATAGCCGTGGTCCCTCCGAGCGCGGCAACGCCGACGGCGGCGGTGCCGAGTGCCGTACGGCGCGTGAGCGAATGGTCCGGCATTTACCCCTCCCGATTTCGGCTTCTTGATCAGTTAAGGCGACGTGGCGGTCACATGATCGGCTTGCCGCGCATGTCGACGGCCTTTTCGATCTTGAGCAGCGCGCCGATGCCGGTGTCGGCGCCGACATGGGTCTGTTCGCGCGGCAGGAGTTTGGCAAAAATAGCGTCGTGCACCGGCCCGCTGTCATGGAGCTCGACACTGCCGTAAAAACGCAAGAAGCCGCTCTCCAAGACGCCGTCGCGCTGCGCTTTGAAATTCGAGTACAGCACGCAGACCCGTTTATCGTGCGCCAAATTATCGAGCGCCGTGCGCTTGGAGCGCTCCCAATAGGCGAGGTGGCTGTCGTCGAACACGATCATGCTGCCTTTGACCGAGATATTGGGGCCGCCCGGCCCGTAGGTGGCGACGAGGCATGGGCAGCCATCGTCCCAGGCGTTGCGAATGAGCGTCTTGATGGTGTCGGAGAGCGGCATGCTGCTGACCTGCGATTTGCGGAAGCGCGCAATTTATCACGCTTACCGGAGGGGGAGGGAAGTCGTTGCAGCCGGGTCTTAGTAGCCCACCACGGTGCCGTGAAGATCATAGGCCCCGGCACGATCGATCTTCACCGTCGCAATCTCGCCGACGCGTAGCGGGCGGCGGCTTGCCACGAACACGGTGCCATCGATCTGCGGGGCGTCGCCTTTGGTGCGGCCTTTGCCGCTACGCGATCCGCCATCGACCTCGTCGATGATGACCTGCTCGCGAAGCCCCACTTTGCGCTTGAGCCGCTTTTGCGAGATCTCTTGCTGGCGCGCCATGAAGCGGTGCCAACGCTGCTCCTTGAGCGCATCCGGTACCGGCGCCGCAATATCGTTCGCCGTGGCGCCGGCAACCGGCTCGTAGCGAAAACAGCCGACACGATCGAGTTGGGCTTCGCCGAGCCAATCGAGCAGGAACTCGAAATCCTCATCGGTCTCGCCCGGAAAGCCGACGATGAACGTCGAGCGGATGGTGAGGCTCGGGCAGATTTCGCGCCAGGCGTTGATGCGCTCCAGGGTCTTTTCCTGCGCCGCCGGCCGCTTCATGCGCTTGAGCACCGCGGGACTTGCGTGCTGGAACGGCACGTCGAGATAAGGCAGCACCTTGCCATCCGCCATCAGCCGGATCACCTCATCGACGTGGGGATAGGGGTAGACGTAATGCAGCCGAACCCAGACGCCGAACTCGCCGAGTTCGCGCGCGAGATCGAGGAATTTTGCCCGCACGTCGCGGTCTTGCCAGCGGCTGTCCGCGTATTTTAAATCGACCCCATAGGCCGAGGTGTCCTGCGAAATGACCAAGAGCTCTTTCACGCCGGCGGTGACCAGCCGTTCGGCCTCGCGCAACACGTCGGCGGCTGCGCGCGACACCAGATCGCCGCGCAATTTGGGGATGATGCAAAAGCTGCAGCGATTGTTGCATCCCTCTGAGATCTTTAAATAAGCGTAGTGCCGTGGCGTGAGTTTTATGCCCTCCGGCGGGATCAGATCGGTGTAGGGGTCGTGCAACGGCGGAGCGGCGCGATGGACTGCATCGAGCACGCTCTCATATTGCTGCGGGCCGGTGATCGCGAGGACGCCCGGATGCGCAGCGGTAATCTGATCCGGTTCTGCGCCCATGCACCCGGTGACGATGACCTTGCCGTTCTCGGCCATGGCCGCGCCGATGGCCGACAGCGATTCCGCTTTGGCGCTGTCGAGAAAGCCGCAGGTATTGACGATGGCGAGGTCGGCGCCGGAGTGCCCGCGCGCCAATTCATAACCTTCGGCGCGCAGCCGCGTGATGATGCGCTCGGAGTTGACCAGCGCCTTGGGGCAGCCAAGCGACACGAATGAAATACGGGGGGCACGGTTCATCGGACGGTTCATGGGGCGCTACATAACGCCGAGCCCGGCGTTTCGCCATGAAAATGCCGGTTGGCCAATGCCATATGGCTTGGTCCGGACCGGCAATCCGGGCCGCCATTGGCAACTGGTTAAGGATATTCGCGGGAAATTAAGGATTTCGCGGTCTCTTCCCTGCTGGGCGAGTCAAACTGTGCGGGCGCGAATGGCGCCGGAAACGCCGGGGGCACTGGTTGGGGTCGATTTGAGGAATATCACGGGTTTGTTCATTGCGCTTCGGCGTTGCCGGCTGTCTTGCCGGTTGCGGCAGCTATTCGATGCTCGATCAGTACACGACCGCCTCACTTGCGCCGTCGGCCAAGCCCGCCTGGACCAAGAATTCCGGCCAGGCATCCACGCCGGCCGACGGCGATACGACCGCTTCCGCGTCCTCACAGCAATGCCAATCCCGATGCATCCGCCTCAAGCGCGATGTCGTCGCTGTTTGCGCGCGCGTCGACGGAAAAACCTGCCGCGAACCCATCCGCGCCTGATGTGAAGCCCACAGCCTTCGCCAAGCCCGTCATCGTGGCCGATGCCGCAGACACGCTGCCAGTCGCGCCGCCGCCCGTCGCGGCGGAGAAAATCAACACCGAGCCGCGCGGCCGCGCGTATCTGTTCCGCGGCATCGCCGGCCTGATCTATTCGCGGGGTGTGGACAAGCTCACCGATCGCATCAAGCGGATCGGTCTTGCGGCCGACGTCGAAACCTATCTGGTGTGGCGGCCGATCTGCGAGCAGGCAATCCGCGATTATCGCCGCGATCCGCAACCCATCATCCTGATCGGCCACTCGATGGGCGGCGATTCTGCCTTGGCCTTTGCCGAAGCGCTGAATGCCGAAAACATTCCGGTCAGTCTTTTGGTGACGTACGATCCAAGCCGCATTGCCGACGACGTGCCGCCCAATGTCGAGCGCTATATCAACATCTTCCAGTCATCGAATTTCATGGGCGGCGGCAATGTCGTCCAGGGTTCGCGCTTCCACGGCCATTACGCCAGCTACAATCTGAAAGACCACAGCGAGCTCATTCACATCAATATCGAGAAGGCCGACCGTATCCAGGAGCAATTGGTCGCGAAAATCCGCGATCTCGCCGCGACGCCCGCCGCGGCCGAAGGCGAGGCGGTGCCGATCCGCCTTGTCGTTCCGGCCGAGGCTGCGATCGAATTATGGGATTCAGGAATGCCGGTGACGGCGCATGCCGGCGATACCTTGAAGACACTCGCCGCGACCTATCATGTGCCGCTATGGTCGCTCACGCAGATCAATTCGGTGTCTGACCGCACCGCACTGACCGAGGGCCAGCGCATCATCGTCCCGCGTCATCTGACGCCGATGGCGACGCCCGCTACCCTGACGAGCTACGCGCCGATCTCCCACTAACGTGTTCAGCAATGGGGCGCGAGGCAAAGCCCGCTCGGCTGATAGCAGCGCCAGAACGGCACCGGCGTCGACTGGCCGTTGATGCAAGTGGACACCGTGCACCAATTGAGCTGATCGCAATCGGAGACGCAGCGGTTCGTGGGTTGCGCGCAAGCCCCGGTCGCTTTCGGATGCTTCGCGGCGAGCGCAGGATTTAAGGGCGCGAGGCCGAAGCAGGCGGTCAGAATGACGATGGCGATTGCGCTGAAACGCATCGGGCAGTCTCCCGTTCTTTGACGCGAACGAACGGCCGATAATCGCAAGCCGTGAGCGCGAGGTTCAATCGCTAGCCACGCGCCCGATAAGTGCTGACGCCCTGGTCGGGCGCCCACACGCCCGCGGGAAGTTTTCCGGCCTGCCAGAACACGTCGATCGGCATGCCGCCGCGGGGATGGAAATAACCGCCGATGCGCAGCCATTTCGGCTTCAGCACCGCGACCAGTTTCTTGCCGATTGTGACGGTACAGGCTTCGTGAAAGTCGGCATGATTGCGAAAGCTGTTCAGATAAAGTTTCAGCGATTTCGATTCGACGAGAAAACTCCTCGGCACGTAGTCGATCACCAGCGTCGCGAAATCCGGCTGGCCGGTTACCGGACACATCACGGTGAATTCCGGGAACGTAAAGCGCGCCACGTAATTCGATCCCGGATGCGCGTTCGGCACGCGATCGAGCACCGCTTTGTCGGGCGAGGCGGGGATGGCCGTCGGGCGGCCGAGTTGAAGGGGTTTTCTTGCCATGATGCCTCTGCATGCCTCGGTTCGGGCCGGCATGACAAGGGGCTTCCCGATCCTGTAGAAGGCCTCAGCAAACGCGAGCCGGGAGCCTTCCATGACCGCCATCGTCGACATCATCGGCCGGGAAATCCTGGACAGCCGCGGCAATCCGACCGTCGAGGTCGATGTCGTGCTTGAGGATGGCGCGCGCGGCCGCGCCGGCGTGCCGTCCGGCGCTTCGACCGGCGCCCACGAGGCGGTGGAACTGCGCGACGGCGACAAGAAGCGCTATCTCGGCAAGGGCGTGCGCAAGGCGGTCGAGGCGGTCAACGGCGAGATTTTCGACGCCGTCGGCGGCATGGAGGCCGAGGCGCAGGTCAAGATCGACGAGACCATGATCGCGCTCGACGGCACGCCAAACAAAGGCCGGCTCGGCGCCAATGCCATCCTCGGCGTGTCGCTCGCCGTCGCCAAGGCCGCGGCAATCGCGAACGGGCTGCCGCTCTATCGCTATGTCGGCGGCGCCGCGTCGCGGCTCTTGCCGGTGCCGATGATGAATATCGTCAATGGCGGCGTGCATGCCGACAACCCGATCGATTTTCAGGAATTCATGATCGTGCCGCTCGGGCTGCCGAGCTTCGCCGAAGCTTTGCGCGCCGGCGCCGAAGTATTTCACACCCTCAAGGCAGCCCTCAAAGCGGCCGGCCACAACACCAATGTGGGCGACGAGGGCGGTTTCGCGCCGAACCTGTCGTCGGCCGAAGCGGCGCTCGACTTCGTCATGAAGGCGATCGAGACCGCGGGCTACAAGCCGGGCAAGGAGATTGCGCTCGCGCTCGATCCGGCGTCGACGGAATTCTTCAAGGACGGCTCATACGTCTATGAAGGCGAGGGCAAGACGCGGACGCCCGCCGAGCAATCGCGATACCTCGCCGATCTCGTCGGCCGCTATCCGATCGTATCGATCGAGGACGGCATGGCGGAAGACGATATCGAGGGCTGGAAACTGGTGACGGAGGCCATCGGCGCCAAATGCCAGCTCGTCGGCGACGATCTCTTCGTCACCAATGTGAAGCGGCTCGCCGACGGCATCGCCAGGACATTACGCCAATTCGATCCTGATCAAGGTCAACCAGATCGGCACGCTGACGGAGACGCTCGCCGCGGTCGAGATGGCGCACAAAGCGGGCTATACGGCGGTGATGTCGCATCGCTCCGGCGAGACCGAGGATTCGACCATCGCCGATCTCGCCGTCGCCACCAATTGCGGGCAGATCAAGACCGGCTCGCTGGCGCGTTCCGACCGTACCGCCAAATACAATCAACTCCTGCGGATCGAGGAGGAACTCGGCGCGCAGGCCCTCTATCCCGGCCCGACGGCGTTTAAGGCCCTTCGGTCATAACGCGGCCATGCCGTAGCGGCGCTTGTCCGGCTGCCGCTATCGGGGGTATATCGAACCCATGGACCAGACGATCGAATTGAAGCCCGGCAATCGACGGCTCGAAGTCGAGCGCTTGCGCGATTTCATCGCCAGTTCGGTGGACGCCGCAGCGTCGTACGACGCGCCGTTCACTCACCTCGTCTTCGACCGCGTCTTTCCTGACGACGTTTATTCGCTGATGCTCGCCAATATGCCGGAAGCGACGGACTACCGGCCCATGCACGGCCGCAGCAAAGGCCACGATCTCACCGACGGCACCCATACCCGCGTCAAGATCGACCTGTTTCCGGAATATATCCGCCACCTGCCGCCGCAGCAGCGGGCGGTGTGGGATATTGTCGGCCGCGCTCTGTGCTCGGCTCCCGTCCGTGACGCCTTCGTGCGCCGGCTTGCACCGGCACTCGAGCGCCGATTCGGACCCGATTATGCCAAGGTCGGCATGTATCCGATCCCGATCCTGACCCGCGATATTCCCGGCTATCTGATCACGCCGCATACCGACACGCGCTGGAAGGGCATCACCGTCCAGCTCTATCTGCCGCGCGATCGCGCCAACACCCACATCGGCACGATCTTCCACGAGAAGCTTGCCGACGGCACGATGCCGAAGACGAAGCAGATGTCGTTTGCTCCCAACTCCGGCTATGCATTTGCGGTCGGCACCGACACTTGGCATTCCGCCGATGCGGTCGGTCCCGAGGTGCGTACCCGCGACAGCATCCTGCTCACCTATTTCGTCGACGCCGGCATGCTGCGGTTCTTCCGCAATCGCGGCAAGCGGTTCGGCAATTTCGTGCTCAGCGAAGTCCGCAACCGGCTGCCCTAAGCCGTTGTTAATTCCGCCTTAAGCTGCGACTCGCATCTTGGCGGCATGGTCACCCGTAAACGCCTCCGTACCGTTCTGAGCGCGCTCGCGCTCTATGCCTTGGCGGCGCTGTTGATCGGCTATTTCGGCGTCAACGCCTATAGCGGGGCGCGGGGGCTGAAGGCCAAAGAGGATATCGACCGCCAAATGGCGGCCCTCAATGCCGAACTTGACCAGCTCCAGCACGAGCACGGCCAATGGGCGCGGCGGATTGCACTGTTGAAATCCGACGACATCGACCCCGACATGCTCGACGAGCGCGCCCGAGCGCTCCTTGATTACGCCGAACCGAACGACCTGACCCTGATGCTCGACCAGAAGACCCTTCCGACGCCGCCGGCAACGCCCTGACGCCCGGCTTGAACTTGCCGGGCGAGCCTCCGAAATCGAATTGGACGACAAGGATTTGACGGCGGGAGGATATCCCGATCCGATAACACCCTGGCTTTCGCAGTATGGGGTTTTCGGCTATTGGAGAATGCGCGTCCGATCATAAATGGTGGTTCGAGGAAAAGAATGGCCGTCGCCCAGACTAAGCCGTCTAGTGCCCAGGGTTCTAACGCCCACGGATTGCTGCCCACCGCGGATCTCGCCGCGGTTGAGACGTCCTCCGCCCCCGAATTCGACAAGGAACAGGAGCTTGCGGCGCTGCGCCAGATGCTTCTGATCCGGCGGTTCGAGGAGAAGGCCGGCCAGATGTACGGCATGGGGCTGATTGGCGGCTTCTGCCATCTCTACATTGGCCAGGAAGCAGTCGTCGTCGGCATGAAGCTCGCGATGCGCCAGGGCGATCAGATGATCACCGGCTATCGCGACCATGGCCATATGCTGGCGAGCGGCATGGATCCGAAGGGCGTGATGGCCGAGCTCACCGGCCGGCGCGGCGGCTATTCGAGGGGCAAGGGCGGCTCGATGCACATGTTCTCGCTCGCCGAGCACTTTTACGGTGGCCACGGCATCGTCGGCGCCCAGGTTCCGCTCGGCACCGGTCTCGCCTTCGCCAATAAATACCGCGGTGACGACAGCGTCTGCCTGACCTATTTCGGCGACGGCGCGGCCAACCAGGGCCAAGTCTACGAGAGCTTCAATATGGCCGAGCTGTGGAAGCTGCCGGTCATCTACGTGATCGAGAACAACCGCTACGCCATGGGAACTTCGGTAACGCGGTCCTCGGCGCAGACCGATTTCTCCAAGCGCGGTGTCTCTTTCAATATTCCGGGCACCCAGGTCGACGGCATGGACGTGCGCGCCGTCAAGGCCGCCGCCGCCGAGGCGCTCGCCTGGTGCCGGGCCGGCAAGGGCCCGACCATTCTGGAAATGATGACCTATCGCTACCGCGGCCACTCGATGTCCGATCCGGCGAAGTACCGGACCAAGGAGGAGGTCGACAAGGTCCGTACCGAGCACGATCCGATCGAGCAGGTGCGCAAGCGCCTTCTTGACCGCAAATGGTCGAGCGAAGACGAATTGAAGAAGATCGACGCTTCGGTCCGTGCCGTGGTCAATGACGCCGCCGAATTCGCCACCCACGATCTCGAACCCGATCCCGCCGAACTCTACACCGACGTCTATCGCTGAGCGCGGTTCCCGCGACGCCCATGAGCCTTGAGTGAGCCGCCATGCCGACTGAGGTATTGATGCCCGCCCTTTCTCCGACCATGGAGAAGGGCAATCTCGCCAAGTGGCTCAAGAAAGAGGGCGACAGCGTCAAATCCGGCGATGTGATCGCCGAGATCGAGACCGACAAAGCCACCATGGAAGTGGAGGCGGTCGACGAGGGGACACTGGGAAAAATCCTTGTTCCTGAAGGCACCAACGACGTCGCGGTGAATACGCCAATCGCCGTGATCCTCGGCGAGGGCGAGGATTCAAGCGCGTTGAAAAGCGCCAAGCCCGCGCCGGCGAAGCCGGAGGCCGAACAGCCGGCCGCACAAGAAAAAGCCGCCGAGTCCGCGCCTCCCGCAGAGAAGTCCGAACCGGCAAAGAAAGCCGATGCACCCGCGCCGGCAAAGACCGTCACCGCCAAGCCGCCATCGGCGCATCTCGAGCCCGAACCGGAGGTTCCGGAAGGCACCGAGCTCGTGACGATGACCATGCGCGAAGCGTTGCGCGACGCCATGGCCGAGGAAATGCGCCGCGACGCGGACGTTTTCGTCATGGGCGAAGAGGTCGCCGAATATCAGGGCGCCTACAAAGTCACGCAGGGATTGCTGGACGAGTTCGGCGCGCGGCGCGTCATCGACACGCCGATCACCGAACACGGATTTGCCGGCGTCGGCATCGGCGCGGCATTTGCCGGCCTAAAGCCGATCGTTGAATTCATGACGTTCAATTTCGCCATGCAGGCGATGGACCAACTCATCAATTCGGCGGCGAAGACGCAATACATGTCGGGCGGCCAGGTCAAACTTTCGATCGTGTTTCGCGGCCCGAATGGCCCGGCCTCGCGCGTCGCCGCGCAGCACAGCCAGGATTATTCGGCGTGGTATTCCCACATTCCGGGTCTGAAGGTGATCGCGCCGTCGACCGCGGCCGACGCCAAGGGCTTGCTCAAGGCCGCGATCCGCGATCCCAATCCGGTGATATTTCTCGAGAACGAAATTCTCTACGGCCATTCCTCGCCGGTGCCGAAACTCGACGATTACGTCTTGCCGATCGGCCGCGCCCGCATCGTGCGCCCGGGCAAGGACGTCACCATCGTCGCCTGGTCGATGGGCATGAGCTATGCGCTGAAGGCCGCCGAAGAACTGGCGAAAGACAATATCGACGCCGAAGTGATCGACCTGCGCACGCTGAAGCCGATGGATAGCGACACCATCGTCCAATCAGTGCAGAAGACCGGCCGCCTCGTCACTGTCGAAGAAGGCTGGAAGCAATCCGGCGTCGGCGCCGAGATCGCGGCGCGGATGATGGAAGAGGCTTTCGATTATCTCGACGCCCCGGTCGCGCGCGTCTGCGGCAAGGACGTGCCGATGCCGTATGCCGCCAATCTCGAAAAGCTCGCGCTACCCTCTGTCGCCGAAGTCGTCGAGGCTGCGAAAGCCGTCTGCTACCGCTGAAATCTATTTGGTGAATCCTCGCCCATGCCCATCAACATCCTCATGCCGGCACTGTCGCCCACGATGGAGAAGGGCAACCTTGCCAAGTGGCTCAAAAAAGAGGGCGAGGCGGTCAAGACCGGCGATGTGATCGCCGAGATCGAGACCGACAAGGCGACGATGGAATACGAATCCGTCGACGACGGCGTATTGGCGAAGATCGTGGTGCCGGAAGGCACCAGTGACGTGCCGGTCAATCAGCTGATCGCCGTGCTGGCGCAGGAAGGCGAGGACGTGAAGGCGGCGGCCGCGGGAGCAAAAGCCCCCGGCGCCAGTGCCCCCTCGTCACCCCCTTCTTCCCCTCGGGGAGAAAGCGCTGCCCCGCAAGCCGCCGCGCCGGCGACCGCTCCCGCTCCGTCTGCAAAAGAGGCAAAAGCTCCACCCCCGCCGGCGGCCCTACGCGCTCCCGCGCCCCAGCGGGGAGAGGGTGAGGGAGCTCAGACCAACGGCCAAGCCCCAAACCGCGTCTTCTCCTCGCCGCTCGCGCGAAGACTGGCGAAGGAGGCCGGCATCGAGATCGGCCGCATCCAAGGCTCAGGGCCCCACGGTCGGGTCATCGCCCGTGACGTGGCGACGGCGAAAGAAGGTGGCGGCCTGCGCGCGCCGGCTCCGGCCGCTGCTGCGCCGGCGGCGGGCGCCACGACCACGGTGGCCCCGGCCATGTCCGACCAACAGGTCCGCGCGCTTTTCGACGAGGGCAGCTACGACGTCGTTCCGCATGACGGCATGCGCCGGACCATCGCGCAGCGGTTGACCGCCGCCGCGCAAAGCATGCCGGTGTTCTATCTCACGGTCGATTGCGACATCGGCAAGCTCCTGACCGCGCGCGAGGAGATCAACGCCTCGGCGCCCAAAGGCAAGGACGGCAAGCCTGCGTTCAAGCTCTCGGTCAACGACTTCGTCATCAAGGCGCTGGCACTGGCGCTGCAGAAGGTGCCGGACGCCAATGTGAGCTGGACCGAAAGCGCCATGCTCAAGCACAAGCATTCCGACGTCGGCGTCGCGGTCGCGATGCCGAACGGACTGATCACGCCGATCATCCGCAGCGCCGAGACGAAGTCGCTCTCCGCCATCTCCAACGAGATGAAAGACTTTGCCCAGCGCGCTCGCGACCGCAAGCTGAAGCCCCACGAATACCAGGGCGGCACCACGTCGGTGTCCAATCTCGGCATGTACGGCATCAAGGATTTTACCGCAGTGATCAATCCACCGCAGTCGAGCATCCTCGCCGTCGGCATGGGCGAGGAGCGTGCCGTTGTACGCGACGGCAAGATCGTCGCCGCCCATATCATGAGCGTTACGCTTGCCTGCGATCACCGCTCGATCGACGGCGCCCTCGGCGCCGTGCTGGTCAGCGCCTTCAAGGCGCTGATCGAAAATCCGGTGATGATGCTGGTGTGATGTATCGTTGCCCGTTCGGGACCCGCCGGTGAAGCTTTCATGGCAACCGACCACGTAGTGTTTTCCGTTCGGCCAGTCTTCATTGGCTGGATTACGCTGTTGGTCCAGTTGCCCATGCAATTGTTTTTCACGTTCTGGGCCGGCGGATTCTTGGGTGGTATAAGCCAGACGACCGGTTTGTTTGCCCGAGGCTCGCAAACGCCCTTCATCTTCTTCGGCACACTTGCTTTTTTCAGCATTCCGGCCATCGCGTATCTTGGCAAAAGGCTCAATTACAGCCGTACTGAGTATCGCTTCTTTGCCGATCATCTTGAGTTCGAGGAGGGCTTCTTCTCGATCAACAAGAAGGTCATCAGGTTCCGTGACGTCAAAGAGGTCACGATGCGCAAAGGCATTCTTCAGCGCATCTACGGTCTCGGCACGATTTACCTTGCCACTCTGGCGACGGGATCAAGCCCAAACTTCAGACCCTTCACGACGCTCGGTTTCGGCAATGTCTCGGGTAGCGGCATTAGTGTGCGCGACATCGTCAACCCAGATCAAACCTTCGACCGCATTCGGCAACTCGTCAATTCGTATCGCGAGTGAAATCAGGCATTGGTCTTAGCTCGGATCGAGGCCCTTCAGCTGGAATACGTGCTTCGCTTCCGTCGATTGCAACATCGCAATCAGCGCCTTCGCCGCATCGGCATTCTTGCTTCCCGGCATGATGCCAGCGACAAATTCCGTGATCAGGTTCAGATCGCCCGGCAGCATGCCGACGATTTCCGAGCCCTCGATATGCAGCAGCTCCGGCTTCTGCTGCAGCGCAAGCTCCGCTTCGCCGGTCATCAGAAGCGCCGCGCAAAATCCGCCCGGCGGCGGATATTTGGTCTTCGGCTTGAGCGCTTCGGCGATGCCCATGCGCTCGATCAGTTTGGCGAAATAGACGCCGCTCGCGCCGCCGGCCGAGGGTTCGCTATAAGCGATGGATTTGCACGCCAGTAGCGTCTGCTTGAACGCCTCGGGCGTCGAGATGTCCGGCTTCGGCGCGCCTTGTTTCACCGCGATCGCGACACCGGAACTCGCCAGCGCGACCTCAGAGCCCGGCACCACTTTGCCTTGCTGTCTCAGCGCCTCGATGCCGGCGCGGCTGAGGACCAGCACGTCGGCCGTTTCGCCGCCGTCGATGCGCTTGACCAGCATCGGCGCGGTGCCCCAGGTGACGGCGAGCTGTGTCGCCGCTCGACTTCTCATAGTTCTGGAACAGCCCCTCGGCCGCGCTGCGCACGCCGATGGTGCTGAAAACCGTCAATTCCGACATGCTTGGGCATCCTTCTTGCTTCGTCTTATAGCGCGTGCGCAATGAGCCGGCGAACCGGAAAATCAGGCGACACCTATGGACGAGCTTATCGACGGCTATCGCCGCTTCCGCGCCGGCACCTGGCGCGACGAACGCGCGCGTTTCGAGGAATTGAGCCGGCTCGGGCAAAACCCGCGCGCGCTGGTCATCGCCTGTTCGGACAGCCGCACCGATCCGCAGATGATCTTCAATGCCGCGCCCGGGCGAGCTCTTCGTCGTACGCAATGTCGCCAATTTGGCGCCGCCTTACGGCCCGGACGACGAGCCGCACGGCATCAGCGCCGCGATCGAATTCGCGGTGCGGTCGCTGCGCGTGCGCGACATCGTCATCCTAGGCCACGCCATGTGCGGCGGCATCCGCGCTCTGCTCGATGGCACGCCGGCCGAGACATCGGATTTCGTTGGGCAATGGGTCAGCATCGCCGAACCGGCGCGCCGCCGCGCGATGCGGACGCCGCCGGAGCAGCGCGCCGATTTTTGCGAACACGAGGCGGTGCGTCTCTCGCTCGACAATCTCATGACGTTCCCCTGGATCGAAACGGCGGTCGACGGCGGGCGATTTGAACGCTTTACGGCTGCTTTTTCGATATCCGCTCCGGCATTCTTGAACGCCTCGGCGACGATGGCGTTTTTCGGCCGATTGCCGACTAGTCTGGCGTCGTAACCATCCCGCCGAGCGGTCGTTGCATTTCCGGCGCCCCGCGCGGCACACTGGCCCGCCGACCGCGCAAATGGCGCATGCGGGGTTAACAACCATGAAGGTCATCATCGCAGGGGCGGGCGTCGGCGGGCTGGTGACGGCGCTGATGCTGCATGCGCGCGGCATCGACTGCGAAATCTACGAGCAGGCGGACGCCATCCGCGAGCTTGGCGTCGGCATCAATACGCTGCCGCATGCCATCAAGGAACTCGCCGAGCTCGGCCTGCTCGAACGCCTCGACGCGGTCGCGATCCGCACCTACGAACTGTTCTACACCAACCGCTTCGGCCAGGAGATCTGGCGCGAGCCGCGCGGGCTCGATGCCGGCTACGACGTGCCGCAATTCTCGATCCATCGCGGCCGGCTGCAGGGCGTGATCTATCAGGCGGTGCGGGCGCGGCTCGGCGAATCGCGCATTCATCTCGGCTGCCGGCTCGGCTCGTTTACCCAGGACGACGGCGGCGTCACCGCCTATTTCTTCGACCGCAGCGGCGTCCCATCGGCACACCGCCCGCGGCGACGTTCTGATCGGCGCCGACGGCATCCACTCGCTGGTGCGCGAAAAGCTCTACCCCAATGAGGGCCCGCCGGCCTGGAACGGGCTGATGCTGTGGCGCGGCGCCATCGATTGGCCGGCGTTTCTCGACCGGCCGCTCGATGGTCGTCGCCGGCGGGCTCGCCGCCAAGGTCGTGATCTATCCGATCGCGGAGGGCTCGCGCCCGGATCGGCGGCTTGACCAATTGGGCGGTGGTCGGCCGGGTCGGCGACGGCTCGACGCCGCCGCCGCAAAAGCAGGATTGGTCGCGGCCGGGCCGCTTCGAGGATCTGATGCCGCATGTGCAGCGCTTCAGCATCCCCTATGTCGACGCCCAATGCGCTGATCGAGGCGACCAACGAGTTCTGGGAATATCCGATGTGCGACCGCGATCCGCTGCCGCGCTGGAGCCACGGCCGGGTCACGCTGCTGGGCGACGCGGCGCATCCGATGTATCCGGTGGGCTCGAACGGCGCCTCGCAGGCGATCCTCGACGCGCGCTTCCTCGCCGACCGGCTGAAAGACGCCGAGCATCCCAGCTGCACGCCCTGTGGCTCTACGAGCAGACGCGGCTGCCGATGACGGCGGAGATCGTGCGCATGAACCGGCGCGGCGGCCCGGAGGGCGTCATCGACGCCGTCGAGGCGCGCGCGCCGGACGGCTTTAGCAATATCGACGACGTGCTGTCGTTCGAAGAGCGCAAGGCGATCGTGCGCGGCTACGCGTCGTCCGCCGGCTTTGCGCGCGAGCAGGTCAACAAGGCCGCGTAAGCATCCCGGCTCGTTTACGCCGGGCGGCGGCAGGAACATGACCTCGTATTTGGCCGAGAGCGCGACCACATCCGGCGGCGACTGCTCCTTCATGCCGTGAATGGCCCAGAACAGATCGTAGAGCTTGCGCGTCGGCGACACCCAGAACAGGCACTTCACGGTCTGGTCGGTCTTGTTGAAGATGCCGTGCGGGATGCCCATCGGCAGCCGGATGAGATCGCCCGCGGTCGCGACAAAATCCTTGCCGTCGAGCACGAGGTCGAAGCGGCCCTCGAACATGTAGATGAACTCGTCCTGGGTCGGATGAATATGCGGCGGCACGAAGGTGCCGGGCGGCAGCGTCGCGTGCCAGGAGAACGACGCTTTCGCGTCAGCGATTTCGGCACATAGGTCTGGCCCAGAATGTTCCAGACGATGCCGTCGATGCCGGTGCCGGCCTTGGTGATTCCTGGGGTTAGTGACTGCATGATGCCCATGCTCCCGTCGCGCGGTGCTCGCGTTTCGCCGCCATTCAACCACGAATGCAGCGCAGCAGAAACAATTCCGAACGGCACCGGCGGCTCCAATTCCCGGCAGAGTAAATGCGCCCAAAAACGATGCCACGTTAGGGCTTGGCGCGGCGGCCCAATAAGGCTTTAACCCGCATTCCTGGACCCCAATGACTTAGCATCGGGCCGCCGCGACAAGTTCAAAGATGCCCGCTAAGGTTACCGTAACGCGAGGTTGAGAATGGCTGACACGAATTTCGACATCATCATCATCGGCTCGGGACCGGGCGGCTATGTCACCGCGATCCGCGCGGCGCAGCTCGGCTTCAAGACCGCCATCGTCGAGCGCGAATATCTCGGCGGCATCTGCCTGAACTGGGGCTGCATCCCGACCAAGGCGCTGTTGCGCTCGGCCGAGATTTTCCACTACCTGCAGCACGCCAAGGATTACGGGCTTTCGGCGGGCGAAGTGACCTACGATCCGACCGCCGTGGTGAAGCGCTCGCGCGCGGTGTCGAAGCGGCTGAATGACGGCGTCGGCTTCCTGATGAAGAAGAACAAGGTCACGGTGATCTGGGGCGAGGCCACGATCGACGCGCCCGGCAAGATCACAGTGAAAGCCGGACGAGGCGAAGCGCCGAAAGGCTCGCTCGGCCCCGGCGCCTATCAGGCCAAGCACATCATCGTCGCCACCGGCGCGCGGCCGCGCGTGCTGCCCGGCCTCGAGCCCGACAAGAAACTGGTCTGGACCTATTTCGAGGCCATGGTGCCGGAGCGCATGCCGAAATCGCTGCTGGTGGTCGGCTCGGGCGCCATCGGCATCGAGTTCGCGTCGTTCTATCGCACGCTCGGCGCCGAGGTGACGGTAGTCGAGGTGCTGCCGCAAATCCTGCCGGTCGAGGACGCCGAGATCGCCGCCTTCGCGCGCAAGAGCTTTGAGAAGCAGGGCATCAAGATCTTCACCGGCGCCAAAGTGACCAAGCTCGACAAGAAGGCCGACAGCGTCACCGCCACCATCGACGACGGCAAGGGCGGCACGCAGACGCTGACCGTCGATCGCGTCATTGCCGCGGTCGGCGTCGTCGGCAATATCGAAAATCTCGGTCTGGAAAAACTCGGCGTGAAGACCGAGCGCGGCTCGATCGTCATCGACGGCATGTGCAAGACCAATGTGCCCGGCATCTATGCCATCGGCGACGTCGCCGGACCGCCGCTGCTTGCCCACAAGGCCGAGCACGAAGGCGTCATCTGCGTCGAGGCCATCAAGGGCCTGCATCCGCATGCGATGGACAAGCGCATGATTCCGGGCTGCACCTATTGCACGCCGCAAGTCGCTTCCGTCGGGCTCACCGAACAGGCCTGCAAGGAAAAGAAGATCGACATCCGCGTCGGCCGCTTCCCCTTCGTCGGCAACGGCAAGGCCATCGCGCTCGGCGAGGACCAGGGCCTGGTCAAAGTAATCTTCGACAAGAAGACCGGCCAGCTTCTCGGCGCCCACATGGTCGGCGCCGAAGTCACCGAGCTGATCCAGGGCTACGTGGTGGCGATGAATCTCGAGACCACGGAAGAAGAACTCATGCACACCGTATTCCCGCATCCGACGCTGTCGGAGATGATGAAGGAAGCGGTGCTCGATGCGTATGGACGGGTGTTGAATATTTGATCGTGCATCCGCCCGCAAAGCGGGGCAGGGTGATTTAGCCGACAAGCCCCGCCATCGGCTTCACGCCGTCGCTGCCGGGAAACACATTCTGCGCCAAGGCGCGCTCGTCGGCGCGCAGGTGATCCTTCAGCACGCCTTTGAGCACGGCGCGCAGATCGGTGGTCGGCTTGAGGTCGCGGTTCTCGTAGAGATCGGCTGCTCTTCAATCCCGGCCAATCGGCGATGACGCGGCCGCCCTTGAGCGCGCCGCCGACGAGCAGCGCCACCGTCGCGGTGCCGTGATCGGTGCCGTCGGTGCCGTTGATATGGGCGGTGCGGCCGAACTCGGTGGCGAGCGACCACGACGGTATCCTTCCATGCCGGCGCCCATATTGGTCTTCACCGCGGCGAGCGCATCGTCGAGCGCGCCGAGCAATTGCGACAGCCGGCCGGTGGCGATGCCTTCGTTGACATGCGTATCCCAGCCGTCGAGCGCGAGCGCGCCGACGCGTGGCCCGTCGGGCTGCGCCAGAAATTTCGCGGCATTGCCGGCGGCCTCGGCAGAAATAGGCGCGCACCTGGGCTGGAGCCGAGCCGCCCGGCTTTTGCGCCATGTCGCCCGCATGCTCGATGGCCGAGAGCTTGGAACTGTCCTCGAGCACGCTGGCAAGCTTCGGATCGGAATGGCGATAGAGTTCGAGCAGCCGCGCCAACAGTATCGTCGCTCGCCGGCATGATCCGCTGCGGCGACCACGACAGCACCGGCGCCGGGCCGCGCACGACAAGCGGCGTCACCGGACCGACGGCAAAAACCTTGCTGCCTTTGGGATCGACCCGGCCGCCGGGCGCCAGACGCCGAGAGCGCGCGATTGAGCCAGCCGGAGTCGCTCGGCGCGGGTTTTGGCAAGCCGCTTTCGAGCAGATCCTGGCCGTCGAAATGCGAGCGCTCGCGATAGGGCGTGGCGCAGGCATGGACGATGATCGCTTCGTTGCTCTGAAACATGCGATGCAGGTTCGGCATCGCCGGATTGAGCGCGAAGAAATCGTTGAGTTTGAGCGGCGGCACCTTGCCGTCGAAGGTGAGCGCATTGTCGCCGCGCAGCGCCACCCAGTCCGGATCGCCGACCGGCGCGACGGTCGCCAGCCCGTCGAGCGCGCCGCGCAGGATGATGGCGAGAAAGCGCGGATCGCGGCCCTTCCGCGTGGGCCAGTCTCGGCAGATGCGCCCAGGCGAACAGCGTGCCGGAAGCGAGCAGCATTTCGCGCCGCGAGGGAGCATGCAGCCTCATGGTCATCTCCGCAAGAATTCCGGCGTCATGACGAGGAGCGCCAGCGCCTGGTGGCGGCTTTCGGCGCGCGCGATCGTCTGTGCGCGTGTCGGACGAGGCGAGCGGCCCGAGGCCGCTGTCGAGGAGCGCCAGCGGATCGGCGCTTGCGGCGCGGCCGGCAAATTCGTTGGCGATATCGACGCGGTGCGGCACGCCGTCGATCCAGGCCGCTTCGTTGTCCGCATAGCCGTTCGGCGCCGGCGGCCGCCACAGCGGCTCGCCGAGCGACCGCTTGCGCATTCATGATGCGGCCGATCGGCAGCGTCGGCTTGCGTGCCGGTGAGGCGGATCACGCCCGCGACCCATTCGGCGGGCGGCTTGAGTTTTTGCCGCTGCGGCGTCCACGCTTCGTCCGCCGTGACCAGAGTCGTGGCGACCGCCTTGAGGTCGCCGTCGCTGTCCGTGAAAGTCTTTGCGAGTTTGGCGACCAGCGTCGGCGGTGGCGTCGTCGGCGACGAAATGAGCGCGCGAGCTTTTGCGCAATGTGCTGCGCGGTCGCCGGATGGCGCGCGAGATCGGCAAGCACGGCGCGGCCCTGGTCGATGCCGGTATCGGGATAGCGCTTGCCGAGCACGGTTTGTTCGCCCAGGCTCGTGCAGACGCTTCATGAAAATAAATTCGCCGCCATGCTCCGGCTCTTCCGGATTGATCCAGCTCCAGCCGGTGAGCACTTTGGCGAAGCTTGTGACGTCGTCCTGCGAATAGCCGCTGCGGACGCCGAGCGTATGCAATTCGAGCGTCTCGCGCGCGAGATTCTCGTTCAAGCCCTTGTCGCGATTGATGCCGGCGACCGAATTGGCCCCCATCGACTGGACATTGTCGAGATAGAACAACATCCCCGGATGGCTTTCGACCGCGAGCAACAAATCGGCGAAGCGGCCGAGCACATGCGGCCGGATCGCCTCGCGCTCGTAAGGGCCCGCCAACTCGACGATCTTGTCGGCGGAAATGCAGAAATGATTCGACCAGAACCAGACGAGCCGCTCGACAAAGCCGATCTCGGCCGTGGCCGCGGCGTCGAAGCGCGCCTTGGCCTCGTTCTGGATCAATTGCTGCGGCAGCGGCGGCGGCTGGTTCGGCGGCTTTGGCTGTGGCGCGGCGGGGTTGCCGGCATCGGCCATTGCGGACGCGCCGCCGTTGCCCGGCCTCTTTGAGAGCACGTTGCGTGAGCTTTTGCTCGGCGTTCTTTTCGGCGCGGAAATCGAATACCGCGCGGGCGGCTTGCGGCCCCGACGGCAGATCGACCACAAGTCGACCGGCGTCCGGGCGATCGAGATCCGCCAAGACGGCGCCCCGCGGATCGCCGGCGATCGCCGTGATCTGGTCGCCGACCGGGCCGAAGCCAAATCTATGAAGCGCAAGCGCTGCCGCTTCTTTACCGCGAGCGGTCATCGATCATCCTCCGCGACGGCGAGCGTCGCGCGCGACCAGTAGGCTGTTTTATTGTGGCAAAAGTTACGGTTTGCGCTGCGGAACCGGCTTAAGTTTTGTTACAGTTTGTTCATGCCTTGCGAGGAACCACACCGCCTCGTAAGTATCTGATGCGGACCGATGCCGCACGGAGCCATTATGGCCGTTGTGATCGACACCGTTGCCACAGACCGGCCGCGCCATCCCGAAAAGGCGCATCGGCCCGATCAGCCGGCCATGCGCAAGCCGGACTGGATCAGGGTCAAGGCGCCGGTCTCGCGGGGCTATCTCGACACCCAAGCCATCGTGCGCCAGAACGGACTGCACACTGTCTGCGAGGAAGCCGGCTGCCCTAATATCGGCGAGTGCTGGGAGAAGAAGCACGCCACCTTCATGATCATGGGCGACACCTGCACGCGCGCCTGTGCCTTCTGCAACGTCAAGACCGGGCTTGCCCGGCGCGCTCGATGCCGCGGAGCCCGAGCATGTCGCGAGCAGCGACCGCAAAGCTCGGTCTGGCGCATATCGTCATCACCTCGGTCGACCGCGACGATCTCGACGACGGCGGGGCGGCGCATTTCGCCGCCGTGATCCGCGCCATCCGCGCCCATTGCCCCAACACCACGATCGAAGTGCTGACGCCCGATTTCCTGCGCAAAGACGGCGCCGTCGAGATCGTGGTCGCGGCCAAGCCCGACGTGTTCAACCACAATCTTGAAACCGTGCCGTCGAAATATCTGACGGTGCGGCCGGGTGCGCGCTACTTCGCCTCGATCAGGCTCCTGCAGCGCGTTAAGGACATCGATGCGGCAATGTTCACCAAATCCGGCATCATGGTCGGGCTCGGCGAGGAACGTAACGAAGTCCTGCAAGTCATGGACGACCTGCGCGCGGCCGATGTCGACTTCCTCACCATCGGCCAATATCTGCAGCCGTCGCGCAAGCATCATCCGGTCGAGCGCTTCGTGCCGCCTGAAGAATTCAAAGCGCTCGAGACGATCGCTTATGCAAAAGGTTTTTCGCTGGTCGCGGCGAGCCCGCTGACCCGGTCCTCGCATCACGCGGGCGAGGATTTTGCCCGGCTGAAGGCGCAGCGAACGGCGCGCTGACGATGCCGCAATTTTCCACCAAGCGGCGGGTCCGACATTCCGCAGCCGACATGTTCGATCTCGTCGCCGACATCGACCGTTACCCGGAATTCGTGCCGCTATGCCGGTCGACGCACGAGCGCAAACGCATGCACGACGACAAGGGCAGGGAGGTCGTCATCAGTGAAATGACGGTCGCCTACAAGATGATCAGCGAGACTTTCACCACCAAAGTCACACTCGATCGTCCAAAGCTTGAGATCCATGTCGAATATCTGGAAGGCCCGTTTCAGAAAATGAACAACCGCTGGAATTTCCGGCCGGCCGGCGACAAGGCCTGTGAGGTCGAGTTCTTCATCGCCTACGAGTTCAAAAGCCGAACGCTCGGTCTGTTGATGGGCGCCATGTTCGAGACCGCCTTTCGGCGTTTTTCGTCGGCCTTCGAACAGCGCGCCAACCAAGTTTATGGGACCGGAACGGCGTAGGCCGCATCTTCCGTCAGCCGTCGGCGCGTTCGGCCAACAGTTCCAACAGACCGAGCGCCTCCATGACCGAGCGCTCGCGAACGCGGCGGCGTCCGATCTTGCCAAAGCGCCGGCTGCGCGCCAGCTTTTGGCCCTGGCGGCTGGCGGCCGCGAAATAGACGAGCCCGACCGGCTTGCGCTTGGAGCCGCCGCCCGGCCCGGCGATGCCGGTAATCGCCACGGCAAGATCGGCTTCCGAGTTTTTCAGCGCGCCTTGGGCCATTGCGGCTGCGGTCTGGCGCTGACCGCGCCGTGACGGGCGAGCATCGCCGCCGGAACGCCGAGCATCGCCTGCTTGGCCGCATTGGAATAAGTGACGAAGCCGCAATCGACGACATCCGACGAACCCGCGATCTCGGTCAGCGCGCCGGCGACGAGCCCGCCGGTGCAGGATTCCGCGGTGGCGATGTGCAGGCCTTGCGCGCGGCAGAGATCGAGGAGGCGGCTCGCGGTACGATACAGTTTGTCGTCCGTCATTCGGCGCTCCAGGGCAGCCGCACGGTTGCGGTCGCCATCGCCACCATGCCTTCGCCGCGGCCCGTGAAACCGAGTTTCTCGCTGGTGGTCGCCTTCACGGCGACGCGCGAGGCAGGAATGCCGGCGATTTCGGCGATCCGCGCCCGCATGGTGTCGCGATGCGGCGAGACACGCGGCGCTTCGCAAACGACGGTGACGTCGAGATGCGCAATCATGCCGCGCCGCGCCCGCACCCGCTCGCAGGCGAAAGCGAGGAAACGATCGGACGCGGCGCCCTTCCACTGCGGATCGCTCGGCGGAAAATGCGAACCGATGTCGCCGTCGGCCAGCGCGCCGAAAATGGCGTCCACCAAAGCATGCAGCGCGACATCGGCGTCGGAATGACCGGTAAGCCCGTGCGAATGCGGGATCCGAATGCCGCCGAGCATGACGTGATCGCCCGGCGCGAAAGCGTGGACGTCGAAGCCGTTGCCGGTGCGGATATCGGACAGGGCGGCGAGATGCAAAATCTCCGCGCGCGCGAAATCCTCGTTGGTGGTCACTTTGATATTGCCGGCTTCGCCTTCGAACACGCTGACGCGATGGCCCGCCCATTCGGCGAGCGCCGCATCGTCGGTGAAATGGTCGAGCCCCGCCGCGGCCGCGCGGCGATGCGCGTCGAGGATCAGATCGAACGCAAAGGCTTGCGGCGTCTGCACGATGCGCAGCCGGCCACGATCGAGCGTCGCTGTCACCGCCGCCGCGCTGTCGATCTCTTTCACCGTATCGGCAACTCGCAATACCGGGGATCGCGGCTTTGGCGCTGGCGCCGGCAGCAATGGCGCGGTCGACCAGGCCCGGCGTGAAGAATGGCCGCGCCGCATCGTGGATCAGGACAATATCCGGCGCGCGGCCCACCAGGGCTTCGAGGCCGGCGCGAACCGAGGCTTGCCGCGTCGCGCCGCCGGCGACCGGTTCGAGCAGCTTTTGCAAGCCCGCGACCGCGTTCCGGTAGGTTGCCTCATCGCCGGGATGAATGACCGCTTGCACGGCGTCAATGCGGGGATGATGCAGCAAGGCTGCCAGCGTCGCACGGATCATCGGCTCACCCGCGATGTCGCGATACTGTTTCGGTACCCCGCCGCCAGCGCGTTCGCCGCGCCCCGCGGCTACCACGACTGCCGCCACCATACCGGTCATAGACCACCCCGATCCCGCTTCGCGCCCCCGCTTTAAAGCATGTCCGTCCATTGTGCGACCGCCATGGCACGCTGGCCGACAGGCTAAATAGCAGAGCCTTCAAGTAATTGAGCCATTCCATCCACACATTAGCGATATTGCAGTGCAGCACTTGCGCTGCCTGCTGTTTTGGCTAAACTCTATGCAACAGTTCTATGACGCCTAAATACTGGGCACATGGCACACACAACCTCTCCAACGCGAAAGATCGGCCGCCCCTTGCATATCGGGCCATATCGTTTGCTAAACCCAGTACTTCTCGCGCCAATGTCGGGGATTACCGACGCGCCGTTCAGGTGCATGGCTTCGGCGCTGGGAGCGGGCCTTGTCGTGTCTGAAATGACGGCATGCGCAGCACTCGCAAGAGGCAAGCGCGCCGCGCGCCTGCGCGTCGAAAATCAGGGCACCGGGCTTGCACGTGGTCCAGATCGCCGGCTGCGAAGCCCATTGGATGGCCGAAGGCGCCCGCATTGCCGAAGGCCTCGGTGCCGCAATCATCGACATCAATATGGGCTGCCCGGCCAAACACGTCACCAACGGCGAATCCGGATCGGCCCTGATGCGCGACCTCGATCACGCGGTCAGTTTGATCGAGGCGGTGGTGCAGTCGGTCAAAGTGCCGGTGACGCTGAAAATGCGGCTCGGCTGGGATGAGCGCTCCTGCAATGCGCCGGAACTCGCCCGGCGCGCCGAAGCGCGCAGGCGTGTCGCTTGTGACTGTGCACGGCCGGACCCGCTGCCAGTTCTACACCGGACGCGCCGATTGGACTGCGGTGCGCGCGGTGAAAGACAGCGTCGCTATTCCGGTCGTCGTCAACGGCGATATCGCCGACTTCGATGCCGCCGATCTGGCGCTCGCGCAGTCCGGTGCCGATGCCGTGATGGTCGGCCGTGGCGCACAGGGCAGGCCGTGGTTCCCCGGGCAACTTGCGCGCTATCTCGCGACGGGTAAGCGCGAGGCAGACCCCGCGATCGCCAAACAACTCGAGCTTATCGACGAACTTTACGACGCCATGCTGCGCCATCACGGCGTCGACATCGGCATTCGCCATGCCCGCAAGCATCTCGGCTGGGCACTCGATACGGCCGCCGCAACGCTCGGTGCGCCAGCGCATGCCCTCAAGGCCCAGCGCAGCCGTGTATTAACGGCCCTGGAGCCCTCGATCGTGCGGCGGCGCCTCGCCGAGGCCTTCGACACTCTGGGCGCCGCGGCGTGGAGAATCGCCGCATGAGCGCGGTCGAACATCTGCATAGGGCTTCGGCTGCCGATGCAGTCCTCAATGCCCTGCCGCATCCGGTAATCGTCGTTTCATCGGACGGCAAAGTGGTCGACGCCAATGTCGCGGCGGAGGCCTTTTTCGAGGTTTCGGTGGCACTGCTGCGCCGGAACCTGCTGCGCGATCTGGTGCCGTTCGGCAGCCCATTGCTGACCTTGATCGAGCAGGTCCGCCGGCGCGGCGCCGCGGTCAACGAATACAAGGTCGATCTCGGCACGCCGCGCAATCCCGGCGATCGGCTGGTCGACCTTTACGTCGCGCCACTGCCCGAACAGGCGGACTATGTCGTGGTGATGCTGCAGGAGCGCACCATCGCCGACAAGATGGATCGGCAGCTCACCCATCGCGGCGCGGCGCGATCGGTGACCGCGCTCGCCGCCATGCTGGCTCACGAGATCAAAAATCCGCTGTCCGGAATCCGCGGCGCCGCGCAGCTGCTTGAACAATCGGTCGGCGATGAAGACCGGACTTTGACGCGCCTCATTTGCGACGAGGCCGACCGCATCGTGAAACTCGTCGACCGCATGGAAGTCTTCACCGACGAGCGGCCGATCGAGCGCGAGCCGATCAATATTCACGTCGTGCTCGACCACGTGAAGCGGCTGGCACAGTCCGGTTTTGCCCGGCACATCAAATTCACCGAGGAATACGACCCGTCGCTGCCGCCGGTGTTCGCCAACCGCGACCAGCTGGTCCAGGTGTTCCTCAATCTGATCAAGAATGCCGCCGAGGCGATCGGCGAGAACACGTCGGGCGGCGAAATCGCGCTGACCACCGCGTTCCGGCCAGGCGTGCGGCTGTCGCTGCCCGGCGCCAATGCGCGGGTCTCGCTGCCGCTTGAATTCTGCGTGCGCGACAACGGTCCTGGCGTGCCCGACGAATTGATGCCGCATTTGTTCGATCCGTTCGTCACCACCAAACCGACCGGATCGGGTCTCGGACTTGCATTGGTCGCCAAGATTGTCGGCGACCATGGCGGCATCATCGAATGCGAGTCGCAGCCGCGGCGCACGACGTTCCGCATATTGATGCCCAAATACACCGCGACTTATAGCGGCCAGGGCGCCGAGCCGGACGGCGTCCTCCAGCCACAGGGGGATCGTTGATGCCCGCGGGAAGCATTCTCGTCGCCGACGACGATGCGGCGATACGGACGGTGCTCAATCAGGCGCTGTCGCGCGCCGGTTACGAGGTTCGCTCCACCGGCAATGCCGCTACGCTGTGGCGCTGGATCAGCCAGGGCGACGGCGATCTGATCGTCACCGACGTGCTGTTACCCGACGAAAGCGCGTTCGACCTGTTGCCGCGCATCAAGAAGGCGCGGCCTGATCTGCCGATCATCGTCATGAGCGCGCAAAACACGTTCATGACCGCCATCCGCGCTTCCGAGCGTGGCGCCTACGAATATCTGCCGAAGCCGTTCGATCTGAAGGAACTGATCTCAATCGTCGGCCGGGCGCTGTCGGAACCGAAGGAAAAGACGCGGCCGCCGGCCAAAGTCGAGGATTTCGACTCCATCCCGCTGGTCGGCCGCTCGCCGGCGATGCAGGAAATCTACCGCGTGCTGGCGCGGCTGATGCAGACCGATTTGACGGTCATGATCTCGGGCGAGTCCGGCACCGGCAAGGAATTGGTGGCGCGCGCGCTGCACGATTACGGCAAGCGGCGCAGCGGCCCCTTCGTCGCCATCAACATGGCGGCGATTCCGCGCGACCTGATCGAGTCGGAATTGTTCGGCCACGAGAAGGGCGCTTTCACCGGCGCCAACAGCCGCAGTTCCGGCCGCTTCGAACAGGCCGAGGGCGGCACGCTGTTCCTTGACGAAATCGGCGACATGCCGATGGAGGCGCAGACGCGCTTGCTGCGCGTGTTGCAACAAGGCGAATACACGACTGTCGGCGGACGCACCCCGATCAAGGCCGATGTCCGGATCATCGCCGCGACCAACAAGGATCTGCGCCAACTCATCCAGCAGGGACTATTCCGCGAGGACTTGTTCTTCCGCCTGAATGTGGTGCCGCTGCGATTACCGCCGTTGCGCGAGCGCACCGAAGACATTCCCGATCTGATCCGGCATTTTTTCACGATGGTGGAGCGCGAAGGCCTGCCGCCGAAGCAGATCGATCAGGCAGCCGTCGAGCGCCTCAAGCGGCATCGCTGGCCGGGCAATGTGCGAGAACTGGAAAATCTGGCGCGGCGCCTTGCCGCCCTCTATCCGCAAGAGACGATTACGGCGGCTGTGATCGACGCGGAGCTGTCGCAGCCGGCGCTGGCCGCCCCCGGCGAAAGTCGCAATACCGACGACAATCTCTCCAGTGCGGTCGAGCGGCATCTGGCGCGCTACTTTTCCGGGTTCAACGAGGGGCTGCCGCCGCCCGGTCTCTACCACCGCATCTTGCGCGAGGTCGAAGGTCCGCTGCTTTCCGCGGCTCTGGCGGCTACCCGGGGCAACCAAATCCGCGCTGCCGACCTGTTGGGGGTCAACCGCAACACGTTACGCAAGAAAATCCGCGATTTAGACATTCAGGTCTATCGGACCGGCGGCTAAGCTTGGCCGCGTGTGTCCAACCGCCGGTCCTTGACGCCTATTAATTGTCGCAATTGGGCAACATTGTTGTATAAAAGCATCACTTAGGGCTGGCCGGGCCAATTTCATTCTTTGCAAGTCGACGCAATACAGCCAGCGGTTGCGTCGGAAAGTTCTAAATGACGACTGTCGAACAGGTCGCCCCGCTCGATCCGGCGGTCGCCGCACCGGCGCCGTTTGCCTCACGGCTGATCGGCGCCGCGGCTGTCGGCATCGCGCTGTTGTCGGCCGCGGCTACCTTCCTGGTCCTCGCCGGGCTGACCCCGATCGATCCGGTCCAGCGCGTCGTCATCGCACTTCTCGCCGTCAATGTCGGAACCGGGCTGTTGCTTCTCGGCATCATCGGACGGGAAGTCTGGGTCGTCGTCCAATCGCGCCGGCGCGGACGCGCCGGCTCGCGGCTGCACATCCAGATCGTCGGCATATTTGCGGTGATCGCCGCGGTGCCGACCATCCTGGTCTCCGTGGTCGCCTCGACGACGCTTAATCGCGGCCTCGATCGTTTCTTCTCGACCCATACGCGCGTCTTGATCGAACAGTCGCTGATCGTGGCCGAGGCCTATATCAACGAGCATGTCCAGGCCATCCGCGCCCAGGACGCGGCCGTGGCGCTCGATGTCAGCCGCGCCAGGCCGCTATTCGATCAGGACCGCGACCAATTTCAGAAGTTGCTCACCGCCGAAGCCACCCAACGCGGGCTTTCTGCCGCGATCATCATCAAAGGCGACGGCTCGACGGTGGTGCGCGCCGACGTTCCCGTCGACGAGAAAATAGTGCTGCCGTCCCCGGAGGTGCTGGCGGAGGTCAGCGAGACCGATCCGCAGGGCGTATTCGGCGATCACGCCGCGGCCGTCGTCAAGCTGCACGGATACGACGACCTGTATCTTTATGTGGCGGGCCTGCTCAATCCGCAAGTCGTGCAGCAATTGCGTGCGACGTCGCAGAGCCTCGCCGAATACGGCGATCTCGAGGCCCACAGCCTCGGCATTCAGATCGCTTTTGCGTTGATGTTCGCGGTCATCGCGCTCATCGTCCTTCTGTCTTCGGCCTGGATCGGCCTCGATTTCGCCAATCGGCTGGTCGCCCCGATCCGCCGTTTGATCGGCGCCGCCAATGAAGTCTCGACCGGCAATCTCAACATCCAGGTGCCGGTCCGCCGCTCGGAAGGCGACCTCGCGAGATTGGGCGAAACCTTCAACAACATGACGCAGGAACTGCGCACGCAGCATGACGACATCGTGCGCGCCCGCGACCTGATCGACAGCCGGCGCCGCTTCACCGAGGCGGTGCTTGCCGGCGCCAGCGCCGGCGTCATCGGCGTCAACGCCGACGGCCGCATTTCCATCCTCAACCGCTCGGCGGAACGGCTGATCGGGCGCGTCGAGAGCGAAGTGCTCGGCCTGCCGCTCGCGTCGATCGCGCCCGAACTCGCCGAAATCTTTCAAGCCGCGCGCAGCAGCAATCAGCGCCTCGTGCAGCGTCAGGTCACGGTCACGCGCGACGGCCAGGAACGCAATTACTCGGTACGGGTCACCAGCGAGCAGGCGAGCGAATCCGAGCACGGCTACGTCATCACCATCGACGACATCACCGAGCTGGTACTGGCGCAGCGCACCTCGGCCTGGGCCGACATCGCCCGGCGCATCGCCCACGAGATCAAAAATCCGCTGACGCCGATCCAACTGTCGGCCGAGCGGCTGCGCCGCAAATACGGCAAGTCGATCACCGAGGATCCCGCCGTATTCGAGCAGTGCACCGAAACGATCGTGCGCCAGGTCGACGACATCAAGCGCATGGTCGACGAGTTCTCGCGCTTTGCCCGCATGCCGAAGGCGGTCATCGCCGACGAGGACGTCGCCGATACCGTGCGCCAGGTCGTGTTCCTGCTGCGCGTCGGCCACCCCGACATCGATTTCGACGTCGAGCTTGCCGCCGAAACCATGCCGGCGCGGTTCGACCGCCGGCTGATCTCGCAGGCGCTCACCAACATCATCAAGAACGCGACCGAGGCGATCGGCGCCGTCCCGGCCGCCGCACAAGCCGGAGAGGCCGGCGTCGGCAACGCGGCCGCATCATCGTGCGGGCGCAGCGCGACGGCAAGGAAGTCGTCGTCGACGTGATCGACAACGGCATCGGCCTGCCGAAGGAAAACCGCGCGCGCCTGCTCGAGCCCTATGTGACGACGCGCGAGAAGGGCACCGGCCTCGGCCTCGCCATCGTCGGCCGGATTCTCGAAGAGCACGGCGGCCGCATCGAACTGCGCGATGCCTCGGAAAAGATTCCCGGCGCCCGCGGCGCCTGGATGCAATTGCGCTTTATCGCGGAGCCGCTCGCGGCGCCGCGCGAGGCAACGGTTGAACGGCGGACCGCGGCAGAGTGACAGAGAATAATCGTAGGGCGGAAAACGGTCGAACCATGGCATCCGATATCCTCATCGTCGACGATGAAGCGGATATCCGCGATCTGGTCGCGGGCATCCTGCAGGACGAAGGCCACGGCACGCGCACCGCGCGCGACAGCGACGAGGCGCTCGGCGCCGTCGTCGCGCGGCGGCCCAATCTGGTCTTCCTCGATATCTGGCTGCAGGGCAGCCGCCTCGACGGACTGCAACTGCTCGACACCCTCAAAGCCGAGCATCCCGAACTGCCGATCGTGATGATTTCCGGCCACGGCAATATCGAGACCGCGGTTTCGGCGATCAAGCGCGGCGCCTACGACTTCATCGAGAAGCCGTTCAAGGCCGACCGGCTGCTGCTGGTCGCCGAGCGGGCGCTGGAGAACTCGCGGCTCAAGCGCGAGGTGCGCGAGCTCAAGCAACTCGCGCCGCTCGCCGCCATGCTGGTCGGCCGCTCGCCGGCCGCCAATCAGCTGCGCCAGACCATCGAGAAAGTGGCGCCGACCAACAGCCGCATCCTGATCGTCGGCCCGCCGGGCAGCGGCAAGGAGCTCGCGGCGCGCACCATTCACGCCAGTTCGACGCGGGCGAACGGGCCGTTCGTGGTGATCAACGCCGCCGCGATCACGCCGGAACACATGGAAGTCGAGCTGTTCGGCGTCGAAGGCGGCAACGGGCACATCGAGCCGCAAGGTCGGCGCGCTCGAAGAGGCGCACGGCGGCACGCTGTTCATCGACGAAATCGCCGACATGCCGCGCGAGACGCAGAACAAGATCTTGCGCGTGCTGGTCGATCAGACCTTCCAGCGCGTCGGCGGCACCACCAAGGTCACGGTCGACGTGCGCATCGTGTCCTCGACCAGCCGCAACATCGAGGCCGATATCGCGCTGGAAAATTCCGCGAGGATCTTTATCACCGGCTGTCGGTGGTGCCGATCCGGGTGCCGGGCCTCGCCGAACGGCGCGAGGACATTCCCGAACTGGTCGAATATTTCATGACGCAGATTTCGCAGAATCACCGGCCTGCCGAAGCGCAACGTCGGCGCCGACGCGCTGGCCGTGCTGCAATCGCACGATTGGCCGGGCAACGTGCGCCAGCTGCGCAACAACGTCGAGCGGCTGATGATCCTCGCCGGCGGCGATCCCGATGCCGTCATCACCGCGTCGATGCTGCCGCAGGACGTCGGCTCGATGATCCCGAACATGCCGAACGGCAACGGCGGCGAGCATCTGATGAGCCTGGCCTTGCGCGAAGCGCGCGAAGTGTTCGAGCGCGAATATCTGCTGGCGCAGATCAACCGCTTCGGCGGCAACATTTCGCGCACCGCCGAATTCGTCGGCATGGAGCGCTCGGCGCTGCATCGCAAGCTCAAGGCGCTGGGGATCGATTGATCCCCGATGTCCCGCATCGCCCAATGTCCAGAATAGCCCAGTGTCCAGCATAGCCTACGTCAACGGCCGCTATCTGCCGATGCGCGACGCCAAGGTCCATGTCGAGGATCGCGGCTATCAATTCGCCGACGGCGTCTATGAAGTCTGCGAGGTGAGGGGCGGTCGCCTGATCGACGAGCGGCGCCATCTCGAGCGGCTGCAACGCTCGCTCGCCGAATTGCGCATCCGCATGCCGATGTCGCCGCGCGCGCTCGGCGTCGTGCTGCGCGAGGTGGTGGCGCGCAACCGCATCGGCTACGGCATCGTCTATCTGCAAATCAGCCGCGGCGTGGCGCGGCGCGACCACGCTTTCCCGGCGGTGCCGGTGCCGCCGAGCCTCGTCGTGACGGCGCGCCCGCTGAACGCTGCGCGCAACGAGGCCGCGCGCCGAAAAGGGCATCGCCGTCATCAGCGTGCCGGACAACCGCTGGGGCCGCGTCGACATCAAGACCATCGGACTGTTGCCGAACGTGCTGGCGCGGCAGGCCGCGATCGAGCAGGGCGCGCGCGACGCCTGGTTCGTCGACAAAGACGGCTTCGTCACCGAGGCGGCCTCCGCCAACGCCTGGATCGTCACCGACGGACGGCAAGCTCGTCACGCGGCAGGCCGACCACGCCATCCTGCGCGGCATCACCCGCACCGTCGCGTTCGACGCCATCAAGGCGCAAGACCTGGCGTCGAGGAGCGCCCCTTCACGCTGGAGGAGGCCTATGCCGCGCGCGAAGCCTTCATCACCGCGGCAACCCAGATCGTGCTGCCGGTGGTGCGATCGACGGCCACGCCATCGGCGACGGCAAGCCCGGCCCGGTCGCGACCGGCGCTGCGGCGCGAATTTCACCGCTATGCCGAGGCCGGTTGAGCGGTCGCCAGTGCAGACTCACGGCTTTGGTCGCTAACTTGGGCTTGCATCGTCCCCCGACGCGCCCTCTAATGGTCGATCCTTCGGGCTCGTCCGGTCCCTTCTCCGGACGCGCTTAACGGATAGTGCGGAAGAACAAGAAACGGACGAAGGGGACAAGAAAAGACCCGCGGGGCAGGGGCCCGCGGTACAAAGAACGGAACAACGGCCATGGCAGCCGACCGCGCACAAAATCTACAAGACACCTTCCTCAATCACGTCCGCAAAAACAAAATTCCGCTCACCATCTTTCTGGTGAACGGCGTCAAGCTGCAGGGCGTGGTGACCTGGTTCGATAATTTCTGCGTGCTTGCTGCGTCGCGACGGGCATTCGCAGCTCGTCTACAAGCACGCGATTTCGACCATCATGCCGGGTCATCCGGTCCAGCTGTTCGAAGGCGCCGAAGAACCGCCGGCTGGGGAAAAGAGCTGATTGGAGCCGCGCCGCCGCGACACCTGCGAACCGACTGAGTCCCGAGGACTCGGCCAGCCTTGGCTCGGCCACGGGCCGCGCGCTCGTCATCGAGCCGGCGCTGCGGCGCGCCGAGTCACGCGCCGACGTGCGCCGACCGCTCGCCTGCGGCGAAGCTCGACGAGGCGGTCGGGCTCGCCCGCGCCATCGATCTCGACGTCGCGCATTCCGGCATCGTGATGCTCCGCGCGCTCCATCCCGCGACCTATCTCAGCAAGGGCAAGGTCGAGGAGATTGCCGGCCTCGTCAAAAGCTTCGAAGCCGGCATCGTGGTGATGGATTGCGCGCTCTCGCCGGTGCAGCAGCGCAATCTCGAACAGGCCTGGAACGCCAAGGTGCTCGACCGCACCGGCCTGATCCTGGAAATTTTCGGCCGGCGCGCGCGCACCCGCGAAGGCGCGCTGCAGGTCGAGCACGCGCATCTGACCTATCAGAAGAGCCGGCTGGTGCGCTCCTGGACCCATCTCGAACGCCAGCGCGGCGGCTTCGGCTTCCTCGGCGGCCCCGGCGAGACCCAGCTCGAAGCCGACCGCCGCATGATCGAGGAGCGGCTCGCCAAGATCGAAGGCGAGCTCGTCAAGGTCAAGCGCACGCGCGAACTGCATCGCGAGAGCCGCCGCCGCGTGCCTTATCCGATCGTCGCGTTGGTCGGCTACACCAATGCCGGCAAATCGACGCTGTTCAATCGCATGACGCAGGCGCGCGTGCTGTCGGCCGACATGCTGTTCGCGACGCTCGATCCGACGCTGCGCGCCGTCGACGCTGCCGCACGGCGCGCGCATCATCCTGTCCGACACCGTCGGCTTCATCTCCGACCTGCCGACCATGCTGATCGCGGCGTTCCGCGCCACGCTCGAAGAGGTGATCGAAGCCGACGTCATCCTGCATGTGCGCGACGTCTCGCATGACGACGCCGAGGCGCAATTGCACGACGTCGAAAAGATCCTGCGCGAGCTCGGCATCGATCACGCAGAGCGACGACCGACAAGCGGGCGCTGATCGAGGTGTGGAACAAGATCGACCGGCTCGACCAGCCGAACGCGGCGCGGCTGCAAAACATCGCCGAACGCCGGCCGGCCGAGGAGCGGCCGGTGCTGGTGTCGGCGATCACGGGCGAGGGGATCGACACGCTCGACGCTGCCATCGAGGCGCGGCTCGCCGCCGGCCGCGTCCTGATCGAACTCGACCTCGATCCCGCCGACGGCGCCGGCGTGAGCTGGCTGCTACCGCCATACCGAGGTGATCAGCAAAGCCATCGACCAAAACGGCCGCCTCGCCATGACGGTGCGCACCGCGCCGGAGCGGGCGCGGAGGCGTGAGGGTCGAGATTTGCGCGCAGCGGCTGCATGCATAGCGCAGCGACCGACACGCTCACTCCGCCGCCTTGGCCTCGTCCCACAGCGCATCCATTTCGGCGAGCGTTGCGTCCTGCGGCGTCTTGCCCCGCGCGGCGAGCGCCCGCTCGATCGCGGCAAAGCGGCGTTCGAATTTCTGGTTGGTCTGCCGCAGCACCGCTTCCGGATCGGCGCGCAGATGCCGCGCGAGATTGACGGCGGCGAACAACAGATCGCCGACTTCGGCGGCGGCGGCCTCGGTGCGCTCGGCCGTCGAGCTCGGCCTCGATCTCGTCGGCCTCCTCGCGGATCTTGCGCAGCACCGCGCGCGGATCGTTCCAGTCGAAGCCGACCTTGCTCGGCTTTGGCCTGAAGTTTCAGCGCGCGGGTCAGGGCAGGGAGCCCCACCGGCACGCCGGCGAGCGCGCCTGATCCTCGGTGCCGCGGCCGTTGCGCGCCGCCTTGTCGCGCCTTCTCCTCCGCCTTGATCCGCTCCCACAATCCCTTGACCGCTTCCGGGGTCTGCGAGTGCTCGTCGCCGAAAACATGCGGATGGCGGCGGATCAGCTTTTCGGTGATGGCCTGGACCACGTCGCCGAAATCGAAAGCGCGCTGTTCCTCCGCCATGCGGGCGTGAAACACGACCTGGAGCAGGAGGTCGCCGAGTTCGTCCTTGAGATCGGCAAGATCGCCGCGCGCAATGGCGTCGGCGACCTCATAGGCTTCTTCGAGCGTGTAGGGCGCGATGGTCGAGAAATTCTGCTCCAGGTCCCACGGGCAGCCGGTCTCGGGCGTGCGCAGCGCCGCCATGATGTCGAGGAGCCGGCCGATGTCGCGCGAAGGGGTCATGATAGGGTCCTGCAGTTAATTGCGCGGACCCTATCAGAGCACGGTGCCTCGTCATTGCGAGGAGCCGAGCGCGAAGCGCACATGCCGCGCGCAGGATTGACGCCGCTCGCGACGCTCTGATTAGCGGCTTCTGCGCCGTGCGGCTCGCCTCGAACAGGAACCAGGTGCGCCGCTCGGTCTCGTCGATGAAATTCTCCAGCAGGCCCGCGGTCGCGGCGTCCTCGTGCTTGTCCGCGAGTTCGTGGCATTCGCGCATCGAGGCCGCGACCGCCTTGTTGTCGCCCATCAATTCGCGCAGCATCTCGTGCGCCGGAACGAAGCTTTCGTCGTTGTCCTTGATGGTCTGCAGCTTCGCGATATGGCCGATCGAGCGCAGCGTCGTGCCGCCGATCTTGCGCACGCGCTCGGCGATCTCGTCGGTGGTGGCGAAAATCTGCTCGGACTGCTCGTCGAGCAACAGATGGTAATCGCGGAAATGCGGGCCGCTGACATGCCAATGGAAATTCTTGGTCTTCAGGTAGAGCGCGAAAGCGTCGGCCAGGATCTCGTTGAGTTTGGCCGACAGTTCACGCACGGCCTCATCGCTGAGGTCGGTCGGCGTATCGAGCGCAGGCGCCACCTTGCGGCGCGTGTCGAGGGCACGGACTTTGTTGTTCACGGCGATCACCTTGCGGATTGTGGCGGGGAGGCGGATAGGTGCGGCCACGCTCGGTCTGCCGTAGAGCGGGGACGCGCCTGCCAATGAACGTCGGCTCGGCGGCTTTGGTTCCACGGCGTCGCCACCCGCCTGAAGTCGGGAAAGACCAATGCCAGTCTCGGCTTACCTGCAGACGTTGGTGTTTTTCGTTCTGACGGCCGTGGCGCTGTTCGCGCTCTGCCGGCACGATCGCGATCCCGGTGTTCTGGGCCTATCTGGCGATCTTCGCGGCGGTCTTCATCGTGTCGTTCGCGACCTTGGATCCCGACTTGCTGCGCGAACGCATGCGCCCGGGCGGACAAAAGCCGCCGCGGCGCTGCTGGCTATTTTCAGTCGTCCTCTTCGTGCATTGGATCATCGCCGGCCTCGACCGCGGCCGCTACCATTGGAGCGATAGCGTGCCGGCGTGGCTCCAGGTCGCGGGGCTGATCGTTCTCGCGGCCGGCTTTCGGCCTGTGCCTCTGGGCGATGCGCGTGAACCGGTTCTTCTCCTCGGTGATCCGCATCCAGAACGACCGCGGCCAAACCGTGATCTCGACCGGCCCGTACGCCGTCGTCCGGCATCCGGGCTATACGCGCCGGCATTCGTCATCATCGCTGGCGAGCGGAATTGCGCTCGGCTCCTGGCTCGCCGCCGCGCATCGTGGTGGTCACCTGCGTGCCGTTTCTGCTGTAGCGGGTCGATCACCGAAGACCGCGTGCTGAAGGCCGAATTGCCGGGCTATGCGGACTACGCCGAGCGCGTTCGCTGGCGGCTCATGCCCGGCATTTGGTGAAGGGAACTAGGGATTTAGGTCAAATTGTAAATGTCGAAGCTCAATACCTGATTCGCATAAGACATATTATGGAATATATTGCCATATCGCCTGATTTATTGGGCTTCGGCGACGGTAACGCTCATGCCATCGAACGCCGGCACGACATGCGCCGGCAGCTTGCCGCGCAGCACCTCGTAGTCGAGATCGGCGTGCAGATTGGTCAGGATGGCGCGGCGCGGCTTGAGCCGCTCGATCCAGGCGAGCGCGTCGTCGAGCGAGAAATGGCTCGGGTGCGGCCGGTAGCGCAGCGCGTCGACGATCCAGACGTCGAGGTCTGCCAAGGCCGCGATGCTTTCCGCCGGCATGCCGCTGAGGTCGCACGAATAGGCGAGGTTGCCGAAGCGAAAGCCGAGCGAGGGGATGTCGCCGTGCTCCTGGCGGATACGGCAGCGCCTCGATCGTGCCGCCCTCCCCCTCGATCACGACCGGCGTTCCGGCGGCGAGCCGGTGCTCGGTCACGATCGGCGGATATTCGCTGCCGGGCGGCGATTTGAAGCAATAGCCGAAGCGCTGTTGCATCATCGCCGCGGTCTGTTCGTCGAGATAGACGTCGACGCGCCGCCGGCGCTTGATGAACAGCGAGCGCAGGTCGTCGATGCCGTGGGTATGGTCGGCGTGCTCGTGGGTGTAGAGAACGCCGTCGACCCAATCGACATCGGCGTCGAGCAATTGCTCGCGCAGATCGGGCGAGGTGTCGACGAGGATCGCGGGTCACCCTCCCCGTCCGTCTCCCGCAAGCGGGGGAGGATTAGGTGAGGGCCGCCGCTCGACCAGAAGCGAGGTGCGGCGGCGCCGGTTCTTCGGATTGTTCGGATCGCAGTCGCCCCAGCCCAAAGCCGGCCGCGGAACGCCGCCCGACGAGCCGCAGCCCAGGATGGTGAATTTCAAACTCATGCGGCGGAAGATCAGCTTGCGCGCAGAGGCGTCGGCTGAATTGCCTCGGCTGTCCGCGGCACTTTGCTGAACAGCCGAAAGAAATTCGCCGTGGTCTGCCGCGCGATCTCCTCGAACGACACGCCGCGCGTTTCGGCCAGCACTTTCGCGGTCTCCACCACAAAAGCCGGCTCGTTGCGCTTGCCGCGCAATTTGCCGGGCGCGAGATAAGGCGCGTCGGTCTCGACCAGAATGCGGTCCGCCGGCAATGCGGCGGCGATCGCGCGCAGCGCGGTCGAATTCTTGAACGTCAGGATGCCGGTGAAGGAGATGTAGAGCCCGAGCGCGATGGCGCGATGGGCGAGGTCGGGACCGCCGGTATAACAATGCAGCACGGCCGGGAAGGCGCCCTTCCCTGTTTCTTCTTCGAGAATGCGCGCCGTATCGGCGTCGGCTTCGCGGGTGTGGATGACCAGCGGCAATCCGGTCTCGCGGGCGGCGGCGATATGGGTGCGAAAGCCGCGCTCCTGCGCCTCGCGCGGCGAGTTGTCGTAGTGATAATCGAGGCCCGCTTCGCCGAGCGCCACGACCTTGGCGGCGCGCGTCGCGCGCGACGAGATCGGCCGTGGTCACGTCGAGTTCTTCATGGGCGTAATGCGGATGCGTGCCGACCGAGCAATAAACGTCGGGAAAGCGCTCCGTGATCGCGAGCAGTTCGGCGTGGCGCGCAACCCGCGTCGAAATCGTCACCATGCGCGCGATGCCGGCCGCGCGCGCGCGCGCCGACGACGGCGTCGAGCTCGGCGGCAAAATCCGGAAAATCGAGATGGCAGTGGCTGTCGATCAGCATCGTGGCGTCTTAGCTGCCCCGCTTCCTTCTCGGGCTCGATATAACGCGGAAACACCGCCGCCGGCGCCGGAAGTTTTGCGCCGGCGGCGAGGCGATGTTTGCCGTCGAGATAAGCGAACGTGCGCTCGGCCGCCGGCACCGCGAGCAGGTCGAGAAGCTTGCCCGCCGATTCCGGCATGAAAGGCTGCGCCAGAATCGCGATCTGGCGCAGCACTTCGGCGGTGACGTAGAGCACCGTGCCCTGCTTCGCCGGATCGGTCTTGGCCAGCGCCCACGGCGCTTCGCCGGCAAAATAGCGGTTGGCGTCGGCGACCACGGCCCACACGGCGTTGAGCACCTGGTGCAGCTGCTGCGTCGCCATCGCCTCGCGCGCCTTGCCGATCATGCGCGTCGGCGGAGGCCAGGATTGCCTGATCGTTGGCGCTGAACGCGCCCGGCTGCGGCAGCACGCCGCCGAATTGCTTGCCGACCATGGACAGCGAGCGCTGCGCCAGATTGCCGAGATCGTTGGCGAGATCGGCATTGATGCGATTGACGATGGCCTCGTGGCTGTAATTGCCGTCCTGGCCGAACGGCACTTCGCGCAACAGAAAAAAGCGCAACGGATCGACGCCATAGGCGTCGGCCAGCGCGAACGGATCGATGACATTGCCGACCGATTTCGACATTTTCTCGCCGCGGTTGAACAAAAAGCCGTGCGAGAAGATGCGCCGCGGCACCGCGATCCCGGCCGACATCAGGAATGCCGGCCAATACACGGCGTGGAAGCGCACGATGTCCTTGCCGATCACATGCAGATCGGCCGGCCAGTATTTCTTGAATTTTTCGCTCTCGGTGTCGGGAAAGCCGACGGCGGTGATGTAATTGGTCAGCGCGTCGACCCACACATACATGATGTGCTTGTCGTTGCCGGGCACCTTGATGCCCCAGTCGAAGGTGGTGCGCGACAGCGACAGATCCTGCAAGCCGCCGCGCACGAAGCTCGCGACTTCGTTCATGCGCTCCTTCGGCAGCACGAAATCCGGCACGGTCTCGTAGAGCTCGAGGAGCTTGTTCGGCGAAGGCGGACAGCCGGAAGAAATAGCTCTCCTCCTCGACCCATTCGACCGGCGTGCCCTGCGGCCCGAGCCGCTGGCCCTTGTCGTCGAGGCGGGTCTCGCTTTCGTCGTAATAGGCCTCGTCACGCACCGAATACCAGCCGGCATATTTGTCGAGATAGATATCGCCGGCCGCCTCCATGCGCTGCCAGATCGCTTCCGAGGAGCGGTGGTGGCGGGCTTCGGTGGTGCGGATGAAATCGTCGTTCGAGCAATTGAACCGCTTCACCATGGCCTGGAAGCGCGGCACGTTGCGCTCGACCAGTTGGCGCGGCGTCAGCCTCTCCTTGTTCGCCGTCTGCAGCATCTTGATGCCGTGCTCGTCGGTGCCGGTGAGAAAGAACACGTCACGGCCGTCGAGCCGCATGAAGCGGGCGATGGCGTCGGTGGCGATCGCCTCATAGGCGTGGCCGATATGCGGCGCGCCGTTCGGATAGGCGATCGCGGTGGTGATGTAATAGGGCTTTCCTGACATGAGGGTTGGTATCAACCGCGGGTGGCCTCGGCAAGCAAGCCGAAGACGTTGAAAACAAGCGGCTTTCGCTCGAGATTGTAAGTCTCGGCGTCGCGCGCGGCCGCGTTGATGCGCTGCCAGGCCTCGGCAAAACGGTCAAGCCGCCCGATTTCGGCCTGCCCGGAGCCGACGCGCTGCGACAGCCAGACATTGACGGTATCGACAAAGCCCGCAAGCCGCTGCGGATCGGTGCCGGCGAGCGCCTCGCCGAGCGCATGCAGCGCCCTTGGGTCGAGCGCAGGCAGCCGGTCGAGGAGCGTCGAGCGCCTGCTGGCGGAGCGCCAAGGCGCCCTCGTCCAGCAAGGCGAGCGCGCGCGACGACCGAGCCCTCGGCGGCGGCCGCGGCGGCGGTAATCCGTGGATCGTCCGCGGCGCTGCCGGTCGCCGCCGCGACCGCGGCTGCGACCTCGGCTTCGGCGAGCGGCCGCAGCGTCAGGATGCGGCAGCGCGAACGCAGCGTCGACCGGCACCCGCGCCGCCGAATGGCTGACCAGGAACAACAGCGCGCGCTGCGGCGGCTCCTCCAACACTTTGAGGAGCGCATTGGCGCCGAACCGGTTCAACTCGTCGACCGCATCGACGATGGCGACGCGCCAGCCGCCCTCGCCCGCCGTCGAGCCGAAAAATCCGACGGTGCGGCGGATATCCTCGACGGCGATCTGGTTGCGCAACACGCCCTTTTCGTTGAGCGTGCGCTCGAGGATCAGGAGATCGGGCTGCGCCTGGGCCGCGATCCGCCGCGCCACCGGGTGATCGGCGGCGACCGCAAGCGAGGCCGCGGCCTGCACCTCGCGGCGCGGCTGGATCGGGATGCGCCAGCACGAAGCGCGCCATCCGGTAGGCGAGCGTCGCCTTGCCGATGCCCTTCGGTCCCGCGATCAGGAAGGCGTGCGGAATGCGGCCGGAGCGATAGGCGGCCAGCAGCGCCGCTTCGGCGGCGGCGTGGCCGAACAGAACACGTCGTGGCGCGCGGCGGCGGCGCCTCCTCGATCCCCTCTTCGTCGGTCGCGGCTTTGCTCATGCGAGCGCACTCATGGGGCCGCGCCGACCGTGTCTTCGACGACGCGCCGCGCCGCCGGCGGTTCGAGGCGCGACCTCACCGCTTCCCAAATCTGCTTGGCGACGTCTTCCTTGGCGGCGCCGGCGTCGATCACGACGCAGCGCTGCGGTTCGGCTGCCGCAATGGCGAGATAGGCCTCGCGCAGCTTTTGGTGAAATTCGACATTCTCCGCCTCGAAGCGGTCGGGCACGGCGTCGCCGCGGCGCAGCCTGACCCGCTCCAGCCCCAGTTCCACCGGCATGTCGAGAACGATGGTGAGATCGGGGGCGAGGTCGCCGATCGACACGCGCTCGAGCCCCCTGATCAGCCGCGCATCGACCCGGCCGAGAATGCCCTGATAGACACGCGTGGAATCGACAAAGCGGTCGGAGATCACCCATTTGCCGGCGTTGAGCGCCGGCAGGATCGTGCATTGGACGTGGTCGTCGCGCGCCGCCGCAAACAGCATGGCCTCGACCTCCGGGCCGAACGGCTTGGCGGCGCCCGACAGCAGCACATGGCGAATGATTTCGGCGCCGGGCGAGCCGCCCGGCTCCCGCGTCAGCTGGACGCCAAGCCCGAGCGACTCCAGCCGCAGCGCCAGCATGGCGGCCTGGGTCGATTTGCCGGTGCCCTCACCGCCTTCGAAGGTGATAAATTTTCCGCGCATTAGCCGATACTATATCAATGGCTTATCGACAAGTTTGATAGTAAACACTTGAAGTCGACCGTCTAGCCGAGCAGCGCAGGAATATAGGCTCATCCGGCCGCGGAAGCACCCGACGGCCGAGGCGCGTCCGCGGCGAGCTTCACAGCTTATCGACGCCGGCGCGCAACAGCCCGATCATCAGCTCGGTCGCGCCGTCCATGGCGCGCTGCGACATCGTCCCGGTGCCGACATCGTCGGCCGCCTGCAACGGCACTTCGAGCGCGAGATTGTCGCCGCGCCAGACTTTGAGCTTGGCGACGGTCTGGCCCTTGGCGACCGGCGCCGGCACCGGGCCGGTATAGACGATGCGCGCGATCAGACGATCGGTGGAATTGCGCGGCATCATCACCTTGATCAGGCCGGGGGCGACCAGCGGCACGTAGCCGCTGTTGCCGCCGAACACCTTGGCGTCGCCGATGGTCTGGCCTTCGGCGAAAATGACGCGGGACTTCGAAACCGTGGAAACCGAGATCGAGCAGCTTCTTGGCTTCGTCGGCGCGCTCCTTGTCGGTCTTGGCGCCGGTGACGACGACGATGAGGCGGAAATTGTCCTGCACGGCGGAGCCGACCAGATTGAAGCCCGCCTCCGCCGGTCTCGCCGGTCTTGAGCCCGTCGGCATTGATGCCCATGCCGAGCAGCGGATTGCGATTTTGCTGGCGGATGTTGTTCCAGGTGAATTCGCGCTCGGCGAAATCCGGATAGAAATCGGGATAGGTCTGCATGATGATGGCGCGCCAATTCCGCCATGTCGCGCACCGTGACGCGCAGATTCGGATCGGAAAAGCCGGTGGCATTGGCGAAAGTCGAATGCTCGAGGCCGATCTCGCGCGCCCGCTTGGTCAGCGCATCGCCGAACGCTGGTCTCGTTGCCGGCGAGCGCTTCGGCGACCGCGATGCAGGCGTCGTTGGCGGAATTGACGATGATGCCCTGGATCAGATCCGAACTTTGACCCGGCTGTGGATCGCCGCAAACATGGTCGAGCCGTGCGACGGCGCGCCGCCCTTGCGCCAGGCGTTCTCGCTGATGATGTATTCGTCGTCGAGCTTGACCCGGCCCTGTTTGATCTCGTTGAACAGATATTCGAGCGTCATCAGCTTGGCGAGGCTTGCCGGCTCGACCGGCTGATCGCCGTTCTTTTCGAACAACACGCTGTCGCTGTCGGGATCGAGCAGGATCGCGGCCGGAATGCTGGTCTGAAACCCCTCCTCCTTTTTCGGCGCGGCGACTGGAGCCGCCGGTGCGGCCCGCGCGGCGGCGAAGCTAAAGGCGAAACACGCAGCGACAAATGCGCCGAGCATCACGCCGCAGCAGCACCCTGCCCGGTCTTCCGCGAACCCCGTTATGCAAATCCGCCTCCGCCGCGATTGCCGCCACTGTCGGCCAAACTTCGCGGGCAAAATAGGGCGCAGAACCCGCGAATCGAGCGCAACACATCATCGCGGGCGGTTCAGATCAATAGAGCCCGCGGCCGTTGAGGAATTGGGCGGTGCCGCTGGCGCCGTCGGGGGCGTCCGCATAGGACATCGCTTGACCCGCGACGGGTGGGCTCGGGCTTGAAACCGGCATGACGTCGGTCGCGGTCGGGGGCGGCGCGGCGCTGGCGAAGCGCTGATTGCGAACCGGCGGCGGCTGCGGCGGAAATGACGGGATGAGGCTCGTTGCGGCAAGCCGCGTGTCCCACGGCGCCGGCGCCGGGCCATTTTCGCGCAACGTGGCTTCCAACAGGCGGTCGTCGGAGCCCTCCAGCGGCGCGCGCCCGACATATTCGACGCGCACGAAGGCTGTGCCGCGCACCGTGAAGCCGAGCAGGTGAGCGGCCCGCTTCGACACGTCGATGAGGCGATTCGCGGCATAGGGGCCGCGATCGTTGACGCGCACGATCAGCGAGCGGCCATTGCCCAGATTGGTCACCCGCACATAGCTCGGCAGCGGCAGGGTCGGGTGCGCCGCCGAAATGCTGTCGGAATCGAAAATCTCGCCATTGGCGGTCGCACGGCCGTGGAAATCGGAGCCGTACCAGGACGCGACGCCCTCGGCGCGGTAGTGCGGATTGTCCTCGGGCACGTAGACCCGGCCGGCGACCACATAAGGATTGCCGACCCGGTAGACGCCGCCGCCTTTGGGCACCGGCTCGCCGGGCTCCGACCAGGCGCTCGCTCGGCGAAACGCCGTAGCGGGCATCGACACCCCGGTTATTCGAGCAATGGGCAAGCGCAAGACACAGCACGGCGCAGGCAGCGACGCGCACCACACTCCTCGAGCTGCCGCCACGCGCCATGTCCCTCATCCCACGGCAATTTATTGAATTTCAGCGTGGTCAGATTGTGGCGGAAATGGGCAAGGCGGGTTCCATAGTGAATGGATCATTGCGGAGCGGCCGGCGCACGGCCGCCGATGACACCCCGGTCGAGCGAAATATTTCAGGCTTTGCCGGTAGCATTGCCCGCGCATTCGCTTTAATCCAAGCCGCGTTCCGGAAGGGTGGCCGAGTGGTTTAAGGCAGCGGTCTTGAAAACCGCCAGGCGGGAAACCGTCTCGTGGGTTCGAATCCCACCCCTTCCGCCACTCCAACGGCTGTCAATCGTCGACCTCGTTCGCCGACGGCGTTATTGTATCTTGACGTTGTTCTCCGCGATGACTTGTCGATAGGTATCGATTTCATCGTTGAGATCTTGCGCGAGTTCGGCAGGCGTCGACGGTTTCGGCTCGAAGCCTTGCTGGAAATATTGTTTCTGAGTTGCAGGGTCGACGAGAGCCGCACGCACGGCGTCGTTCAAGAGCTTGATCACCCCGTCGGGGCTGCCGGCCGTCAGAAACAGGCCCATCGAGAATTTGGACTGGACATCGACCCCCTGCTCCTTGAGCGTCGGGATGTCGGGTAGTGAGGGGATGCGGTGATCGCTGGCTACTGCCAAAATCCTCACCTTCCCGGCCTGATAAAGCGGAATCGTCGGCGCGATGGTGGCCAACTGGAGTTGAATCACTCCGCTTGCCACATCAACAATGGACTGTGCGGTCGATTTATAAGGCACGTGCGTCATCTCAATGCCAAGCTTCTTGGCAATCATCAACATACCGAGATGGGCAATGCTTCCGACGCCGGTCGAAGAGAAGTTGAGAGCGCCGGGCTTTGAACGCGCCAATGCCGTCAAATCCTCGATAGATTTGACACCGAGTTCCGAATTGACGACCAGAATGTAGGCTGTTTCCCCCACCATCGAGACCGGCGCCAAATCCTTTCGCGGATCGAAGCCGAGGTTGGGCTTCAGCAGGTAGGCGAGACTCAAAGACGTCGTGACGCCGAAGTACTGCGTATAGCCGTTGGGCTCGGCACGCACCGCGTCGCGACCGGCGATCATGCCATCGTCGCCGGGCCGATCGTCAACGACAACCGGCTGCCCGAGTTTAATTCCGACGGGACGAAATAAGGTCCTTGCAAGTGTGTCGGAGGCACTCCCCGCGGAATACGGGACTAGAAGCGTGATCGGCCGGCTGGGCCATTCGTCGTTACCCACTGCGATATCCATCGCAGCGCCCCATATCGCCGCGATCAAAATCGCAGCCGCACCAAGCTTCAGCTTGAAGCTCACCAATCGCGATCGTACCTGTTTCCCCCCGATCGTATTCTGCATGTCGCCCTTCCTATCTATTTATTTCTTGTCCTTGGCTATTTGGATGGCGGGACACTCCGCGAAATGTCGCGCCTGATCAAACCTGCACGTCTTTGATCATTCGCGGCGTTCCGATTCCGAGTCCAGATTTTCTCGTAATCCGCTTGAGAAGCGACCGCAGCGTGGCAACTTCATCTTCGCTGAAATCGGCCAAGGCCTGCTCTCGGGCCTGAAGCGCTAGCGGAAACGCTCGGTAGAACAGCTGCCGACCTTTGGGCGTAAGGTGAATCCTTATCTTTCTCTTGTCATCGCTATCATGCGTTTGCGTCACCCACCCACGCGACGTAAGTTGTTTGAGTGCGGCGTTGGTGTTGGGTTGCAACAGGCCGACCGCTTCGGTCAGCTCTTTCTGCGTGATACCGTCCTGCTGCCAGAGATGACGAAGAAACGGCCAGCTTCCGATCGGAACCCTTTCCGCTTGGATCCGCTCCTGCAAGGCGCGTGCGAAGACACGATAGCTATTGCGCAGTAGATAAGCGATGCTGTCCGACCATGGGTGGGGCTCCGTGCGTCTTTGCTGTCGCTTCCGAATTCGCGGCGTGGCCGACGTTCGCATCTTGCGACCCCCTCCGTTGTGATGATCAGCGGGGGCTCAGGCCCGGCCCAGTGTCGGGGCTGGCCTGCCGTTTGCGGCGCATGTCAGACCGCAAGCGCTCCGTCGCGCTCCAATCGACTTCTCCGGCATTGCCGGAGACGACAACCCCGTAGTCCCTTCGCGCGCCTTCGGCGGTTACATAGCCCAATCGAACATCGTCCACGACCCGCTCGACATCGCGATCTTCCGGCGGTCCGTAACCTCCGCCTCCGCCGGAAAGGAGATCGAGTTCGCCTCCTGGCTTGATCCAAAGACCCGTAGCTTTCTGATAGCGCGTTCCCTCGTTTTCTCCGGCTTGGCGGAGGAACGTGGTGCCGACATGTCCCGGTCCTCCCCCGAACAGGCCCCACGGCGGGCATTTGGAGCGTTCGAACGCGAGCGTGGCGCGCGTGCCATGTTCGAATTTGTAGACCTTGGAAAGCCCGAGGCCACCCTTGAACTTGCCGGGGCCTCCTGAGTCCGGACGCCAGACATAGCGCTCGACCAGCAATGGCCAGAAGGTCTCCTCAACCTCCACAGGGACCTGCCGGGTATCGCCGTGAGTGACTGTCTTAAGGGGCGAAAAGCCATCGCTGTCGGGCTGACCTCCCCATCCGCCAAGGGTTGAATCGACGGTGGAATACCTCTGGCCGGTGGTCGGATCCGTGCCGGCAAAAATAAACACGCCCATCGCACCGTGGTGTGCAGCAGGAACCAGGTGCGGCGCAGCTTTCGAGATCGCTTGAAGGATCGTATCGACGATAGTTTTGATTGTGACGGTCCAAAGCGACATTGCCGCGTTGTCCTGCGCACTCATGATGGTGCCGGGCGGCAGCACAACGCTGATCGGACGGAATGTGCCGTCGTTCGGCGCCAAGCTGGGCATGAGCGCGCTTTTGATCGCTACTTTTGCGGCGCTGACGCCGGCGCTATAGCCCGCATTCATCGGACCGGGCGTCTGCGGCGCCAAGCCGGAATAATCGACGATGATCTCGTCCCCGTTGACGATCACCTTGATCTTGAGCGGCAGCGTCTTGTCCATGTCGACGCCATCGCTGTCGAGGAAGGATTCGCCGACGTAGACGCCGTCCGGCAGGCTGCGAATGCGCTCACGCGCGATGGCTTCGCATTGGTCCCAGACGGCGTGGATACATTCCTTGACTAATGCAAGGCCGTATTTCTGCACCAGCGCAAGGTAGCGCCGGCGGCCCAGTTCGCACGCGGCAATCTGCGCCTCCATGTCACCAAAACACTGATCGGGATAGCGAACGTTGTGGCGGATCACCCGCATGATTTCGGGATCTGGCTCGCCTCGCTTGTAAACCTTCAGCGTCCGCAGCTGGACGCCCTCCTGGAATATCTCGGTCGAGTTCTGTACAGACTGAGCCGGAGATCTTGCCGCCGACGTCTGTCCAATGGGCTCGTGAAGCCACGAAACCGATGAGCTCGTCCTCATGATGGATCGGCACATAGATGACGATGTTATTCAGATGCTGACCGCAAACGTCCGAGTAATTCATGATGAGGACGTCGCCGGGATGGATGCCATCGCATCCATAGATCTCCAGACCGTCCGCCACCGAGTCGCCCAAATCCGCCATAAATGTTGGCACCGAACCGCGGCTTTGAGCGATTGTGCGACCGCTTTGATCCAACAGGCCGATACAATAGTCCTTGACCTCGTAAACGATCGGACTGAAGGCAGTGCGGGAGAGGTTGATCTCCGCTTCGTCCATGATCGCGATCAAGAGACTGCGGATGACTTCGAGCATTATCGGATCGAATTTTCCGCCGGCCGCGCGCTGCGACGCTCCGACGGGTACGACGACGTTCATTGATCGCCCCCTACGGCTATTCTTATATTTCCAAAGTGGTCGATCGTTGCCCGGTCATTGGGGCCGACAACGGTCGTGGACGCACTCTCCTCAATGATGGCCGGACCGTTTATGTGCACACCCATGCTGAGCCGGTCGCGTTGCCAAATCGCGCAGGGCACGAAGTTCTTGCCGTCAAAATTGACGTCGCGGGTTTCGGGCTCGGCGGAATTGGCTGCTTGCATATCCTGCATTGCGGGCTTGTCGGTGACGCCCGTCACCACGACCCTGAGGTTCACGAGATCGATCGGCACGTTTCGGCTGGAGTGGCCGTAGCGCTTGGTGTATTCGCTTTCGAAAACAACTCGCGTGTCGGCCCGGTCGACAAGCGACATTTTGTCGGGAAGGCGTATCTTCAGCGTATGCTCCTGACCGCGATAGCGCATGTCGGCAAATCGAGCGATCGAAACCGCCGTGAGATTGACCTTGATCTCGTTGAGCGAAGCCCGCCCGCGTTCCTCAAGATCGAGAAACTGTTTCTCGGCCTCGGCGGGGTCAAGCTGCTCGAGGCCGACCGCCATCGTCTGGACCACGTCGTATTTCAGATCGGCGTACAGCATTCCATAGGCGCAGAAGTGACCCGGGTGATTCGGTATAATAACCGTCCGAATGCCCAATTCACGTGCGATGTCCGCCGCATGGAGCGGACCGGCGCCCCCGTAGGCGATCATCGCGAAATCGCGCGGATCGTAGCCTCGCTCAACTGTCGTCATCTTGACGGCAGAGGCCATGGTCAATGTGGCGAGGCGGATAATTCCCGCGGCGACCCTAGAGAGAGGTTCGCCGAGGCGCGTCGCAAGCTCCTGGAGCGCCCTTTCGGCAGCGTCCTTATCGAGCTTGATCTCGCCATTCAAAAATCGATCAGGATGCAGCCGGCCTAAAATCAGGTTTGCATCCGTGATGGTGGGCTCCTGACCTCCCGTTCCGTAGCAAACCGGACCGGGCACGCCGCCTGCACTTCGTGGCCCCACGACCAGCGCCCCCATCTCGTTGACAGCCGCGATGCTGCCGCCTCCGGCACCGACTTCGATGATGTCCAGCACGGCTGCTTGAACGGGGTAGCCTCGGTTATATCCGGCCGCATAATAGACGGGGGTTACCGCCGCTTCGCCGTTTTCGATCATCACGGCCTTCGCCGTGGTGCCGCCCATGTCGAAGGCGACCACATTGGGCATATCGAGGGCTTTGCCGAGTTCGGCCGCACCCGCCGCCCCGCCCACCGGACCGGATTCGATCAACAGTACCGGCCTTTTAATGGCTTCGCCGTCGGTCAGAACTCCGCCATTTGAGCCCATGAGCAGCAGCCGGCCGGAGAACCCCGCTTTCGTTATGCCGTCGCGAAACCGCGTAATGTACGTACTAGTGCGCGGCCCGACAAAAGCGTTGATGACCGCGGTCGAGGTCCGCTCAAATTCGCGAAACTCCCGCGACAGCTCGTGCGAACAGGTGACGAAGCAGCCCGTATGCTTTGCGATATATGCCGCGACCTCCAATTCGTGGTCGGGGTTGCGGTAGGCGTGCAGAAAACAAATCGCGACCGCCTCGATGTCGGCCGCAGTGATCTGCTGGGCGAGCCGCGGAAGCGCGGATCGATCGAGCGCCTTGAGAACCTCCCCTCGCGCGGACAGGCGCTCCCGGATTTCAAAGCGCAAATCACGCGGCACGAGCGGCGCAAGGCGACGATAAAAAAGATTAAAGGATTCCGGCCGGCTGCCACGCCCGATCTCGAGCGTGTCGCGGAAACCTTCCGTCGTAATCAGAGCGGTCTTGGCGCCACGGCGTTCGAGAATGCTATTTATGACAACTGTCGTGCCGTGTTTGAGCACCGCCGCCTGGCGAATGTCGACGCCGTCGGCAATCATTCGCTCCAACCCGCTGACCGCCCCCTGATCGGGCAACTTCGTCGTCGTGGTCTTGCCGAAGGTCAGCTTGCCCGACGCCGGGTCATACGCGGTCAGATCGGTAAATGTTCCACCGATATCGATGCCGATCATTCCGTTCATTTGTCAGGCCCCGTCGAACAACATCGGAATTCAGGACGGCAGTTAAGCCTCAGAGCGGTCGCGGGTCAATATATATCGATATCAATGTATATGTTGGCCACCGGGCGTCGCATCGCTACCTGACGCAGCCGTATTACGGAAGCCAAGCAATCGCCCGAATTTCGTTCAGGCGCTGAGGCAGCGCAATCCAGTTCTTGCCGCCGTCGTCGCTCCGGAAAAGCTGGCCAAGTGTCGCTGCCGCGAATAGAAGGTCCGGATCGGTAGGATGCCCCGCGAGAAAGTAAACCGAACTCTCGACCGAGCCCGGCAGATGTGCGTCCGACCAAGTTCGGCCCGCATTCCCGCTTCTGAATAGACGACCTTTCGTTCCGGGGGCGCCGTTGCCGTTTGTCAGCAGCATGATATCGCGCTGGCCCGGCTTGAACAGAATGCTGCGCGTGTATTGCCATTCGGAGTCGATTGACTGGAATATCCAATTCTCACCGTCGTCGGCGCTGGTGTGCAAACCGGCATTCGTCGTCGCGAACACGGTCCGGCTGCCGTTCGTCGCAACCGCAAAGCCGTGCACGTCCTCGCTCACCAAGCCCGCGGTATGGCGTGCGAAGGTGCGCCCGCCGTCCCTGCTCAACCAGGCACCGTCGATTTCAACTCCCGCCCATACCAGCGATGGGTCCTGCGTATCGAACAGGATTTGCGTGACACGCGTCCAATGCTGCGCCGCAGGCCTTGTCGCGCGAGAGTTCGCGACAATCGACTTCGGATCTTCGAAGAAGCCGGCGCTGACAAAAGGCTTCATGGGAACATGCAAGTTCCGCCAGCTCTGTCCACCGTCCTCGGAGCGGTAGACGGCGCCGGGTTGCGTGCCGGCGAGAAGAATATTCGGGTCGATGGGCGATATCGCCAACGCCGTGACGAGTTGCACATCTGTCGGCGATGGCAGGCCATGCCATCGGTCTTCAACCGAGCTCCACCGGTAGATTCCACTGTCCGATCCCGCTAGGAGGCCGGTCGGTGTTTCCAGGAGAGCCCAGACACGGCTTCCGCTGTACAAAGCCGTGCTTGTCGGCATGCGAGCCAGAGTGAGGCCCAGATCGGTGCTGGTCCAGATCGATAGGCCGTTGGTCGCGACGAAAAGGGTTGGCATCAAGCATCCTCCAGCATTTCCCGGTAAGGCGGGTGCTTTTTTATAATGAGCCCGGTGGTGTTCGTGCACACGCGGTTGGCTTGCGAGTACGGTCCTACCTTAAAACGGTTTTTCGTCGAAATTACAGGGATGACTGGCGGGAAAAGCAGAATTTGGCGTCGAGCTAGCGTGATAGCGGCCGAATTGACTCTAGGCCGCTGCGATTATTCGCCTTCGCCGCATCGGCGAGTTTTTCGATCGTAAATTACCCGTATCTTCACCGCGATCAGCCGCCGACAGGCGGAGACACGCGCACGACGCAACGATGCGGCTTTACGACTAGCCGTCCAGAACAATATTCGACGCCGGGTGCGCCACGCAGGGCAAGCAGGAGCCCGCTTCGACGGTGGTGCCGGGGGGCGACGGATATTTCACGGTGCCTTGCTTGATCGCGGTGATGCAGGTGCCGCAATTGCCGGCCCGGCAACCGGAATCGATGCGGATGCCGTTGGCTTCGGCAATCTCCAAGAGCGTCGACTTGCCGTCCCAGAGGATTTTTTTGTCCGAGCTCGAGAAACCGATTTCGATCGAGGCGGCCCCCGCCGCGGCCGGTTGCGCAGGCGCCGCCGTCTTCACCGACGCCGGGCCGAACGCCTCGTAGTGAATCCGCGCGTCGGGAATGCCGGCGCTGTGGAAGCCCTCGACCAGCGACTGCATCATCGGCGGCGGACCGCACAGATAAAAATGCGCCGTGTCGACCGGCACGATCTTCTTGAGCAGATCCACCGAGACGCGCTCGGCGTGATCGTAATGCTCGCCCGCCTTGTCCTCGTTCGGCCGCGGGTCGCTGTAGCAGATATGGAGCTGAACGTTGGGATTGTCTTCGGCGACCTGACGAAGATGCTCCGCCATGATGTGCTCGCCGCGATGGCGCAAGCCGTAGAAGAACCAGATATTGCGCTGGGAGTGCGCGTCGACCAACGCGTTCAGCATGCTCAGCACCGGCGTCAAGCCGATGCCGCCGCCGATCAGAACCACCGGTGTGTCTTCCGCCGGGTCGAGGAAAAACTGGCCGGCCGGCGCTTTGACATCGACGATGTCGCCTTCTTCGATCTGATCGTGGAAGTGGCTCGAGATGAGTCCGGGCTTGCCGTCCGGCTTGTTGGGCGGCACGCCGATGCGCTTGATGGTAACCCTAAAATGCTCGGCTTTCGGTCCGTCGGACAGCGAATAACAACGGATGACGGGCTTCGATAGTCCGGGAATATTGATCCGGAAGGTCAAATACTGCCCCGGCATGAACATCGGCAGCGGACGCCGATCGTGCGGCTCGAGATAGAACGAAGAGATGTCGTGCGATTCAGGAACTTTGCGCGCCACCACGAATTTGCGGAAACCGTCCCAGGTGCGCTCGGCCTTCTGCTGCTCGCGGCGGCGCCGCTCGGCAAGATCGGTGATCTGCTCGCGCAGATAATCCTGCTCGAACACCGCCGTTGAGCGGGCGACGCGGATCGCGGTCAGTTCGCGGGTGCCAAGGATGACGAAATAGGCCGTCAGTCCGGCCAGGAACAAGGCGGCGGAAAACGGTACGGCAAGCGGAGCGACAAGCTCGATCGGTCCCATTACAGAACTCGGTCCTCAGAACTTCTGGCGCAGCTCGGCGCGAATACCGGCGTTATCTTTCTGGTTGAGTTCCTCAGCATAGATCACATCGGCGCGGAACAGCAGCGAGTTCGTCAGATTCCGCTGGTAGCGGGCGCCGAGGGCGTACTCGGCGCCTCGGGCTTGACGGCCGAGCTCGAAATCGTTGGTACGCACCTGAACCGTCGACGCTTCGAGCACGATCTGCTGATCGAGATTGAACAGATACTCGACGCCGACGGCGCCCCCATAGGTGTCCTGCCCGCTGTTGTCGAGGTTCGCGAAGCCGGTCAGTCCGTCGGTCTCGAACGTTATGCCGGTATTGTTCAATACGCCGCCGGCGTCACCGTTGCGCATCAGCGATTGCGGGTGCCCGAAGCCGACCCAGCCATTCGCATAAGGAACGAGAACCAGTTCCTTCGGCGAGATCAGCGAGTTTTCGATCAGGAAAATGAAGCCGTCCGCGGTGTGCTGGCCGTTGGCCTGAGCCTGCTGGCCGAACGAATAGATGCCGCGCACGCTGTTCGAAAGCCAGCCGCCGTAGCGCTTGGTGAAAGCGATTGTCGCATCGCCGTAGCTGGCGTCGAACGGCAGGCCGCGATTGTCCTGGATGTAGCCGAGGCCGGTTTCCCAGTAGCCCTCGTTGGCTTCGATGAAGTTCGCCGCGCCGTAGACCGCCAGACCGTGATCGACCAGCGTCCCGTTGGTATTCTTCACCGCCGGCGTGGTGACATTGTCGAAGCCAGAGAAGAAGGTCATGTCCATATTAGAAATATGCAACATCGCGCTGTTTTGCCCGATGATCGAGGCCGCACCGCCGGTCATGGCGGAATTGACCCAGACGCCGTTCTGGAAGATCAGCGGCACCAAGCCGACCGCAAACGGCAGGTCGAATGCCTGGTATTTGTTGGTCACGCCGGCGGCGATATTGCCGAGATCGCCCTCAAAGAAGAGGGTACGCGGAGTCCAGTTCAACGGAAACGACCCGGGGGTTTGATTGGGTCCGGCAAAGTCTACGCGGGTAAATTCGCCGTTCTGGTCGAACGGCCGGAACAGGGCGTGGAGGCGCTCCGTCGCGGTCAATTGCAGGTCGGTCTCGAGGTTGAGCCGGGTGGCAATCTGACCAGCCTCTTTGTTGGCGCCGTTGTTGTTGTAGGCAATGGCCGTCCGCCAATCGCCGAAAATGCTGAAGCCGGGCTGGACGAGGTTTTTCTTGCCGATGTCGTTGAAGGTGGGGCTCAGCGGGCCTTCGACGTAGAGCGGCTGGCCGATTTCGACGAGGGGCCGCTGCTCGTCGACCTTGTGCTTGCCGCCGTAAATCTCGATCTGCTGGTCGGGCGCGTAGGTGCTGCCGTAATGCGGATCCGAGCCGAACGCTTGCTGGTCGTTCGGCACCAGTTTGGCTTCAGGCGACATCTGCTGGCCGCCGCTGTCAGCGCGCACGACCGCTACCCCGATAGTGGCGGTTATCACTCCGGCGCCTACGACTCCACTCCACCAGCTCATCCTCGCTGGCCTAGAAGAAGTCCGTTTCATGACTTTTGCCCCCCAACCAAGCCAGCTATTTGACGTCAAACGTGACGGTGTACGGGTGAATGTCGATCATTCCCTGATTCATCGATTCCTTCATCTCGGTCGTCGCCTTGACGAAGTCCATGAAGTAGATCGGCTCGGCGCGGCTGCGCATGCGAAATGCAAGTTTGTATTGACCGGGCTTGGTGATGAGATTGCCCGGGACCGAATATTCCGCGTCGCGGAAGCCGAGTGGCGGAATGCTGCGCTGTTCCATCCGGATGAAAGGCGGATGATTAAGCACGGTCTGCGGCACGCCCGCCGGCCGGATGAACGGCAGCTGATCGATATCGAAATTGACCGGCAAATACATTTCGCGGTCGGTCCCGACCACATTCGTGGTCAAGAACTTGGTCTGTAGATTGACCAATTGGTTGTCGACCGGAAGCGTGCCGGCGCGCACGTCGTAGGAATGCAGATCGGCCATGTCGCCGTTGGAGTCGACGTAGCCCGATTCCCACAGCCGCTTGCCGTCCGGACCGACGAGCGCGACATCGACCCAAATCTCCGGCTGCGCGCCGAGCGAGCCCGACGGCATGTTGTGGCCCGGATTTATATTGTTGATGCGATAGCGGAAGCTGAGGCTCTGGCCGAGCGCCGGCGGCGACGAGAAGAACGGTCCATCGACGTGCGAGCCGTTCTCCATCACCTGAATGCGGAGTTTGCGCTTCTGCGCGATGCCCTCAAGGTTTTCTTTGATGATGTCGCGAGCGTCCGAGCGGTCGGTGCTATCCGACCATACTTTGGGGAAGCTGGCCTTAACTTTGTTGTCGTTGATCTTGTCTTCGAAGGCATCCTCGCCCCAGCCGCCGCGCCAATCGAATTTCAGCCAATCCTGAATTTGGGTGGTCTGCGATTTCGGATTTTGCGGGAAAATGCCGGGATGCGCGATCGAATAGCCGGGACCGTAGAACGCGTGATTGTGGTGGGCGCGGCCTGGATTGATGTCCTTGCCGTCGACCACCGCCGTCGGCGCGGTCGTATAGCCGGCATTCACTCCCGGCACCCGGCCCATGTGGCAATCCTGGCAGGTGACGCCCTGGGCGGCCGCCGGTGAGCCGCGATACTGATCCCACACCACTTCGAGCTTGATGCCCGGTTGCACCGCGACCTGGTGGCACGAGACGCAGAACTGCGGCTGGTCGAGCTGGTCGAGCTTGAAGATGCTGGCGTGAATTTGCGTGCCGTGTTCTTTTTCCGACGTGGTGATGTGGTACTGATCCTTGTTCTTCATGATCTCGTAGAACTTGGAACCCTTACCGGTGGTCGTCACCGCGCGGCTGATGTCGCCGGGCTGAATGGTGCGCGCGCCGTTGACCTTGGCGAACTCGTCGGTGATGCGGTGACACGTGATGCAGGTGACACCCTCGCGCGCCACTTCGCTGCGCTCCCACAGCGCTTCCGCGCGCGGTTCGCCGCGCTGCGTTCCCACCTCTTGATGGCAGCGAACGCAGAAGTCGCGAACCGTTCCAGACGACAGATCGACGATCGTTTGCTCGAACTTATGGAACATCGGCGAAATCGAAGCGTAGGCATGCGCCGAGTTCGACCACTCTTTGTAAATCTGGGTGTGGCACTGGCCGCACGTGGCGGCGGTCGGATACGAGCTCTCGGCAAATATCTTGGAGTGCGGATCGACCGACGGGGTGATCAGAAGCGACGGGATCTCGGCCTGAGTGGTAACGATGCCTGCCGCGAGCGCCAGACCGGCAATGCTGCTGATGGCACTCCAACGGAGCGCAAGAGCTATCGATCTACATTGCATCTTGCATCATCCTTTTTCTAAAGGCGTGACCCTGATGATAGACGTGGCATGTCTGACAGTCGTCGCGCACCTTCCCAGCCGCATGGCACTCGGCACAGGTCGACAACGCGATCCCCTTCAGTCCCGTATTCTCAACGGAAAGCACGCTGTCTGCAAGCCTGTGGCAGCTTGTACACGTCTTATCTGGGCCCAGGAGATCGAGGTGCGGCCGGTGGTCGAACCGGGTCTGGGCGGGCGACGTCCCAAGCTGCACCTGCCAGCTGACGGTGAGCGGTCCGCCACGCTGCCCGGAGACGGCATGGCATTTTATGCATTGGCCCGGACCGTCGCTATAGGACAGCATTTCCCGTCGCGCCTTAATCAGCCGCGCCGCCGCGGCGTCGTCATCGGTTGGGATCGGCTGCGCCGCCACGGCCTCAATCCAGGCTTTGAGGACGGGGTCGGCGTGTGATGGATGAGTATAACGCAAATCCAGATCGTCCGCTCGCCAGCCGGCAACAGAAGTTTGCCCCGGCTGTGAATATTCCTGATTCCCAGCCCAAGCGCACGCCGCCTGACGCACTTGTTCACCGTCCAGACCGGCAAACAAATTCTCGACCTTTCCAGCACTTAGACGGTCCTTCGCCGCATCGACCAGCGGATCGGCGCCATCTTTCATCATGTCACGCGCCAAATCCTGCACCGGCTTGTCGTAATCGGCGGATTTATCGGCTGGCAAATTGAGCAGATAGGCCGAGATCAGGTTCAGCGGGTCTGAGGAAACACCCGAGAAAGCAGGCTCCGGCTTGCTCGGATCGGGCGGCGGCGGCAAAGGCGTACCGCAGGATTTGGCTATTTCCTCAGGTTTAATGACGTTGTCGTCCAGTTGTGGCCAGCGGAAAAGAATAAAATCCTTCTTGGTGATGCTATCGGCATGGCAATTCGCGCATGTCGTCTCGAATTTGGCCGGCTGAATCGCCCGGCCGCTGTCGCCGACGACATGGCAACCGACACAACCACCGGGCGGCACCTGGTCCTTCATCGACGGGTTGGAGAAATATTTGTTGAAATGGTTGGCATGATCGAAGGTGATCGCCTGCGTGTGGTCATAGGGAAATTTGACCGGGAACGCCGGGTGATCGCTGGCGAAATCCTTGATCGCACGGGTGTGGCAAGTTTGACACTGTGTCTGAGAAAGTGTCGTGATCTGCGAAAGTCGTCCTTTGTGCTCGGTGTGGCACATCAGGCAGTCGGTTGGGCCCGCGTTAGCGGCCTTGTCGAAAATACGGTTGTGCGCCTGCAGTTCATGACCGCCAAAGCTGTGGCACTCGGTACAGGCTGCCGACAGGCGGTGCGCCGCCACCTCACCGTCCTGCTTACCGGCAGGCATCAGCGCCGCGGGGCTCCAGAACGCCTGCCACCAACCGGTGGTGCCGCGACCGAATGCGGTGTGGCAGGTTGCGCAGAGCGCCGTGCCGGCGAAGTGCGAATGGGCCGAGGACAAAGGACCGGGGTCGAGCGAGGTCGGGGCGCCGGACGCGCGATCCGTCCGGTGCGCCAACAGCGCCAAGAGAGCCACTATGACGCCGATCGCGAGTATGGAAAGCCGGCCGCGCCAGATCGCGAGCGTCCGTCGCGGTACGCAAGGCGGCCGGCGTTGACCGCAGCTGCCGTCCTTGCCGGGCCCGGTGGCGCAGGGGCCGCCATCGGCGGCGGGCCTACGGCACTGCCATGCCTCGCCGCTGCGGATGGGCGCGCAGGCGTTCTGCCCGCCGCACACCCCGGCCGCGTTCGGCCCGTGTTTACACGGCATGTTCCAGTTGGCCGAACGGCCACAGCGCCAGCCGAGCGTAGGCCGCTCATAGCCGGTCTGGTCGTGCCGAAAACTGTTGATGCCGCCGTTCATTGGGCGAACACCTCGACAAGAATGAGGTGCCACACCGAAAGTGTCAGCATCGCCGCCGCCAGCGGAACGTGAAAGATCGTCCAGCGCTTGAGCAGCGATTGCATCGCGTATTGGACGTCGACCCGCCGCTTCTCCTCACCGAGCCGCGACAGGTTTTCAAGGCGCGCCCGTTCGGCCTCGCTCAGATAGCGGCCTATGGTGTGAAGGTTGCGCTCAAGCCAATTCTCGGAGCGCCGGCCGAAGCCGCCCATCGCGCAGCTCCAAAAGAAGCGCGGTTGGGCAAAGTACCAAGCCAGCGTCTGCAGATAGTCGCGGCCAAGCGTGTCGTTGCCGGATTCCTCGGCCGCCTTGAGCACCGCTTCCTCGGCTCGGGCACGGATCGCGGCTATTTCAGCGGGAATGCGCTCGAAGATAATCTCGCCGCCCGCCTGCGCGAGCCGACGCGACAGCCACAATTGCAACCCGTAGCCGACCACGCCCGAAATGCAGACCGCATAAAACAGCGCCGCCAAAGCGCGGTGCATGGGACCGATCGGCCACAGCGAGCCGACATGAAGCCGGAATATCACGAGCCCGAGGACGCCGCCGGCGAGATGAAGCGTCAGCCAGGTCGAGGCCTTGCCCAGCGGCAGCATCGACAGCTTCTTTCGCCCATTATAGAGGGCGAGAAAAACCATCAGGCCCAACAGGACATAGCCGGTGATAAAATCGCGGTCGGCGTAAGCGAGCCTGGGCGAGGCATGCCAGTAGACGATGCCGGCAGCCGCGATCGATGTGACGATCCAGACCGGCAAGCTGCTGCGATTGACGGCTCTCATTGACGTTTCGTCCCGGTCGCCGTCACGGCATCCTGCTCGACCAGAACGCTGGCACTGACCCGGCGCAGCGCGTCGTGTGGGCACGCTCGCGCGCAGGCCGGACCGCCGAGTTGCTCGACGCAGAGATCGCACTTGGTCGCTTTGACGATCGGCCGGCCGTCGGCGTCGACAACGGCGTCGCCGGAGGGATTGGCAATCTCGACCAACCGGATGTTGTCGTAGGGACACGAATTGGCGCAGGTGCCGCAGCCGATGCAGGTATCGTCGTTGATGACGACAACGCCGACCGCCTCGTGGCGGTGGATGGCTCCCGTCGGGCACCCGATCATGCAGACCGGATCGCGGCAATGCATGCAGGCATTGGCCACCATCCAGCGGTCGAAGGTCCGGCCCTTCCGGACGAAGCGCGGATTGCCGCCATGAGTTGACGCGCAGGCCCGCACGCAATCGTCACAGCGGACGCAGCGCTCAAGGTCGATGAGCATCGCTTGCGTCGCGTTGAAATAGCGTTCGTCGCCGAGCCATTCGGCGAATGCATCGTCGTGGATGGGCCGGTCGGCAATGAGCGCCGGCGGCGGCGGCACGTCGAGATGCGGGAAGACATATTCCTCGAGCACGTCAGACGGCACCCGCAGCACGTCGACATAGCCCAGTCCGGTCAGCGAATTACGGCGACGCACCGGTTTGCCGGTCTTCCAGCTTTCATAGGATTCGTCGAGACCGAACTGGTCGCCGGCACCGAGGTAGGCGAGCGTGCGCTGGGCACTGCCGAAGCGGACCGAGGCGCGAGCGAAGCCGGCGCGGACGAGATAGATTCCGTCCTGCACCAGGCCTTCGGCGGCAATGATCGGTTCGTCGCCGGCCGCCCCGCTGTTGCGCATTTCCTTGTAGGAGACGTTCCAGTCGAAACTGCCGAACGTCCTGAATTTCACGCGGTCGGCGACCTCCTTGAGGACCTCGGGCGTCAGTCCGGAGAACAGCGGATTGGCCTGCAACACCGCGTGCAGCGCGTTGCGCCGATAATTCTCATCGATGTGGCGCTTCCAACCTGGATCGAACCGCCGCAGTTCGCGCAGTCCCTGCCAGCGGATCTCCAACAGATGGGTCTCGGTCTCGGCGAAAACGGTAGCCGAGCGCGGCACGCGGCCGAGCGCCGCCAATTCGCCAAATATCTGGCCGACCGGTAGGCTGCTGGTGCGGTGGTGGTCGAGAACGCCGGGAACGTCTTGAAGAAAAATGTGCGTTTCAGTGCCGGACTCGCCGCGCGACTGGGCGCGGATACCGCGGTAGCGCGCGATGTCACGCACCTCGGGCTCACGTGAATTCGTCCAGAGCTGCGATAACGCGCCGAAGAACCCCTTCTTATGCACGGGCTGCCGCCCCAAGACGTTGCGCGGCAGGCTCGGCGACAACACCACGCGCACCGCGCCGGAGAGAATAAGAAACGCCGAACTGCCGTAGTCGCCCTCGCGGCAGACGATATCGCCCGGCTGGTACGAGACGATCCGCGCGTCATTGCGCAAAATCCCGCGCAGTGGGATATGCGGCGGGAACGCGTCGGCCCGCACATTGGCGATGGCCGGTATCGACATGAGCGCCTCGACATCGGCGTCGGTCATGTCGGAATCGAATGGCACGTCCCAGCGATGGGGACGCATCATCGTTGGCGTGGCGACGTCCATTGCGGCCCCTCTCCGCGATGAACGTCTTACTTGTAGGTGCTGGGCGCGGGAAGAAGGCTTCCCACTTGCGCAGACAGATCCTTCGTCGCGATCGCGTCCACCAGCTTGCGGGCATTGTCGTCCGTGGGCTGCGCCAAGAGAGCCGCCGCCTCGGGCACCTGGTCCTTGATGGCTGTGAGCGCCGCGGTCGCGTTGTCCACGACCTTTTTCAGCGTATCTTGGTATTTCGCATTGTCGATCTTGCCTTCGGTCGTCGTCGATTCGACGAGCGCCGCGGCATGACCCGTGATGAACATCCGCGCCAGTTGCGCAGGTGTCATTTCCGCGTTCTTGCTCACGTCAGGCGGATAAAACCGATGGCGCACGGTGCCTTGCGAGTATTGGACAAGCTCGAATCCGGTCCCGGCCGGGTGCCCGGCGTCGATCATTTTCGAGAAGGTCTCCGGCGGCACCGCCGACTTCCGGCCCTTGTGCGAGAGTTCATGGCAGGACAGGCAGTTGAGCGCGATATCGTAGAGCATTTCCGGGCGGATCATGCCGGCGGCGATGGATTTTTGGATCCGGTCCGCCTTGTGGGCAGGAGTTTCGCTCGCGGTGGCGCCGTCGTTATGGATGGGAAACCAATCCGACGCTGCGCCGTGGCAGCTTTCGCAAGAGGGACCGTCCACAGGAGTCGGCTTGGCCTTGGCATCGGTCTGGATCAGTGAGTAGTGGCAACCGACGCAGACATCGTTACGGCGCATATTCTGGTCGCCGCCGGCCGCAGCCAGGATATCCTTCGCCGCCGGGACGCGATGGACCTCTTTGAAGGATTTCGCGTGCTTGGTGCCCTCCCACACTGCAACTTCCGGTTTATGGCAGTTGCTGCACTTGTCGGGACCGATGAAATACGGATCGGCCGAGGCGGATTGGCAGCCAGCCGCTGCGATCGTCCCCGAAAGGACGAGGGCCGAGAAAACGAATTTGAAGCTCGACATTGCCGTCCCCCACCGTTGGAATTCAGCGCCGTTTTCCGGCACCGGCGTCTTGAGTAGTCGCAGCAAAGAGGTGACCGGTTCGAGGATTCCCGCGGCCGGTCTGCGAGGCCACGACTCCCACACTGCAATACCTTCCCGGTGACAAAAGTCTAAGCCGATGTTCGGCCCTCCCGCAAGAGCAGGCGGCCCCTTCACCACGCCTCATTTGCGCCAGAAGCATCGACGGATCGATGAAAAACGTCGGCGCTACAGACGAGTCAAATCCCCAAATATCGGTGTTGCATTTCCGGCACGCTCGCCAATTTTTTCGAGCTTCCCTCCCAGACAACGCGGCCGCGCTCGATGATGTAGTGCCGGTCGGCGATCCGGGTGAGCGCTTCGACGTTTTTGTCGATCACCAGTATCGATTGGCCGGCCGCCCGCAGCATTTCCAGGCATCGCCAAATTTCGTCGCGAATGAGTGGCGCAAGCCCCTCGGTCGCCTCGTCGAGGATGAGCAAGCGCGGATTGGTCATCAAAGCGCGCCCGATAGCCAGCATCTGCTGCTCGCCGCCCGACAGCAGATTCGCCATGGTGCCCGCGCGTTCGGCAAGTCGCGGAAAAAGTAGCCACACCTTCTCGATCGTCCATGGTTCGGCGGCGCGGCTTCGGTCGGCGGCCGTTGCCAGAAGATTCTCCAACGTCGTGAGATTGGGAAAGACCTGGCGCCCTTCCGGCACGAGACCGATGCCGAGCTTGGCCACCCGATAGGACGGCAGTTGGCGGATTTCTTCGCCGGCAAAGCGAATCGAGCCGGCCGCGGCCGGCGTCAGCCCCATGATCGAGCGCACGGTCGTGGTCTTGCCCATGCCGTTGCGTCCCATGAGCGACACCATTTCGCCGGCGGCGACCGAGAGCGACATGCCGAACAGCACGCGGCTGAGCCCGTAACTGGTCTCGACGTCGCGCAGTTCGAGGAGCGGCAAGCCGTCGGTCTCAGCCACGTGCCTCCCCCTGCCCTGCTCGTTCTTGCTCGCCGAGATAAGCTTGCCGCACCGCCGGATCGGACCTGATCGCGGCCGCGTCGCCGGCGGCGATGATGCGGCCATAGACCAGAACGCTGATGCTGGTCCGCCAGCGCGAAGACCGCATCCATGTCGTGCTCGATCAGCACGATCGTAAGGCCGCCTTTGAGCTGACGCAGGGTGTCGATCAGGCGCGCGGATTTATCCGGCCCCATGCCGGCCATGGGTTCGTCGAGCAGCAGAAGCCGCGGCTTGGTGACGAGCGCCATCGCGATCTCGAGCTGGCGGCGCTCGCCGTGACTGAGGTCGGCGACGAGCATATCGGCACGCGCGGCAAGCCCGAGGCGATCGAGCGCGGCCTGCGCCGGGTCACGGAGCGCAGGCTCGCTCCGCGCGTCGCGCCAGAAGCGGAACGAGTGGCCGGCATGGCGCCTGGACCGCGAGCGCCACATTATCGAGCGCGGTGAAATCGGCGAACAGCGAGGTGATCTGGAACGAGCGCGCCAGCCCGAGCTGGCTGCGCCGATACACCGGCAGCATCGTAATGTCGCGACCATCGAAAACGATGCGCCCGCCGTCCGGTGCTATCTCGCCGGTCAATTGACCGATCAGCGTGGTCTTGCCGGCGCCGTTCGGGCCGATAATGGCGTGGAGTTCGCCGGCCGGCACCGCAAACGAAATCGCGTCGGACGCCGTTACACCGCCGAAGCGTTTGGTCAAGGCTTCGACTTCGAGCAGGACGTCAGCCACGGCGTCCTCCACCGATCAGCCCGGCCAATCCGCCGTTGAAGTAAATCGCGACGAACAACAAGAGCGGTCCGAGAATGAGATCGGGAAATTCGGTCACGCGGGATAGCGCCTCGTCGAGAAGCAAGAACGTCATCGCGCCGATCAGCGGCCCGAACATCGCCTGCATGCCGCCGAGCACGGCCATAACGATGAGATCGCCGGAGCGGGTCCAGTGCATCATGGCCGGACTGATGAAGTTCGTATGATTGGCGAGCAAGGCGCCGGCGAGCCCGCACATCGCGCCCGGCAATCACGAAAGAGACGAGCTTGTAACGGAAAGTCGGAAATCCGATGGCGCGCATGCGCCGCTCGTTCGAGCGCGCGCCGCGGATGACGAGACCGAAACGCGAATTGACGAGGCGCCAGACGAAGATACATGCCGGCCAGCAGCAGCGCCAGACACAGATAATAGAACAGCGTCTTGTCGTTGAGATCGACGAGCGCGCCGAAGGAGCTGCGCCGATAGATCGTCAATCCGTCGTCACCGCCGTAACGGTCGAGGCCGATCGCGACGTAATAGGCCATCTGCGCGAAAGCGAGCGTGATCATGATGAAATAGACGCCGCGGGTGCGCAGGCTGAGCGCTCCGACAACAAGCGCGTAAAGCGCAGAGGCCCCGATCGCGGCCGGCCATTGCACGAAGCCGGAACCGATGCCCTCCTTCGCCAGGATACCGACTGCGTAGCCGCCGATGCCGAGATAAGCCGCGTGGCCGAAACTGACCATGCCGCCGAAGCCCATGATCAAATTGAGGCTAAGCGCCGCCAAAGCCAGAATGATGACGCGCGTGAACAAGCGTCATCGCGAAGCTGTCGCCGGTCAGTGCCGCATAGACCGGCACCAGCGCGAGGATGACGACCAGCGCCGCGCATTGACGGCTCGACGCAGGCCGAGCCGGCTGCGTGCCGATGATCGGGCGGAGATGTTCATTTGCTCGCCGCCGGGAACAGGCCTTCGGGACGCACGATCAGACACCAGCGCCATCACCAGATAGATCATCATCGAGGACAGCGCCCGGCCGAGGCTCGACGCGGCGCTTTCGCTCAGATAGACGTGGAGCAGATCCGGCAGGAAGGCGCGGCCCGACGGTATCGACCAGCCCGACGAGCAAGCGCCGCGATAAAGGCGCCGCGGATCGAGCCGATGCCGCCGATGGTCACGACGACGAATGCGGCGATCAAAATGTTCTCGCCCATGCCGATCTGCACAGTGAGGATCGGCGCCTGCATCAGTCCGGCAAAGCCGGCGAGTGCCGCGCCAAGGCCGAAGATCAGCGTGTATAAAGAGCTTGATATTGACGCCGAGCGCGCCGACCATTTCGCGATTGGAAGCGCCGGCGCGGATCAGCATGCCGAGCCGCGTGCGCATGACCAGGACGTAGAGGAAGAACGCCACCGCGAGCGTTACCCCGATGATGACGAGGCGATAGAGCGGATAGAACAGGCCGGGAAGGATCTGCACGGCGTGAGCATTTCGCTCGGCAGTGACAGCGTCAGACCGGCCGGTCCCCAGATCAGCCGCACCAGTTCGTTGAAGAACAGCAGAAGGCCGAAAGTGCCGAGCACGTGGTCGAGATGGCTGCGGGCGTAGAGCCGCCGTATCGCGATCACCTCCAGCACCACGCCGACCGCAAACGTGGCAAGGACCGCGAGGATGGCGCCGAGCACGAAACTGTCGGTCCATGCTGCGAAAGTAGCCGCGAAATAGGCGCCGATCATATAGAGCGAGCCGTGCGCCAGATTGACGAGATCCATGATGCCGAAGATCAGCGTCAAGCCCGCCGCCAACAGGAACAGCAGCATGCCGAGCTGAACGCCGTTGAGGAATTGCTCGAGGAAATACACCATTCCTGCGCGTCATCCCGTGGCGCAAGAACGGCGGCTGCGATGCGGCTTCCGGCCGGCTGATTACTTCATCGGGCATTTATCGTGGAACTTGTCCTGGTCGTCCTTGACGATGGTGGCGGCGGTGTGCAGCGAATAGCTGCCGTCGGCATTCTTCACCGCCTCGTCGAGATAGAAATTCTGGATCGGGATGTGGTTGTTGCCGAACTTGAAGTTGCCGCGCACGGAGGCGAAGTCGGCTTTTTCCATCTCCTTGCGCATGCCCTCTTTGTTGGTGAGATCGCCCTTCACCGCGGTGACGGCGGTATCGAGCAGCGCCACGGCGTCATAGGTCTGCGCGCCGTAGAACGATGGCGAGGAATTATACTTCGCCTTGTAGTCGGCGACGAATTTTTGATTGGCCGCATTCGGCAAATCGCCGACCCATTCTTGGGCGCTGGCAATGCCGACCGCAAGATCCTTCAGCCGGGGCAACGACAAGTCATCGATGATGAACGCGGTGTAGAGCGGGATCTGGCCCTTGAGGCCGGCTTGGACATATTGGGTGATGAACTGCGCGCCGATGCCGCCCGGATAAAACGCGAAGATCGCGTCGGGCTTTGCCTCACGCGCTTTCGAGAGTTCGGCGGAGAAGTCGATCTGATCGGGCCAGCGGGTAAGTTCCTGGCCGACGATCTGCCCCTTGAAGGTGGTCTGCACGCCGGCGAGCATATCCTTGCCGGCGGCGTAATTCGGTCCCAGCAGGAATGCCGTCTTCACGCCCTTTTGGTTCATGTAAAGCCCGAGCGAGGCCGGCGTCTGATCGTTATTCCAAGAGGTCGAGAATACATAAGGCGAGCACAATTCACCGGCGAGCTGCGAGGCGCCGGCATTGGTGACGACCGTCATGGTCTTGGAGTCGACGAGCGGTTTGAGCGAAGCGAGCAGGACATTCGACCAGATATAGCCGACGACGAAATCGACCTTGTCGGCCTCGATGAGTTTCTGTGTCTTTTGCACGCCGACTTCGGGCTTGATCTGATCGTCCTCGTAGATGACCTCGACCGGCAGCCCGCCGAGCTTGCGGCCGTGCTGGTCCAAGCCGAGCTCGAAGGAATTCTTCATGTCGTTGCCGATAGAGGCGGCCGGGCCCGAGAACGTCGAGATGAAGCCGATCTTGACACTCTGCTGGGCCTGTGCGGCGGCCGGTATGGCGCATAGCGCCGCCGCGGCGACCGCGATGACCTTGGTCCTGTTCATGGTTCTTACCCCTTGGTGTGGCGCCTTGCGCCACGCCGCCGCATGTCCGGGAGGACCGGCGAGCGCGGTGCGGATCAAACTCGAGGCGAGACTATGCCATTCAAGGGGACGGCGGCAAATTGGCCAAGGCGCAGGCGCTGCTTTGGCCTCGGGCCGGGCCGTAGTCAGGTCCCAGACACATTGAACAATGCCCGCAGAGCGAAACCGGCGGCGAACGCCAGCAGTGCCGCGCTCATGCCGATCAGGAATGCCTCGAGCCCGGAGCGCAGCCAGCCCACCGAGGACCATCGGCTCTTGACGGCGCCGACGCCAAAAAAGGTCATTCCGGTGGCGATCACGCAAGCCGTGAAGCCGCCCGCCAAAAGGTAGCTCAAGAGCGGCACGCAGCCGCACAGAATAAATGCGGCAAACGTGTTCAATCCGGCGAGGAGCGGCGACCGCTGCGTCGGCGACAGCCCGTATTCCTCCGTCGCCATGGTCTTCGCCCACAGCACCAGGTCGGACGTAATCACGGCGACCACCCGCTCCAGATCGTCGCCCGAAAAGCCCTTCGCCGAGAAAATCTGCCTGATCTCTTCGCGTTCGCCGTCCGGCACCAGCGCGATATGTTTGCGCTCGATCGCAAGCACGCGATTGTAGTCGTCGGTTTCGGACTTGGTGCCGATGTAATTGCCCGCCGCCATGGCAAAGCCGTCGGCCAAAAGATTGGCGAAGCCGAGAATAAGGAGGACGATGGCGGAAAGGTCGGCGCCGACGACGCCCGCCACGATGGCGAAGGTCGTCACCGCGCCGTCGATGCCGCCGTAAATCCAGTCCCGCAGATAATTGCTGCGCGGTCCGCGCGCGAGGCGATCGTGTATCGCGGCGGCGGAATGGCCGTGCTCCAGAACGACTGCCATTTGCGGCCTGTTGCGATGCAATTGTTGGAACGCAGAGTGGTCCAGCGCTGGGCGATTGACTACAACAACAATCGCCTTCGTCTGTTGACACAGATCAATGCATCCGGTCGGGGCGACCCTCACTAAATTAACGAACGGTGGACTAGACCTGAAAGGATTCGTCACGATGCTGGGCGCGACGACGGGCAAGGAACGACGAGAAAATTCGATGATCGTCAGCCAAGACGCACGCCGCATCGAAGCCATAGGCAACGTATTGAGATTTCCGGCGTCAGCCACACGCGCAATGCCGCCGGCGACAAGCTTCAGAAAATATTGGTTCGCCGCCACTATCGTGCTGCTCGCCACCATGGGCGGGATCGCGATGGTGCTGTGGTCGCTCAACCGAACTAACGCGCTGGCAGCCTCGACCCCCGTTGCGGCACAGCAAGCGACGGCCGGCAGTCGCCAAGCTGCCGCATCGAATGTCGCTCACCGTCATCGGCATCTGCGCGCGCGGAACGGTTCGCTGCATAGCCGGGCGCGATCAGGCGCTGACGGCTGAGCAATAAGGCTCACGATGACCAAGCCTATCCCGGACAAAGCCGAAGTCGCGGTCGAGTATCCCGACAAGCTCTACATCGGCACCTTTGCGCATACCGCCCGCTTCGATGCGCATCTCGACGAGACGGGCATTTCGCTGACACTCGACCGCCCGGGGCCGGACGACGAACGCAAGTCGGTGCACATGCACTTCCACTACGCCCTGTTCGCCGCAATGTTGCACGATCTGGCGAAGACGGCCGGCGCACTTCCGCCTGCCGACCCGCATCGCGACACGCTCCGCTACGCCGCCAAGGCGCTCGCCGCCGCGCTCGATAAATAAGCCGGCTGAGAACTTCATCTGGCCCGAGCAACCGGAATGTGTTAGCCGCACGCCGGCTCCCCTGACAATCGAATGCGCATAGGCAACATGCCGCAACACATCGAACTTGGCCTGGATACGTTCGGCGACATCACCGCCGACCCCGACGGAGGCCCGCACACGCACGCGCAGGTCATCCGCAACGTCATCGACCAGGGCGTGCTGGCCGATCAGGTCGGCGTCGATGCCTTCGGCGTCGGCGAACACCACCGCCCCGACTTCGCGGTGTCGGCGCCCGACATGGTGCTCGCGGCCATCGCCGGACGGACAAAGCGCATCTGGCTCGGCTCCGCCGTCACGGTTCTCAGTTCGGACGATCCGATCCGCGTGTTCCAGCGCTTCTCGACGCTCAATGCCGCCTCGAACGGCCGCGCCGAGGTGACGCTCGGGCGCGGCTCCTTCATCGAGTTGTTTCCTTTGTTCGGCTACGAGCTTTCCGACTACGAGAAACTGTTCGAAGAAAAGCTCGATCTGTTTGCGGCGCTGCTGCATGGCGGCCCGGTAAACTGGAGCGGCACCACGCGCGCCGCCGCTGAAGAAACAGCGCGTTTTTCCGCCGGTCGAGAACGGCATGCTGCGGACTTGGGTCGGCGTCGGCGGCAGCCCGGAATTGGTGGTCCGTGCCGTGCGCCACGACCTGCCGCTGATGCTCGCCATTATCGGCGGCGATCCGAAGCGGTTTTTGCCCTATGTCGATCTCTATCGCCGCGCCTATGCGCAAGTCGGCAAGCCAATGAAGGAAATCGGCGTCCACTCGCACGGCTATGTGGCCGCGAGTGACGAATTGGCGCGCGAGGAATTGTGGCCGGACTACAAGCGCATGCGCGACCGCATCGGCTCCGAACGCGGCTGGCCGCCAATGACCCGCGCCGAATTCGACAACGAAGCCGACCACGGCTCGCTCTACGTCGGCTCGCCGGAAACGGTCGCGCGACGGATCGCCGCAACCGTCAAGGCGCTCGGGCTACAACGCTTCGACATGAAATATTCCGCCGGCACGCTGTCGCACGAGAAGATCATGCGCTGCATTACGCTGTTCGGCGAAAAGGTGATGCCGATGGTGAAGGAAATGGCGGCTTAGGTCTTTCGCTGGAATGGGATATGCCGCCATTCTACGGACGCGTCATACAATCTCAGAAGTTTCCGGCCCATCTCCGCATCGTTTTGATATCGATTGAGAGTTATGTGGAGGGATATTTCGTCCTCTCCTTGAGGCTCTATAGACGCGTCGTAGAATAGCTCCGCTTCATTCAACGATTTTATCCAGATGCGACTATATACGCTTTCGAAGGCGGCGATCGAGCGGCACCTGGAAGCGCGAAAGGCAGGCCAATCCGTCAACTTATGCGATCGGAAATCCCGGCTCTTGTACGAGAACCGTTCAATGGCTCTGCGCACAGCCCCGGCAAGTACCTGCTCGTTATCCCAGTCGGCGACTATCCCGGGCGAGTCCTGCTCGTACCACAGGCCTTTGGGCCCTTGTTGATGCATCGCCGCAACGATCGCTGGCCTCGATGCGTCTGAGAGAAAAAGTCTCGCGGCTCTAATCATCTGTCGCGCTCTGCGCGCCGGAATGACTTAAACGTTCGACAGGTTTGAGCACAACCTTGGTCAATCAAATGATTTTGAACTCTTCACGGCCTCTCCGCAAGCCGCGAACCCGGGACCGGTCCCGGCCGCCTGTGCCGGAGGTAATGCGCGCAGACGAGACCGATGACGAGGATGACGGCCGCGCCCACGAGCGGCGGCGCGGCGGTGCCGAAATGCTCGAAGGAATATCCGTAATAGATCGGGCCGATGGACTGGCCGAAATAGAACGACGCGGAGTGCAAGGATAGCGCGGCGCCGCGCGCGGTCTGCGTCAGATCGGTAACGTGCACCTGAATACAGTTGTGCAGCATGTAGAAGCCGATGCCGAACAGCAGGAACACCAGCGTCTGGTAATACCAGGGAAAATTGAATGCGATCAGGATAAAGGCGATGCAGGCGCAAATGGCGCCCGCCACCATCATGTGCCGCTGCGTCACGCGGGGCACCAGCAAGGGTAGCGACAGCGAGAACAAAATACCGCCGAGCCCGAACGCCGCGATCACGATTCCCGCATAAGATGACCGGGTCTCGCCGCTCATGAGCAGGAGCAGTGCGACATAGGGAAACATGCCGTGGATGATGATCGCTTCGAAGAACACCGAACCGAAGCAAAACTTGGCGCGCGGATCCGCGAAGATGCCGGCAAAGCCCGCCACGGCAGCCGCAAGATTGAACGGCCTCGATCCGCTGATGCGCAGGCCGCGGAAAGCGAAGAAGGCGACGACCGTCACGATCAGTCCGAAACCGCCGATGGTGAGGAACACCGCGCGCCAGCCGAAGAGATCGCCGACGAAACCCGAGATCGTGGCGCCGATCAGATTGCCGGTCAGACCGATGGCGAGAACCCGCCCGATCGCAACCTGGCGTTTCTCCACCGGCACGAGATCGCCGACGATGGCAATGCCGACCGGAAAAATGCCCCCCGCCAACATGCCGGCGACGACGCGCATGCCGACGAGCAATTTGAAGTCGCTTGCCAAGCCGCAGACCAGCGTCGTCACGCAAACGACCAATAGGCTCAAATTCATAAGGCGGGTTTTGCCGAAGAAGTCGCCGATCGTGCCCAGCGCCGGCTGCATGATGGCGTAGGGAAACGTGAATGCGGTCGACAGCAGCGCCGCAGTTTTGACGTCGATGCCAAGGTCCTGCGCGATCTTCGGTATGATGGGGTCGACCGCGCGCGAAAACAGCGTCGAGGCAAAGACGACCAGGCTGACGATTCGAAGAAGCGGGGAAATGGCGAAGTCTCGCGTTGTTCGTAGATGGACCGTAACCGACGCGAACGTCGTTTAGTGTTTCGCCAGCGCGTCGAACTGCATCAATCGCTCAAGCAATGCCGGCAAGTCTTTGAGCGGAATCATATTCGGCCCGTCGGACGGCGCCTTGTCGGGATCCTGATGGGTCTCGATGAAGACGCCCGCGACGCCGACCGCGACGGCGGCCCGGGCAAGCACCGGCACGTATTGCCGCTCGCCGCCCGACGAGGTGCCCTGCCCGCCCGGCTGCTGCACCGAATGGGTCGCATCGAAAATCACCGGCGCGCCGATCTTTTCCAGCACCGGCAGCGCCCGCATGTCGGAGACGAGCGTATTGTAGCCGAACGATACCCCGCGCTCGGTGACAAGCACATTGGCATTGCCGGCGCCGGTAATCTTGGCGACCACATTCCCCATGTCCCACGGCGCGAGGAATTGACCCTTCTTGACATTGACGACGCGGCCGGTTTTTGCAGCCGCGATCAGGAGATCGGTCTGCCGGCACAGGAATGCCGGAATTTGCAAAACATCCGTCACTTCGGCGACGCGCGCGCATTGCTCCGCCTCATGCACGTCGGTGAGCAGCGGCACGCCGAGCTTGTCACGCAATTCGGCAAAAATCGCGAGCGCCTTGTCGAGGCCGATGCCGCGCGCGCTTGCGGCGCTGGTGCGGTTCGCCTTGTCGAACGAGGTTTTGTAAACGAAGCCGAGCTTCAAGCCGCGCCGTGATTTCCTTAAGCGCCAGCGCCATCTCGAAAGCGTGGGCACGGCTTTCAAGCGCGCACGGACCCGCGATCAAAGCCAGCGGCAACGCGTTGCCGAAGCTGGCCTGTGATTTTGCCTTGCCGACGGTAACGACGGAGTTCGGGCTGGCGATCATGCGTTCCTCGCGCGGGCGACCATGATAGCGGCACGTCGTCAGGTCAACCACGGCCCCCCTGAGAGCGGGTTATGGAAAGTGCTAGGATTGCGTCACGGAATGCGTGCAGCATGGGCGCTGCGATGACCCGACAAGTCCTCCTGATCCTCACCGGCTGGCTTGCCCTCGCCGTGGCGGCGCGCGGCGAAACCATCGGCGTCGTCATGATGCACGGCAAAACCGGCACGCCGGCGCAATTCGACGTCCTCGCCGCCGCAGTCGAGGCCGCCGGATACCCCGTCGAGCGTCCGGAAATGTGCTGGTCGCGAACGCGCATCTATGATCTCGCTTATCTCGATTGTCTCGCCGCCGCCGACCGGGCGGCCGCCGCGCTGAAGGAACACGGCGCTGACGGCATCGTCATTCTCGGCATGAGCCTCGGCGGCAATGGCGCGCTCGGTTATGGCGCCAGGCGGCCGGGGCTGAAGGGAATCATCGCGCTCGCGCCGGCTTCCGATCCCGATCATTTGCGCCGGCTCGCACCGGTCGCGCAGAGCCTCGCCCAGGCACAAACGCTGATCGCGGCGGGCAAGGGCGACGAAAAGGCGACCTTCAACGACTTCAACAACGGCCGCCAATTCACCGTGACGACCACCGCTAAAATCTATGTCAGCTTTTTCGGCAAGGACACGCCGGGCGAGATGCCGGCCAATGCGGCCCGCCTCACGGCGCCGCTGCTCATCGTATCGGGCAGCGACGACAAGACGCAACGCGACATCGGCGCGGTCTTCGCCCGCGCACCGCGCGATCCGCGCAACGCGCATGTCGTGGTGCGGTCTGATCACATCGGCACGCCGGCGGCCTCGGTCGCCACCGTGCTCGCGTGGCTCAAATCGGCTCAGCCGATAGCGCGGTCCATCACTTCATCGCGGAGAAAGCCGTCGGCCGCAGGAACGCGCTGTTGATATTGGCAATCAAAAGCCCGTCTTTTTCGCTCTCGTCGCGCGCCTTGTGCCAGGCCGGATCGGCTTGAAAGGCATTCCACTTCTTCTCGCGGTCGGCGAGCGAGTCCCACGCCAAAAGATAATGCAAATCGTTGTTGCCGTTGCCGACCAGCACGGTCCAGAAGCCGGCCTGCTTGATGCCGTGCTTTTCCCAGATTTTCAGCGTCTGCTCTTCGAAGCGCTTGAGCAATGCGGGCAGCTTGCCGGGAATGCAGGAATAGATGCGCAATTCGTAGATCATGGGGTTTCCTCCACGGAATTGATTTCATGACGGCGACGGGCGGCGACCATGCTAGCGGCACAGCGCAAGGTCAACCGGCGCTTTGGCACGCCACGAGATTACGATTGACATTGCGCGATATCACAACTTTAAATAGAAGAAAAAGTTTGAGGGTCGTTCCGCCCCTGCCCAAGCTGGCAGAGGCGGGCCACGGTTACGGGCACAACGCATGGCCTCGCGCACGCGCTCTACCGAACTGTTGCAACTCTCCCCGGACCGCTCTCGCAGCGATGGCCGGACTTCTGCCGCGCCGACGCCTCCGGTTGTTTCTCAGCCAGCCCTGCCTTTCTATCGCTGCGCGGAAAATGAAATCCTTGTCATCGATCACTTCATTACCGGCGACGAATGCGGCTCGATCTTAGACGAGTTGGGCGCCGCGTTCTGGCGGCCGAGTTTGACCTACCAGCAACAGTCCGACGGAAAATATCGCAACGTGCTCACCGGCATGCGGGTCAGCGAAACCGCGCATGAGGAATGGTTCAGCCCTGCGCTAAGAGAAATACTGGCGGACATCGAAACACGCCTGGTCAAATCGTTCGCCGTCGAACCCGGCGACATGGAGCCCTGGCAGGCCACCGACTACTGCCGCGACGGGCTGTTCGATTATCATTTAGACGCCGGCTACTGGGACGGCCATCATGCCGGCGACCGCATCCTGACTTTCCTTTTGTATCTGACCACGCCGCTGCAAGGCGGCGGCACGCATTTTCGCGCGCTCGATCGCTACGTCGAAGCCAAAACCGGACGCCTATTGGTCTGGAACAATCTATTCGCGAACGGCGATTGCAATCACCGCATGATCCATTCCGGCACTCCGGTGCGCGACGGACGCAAGATCACGCTGGTGAGCTGGCAGCGGCAAAAGCGCTACCGCAATCCCGCATAGTTGCTCAACGGAAGGAGACAGTCATGGCGCTAGGGAAAAAAGAAGCGGACATCGTCCAGCAGGTCGTGCGGCAATTCGGCCCTGTCATCGACTTACAGGAGGCGCCGGGAGTTCTGATCGAGATCATCCTCCAGTTCGGCCACATCCTCGACAACGGGGATGATGGCGTCGGCGTGAGCCCGAGCACGATCGCCGTCGGGGTGAGCGCGGGCACCGGCACGGGCGGAACCGGCACCGGCGGCACCGGCAGTGGCGGGACCGGAACCGGCGGCACGGGGGGCGGCGTCAGTACGATCGCGGTCGGCGTCACGCCGCCGACCAGCGAGGGCAGCGAGGTCGAGCTTGTCGACCTGATGCGGGCAATCTTGAGACTGCAGGGCGACGTCAATGCCATGAGCCGGACACTGGCCAAGCTCGCCGAGTGAACGATCGGTCACGGCCCTTTATCGTTACACCAGCCGGCTCTGCTCCACCGCAGCCTCGATGAAAGACGAGAACAGCGGATGCGGCGCGAACGGCCGCGATTTCAGCTCGGGATGGAATTGCACACCGATGAACCAGGGATGGTCGTCGAATTCCACGATTTCCGGCAATAGCCCGTCGGGCGACATGCCGGAGAAACGCATGCCGTGCTGCGCCAGCCGATCCTTGTAGCCGGTATTGACCTCGTAGCGGTGGCGGTGGCGCTCGGAAATCTCGGTTGAGTTATAAATCTCGGCGACGCGCGAGCCGCGCTCCAACACCGCCGGATATGCGCCGAGCCGCATGGTGCCGCCGAGATCGGTCGCGAGACCGCGCTTTTGCAACTCGTTGCCCTTCATCCATTCCGTCATCAGGCCGACCACCGGCTCCGGCGTGGCGACGAATTCGGTCGAGTTCGCCGCTTCGATGCCGCAAAGACTGCGCGCGGCTTCGATCACCGCCATCTGCATGCCGAAGCAGATGCCGAAATACGGCACATGGCGCTCGCGCGCGAAGCGGGCGGCGCGGATCTTTCCCTCGGCGCCGCGCTGGCCGAAACCGCCCGGCACCAAGATGCCGTCGACATGTTCGAGGAACGGCGCCGGGTCCTCGTTTTCGAACACTTCGCTTTCGATCCAGTCGAGCTTGACCTTGACCTTGTTGGCGACGCCGCCGTGCGACAGCGCCTCGATCAGCGACTTATAGGCATCCTTCATGCCGGTATATTTGCCGACGATGGCGATGGTGACGTTGCCTTCCGGGTTGCGGATGCGCTCGTTGATCAGATGCCAGGTGGCGAGATCGGGCGGCGGCGGATTGTCGATGCCGAAGGCGGCGAGCACTTCGCCGTCGAGGCCGGCTGAGTGATAGGCCTCGGGCACCGCATAAATGTTATCGGCGTCGCGGGCTTCGATGACGGCGCTTTCGCGCACATTGCAGAACAGCGCGAGCTTGCGCCGCTCGCCCTCGGGGATCGGCCGGTCGGTGCGGCAGAGCAGGATATCGGGCTGGATGCCGATGGCGCGCAACTCGCGCACCGAATGCTGGGTCGGCTTGGTTTTCAACTCGCCGGCGCTCGGGATGAACGGCAACAGCGTCAAATGGATATAGATCGCGTCGCCGCGCGGCAGATCGTTGCCCATCTGGCGGATGGCTTCGAAATAAGGCAAGCCCCTCGATATCGCCGACGGTGCCGCCGATCTCGCACAGCACGAAATCGAAGCCGTCATTGCCGTCGCGGATGAAATCCTTGATCGCATTGGTGACGTGCGGAATGACCTGGATGGTGGCGCCGAGATAGTCGCCCTTGCGCTCCTTGGTCAGAATATCCTGGTAGATGCGGCCGGTGGTGATGTTGTCCTGGCGCGTCGCCGGACGGCCGGTGAAGCGCTCGTAATGGCCGAGGTCGAGATCGGTCTCGGCACCGTCGTCGGTGACGAAAACCTCGCCGTGCTGATACGGCGACATCGTGCCGGGATCGACATTGAGGTAGGGGTCGAGCTTGCGCAGCCGGACCTTGTAGCCCCGCGCCTGCAGCAGCGCGCCGAGCGCCGCCGAAGCCAAACCCTTGCCAAGTGAGGACACCACGCCGCCGGTGATGAATATGTACCGCGCCATGGGACCTACTGCTTAGCGCCCGTTTTTCGATTCGACGAGCGTTTTTCCGGAATATCTGCCCCGATCGATCCGCACGACCGCCTTGTGGCCACCGTTCAGCGACAGAAAAATATTCCTCATAGCAGCTTACCTAGGAATCCTCAGGATGATTTTCAACGGCGGAGACGGGCGCCGATTTCAGCCTATTAGCGGTAGTAGACAGCCGCTTAGTGCGACTCCGGCACTTGCGGCCCGCTCGGCAGCCGGCCGTGGTCCTTCCGGCGCACCGGGTATTCCCTTCTGCAATTGGTTCAAGACGCCGCCCGCACCCTGATTGAGCGGAGCGGTGCCGGGCGCGCCGATTGGCGCGCTCTGGCCGGGCGGCCCTCCGGTAATGATCGCGGCCGGGTGGCGCTGGAAGCTCGCAAGCCACGACAGCATCAGGCTGGTGACGAAAAAGCCCGCGGCCAAGAGCGCCGTCGTGCGCGACAGCACATTGGCCGTGCCGCGGCTGGTCATAAAGCCGCCGCCCGAGCCACTGACCAGGCCGCCGCCCTCCGATTTCTGCAGCAGCACCACGCCGATCATGGCGAGCACCAGCATCAGGTGAATGACGATAATTACAGTCAGCATCCAAGATATCCGTCTGCAGCCATAGAGCGGTCGAAATGGCAGTCCAGTAACGGTAGCGGGATAGCGAAAGGGCGGGGAAAACCACCCCACCCCGAAGCTTCAGCCCCGATATAGGAAGTCGCGGGCGTCTCTACACGATCCGCCCGCGCATTGCCATGGTCGCATTGCCAGGGCGTCATGCGTTAGGCCGCTGCTTCCGGCCTTCGGGCCTACTTGTAATCCTTGAGAAATTCGACCAAGTCGTCGATATCCTTGGGGTCGCGGATGCCCCGGAAGGACATATTATTGGCCTTAACCTTGGCCTGCGGGTTGGCGATATACTCGGTCAGGTTCTTGTCGTCCCAAACGATCTTCGAGCGCTTCATCGCCGGTGAATATTTGTAATCCGGCAGCGTCCCGGCTTGGCGGCCGTAGACCCCGTGCAGGTCCGGGCCAACCGCGTGCGGCCCTCCGCTATGGCAGCCGGTACAGACCTCGAATGTCTTCTTGCCCTTGTCGGCATCGGCCGCCCACGCCGCATTGGCTGTGAGTGCCATCGCCGCAACAGCCGCGGCAAGTCTCACGCCGGGCCCCCAGCCCGTCCTTTTCATTTGCATCGTCCCCTCTCCATGTCGGAAGCGCCAAGCCGCGAGTGCAACCACAATAATGCAGGATAGTACCAGTTCCGCGCTGCAATAAGAATAAGCCGAACTGATAGGCCGCGAAAAGGGCCTTGAAGCAGGGTCTTGCTGACCCAACGGGGGTCTCCCCTACTTATAATCCTTCAGATAAGCGACCACGTCGTCGATGTCCTGCGGCTTCTCCAGCCCGCCGAACGGCATGCGGTTACCCTTCACTTTGGCCTGCGGGTCCTTGATGTAATCGCGCAAATTGGCCTCGTCCCAGGTAAAGCCCGCGCGCATCATGGCATTCGAGTAGCGGAAACTATCGAGGGAGCCTGCTTTGCGGCCGTAGACGCCCTTGAGGCTCGGTCCGATCGCATCCGGCTGGTCGCTGTGGCAGGCGGCGCAAGTTGCGAACACCTGTTTGCCGTGCGCAGCGTCGGCGGCCGAAGCCGCGTTCGCCGTAAGCGTCATTGCGAGGAGCGAAGCGACGAAGCATTCCAGGGCGGCACGGTAAAGAGCTGGATTGCTTCGCTTACGCTCGCAATGACGGATGATTTTACGCATGAACGAGCGGCCCCGGGTTTTTCAGATAGTTTTGCGTGATCGCGTTGGCCGACCAATAGGCGAGCGCGCCCACCGTGCCGGTCGGGTTGTAGCCGTGCTGCTGCGGGAATACCGAGGCGCCCTGAATGAACAGATTATGGGCGTCCCACGACTGCAGATAGCGATTGACCACGCTCGACTTCGGATCGGCGCCCATCATGGTGCCGCCGGTATTGTGGGTCGATTGGTAGGGCACGACCGTAAAGGTGCGCGGCCGCGGATGCATGTCGTAACTCGATCGGATTCATCGCCTTGATGACGCCTTCGAGCTTGCTCAAGAGGAAGTCCGACATCTTGAATTCGTTGTCGGGCGGATTGTAGGTCAGCCGGAGCAGCGGCCGGCCCAGCGCATCCTTGTAGGTCGGGTCGAGATCCATGAAATTGGCGCGGTTGGCATAGACCGAACCTTGCGTATTGAAGCGGGCGGCGTGGTGATACCACTTCACCGTCGCGCGCTTCCAATCCGAGCCCCATTCCGGCGTGCCGTGCGGCACAGTGCGGCCGGCGATCGGCGGCGCCGCGGCGCTGCCTCGCAGGCGATATAGCCGCCGCCGAAAAAGCCCAGGCCGCCGTGATCGAAGTTCTCGCCGTTGAAATCGTCGATGACGACGCCCATCCCGGCCGACCCCCAATAAGGGATTGAGTTCCTTGTCGGCGAAGAAGGCGCTGGCGCCGGCTTCGAACTGGTAGGCGTAATTGCGCCCGACCACGCCCTTGCCGGTGTCGGGATCGTACGGCTCGCCGATGCCGGCGAGCAGCAACTGCTGCACATTGCCGAACACGAAGGACGACAGGATCACGATGCCGGCCGGCTGTTCGTATTCCTCGCCGTTCCGCATATCGGTGTAGCTGACGCTGACGATCTTTTTGCGACGCCTTGTCGTAATTGAGCTTGGTGACGAAAGCAGCGCGTGCGCAGCTCGAATTTCGGATCGAGCCGCAGCGCCGGCAGGATGGTCGAATTGGCCGAGGCCTTGGCGTTGGTCTCGCAGGCGATGCGATTGCAGTAGCCGCAATATTCGCAGGCGCCGAGCGTCACGCCCTCGGCATTGGCGTAAGCCTCGCTCGCGATCGCGACCGGCGCCGGGAACGGGTGATAGCCGAGGCTTTTTGCGGCGGCGCCGATACATCAAGGCCGGCATTGCTCGATTTGATCGGCGCGTTCGGATAGTTGTTGGCGCGCGGTCCTTCGAAGATATTGCCGCCGTCGATTTTCTTGCCGCGCAGATTGCCGGCCTGTCCCGACACGCCGCAGATCCTGTCGAACTTGTCGTAGAAGGGCTCGATCTCGTCATAGCTGACCGGCCAATCCTGGATCGTCATGTCGTCGGGGATCGCGTTCGCGCCATAGCGTTCGGTGATGGCGCTGCGGATACGAAAATCCGACGGCAGATTGCGCCAATGCAGCGCGCCCCAATGGATGCCGGAGCCGCCGACTCCCTCGCCGGGCAGGAAGGCACCGATGCGACGGATCGGCAGCGCCCGCTCATTGCCGAAATTGCGGAAGGTGATCGTGTCGATGGAATTGTCCATCATCAATTCGAGACGCTGCGCATAGCGCACTTCGTCGCGCACCGACGGCAGAATGAAATCCTCGCCCGGAATGCGGTCGGGACCGCGCTCCAAGCGAAACGACGTTCATTCCCGCTTTGGTCAGTTCGCGGGCCATGATGGCGCCGGTCCAGCCCAGCCCGACCGTGACCGCATCGACGTCTTTCAATCGCGTTGCCATGTCCGCCTCCCCTTACGAGAAATCCGCAATGGATTGCGGTTCGGCGACATAGCGCTTGTCGCGATACTCATCGATGACGTTGGCGTAAGTGGCCGGCAGGCCGGGAAAGCCCAGCATCTTCCACGACACTTTGTTGCGGTTGCCGCCATAGATCGGATCGGCGAAGAAGCCTTCCATGGTGATGGCGAGAAGCCGGCCAAAGAACGCCTTGGCGCTGAAATTGTGGAAATCCGCCTTGCCTTCTTCCATCGCTTTGAGCGCTTCGACACGCTGATCCGGCGGCAGCCGATCGAAGTCGCGGCCATAGGTCTTGCGCGACCAATCGTTTGCGGCAGCGATACCGGATGAAAAGAATTCGGCCGGCGTCAGCGGCAGCTGGTAGCCCTGCTCGGGCTTGCCTTTGAGATAAGGCCCGGCGCGATAGGTTTTGGCGCCGCCGCCATAGGCGCTGGCGAGCTGACGATCGATATAGACCGCGCAGCCGCAATCGCTGCCCGACGGCGACAATTCGTCGGCGGGGATAAGCGTATCGACGGCGGCGACAACGAAGGCGTGCTCGGTCTCGTTGAGGATCAGCAGCGGTTCGCCTTGCGGCGCGACGGCCGTCGCGGTCGCAGGAGCCGCAGATGAGCGGCTCGGCGGCGGTCGCAGGCTGAGGCGCCAAGCCCGCGGCGACCGCGGTGCCGGCGACACCTGCTCCCAGCAAGAATTTGCGGCGCGGAATCGTTTCCTCGGTCATCGCGTCCTCCCCTCGCCCGCGGTTTACGCGTGGCGCTTGTCATTCGTTGTCGCAAGAATAGACCGAACCGGCACGTGGCGGAAGAAGCGTGTGTTTCCGCTCAGCCCGGCTCCATGCCCTTGGCCTTGAGCACCGGCGCTGCGGCAGGCGCGGCGAGGAATTTGATCAGCGCGTTCGCCGCATCGGCATCCTTGCTTGCTGCCGATACGCCCGCCGTGAACACCAGGTAGGATTGGATGTCGGCAGGGAGCGGTCCGACGAGGTCGGCATCGGGCTCAGCCAAGGTTTCGCTGATCGGACCGAGCCCGATCTCGACCACGCCCTTGGCGACGCCTTCGGGCGCGCCGGTCGTCAGCAATGTGATCTTCGATTTCAGTTCGTCGGCGATGCCAAGCTTGGTGAAGAGCGCCTCAAAGGTCGAGCGGCTGGCGCCCTGGCCGTTGAAGCCGATCGACTTCGCATTCAAAAGCGCGCGCTTGAGCGCATCGGTGGTCGAGATGTCGGGTTTTGCCGCGCCTTTGCGGACCGCGACCCCCATGCCGGCGCGCGCCACCGTGATGCGCGGGACGTTGACGATCTTGCCGGTGCTCGCGAGGTTGTCGTTGAGAGCGGGAGTGAGGATATCAACGTCAAACGCGGCGCCTTGATCGATCTGCGTTTTGATGACGGCCGATGGAGCGAGCGTGAGGACGACTTTGTTCTCGGTCGCCTTTTCGAATTGCGGGCAGAGCTCTTCGAGCACTGCCTTCAGCGCCGTCGAACTCAACACTTTGATTTCGGCTGCTTGAGCCCTTGCCGCCGCAAGCGGCAATAACAATGCGATCACGGCCACGACGACGCGATGAACTGCCATAAAACCCTCCCCGATCACCGATTTTGCGTGCCGGTGCTGGGAGGATATTAGCGATAAACCCCGGCAATCGCCAGGAACTCGCTCGCCTCGAGGCTGGCGCCACCGACCAGCGCGCCGTCGACGTTTGCGACCGCCATCAATTCCTTGGCGTTCCCGGGCTTCACCGAGCCGCCATAGAGCAGCCGCGTCCTCGCGCCGCCGTCGCCATAGCGTGCGACGAGCCGTTCGCGGATGAAACCATGAACCTCGCCGACATCTTGTGCCGTCGGCGTCAACCCGGTGCCGATGGCCCAGACCGGCTCATAGGCCACGGCGAAATCATCGTGATCGGGCAGCGAGCCGTCGAGTTGCGCTTGCACCACGGCCTTCGCGCGCCCGGCATCGCGCTCGGCGCGGGTCTCGCCGACACAGACAATGGCGAGTAGTCCGGCGCGGTGTGCGGCAGCAGCCTTGGCGCGCACGGCGGCGTCGTTTTCGCCGTGATAGTGCCGCCGCTCGGAATGACCGACGATGACGGCCCGTGCGCCGGCATCACGCAGCATTTCAGCCGAAATATCGCCCGTATAGGCGCCGGCCGCGAGGGCATGACAATCCTGGCCGCCGATCTCGACCGCCGAGCCGCGCGCCGCGGCGGCAAAGCCAGCGATCAGCGTCGCGGGCGGGCACACCATCAGATCGACATTGCCGAGCCGTTCGGCGCCGGCGATAATTTTTTCCAATTCTCCGATCGCGGCCCGAAGCCCGTTCATTTTCCAATTGCCAGCGACCAGCGGGCGGCGCGCCATCATTTCGGCTCAAAACTGTTGCGACAAAGAGCCGTTAGCAGAAGGGTTGCGCGCCGGAAAGAGGCGTTTTAGCTGTAAACTCTGTCGGTTGCGGCGCAAAGCTCCGCTCCTTATAGTGCGCCGCCCGCACCGGGCAGTTCACTCAAAGCGCATCCGCCCGGCATCAAATAGACGATTACCGCCGGCAGGCGATTCAAACAGGCTCCTATGCTCCGAGGTATCCGCAAGGCTTCCGAAAACTGGATCGGCCGCACCATCATGGGCGCGGTCATGGCGGTGCTGGTCGCCAGTTTCGGGATCTGGGGCATCAACGACATTTTCAACGGCTTCGGCCGATCGACGCTCGCCAAGGTCGGCGGCGTGGAAATACCGGTCGAACAGTTCCGGCAGACCTATCAGGACCGCCTGCAGCAGATTTCGCGCGACCTCGGCCACCCGCTGCCGCCCGATCAGGCCGCAGCGCTCGGCCTCGACCGGCAGGTGATCGGCGAAATGATGGCGCAATCCGCGATCGATCAGCGCGCGCGGCAAATGCGGCTCGGCATCCCGGATGCCGAAATCGTCCGCCACATTACCTCCGATCCCAACCTTCAGGATACCAACGGCCATTTCGACGCCGCGCGCTTCCGCGGCACTTTGCAGAACATGGGCCTCACCGAGGATCGCTTCCTCGCCGAGGAACGGCAGACCATCGTGCGCCGCGAAATCGCCGATGCGGTGTCCGGCTCGGTGACGCCGCCGAAAGCCTGGCTCGACGCCATCAACCAGTTCCAGAACCAAGGCCGTAGCGTCGATTATGTGGCCCTCGGACCGGCGCAGGCCGGCGACATTCCGCAGCCGACGCCCGAGCAATTGAGCAAATATTACGACGACCATAAATTCCTGTTTCGCGCGCAGGAATACCGCAAGATCGACGCCGTTGCCGTCACGCCGACGGAGCTTGCGAAATGGATGGAGATTTCCGACGACGACGTGAAAAAGGCCTATGGCGAACGACTGGCGACCTTCACCACGCCGGAACGCCGCCACGTCGAGCAGATCCTGTTTCCCAATATGACGGAAGCGCAAGCGGGCGCCGACAAGCTCAAGAGCGGCACGGCGTTCACGGCGCTCGCCGCCGAGCGCGGGCTGAAAGAAAAGGACATCGATCTCGGCACCGTGGCGAAATCGGGCATCGTCGATCCGACAGTCGCGGACACAGCCTTCTCGCTCAAGGAAGGCGAAACGAGTGCTCCGGTGCAGGGCCAGTTCGGCGCCGCCATCGTCACCGTGCTCAAGATCGAACCGGAAGTCGTCAAACCGCTCGCCGAGGTGGCGGCCGATCTCCGCAACGCCATTGCCGTCGACCGCGCCCGGACCCAGGTGCAGGACATTCACGATAAGATCGAAGACGACCGCGCCGGGGGCGGCACGATCGCCGACGCCGCGGCAAAAGAAAAGCTGCCGGTCACGACTTTCACGGTCGATCGGTCCGGGCACGATGCCGAGGGCAAGCCGGTCGTCAACCTTCCGCATGGCGGCGACGTCGTGGCCGCAGCCTTTGCCAGCGACGTCGGCGTCGACAACGATCCGATCGACGCCGACGGCGGCTATGTCTGGTACGCGGTCGACGCGATCACGCCGGCGCACGACCGCAGCTTCGACGAGGTCAAAGCCGATGTCGAACAGCACTGGCGCAACGATGAGGTCGCTTCGCTTCTGAAAACCAAGGCCGTCGATCTCCTCGACAAGCTCAAGAGCGGCGCCGCGATGGACGCGGTCGCTTCCGCGAACGGCCTCAAGATCGAAAATGCGGCCGATCTCAAGCGCGGCGGCACGACGCCCGCGATTTCCGCGCGCATGACGGATGCGATCTTTCATACGGCGAAGGACGCCTTCGGCGTCGCGCGCGGCGACGATCCGACGCAATGGATCGTGTTCCGCGTGACCGACATCAAGACGCCGAACCTCGATCCGAACTCGGCCGATACCAAGCAGAATGCTTCGACCGTCGAGCACCAATTGTCCGACGACCTGATGAGCCAATTCATCATTCGGATCGAGGACGATCTCGGAACCAGCGTGAATGCCGGAGCCCTGGCATCGGCGATGGGTAACGGCACGCCGGACACCAACTAAATGCAGATCGAGCCGGCGGCGGAGGCCTTCGCGGCGCGCTATGCGTCAGGCGAGCCGCAAGTGGTGTGGACCACGCTGGTCGCGGATCTTGAAACGCCGGTCTCGGCCTATCTCAAAATCGTGGGCTCCCGGCCGGCGATGAGCTTTCTGCTCGAGTCGGTCGAAGGCGGCGCGGTGCGCGGGCGCTACTCCATCATCGGCCTGGAACCCGATCTCGTTTTACGCGTGACCGAGGACCGCGCCGAGATCAACCGCCGGGCACAGGCCGACCCGCACGCTTTTGCGCCGGCTGAGCTTGCACCGCTCGCGACGCTGCGCGGCCTTCTCGACGAAAGCCGCATTGCGCTCCCCAACGGCTTGCCGCCGATGGCCGCGGGCGTGTTCGGCTATCTCGGTTACGACATGGTGCGGCTGATGGAGGATTTGCCGCAGCCGGAGCGCGACCCGATCGGCATTCCCGACGCGATCCTTATCCGCCCCACGCTGGTCGTCGTTTTCGATGCCGTCAAAGACACCATCACCGTTGTTACACCGGTGCGGGCCGAGACCGGCGTCGCCGGCGAAGACGGCGCTGGCGCGCGCCACCGAGCGCCTCGCAGCCGTCGTCGACGCGCTCGACAAGCCGCTCGACAAAGCCGCCACCGACACCGACGCCGGGCCACTGCAGGTGGCTCAGCATTCGAACACCACGCCCGACGAATTCAGATCAATGGTGCTGCGCGCCAAGGAATACATCGCCGCCGGCGATATTTTTCAGGTCGTGCTGTCGCAGCGCTTCGAAGCGCCGTTCGCGCTGCCGCCGTTTTCGCTCTACCGCGCGCTGCGGCGGGTCAATCCGTCGCCCTATCTCTATTTCCTCGATTTCGGCGGTTTTGCCATCGCCGGATCGTCGCCCGAAACCATGGTCAAGACCTCAGGCGGCACGGTCACCATCCGGCCGATCGCCGGCACCCGGCATCGCGGCGCGACCCCGCACGAGGATCTCGCGCTCGAGGCCGAGCTCCTCGCCGACCCCAAGGAACGCGCCGAGCATCTGATGCTGCTCGATCTCGGCCGCAACGACGTCGGCCGCGTCGCCCAAATCGGCACCGTCAAGGTGACCGATCAATTCTTCGTCGAGCGCTACAGCCAGGTCATGCATATCGTCTCCAATGTCGAGGGCAAATTGCGCCGCGACCGCGACTCGATCGACGCGCTCGCCGCAGGCTTTCCCGCCGGCACGGTGTCGGGCGCGCCGAAAGTGCGCGCCATGCAGATCATCGACGAATTGGAGAAGGACAAGCGCTCGCTCTATGCCGGCTGCGTCGGCTATTTCTCCGCCGGCGAAGACATGGACACCTGCATCGTGCTGCGCACCGCGCTGATCAAAGACGGCACCATGTATGTGCAGGCCGGCGCCGGCATTGTCGCCGATTCAGATCCCGGTTTCGAGCAGCAGGAATGCATCAACAAGGCAAAAGCCTTGTTCCGCGCCGCCGAAGAGGCCAAGCGCTTTGCGAGTGCGGCCCGAAAGGGGCAGTAGGATGGCTCCGGTTGACGGCTAGGACGGGTACCCACAACCGCGCAACGGAAGGGGGTGGGCGCAAAATCCTCAGCGCCTCCCATACCTGCCAAATTATGCGATGCAGCAAGACAACGCTACGGGCCGCTTCCGGACTTCTCGCAGCGCAAAAAAGTCACGGAGACTTCGGTCCTCACCGGCAAGCGGACAGTAGCATGCACGGCATTCAGTTCAATGAATTCGAGCACAGACTTAAATGTTGGGCGTAGTCGGCCTGGCCGACTAGGCCCATTTCATTCCGGCTGAGCGTGGTGAGGCCACACCAACCAGTTACAAAGCCGCCAACCCCGAAGACCTCCCTGCCCGCGCTAACCGCGGGGCCGGCCACGCTGGCCCAACCGCCAGCGCTAAACTAACATTCCGTCCGGGTCATCTGATTGATGCTGGTCACGACCACCGCCCATGAGCACCGCCCGCCAACCTCGGGTTTTTATCTCCCGGACCACCGCCGGCCTTGAAGCTCTTGCCGAGGAAGTCTGCGCCGTCCTTCGCGGACGTGACGTCGAGGTCATTATCCAGACCGAACTTCTCCCGGACTGGCGGACCGTCCCGCAAATGCTTCAGGACCAGCTCCTTAAGTGCGACGCCGTCATCGCCCTCATCGGGCCTGCTTATGGCGGTGAGCCTGACTTCGAGCCTGCTCGGCTAAACGACAAGCGCACATATGGACGCAAGTTCTCGTTTACCCAATGGGAATACCTCGTAGCCCGCGACCTCAAGCGCCCTATCTTCACCTTCCTCGTCAGTGGCGACGACCTCGTCGCTCCATATCAAGAAAAGGGCTTAACAGGAGAAGACCTGACCGAAGATGAGGCCGCGGCCCGTGCACGGCGCCAGCAGCAATTCATCACCGACTTCCCCATGCAGCAAAAGGAACTGCGTTACGAATGTACGGAGCGCCAAAAGCTCCTCAACTTCATCCGAATCGCCGAGTTCGAGCTCACCGTTCTCGCAGGCAAGCCCTGCAACATCCCCTACACCTCCCTCGGCAGCCTTTTCAAAGGCCGCGACACGTTTCTCGCCGAACTCCGCCAGCATCTCACCGCCGAAGCTCCCGTCGTCATCCGAGGCAAACGTACCATCCACGGCATGGGCGGCGTCGGCAAAACGCGCGCGGCGATCGAATACGCCTGGAAACACTCCGACGACTACAACGCCCTCCTTTTCATCTCCGCCGACACCCCCGAAGCCCTCCGCAGCAACCTCGCCGCCCTCTGCGGCCCCCTCGTCCTCAATCTCCCGGAGCAGGACGACAAAGAGCAAGCCACCCAGGTCGAAGCCGCTCTCCGCTGGCTACGGCTCCTCCCCGGCTGGTTCCTCATCATCGACAACGTGGATACTGACGAAACCGCGGAGGAAACGAAGGCGCTCCTTGCCAAACTCACCACCGGTCACGTCGTTATCACCTCCCGCATCAGTGACTGGACCGGCCACGTCAAGTCCCTCGACCTCGACGTCCTCAGCGATACCGCCTCCATCGAATTCCTCGATGAACGCACCGCGGAACGCCGAATTAAAACCAACACCGACGCCGACACCGTCAAGACTCTCGTCCAACTCCTCGACTGCCTCGCTCTCGCCCTTGAGCAAGCCGGAGCTCACATCAGCACCACCGCCATCAGCTACGCCGACTACATCGAGCTCTGGAAAGCACACCGCCGCGCCGCCCTTGCCTGGCACGACGAAAAAAAGATGAATTATCCCACAAGTCTCGCCGTCACCTACGAGACCAGCGTCGCCCAACTCAGCGAAGGTGCGAAATATTTCTTCCGCATCCTCTCCTGGTTCGCCCCCGAGCCAATCCCTCGCGACCTCCTCGACGCCCGCCCCAACGCCGCTGATGAACGCCGCCACCTCACCGAAATCGAACGTCTCCACCTTGCGCGATACCTTGGAGATGGGAAGACTTTCACGGTTCATAGGCTGAATCAGGAGATCACGAGGCAGCAGCAAAACGATGCAATGCCGCGAAATCTCCTTCAGGCGCTGGAATGGGTGAATTCCGCATATCCGTATGACTTCAGACGATGTATCGACGTGGACGGTCGCTGTCCCGCTTGCACCACACGCGATCACAGTCGGTACGAGCGGAGCTGACCATCACATTCCGAAGCCAAGTGCTTCGTTGCTCAATCAAGTAGCTCTCTTACTTAAGGTGCGCGCAGACTACCGGGCTGCTGAACCGTTGATGCGACGAGCGCTCGCAGTAACTGAAGAAGCTAATGGCAGGGAACATCCCGCAGTTTCAATCCGCCTGAACAATCTTGCCGGATTGCTGCAAGACACCAATCGTCTCGCGGAAGCTGAACCTCTTATGCGGCGCGCACAAGCCATTGATCTGGCCTACTACGGTGCCGATCATCCGGAGTTCGCCCGCGACCTCAGCAACATCGCCGGTCTCCTTCAAGCCACAAATCGGCTGGCCGAAGCGGAGCCCCTAATGCGCCGCGCACTAGCTATTGATGAAGCCGCCCACGGTAAGGCTCATCCTACCGTGGCAATTCGGCTCAACAACCTCGCGGGGTTGCTGCAGGTTACCAGCCACCTGTCTGAAGCGGAGTCGCTTATGCGCCGCGCCCTCTCCATCAATGAGACCATCTACGGACGCGAACACCCCAACGTCGCGCTCAATCTTAACAATCTGGCCGGCGCCGCTGCAGGCTGCCAGCCGCCTTTCCGAAGCGGAGCAACTCATTCGTCGCGCGGTCGCCATCGATGAGGCCGCCTACGGCAAGGATCATCCCGCTGTTGCCCGTACTCTGGGGAATCTCGGCTGCCCTATCTGCGAACCACTAATCGCCTGACTGAGGCGGAGCCCCTCATGCGGCGCGTACTCGCCATCAACGAGATGGCCTACGGCAACGATCATCCTCGCGTTGCCCACGACCTTGCCAATCTCGCTGGATTGCTTCGGATACCAACCGTCTCGCCGAAGCTGAGCCCTTCGTGCCGGCGCGCACTGACGATCAGCGAGGCATCCTACGGCAGCGATCATCCCGAAGTCGCCAGCGATCTCAATGACCTCGCCAACCTATTGCAAACGACCAACCGTCCGGTCGAGGCAGAGCCGCTGATGCGGCGCGCGCTCGTCATTGATGAGACTACCTACGGCAGGGATCATCCCGACGTCGCGCGCGACCTGAGCAATCTCGCTGCATTACTTCAGGATACCGGCCGCATGTCCGAAGCAGAAATACTCATGCAAAGGGCAATCTCCATCAGCGAGGCGACATACGGCAATGATCATCCCAGCGTCTCCAGTGCTCTCACCAATCTCGCGCAATTGTTGAAATCCACTGGCCGTCCAGTCGAGGCGGAGCCGATGATGCGGCGCGCGCTCGCAATTAGTGAAGCCATTTACGGGCGCGAACACCCCAACGTCGCCCTCAATCTCAACAATCTTTCCCAATTGTTGCACGCCACCAACCGCCTTGGTGAGGCGGAGCCGCTCATGCGCCGCGCGCTCACGATCTTCGAGAACAGCTTCGGTGGAGAACATCGGTTGGTCGCGGTGGCACAGAACAACCTCGCGCGCCTGCTGCAAGCCACGAATCGTCTCGCGGACGCGGAGCCGCTCATGCGCCGAGCGCTTACCGGCATGCAGGCTAGTTTGGGCAACGCGCATCCCCAAGTGGCGATTTGCCTTAACAATCTTGCCCGCCTTCTCCTAACCACCCACCGGGTGGCCGAGGCGCAGCCGCTCATGGAGCGGTCCGTGGAAGTCTTCCTGGAAAACGCAAGCGCCACCGGCCACAAACATCAGGGGCTCATGGGTGCGTTGGCCAACTATTTCGGCATTTTGCGCAAGGCAGGCTACACGGAAATTCAGGCAACCGGAAAAATCAAGGAGATGTTGACCCGTTTCGACGTGACGCTTTGAAGGATGTTGTTCCGGCATCCGGAAACATTGACGTCACAGTGAAACTGCCTTCACATCGAGCCCGCGCGCTCGCGCCAGTTGTGAAAGGGATTTTGCCAAGTCTGGAAGAGTGGTTTGCCGAATTTCGCCCGCCGTGTCCCGCATGAAAGTAGCGCGGATGATCAAATGGTCTTCCGGCTTGGCAACTGCTGGAAAACGCAACACCGCGAGTTTCGGATCATCAGCAAAAGAGTAGAGGTGCTGAATCAGCTTGAACGACTGTTCCATCGTGTTCGTCCAACCGATGGTGACTAGACTGACGAGTTGCTTATCCGGAGCGAACATCGCGACGTCGCGTGCCAGGTCGGGATAGGAGAACGTAGCCGGCAGCGGCATGGCAACCATCGACGGCATGTTTTCAGGAACGCGCCTCACTTTCGGTGCCGTAATGCCCGGATCAGAGCGACCGAGATTCTGCCTCGCGCGCGAGGCCAGGTCCGGATATCTTTTTTTGAGGGAAATGCGAATATGCTCCGGTGCGTCCGCAAACGGATTCTCACCGTGCTGAACCAAGTCCTCTAGAAACAGCCGTTCAAGCTGTGCTGCGGACATCCCAGTTTGGCGCATGGCCTCCTCCACCGAGGTGACAGGCTTCTCTTTCCTTTTGCGGGTGAATGGCCACATGGATATCCGATGGTTCGGAGCCGCGCTTAGGCACGCCATTATTGTGTTCCGGGTGGCGCCGTCAACGCTCTATGTGTGAAACCGATCGTAGGGCGTCGTGCCGAAGGCATTTCTGCCGTGCGCCGGAGAGGTCGAGTAGCGTCCAGGCTTTCCGCGGCGCAAATTGAAAGCCACGAAGATGCCGAACTTCCAATCATGCGGCTCGGGCCAGCGCGCCGCTACCCATGTTCTCTATCCCGACCGGCTGATCTATGGTGTCAGCGCGACCGCGAGGATAACGCGGCGCGCCTAGGGAGGAAGTCATGCGATTTTGGCTCATCGCACTGTTCATGCTGTTCTGCCCGCAGCCTTTGCACAGCAGCAGATGCCGCCCGTCATCAAGTTCGAACTCGGTGCCCGATCCGCTGAAGCTCCCGGACAATATGTATCTGGGCGAGGTCAGCGGCATCGCGGTCAATTCCAAGGGCCACGTTTTCGTGCTGACCCGCGGCAACACCACAGGCCCGGCCTATGCGGCGGCTGCCGCGCAGCTTCTCGAGTTCGATTCCGGCGGCAAATTTCTGCGCGAGATCGGCCACAATCTCTACGCCTGGTCGTTCGCCCACATGGTCAAGATCGACCGCCACGACAATATCTGGGTCACCGACAAGGGCTCCGACATGGTGATCAAATTCACCCCCGAGGGCCGCGTCGCCATGGTGTTCGGACGCAAGCAGGAAGCATCCGATGAAGACACCGGCCCGCTGAAGCACCCGAACCCGCCGCTCCCCTCCGAGCCCGGCCGCTTCCGCCAGGTAACGGACGTCGCCTTCGATACGGACGACAACACTTACATCAGCGACGGCTATATCAATTCGCGGGTCGCCAAGGCGGACAAGGACGGCAATTGGCTCAAATCATGGGGCGATCGCGGCAACGGCCCGGGCCAGTTCAAGACGCCGCATTCGATCGCGGTCGATGCGAAAAATAACGTCTATGTGGCGGACCGCGGCAATCACCGCATCCAGGTGTTCGACTCAGACGGCAAATTCGAGCGCCAGATCGTCATCGACGTGCCGGTGCCGCCGAACGCCAAGCCTGCGATCGGCGACATTCCGAGCGAAGCGCTGATGGCGGGCGGCACCTTTGCGCCGGGCTCGCCTTGGACGATCTGCATCACGCCGGGGCCGAACCAGGTTCTGTACAGCGCCGACGCCTGGCCGGGCCGCATCTACAAGCTCTCGCTCGACGGCAAGGTGCTGGGCGTGCTGGGCGAGAGCGGCAAACAGCTCAAGCAATTCGGCTGGATTCACGAACTCGCCTGCCCGTCGGAAAACGTGATCTGGGCCGGCGAACTTCTGAATTGGCGCGCGCAAAAGCTCCTGCTTCATCCCTGATATCGCCGCATTGGCAAGGTCCGGCGCATGACCGAAATGAAATCCGAAATTCGCGACGGCATGCGCATCGATTGGGATGCTCCGATCGACATGGACGACGGCGTCGTGTTGCGCGCCGACGTCTTTCGTCCGGTCGACGACGGCCAATATCCGGTCATTCTCAGCTACGGCCCTTATGCCAAAGGGCTGTCGTTCCAGGAAGGCTATAAGGGCAACTGGGCGCGGCTGACCAAAGCGGCGCCGGAAGTGCTGCAAGGCTCGAGCAACAAATATCAGAACTGGGAATTGATCGATCCGGAGAAATGGGTGCCGGACGGCTATGTCTGCGTGCGCGTCGATTCCCGCGGCGCCGGGCGCTCGCCGGGGATCCTCGACGTGTGGTCGCCGCGCGAAACGCTCGATCTTTATCACTGCATCGAATGGGCCGGCACGCCAGCCGTGGAGCAACGGCAAGGTCGGCATCAACGGCATTTCCTATTACGCCATGAACCAGTGGACGGTCGGCGCGCTGAAGCCGCCGCACCTTGCCGCGCTGTGCATCTGGGAAGGCTCATCCGATTATTATCGCGAACTCTCCCGCCACGGCGGCATCCTGTGCGACTTTTTGAACAGCTGGCATCCGCGCCAGGTCGGCAGCGTGCAACACGGCGTCGGCAGCCGCGGCGCCAAAAGCGCCGTGACCGGCGAACTGGTCGCGGGTCCTGATACACTCTCCGAGGCCGAGCTCGCCGAACGCTGCGCCGATACACCCGGCGAAGCGAAGCGGCGCAAGCTTTACGACGATTACTACGCGAGCCGCACCGCCGATTTCGCCGCGATCGAGGCGCCGCTTCTGTCGGCGGGAAATTGGGGCGGCATGGGACTGCACACTCGCGGCAATTTCGAGGGTTTTTTGCGCGCCGGTTCCAAGCAAAAGTGGCTTGAAGTGCACGGCGATACGCACTTCACGCATTTCTACAGCAATTACGGCGAGACGCTGCAGAAGCGCTTCTTCGGCCATTTCCTCAAAGGCGAGGATACCGGCTGGACCAAGCAGCCGCGCGTGTCGCTGAACATCCGGCATCCGCACGAAACATTCGTCCTGCGCGCCGAGAACGAATGGCCGCTCGCACGAACGCAATGGACCAAATACTTTTTACATCCGGATGAACGTGCACTCGCGCGGCAGCCGCCGAACGCCGCCGCAACGCTCGACTACGACACCACGGGCGACGGGCTCACCTTTCGCACGCCGGTCATGGCGGCAAGCTTTGAAATCACCGGTCCGGTCGCCGCAAAATTATGGGTGTCGTCGCAAACCGCCGATGCCGATCTCTTCTTGTCGCTGCGGCTGTTCGACCCGGCGGGACAGGAGGTCACCTTTATCGGCTCGAACGATCCGCGGGTGCCGGTCGGGCTCGGCTGGCTGCGCGCCTCGCAGCGCAAGCTCGATCCGGCGCGATCGACGCCCTACCGGCCCTGGCACGCGCACGACGAGGAATGGCCGTTGCGGCCCGGCGAACCGGTCGAACTCGATATCGAAATCTGGCCGACCTCGATCGTAGTACCGCCGGGCTATCGGCTCGCGCTCACCATAAGCGGCAGAGACTACGAAGTGGACGGACGCGACATCGCGCTGCCGAACGCGCCCTATCCGATGAAAGGCGTCGGCCCGTTCCTGCACATCGACGGTGACGATCGGCCGGCCGCCATTTTCGCCACCCGCAATACGCTGCACTTTTCCAAAGGCCGTTGGCCGTACTTGTTGTTGCCGGTCATTCCGGCGGCCTGAGGTCTGGATAAATTCGAAAGAGCGAGAGGAAATTCATGATGAGCCGTCTCGTGTTGCTCGCAGCGGCGCTGCTCGGCATTCTCGCCCCCGCCGCGCCCGCATCGGCCCAGCAATATCCCAATCGTCCGGTCACCATCATCGTGCCCTACCCCGCCGGCGGCCCGGTCGACGAAACCGCCCGCGTCGTGGCGCAATCTCTCTCCGACAAGCTCAAGCAAAGCTTCATCGTCGAGGACGTAAGCGGCGGCAACACCATCATCGGCATGGAGAAAGTCGCACGCGCTGCGCCCGACGGCTACACGCTCCTCCTGCACAATCTGCAGATCTCCGCGAACGTATCGCTGTTCAAGACTCTGCCGTTCGACACATTGAAAGACTTCACCTCGGTGATGCTGATCAATCGCAATCCCCTGGTGCTGGTCGGCCGCACGACGCTCGCGCCGACGACGCTCAAAGACCTGGTCGCGCTGATGAAGACCGATCGGTTGAAAGCCGCGATCCCTGGCTTCGGCGCCACCGGGCATTTGGCGACGGCGCTGTTTGCGCAGGAAGCGGGCGCCAAAGTCGATCTCATCCCCTATCGTGGCGCGGCCCCTGCCCTGACCGATCTGATGGGCGGCCATGTCGATTTGTTCTTCGGCACGCCACAGCAACTGGTGCAGCAGGTCGCGACCGCAAAGGTGAAAGGCTTCGGCGTTACGTCGCGGGACCGATTGCCGGAGCTGCCGGATATGGAAAGTCTCGTGGCCTCACTCGGGCCGAAGCTCGATATCGTCTACTGGCAGGCGCTCTACGCGCCTGCGGGCACACCGGAGGCCGTCATCAAGACGCTCAACAGGGCGTTGCAGGAGACGGTTACCGACCCTGCGGTCGTCAAGGCCTGGGCCGCGCAGGACGTATCGCCCTTTCCGGAGGTGAAGCGCACGCCGGCCGCCGGCACGGAGTTCCTGCGCGGCGAGATTGCCCGCTGGGGACAGGTCATCCGCGACAACGACATCCACCTCGAGCAATGAAAGAGATCCCGCCACATCCGCTATTGGCCCGCTAAGGCCAGTACCCTTTCACTAGGCGCGCCGCATTTCACATATTTTATGAGTTAATTAAAGCGAAATTCTGTGCTTGGGGTCACATCGCCCATTTCGACGCCAGCTTAGTTTGGATTTTGCTGGGACGGGAGAGAGCCATGACGAATTTGACCCTGAAGGTTTCGAGCCTCCTTCGCTTGACCGCCTCGCCGCGTATTCACTTCGGCGAGCATCGCGTCGACCCCTACAGCGAACTCAATTACCTCAGCGACCGGTCTCTGGAGGATATTGGGTTGCGACGGCGGGGCGACCGCAATGCGCCGCGACCGTTCTGGATGCCGTGACGCGTGCCCGCTACTCGGCGGCAATAAGTCTCGCCGCCATCAGCACTGGGTCCTGTCTGACGAAAAAATCTTCCTCAAGCTTGGCGAGCAGGAAATAGTGCTTCTCGAGGAGGCGATAGCACTCGCCAAACTTAACCGATGCGGAATTCTGGGCCGCCAACGCACATTGGGCCGCGCGGCGACGAAGCTCCCTCGCTCTCGCCAGATGATCGGGCATACTGCACTCACATACTAACTTTACCGGCAGCGACTCTGCCCGCGGGAGTGCCGGGCGGTCAATATTCCCGCCTGTGGATAACCTATCCCCTTTGGGCTTCGATTATACTAAGCGCGGCCGTCATTGGCGCCGCAACAGGCGCCTGCGTGCCACGGCGTTAGGCCTCGCGGATGCGGCGCAAGATACTTTGCAGGAAACTTAGCGACACTTCGGCGAGCCGCACCGACCGTCGCGGCTGTCGCTCGATCGCGTTTTGCTCGATGATATCGGCAGGCCGCATCCAACGGCGGTAGCCGTCGTCCCGGTCTGTCAGCGCCCTCGACAACACGCGATGTGACTCTTCGTTGGTGACAAGCATCGAATCACCCTGATCCGAATTGATCCTGCGGAAACTCGCTGGTAAAAATCCACAGAAGTAAGTGGGAATACTCATAATCCACACCCGGCGGACGCTTCATCTTCTGATTGTCGGCCCGGCCACTTCTCCTGGCGCGAACCGCCGCTACGCCGGCGCTTTCAGCGGCGACGAGCACGGGCGCGGCGACCGATTTCGCCAGCCGCTCGCGATCGGCCTTTGGGTCGATCAGCCATAGGCCGAGCAAGCCGCCGATCAGCGTAACGATGCCCACGATGACAAAACCCTCGCGGAAACCATCGGCGGGAGTGACGGCGGCTTGCAGGGAATAGCCCATGGCGGCGGGTGCGATGAATCCGGCCGTCGTCAAAAGCGCCGTGTACATGGTGATGACCGCGCCGCGCCGTTTGCTCGGCGTGATCTCCGACAGCATGGCGAAATTAAGCGGCGCGGTGTTTTGCGAGAGCACGTAGCCGGCCAAAAGCAATGCCGTTTTGGCAAGGCCCACCGGCTCGATCGCCATCACGACGATCAATATCCCGCCGAGCGCGGTCGACAGCGAGCCGTAAAGCCCCCGCGCCCACCGGCTTGAAATGCCCCGTTGCAAAAGCTTCTGCGAGCTAAAGCCGACCAGCGGACTGCAGATGCCGCTGGCCATCCAGATCAACGACACCAGCCACGCCGCATTGGCCGGCGTGAAGCCCATGCCCTTGGTGAAGTAGGATGGCAGCCACGCCACGACCAGCGACAAATCCCAATAGAGAACGAAATTGGTCGCGATCAGTCCGAGCATCGTGGGCGTCGTCATCAGCCGCCAATAAGACGGCAGCGGCTCTTCGGCCGCGCCCGGCTTGGCGTCGACGATATGGTCGGTGATCGGTCCTTCCTCGGCGAAGCCACATCCATAGCGGGATGATGGCGACCGCGATGATGCCGAGCGCCAGAAACGCCATGTGCCAATCGTAAGTGTGGATGATCCAGGTCAGCGCCGGCGCCGACAGAAAGATCGCGCCGGTAATTCCGATGTGAACCACGCCCGCCGGAAAGGCGCGGTTCTCCTGCGGAAACCACTTGAACAGAAAGTGGTGGGTGACGCCCGTCGCGGGCCCTTGTGTTGCCCCGAGCAAAATGCGGGTCGCCAACAGCGTCGTGAACCCGATCGGAATGGCGACCGGCAACAGGCAAGCCGCCCAGCCGATCGCCATAAATGTCATCACATGTTTGCTCGGCCAGCGATCGGCAAGGAAACCGACCGCGACGCCGGAGATCGCGAACAGCAAAAAGAAACTCGACCCCAGATAGCCGAACTCGACGGGGCTCAGCTTCAGTTCCTGCATTATCGGCTGCGCGGCGAAGCCGAGAATGCCCTTGTCCGCGTAGTTCAGTCCCATCATGACGCCGCATAGCGCGACCATCAGCCACGCTTTTGCCGGAGAAACCGATTTTGGCATTGGCGCTCCCCACCATTGCACGGCCCGCCGGTTGCCGGAGCCGCCGCGCATCCAGTCGAACAGTCCGACACGCATTTTGTCGTCGTGTTGGTCATCCAAGCAGTTTAAAACCACACCATTGTCGCTGCGCGCGGCGGTCGCTGTGTTGATCTCGGTCAATAGGCGGCGATGCGTCGGTGAAGAACGCCGAGCAGGCAACGTGGAGCGTAACGCGGTGGCTCACTACCGCCGCAGAAAGCCTTGCCTCGCTTGCTTTTTGCTCACGCAGGCTTCAGAACCTAGCCGGCTTCGCGCAAGGAACGACCGACCATGAACGAGCAATCGCTGGCCTCCAACGACCTCCTCTACGACCTCCGCGACGGCATCGGCCGGGTGACGTTCAACCGCCCGCAGGCGCGTAACGCCTTCACGTTCGAGATGTACGAACGGCTGGCGAAAATTTGCGAGCAGGCCGACACCGACCGTTCGATCAAAGTGCTGGTGTTTCAGGGCGCGGGCGACAAAGCCTTCGCATCGGGCACCGACATCAATCAATTCCGCGCCTTCACCACGCCGCAGCACGCCCTCGACTACGAATCACGCATCGACCGGGTGCTGACCACGCTCGAGCGCTGCCGGGTGCCGACCATTGCGGCGATCAATGGCGCCTGCACCGGCGGCGGCGCCGGCATCGCGGCCTGCTGCGATATTCGCATCGGCACCAAATCGGTGAAAATGGGTTTCCCGATCGCGCGCACGCTCGGCAATTGCCTGTCACTGTCGAATATCAGCCGGCTCACGGCATTGATCGGACCGGCACGGGTGAAAGACATTATCTTTACGGCGCGCCTCGTCGGCGCCGAGGAGGCAGCGCATGTTGGCCTGCTCAGCGAGGTGCTCGAAGACCTTCCGGCACTGCAGCGCCGCGCCGACGAGTTGGCCGTGCTCATCGCCGGCAATGCGCCGCTGACGCTTAACGCCACCAAACAGGCATTGGCGCGGCTACAGCGCCGCCTGACCCGCGAGGAGGGCGAGGATCTGATCTTGCAATGCTACATGAGCCAGGATTTCCGCGAAGGCCTCGATGCGTTTTTGAACAAGCGCCCGCCGCAATGGAAGGGCGAATAGCTTTTTAGGTGAGCATGCTCTTATCGGAAAACCGGTTTCCACTTTTCCGGATCATGCTTACGGCACCGCAAGGCCGAGCGAGTTGAGATAACTCGCGTTGATCTTGACGTTGCGAAATTTCACGGCCTCCAGATAGGAATTCAGCACCGCTTGCGCCCGGTCGCGCGGCGGCAACACCGGATCTTCCGAGCTGCCCGCGGCGGCGATCAGGTCCCACCCGTCTGGCTTTTGAACGGTCGTCACGGCGAGGTTCGAATTCAAGGTTCTTGTACGGCCAGAACACCCAGCCGATGCCGAAGCGCTCGTGCAGCGCGCGCCACTTCGCATTCCAGCCGTCGTTATATTCGCCGGTCTCGCCGATCATCACCGGCACCTTCCAGCGATTGCTGAAATTGAGATAATCCTGCACCGCATCGCGCGTCGGGTTGGCCCAGAATTTGTGATAGGTGTAGACGGCGTTGTTATCGAACGGCCGGCCGAACACGGCGAAATTCGTATCCCACTGGCCGCCGCCGAGCAGCACCACATGGTTCGTGTCGACGCGGCGGATGGCGTCGACGATATCGCGGTAGAGCGGCTCGAGCTGCGGATTGAGATAAGCGACGTCATTATAGGGCGAGATCGGTTCGTTAAGGAGGTCGTAGCCGAGGACCGCCGTCTCGTCGCGATAGCGCGCGGCGAGCTTTTGCCAGAGCGCGATGGTCAGTTGCCGGTATTGCGGCACGTAGAAGGTCAGCGGAAAGCCCGGCCCGTCATCGTGATTGACGCCGGTCTGGCCGCCGGGCGCAGCATGCAGGTCGATGATGGCATGCAGGCCCGCTTCGCGGCACCATTGCACGACGCGATCCAGCAGCGCCCAGCCAGGCCCTTCGAAGCGATCCCCCTCGCCGTCTCCGCCCATGGCGCCGGGCTCGACGAACAGCCGCCAATTCAGCGGCACGCGCACGGTGTTGAAGCCCGCGGCCTTGATGAAATCGATATCGTCCTTGCCGACATAAGCGTCGCGAAAAGCGGCCCAGAAGCGCGCCGCCTGTTCGGGACCGATGAGCGCGTCGATGACGCCAGCAATCTCCGATGGGCTGCGCGCGGTCTTGAACCTGAACATATAGCCTTCGGGCACCAGCCAATTGCCGAGATTGATGCCCTTGACGGCAAAATTCTCGCCGCGGCCGTCGACGAGCCGGGTCCCCTCCGCATGGATGAAGTCGGCTGGCGCGGCGCGTCCCGATGCAGTGCCGGCGAGCAGCGCGAGCACGAAAATTGCAACGCCAAGCCCGGTGCCGAACCGGCCCCCCCGCTCTGAGTAACGATTGTCGGCACCGCTCATTGGCTCAGTCCTCGCCATCCCTCTCCGATGCCAAAACCGTGCCAGCGGCGTTTGCCGAGCCGTCGCTTATAAAGTCTTGGCGGATAAAGGTTTTGCCTAAACAATGACCCGCTTTTACGATCATGCTCTAACTGGCCGCAATAAGCACGATCACTCTCTCCCCCAACCCCGAGGTTAACTCTTCGATGTACGGCATGCCGCTTTCCCAGGCGCTCGTCTTTCTTGCAGCCGTCATCGTCATCATCCTCGCCACGCAGTGGCGGCACATACATCCGTTTATCGCTCTCGTGGTCGTTGCCGCGGTGTTCGGTTTTATCGCGGGCTTCCCGACCTCCTATCTGGCGAGTGTCTTCGGCACCGGCTTTTCCGAAAAAATCTATGCGCCCGGCCTGGTGATCGTCGCCGCAGCCTTCATCGGTAGCCTCGCCGACGGTACCGCGGCGACGGATCGGCTGCGCGCCGCAATCGAGCGCTGGCGCTGGTTAAAGGGCGATGGCATCGCCGCGGGCCTCGGCCTGATCGCGGGCCTCGGCGCATCGCCCGCTGCGGCGTTCGCGGTGCTCTCGCCGCTCCTTCCGGCGCTTCGCGGCGACCCCGAAAAGACGCGCAACGGCAGCGCCATCGCGCTCGCACTTGGAATTTCCGGAAGTCACGGTGTTGCGGTGTTCACCCCGGTGCCGATCGCGGCCGCCGCCATCCTCGGCGCCGAATGGAGCCGCGTTGCGTTGTTCGGCCTGCCGCTCGCGGCTTTGCTCGCGGTTTTCGCCGCGGTCTTTGCCAAAGTGTCGGCGACGAACGGCCTCGCTCCGCAACCCGCCAGCGACCGGCCGGCGTCAGGCGCAGTGAAGCAAAATAACTGGCCCGTGATCGTGCTGATTTTAGCCGTGGCCATTCCGCTTGTGCTGCTGATGGTGCAATCGCTCGGCGACATTCCGAGCGAGCCGCTCGGCGGCGGACCGGCGCGCGAACGCGTTCTTGCCACCGGCCGGCCGCTCATTCTTTTTCTGGCCGGCATCGGCATCATGATCGCCGGCCGGCCGCGGCACAGTTTTGGCCTGCTCGCCGATCCGGGCTGGACCGGACGAGTGCTCGGCAATGTCGGCAGTATCCTCTTGATCGTTTGCGCCGCGGGCGGTTTTCAGCATCTCTGCCAGGAAACCGGCATGGCGGAGATGTTCGGCGAACGTCTGATCGGCTGGCATGTCGAGGCGGCGGGCGGCATCCTGCTACCGTTCCTGATCGCAGCAGCGATCAAGACGCTGCAAGGCTCCTCGCTGGTCGCCGCCATCACCGCGGCCGGCATGGTGCAGCCGATGCTCGGCCACCTTGGGCTCGCCGGCACCAACGGCAAGGCGCTCGCCGCGCTTGCGATCGGCGCCGGCGCGATGACGATCGCGCATGTCAACGACGACTTTTTTTGGCTGGTGGCGGACCGCGCCGGCGTAAGGCCCTGGCGCGGACTGACAACGCTCAGCCTCGGCACTTTGTTGCAGGGCCTGGTCGCCGCCGCCGTCTTGCTGATTTTATCTTTGCTGCTCGCGTAGCACCCAAGAAGCGTGGCGAGGGTCGGCGTCATCCGAAACAAACCACCCGGCCGTCATTCAACCGCACTGTTGTTGCATCCTACGCGTCATTATGATCGCGGCACCCGGCCAGGAGCCTAACGTTGTCACGTAATTCCCGATCGTCGAAGTCTGCCGCGAAGTCCGTGCCATCGCGCCGCGAGCTGTTCAAATTGGCGGGCGCGGGTGCGCTCGCCGCAAGCCCTGCAAGCGCCGGCACGCCCGCCGCGGCGGAGCCATCGAGCGCGCCAAGCCCGCGCAGCCTTCCGCAGGATTTTCTCTGGGGCACCGCCACCTCGTCCTATCAGATCGAAGGCGCCTGGCAGGAAGACGGCAAAGGCCCTTCGATCTGGGATCGCTTCGCCCACACACCCGGCAAGATCCTCAACAACGACACCGGCGACACAGCGCTTGACCACTACCACCGCTACAAAGAAGACGTGCAGTCCATGAAGGCGCTCGGTGCGCAAACCTACCGGTTCTCGATCTCCTGGCCACGTATCTTTCCGGATGGCGGCGGACAGCCCAACGCCAAAGGCCTCGATTTCTACCAGCGTCTGACCGACGAACTGCTCGCCAACAACATCGAACCCTATGCGACGCTCTATCACTGGGATTTGCCGCAGGCATTGCAGGACAGCGTCGGCGGCTGGGAATCCGCCGACACCGCGAAGGCATTTGCGGACTATGCGGGCTACGTCGCCGAGAAGCTAAGCGGCCGGGTCAAGAACTTCTTCACGATCAACGAACTCAACAGCTTTGTCGAACTGGGCTACGGCACCGGCCTGTTCGCGCCCGGCCTGAAGCTTCCACCCGCGCGTCTCAATCAGGTGCGTCACCACGCCGTGCTCGGTCACGGCCTTGCCGTCCAGGCCATCCGCGCGCGCGCGAAGGCCTCCACCAAAGTCGGTCTCGCGGAGAATATCGCGACGGCCGTGCCGGTGATCGAGACGCCTGACGATATCGCGGCCGCCGAAACCGCGACCCGTGAACTCAATGCCGGCTATCTCACGGTCATCCTTGAGGGGCATTACACCGACGCGTTCCTAAAAGCGGCCGGCGCCGACGGACCGAAATTCACGCCGGAGGATTTGCGCGCGATCGCAAGCCCGCTCGATTTCGTCGGCATCAACGTCTACACGGCGCAATACGTGCGGGCGATCGACGCGCCGCAGGCGTTCGAGCTCCTGCCATTCCCGAAATCGCACCCGCGGATGGCGTCCTCCTGGCAATTCTTCGCTCCCGAGGCGCTCTATTGGGCGCCGCGCCACCTGCAAAAGATTTGGAACGTCAAGGACATCTACATTACCGAAAACGGCTGCGGCACGACCGACGACGCGATGGTGGACGGGGCCATTGACGACACCGACCGCATCATGTTTTTGCGCAGCTATCTCACGACGCTGCAGCGCGCGACGGCCGAGGGTGTGCCGGTGCGCGGCTATTTCTTGTGGAGCCTGTTCGACAATTTCGAATGGACGTCGGGCTATGCCACCCGTTTCGGACTGGTCCATGTCGATTTCTTAACGCAGCGGCGCACGCCGAAACTGAGCGCGGCCTATTATGCGGAAGTGATCAAGCACAATGCGTTAGCGTAAGGAACTGGCTCAGCCTTCGACCGCCAGGAATTTGTAGCCGTCGCCCCAGCGCCTTACCCGCCCGGTGGAGGGCTCGGGAAAGTGGCTGCCGCAGAAGATGGTCGGCGCCTCGCAGAAGCGATCGAAGATTTTGCGCCGCGTCTCGCCGGCCTGTTTGGAATTGTAATCGGACATCATGCCGAGCTCGGGATATTTTCCCTGCAGCGGCGAGTGGATCATGTCGCCGGTGATGAGAACATCGGCACCAGTGCGTCCGACCAGCACAGAATAATGATCGATGGTGTGGCCCGGCGTCGGAATGAATTGCAGTTCCTCGTTAAACGCAAAATCGCTTTTCACGATCTGCTCGCGCTTGGCGGCGACGATCGGCAGCACCGAATCTGTCATCCATGGCGCGCTCGCGGGATTGTCCTTTTCGCGCTGCGTCCAATAGGCAAGCTCGCGATCGGCCATGATGTATTTCGCCTTGGGGAAGGTCGGCACCCAGCGGCCATTGTCGAGCCTTGTGTTCCAGCCGACATGGTCGCCATGAAGATGCGTGCACATCACATAATCGATGTCGTTCACGGTGAGGCCCGCGGCCGCCAGCCCCTTTTCGAAGCGGTCGCCGTTGAGCATGTTCCAGAACGGCCGCGTCGGCCGCGGCTTGTGATTGCCGACGCAGGCATCGATCAGAATGTTGTGGTGCGGCGTCTTGATGACAAAGCCCTGGATGCAGAGCACGAGGCCATTATTGGTCGGATCGATGAAATCCGGCACCAGCCACGAGCGGTTCTCCTCGAACAGCTCCTTGGTCAATCCAGGGAAGAATTCCATGGCGATGAAGTCGGTGCAACGCTGCTGCTCGACCACCGGATGAATGCTGATGTCCTTGAGAGCTATGGTCATGACAATACCTTTATTTCTTCGCCGCCGGATCACGGTGGATCGGGTCGATCCATAACACCGTCTCCGGCTTTTCCACCGGCGCGATGTCGAGATTGATCGCAATGGCTTCGCCGTCGCTGCGCACCAGCACGCATTCCAGAATCTGGTCCGGGCTGGCATTGATCTCCTGATGCGGCACATAAGGCGGTATGAAAATGAAATCGCCCGGATTGGCCTCGGCGGTGAATTGCAGATGCTCGCCCCAGCGCATGCGCGCCTTGCCGCGCACCACATAGATGATGCTTTCGAGATGGCCGTGATGATGCGCGCCGGTTTTCGCGTCGGGCTTGATGGTCACCGTACCGGCCCACAGCTTCTGCGCGCCAACGCGGGCGAAGTTGATGGCGGCCTTCCTGTCCATGCCCGGCGTTGACGGCACATTGGGGTCGAGCTGATCGCCGGGAATGACGCGCACGCCGTCGTGCTTCCAGCGTTCGGCGGCGCCAGGGTGGGGGTGATCGTGAGTTTCGCTCATGCGGTCTGATACCATGTCTGCAAGATTTTAGCCTCTGCACCCAACGCCTTCCTAGCGAACTATAAAGAGGAGTAGATTTCCAGTCCCCGGTGGGAAGTGCCGATCCGTGCGACCGTGGAGTATCGCCATGAGACTTCCCCGCAGATCATTCCTGCAAGTGGCAGCCAGCGCCGCGGTGCTGCCGGCTATCCCCGGCATCGCCCGGGCCCTCGATTATCCGGCACGGCCGGTGCGTTTGGTCGTTGGCTTTCCGCCGGGCGGCCCAACCGATATTTTCGCGCGCCTCATTGCCGACTGGCTGTCGAAGCGGCTCGGTCAGCCGTTCCTGGTCGAGAACCGGCCGGGTGCCGGCAGCACCATCGGCATCGAGGCCGTCATCAGCGCTCCGCCCGACGGCTATACGCTGTTCCTGATCAGCACGTCGGCCGTGATCAGCGCGTCCTATTATCGCAAGCTCAGCTTCGATCTGGCGCGCGATATCGCGCCGGTCTGCGGCGTCTCGCTCGAACCCATGGTGATGGTGGTGCACCCATCGGTCGCCGCCAAAACCGTTCCGGAATTCATCGCCGAAGCGAAAGCCGATCCTGGCAAGCTCGTCATGGCATCGGTCGGCAATGGCAGCACGCCGCAGATGGCCGGCGAACTGTTCAAGCTGATGGCCAATGTCGACCTCCTGCATGTGCCCTACCAGGGCGCAGCGCCAGCGCTGACCGATCTCTTGGGCGGACGCGCGCAAGTGATGTTCGAAGCGATGCCGACGCTCGTCGGCTACATAAACTCCGGCAAATTACGCGCGCTGGCGGTCACCACCGCGACCCGGTCGCCGGTGTTTCCCGATCTGCCGAGCATCGGCGAATTCGTGCCGGGCTACGACGCCAGCGTCTGGTTCGGCATTGCGGCGCGCCGGCAGACGCCACTCGACATCGTCGACTTGCTCAACAAGGCGATCAATGCCGCGCTCACCGATCCCTCCTTCAGCGGCCGCCTCGCCGAGGTCGGCGGCACGCCGCTAAAGGGCTCCGCGGCCGATTTCAACAAGCTGTTTGTCGGCGATTCCGAGAAGTGGTCGAAGGTGATGCAGACAGCGGATATCAAGTCCGAATAAGCGCCTCAAAAAGCGCCGGCGCCGGCGGAGTAAGCTTCGATGTCGTTGCGCGAAGCTAACGCACGACGAGAGCGGCGGGGTTACGTGCCCGCCGTTCTTCTCGTCGTGCTCGTCTAAAAGGCTTTTCCGAACCCGAACCGTGCCGCTCACTGCCGCGGCAGAAAGGTCTCCGCCGGAAGTGCCGAGTCGCAGCGGCGCTGCGAATCGGCGATCCACGTCTCACTCTTGGTCCAATAATGGCTTCGGCCGCAGGCTGCGCATTTGCTGATGGAAAGAACTTCGGGCAGCGCCACGAAGGTCTCGAGGTCGGTCTCAATTCCGGTGGGAACAAACCGACCGGTCTGTGCGCACGCGAACATGATCTGGAGCATGGGAATTTTTCTCCTCTAGCTCCCCCAACACGTCGAGGCTGGTCGGTAAAGATTAATTAAAACTTAAGACATCGACGAAATGAAAATGTTCCGCCGCGGAACTCAGAACCCCGCCGCAGCTCATTCCCCGCCGTTCTCCTCGCCGCCTTCTTCCGACAGCCGCTCCACCGACACCACGCGTTCGCCCTCGGCGGTCGAGAACACGATGACGCCTTGGGTCGAGCGGCCGGCGATGCGGATGCCGTCGACCGGGCAGCGGATGAGCTGGCCGCCGTCGGTGACCAGCATGATCTGATCGCTCTCCTCGACCGGGAACGAGGCGACCAAGCGGCCGTTCTTCTCGGTGATCGCCATGGCGACGATGCCTTTGCCGCCGCGGCCGGTGGTGCGGTACTCGTAGGACGAGGTGCGCTTGCCAAAGCCTTTTTCCGAGATGGTCAGCACGAACTGCTCGGCCGCCGACATGATCGACGTAGCGGCTTTCGCCGAGCTCGATCGCGCCGTCGGCCTCTTCGGCGTCGGTTGCGCCATTCTCTTCGGCGTCGCCGTTGCCGCCGCGGCGCACCGCATTGGCGCGCTTGAGATAGGCCGCGCGCTCGTCGGCCGTCGCCTCGACGATGGCGCAGGATCGACAGCGAAATCAGCTTGTCGCCGTCCGCCAGCTGCGATGCCGCGCACGCCCATCGAGGTGCGGCCCTGGAACACGCGCACGTCGTCGACGGCGAAGCGGATGCACTGGCCGGCCGCCGAGGTCAGCAGCACGTCGTCGTCCTCGGTGCAGATCTGCACGTCGACGATGGCGTCGCCCTCGTCGAGCTTCATGGCGATGATGCCGGAGCGGCGCACGTCGGCGAAATCCGACAGCTTGTTGCGCCGGACCGTGCCGCGCGTGGTGGCGAACATCACGTCGAGCTTGTCCCAGGTCTTCTCGTCCTCGGGCAGCGGCATGATGGTGGTGATGTTCTCGCCCTGCTCCAGCGGCAGGATATTGATCAGCGCCTTGCCGCGCGCCTGCGGCGCCGCCAGCGGCAGCCGCCAGACCTTTTCCTTGTAGACCTGGCCGCGCGACGAGAAGAACAGCACCGGCGTGTGCGTCGAGGCGACGAACAGCCGGGTGACGAAATCCTCCTCGCGGGTCTGCATGCCGGCGCGGCCCTTGCCGCCGCGCTTCTGCGCCCGATAGGTCGACAGCGGCACGCGCTTGACGTAGCCGGCATGCGAGACGGTGACGACCATGTCCTCGCGCTGGATCAGGTCCTCGTCCTCCATCTCGCCTTCCTGATCGATGATCACGGTGCGGCGGGGCGTGGCGAACTCGCTCTTGATGGCGGCGAGCTCGTCCTTGACGATGGTCTGGATGCGCGCGCGCGAGCGCAGAATATCGAGATAGTCGGCGATTTCCGCGGCGAGCTTGTCGAGCTCGGCCTTGATCTCGTCGCGGCCGAGCGCGGTCAGCCGCTGCAGGCGCAGATCGAGAATGGCCTTGGCCTGCTCGGCCGACAGCTGCGTCGTGCCCGCCGGCGACATCGCGTGGCGCGGATCGTCGATCAGCGTGACCATGGCGTCGACGTCGCGCGCCGGCCAGTCGCGCGCCATCAATTGCTCGCGCGCCTCGTTGGCGTCCTTCGCGGCGCGGATCAGCTTGATCACTTCGTCGATATTGGCGACCGCGATGGCGAGACCGACCAGGACGTGGGCGCGGTCGCGCGCCTTGCTCGAGCAGGTACTTGGTGCGCCGGTAGACCACCTCTTCGCGGAACGCGATGAAGGACGCCAGCAGGTCCTTCAGGTTCATCACCAGCGGCCGGCCGCCGTCGAGCGCCACCATGTTGGCGCCGAACGAGGATTGCAGCGACGTGAAGCGGTAGAGCTGGTTGAGCACCACGTCCGGCACCGCGTCGCGCCGCAATTCGATCACCACGCGAAAGCCGTCGCGGTCGGACTCGTCGCGCAGCGCCGAAATGCCTTCGAGCTTCTTCTCGCGCACCAGTTCGCCGATGCGCTCGACCATGTGCGCCTTGTTCACCTGGTAGGGAATTTCGGAAATGACGATCGCTTCGCGCTCGCCGCGCAGCGTCTCGAACTCGACCTTGCCGCGCATGACGATCGAGCCGCGGCCGAGATGATAGGCGGCGCGGATGCCCTGGCGGCCGAGAATGATGCCGCCGGTCGGAAAATCCGGACCCGGCACGATCGCGATCAGATCCTCGATCGACAGCGCCGGATCGTCGATCAGCGCGATGCAGGCGTCGATCACCTCGCCGAGATTGTGCGGCGGGATATTGGTCGCCATGCCGACGGCGATGCCGCCGGCGCCGTTGACCAGCAGATTGGGAAAGCGCGCCGGCAGCACCACCGGCTCGCGCTCGGTATTGTCGTAATTGGGCTGGAAATCGACGGTGTCCTTGTCGAGGTCGTCGAGCAGCGCCATCGCCACCTTGGTCGAGCCGCGCTTCGGTGTAACGCATAGGCCGCGGGCGGATCGCCGTCGACCGAGCCGAAATTGCCCTGGCCGTCGATCAGCGGCAGGCGCATGGAAAAATCCTGCGCCATGCGCACCAGCGCGTCGTAGATCGACTGGTCGCCGTGCGGATGATATTTACCGATCACGTCGCCGACGACGCGCGCCGACTTCACGTATTTCTTGTCGGGCGTGTAGCCGTTCTCGTGCATCGAATAGAGGATGCGCCGATGCACCGGCTTCAGCCCGTCGCGCGCATCCGGCAGCGCGCGCGCCACGATCACGCTCATGGCGTAATCGAGGTAGCTCTTCTTCATCTCCTCGGTGATCGACACCGGGCGAATGTCGGAGGGCCCAATATCGGAGGGGCCGCTGTCCGTGGGCGGGGGATTATCCTGGTCTGACAAGCTCTAAGAATCCTGCGCGAATTGAATAGATTTCATAGCCGATCAGGCGCCGCGGCGCCACCTTTATCGGCGCCGGATAGATGGGTTTTTTCCGTTTATTTTCAAGGCTTTATTGTGACGGCATCCAGCGGCCCGACGTGGCCACAGCAATGCCGCCGCAAGACCCTGACACGAGAAGCTGGCACAGTGCGCTCTACCGCCCCGGTGGAAAGCGACCATGCTGCTCGATTTTGCCGTCTACGCCTTCGTCACGGTGTTCGTCGTGGTCGACCCGATCGCGATGGCGCCGACCTTTTTGGTCGTGACCGAGGGCATGCCGCGCGCGGCGCGCAAGAGCGTCGCCATCCGCGCGAGTTTCATCGCCGCCGGCATCCTCACCGGCGTGGCGCTGGTCGGCGACTGGCTGCTCGGGGTGCTCGAAATCTCGCTGCCGGCGTTCCGCATCGCCGGCGGTTTGCTGCTGTTCTCGATCGCCGCCGAAATGGTGTTTGGCGTGAGCAGCCGCCATGAGGGCGAAGCCGCCGAGCAGGCCATGGAAGAGCGCGTGCGCAATATCGCCGCATTCCCGCTCGCCATCCCGCTCCTCGCCGGCCCGGGCGCGATCACCGCAACCGTGCTGCTCGCCGGCCAGGCCGACGGCGATTGGCTCCGCGTCGGCATCCTCGTCGTGGTGGTGCTGTTGGTCGCCGCCTCATGCCTTCTCACCTTCCTCGGCGCCGAGCGCATCAGCGGCCTCCTCGGCATGACCGGAAACATCGTGCTGTCGCGGCTCCTCGGCGTGCTGCTCGCGGCGCTTGCCGTGCAATATGTGGTCGACGGCATCCGCAGCATCTTCGTTCAGGGCGTCCACATCTAAACACCCCGTCTAAGCACGAAAGACCGGACAATTCCGGCGACGAACTGCCCTTCTCGTGCCGGGACGCCGCGCGGCATTCTCCAAGCAAGTTGCGCAGCGTATTTTGATGTTTCTTAAGGTTTTGATCCTCTCATCGCTCAATGAGGCGGCCGCCTTCGGCTTAGCCTCGGTCACGCGATATACGGACGAATTGTGAGCACCGAGAGGAACGCCATGGCCTCATTTGGCGCCCGGGCTGATCGTCTCTGGGCAAGGCTTACTGAGCTTGTGCGGACCAATCTTTTTACCGCGCTTTTGTTTGTGGTGGTGCTTGCCGGGATAGCCGCAAAGCTGGTGTCGCCGGAGGCGCTGGAAACGCAACAAATCGATGCCACCGGCGGATCCGCATCGGTCACGATATCCAACCGCAGAGACTGCTTCCATTTGAAGTTCGACAACGACACCGCCGGCGTCACGACGACCGGAGTGGCGCCCTGTCCCGGAGAGGAAGACAGATCGGTAAGCCGGTTCAGCGCGATTTCCCAGGCGTTTCAGCATAAGTGAAACTGCCACGACGCGGGCTGGCTCCATCGGGGGCCAATTGCCGCGCGCGATGGCTGCCGCTACAGGGCAGAGCCATTTTGCTTAATCCTGATCATGTTATTTCCCGCGCAAGACAACCGGGCACAAGTTACAACCCGAACGGTTCGCGGAGCTACATCACCGGCGAATTCCTGCCGATCATTGACGGCTATACGGGCGGCTGAGACTTCGGCGCAACCGCCTTGCATTAGGCCTGGCAATCTTCACCGCTCTAAGCTTTCGTTAACCATAGAAGTTCACGATCGCTTAGGATTCCCCGGCTGGAGATGATGTCATGTCGGCTTCTGCAATTACCGGTGCGGCAGGCGGAGCTCATGCCGCCCAGCACACCGCTCAACACCGCAACCGAACGCACGCGCCGCCGATGAGCGATCTCGACGCGCAAAGCTCGAGTGTTGCATCTTCGGCGACATCGACCGGCCGCGTCGGCAGCAGGGTCGACGTCAGGGCGTAGACGGAATAACGCGCGATGGCCTCGTTCATGATCCGCGCCGCCGAGCCGCGCGACATCCCGGCGCTGATGCGGCTCAAGCGGCTGTTGGCGCAAGCCGAGGATTCGCTGCACGCGTTTGCGCGAGCGAGGCGGACTGGCTGCGCGACGGTTTTGGCGCCGAGGCCGGCTTCATCGCCTTTGTGGCCCAGTCCGCCAATAGTGGCGCCGATAAATCCGGCGACGGCATCGTCGGCATGGCAACCTGCAGCCGGCGCAAACTGACCGGCTGGAATGGTCCGGTCGTGTTCCTGCAGGATCTCTATGTCGAGGCCGGCTTTCGCGATCACGGCGTAGCGCGGGCGCTGGTCGCCCGCGTCGCCGCTTTGGCCCGCGAAATCGGCAGTCCGATCGTCGAGCTTACGGTGCATTCCGACAATCCGGCGCAGGCGTTCTACCAGCGCACCGGCTTCCAGCCGCTGCCGCAATGCCTCACTTATGTTCTCGCCGGGCCGGCGCTGGCGGCGCTCGCCGAGCAGGACAAGACCGCGCTGGCGTTGGCCGGCTGAGGGTTTGAGCGCGATCTCGCCGTAACATCCGTTTTTCCGCGTTCGCCCAAACTCATGCGCTCTGAATAGCTCTTTATTCGATCACCTCATCGGCGCGCACCAGCAGCGATGGCGGAATGTCGAGGCCCAGCACCTTCGCGACCTTAGCATTGACAACGGTTTCGTACTTGACCGGCGCCTGCACTGGCAGATCGGCCGGCTTTTCGCCCTTGAGGATGCGGTCGATATAAGTTGCCGCCTGTTGAAACACGTCAACGACGTCGACGCCGTACGACATCAGACCGCCGGCAGTGACGAAGTAACGCCACGGATAAACCGCCGGCAAACGGTGAGCAGCCGCGAGCGATATGACGAGATCGCGGTGAACAACGATCGTAGCATCCGGCACTATGAGGATGCCGCCGTTCGGCGCGCGCGCGAAGGCTTCGATTGCGCTTTCGATGTCGGCCACATTATCGATAGGCGTCGGCACAACTTCAATCGCCAGCGACGGCGCCGCGGCCTCAGCACTCCGCAGGAAGTAAGAGAAAACATTCTTCGGGTTTCCAATCACAGCGGCACGTGTGACGCGCGGGGCGATCTCCTTGAGCATGCCGAGCCACTTGCCTGTGATTCCTTCCTCGTACAGCGTCACGCCAGTTATACGACCGCCGGGTCGCGCCAGGTTCGCAATGAACCCGGAGCCGATGGGGTCGGAGACCTGGACGAACACGATCGGTATCGTGCTGCTCTCCCGCAGGAGCATCGTCGTGATCGGCGTTGTATCAGAGAGGATCACGTCGGGTTGCAGGGCGACCAGTTCCTTCGCCAGCACTTGCGCACGTTCATCGGTGCCCTGCGCAAAGCGAAAATCGAGCATGACATTGCGGCCGTCCCATCCCAGCCGTTCGAGACCCTGCCGGAACGCCGCTAGGCGCTTCAGTACTTCCGGATCACCCTCTGCGCCACTCGCCAACACTCCGATGTGCCGCTCTCGGCCGGAGTATTGCGCGCGCGCAGCATGCGGCCACACGACGGCCGCGCCGCCAAGGAGGGTGATGAACTCGCGACGTTGCATGTCCAACCGGGGATTAGGAGGCAATATTCTACCGGGTCAAGCGGGTGTTGGAATAGGCATTCATTCTGCATCAAAAACGTTGCCGTAGTGTGATTTCCGCTTCAACCCTGAAAGCAGACATCAAAAATCCCAGCGCACGCCGTTGGCCAGCGCCGAATGCAATTGTTCTAATCGCGGCGGGGGCGGCGCAGCGTGAAGGATTCGAACGGGGCCAACCGGCCGTCCGGTCCCACCACGTCGTAATAGGTGACCTTGATCGTGGTGATGCCGCCGCGATCTGTCCCCGGATCGACAGTGAATGCCGCGAAGCCGTAGGAATGCGCGGCGTTTCGCACCGCCGACCACGGTGCATGCTCTTTCACATACACAGGTGGCCGCTTGCCCGTCGCCGGATCGGGAGCGCCGACGGCCGTGATCACACGGCACTGCGGCGGGTTGAAGAAAAGCTGGTTCGACGGGACGGAGGTTCCACCACCGCCGATGACCATGTGCACCGTGCCCTTACTGGTGTCGATCGCGTCGGTGGCGGTCGCAGCAGGGATCGGCGTCAGGGTGGCGTTCGATTCCGCGCCGCGGATCGGATGCGAGCGTTCATAGTGGTGTTCGTGCCCGCACACCACGAGATCGACGCCGTATTTGTCGAACAACGGCACCCATTCTTCGCGGATGCCGAGATCTGCCCCATTGAACAGGTCAGCCGTCGAGATGGCGACCTGATGCATGCACACGACCACCCAATCGACATCACGATCGGTTCGGGCCGCGGCCAATTCTTTTTCCAGCCAGGTCTTCTGAGCACCGGCGGAATAACCCCGGACATAGGAGTTGCCGCCATCCTGATAGGCAATATCGTCGTTGGCGATGCTGATCACGCGCATCGCGCCTGCCGTGAAAGCGTACCAAAGCCCGCGCGTCACGTCGGTCTGGCCAGCCGATTCCGGCACCGAAAAGTAGGTCTGATAGGCCTGATATCCGATCGGCCCGTTGCCCAGTTCATTCTCGTGATTGCCGGCCGAAGGCATCCAGGGGCGTTTGCGAGCGCTACGGCTGTTGTTCTCCCAGAAATCCCACCAGGTTCGCACCCGGTCCTCGGCGAGATTGGCGTAACAGAGATCGCCGTTGAACAGGTGGAATAAGGGCTGCAGCCGCTCGACACCAAGCGTGGTATCGCCCGCCGCCGGCGAGCCGAGATTGTCGTTCACATAAGGCGGCTTCGCTATCGTCACGCCGGCGGGCGGCACGAACGGCTTGCCCAGTGTCGGTGTGCCCTGGTCGCCAAAGCTCGTGAACGTAAAAGCTGAGCGGCCACGCGGCGCGGTGCGGAACGTACTGAACTCCGGTTCGGCGCCGTCGTGCATGGCGCCATACAGATAAGTGGCGTCGGCCTGCAACCCACCGAGCTTCGCATGATAGGCGTAGACGACCTGGCCGGACTTTGCATCGGTGTAACTGGTGGCTTTGGCCTCGACTGTTTGCTCGAACTTGCCATCGAGCCGCCCGAGCACGACACGCGGATTGCGAACGCCTTGCAGCGTGTGCCAGGACACCACCATCTCGGCGGAGGCGTCGGCGCCGAACTGCAGATGGAGCCCGGCGACCGGAGGCGTCGCCACTGGATCGGGCGGTGCGCCTGAGGGAGCCGCGACGGCGTCCCGGGTTCCCGTTCCGACAAAGGACGTCGCCATGACGGCCCCGCCTCCACGGCCCGCGGCGGCGAGGAGCCGACGACGGCTGAGTTCGAGATTGAAAGTGGTATCTTGGTCGGTATCCTGGTCGATGTCCTGGGATGTCATCGCGGTAAGCTTGCTCCACGGCGCCTGGAGAGCCTATCGCAATTGGATGACAGTTTGCCTTGCAGGAATGGCGGTGACCGAGCGTCCGGTGTGGGTTGGCAGCGACCGCTGCGTGGTCCGGCAGGACTATCCGCCTCACACCCGCCAGCGAACACGCACTGCGTATCGGTTGGCCTCCCGCCCTACTCCCAGCGCGGCTGCCAGATCATCAGCGCATAGATCGCGATCGTGCCGAACAGGATCGGCGGCGCGAGCATGCTCCAGAGCCGGAATAGGCGCTGGTAGGCCGCCGGAAGCGGCACCGCATTGAGCGCGGCCTGCCGGCTCAAATCGCGGATGCGCGTCTCGGTGCGCACCGCCGCGATCCAGCAGGCCACGACGACCGCGAATAGCGCGAGCGAAACCTCGATCCACAATTCGTTGAGCGGGCTCAGCCCGATGGCCCAGGCCAGCGGAAATCCGCTGACGGCCTGAAGTGCGAAGGCCCCGGCCACGAGGAGTTTTTGCGCGGTGACGACGCATTGCGAGATCAAAGCGACCACCGCAGTGTTGCCGGAGCGATGCCCTAGCACCATGAACAACGCCGCGCACAGCCAGGTGCCGAGCATGACGCCGGCCCCCAGCAGGTGCACGAACTTGATGGCGAAGATGGCGTCGATCATCGGTCGGCAGGCATTAACCGCTCGTCCCCGCGCAAGCGAGGACCCAGATCACAAATCTCGATATCGTCGCCTGGAGTCCCGCTTGCGCGGGAATGAGCGGGCACACGCTTTTCCCGCGCCAGTGTTAATCAGAACGGGATCTCGTCATCCATATCCGCACCGGCGCCACCACGCGACGCTGAGGCGGCAGCAGCGACCTTGCGGGTCGGCCCGGGCGAACCGAACTCGCCGGCGCTTTCGCCGCCCGACGCCATATCGCCGCTCGAACCGCCGGCTCTGTCGAGTAGCGTGAGCTCGCCGCGAAACCCCTGCAAGACGACCTCGGTCGAATAGCGTTCCTGACCCGACTGGTCCTGCCATTTGCGTGTCTGCAGAGCGCCTTCGATGAAAACCTTCGAGCCCTTTTTGAGGTACTGCTCGGCGATCCGGCACAGATTTTCGTTGAAGATGACGACGCGGTGCCACTCGGTCTTTTCTTTGCGCTCACCGGTCGTCTTGTCCTTCCAGGATTCCGACGTCGCCAGACGCAGATTGGCGATCGGCCGGCCGTCCTGGGTGCGACGGATTTCAGGGTCGGCGCCCAGATTGCCGACCAGAATGACCTTGTTCACGCTGCCTGCCATGGAATGCTCCTAGTCTGCTCCTGCTCCCGTGTTCCCGTTCGCGACCGCGCGAACCTTCAAGCTCCGAACTGAACACCGGCGCAGGATGCCAGTGCCGGATAACGCCACCCCCGAAACGCGCCTGAGCCGGACATCGGCTTCAGACGGAACACCTGGCGGACGCGATAAGTGCCGGATGAAACGATGGCCCGCCCACACTAGTAGTGCGGCGCCTCGCCCCCGCAAGGAGACCACGAGCTTCATAGGCGTTATCCACACGCGCAACCGGAGTCATCAAGGCGCCTCGGTGGATGTTCTATATTTGTTCTAATCGCACGGTTAACCAAAAGCAAGACTTCGGGCATCGGTTCGGCCAGATTTGTCATTCCGCACGGCGAAATCCGGTCTATAATGGGGCCGCTATCCGGCGTGGGGAAGGTTAGCGATTAGGCTCCGATCAACTTGCCGCCAAAAGTTGCCGGTTGTTGCTTTGCGGTGACATCCTTTTTGCCGCCGATCAGCTAGTTATCGGGACGGGAAGGCGGCAGGGATTGTCTCGAAATAACTGAACAAAATCAGGGTCGAGCGTAACGTAGTGGGGTGCCGCATGAGGCGCATTTTAATAGCTGCAGCGTTGGGCTTTATCGGCATGGTGCCTGGCGTCGTTGGACAGGCTCTCGCGGCCGATTTGCCGGAACCCGCGGCACCGCCGCGCGCGCCGGCCACCTACGTCCCGATGGTTGCACCGGTCTACAACTGGTCCGGGATATATTTTGGCGTCAACGGCGGTTACGGGTTCGGCAAGAGCACATGGACCGACCCGAATAATTTTTCCGGTCTCGGTTCGACCGGGAGTTTCAATATATCCGGCTTTGCCGCGGGCGGCACGGTCGGCGCCAATTTCCAATTCGATGCGTTCGTCCTCGGCGCCGAAGGCGATTTCGATGCGATGGGGATCGACGGCAAAAGCTCGAGCCCATTTTGCGCCGCCGTCGGCCTTGGCGCCGCAGAGTGCGAGACGAAGCAGACATGGTTGAGCACGCTGCGTGCGCGCTTCGGCTATGCGGTGGATCGGGTGCTATTCTACGGCACCGCTGGCGGTGCTTTTGGCAACATCGAAACCGGCGTGGCTGGTAATTTTACCAGTTCGACCAAGGTCGGTTGGACCGCGGGCGCTGGTGTCGAAGCCGCGTTTGCTGACCACTGGACGGCGAGGGTCGAGTACCTCTTCGTCGACTTGCAAAACGCCACCTGCAATACCTCCGGCAATTGCGGAAATGATCTTGTCGGGGGCGTCGTCGTCCCTGCAAATGACACCGTCAAATTTTCGACCAGCCTGATCCGGCTCGGCGTCGACTACAAATTCTAACAACTTTGTTCGGCTATACGACCTGAAACGGGGCCTTCGGGCCCCGTACGCGTTTTGCGCGCCGCTCAGCCCGCTCGTGAAGACTGCAGTTATCGGTCGGCCAATGGCCGATACGGCAACCTCAGCCGTGCGACCGCACGAACAAACAACGCCCCGATGCATTCTTTGTTTGGAACGCGCTTCCACCTGGAATTCGCGACGCCAAAGCTGATTTGCAAAATTCCCGAATCAAATAACACGCGTATTTTTCTTTTCTCATTGTCAAGCGCGAATGACACGAGCGGTTTGAAACGACTTGTGTATCCTGTGCATAGAGATTCGCTCTGGGAGCGTTACATGAAACATTGGTTCGTTGCTGGCGCATTTGTTGTTGCTGCGGCTGGACAAACATGGGCGGCGGATCTGCCGGAGCCGCCGCCGCCGCCACGCGCGCCCGCGGCCTATATCCCCGTCATGGCTCCCGTCTACAACTGGGGCGGCGTCTATTACGGCATCAATGGCGGCTACGCTTTCGGCAAGAGCGAATGGAGCGACCCGAATAATTTTTCGGGTCTCGGATCAACGGGGAATTTCAACATTTCAGGCTACGCCGCTGGCGGCACGATCGGCGCCAACGTCCAGGCCGATGCTTTTGTTTTCGGCGTCGAAGGCGACCTCGACTTCATGGGAATAGACGGCAAAACCTCGAGCGCATTTTGCGGCGCCGTGGGTTTGGGCGCGGGTGCGCAATGCGAGACGAAGCAGACTTGGCTAGGCACGCTGCGCGCCCGTGTCGGATATGCCGCCAATCGCGTGCTGTTTTATGGCACGGTGGGCGGCGCTTACGGCAACATCGAGACCGGCGTGGCCGGCAATCTTGTCAGCACATCCAAGCCCGGCTGGACCGCGGGTGCCGGTATCGAGGCCGCATTGGCCGACAACTGGACGGCGAGGATCGAGTACCTCTTCGTCGATTTGCAAAACGCCACGTGCAACACGCCGGGCAATTGCGGACTTGACTCCGGCGCCCCCGTCTCCGCGAACGACACCATCAAATCCTCGACCAGCCTGATCCGGGTCGGCGTCGACTACAAATTTCGCTGAACCGGCGCGAATTTCGAACCGAACGCGGGGCCCTCGGGCCCCGCAGCTGTTTTTAGGCCGCTGCGGCCTCAATTTCGAAGCCAGGCCCCCGCAAACGCGGAGTGGATGTGCCGCCGCAAAAGGGGGGCATTCGGCGGAAACCGGGCGGATTCCCCTGGATTGTTGTTTTTTTGCACTATCCAGAACCGGGCCAAGGCATTGTACTCTGCCCCGCGAATGATCGTTTGCGGGTGCCTTATGAAGCGTCTTGGTCCGGGCGTAGCGACGCTTGGCATGCTGGCCATTGCGGCAAGCTTTGCTGCGGCGCCGGCGCATGCCGCAGACCTGCCGGCGCCCGCGCCCGGCTATTACCCACCCGCCTACGCGCCCGCGCTCTACGACTGGACCGGCTTTTACATTGGCGGCCATCTCGGGGCCGACTTGTTGGCGGACACAAATACCCAGAACGGCGCCTCGACGACAGTGCCCGCCACCAACCTCTCCAGCGCGATCGACAATACGCAGGCCGGCTTCGAGGGCGGTGGACAAGTCGGGCTCAACTACCAGTTCGCCTCGTGGGTGGTAGGCGCCGAAGCTTCATTATCGGCGACCCCCCTGAGCGCCTCGGCCACAGGCCTCACCACGTTCCCGAATACGCTGCGCATGACGTCAGCGCCGGTGGATTTCGGCGCCGTCACCGGGCGGATTGGCTACGCCTTCAATGCGGTGCTGCCCTATGTGAAGGCCGGCGTGGGCTCCATGCAGGTGCACTATACGCAAGACACGCTCCTCGCCGGCACCACAGGCACGCAGGAAATCAAGGACACACGCACGGGCTTCACCGGCGGCTTCGGCGTCGAATACGGCCTGACCGAGAGCTTTTCGGCCAAGCTCGAATATGACTTCTACGATTTCGGCACCAAGAACTACAATTTCGCGACCACGCCGGTGTCGATCCGATCCTACCTGCACGTCCTCGAATTCGGGCTGAACTACCGCTTCAATTGGGGGCACTGATTTCCGGGAATATGTCCCGCGCGCCCTGGAAAAAAGCCCGCGTTCTTACTACGTTCGCTAGGCAATGAGCGAGCCTCCCGTTCCCCATCCTGCCGGCAAGAAACCTGATAGCACCCGCGTGATCTCGATCCGGGGCGCGCGCGAGCACAATCTCAAAAACGTCGACCTCGACATTCCGCGGGACCGGCTTGTGGTTTTCACCGGCCTGTCCGGCTCCGGCAAATCCTCGCTCGCCTTCGACACCATCTATGCCGAGGGCCAGCGCCGCTATGTCGAAAGCCTGTCGGCCTATGCGCGGCAGTTCCTGGAAATGATGCAGAAGCCGGACGTCGACCAGATCGACGGGCTGTCGCCGGCCATTTCCATCGAGCAGAAGACCACGTCGCGCAATCCGCGCTCGACCGTCGGCACCGTCACCGAGATTTACGACTATATGCGGCTCTTGTGGGCCCGCGTCGGCGTGCCCTATTCGCCCGCGACGGGCCTGCCGATCGAGAGCCAGACCGTCTCGCAGATGGTCGACCGCATCATGGCGCTGCCGGAGGGCACGCGGCTTTATCTGCTCGCGCCCGTGGTGCGCGGCAGGAAGGGCGAGTACCGCAAGGAACTCGCCGAGTTCATGAAGAAGGGCTACCAGCGCGTCAAAATCGACGGCAAGTTCTACGAGATCGCCGAAGCACCCGCGCTCGACAAGAAATTCACCCACGACATCGACGTCGTGGTCGACCGCATCGTGGTGCGGCCGGATATTGCGGCCCGGCTCGCGGACTCGCTCGAACAAGCGCTGAAGCTCGCCGACGGCTTGGCGGTCGCGGAGCTCGCGGACCCTCACCCCAACCCTCTCCCGCAAGCGGGAGAGGGAGTCGCGCCGAACGGGTCGGCGCGAAGCGCCGCCCGATGACAAGCTCCGCGCGGCGGGTGAGGGCAAGTCAGGCACTGAGAAGAAGGTCGCGAAAATCCACGACAAGAGCGGGCCGGAGCGCCTCACCTTCTCGGAAAAATTCGCCTGCCCGGTGTCCGGCTTCACCATTCCGGAGATCGAGCCGCGGCTGTTCTCGTTCAACAATCCGTTCGGCGCCTGCCCGAAATGCGGCGGGCTCGGCGTCGAGCAGCACATCGACGCCGACCTCGTCATTCCGGACAAGGACCGCACCCTGCGCAAAGGCGCCATCGCGCCCTGGGCGAAATCGTCGTCGCCCTATTACACCCAGACGCTGTCGGCGCTCGGCAAGCATTACAAATTCACCCTCGACACCAAATGGAAGGATTTGCCGAAGAAGACGCAGGACGCCATCCTGCACGGCTCCGGCGAGACCGAGATCCGTTTCTCCTACGACGACGGCATCCGCGCCTACGAAACCAAGCGCGCCTTCGAAGGCATCGTCACCAATCTCGAGCGGCGCTTCAAGGAAACCGAGAGCGACTGGGCGCGCGAAGAGCTCGCGCGCTATTTCACCGACGTGCCCTGCGAAGCCTGCCACGGCTATCGGCTCAAGCCCGAGGCGCTATGCGTCAAGATCGGCGGGCTGCACATCGGCGAAGTTTCCGAAATGTCGGTCAAAGGCGCAGCCGAATGGTTCACTGAGCTACCCCAGCGGCTGACCTCCAAACAGAACGAAATCGCCGTCCGCGTGCTCAAGGAAATCCGCGACCGGCTGCGCTTTTTGGTCGATGTCGGGCTTGAATATCTCACCCTCGCCCGCGCCTCCGGCACGCTGTCGGGCGGCGAGAGCCAGCGCATCCGCTTGGCCTCGCAGATCGGCTCCGGCCTCACCGGCGTGCTCTATGTGCTCGACGAGCCCTCGATCGGGCTGCACCAGCGCGACAATGCGCGGCTTCTCGAAACGCTGAAAAGGCTGCGCGACCTCGGCAATACCGTGATCGTGGTCGAGCACGACGAGGACGCCATCCGCACCGCCGATTATGTGTTCGACATCGGCCCCGGTGCCGGCATCCATGGCGGCCATGTGGTGGCGCAAGGCCAGCTCGCCGACCTCGTCGCCGCGGAAAATTCCTGGACCGGCAAATATCTCTCCGGCGAGCTGATGGTGCCGATCGAGGAGCGCCGCGCCCGCAATCCGGCCCGCACCCTGAAAATCGTCGGCGCCCGCGGCAACAATCTGAAAAACATCACCGCCGAAATCCCGCTGGGTCTCTTCACCTGCGTCACCGGCGTGTCGGGCGGCGGCAAGTCGACGTTGCTCATCGACACGCTCTACAAGGCGCTGGCGCGGCGGCTGAACAATGCAAGCGAGGCCCCTGCCCCGCACGACCGCATCGAAGGCGTCGAGCATCTCGACAAGATCATCGACATCGACCAGTCGCCGATCGGCCGCACGCCGCGCTCGAACCCCGCGACCTATACGGGCGCCTTCACGCCGATCCGCGAATGGTTCGCGGCGCTGCCGGAAAGCCGCGCCCGCGGCTACGAGCCCGGCCGCTTCTCGTTCAATGTCAAAGGCGGCCGCTGCGAGGCCTGCCAGGGCGACGGCGTCATCAAGATCGAGATGCACTTTTTGCCCGACGTCTACGTCACCTGCGATGTCTGCAAGGGCAAGCGCTACAACCGCGAAACCCTCGACGTGCTGTTCAAGGGCAAGTCGATCGCCGACGTGCTCGACATGACGGTCGAGGAGGCGCTCGATTTCTTCAAGGCTGTGCCGCGGGTGCGCGAGCCTTTGGCGCTGCTGCACCGCGTCGGCCTCGACTACATCCATGTCGGCCAGCAGGCGACGACGCTGTCGGGCGGCGAAGCGCAACGCGTCAAACTCGCCAAGGAATTGGCCAAGCGCGCCACCGGCCGCACGCTCTATATTTTGGACGAGCCCACCACGGGCCTGCATTTCCACGACGTGGCAAAGCTCCTCGAAGTGCTCCACGAGTTGGTCGAGACCGGCAATTCGGTCGTCGTCATCGAGCACAATCTCGAAGTCATCAAAACCGCCGACTGGGTCATCGACCTCGGCCCTGAGGGCGGCGACGGCGGCGGCGAGATCGTCGCGGCCGGCACGCCCGAAGACATCGCGCGCGAAAAGCGCAGCTACACCGGCGCCTTCCTCAAGCCGGTACTGGCGCGCCGCGGCGTCGATCGCGGCAAGAAGCGGCGCGTCGAGGCGGCGGAATGAATTTCGTTTCACCCTCTCCTGCAGGGGGAGGGTCGGCGCAAAGCGCCAGGGCGGGGTTGCGCTCGGCTAGATCGACGGTTGAATCGTGCTAAACTGCCCCTGGCGAGAGAGGGACTGTCCAGTGACCGCCGATGTAACCCGAGAAGAATTCCGGACGCTCGAACGCGAGGTCGAGGGTGAGAAAATGGTCACGCGTCACATCCTCGAGCAGACCCGCCGCAACGGCGACGACCTCGCCGCCATCAAGACCAGGCTCGATCGCGTCGAAGAGAAGCTTGACGGCATCGACCTCAAGGGCTTGGCCCGCAAGGTCGACGGTCTCGATCAGAAGGTGGACTCGCTCGCCAAAGCCTTGCCGCGCATCGTTGGCGAGGAGATGCGAAATGCCCTCCGCGAGCGCGATGCGAAATAATCGCTGAACGGTTCGGCGACATTGCCCGCAACGGCCTCGACGCGCGCTCCGTACCGCATTACCCTGCGGCCCGTTAAAACCATAAACGACAATAAAGTACCGGGAGGACTGAGGGCATGTTCGCACGTCGCTTGTCGATTATTTTCGCCGCCGCCGTCGTGATCGCGGGCGCGGCTTTGCCGGCCGCGGCCGACGATATCGAGGCCAAGGTCGGGGTCTGCGGCTTGTGCCATGGCACGAACGGCGTGCCGGTCGGCCCCGAAATCCCGGTGATCTGGGGCCAGCAGCAGAATTACCTGGTCAAGGAAATCCACGATTACCGCGCCGGCGACCGCTACAGCGCCCTGATGGCGGCCGTCGCCCACGGCATCGCGCAGGAAGACACCCGCCCGATCGGCGCCTACTTTGCCGCCAAGCCCTGGCCCTTCGGGCAGCCCTCCTCCGCCGGCCCCGACCCCTCCATCACCGACAAGCTCGAGCAATGCCAGGCCTGCCACCAGCCGGGCTTCCTCGGCGGCGCCCAGGGCCCGCGGCTCGCCGGGTTGAACTATGCCTATCTCGCCAAGACCATGGACGACTTCGCCAACGGCGTGCGCACCAACAATCTCGACATGCCCGGCTTCATGAAAGCGCTGACCCAGGACGAGCGCCACGCCATCGCCAAATATCTCGCGGGGCTGTGAGCACACCCTTCTCCCGCTTGCGGGAGAAGGTGGCAAGCAAAGCGAGCCGGATGAGGGCCTGTCTTTGCCGCAACGGACAACCGTAGCCCGGATGGAGCGCAGCGAAATCCGGGAACGATCTCTACGCTTCACCGGCCACCCCGGATTGCGCTTCGCTCCATCCGGGCTACTTGCTATCCTCCGCCCATGAAGGTCGAAGACATCGAAGAAGCCATCCTGAAACTCGCGCCCGAGGACCTCGCCCGCTTGCGCCTCTGGTTCGCCGAATTCGAATCCGGCATGGGCCCGCCGAAACCGCCGGAACCGGCGGCGGCGAAGCTCGGCCGTATTGCCGGGCGGGCGATTGCGGAGTTTAGGAAGAGGTCAAGGGAGACGTAGGGCAGGCGACGTCAATTTGGTAGCAAGCTCGGTGCTCTCCCGACTCGGGTGAGCATCGCTTGAGGAAAATGCCGGTTGAGGCGACAGATTTGAGCTAGCTATCCAGAATATTTCTGAGCCGGGCCCAGCTCTGCTCGGGCAATGCCCGCAACATTCGCAGAAGCTTTTCATCACCACTTTTTAAAATCTTTTCTCTCACGTCGACCGCAATACTTTCGCCTTCGCGAGCTTCGACTTCGTCGATGTCCATGCCACGAACGATCACGCCAGCTCGTAAAGCATCTTCTAGCGTCAAATGAAACTCTGCTACGAATGAGTGCCCGCACTGAAGGCACTTTTTTGCGGACAACGGATTATCCGCATGGCAGGCTGGACACTGCTTCGTTCTCGTCGGTTTCTTCGGAAACTCGTGTTCACAATTCTCGCATACGGTTGCCGACCGCTCGCACTCAGTATGACATACTGGGCAACGCTTCGTTTTTGGTGCGCTAGGTTCAATTCGAGCCGTAGCAGACATTTCATCCTCGACCTTGCGCGCAAAAGCCTCCAAAATTTCAAAAGAAGGCATGACAACGTAGGCGTACGTGTCGTCATCCGGCCCGTACGTTCGCACGATGCGACCAATAGCTTGCCGAAATAAGAGTTCCGTTAGACCCGATGATAGGTAAACGAGAACGCGAAGCCGAGGGATGTCCACACCCTCCGAAACCATTGCCACAGAAACGAGCCAGCGCTTATTCGATTTTCGAAATGCGTCGATCTTGCTATCTGCATTTTGTAACTGGCTGTGGACGAGGATGGGAGTCTTCGCCCTCCATCATTTTGATCAATTCTACAAAGTAATTTGCGATTTCAATCGACGGAGCGATAACTAGCCCGCCAGCGTCGGGCATCCGATCACGCAAATCCGTCAGCTTTTGCGACGCGTAGTCTAGCATCGTCGCCTGATACCCAGATATTAGAGGCTTTTTGCCATCCTTTTCGAACTGGGGCGTGCAGGCAAGTCTGTAAAAATTTAGGGCCGTCTGTAGGCCCGGCACCCTCTTCAACTCCGGAGACAATTGTGCGGGCTGTTTGCTCGACACGTTGATGACTTCGCCATCCTCTAAATCAACATTGAAACGACCCTCGTGTCGATGGAACGTGACGGGTCGGCAATATTCCAAATCAACAGCGTTCCCATACGTCAGAGTGTACGTGCCGTCTTCGGGATGAGCTATGGCGCCCTCGTCATCGTAAGCAAGCCACACTGACCGCTTCCCGTCCGATCGAATGGGTGTTCCTGTCAAGACTAGGACAAATTTGGCGTCGACGAACGCACTATCCGCGTTTGATCCCCATGCAGCCTGAATGGCAGCGTGATGGTGCTCGTCGCAGATCAGGAGAACTTTTGAGTTTTGGCAAATCTTTTGGAGCTCGATTGAAAGACCTTGGATAGCAGCCCACGTCGCACAAACATCAATGCCAAGAGCACTGATGCCGCCATCCGTAGCAGTGACTTTCATCATCGCGCGACGGGTGACCTCGTACTGAAATCGTTGGCCCACTGGTTCACTACTTCGGAACGAGGAGCAATTACAATAATTCGATCAATTTCATCGCGAGCGAGTAACGCGTTTGCGATTGCGCACGCCGCAATTGTCTTCCCAGAACCGGGCGCGGCATTAATCAAAAAATGTCTATCGGATATTTTTAGTAAGCAGCCAATCTAGAGACTTCTGAAGTGCCTCCTCCTGCCAGGGGCGCAATTTTATCATTTGACATTACCCTTCATTTCGTTCTCGTAGGGTTCATTTACTTATCCAATAGTCCGTCAATTGAATTTCGCCGATCGGCAAATTTTTGGGTGGCCGAAGCTCGGCATATTCCCTCATCCTAGTGATCGCCGCGGCGTAACTGATGGTTCTCGACTTGACCACCCATCCTTGACGACGCATTTCTTTGATGATGTCAGGAAGATTGGCGACGCCATAGAGAATGATGGCTTCGAGACGGGTGATCGGCTTGCCGGACGCAAGATGCTCTCTCGCAGCCAGAGCTATACCGTTTCAATTCGCGGCCATTGAGTTTGCCCAATTAATCCTTGGATGCGAGTATGTACTGCCCAATAATTGTCGGGCAAATCGTCAGTGAGTTCCATGCCAGTTTTCGTTTCGAAATTAAGTACACGCCACCCCCCGTCACGCATCGCCTTATCCACCTCCCAGATAAAAAATGGATCTCGTGTGGGGTACCCAAAATCACCGTATCGCTCAATGTCAACGTTTTGGTAGGCCTCAATCAAGGCCATCGCAAGTCGAAGTAATTCCCCCGCCGGCAGTTGCGTGCCGAAGGTCTGCTTCGACTCGGCAAATACTTCACGAACTCTTTGCGGCCGGTTCATGACACCGCCCCTTAGCAGCAGGGGAGCTGCCGGTTATTTGTAGCAGGTCGGGTTTGGCCCGAGTAGAGTGAATTGCAATGGAAGCAGAAATCAACCCATAGGAGAGGCGGGACACAACGATACCCATTTATTGGCCCTCACGGCCCCACGGTGGGTTTCGGTCCGCCCCCGCCCGCCCCCACATAATCCCCATGCCCTCCCCGATCCGCGACAACACCGCCCTCTCCCGCTTCGAGCTCGATGCCGGCGGCGTCACGGCGTTTATGAATTATCGGCTTAACGGCGGCGTCATGTCGCTCGATCACACCGAGACGCCGCGGCAGGCGCGCGGGCGCGGCCTTGCTTCGCAGCTTGTCGAAGGCGTGCTGGAGATCGCGCGGGCGCGCGGGCTGAAGGTGGTGCCGCGCTGCCCGTTCGTGAGCGCCTATTTGGCCAGGCATCCGGAGTTCGGCGACTTGGTCGCGTGACGCGCGCACCACTATTCGTCGCCACCGGGCTTGACCCGGTGGTCCATGCTGACTCCCCGGCCGCATGGATTGCCGGATCAAGTCCGGCAATGACGAGATTGAGTTGCCGTCCAGCCCAACGGTGGGTTTCGCTTCCGCCTTCGCTTGCATCGAGCTTCGGCGGACAAGTCGCTCTAACCCCTACAGCTGCGATTCACGCCGCATCCGCCGGCCGCACGCGCCGGCTGATTTCCGCGCCATGCTCGCGCTCGACCACCGCGATATCGTACTGGCTTTGCAGGTCGAGCCAGAACTGCGCGCTGTTGCCGAAATAGCGGCCGAGGCGGACAGCCGTGTCGGCGGTGATCGAACGGCGGCCGTTGAGAATATCGGTGATGCGGCCGGACGGCACGCCGATGTCGAGCGCGAGGCGATTGGCGCTCAGTTCACGCGCAGTCAATTCTCGCTTCAGCAGACGGCCCGGGTGCGCAGCAGGAGGCATTGTTTTATCCCTTGTGGTAATCGACGATTTCGACTTCGTAGGCGTCGCCCTTGCGGAATTCGAAGCAGATTCGCCAACGTGCATTCACGTCATCGCCCACTGATTTTTCCGCTCGCCCTTCAGCTTGTGCAGCCCGACGCTCTTGAGCGGACTGAGTCGCTCAGCGCCTTGGCGACATTCAACGCCAGCAACAGGTCGATCGCCGCCTCAAAGTCGAGCCCGCGGCACTGGTTGGGCCGTTCGCCGTCCCAGACCTTGCGGGTCACGGAGTTGCGCCACGACCGGATCATGGCATAAATATACTACGTCAAACGGTGAACCGCAATTCTGCTTGGACCCGTCACTTCCCGGCGCTGAGCCCGCCATGGTGGGTTATCGCTTCGCTCTACCCACCCTACGCCGCGCTCGATCCCGCCCGCAACCTACGGAAAAATCACCTCGCCATAGGTCGCCTTGTGCTCCTTGTTGACCCTGCCGTTCGGGAAATGCTGGGTCTTGTTCAGCGGATAAATAGTCGGATCGATCACCGAATATTCCGGCGGCACCGTGCTGTTGGTGACGAACCTGTCGTAAAGGCCCGCCGTGTAACCGTCGTTCGCGCAACAGGTGATATAGGTCGGCAGTGCGATTTGCTGGCTGATCTTGACGGCGCCGAAGTCGCCCAGGATCGAGGCGAATTTCGCCGGAACGTTGTCGTTGCCGAGATCGTTCATGTCGCCGGCGGCGATGAGATGCACCTTGGTCAGGTCGGTATTGGCGCCGACGACGGTTCGGACGTCGCTTTTGAATTGCGGGATATCCCAAAGATACTTGCCCCCATAGGTGCAGTTCGGGCCCGAGCAATCCGGATATCCGTGCGGCATGTGCACGATCACGAACAGCACGGTCTCCTTGCTGGCGACGTTCTCGAAATAGGCGATGTTGTAAGGCCGGCCTCTGTCGCCCTTTGTTTTCTCCGCCCAGCAGACGCTCCTGTATTTCGTCGGGTCGTCCTTGTGGTAGCCGTCGACCAGAGGATTGGTCGTGTTCGGGGCAGCGACCAGTTTCCATTCTTTCGAATAAGCAAGCTCGATCTGTTCGGGATCGCAATCGCTGATGATCGTCGTCCATCCCGGCAGCTGGTTGTGTTCGAGCGCGCAGGAAATGAGGAAATCGTTCTTGGCGGTGCAGGTTCGCGAATGGATGCCGGCCTGGTCGAGCGCGATGAACTGCACGGGGCTTGGATTGGATTTGTCGCGGATTTTGTCGACGATGAGCTTGATCTGCTTTGCAAGAACATTGCCGTAGTCGGTGGTCCAGCCGCCTTGGCTCGCCTTGGCGTTATATTCGATGACGCCGACCGAGAATTGGGCCGCCATGGCGCCCGGCGCGGGACCGGCAAATGACAGAAACAATAGCGCGGTGGCCACCGCGCCGACTTTCAACGCCGCCCGGACCAGGGTCCCCATGACGCAACCTCCAATGGCGATTGTGAAATACACACCAAGCTAGTCTGGCGCTCGCGCAGCGTCAAATCCGGCGGCCCATGGCATGGCTCGAGCGCAGCGATGCAATGCCGGATCGGTCCGGCAATGACGAAAGTGGTCATTGCGAGCGTCAGCGAAGCAATCCAGTCTTCGGCGCCCTGGATTGCTTCGTCGCGGAGCCTGTCATCGGGCCGGCCACTTTGGGCCGGACCCGTTGGCTCCTCGCGACGGCGGGCAAAAAAAGCGGAGACCCCCATGACCCCCACTCGCGGCAGCTGCCTTTGCGGCGGCGTCACCTTCGAAATCGCAGGCCCGCTGCAAAACCCGCTGAACTGCCATTGCTCGCAATGCCGCAAGCAGCAAGGTGCTGCGTTTCGCAGCCGGGTGCGGGTGGCGGTGAGCGATTTCCGCTGGCTCTCGGGCGAGCATCTGGTCAAATTCTACGAAAGCCCGCGCGGCTATCTGCGCGGCTTCTGCAGCGAGTGCGGCTCGCCGATCATCAACAAGCCCGGACCGAACTGGCAGGCGCCAAAGACCTTTCCGGACGGGCCGCCGCAATACGGGGTCGCGCTCGGCGTGCTTGACGATCCGCCGGCGCGGCCGGCCTTGCACTGTTTCGTCGCCAGCAAGGCGCCGTGGTTCGAGATCAACGACGATCTGCCGCAATATCCGGACTACCCGCCCCCGGGCTGAGGCCGCAAGCGGCTGCGAGGCCGGCGCGCACCCATGCGTTTCGGCCTCTCCCCGCGCCCCGGCAGAGATGATATGTCCAAATCCTCGCGGATTCGGAGTTGAAACGTCCCGGTGTCCAAACTTCCCGTCGTCGGCGTCATCGGCTCAGCGCATCTGGTCGAGGGCAAGTTCATCGCGCAGCGCGTCGGCGAGCGCAATCTGCGCGCGGTCGCCGAGACCGCGGGCGCGCTGCCGCTGATCTTTCCGGGCTCGCCCGAGCTCACCGATATGGAAGCGCTGCTCGAGGTCGTCGACGGCGTGCTCCTCACCGGCGGCCGCGCCAATGTGCATCCGAGCCGCTTCGGCCAAGACGCCGATCCGCGCCACGAGCCCTATGACGAGCCGCGCGACGCGCTCGCTTTGCCGCTGATCGAGACTTGCGTCGCGCGCGGGGTGCCGCTGTTCGGCATCTGCCGCGGCTTTCAGGAGATGAATGTCGCGTTTGGCGGCTCGCTGCATCCGGAGATCCGCGAACTGCCGGGCCGCATGAACCACCGCATGGTGCGGCTGCCGAACGGCGACATCCATCCCGATCCCGAAGTCATCTTCGCCGAGCGCCACGAGGTCCGGCTGACGCCGGGCGGCGTGTTTGCAAAACTGTTCGGCACCGACTGCATCCGGGTCAATTCGCTGCACGGCCAGGGCATTCTGGAGCCCGGCCCGCGCGTCGTCGTCGAAGGCGTGGCCGAGGACGGCACCATGGAGGCGATCCGCATCGCCGACGCGCCGGGCTTTGCGCTCGGCGTGCAATGGCATGCCGAGCATGACTCGAGCCGCAACCCGATCAACCGCGCGCTGTTCGAGGCGTTCCGCGACGCGCTCCTCGCCTATCGGAAGGCGCGGTGAGCGGACCACAGCTCCGTCATTGCCGGACTTGATCCGGCAATCCATGCTGACATGACGTTTGGACACGCGATCCGATAGAGTACGGCCAAGCCGCGCTTCACCATGGACCACCGGGTCGCAGGCGAGCGAAGCGACGCCGTTCTTTGAACGGCTATGCCCGGTGGTGACGAGCGTAAGAAATGCCCCTCCCCGACATCATCGACGCCCATCATCACATCTGGCGGCAGGCCGATCAGCCGTGGCTGAACGGGCCGATGGTGCCGCGCATCTTTGGGCCCTATGCGGCGATCCGGCGCGATTATCCGATCGCCGAATATCTCGACGACATCAAAAACACAGGCGTCGTCGCCTCGGTCTACGTGCAGACCAATTGGGCGCCGGCGCGCGCCGTGGAAGAAGTCGCCTGGGTGCAGGAGACAGCCGATGCGCACGGCTTTCCGCATGCCATTGTCGGTTTCGCCGATCTTGCGTCACCCGCGCTCTCCGCCAGTCTCGACGCCATGCAGAAATTTCCGCGGCTCAAGGGCGTGCGCCAGCAGGTGCATTGGCACGACAATCCGCAATACCGCTTCGCGCCGCGTCCCGATGTCATCGCCGACCAAGCGTGGCGGGCGGGCCTCGCGCAGCTTGCGCCGCGGAGCTTGTTGTTCGAGCTGCAAATCTTCACCTCGCAGATGGCCGCGGGCGCGGCGCTTGCGCGGGCCTTTCCGGGGACGACCTTCGTGCTCGAACACGCCGGCATGCCGGAGGATTTGAGCGACCAAGGCCGCGCCGCCTGGCGCGCCGGCATGCGCGTACTCGCCGCTTGCCCCAACATGTTCGTAAAACTCTCGGCGCTCGGCACCTTCGTGCATCGCGCAACGCTCGCCGACATTCAGCCGATCGTCAGCGACACCGTCACGCTGTTCGGCGCCGAGCGCTGCCTCTGGGGCTCGAATTTTCCGATCGAAAAGATTTGGACCGATTACGCGACCCTGGTGGCGAATATCCGCGGGGCCATCGCCCATTTGCCACCGCACGAGCAGCGGTACATTCTGTCGGAGACCGCGGGGCGCCTTTATCGACTCTCGATAATACCCCCCTCGTCATTGCCTAATACCCCCGCCATTGCCAGGCTTGACCCGGCAATCTCGACAGTCCTGGCAGGACTTGCCTTATTATCGGGATGACCGGGACGAGCCCGGTCATGACGCACCACTGCCCCCGGGAGCATCGCCATGAGCCCTCGCGCCAACCGCATCCTGACCGCACTCATTTTCGCCGTGCTGTGGATGGCCGGCATGCTGTGGCGCTCGCCCTTGATCGAGTTGCAGACCGTCATCACCGCGGCAATTGCCGGCATCGTGGTCGCCGCCCTGGTCTATTGCCTGCTGCACTGGTTCAGCGGCCGCCCCACGGGCTGAGGCCACTCCGCGGCAGTGTCACTATTATTGCGACACCGGCTTGACATTTGTCACCGCATTGGATACATGACGTTTGCTCGCTCATCGGGACGTGTTCTCGAGGCACACCTGGACATGGGGCGAGCGCGGTTCCCGCGGGCGGCTTTGCAGGCTGCTCCCGGGCGGTTCCGGGAAAACGCCCGGCCGGCATCACGACCGGTCTGCGACTAAGTCGCTGGACTGGGACAGGCGGGGGCGGATAACGCCCGTCTCTTAGCCGGGTCCCAGGAAGTGCGTCTGGAACTGAGCGGCGGCGTTGGCTCGCTGCCGTAAGTGCCGCGGCGGGACGCCGACAGACGAGCGCGCTCCGTTGAGCGCGAGCCGTGCCCGTATGGCACGGAGGTTGGACGACGCGTCTGTCGGCGTTTCGCCTCCCACTTTCTTTCTTCGTAGCCCGGATGGAGTGAAGCGTAATCCGGGAGCGGCAGTGAAGCGTCACGATCGTCCCCGGATTGCGCGGAGCCTGTCATCGGGCCGGCCACTTCGGGCCGGACCCGTTGGCTCCATCCGGGCCACAGGCGCGAAATACGAAACTCGGGCGCAAACGCGCCGCGGGAACGATGGCGCTTATCCGTCCGCCACCACGTTCTCCGTAATCCAATCGGCGATGAAATTGACGCCGGCCTGGCGGTCGTCGACCTGGCAGTGCTCGGCGCCGCCCGCCTCGGCGTCGAAGATTTTCAGCGTCTTGTTCTTCGACCCAAGCGCCGCGTGCAGGAGTGTCGCTTCGCCCGGCGGAATGATGCGGTCGTTTTCGCCGTGCAGCGTCAGAAAGGGACAGGAGACTTTCTCGGCGACGCCCGCGAGCGTGAATTCTTTCATGCGCTCGATGGCGCCGGAAAATTCCAGGCCCGGCACGCCGAACACCCAGGGGATCTGAAAATGCGAGGTCGCCACCGCGCCTTTTTTCATCTGCTCCTGCGTGCGCAACAGCCAGGCATGCATGTCCCAATACATGGCGCCGAAGGCGACGCCGCCCGCATAGCGTTTCTCGAAGGCGGCAATCCGCGGCACGCAATAGCCGCCAAAGCTGTAGCCCAGGATGACGACCTTCTGCGGATCGACATCGCCGCGGGAGGCGACATAGTCATAGGCGGCCGTGCCCGGCACTTCGTAGTCGTAGCGGCTGGTGATGCCGCGCAGGCGCAAGGTTTCGCCCTGCCCCGGCCCGTCGATGGCGAGCGTATTGAAGCCGCGGCGCGAAAATTCCAGGCCGCAGAACAGGGCGCTCATTTCCTTGCAATTGTCGAGACCGTCGAACACGACGACCGTCGGCGCCCGGCCCGTGGCGCCGCGCGCCTTGACGAAATAGGCCGGCAGCGACGCCCCTTCATAGGGCACTTCGACCCGCTCGAAATCCGGATAGCGCCGCGCAAAGCCCGCGTTGAAACAGCGGATGGCTTTACCGTAGATATCGGTCTTGAGTTCGCCCGGATAAACCATGCGCTCGCCGGTGTAGTAATAATATCCGGCGCGCATGTAATAATCGCCAGCGGTGAATTGCCGGCCCCGCGCCACCGCCTCGTCAGCCATTTTGGCGACGTGGTCTGCCATCGCGCACCACTCTTGCCACCAGGCGTCCGGCTCGTTCTGCCGCGCCGCAAGCTTCTCGCCGAGCCGCTCGATCTCGCCCAAAGCGACCACGCCATAAGGCGCCATGCCCTTGGTCACCATGGTGGCGTTCGACCACGAGAAATTCCCGGCGAAGTGATCGGTCCAGTGATTGGTCATTCAGGTTTTACTCCATTTCTCGTCATTGCGAGCGCAGCGAAGCAATCCAGCTTCGGCGCAAAACCACTGGGTTGCTTCGTCGCCTCGCTCCTCGCAATGACGCAAGACTCATTGCGGCGCGAGGCCGGCTTTTTGGATGACTGCGCTCCAGCGCGCGAGATCCGCTTCGATCAAACCGGCGAATTGCGCGGGCTCGCCGGCAACCGGCCTCATACCCTGCTTGGCGAACAGCTCGACGATATCGGGCGCCGCCACCGCCTTGGCGACTTCATCGCGCAGCTTCTTGGCGATGGCGGGCGGCGTATGCGGCGGCGCGATCAGTCCGAAATAGTTCGACACGACAAAATCCTTGAAGCCGGACTCGGCCATGGTCGGCACGTCGGGCAAAGCCTGAGCGCGTTCGGCGCTCGTCACCGCCAGGCCCGTGACATTACCGGCTTTGACCTGGCCGACTTGCACCGGCATGGCATCGAACATGGCGTCGACCCGGCCGCCGAGCAGATCGTTAAGCGCTTCGGCCGCGCCCTTATACGGCACGTTGACGATGGTGATGCCCGCCGAAATCCGCAGCAGTTCGGCGGCGAGCGACAGCGAACTCGTCGAGCCGCCGCCCGAACCGAAAGTCAGCTTGCCGGGATTAGCTTTGCCGTAGCTGACAAGATCCGTGACATTCTTGAAGCCGAGTGCGTTCTTGCCGACCAGGATGAACGGCCCCTCCGACACTTCGGTCACCGCCGTCATGGTGCGGATGTCGAACGGGTAGTCCTTTTGCGCCGGCTGGTTGACGACGATCGCCGCCGAAATCATGAACAGCGTGTGGCCGTCGGGCGCGCCGTTGGTCAATTCGCGATAGGCCGGCTCGAACGCACCGCCGGTCTTGTTTTCCACATACACATTGGTGTTCAGGCTCGCGCTCAAGCGCTGGGCGATCAGCCGCGCCGTGACATCGGTGGCACCGCCGGCGGCGACGCCGACAATCATGCGGATCGGACTGCCGGAAAAATCCTGCGCGGCCGCGGGCTCTACACATTGCGCCGCGACGAACGCGGCCGCAGCAGCCACGGCAACCGCACCGATTGTCGATCGGTCCTTCATCGCTTCCTCCCCGGCGCGGCTTGTTATCGGATAGCGCTATGCGCAAACCCGTTCAGCCGTCGCCCGTCCGCCGGCGTGCTATTTTTTGATCTGCGCGCCGACCCACTCCACCATGCGGGCAAACATCGGACCGCATTGCGACAGATCCGGCGTGTGGCCGTGGTGGCGTTCCATCTCGATATATTCGAGCGTGATGTCGCCGCCGGCCTTGCGGTAATTGGCGACGAAGCGCTGCGGCTCGTTGCCGGGGAAAGTGCCCTCCGGATCCTTGTAGTCGTGCACGGTGTCGCCCCGCGCCTGGAACCAGATCGCCGGCGGCAATTCGACTTTCTCGCCGCGCTCGAGCGCCAGCATCGGATTGCCCTCCGCCATATTGGCCTCGTTGCGCCAATAGGCGTCGTGGCGGGCGATGATGCCCTTCGGCCATTCCGGTGGATTGGCTTGCGCGGCCGTCCGCTTGGCATGGCGATAACGCGACAAAGGATTGATCACCGGCCAGGACAAGACCGCGAACGGCACGCTGGCATCGACGTCCGGCGAGCCCGCCGGCAGCGCAATCGCCGCATAGCGCGGGTCGTGCGGGCGCATGGCGGCGAGCATCGCGAGTTGGCCGCCGCTCGACTGGCCCGAAATGGCGACCAGTTCCGCCCGTGTCTTCAGCTCGCGGGCATGGGCCTTGGTCCAGCGCACCGCGTAATTGATGTCCTGCAGCGACGCCGGATAAGGCGCCTCGTTGCCGGAGCGGAAATCGAGCGCGATCGACACGATGCCGTGCGAGGCCATGAATTCGTGGCGCAGATGCTCGGTGAGACGATCGCTCAGGCACCAGGCGCCGCCGTGGACTTCGACCAGCGCCGGGAACGGCCCCGCGCCGCGCGGCTTGAACACGCGCGCCAACAAAGGCTTGTCGCCGTGCCGCAGATATTCGACGTCCTCGACGTCGTAATCCGTGGTCTTGGAGTTGAGTGCCGGGGCGGTCATGGTGTCGGACATAAGCGCGTTTTCCTTTATGTGTTGGGCAATGATAGCCCGTATGGGCCGTCAGCGAAATCCGGCGCGGCTGGCGCGATTACGTCTCTATCTTGGCGAGAACGGCCTGCATTTTCTCCAGAACCTCGCGCGTCTTTTCGGCATAGAACGCATTCACGATTTCGCAGATCGTCTGCACTTTCGCATCGAGTGGATTTACTCCGGCCGCCTTCAGGCGCCCGTGCAATTCTTGCAAAACTTCATCGCGTTCGAACATGGTGTCTCCAGGACTTGGACTATAGCCTAAAGCCGTATCATCGGCCGCTTGCCCTTTGCGGCCTTTTGGCTCGGCACCTTCACCAAAGCCTCGCCGTCGAGCACCGCCGCGCCGCCGACCGCGCAGAGGCGGGACAACAGCGCGCGGGATTTTTCCAAAATGAGTCCCTTCTTCTCGAGCGTCTCGGTCATGCCGGCCGGGAGGTCCTCGAAGAACAACGTGCGCAGCCGCGGCAGGTCCATGCCTGCAAGCTCGCGCGCGGCGCCGCCCTGGAAAATGGCAGCGCCCGTTGCCGACCGCTTCCGGGCTTTTTTTATTGCTTCGGCGGCGGCGCAGCAGCCGCGCCGCCCGGACCCGGACCGCGGGGATCGTCTCGGTTCGCCATGCATTTCTTCATGAACGCGGCGCGCGCCGCGCCCTGCAGCTTCTGGTCGTCGGCGCCGAACTTGCACGTCGCCATCTTGTCCGCGGCGCTGACCGCATAGGACGGCGCGCTCGGCAGCATGGCAAACAGCGCGGCGGCCAGCAAAGCTAAACGAGGCATCGGTTGTCCCCTCCAACTGTCAGGCCGCCATTGTAGCGGCATGCCGGCCGGGCGCCAAATCGGCAAGCTGCGGAATCGGCAGTCGAAATTCCGGGAAACGGCGCTATAAAGCGCCATGAGCAGCCCCGTCAGCACCGTCCTGTCCCGCGTCACCGCCGGCCTGACCGGCACCGCCGAAATCGTGGTCGGACCCGAGCATACCGCGGCCTTTGTGGGCTCCGGCCGGATCGCCGTTCTGGCGACGCCGGTCATGATCAATCTCATCGAGGCGGCAGCGCTTGCCGCCATCGAGCACCTTCTGCCCGGCGGCCACCAAAGCCTCGGCATCCATCTCGATGTCGGCCACACCGCCGCAACTCCGATCGGACTGCGCGTTACCGCGAGCGCCGAGGTCGTGCAGGTCGAAGGCCGCACCGTGACCTTCCGCGTCGAGGCCCGCGATGAATTCGAGCCGATCGGCGGCGGCACCCATAAGCGCGTCGTGGTCAGCGTGGCGCGCTTCGACGAGCGCGTGGCGCACAAAGTGCGCGCCGAACCGTGAGCGTCGGCCGCTAGGTTTTTGTTCGCCGGAATATGAGATCGTCAACGATGTGATCGGTCCACCGCCAGCCGAGCTTCGCCATGGTCGCGATGAGGGTTTTGGCGCGGGCCTCGTCAAAACATTCGATCTGCGCATAGCCGTAATTTCGCCCGAAAATTTCCGTCGCGCCGGCAAGAACCTCGAGCTCGTAGCCTTCGACGTCGATCTTGAAGACGAGCGGGTCGCCGGCGAACGAGAGCGTGTCGTCAAGCGTCACGACATCGATTGCATCGGCTGGATTTCTCCGATTTCGGCAGACGCAGCGGCTACACTGGTCAAGGCGTCAAAACCCGGCGCGCCGAGCAACAGCGCGGCTTTGTGAGGCGTCGCGCCGACCGCCGTTTGGTGGATTTCGACGCCGTCCACGCCGTTTCGCGCGATGTGCTCCTGCAAGCGCCCGATCACCGCGCGATTAGGTTCGAAGGCGATCAACCGTTCGGCCAGCCCTTGCCGCCCGATGATGCAGGTGTAGAGGCCGAAATTGGCGCCGATATCGATGAAAGCTTTCGGCTGCAATTCGCGGCAAGCCTCGAGCATGGCCGGAATTTGCAGCCATTCGAACCGCCGAAGGATGAGTTCATTGCCGATCACATCGTTCGGCGCGACGCGGAATTTTGCGCCGAAATAATCGACGTCTTCGAGCGGGCGATCAGGCCGCCACAGCCGCCGTAAGCGATGCCAGCGCTTGCGCACCGAAACCGCGATTTTCCAATGCAGCGGCGGCCGGCGGCGACGCGAAATCAACGAGCCATCTCAGCGCCGGCCGGCAAACCAGCCGACGCCGAACAGCACGACAGCGGCGACCGCGGCTGCAAGCGCATGGCTATGATGGATATGCGTGGAGCCTTCGGCATAGCCCGGCATGAAAGTCGGCAGCGAACCGGCCTGCATGGTGAAATACATGACGGCTGCGATCGCGCAAATAATACCGAGAACATAAGCAAGCATTTTCATCGGATGTCGTCCCTTGACGGTCTGGCGGCGCATAAAAGCGCGCCGCCGATGGGTTAGCAAGGGAGCTTGGGGATCGACAAGACAGGAATTTCATTGCCGCGACGATTGAGAGTGTCGGTCTTGCCATCGCGGCCCGCCCGGACGACTATCTGCCTAAAATAAAGAATACCGGGGAGGACAACCATGACTAGCGCGATCAGGCTCGCCGCAATGGCGGCAATGCTGGGCTGCGTCGCATCCGCCAATCCCGTCAATGCGCAATCGCTCGACGATCTTTATGCCAAGGCCAAGGGCGAAGGCGCGTTCGTTCTCTATGTAGGCGGCCCGACCGCGCCTTGGGAGGCGATGGCGAAAATCTTCAACGAGCGCTATCCGGGCATCGCCATCTCGATCAGTGGCGGCTTTTCCAATGTCCTCGACAAAAAGATCGACGCGCAGATCGCGGCCGGCAAGCTCGAGGTCGACGCCGCAATACTGCAGACCATCGCCGATTTCGTGCGCTGGAAGGCCGACGACCGCCTGGTCAATTTCAGGCCAGCCGGCTTCGATCTCATCGACGGAAGCTTTAAGGACGCCGACGGCGCCTATTGGGCGACCATGGTCAACGCCGTGCCCTATATGTACAACACCGAGAAAGTCGCGGCCTCCGACGTGCCGGACTCGGCGCTCGATTTTCTAAAACCTCAATTCCAGGGAAAAGTCGTCACCCCCTATCCGGCGGACGATGACGTAACGCTGTGGGTGTTCAATCACATCGTCGAGAAATACGGCTGGGGCTACATGGACAAATACATGGCCACGAAGCCCAATCTCATCCAGGGTCATCTCGGCCAGCAGCGCAGCATCGGCAGCGGCCAAAATCTGGTGACATTCGATTCGATCTACAACCTCACCGCGATCCTGAAAAAGCAGGGCATGCCGGTGGAGGCGCATTTCCCGACAATCGACGCGACGCCGATCTGGCCGCTGATGGGAGCCATCTTCAAGGGCGCGCCGCACAGCGAGGCGGCGAAACTATTCCTCACCTGGCTTCTCGAGCCGGCCCAGCAGATCGCGACCGACACCTGGTCGGGGCGCAAGGACGTTGCGCCCCCCGCGGGATATCAGCCGATCCTGTCCTACAAGGTCGCCAATGACTATCGCGCCTTTCTCACCAACCTGACGGAGGTCGCCGAATTGCGCGCGCGCTTTGAGAAATACACTGGACCGATCGTCAACGCCGGCGGCGTCCGTTAGCCGGGGAACATCCTCACTCCGCGGCGACAGCCGTAGGCGTTAGAGCGGCGTGAGCCGCTTCGCCGTTCGCAAGCGCGGCCTGAATCCGATCAATCAGCGCACGGGCCGATTCGGCGCTCAGTTCCACAGCGACGCGATCGCGACCGCCCTCGCCTTCATTGGTAAAATCGATGGCGAGCACGTGATCGAGCGTCGAATGATACGGATGATCGAAATAGACGTTGGCGGTATCGATCCGCATCCACCCTTTGCGGCCTTTGGCGCTGCCGATCAGAGCGGCTTTTTCAACGATGTAAGAGCACATCCGGGCCTCCTTTATTCAGCGGCTGCCGCGACCGTTAGCGCCGCGAGATGACGGTTGAAAAACTCGAAGACCTTCTTCCAGCCGTCCGCCGCCTGCTCGGGCCGGTAGGCGTCGCGCATGGTGTTGAAGAAGGCGTGCCCTGCCCCGTCATACCGGTGAAATTCGTAATTCTTGCCGAGCCGCTTTAGCACCGCCTCGGTGCGGTTGACCTGGTCGGCAGTCGGATTGGCGTCGTCATTGCCGAAAATACCGAGCAGCGGCGAGTTCAGCTTCTCGGTAAGATCGATCGGCGCGACCGGGCGCTTCGCGTTCAAATCCTTTGGATTGTCGACGATGACATTGCCGCCCCAGCAATCGACCACAGCATCGATCCCGGAGAGCGTGCAGGCGGTGAGATAAGCGTGCCTCCCGCCGGAGCAAAAGCCAATCACGCCGATCTTGCCGTTCGAATTGGGCCGGTCGCGCAAAAACGCCATGGCGCCGGCGGTGTCGCCCACAACCTGGGCATCGGCAACGCCGCCTGCGGCGCGGACGCGTGCGCCGATGTCGTCGGGCGCGTCGGAGCCTTCGCGGAAATAGAGGTGATGCGAAATCGCCGCATAGCCATGGTGAGCAAACTTTCGCACCACCTCCATGATCCATTCGTCCCAGCCCGGCAAATGGTGGATGACGACGACGCCGGGAAATTTTCCGATCCGCGTCGGGCGTGCGTAATAGGCCTCGCCGGTATCGCCGTTGTGGCCGCGAAACGCGACCGTTTCGGCCTCGAGGCCTTGATAATAACTCATGCCTTACCTCCGCTGATGTCTGATCGAGCAAGCGACCCTGAACTCATTTCGGACAAGGAAAGAGCCGCGCTTTATAGGTGCTGTCGCGATCGAGGAACTCGATGGTGTTATCTGGCTTCGGCGTAAAGGTGATGTCGCCCATCAGCGGCCCGCTGGCGAATTTGCATTCGACATGAGCCAAGTAGCTGTCGCCGTTCTTTTTGGTATCGAGGATAGTGCAGACGCCGACGTTGGAGACGATCTCCTGCGGTGAGATCGAGACCTTGGCGGTCACGGCATCGGAACCGTCGCCCTTGCAGGCGACATTCTGGGTGTAATTGCCCGTGAGCGGGAAATCTTCCGCGGCGGCAGCGCCGCCGGTCACCGAGGCCGTAACAACCGCAATCGCAACGCATCCGAACAGCGGATGAATGAATTTGAGCACGTCTTCCTGCCGTCTTATCCTAGCGCCGGCGGCGCCAACTCGCGACCCCGGAATGACTGTAGCGAAAGTCGTGCCGCCGGCCAATATCGTATCGGCAAAACCGCTTGAATAATGTCGGCAACTATTATGTCGGGAACTTACGAGCGCTCGCGAAAGCCGCTGCTGATGACGCGGACGCGCGCCGCCGACCAGTGCTTGGCGTCTTCGTTCGGGTTCCGATAGCTGGCACGTTCGCAATCGACATACCCGTTGTCGGTAAATTGCCCGTTTTGATTGTCAAACAGCAGTTGGCGGCAAAGGTCGCCGCGGTCCAGCATGTAGAGGATCGAGCCGGTGTAAATCTCTTGGTCGCTTGCCACGAGCGCGGCCGCCGCGGCTTTTGCCGCCGCCTTTTTGGCGGTCACATAGTTGTCGGTGCCGAAGGCCGCAAGACCGAGGAATACCCCGATGGCGAGCACGAGTCCGACCTGACCAGGCCGGTTTCCGGCGCGCCTAGCCTTCTTCGCAGGACGAACAGAGCGTTGCATCGTATCGGAGCTCCCAGCCAGCGCATGCAAGATACACCGCAGCGTCGGCCGGCGCGCGAGCGGGCTGCCGAGATGGCTAAGAAATCGCTAACCGAGACTGGAAGCGCATTAGCGCAAAAAGAAAACGGCGGCGCCGCAATGAGCGCCGCCGCCTGATATCGAACGGCCTTCAGTGCGCGGTAAGGCCGGAGGAATCTTCCTCCACGACCGGCTCGGGGACATCGACGGGTTTCGCCGCCGCTTCGTCCCAAACGATCGCTACCGGCTTGCGCACCAGAGCGCGCGCCAGCACTTCGTCCATGCGCGACACCGGAATGATATCGAGCCCGCTCTTGATGCTGTCGTTGATCTCGACCAGATCCTTAGCGTTCTCTTCGGGGATCAGCACCGTCTTGATGCCGCCGCGATGCGCCGCAAGGAGCTTCTCCTTGAGGCCGCCGATCGGCAGCACCCTCCCCCGCAGCGTGATCTCGCCGGTCATCGCCACGTCGCGGTGCACCGCAATGCCGGTCATCACCGAAACGATCGCGGTGACCATGGCGACGCCCGCGGACGGCCCATCCTTCGGCGTCGCCCCTTCCGGCACGTGCACGTGGATGTCGCGCTTGTCGAAGGCCGGCGGCTCGATGCCGAAGGCGACCGCCCGCATGCGCACATAAGACGCCGCGGCCGAAATCGATTCCTTCATCACGTCGCGCAGATTGCCGGTCACGGTCATCTTGCCTTTGCCGGGCATCATGGCCGCTTCGATGGTGAGCAACTCGCCGCCGACATCGGTCCAAGCAAGACCGGTGACCACGCCGATCTGATCGACGTCCTCAACCTCGCCGTAGCGAAATTTCGGCACGCCGAGGTAATCGGGAAGCGTCTTGTCGGTGACCGCCACCGATTCCTTTTTCGAGATCGTGAGTTCCTTCACCGCCTTGCGGATCAGCGTCGAAAGCTCGCGCTCGAGATTGCGCACGCCCGCCTCGCGGGTGTAGCGACGAATGATCGTCAGCAAGGCTTCGTCGTCGACCGACCATTCCTTCGCTTCGAGACCGTGTTTGACGACGGCGTGCGGGATCAGGTGCTTGCGCGCGATCTCGACCTTCTCGTCTTCGGTGTAGCCAGCGATCCGGATGATCTCCATGCGATCCATCAGCGGCGGCGGAATATTGAGCGTATTCGCCGTGGTGATGAACATCACGTTGGAGAGATCGTAATCGACTTCCAGATAGTGGTCGTTGAAGGCGTGGTTCTGCTCGGGATCGAGGACTTCGAGCAAGGCCGACGACGGATCGCCGCGAAAATCGGCGCCCATCTTGTCGACCTCGTCGAGCAAGAACAGAGGATTGGAGGTTTTTGCCTTGCGCATCGACTGGATGATCTTGCCGGGCATCGAGCCGATATAGGTCCGCCGATGGCCGCGAATCTCCGCTTCGTCGCGTACCCCGCCGAGCGAGACGCGTACGAATTCCCGTCCGGTCGCTTTCGCGATCGATTTGCCGAGCGACGTTTTACCCACGCCCGGGGGACCGACCAGACACAGAATGGGCCCGGTCAGCTTGTTGGCGCGCTGCTGCACCGCCAGGTATTCGACGATGCGTTCCTTGACCTTTTCCAGGCCGAAGTGATCGGCATCGAGAATTTGCTCGGCGAGCGCCAGATCCTTCTTGATCTTGGATTTCTTGTTCCACGGAATCGACAACAGCCAGTCGAGGTAGTTGCGCACGACGGTGGCTTCCGCCGACATCGGCGACATCTGCCGGAGCTTCTTGATCTCGTGCTGAGCTTTCTCGCGCGCTTCCTTCGATAGCTTGGTGCGCTTGATTTTCTCTTCGATCTCGGCGAGTTCGTCCTTGCCGTCCTCGTCGCCCAGCTCCTTCTGAATCGCCTTCATCTGCTCGTTGAGATAGTACTCGCGCTGCGTCTTCTCCATCTGGCGCTTGACGCGCGTGCGGATGCGCTTCTCGACCTGCAGCACCGAGATTTCGCTCTCCATCAGGCCGAGCACCTTCTCCAGCCGCTCGGTGACGCTTGGCGTTTCCAGGATCAACTGCTTGTCGGGAATCTTGACCGCGAGATGCGAAGCAACCGTATCGGCGAGCTTGGCGTAGTCGTCGATCTGCTGCACCACGCCGACGACTTCCGGCGACACTTTCTTGTTGAGCTTCACATAGCCTTCGAATTCGTTGACGACCGAGCGCGCCAGCGCTTCGGCCTCGACCTGATCGCCGGACGAATCCCCGATCACGATCGCCTCGGCCTCGAAATATTCTTCGCGGTCGGTGTATTGCTTGACCTGCGCGCGCGCGGCGCCTTCGACCAGCACCTTCACGGTGCCGTCGGGCAGCTTGAGCAATTGCAGCACGCTCGCCAGCGTGCCGACACTGAAAATCGCATCCGTCGCCGGATCGTCGTCGGAGGCGTTCTTCTGCGTCGCGAGCAGAATGAACGTATCCGAACGCATCACCTCTTCGAGCGCCTTGATGGACTTTTCACGGCCGACGAAAAGCGGAACGATCATATGCGGGAAAACCACGATATCCCGCAGCGGCAGGACCGGATAGGCCCGGCTTTCACCAGTTGTCAGGGTCGGCTTGGGTTTGGCGGCGCTTGTCATGGCCCCACTTCCTTATTGTTGTGCACTTCCATCGCGGCCCGCGGAATGCGCTGTCACGATGGACTGCACACTATAGGTGGCGTTGCGCTGCAGGCGTGTCAAGAAAGCCGCATTTTTCGCAGAAATCGACGCGCTGCCGGAGCGCAGTGAAGGGGCGCACACCGAATCGTGGGTGCGAGTTCCCGCCACCCGTCAGGCACTCGCCCCGCCGGTCTCGCCGGCCCGATCGGAGCGGTCAGCATAGATGTAAAGCGGCCTTGCCGCGCCTTCGACGACTTCTCGCGAGATCACGACTTCTTCGACACCTTCGAGGCTCGGCAGGTCGAACATGGTGTCGAGCAGAATGCTCTCCATGATCGAACGCAGGCCCCGCGCGCCGGTCTTGCGATCGATCGCCTTACGCGCGATCGCGGAAAGCGCCTCGTCGGCAAGCGTCAGATCCACCGTCTCCATCTCGAACATGCGCTGGTACTGCTTCACCAGCGCATTCTTCGGCTCGGTGAGAATGCGCTTGAGCGAAGGCTCGTCGAGGTCTTCCAGCGTCGCGACGACCGGCAAGCGGCCGACGAATTCCGGGATCAGACCGTATTTCAGCAAATCTTCAGGCTCGACCTCGCGGAAGATTTCGCCTTGCTTGCGATCCTCCGGCGCCGCCACCCGGGCTCCGAAACCGATCGAGGTGGACCGGCCACGCGACGATATGATCTTTTCCAGGCCGGCGAAGGCGCCGCCGCAGACGAACAGAATATTGGTGGTATCGACCTGCAGGAACTCCTGCTGCGGGTGCTTGCGGCCGCCCTGCGGCGGAACGCTCGCGACGGTACCTTCCATGATCTTGAGCAGCGCTTGCTGCACGCCCTCGCCCGACACGTCGCGGGTAATCGAGGGATTGTCGGATTTCCGGGAAATCTTGTCGATTTCGTCGATATAGACGATGCCGCGTTGCGCGCGCTCGACATTGTAGTCGGCCGATTGCAACAGCTTCAGAATGATGTTTTCGACGTCTTCGCCGACATAGCCGGCCTCCGTCAACGTGGTCGCATCGGCCATCGTGAACGGCACATCGAGAATGCGCGCCAGGGTCTGCGCCAACAGCGTCTTGCCGGAGCCGGTCGGGCCAATCAGTAGAATGTTCGATTTCGCAAGCTCAACGTCGTTGTGCTTGCTCTGATGATTGAGCCGCTTGTAATGGTTGTGAACCGCGACCGAGAGCACCTTCTTGGCGTGGTCCTGGCCGATGACGTAGTCGTCGAGAACCTTGCGGATTTCCCGCGGCGTCGGAATGCCGTCGCGCGACTTCACCAGCGAGGACTTGTTCTCCTCGCGAATGATGTCCATGCACAGCTCGACGCACTCGTCGCAGATGAAAACGGTCGGCCCGGCGATGAGCTTGCGCACCTCGTGCTGGCTTTTGCCGCAGAACGAGCAATAGAGCGTATTCTTGGAGTTGCCGCCGCCAACCTTGCTCATTCCATTCTCCGTGTTCGCCAGCGCAGCACTTCAACGGACCAGTTTACGAAGCACTGCGCTAAAATTTCGTAGCACCATCCATCCCCAAGCCCTCGACCTAAAGCGGACATGCTAGCGGCGTGCCAACCAAGAATCCATTAACGATAACGCGACTTTGTACCACTGTGTTTTCCGGATCACACCGGCGCCAAAACGCTTGACCCGAGCTCGGGGACCCCGCTTTGCGCCGACAAATCGGCCCATTTCATGGCGTTTGGAACCGCGGCTTCCTAGCTCACCCCCTTCAGGATGGGCTCGGATTTCAGGCCCGGTTCCTCTGGCCGCTTTTGGATCACCTTGTCGATCAGGCCAAAATCCTTGGCCATTTCCGCGGACAGGAACGTGTCCCGTTCCAGGGCATCCTCGATCCTTCTTCAGCGGTTGACCCGTGTGCTTAACGTAGATTTCGTTCAAACGTCGCTTCATGTTCAGGATTTCCTCGGCATGAAGCATGATGTCGGTCGCCTGGCCTTGGAACCCGCCGGACGGCTGGTGCACCATGATGCGGGCATTCGGCAGCGCAAAACGCAGCGTCCTTGGCGCCGGCGGCGAGCAGCAGCGACCCCATTGAAGCCGCCTGGCCCGTGCAAAGGGTCGACACCGCCGGCCGGATGAACTGCATCGTGTCGTAAATCGCCAGCCCCGAGGTCGCCATCCCGCCCGGCGAATTGATGTACATCGAGACTTCCTTTTTGGGATTTTCCGCCTCGAGAAACAGCAATTGGGCGACCACCAGCGAGGCCATCCCGTCTTCGATCGGGCCGGTGATGAAGATGATCCGCTCCTTGAGCAGCCGCGAATAGATGTCATAGGAGCGCTCGCCGCGGTTGGTCTGCTCGACCACCATGGGAACGAGATAGTTCATGTAAGTCTCAGTCGGATCGCGCATTACCCACCCAATTTGGCTCACTTGCGTCGCGGGAACGAGCCGGCCCCACTGTGGCTTGAGTTGGTCGGCTTGTCGAAGCCGACGTGTGGACGCCGGCGCGTACTCAGCCTGCCCTATCGATCGAATTGCGCCACTCACCTACGCAGCGCAGGGAGATATGTGCGCAAAGACGCGCCACAAGAGGCGAGAGCCCGCGGCGCCTCGCTCCCGGCTCTCAGCTTTCGTCGTCTTCCTTGAACAATTCTTCCCGCGAAACCTGCTTTTCCGTCACGTCGGCAAGTTCGAGCAGGAAATCGACCACCTTGTCTTCGAACATCGGCGCGCGCAACGACGCAAGCGCATTGGGATTATTGCGGTAATAGTCCCACACCCGCTGCTCCTGGCCGGGCATCATCCTGGCCTGTGACGCGATCGCCTGGGTCAGCTGGTCGTCCGTCACCTTGATATTGTTCTTCTCGCCGATCTCGGCGATCACCAGGCCGAGCCGTACCCGCCGTTCGGCAATGCCACGATATTCGGCGCGGGCCTTCTCCTCGGTGGTGCCCTCATCGGCGAAGGTGCGGCCCTGCTGCTTGAGGTCGTTTTCGACCGACGACCAGACGTTATTGAATTCCTCTTCGACCAGCGTCGGCGGCGGCTCGAACTTGTGGAGTTCGTCGAGCTGGTCGAGCAAGCGCGCGCTTGATCTTCTGCCGCGACGCGGACGCGTGCTCGCGCTCGATGCGGTCGCGCAACGCATCGCGCAGCTTGGCAAGCGATTCCATCCCAAGGGTCTTCGCGAACTCGTCATCGGGCGTCATCTCGCCCGGCGCTTCCACCGTCATTCGCCGTCACCGCAAAGGTGGCGTCTTTGCCGGCAACGGCGGGTGCGGGATAGCTTTCCGGAAACTTGATGTCGAAGGTCCGGCTTTCGCCCGCCTTGATGCCGATCAGCTGGTCCTCAAAGCCCGGAATGAACTGACCCGAGCCAAGCACCATCGGCACGTCTTCGCCGGAACCGCCCTGGAACGCTTCGCCGTTTATGGTGCCCTGGAACGCCATCGTGACGCGATCGCCCTTCTCCGCACCCTCGGTTTTCGCGCTGAACGGCCTGTTCTGATCGGCAAGCGTTTGCAGCGATTGATCGACCTCCGACTCTTCGACCGGAGCCGTCTGCCGCTCGAGCTTAAGGGTCTTGAAATCGGCCAGCGTGATCGGCGGCACGATTTCCATTTCGACCGTGTAGGCGAGATCGGACTTTCCCTCGATGACGCCTTGGACGGCGCCCTCCTCGGTCGGCAGCACGACCTTCGGCGGGGTGGCGAGCTTTAAGCCGTGATCGCTGACGATTTGATTATTGGCCTCCTGTACGGCCGCTTCGATCACCTCCGCCATGGCGGATTTGCCGTAAAGGCGCTTGAGGTGCGCGACCGGCACCTTGCCGGGCCTAAAGCCCCGGAGCTGCACGCGACCTTTGAGGTCGTCGAGCCGCTCGTTGACCTTGGCTTCGAGATCGGTGGCGGGAACGACGACGCGATATTCGCGCTTGAGACCCGCGGCGGCAGTTTCAGTCACTTGCATTGGCACTACTCTTCGCGGCCGTTACGGCCCAATCCCCACGGCCCGAGATGCGGCATAGTTCGACCGCATCCCCGGCCAAGTTTTGGAAAAACCGCCCGGCTGGTGCGGGCGGAGGGGCTCGAACCCCCACGACTTTCGTCACGGGAACCTAAATCCCGCGCGTCTACCAATTCCGCCACGCCCGCGACGCGCAGGGCGGCCCGGTGGCGCGGCTTATATCATGCAGAAGCGGCGGGACACTACAAAAATAGCCTCGGTTTTCCGCACTTGAAATGCCTGGGCCCTGCCGTGAGGGTGCGCCAGACCGTGTCGCGAGGCAGGACGATTCGCATTTTCGGCTCTCCCAACAGCCCCGCCGTCTCACGTCGCCGCGTTGTCGCCGGGGCGACTGCGGCGGCGTGGTCGGCGTTGGCCGTCAAAGCGTGGCCGCAACAATCGCCGGGATCGGCCGAGGTTTCCGTGTTGCATGCGCGAGCATCGGGCTACGACGGGCAAACCCCAGGACCGCCGCTGCGGCTCCCGCGTGGGCAGGAAGTCGAAGTTCGGCTGGTCAATGAGCTGGCGGAGCCTACCGCCATCCACTGGCACGGCGTCCGGCTCGTCAATGCGATGGATGGCGCGCCGCCGCTGACCCAAGGACGGGTCGCCCCAGGCGACAGTTTTGTTTACCGCTTCAAAGCTCCTGATGCCGGGACGTTTTGGTATCACGCGCCCGGGTGCCAGCCGGCCGGGCTCTACGGCGTCCTCGTCATCGATGAGACCGAGCGGGTCGATGTCGACCACGACATGAGCTTGGTTTTCACCGCCGAAACCAACGCGGACGAGGCCAGGTCCTGGAAACTAGCCACGTCTTGGAAACTCAATGGCGCACCGAGCTTCGATATCGCTGCCCGAACCAACGAGCGGCTCCGGCTTCGCCTTCTTAACGCGTCTGACGAGCAAAATTCTCAACCTGCGCATTGGCGGCCTCCTGCGTCCATTCGTGATGGCGACCGACGGCCAACCGGCACGAGCCCTTTGCCGCGCGCGATGGCCGGCTTTCGCTCGGGCCCGGCAATCGGTTGGATGTCTTTGTCGACTGCACGCTTGGCCCCGATGCGTTTGCCCCGATCGCGGTCGAGGGCACGGACGTCCCGATCGCCCGCATCGTCTGCCAGACCGGCCCGGCCGGCCACAGAGGCGCTCGGCCGGATCCGCATCCGCTGCCGTCGAACGGATTGCCCGAACGGATGGACTTTGCGGGCGCACTTCGTTTTGACGGGAGCACCAGCCGCACCGGACCGTCCGAGATGAAGACACCCTATCTTCACGGTCAAAGCGCGGCAGAACAGTCGTGCTTAACCTCTCAAATCCGACTTCAGAATACGCTTATCATCCATCTGCATGGACACAGTTTTCGTCTGCTCGATGCTCTCGACGACGGCTGGAAGCCGTTCTGGCTCGATACGCTGCCGCTGGCGCCGGCAACGAACGCTCGGATCGCCTTCGTCGCCGACAACCCCGGCAAATGGCTGATCGAAGGCTTGGCAGGAAAGCGCGGTGCGGGTGAGGCTTGGTTCGAAGTGACTTGATGTCAGGCGAGAGCCGCCGGTAAACTTGCGGCAGCATCTCCGGCAGATCCTCCGAGATCAGGCCCGGACCGAAGGCGGTGGCCGCCTCGCCGTGGAGCCAGACCGCGGCCGAAGCGGCCTCGAAGGCCGGCATGCCCTGGGCGAGCAGGCCCGCCGTGATCCCGGCCAGCACGTCGCCGGCGCCGGCGGTGGCGAGAAAGGCAGGCGCATTGGCCGCGATGGCAGGCCCGGCCGTCCGGCGCCGCGACGACCGTGTCGGCGCCCTTGAGCACCACCATCGCACCCGTGATTGACGGCGCCAAGCCGCGCGCGCTCAAGCTTCGACCCAGCTTTAGTTCTCTCGTCCAAAGCACCGAAATAACGAGAGAATTCACCTTCGTGCGGCGTCAAGATCGTGGCCCGCTTCTGCCGCGCCTTCAGCGCATCGGCGAGCCGCGCCGGCTGGCTGCGCAAAGCTCGTGATCGCGTCGGCATCGAGCACCACGGCGCGATCGCCGTTAAGCGCCGCCAGCACGAGGTCGCAGGTCGCCTCGCCGACACCGATGCCGGGCCCCATCGCGACGGCATTGAGACGCCGGTCGGCGAGGAAGGCGGCGAGCTCGGCCGCGCCGTCGACCGGCCGCACCATCACGGCAAGGCTCGACGCCGCGTTGACCGCGAGCGCCTCGCGCGGGCTGGCGAGCGTCACCAAGCCGGCGCCGGCGCGCAGCGCGCCGCGCGCGGCGAGCCGCGCCGCGCCCGTCGACCACGACGGGCCCGACACCACCACGGCATGGCCGCGGTCGTATTTGTGGCCTTCGGCGCGGGGCACCGGAAAATGCGCCAGCCACAGCTCCGGCGAGGTTCTCGAATGTCTCGCGGGCGCGATGCGCGCCAGCACAGCGGCCGGAATGCCGATATCGGCGACCGATAATCGGCACCGCAATGCGCCCGGCCCGGCAAGAAGGAGATGGCCGGGCTTCTTGCGAAAGAATGTCACGGTCTGCGCCGCGTTGACGGCCACGCCCATCACGGCGCCCGAGGTGCCGTTGATGCCGCTCGGCAGGTCGACCGCGACGACCGGCGCCGCTTGTGCGTTCATGGCTTCGATCATGGTGCGGGCCAGCCCTTCGACCGGACGGTCGAGCCCGGCGCCGAACAGCGCATCGACCACGACATCGGCGCCGGCGAGCGCCGCGCGGACTTGCCGCAGTCGACCGGACCGTTCCACCTTTTCGCCGCGAGCGCGGCATCGCCCTTCAGTCGCGCCGGGCTCGCCGACGAGCAGGACTTGCACGGCGTAGCCGCGCTCGGCGAGCAGCCGCGCCGCGACAAAACCGTCGCCGCCATTATTGCCCGGACCGGCCACCACGGCGACGCGGCTGCCGGCGGTGCCGGACGCCTGCCACCGCATCGGCAACGGCCCGGCCGGCATTCTCCATCAGAACGATGCCGGCCACCCCGCCGGCAATCGTCAGCCGGTCGGCTTGCGTCATTTCGGCGTTGGTGAGGAGCTCGGTCATCGGCTCGCAGAATAACCAAAGCGACATTGTCGCGGATATCTCGGCGCCGGATATTTCGATTTCGCGCCCGGCGCCATTGACGTGTTTAATAGGCAAAGTGCCTATTTTGTCGGCGCAGCCCTGCAGCGCACGCCGTGCACTGATACCGCCAATAGGGCTGACAGCTCATTGATAAAACATGCGCTATCCGGCTGCGAAAGGCCTTGGCACGGGACCTGCTAACCAAGGCACGGTTCCGGGGATGATTCTGCGCACCCCAGAGCCGGGAGACGAGACGCGATGAAAAAAATCGAGGCGATTATCAAGCCGTTCAAGCTCGACGAGGTGAAGGAGGCGCTACAGGAAGTGGGTCTTCAAGGAATTACAGTCACCGAGGCCAAGGGATTTGGGCGCCAGAAAGGGCACACCGAACTCTACCGGGGCGCTGAATACGTTGTCGATTTTCTCCCCAAGGTGAAGATCGAGATTGTGCTCGGCGACGACATGGTCGAAAAAGCCGTCGAGGCGATCCGTCGCGCCGCCCAAACCGGGCGGATCGGCGATGGAAAAATTTTCGTCTCGAATATCGAAGAAGCCATCCGGATCAGGACGGGTGAATCCGGAGTGGACGCCATCTGAATTGCTGGTTCGACGGCCCACGCCGGCCGGTCATGAGCGCGATTGAACCAGCGCAGCGAGGACAGCCAACAGCACCACGAAAGGGCACGCATTCCATGACGACGCCAAAGAATGTCATGAAAATGATCAAGGACAGCGACGTGAAATACGTCGACTTCCGATTCACCGATCCGCGCGGCAAGTGGCAGCACGTCACGTTCGACGTCAGCATGATCGAGGAAGAGACCTTTGCCGAAGGCCAGATGTTCGACGGCTCGTCGATTGCAGGATGGAAGGCGATCAACGAGTCCGACATGTGCCTGATGCCGGATCCCTCAACCGCCTGCATCGATCCGTTTTTCGCCGAAACGACGATGTCGCTGATCTGCGACGTTCTCGAACCGACGACCGGCGAACCCTATAACCGCGACCCGCGCGGCATCGCCAAGAAGGCCGAGGGCATGGTGAAATCCTCGGGCATCGGCGACACGGTATTCTTCGGGCCGGAAGCCGAATTCTTCGTGTTCGACGACGTGAAATACAAAGTCGATCCGTACAACACCGGCTTCAAGCTCGACTCGATCGAACTGCCGTCGAATTCGGACACGGATTATGAAGGCGGCAATCTCGGCCATCGCGTCGGCACCAAGAAGGGCTATTTCCCGGTGCCGCCGCAGGACTCCGCCCAGGACATGCGCTCGGAAATGCTCGCCGCCATGGCGCGCATGGGCTGCGTCGTCGAGAAGCACCACCATGAAGTGGCGTCTGCGCAGCACGAGTTGGGACTGAAGTTCTCGCCGCTCACCGTGATGGCCGACCGGCTGATCATCTACAAATATTGTATCCAGCAGGTCGCCCAGGTCTACGGCAAGACCGCGACGTTCATGCCGAAGCCGGTCTACGGCGACAACGGCTCGGGCATGCATTGCCACCAGTCGATCTGGAAGTCCGGCAAGCCGGTCTTCGCCGGCAACAAATATGCCGACCTCTCGGAGACCTGCCTGCAATACATCGCCGGCATCATCAAGCACGCCAAGGCGATCAACGCCTTCACCAACCCGACGACGAATTCGTACAAGCGGCTGGTGCCGGGCTTCGAAGCGCCGGTGCTGCTCGCCTATTCGGCCCGCAATCGCTCGGCGTCGTGCCGCATTCCCTACACCACCAACCCGAAGGCCAAGCGCGTCGAGGTGCGTTTCCCCGATCCGCTGGCCAATCCCTATCTCGCGTTCTCGGCGATGCTGATGGCCGGCCTCGACGGCATCAAGAACAAGCTCGATCCGGGCGAAGCGATCGACAAGGATCTCTACGATCTGCCGCCGAAGGAGTTGAAGAAGATCCCCACGGTTTGCGGATCACTCCGGCAGGCGCTCGAAGAGCTCAACAAGGATCGCGGCTTCCTTAAAGCCGGTGGGGTGTTCGACGACGACTTCATCGATTCCTATATCGATCTGAAGATGAGCGAAGTCATCCGCTTCGAGCACACCCCGCATCCAGTCGAATTCGAGATGTACTATTCGTCGTAAGCGTTGCGTGAGCATCCTCCCTGCATTGCAAAAGCGATGCAAACTAAAGGGCGCCGTTCAGCGCCCTTTTCTTTTTGCCGCTTCGGGCGGGACCGCGTTGACGCGTAGTCAACGCAGCATGATCGGGACCGCGAGCGCGGGAACCGGCCGCATCAGGGCTGCATGGCGCACGTCGGCGCGGCTTTCGCTCGGGCGCGGCGCGGCGGCCGTGACAAATTCCTGATCGGGCTCCACGCGATTACGCCCATTGTCCTTGGCGCGATAAAGCACCGCGTCAGCGCGGGCGATCAGCACCTCGATCGGAATCGTCGGCAGGCCGGACGCCACGCCGATGCTCACCGTCGCCGGGATTTGTGGACTATCGGGGGCGACGGCGGCTGCCTGGAATGCCGCACGTACGCGCTCGGCGGCGATGCAGGCCTCGGCCAGCGTACCGGAAATGACGGCAACGAACTCTTCGCCGCCGATGCGGCCGACGACATCGTTCGCGCGCATCGTCTTCTTCACCGTTTTGGCGAACAGCGTGAGCACGGCATCGCCCGTCTCGTGACCGAACCTGTCGTTGATCGATTTGAATTTGTCGAGGTCGAAGGCAAGCACGCTGACCGGCGCAAGACGCGGCGTGTTGGCTGTCCTCAGCGCCGCTGCCGCTGCGAAAAATCCGCGGCGATTGAGCAGAGTGGTCAATGGATCGGTCTCGGCCGCCATTTTGTAGTGATGAACGCTCCGGTCCTTGGCCAGAACCAAGACGATGAAGGCCGCGCCGACGACATAGAGCACCACCTCGACCGCAAAGACCGCTGTCCAGCCGGTTGCAAGCGTGCGGACGCCGAGGCTCGCCAGCGCTCCCGGGAAGAGAAAGATGGCGCCGTGCAGCATCGGCACGAATAGCGCTGGCCAGCGGCGAATGAGCGATTTACGTCGCTCCCGCGACAGTTCGGCCGCGATCATAAAGGTATAGGTAGCGACAATTATCGAGCTGAGAATAATCCGGTCGGTCGGAGATTCCGGTCCGAACGGCAACATGCCGGCCCCGAGCCAGATGACGGCGCCGAGGCACATCGCCCCCCAGCGCACCGGCCGGCCGTGAAATAAACGCGCGGCAGTCCAGATCATGCCGAGCGCAATGAACAGCAGGACATCAGCGAGACTCGACGGCAGCGCTGGGCTGACGAGATCGTCGAGACGCCACAGTGCACCGGAGAAGCCGCCGATGAGATAGGCCAACCCCCACCATGCCAGCGCTTTTGTCCGCTCCTGGAGCCAAGCGAACAGCAGTAGAAAACCCAGCAGCGCGGTGACGCAGGTGGCGATAACGAACAAAGTTCCGATGTCGAGCGAAATCGCCGCCCTTGATATCGGCGCAAACATTTACGAAAGACTCCTCATCACTACGAAGCTCTACTTAGCTGATATTACCTAGCAGCGATTTCTTTGCCGAGTGTGAGGTGCATCGCGCGGGTTTTCGACAAAAGACCTTGGAAAATTGAAGTCGTGAACGTGGAAAATTTGAGTAATGACAGTTGCGCGCTTTAACCTCTGAGGCTTGCAATGCGACGCAACTGCTTCTCCAGGCCCGAGGGCGACGGCGAGCGATGAACATTAAGAATTGGATTTTACGTAACACGTCCTGCGTGGCACCGGATTTCCGGCAATGCGCCGCCGGGGAACGGTTGTTCCGCCGCTTCACTTGGCCGCTTTCGGCACTTAGATTATCCCCAACCACAGGAGTGCCCCATGCTTGACGCCGCAGAAATCGCGGTCCTGCCGGCCGCAAAGGAGCCGGCCACGATCGAAGCTACGCTCAACTACATAGTCGACGACGGCACCAAGGTCTTCACGATCGTCGCCACTCCAGGCGCCAGCGACACCCGCTCCGGCGGCACGCCAGACCCGCGCCGCGTTACCATCCACAACGGCCGGCCCCAAGCGCGGGATTTCGTCCTGGAACGCAATGGCTTCCGCTTCGTGCGCCACGACACCAAGGTCGCCGATTTTTACGATGAGGATGAGATCGGGCGCGTCTACTATCCGGAGATGGAGGCGCTGATTAAAGCCGAGAGCGGCGCCAAGCGCGTCGTGGTGTTCGATCATACGCTGCGCACGGCCGACGACGAGATGCGCGAAGCGAAAAAAATCCGCGAGGTCGTGCGCCGCGTGCACAACGACTACACCGAATGGTCGGCGCCGCAGCGGGTGCGCGACATCGTGCCCGATGAAGCCGAGGATTTGCTGAAGCGTCGGTTTGCCATCATCCAGGTATGGCGGCCGATCCGCTTTCCGGTGGAAACTTTTCCGCTTGCCATGGCAGACGCGCAAACGCTGTCGCCGAACGACATGATCGTCTCTGAGCGGCGCGCTCCCGGTCGTATCGGCCAGACCTATGCGATCAAGTACAATCCGGCGCACAAGTGGTTCTGGTTTCCGCACATGCGGCGCGAAGAAGCGCTGGTGTTCAAGGTGTTCGACTCGGAGAAAGACGGCCGCGCCCGCTGGACCGCGCACACCGCTTTCGATATCCCGAACACGCCGCCCGACGCGCGGCCGCGCGAAAGCATCGAAATCAGGACGCTGGCATTTTTCTGAACGTCATTCCGGGCGCGCCTAAAGGCGCGAGCCCGGAATCCATAGCCCTTTTTTACGGGGCTATACGATCACCGACTATTCCGGGCTTGCCGCTTCGCGGCGCCCCGGAACGACAATTAGCGCTTCGAGAACTGGAAGCTTCGGCGCGCTTTGGCGCGGCCGTATTTCTTGCGCTCGACGACGCGGCTGTCGCGGGTGAGGAAGCCGCCGCGCTTGAGCACCGGGCGCAGATCCGGCTCGTGCCGCATCAGAGCCTTGGAAAGGCCATGGCGCACGGCGCCGGCCTGACCCGAAAGGCCGCCGCCCGACACCGTGCAGACGACGTCGTATTGACCCTGGCGGTTCGACGCGACCAGTGGCTGCTGAATCATCATGCGCAGCACCGGACGGGCGAAATAGGTTTCCACCGGCCGATCGTTGATCACGATCGTACCGGCGCCCATCTTGATCCATACTCGCGCGACCGCGTCCTTGCGCTTGCCGGTCGCATAAGCGCGGCCTTGCTTGTCGAGTTTCTGGACATATTTCGGCGGCTGCGGTGCCTCCGCGGGCTTGAGCGAAGACAGATCTTCGAGCGTCTGCATCGTCTCGGCCATTAGGCGATCCTCTTATTCTTGCGGTTCATCGCGCGCAATATCGAGCGTTTCCGGCTGCTGCGCCTCGTGCGGATGGTCGCCGCGCGGATAGACCCGCAGATTGCCGAGCTGACGGCGGCCGAGCGGCCCCCGTGGCAGCATGCGCTCGACTGCCTTTTCGACGATCCGCTCCGGAAAGCGGCCGGCCAGGATGGCCTTGGCCGAGCGCTCCTTGATGCCGCCGATGTAACCGGTGTGCTTGTAATAAATCTTCTGCTGCACCTTGCGGCCGGTCAGCACCACCTTGGCGGCATTGATGACGATGACATTGTCGCCGTCGTCGACATGGGGCGTGAAGGTCGGTTTATGCTTGCCGCGCAAACGCAGCGCGATCAGCGAGGCGAGACGGCCGACGACGAGGCCTTCGGCGTCGATCATCACCCATTTCTTCTCGACCTCGGCGGGCTTTGCCGAAAACGTTGCCATTTTGGATCCGTTGAAAGGACTTTACGTCATTGGGGAAGGCGTCCGGTTGCCCGGCGCCGCGTGCGGGTGTTTAGCGAGACCCGCCGCCGACGTCAACGTCTAAGAGCTATTATGGATGTTTTTCAAGCTCTTGGTATGGAGGTATTTTAATACCTCTTAGTCGCCTTGGACCGGGATCGAATAGGTCGAGGTCACATGGGCGACCAGGTCGTCGCTGCCGTCGGACCGGATCCCGACCTCCCCGACGGCCAGCCGTTTGCCCAATTTGATGCAGGCGCGCCTCGGCGAGAAGGTCTCGCGGCCCGGGCTTCCTGAGAAAATTAATCGTGAGGTTGGTGGTGACGGCGAGCGGCACCCAGCCGATCGCCGACAGAACCGCCAAGTACATGGTGAAATCCGCAAGCGCCATCATGATCGGTCCGGAAACGGTCCCGCCCGGACGAAGCGACTGCTCGTGGTGGCGGCGGCGCACCCGGACGCCGCCGTGCCACACGTCCTCGACCGCGTAATCACCAACGGCATGCGCGGCTTCGGGAAACTCCGTTTCCAAGAGGCGTACCAGTTCGTGGCGCGTCAGCTTTGGCGCCGTCGCCTCCTGTTTGCCGCCCGGCATGGAAACTCCCCCTTTTGACCCGTAGTCCGATACAATGAACACCGTGCAACCGCAAAAACTGCACCACTGCCGGAAAGACCCATGAACGCCAAAACCGCAACCGCCGTTGCCGCGGCCTCCTCCCCTGCCCTGATCCTGTTGCGCGAGGACAAAGGCAGTGTCGCGATACTGACGCTGAACCGGCCGCAGGCGCGTAACAGCCTGTCCGAGGGACTGCTGGAAACGCTCGGCGATGCCTTGACGGCGATCGCCCACGAACGCTCCGTTCGCGCGGTCATTATCGCGGCCAAGGGGCCGGCCTTCTGCGCCGGCCACGACCTCAAAGAACTCAATACGCGCCGCTCCGACCCCGATCGCGGTCGCGCCTATTTCAAGCACATCATGGGTCTTTGCAGCGGCGTGATGCAGCAGATCGTCAAGTTGCCGCAACCGGTCATCGCGTCGGTCGGCGCCACCGCGACCGCGGCCGGCTGCCAGTTGGTCGCGAGCTGCGATCTGGCGGTCGCTTCGCGTGCCGCCAAATTCGCGACCCCGGGCGTCAATATCGGTTTGTTCTGCTCGACCCCGATGGTGGCTCTGTCACGCAACGTGTCACCCAAGCACGCCATGGAAATGCTGCTGACCGGCGAGTTGATCTCCGCAGAAGACGCCCAACGTATTGGCCTCATCAACCGCGTGGTCGCAGCGGGACATGAGCATGGCGAAGCGCTCGAGCTCGCCGAGAAGATCGCCGCCAAGTCGAGCCTGACCATCAAGACCGGCAAAGAGGCCTTTTACCGGCAGGCCGAAATGCCGCTGGCGGACGCCTACCAATACGCATCCGAAGTCATGGTCGAAAACATGCTGGCGCGGGACGCCGAAGAAGGCATCGGCGCCTTCATCGAAAAACGCGAGCCGAAATGGCAAGACGAATAGCCTGCAAAGAACAAACCCGTTGCGGCCCGAGCACTTTGCAGTGAACCATCTCGCAATGAACCACGACGCCTATCCGGACAGTTATATCCGCGGCATCCTCAATACCGTGAAGACCATCGCCATGGTCGGCGCCTCCGCGAGGGAAAGCCGGCCGAGCTATTTCGCGTTCAAATATCTGCTCGAACGCGGCTACCACATGATCCCCGTCAATCCAGGCCAAGCCGGCCACGCTATCCTCGGCCAGACAATCTACGCGACGCTCGCGGATATTCCCGAACCCATCGACATGGTCGATATTTTCCGCGCCTCGCCCTATGCGCTAGCGATCGTCCAGGAGGCGCTCGCCCTGAACCCGCGGCCGCAAGCGATCTGGATGCAGCTCGGCGTGCGCAGCGACGAGGCCGCGGCACTTGCTGAAGCCAACGGCATGAAGGTCGTGATGAATCGCTGTCCCAAGATCGAATATGGCCGCCTGTCGTCAGAGATTGCCTGGATGGGTGTCAATACGCGCACACTCAGCTCGAAAAAGGCTCCCATCGGCGGCATGCAGCGCATGTCGCTCAACCGATCGAGCTCGCCCGGCGGCGCGACCGCCGCCGCCGACCGCGTGCAACGCGAAGAAAGCGGGCATTAACGAAGATCCGGCCTCTTGCAGATGCAGGGCTGGCTCTCTTCCGTCCTCGTTTGAACTTTTTTCGGCTTTGCGCGTCTAATTATACGAGGTCGCCTTGGCCCGTGAGATTAGTAGCCTTCTTTGGGAGGGTGCTATGAAGATCCAGACGCCGCTTGCACTGACACTCTTTGCCGCCGCGCTCTTCTCCGCTCCCGTATTGGCTGACGAACAAGGCGGTTCGGATGCTTGCATGCAGTACGCCTTCTCGATCTGCAGCCAGTTCATCCCCAATCGCGAACGTGTGGCGGCCTGCCTGATTTCGAACCGTAGCCGCGTCTCTCCGGCCTGCCGCAGCGCGCTGTCGCACTTTAAGGCGGCGTCGAATTCCTGACCGCATGGATCGTCGCTTGTCGTCCCTTGGGAGCGAAAACCTTGGGAACGAAAAACCTGCCTCGGCGCCCGCTTCCCGCAGATTGTAGTCGTCGGCATTTGCCTGTTAACGCAAGACGCTTCCCGCGCCTTCAAGACGCTTCCCGCGCCTTGACGGCCTCGACCGGTTCTATAAACCGGGGCGGTCCCATTCGATCATGCGGCGTCGGCGCCAAGGAAACGACAGATGAGCGAACGTATCCCCGGTTTCTCCACGCTTGCGATTCATGCCGGCGCCCAGCCCGATCCCACCACCGGCGCGCGTGCGACGCCGATCTATCAAACCACATCTTATGTATTCGAGAGCGTCGATCACGCCGCGTCGCTATTTGGGCTGCAGACTTTCGGCAACATCTATACGCGCATCGGCAATCCGACCAATGCGGTGCTGGAGGAGCGCATCGCCGCCCTCGAAGGCGGTACGGCGGGTCTCGCCGTGGCGTCGGGTCATGCCGCGCAGTTTTTAATCTTTCATTGCCTGCTGCAGCCCGGCGACGAATTCGTCGCGTCTAGGAAGCTCTACGGCGGCTCGATCAACCAGTTCAATCATGCGTTCAAGAATTTCGGCTGGAACGTGGTCTGGGCCGACCCCGACGACCTCGCCTCGTTCGAACGCGCCATCAGCCCGAAGACCAAGGCGATTTTTACCGAGTCGATTGCCAATCCGGGCGGCGTCGTTACCGATATCGCCGCTGTAGCGCAGATCGCACGCCGCGCCGGCGTGCCCTACATCGTCGATAACACGCTGGCGACGCCCTATCTGTGCAAGCCGATCGACCACGGCGCCGACATCGTGGTACATTCGCTGACCAAATTTTTGGGCGGCCACGGTAACTCGATCGGCGGCATGATCGTCGACGGTGGCACCTTCAACTGGTCGCGCGAGCGGCGCTATCCGATGCTGTGCGAGCCGCGGCCGGAATATCACGGCATCGTGCTGCACGAGACTTTTGGCAATTTCGCTTTCGCCATCGCCTGCCGCGTGCTGGCGATGCGCGACCTCGGACCGGCGCTGTCGCCCTTCAACGCGTTTCTGATCCTCACCGGCGTCGAAACATTACCGCTGCGCATGCAGCGGCATTGCGACAACGCGCTCGCGGTTGCGGAATGGGTCGCGAACAATCCGCAAGTCGCCTGGGTGAGCTATCCGGGCCTGCCCGGCGACCGCTACCACAACCTCGCCAAGAAATATTGCCCGAACGGCTCGGGCGCGGTGTTCACCTTCGGGCTCAAGGGCGGCTACGACGCGGGCGTCAAGCTCGTGTCGAACGTAAAACTGTTCTCGCATCTCGCCAATATCGGCGACACGCGGTCGCTGATCATTCATCCGGCGTCGACCACGCACCGCCAGCTCAGCGACGCGCAAAAGGTCCAGGCCGGCGCCGGACCCGACGTCGTGCGGCTTTCGATCGGCATCGAGGACAAGGAAGACATTATTGCCGACCTGGAACAGGCGCTGGCGGATTAGTCTTCCTGGGGCGCGAAGGCGCTATCCCGAAGCTCCAACCACAAATTCCAAAGCTAGGTACCAAGCGGCTGTTCTGCCTGGCCGGTGAAAATAAACTCCGAGTTCCTCGCGGCGCTAGGCCCGGGAATAACCAAAGCCGCGTGCACCGTAGCGACCGTTAGCACGATCATCGCCATCGCCTGATGCATCAGCGCCAGCGAGATCGGCACCACCATCACCAGCGTCAGAATGCCGAGCGCCGCCTGTAACGTCACGGCCACCGCAAGCGCGAAAGCGCCGATGACGGGTGGCCCCTTTTTCATCGTGATTGCCGTGTCGACGGCGTGGAAGAGCGCAACGATCCAAATCGTGTAAGCAAGCATGCGGTGGTCGAACTGGACCGTGAGGGTGTTTTCAAAGAAATTCCGCCACAGCGGAACATCAAAAAACAAGCGTGCGGCGTCGGGCACGATGGCGCCGTCGATCAGCGGCCATGTGTTGTAGAGATGGCCGGCGCGCAGACCAGCGACGATCGCGCCGAGATAGATCTGCGCCAGAACCAAGACGAGGAGCCCGAGTGCGCCGGCGCGAATGCGCTGCGGCCGCGGCTCCGCCGACATGGAGCGTTGCCCGGGAAGCCGTTGCGCCGTCCAAAGGATGGCGACGTAAATCACGCAGGCGAGCACGAGATGCGTCGCCAGCCGGTATTGCGAGACTTCGACCCGATCCTCAAGGCCAGAGGCCACCATCCACCAGCCGACCGCGCCCTGCAGTCCGCCGAGCCCGAAGATGATCCAAAGGCGCCCGCGCAGTCCCGATCCGATGAAGCCACGCCACAAAAACCACAGGAACGGCACGAGGAACACGACACCGATGCTGCGGCCGAGCAAGCGATGGGTCCATTCCCACCAATAGATGCTCTTGAAGGCGTCGAGGCTCATGCCACGGTTGAGCTCCCGGTATTGCGGGATGGCTTGGTATTTCTGGAATTCGTCCTGCCATTGCGTTTCGCTGAGCGGCGGCAGCGTGCCCATCACCGGCTTCCACTCGGTGATCGACAGACCGGATTCGGTAAGCCGCGTCGCGCCGCCGACCAGAACCATGGCGAGCACCAGCGCAGCCACGGCATAGAGCCATAGCCGGATCGCACGGTCCTGCTGCCGGTCCGAAAGACTAGGCACCGTCATTGATGCTCGTCATCGCTCGCTTGTGAGGGGTCGCTTGTTTGGGACGCGCGGACCATATAGTGCTGCCCCTGCCCTCGCAACCGACGCAGAACCATCCAACCGCCGCAACCACCATGCCAATCCGATTGCGAAAATTTATCGGCGCCGTCGCGCTCTTCATCCTGGTGGTGGTCTGGGCGCTGGTCGCCATGGCGCTCGCGCAATCGCCGACCATCCGCGACAATGCAATTCTGTCTGCTGCCTATTATGTGATCGCGGGCCTCGGCTGGGTCCTGCCGGCGATGCCCATCGTGGCATGGATGAGCCCACCACGCGTAAAACGCCAATAAGCTACGCCGCCTCGACGCGGCGGAAGCCGTTCCACATCGCCGTCGCGGATCCCGACAACAAGACGCGCACGTAGCGCCGGCGCTGATAATCGCCATTCAGCGATATCCGCGGTAGCGCCGTCAGCTGCAGGCCGTGCTTTGCAAACAGCACGCCCGGCCGCGTGGTGACCGCCGTCTTGAAGCCGAGTTCAGCGGCGATCTCGAATTCGCGCGTGCCTGCCGACCGAGGGTCGCCATACGGGTAGGACAAATGCAGCGGGCCGAACCGCGAGCGCCGCCTCGATGACCGAAGCGCTCAGCTCCATTTCCGAGCGCGCCGCCGCTTTCGGCAATTTGGCCAGCATCAGGTGATTGACCGTATGAGCGCCGATGGTGACGAGTGGATCGGCGGCAAGCCCGGCAAGCTCCGCCCAGCTCATGCACAGATCGTTGCAGAAGGCCGCGACATCGACGTGATAAAAGGCGGCGAGGTTGCTGCACGGTGTTGCGCAATTCGGCTCTCGCTCGGCTGCGCGCGCAGCCACCAATAAAGCTCGTCGTAGAGCGCCCGCTTTTGCGCGACGCGTGCCGCAGTCGAAGATGCGATCGCGGCCGTCGATGACAAGCCCGACGCGGTTGTTGCGCGCGATCACCGCTTCGAGCACGAGCCACCACAATTCGCCGAGCCGGTCGGGAAAGCTCGTCGGCACATAGACCGCGAACGGCGCCGCCGCTTCCTTGAGGATCGGATAGGCCCATTGCAGAATATCGCGATAGCCGTCGTCGAAGGTGAGACAGACGAAGCGCCGCGAAAAATCGCCCTCGCTGAGCCGCCGGTGCATCTCGTCGAGGCTGACGATATCGAGCCCGGAGCGGCGAATATCCCTGACGACCGCGGTCAAGAACCGCGGCGTCACTTCGAGGAGACGATTGGGCTGAAACCGGTCCGGGCGCGGCGGACGGACGTGGTGCATCGTCAGAATGGCGCCAACGCCGCCGACAAGGGGCCGGAGCAACAGATGGGCGCCGGTGAAATACAGCGATTCCAAGCCGCCGCGGATAATCGTAGGTTTCAAGCCGGCCACGGACATTGCCTCGTCGAAACGCCCACCATTCTAAGCGCAGTGTTGCAAGCCCGCATGGACAATCTTTTGCTGGATTTTCGGTCACGGGGCGCTGCCTTAGGCAGCCACAGCCTCGTCACCTTCGGCGTATGCAGCAACGAGAACCCGTACCTCGCCAAAGCCGCAAGCCATGAGGCGCTCCCGCGCCGTCGAGGCGTTCGCGGCCGTATCGGTCACCAGCACCGCCGCCGGCGCGACCTCGGCGATGCGCTCGATTTCCGCGCCGCCGGCTTCACCCGCATCGACCACGACGTAATCGTAACTTTGCGCCAGTGCATGGAATTTCCTGACCATGCCTGGCGTAGCGAGGACCTCGATACGGTCGAGCGGCACACGGCCGGGCGAAATCAGATGCAAGGGGGAAAGTCGATCCTTGGTGATGACGTTGCCGAACGACGCCGTGCCGCGGGCAAGTTCGGCAAGACCGTCCGCCGCCGGCTCGTTCGAAATGCCTCGGATCGCGGTGTCGCCAGATGCGAGCCCCACCAAGACGACGCGTGAGTCCTCCGCCAAGGTGCGCGCGAGTTTTATGGCGCTCTGGCTCGTGTTCGTCCGGGAAACGGCGCCGAATACGGCGAGTTGCGTCCCGACAGCGCCGGCATGGCGCAAAGCGGCGGCGATGCCGGCGATGGAACTCGTCGCTGCGCCCGAGGCGGAACGCTGATCGCGCCCTTCGCTTCCGCTCGCGGCCAATCGCGGCGAAAACCCGCCGGGCGCAAATTCCGGCCGGTCCGGCCGCATCGGCAAGAAACCTGGCGCCGCCAATATTTCCCTGGTGAGGACGAAGCCGACGCACAGCACCAGAGTTGCGAAAGTCGCGATCAATACCGTCGGCATCTTTTTCGGATAAGAGGCAACGTTCGACACCGTGGCGCGGGAAATTATCCGGGCGTCGGCCGGCGTCGAATTGAGCGTATCGCGCGATGTCGCTTCGCGGTATTTCGCCAGATAGGATTCCAAAAGATCGCGCTGCGACTTGGCGTCCCGCTCGAGCCCGCGCAGTTGCACGTCCTCCCCATTGCTCGATGCCGCCTGGGTCTTGAGCTGATCGAGCATCGCTGTCTGCGAAATGACGCGAGAATCGGCGAGCTTGGCGTCGTTTTCGAGCGAGCGCGCCGCCTGTTCGGCCGCGGCCCTGATCTGGTTGTCGAGATCCTCGATCTGCGCCCGCAATTCCTTGATGCGCGGATGATTATCGAGCAGCGTGGACGATTGCTCGGCGAGCTGCGCCCGCAATGTGACGCGCTGCTCATCGAGGCGACGAATGAGCTCCGAATTGAGAATGTCGGAAGCTTCGATCGGCTGGCCGGAGCGCAACATATCGCGGATCAGCTTGGCCTTGGCCTCGGCATCAGCCTTTTGCGCGCGCGCGGCGGATAGCTGCGTGTTGACCTCGGTCAACTGCTGCGCCGACAAAGTTGTGTTGTTGGCGCCGACCAGAAGATTGGATTTGGCGCGGAAGTCCTCGACCTTGGCCTCGGCGTCTTCGACCTTCTGTCGCATCGAATTGATCTCGCCGGCTAGCCATTGCCCGGCGCTCTGTGCCTGCTCCTGCTTCGCCTGGCGCTGACGCACCAAATAGGCGTCCGCAATGGCATTGGCGACCTTGGCGGCGAGTTCGGGATTCTGCGAAGTAAAATCGATATTGATGACTCGTGACTTTTCCACCGGCGTCACGATCAGGCGGTCGTAATAGGCCGTCAGCACGCGTTCTTCCGGCGTCATGCTCAAAGGGTCTTTGACGATGCCGAGGAGACCGAGCACGGCCTTGACCGGCGAGACGCCGCTGAGCGCCGGATCGAATTCAGGCAGTTCGCCCAATTTGAGCTTGTCGATCACTTCGTGGGCGAGATCGCGGGACAGGATGATCTGCGCCTGACTGGTGACCGCCTCCTCGTCCACCGCCGTGGCGGCGGTGTCCCGATCGGCATCCGGACGCAGATAGACATTGTCGCGGCCCTCGATGAAGACCCGCGACTCCGATGCGTATCGGGGTGTGACCAGTTGAACGGCGATCAAGGTGAGGATGGCGACCAAAATGGTCGGCCGCAGGACACTCCCCTTCTTGCGCCATAACGTCGCGCCGAGCGCCGGCAAATCCAATTCCGCGTCCGACGGACGCGCTATCCCGGTCGACGGCGACGCTGCACTCATCGAAAAACCCCTGGCAACAAATCTACCGACTGACCGAAATGCCATGACCAATGACAAACCATTATGGTTTCCATCCGGTTAAGGCCGCCGCCTACGGCCCAGCACGTCAGACTTTGTTAACTCCGGCGGGTCCTCACTCCGGCTTAATTTTTTGCTGCCAAGTTTACGTACGGAGTTGGGACTATTCGCATGGGTTATCCGCGACCTATCGTTCCAACCTTCCGTCGCCTGGCAATCGGCCGCGGCGGCGCACCGGCTGTCGCGCCGCCGCGTGACTGGCCGCAAGCGGCATTCGCGCCGACGAGCCTCAAGATCGTTCATATCTTGCGGGCTCCGCTCGGCGGCCTGTTCCGCCACGTCGTCGATGTTGCGCGCGGTCAAATCGAACGCGGCCATCGCGTCGGCCTCATCGTCGATTCGATGACCGGCGGCGCGCGCGCCGATGTCTTGCTGGCTGAGCTCGCGCCGCGCCTTGCGCTTGGCATCGAGCGCGTGCCGATCACCCGACAAATCAACTGGCGCGATGCCAAAGCGCTGTGGCGCATCTCTCGGCGCCTCAAGGCGTTGGCGCCCGACGTGCTGCACGGCCATGGCGCCAAAGGTGCGGCCCTGGCTCGTCTTGCCTTCGCCGCCCCCAACGCAATCCGCGTCTACACGCCGCATGGCGGCTCGCTGGTCTATTGTCCCGGCACGCTCAGCGGCGGCTTCTATCGCTCACTGGAGCGCATCCTCAATCCCCTTAGCGACCTGTTTCTGTTCGAAAGCGGCTACATCGCCGAGCTCTATCGCACGCTGATCGGCCGGCCGCATGGCATGGTGCGCGTGGTGCGCAACGGCATCGCCGAATCCGAATTCGAGCCGGTAGCGACCGGCGCCGATACCACGGATATCGTGTGCGTCGGCGAACTGCGGCCGGTGAAGGCCATCGACGTCTTGATCGAGGCCTTGTCACGCCTGCGGCAATCGGGCCGGCGCGTGACCGCGACGATTGCCGGCGAAGGGCCCGACGACGCAAAGCTTCACGCCCAAGCCGTCCGTCTTGGGATCGCCGATCAAGTTCGATTTATCGGCCATTGCCCGGCGCGAAAGGCGTTTGGAATGGGGCGGATGCTGGTCATCCCGTCGCGCGCCGAGTCGCTGCCTTATGTGGTGTTGGAAGCCGCGGCTGCGGGCCTTCCGATCATTGGCACCGATGTCGGCGGCATGTCGGAGATTTTCGGGCCGCAGGCGGGGCGACTTATTCCTCCCGACGACGTCGGGGCGCTTGTCGAGGCAATCGCCGCAGCCATCGACGATCCCCTGCAAATGCAGCGCGCAGCACAGGTGCTCAAGGCACGAGTGCGTAACGAGTTCTCATTGAGCGCGATGGTGGAGTGTAACCTGGCCGCCTACCGCGAAGCGCTGGCCGAGCGGCAACTTACCCGGTCCGCATAACCAATCTTTGAAGATTCTTTACTATGTTGGCGACTAGATGCCCCAAGTTCGTTCGGCGGACAACCGGACGCCGGCCGGCAGGTACTCGGTAAGAATGTCAAGGCCCGATCACAGCACTATTTTTGAGACGGCGTCCGCGTTGTCGTCGGCCGTCAAAGCGATGCCGCGTGCCAGCCCGAAGCCGGAGCGACCCCGCAAACTGACAGCCGCGGCACTTGCCGTCGCCGCGCAGGGATTCAAGCGCGCCTATTCGCCAATCGTCGTCGCAGGCGTCGTGCGGGCGATCGAGCTGTTTCTGGTCGCGGCCGTGGGCTTCGCACTCTACCTGTGGCACGTCGTGCCGGTCGTAGGCTTCGCCCGCTATTACGTTATCGCCATCTTCGGTATGTCGCTGCTCGCGATGCTGGTGTTCCAGGCAGCCGACATCTACCAAATCCAGGCCTTTCGCGGCCATGAGAAGCAATATATGCGCCTCGCCTCGGCGTGGTCGGTAGTGTTTCTGATCGCCACCACGGCGTCTTTCTTTGCCAAGTCGGGGGATCAATTTTCCCGGCTCTGGCTCGGCAGCTTTTATGTGATTGGCTTACTCACGCTCTTGGCGTTTCGCCGCGCGCTATTCCTCGTCGTGCGTTACTGGACCCGGCACGGCCAGCTCGACCGCCGCACCGTTGTGGTCGGCGCCGGTGGCAGCGGCGAAGCGTTGCTTGGCGCGCTCGCGGCGCAACGGGATTCCGACGTGCGCGTCATCGGCGTGTTCGATGACCGTGGCGACGAGCGTAGCGCGGCCGCCTGCGGCGGCGTTCCCAAGCTCGGCACCGTCGACGATCTCGTCGAATTCGCGCGCCACACCCGCGTCGACCTCGTCATTTTTTCGCTGCCGATTTCGGCGGAAGGCCGCATCTTGCAAATGCTGAAGAAGCTGTGGGTCTTGCCGCTCGACATCCGGCTCGCCGCTCACGCCAATAAACTGCGGTTCCGGCCGCGCTCCTATTCCTATATCGGCAGCGTGCCGGTGCTCGACATTTTCGATCGACCGATCGCCGATTGGGACGTCGTGATGAAATGGCTGTTCGATAAAATCATCGGCTCGCTGGTGCTGATCTGCGCCGCGCCGGTCATGCTGCTCATTGCGCTCGCCATCAAGCTCGACAGCAAGGGGCCGGTACTGTTCAAGCAGCGGCGCTACGGTTTCAACAACGAGCTCGTCGAGATCTACAAATTCCGCTCGATGTATGTCGAAGACACCGATGCCACCGCCAGCAAGCTCGTAACCAAAAACGACCCTCGCGTCACCCGCGTCGGCCGTTTCATCCGCAAGACGAGTCTCGATGAATTGCCGCAGCTTCTCAATGTCGTGTTCACCGGCAACCTATCCCTGGTCGGGCCGCGGCCGCATGCGATCCACGCCAAGGCCGACAATCATCTGTACGACGAAGCGGTCGACGGCTATTTCGCGCGCCATCGGGTGAAGCCGGGGATCACCGGCTGGGCCCAAATCAACGGCTGGCGCGGCGAGACCGACAGCCGCGAAAAAATTCTGCATCGCGTCGAACACGACCTGTATTACATCGAGAACTGGTCGATCCTGTTCGACCTCTACATCGTCGCCCGCACCCCCTTTGCGCTTATTCGCGGCGAAGGCGCCTATTGATGGACGCTCGCGCGCCGGCGATGGCTCAGGCAATATGGCATCCCAAAAGCTCTGCGGCTTTCGCCGAGCGGCTGTTGAACCTCGTTCTGTTCGTCACGATCCTCCTGAGTTGCATTGCCTTCATTGAACCGTCGCCGCATGACGTGATGATGTTGGTGCTGCTGGTCGCATGCGTTGCAGCGCGCGTGCCGTTTGACCGAAGACTCGCGCCGCTGCTCGTACTGATCGTTCTGTGGGTGGCCGGGGGGGCAATGTCGCTATTGCAAGTCGCCAGTATTGAGGAACTCCACCCGGTATTAAACCAGAACGCCATCCAGTATTTTGGAACCACAGCCTACATGGGTTTGGCAGCGATCATGTTTGCCTGCCTCTTCAGCGACGGCGATTTGCTTCGTCTCAGATCTCTACATCGCGCTTATCTGATCGCCGCAGTCTTTGCGACAATTGCCGGGTGCATCGGCTTCTTCCATCTCATTCCGCACTCCGACATCTTTCTCTTTTTGTCAGACGACGGATTAAGCGCCCGCGTCAAGGCCACTTTCAAAGATCCGAACGTGTATGGCCCGTTTTTGATCTTTCCATTGTTGATGCTGGTGCTACGCATGCTCACCGAGAAACTAACGTTGCTATCCGTGGCGCTCTCTTTGCTCATGCTCACTGGATTGCTGCTGAGCTTCTCGCGGGGCGCCTGGATACATTTTATGCTCTCCGCCGCAGTTGCAATCGCGGTCGCCTTTCTATCGGCGCCGAACACGCGGGTACGTACACGTATCGCGGGATTGATGCTTATTTCAGCAATCGCGCTCGCGATCTTCGTGGCAATATTGCTATCGATCGGCTCAATCCACGATATGTTCTTGGAACGGGCCAAGCCGCTCCAGCCATACGATATCGCCGGATCGGGAGGCCGCTTCGCATTACAGGAGCTCGCTCTCGGCGACATTTTGGAGCACCCAAACGGCATGGGCCCTTTTGGATTCGCGAATGCGAGTATCGGCGGCGGCCAGCAGCATAACGTCTACATGCAGACATTCTTGGTCGACGGCTGGCTCGGCGGCGCCACCTATATGACGCTTGTGTTGCTCACCTTATTTATCGGCTTTCGCAACGCATTTTTGCGAACACCATGGCAGCTGTATCTCATCGCTGCCTTTGGCGCATATGTTGGTGAGATCGGCGAAGGAATCATCATCGACACCGACCATTGGCGGCATTTCTTCCTTTTGCTCGGCTTGATATGGGGGCTTTCGGTGGCGAATATAAACTATCGTCGCATGCAGTTTCATGCTCACGCCGCCGCATCCAACGTATATTGAAGTTTGATTCACTTATTGGCCGGAATTCGGCATCGTCGATACTGCCGGCGCGGGCATTCGCGCAGGAAATGCGTTTGGCCACAGAGCGGTTCTTCGCGACAATCATGCCGACTTTGTTGCGACCCTTAGCCGGACGTGGATGCTGTCCCCCGTGGGACGACGTCCAGATTGCGGGCAGACGCGATGGGACGGTCGGCTTCCGGTGAATTGAGTGGCCGACCATCAAGTTGCGCGCATAGACGAAGCAGGCTCACCGCCACCGATCGCCAAGTATAGCGCGCCGCGCGATCGCGCCCGGCGGCGCTCAGCGCAGACCTTCGGACTGGGTCGTCGTGAACCAGGCACATCAAGCGGGCGAGTTCGTCGATGTCGTGCGGACCGCATTGCAGAGCGGCATGCCCACAAATCTCGGCCATAGCTGAATTATTGCTGATGATTGCGGGACACCCGCATAGCATTGCCTCGACCGGCGGCAAGCCAAACCCCTCGTAAAGGGACGGCGAGAGCATGGCCAAAGCGTGCTCGTAGAGCGCACGCAACTCGGCGTCAGTCACATAGCCGGCGCTCCTGATACCCTCCATGCTCACGCTGCTTTGAGCGCCGTCAATCCAGGCGTAGCGCTGGCCCGTCAGAACCAGCAACGTGTCATCCAAACCGCAGCGCCGATATGCCTCCACAATGGCACCGACGTTCTTGTTTTTGCTTACGCCGACGCCAAGGAAGAACCTACGGCCGGTGAGACCGAGTTGCTCGACAATCCCATTGTCGGCAGGAGTCCCGAGAAATATGGTCGGCACCCAAGTAACACACCTGCATGCGGCTCACATCGACGCCGTACCATCGACCGATCTCACGCCGCGAGAATTCGGAGACCGTCATGCTGTGGGAGGATCGGCGGATGAGGCGCGGGATCAAAAAATTATAGGCGGCTCGAAACTGAGGCGAGAAATTTTCAGGCTGAGCACGAATGGTTGCATCGTGCACGACGACGATCTGATTCCGCTTGATCAAAGGACCGGGTCCGCACAAATTCAACAGGAAACGCCCTGGGGTGTGGAAGGGAAATTCAACCTGCTCCCAAAAATATCCGCCGCCAAAGCCCGCGCGCCGCAGAGGAATGTGCCGCAGCGGAAAATCACGCGCCTGCCGTGGCGCGCAAATCTCGATCTGGCCAGCGAGTTCCCGGTATTCGGTGTCGCCTATCAGTTCATCGATCGCCTTGCTCACTTCGATTGCAAAGCGCTGCACTCCCGCCATCGGCTGGGTTAGAAAACGTCCATTAATGGAAAATCTTGGATGCATGACCGAATTCTTGCCGAGATGCGGAAAAAGGCCCGGCTACGGGCGCTAATGTGGCTATTGCGGCACTCAACGCATCCGATCAGTTCCGTAGCCTTCCGCCGTTAAAATCGCGTTACGTGGCCCGATCGGGCAATATTGAACGCAATGTTCACGCTGCTTCGCTTTTCCTAACCGGACGTTAACACTCCTTAAATGGCGTTGCCGTTATTGAGCCATGAACAAATTACGTCTGGGACGATGTGTCATGCTGGTCTCCGAGCGGATTTCAGTTTCGGATTACGCGCAAATCGGAGCGGATGCCCGCCTACCGGCCTCGCCCGGGCAGACGCAGCTCGCCGGCGCGTTAGAGTCACTCGGCATCCAACACGACGACGAATGGGCATGGGCCAACTACAAGCGCGTCGTTTCTGGACTATGTGATCGATTCTCGTCGCGTCGCCTGATCGAAATTGGCGGCGGCCGCGATCCCTTGTTCAGCCCCGAGGAGATCAGTGCGCTCGGCGTTGAAATGACGGTGAACGATATCGCACCCGGCGAGATTGCCGTGCTTCCTGGCGGTTACAAAACCGCGTGCTTCGACATCGCTGGCGATATTTCGATGTCGACCGATCTTCGCGAAAGCTTCGATCTCGCCTTTTCCAGAATGGTTTTCGAACACGTGGAGGACGGTAGGCGCGCTTGGAGCAATCTCTACAACATTCTTGCTCCCGGCGGGGTCGCGCTTGCTTTCGTTCCAACGCTGTACGCTGTCCCGTTTGTGGCCAATCGCCTGCTTCCCGACAAGCTTGCCGCCGCAATCGTCAGAGCCATCTTTCGGCACCGCACTGACGAGGCCGATCCGGTCTTCCCGGCACGCTATTCGTGGTGCATTGCGGACCAGGCGCGGATTGGATCGATGCTTGCCGCTATCGGTTATCGCGAAGTCGCTGTCCTGCCGTTTTACGGTCACGGCTATTATCGCTATTTCCCAGTCATTCGGGACATCCATCGGAGATTCACGGCGCTCGCACGGCGCCGCGATTGGCGTCTGCTTGCGAGCTTTGCCTACATCGCCGCGCGAAAATAGTCGGTCAAGTCCCATCTCAGCGTCCGGCCATGCAGGCAGGGATTACGGGAGCCAAGGCGTCGGCCCATGAACGCTAATATAAAACCGCTCCCCGAAGCCGTGCCGGTCGACGAGCCCCGCGAGCGGCTGATCTCAATTCCCTATCTGATATTGCGAGCGTCTACCGCGGGCTGCGCCTTCGTCACGGGCTTCGTGCAGACTTTTGTCTTCGCGCGCGTGCTCGATCCGCAACGATTCTCGATTTTCATCATCATTGGCGCGATCGGTTATACGCTTTGGGTGACAGATCTCGGTCTCGCCAAGATCCTGTTCGTCAATCTGCGCGCGCCTCACCTCGCGGGCCGGCGCGACGAACAAGCTGCCCGCCAAGCGACCGCGGTGATAGCGTTCTACGCCGGCCTTGCCGTTCTGGCATCGCTTGTATGTTTCACGATCGCAATGATGCGGGCCGGGGCGACAGTGCAGGGCGCCGCCGACCTCGCGCTCTTCCTTCTGTTCATCACGCTAAACCTCGCATGGTTTTCGTTGCGAACAATCAGCATTTCGGTGGATCTTTTCGTTTTCTTCGAAAGGCTCGAACTGGTGCGCCGAGCCGTCAATATCGGGGCGATGCTTGCCACGCTGGTAGGTCTGCCGTTCACCGCCTTCCTGCTGGTCTCCAATATATTGTGGGCGATGCTGTTCGTGACGGTTACGGTAAAGCTTGTCGCGCGTGGCGCGCTTGCGCCAGAGCTGAGGAGCATCCCGCAGGAATTGGCGTCGTTCTTCCGCATGAACTGGTCGTCGATCGCCCGCAGCAGCACCGGCGCGCTGAGCGGCTTGTTCATCGCCACCTTCCCCTATTACTTCGTGCCGGTGGCCTACGGTCTCGGGGCCGCACCGATCATTCTTGAAGTAACGTTTCGCATCTATCGCGGCTCATGCGTTATCTTCGCCGCAATCTGCGATCTCGCGATACCGGGACAAACGCGCGCGCTTGCGGCGCGCGACGTCGACCGCCTGGTCAGAACAACGCTACTCGCGATCGGGCTTTGCTGCATTCCGGCCGCGGTCGCCTGTGCCATACTGATGTTTGCCGGCGGTCAGCTCTTTACTTTTCTGCTTCACGGGGCGGCAACGGTGCCACCCGGAGTACCGGCGATCCTTGTCGTCCTCATATTGGCAAGCATCCTGCAGATCGTATCGGAGGCCCTCCTTCAGTATTCCGGATTTTTCAGGAGTCTCCGCCTTTAACGGCGCCGGCGTCGTGATAGCGATGATTGCGATCACGATTGTATCCGCGGTCGCCAAGCTCGATATCGTGGAATTTCTTGGCACCTACGCCGCGGTCTATGCGGTGGGGGCTCTATGTTTGACGGTCGCAGCCATCTGGGGACCGGTCCACGCCGCCAAAGCACATCCGGAACTTCATATCTTCGGCGGCTTGCGTAAATTACGCCAAGCGCCGTCTACTTGATGGCAAGCCCGTTGTTGGCAAGCCTGTCGATTGTCCCGGCTTAACCGTTCATTTACCGTTCTGGCGTTCCGTGTCCGGGCACGCTCCGCGTGATGGGGTTGCCGTGGATTTTCACTCGCTTTCGCCGCCGGACTTGGTTCGCGGCGGTGTCGCCGTTGCGATCAGCGGCGCTTCATTAAAGCCGCCGCCTGGCGGAGGCAAAGCACGGTTTCGACGACATCCTACTTTTAGCCGGCCATCTCGGCGACGCGGTCCGGGAGCGCTATCACGGCCGCAGCGTCGCTACCTCGCGCCTACGCGTGATCGTCGAACCCGAGCCCCGCGGCACCGGCGGTGCGCTCATCGCAGCGCGCGAACTCATCGCGACGCGCTTTCTCATGCTCAACGGCGACAGCTTCTTCGATATCGACTTGCGCGCGCTGTGCACCGCCTATGATAGCGGGGCTTGCGAGGCCTTGATTGCGTTGCATCGAGCCGCCGACGCCTCGCGTTACGGCTCTGTCGTACTCGAGGGCGACAATGTCGTGCGGTTTCTGGAGAAAAATGCAGCCGCCGGAGCCGCTTTGGTCAACGCAGGAATTTATGTGCTGCCCTCGAGCATCATCGAGCGCATCGGGGCGCTCCCCTGTTCGATGGAAACCGATATCTTCCCCAAGCTGGCGGCGGAGCACCGTCTCTGCGGCCGCCCATCCGAGGGCTATTTCATCGATATCGGCCTACCGGAGACCTTGCAGCAGGCACGGCGCGAATTGCTGGCCTGCATGGACCGCCCGGCACACTTCCGGAGCACCTGATTGGGTCTTCATATCAGACCGAGCCGCACCGCGACCGCCGCGAGCCACACCAAACCGATCAGGCATAGCCCGCAAAATACCGCAGCCGAACCGAAGTCCTTGATGCGGCGGATTTCATTGTGCTGCTCCCGCGTCACGTAATCGGCAAGCTTCTCGATCGCCGTGTTCAGGAATTCAATCGCAAGGACGATCAAAATAACGCCGATCATGGCGGCGTACCAAACAATGCTGGGCGCCAGGAAGAAGCCAACCGGCAAGGCAACGACGAGCAGCACCGCCTCGTCGCGCAGCGCCGGCTCGGTCCGCACCCCGTCGACAATTCCACGGAACGAATTGAAGGTCGCGCTGAAAAGCCGCTTCAAGGGGAGATACCGATTGTCCAGGGGAGACATGGGCCGGGCGAGTCGCGGCGCCAATCTACGTCGCGTGGCCCTCATGCGCGAGCGCATGTTTCACAGGCGGTTAGCGGCTTTATGACAGTTGCGCGCCCAACGCTCGAAACACTTACAGGAAAAATATATATTATAATGACTTAGGCCGACGTCTTAACTTATAAAACGATAAAATGCTCCGGTCGACTTTTCGGCCGGAGCCTCATTCATCGAGAGTTTAGCTGTCACTCCGAACGAGCGGCTTCGCCTTCTCACCTGCCGTTTTGAGGATTTGTACCGGCGCCATAATTGGCTCCGGCAGGCCCCGCCGGCCCGTTACCGGGGCCGGACTGGGCCGCTGTGGAGTTGTAAAGCTTCTTGCTCTGCCCCGAGGCATTGCGTGCCGGCTGGGCCTGCGCTGCACTGAAAGGCTGGTTGCCGCTCTGCGGACCCGATCCGGCGCCAAAATAGGCTCCGCCAGGACCGGCGGTTTGCGCGAAAGCCGGCGCGGCAGCGAGTGTAACGCCAAGAGCAAGGGTGCTCACGGCGATCTGCGACAGAATTTTTTGCATTTTCATGACTTCCTCCATACGCGGCGTCCGACTTACTTCGGCGCATGCCGAGCGAGCGACGCCTCCCGGTGTGATGTCCAAGGTTATGGCGGCGTAGGATAGAAAAGATATGATCGAACCCGTAAATGCGGAGCACGAATACATAAAACCTCGATATATTATACGCACAAGCTACGCATTATGCCGAGATATATACGACATAGGTAGATATATGACAGTTTTATACTTATAAAGGCGGTGCTTTCTCGGAGCCGGTTGGCTCGAATTGCAACGCCGATGGAAAGTCAGTATGGCAATGAATTCAAAGCCCCTCCCCGAACACGATGCCGAAAGGCTTTCGCCGGTTTTCGCAAGCATCGTGTTCAAATAGCAGGCTAGAGCCGACGTGTGGGGGCCCTAGGTTTCGGAGCGTAGCGCAGCCCGGTTAGCGCACCAGTCTGGGGGACTGGGGGTCCCGAGTTCAAATCTCGGCGCTCCGACCAAATCCCTCAATGATAGCAGAGTGTGATCGCCCTCCCCGCGCCGGCAGTTCCTTTGCCAGTTATGTCTTCGCCATGACGCCATTATTTGACATCGCGGCACGGGTCAGACCCATAACTTCAAAATTGCGTCGTTGACGTCCAGGCGCTCCCTCCGCATCGGCGCCTTTTTCGGGAAATCATCAATTCGGCGCACCCGTCGATTTGCGTGTGCGAACCCTACCTCGACACGCTTGCGCTCGGTCGGGTCGACGGCGAAGACGAAAAGCTTCTCCTCGTTCATCCAGCGTTGCTCGAACCGAGGGTCACGCCAAACCATTGTATGGGTGTTGCAAACCAAGGCGGCATGGCGCGGCTACCTGGCCATGCCATTTGTAATGGTAGCGTGACAAAAGAGGCATGCAATAAGCGACTCAACAGGGGATGCACACGGACGCTGTGGGGCAGCATTGGAGCGACTATGAAACAATTGGTCGTGAGACTCGCGGTTACGACCGCCGTATTATTGGTCGGAATATCTTTGAACGCGTTGGATGCGAGAGACGTTTCGCAGGCGGCAGCGGATGAATTGTCGTATCCCTGGTGCACACAGGGAGGTACTTTGCACTGCTATTACGAGAACCGCCAGCAATGTGAGGAAACGGTGGATTACCACGGTTTCTGCGTATCGAACCCGGATTATGACCAGCCCTTGGAGAAAAACGGGTCGCATTTCCAGAGGTAACGTTATCAATAATCGCAGCTAGAAATTGGACGACTCGACATTGGAGCCCGTCTCTCCTCGGCGGGCTATGCCAGGGAAAAGACAGCGGCGCGCGGGGCGTTTGGAGCCGCGCATGCGTGGATGTGCATCACTACATGCAGCTGAGAAACATGTTTGCGGCGCACCGGTTTCAGTGATAGCCGACATCGGCTCGTACCTTCCCGCGAAAGACCCAATAGGACCACCCCGAATACATCAAGATGATCGGGAGGAGCGGTAGTGTACCGACCAGCAGGAAAGACTGAGTTCTGGTTGAGGATGCCGCTTCCCACACAGTAAAATGGAACGGCACGATCATCGGAAACAGGCTGATGGTGAGGCCGACGAAAGACAGCGCAAATAGGCCAATGGCGCCGAGAAAAGGCGACGCCTGTGCTTCGCTATTGAGCGCTCGCCAAGTGAAATAGGCGACGGCCGCCGTGACAAGCGGCACCGGAGACAGTAGCGCAACGTTGGGCCATGTGAACCAGCGCGCGGCGATGGCTTGATGCATGACCGGGGTCCAGATGCTCACCAGTAAGATTGCCGCAAGAACCCCCAATAAACAGATACGCCCTTGGTATCGCGCGGTAGCCTGGATATCTCCGTCGGTTTTCAAGATCAGCCACCCCGCCCCCAGCAAACCATAGCCGAACAGCAGAGCGATTCCGGTTACGAGTGCGAACGGAGTAAGAAAATCGAACGATGTTCCGGAATATTGCCGGCCGACCACCCGAAAGCCCTGAATAAAAGTGCCGAGTACGACGCCCTGCGCGAAAGTTGCAATCGCCGAGCCGTAGCAAAACGCCTGGTCCCAAAAGGTCTTGTTCTCGCCATCGCGAAAGCGAAATTCAAAGGCGACGCCACGGAAAACGAGCGCAAGCAACATCACTAAAATCGGGAAATATACCGCCGGAATGATGATCGCAAAGGCAAGCGGAAAGGCGGCGAGAAGCCCGAGGCCGCCGAGCACAAGCCAAGTCTCGTTGCCGTCCCAGATTGGCGCGATCGAATTCATAATGATGTTGCGGGACGCCGTGTCGGGAGCAAACCCGTAGAGAATGCCCACCCCGAGATCGAAGCCGTCGAGCAGCACGTAGAAGAACACTGCAAGACCAAGGATCAGCGTCCAAATCGGCACCAGGTCGAGGATCTCGTTCATCGCATTTCACCCTGCACAGGGTTCACCGCTCCAGCTAGGACGGGCGCCCGAGACAGTCCACCCTCGATCGACGAATCCGCCATGGGTACGGCGCCTTTCCGGATGAGACGCAGCATAAGAACAAGCCCAGCGGGATATATGAGAAGATAAACGACCACGTAGCCGAGGATCGACAGCCCCACATCCACGCTCGTCAACGAGGGCGACACCGACGCCGTGGTACGCAGCAGCCCATAAACCGTCCACGGCTGGCGCCCCACCTCCGTGACAAACCAGCCGGCGATCACGGCCGCAAAACCGATCGGTCCCGTATATTGACAGAGCCGGAGAAAGATTGGCGTTTCGTACACCCGGCCTCGCCAACGCAACCAGCCACCGAGTGCGACGATCCCAAGCATCAGCACGGCGCAACCCACCATGATGCGGAATGCAAAAAACGGAATGGCGGCGGGCGGCCGTTGGTCCGCAGGAAAGTCCTTGAGGCCCACGACCTCGCCATCCCACGAGTGGGTCAGGATGAGACTGCCGAGCCGCGGAATTTCAATGGCGAACCGGTTGAGTGCTGCGTTGTCATCCGGGATCGCAAACAGCGTCAACGGCACGCGGCGGTCGGTTTCCCAACGCGCTTCGATTGCCGCAAGCTTTGCCGGCTGATGCTCACGCGTATTGAGGCCCTGCTGATCGCCAAGGAACATTTGCAACGGGACCAGAATTGTCAGCAGCCAAAGCGCCATCGAGAGCATCGTCCGGCCTTCCTCGGTGGAGCGTTCACTCCGTATCAGATAGGCACCAATCCCCAGCACGACGAAACCGGTCGTGACGTAGAACCCGGCGACCGTATGGGCCAGCCGGTAGGGGAAGGACGGATTAAAGATCACCTCAAACCAATTCGTCGGGAAAAACTGACCGTTGACGATCGAATAGCCGGCCGGCGTCTGCATCCAGCTATTGGCCGCCAAGATCCAGAACGATGAGAACAGTGTACCGAGCGCGACCATCAGCGCGGCCACGAAATGAGCCCACGGTGGCACCAGCTTGCGACCGAAAAGCAGGACACCCAAAAAGGCCGCCTCGAGGAAAAACGCCGTCAGGCCTTCGTAGGCAAATAGCGGCGACAGAACGTTCGCGGTCGCGTCCGCATAGCGGCTCCAGTTTGTTCCGAATTGGAAGGGCATGACGATACCGGTTACGACGCCCATTCCGAACGCGATGGAAAAGATCCTGATCCAGAAGATCGAAATACGCGCATAAACCTCGCGTTCGGTCGCCAAATAAAGCCCTTCCACCACGGCAATGAATGACGCACAGCCAACGGTGAAAGCCGGCAAGAGAATGTGCCAGCCAATCACCCAGGCGAATTGGAAGCGTGACAGAAATACGGGATCGAACTTCATCGTCGGCGGTCTTTCACGCTATCTAATCTGGAGAGGACGGCACGAGGCATACCGCGCCTTACCGCGCACCGGCAGAGCCGCACATGGCTCGGTACAGAAAGTCACAAAAAAAGCCGCCATCTCTTCCGGTTAAGCCCATTGGAACTGCACATTACCACTTTTTGAACCCCTGAAAATTCTTCATTTTAATGTAGAGGGCGAACACATCCGTGAGCAACGCCGTCAGCCCGGTGGAAATATCGCCGTCGCGTTGGCTGCAAGACTGCCCGCGGGCTGATCGAAGTTGCTCGTCATGCCGCTGCGTCATGGGGTGACATCATCTACTCTCCGTTTCAGCTCGCGAAAATTTGGCCGCCTGCCCAGTCCCATTAAGCCTGCAATCTTGCACTGCATTCAGCCGGACAAGGCGGCGATAACCCGGGGATTCGCTGGTCGGGCGGCAGCGGCTTGCGCGCGATGTGGCAATGAACCCACTCCGTGGGATCGTTCGCATTGAACGGCAGCGCGCCCGTCAACATTTCATAGAACGTAACGCCGAGTGAATAGAGGTCACTGCGTGAATCGATAGAGCGATTCATGCGTCCGGTCTGCTCGGGCGCCATGTAGGCCAGCGTCCCGACGATGATCTCGGGAGGACCTGGCGGCTGCCGCTCGCGCGGAAGGCGTGACGCTATTCCGAAGCCAGCGAGCCGTATCTCTCCACTCGCGGTATTCACCAGAACATTGGCGGGCTTGATGTCCTTGTGGATGAGGCCGACCTGATGCGCCTTGCCAAGCGCGGCGGCAACGCCGACAGCGATGCGGAGGAAACTCTCCACATCCATCGGCTTGCCGAGGAGGCTGTTGAGTAGCTCGCCGCCGGGATCCTCGAGCACTAGAACGGTCCGACCGCGATCTCGTACAAGCGCAAGCGGCCGCACCGCCCACGTGCCGTCGAGCTCATCCTTCAAGGAGTATTCGTGGGCCAGGCGATCGAGCATCGCAGGTCTTGCGTGCTCCGAGACGGGAAATAGAGCCAGCGTGCCGCTGCTGCTCTCTTTTGCGCTGTTGCGCCATCCTCGGCAGAAGACGAGTCCGCCATCCTCAGACAAGACCTGGAGGCTGCCATCGCTGCCAAACGGAGGGGACGGGTTCACTCCCAGCCTCGCTCTCGAGCCGGCCCCGGCTGCCACCCCCGCAATTAAATTAGCAGCTAGATTAAGGCCCCGCCAGATGCAATCGGGGGCCCGGGGCCGACAAGATCCAGAATGGCCAAGGCAGACCAACTTGGTAAGAAATACATATCTTCTTGCAAGCTGATCTAATCGACTTCGGGTGTTTTTTGTTCCGCGCGTAATTCCTGGCGTAATTCCGCATCCACACTCTCGGCCGATCAGATCAATGAGGCCAGATCAAGCCTAGCAAGCTACGGCAATCAACAGTTGCTCAACTTGTGTATGAAAGGGGGACCGTTGTCGAAGTTGTTCGGCCCGGCACAATCTAATCATTAGACCCCGTCCCGTCCGCGTAACTTCAAGAAGAAGAAGTGTGAAATCTCGGCGCTCCGGCAAAAACCCACTTCCAGTAGAAACAACATTGCGACCGCATTCACCGGCCGAGCGGCGCGCAACGGCGCGGCGCCTGATGGTTAGACGGCTGATTACGGCGCGGGATCTGAGTAAGCGCGACGCCGCAACAGATAGGCCTGAAGACGTCCGTAGTCTTTTGCGGCCTTCATCAGGCCGACGTTTTCGCAAATCAGTTCTGTTTGTTTCAACAACGTGAATAGCGCTGCAAAGGCTTCCGTGACGTAGACTTCGCCGGGTGGGGTGCTCGGCTCAAGCCGCGCCGTCCGGCTGATGTGCACTCCCCGTGAACGATAGCGATTTGAGAACCGGATCCTGCACCTCGAATACTGCGCCGGCATCCAGACCCAGGCGTAAACCGAGCGTTCCGGGCATACCGATCGACGGGTAGTCGATTTCGGCGAGCGTGGACTGGATTTCGAGTGCGCAGCGCGCTGCCGCGCCGAGCTCGCTGAATACGACAAAAAGTCCATCCCCCCACGTATTCCGCGTCGCTATATCGCCGGCGTATTTGTCGAGAACCGCAGCGACCCTCGACATTACATGTTCGTAAAATAGCAACATCTGCCGGTCGCTGAGCTTGCTGAAGCCGTGAAAATCACCGAACAGAATGGCGCGCACCTTGCGGGGCGGCGCACGAAACTGCGGCGTCGGCGAACTGGCCTTGGGGACTTTTCCACCGAGATTGCCCTCGCTGTCGACCTTTATGGTTTCCAGGCCGAGATTCTGCCACGCACGAATGTCGGCGAAGCTCCCGGCCTTGCCGGCGGTTTCCCGGCCATCCCAAACGGCTAGTTGCATCGCTTCTGAAGATAATTGCTGCGCTCGCAATAGCGCCAGCCCCATGGCAAGCCTCGACGTATAGGCAAAAACTTCGGCGTCTCCCACATAGTCGCCGTCGGTGGCGTAGACGACCCGGCCACTTTGCTGGACTCGCCTAAGACACTTTTCAAACCGCTCCAGCCAGCCTTGGCCGCCATTGGCGACCGATTCTTTTTGGAAGGCCTGGGCCCCAAAGGGCAGGACAACATCGACAGCGGCTCCGCGCTCAAGCAGCGCCTCGACAATGAGAGTGTCGGCTCCGGACGCCAAGGAGCCGTAGCCGTAACCGACATTGTGAGCGGCAAGCTCAGCTTTGATTCTCTGCGCAACTAGCGCTTCTGCATGAGCGGGAAAACGGCCCGGTGCGCCTTCGGGCGCGATCATATGCCCAGTATAATGAATAACATTTCGATTGCGCAGCGGAGCGATTATTTCGCGGCCAATGGCTTTGTAGGCGCTAATTAAAATCAGCTGCTTGCGCGTCGATGCAACCGACGCAGCATTGGTAGCCAGTGCGGCTGCACGCGCAATTGTTGCCCGCGCATCCGGCAAATCATCGAGCAAAAGACTTGCTGCGGCCCGGTCGGCCGCAAGCTGATAGGCATCCTCCTGGGATCGCGGTTTTGCTGCCGAGCAAGCCGCCACGATGCGCTCGGCGATTTCCTTCGCGCGCGCGGAGGAGCCACTGAGCTCGTGGAGCACGGCCGCATTGATCCCCAGAAACGTGCTCGCTGATCGTCTATAGATGGAATCGTAGTGCTCCGCGGCCTTTTTTAGCTTCGCGACCCTTTCACCTGCCGCACTCGCATAGGCCTCTTCGCGATCGAGCCGCGCGCCGAGCGCTGCGATGTTTTCTTCGAGTTTTGGGGGCGGTAAATCCGTGTCCAGGGTTGCCTTTAGGTGATACCTCGCCCACAGCTCTCGCGCGCGCCTGTTGGCTCCGGTGCGCGACAGGTTAAGTATGGCGCGATATTGCAGTTCGCGAGACTCTGGATGCTGTTCCAGGCCGAGGAGCGCGTTATCGCAGGCGCCGAGATAATTGCCAGACCGTTCGCCCTGCACCGATAATTGCGACCAATACTCAACCGGCTGAAGGCCCGCGGCGGGTTCCGATGGGTCCATACTCGGCGTTCCTCGACTGTCACACTGCTAACGACACTCGCAATTCTGCCTAGCCACGCGGCTAGCCGATGCGACGCTTCAAACGCCGGCGGTTCGAAGCCTTTCGTCCCAATTTACCGAATGGGCATGCGTTAGACAATCCACGGTGGTAGTTTGACGAAACCAAACATCTCCTAGAACAGGGTTAGCTCGCTCTGCGGCACAGGCGGCCGAGCCACCATCGCCTTGATCGAATCTTCACAAGCATCATAGACTACAGCGCTGTCACACCGATGGGCAGAGCGGGAGATGGCCGGCAAAATCTTAATCAATTACCGCCGTGGCGACGATTCCGGCTATGCTGGCCGCCTCTACGATCACCTGCAAGACAAGTTTGAGCCGCAGCAGATCTTTAGGGACGTCGACAGCATCGCGCCCGGTCTCGATTTGGTGCGCGAATTGAACGAGCGCGTCGCCGAATGTGACGTGCTGCTCGCGGTCATCGGCAACGACTGGATCGGCGCCCGCAATGCCGCGGGCGGGCGGCGGCTGGACGACCCCGACGATTTTGTCCGCATCGAGATCGCGGCAGCGCTGAGACAGGACAAACAGGTGATCCCAGTGCTGGTCGACGGCGCCCAGATGCCGCGGGCCGACGAGTTGCCGGAGCAGCTCCGGCCGCTAGCTCGGCGTAACGCCGTGCGTTTGACCTCCGAACGCTTCCGCGCCGATACGCAGGGCCTAGTCAAAGCGCTGCAGCAAGCCTTCGAGGAAACCGAAATACTCGAAAAGTCCAAAGCCGAATTGGCCGAAGCAGCGCGGCGAGCCGAGGAAGAGCGACGGCGGCGTGACCGGGAAGCCGAGTTCCGTGCCGCGGAGGCTGAACGCGCAAAATTGGCGGAAGAGGCCACGCGCCAAGCAAAAGATGAGGAGCGACGCCGGCTAGAAGCCGCAGCCGAACTCCGCGAACGCCAGGAACGCGGTTTCAATGCCGCGAAAAATGCCAATAGCGTTGCGGCATTCGATGCCTTTCTCGCCGAACATCCCAAAAGCCATTTCGGCGCCGAGGCGCAGAGGCTGCAAGCGGTATTGCGCAAACGCGAGGCGGCCTTTGCCCAGGTGATGGCGAGCAATGATGCCACAGCGCTCAGGTCGTTTCGCGACCGCTATAGAGATGGCACCGATGTCGAGAAAGTCAGAAAGCGACTGCAGCTGATCGCACCGGAAGAAGCGCGGCCGCAGCCCAATTTTGTGATCATCGGCTCGATGGCGGTGGGTGTAATCCTGGTCGGCGCGGCCGCCGTCTGGTGGCTGATGCGTCCGGCAGTACCGACCCGGCAGGCATCGGCCCCGGCGGATGTTGCCTTACCCGCAGCAGCGCCGCCGCCCACCGTAGCGTCCACCCCACCAAGCCCACCGCCGCAGCCTGCCGAGACGCCGGCCGCTCCGCAGGCGCCGAGCCCGGAGCCGAGAGCCACCACAGCCGATACCAGTCCGTCCCCGCCATCCATTGCCTTGCCGGACAACGACATCGACGCCTGGGCGATCGTCAAGAACACAAGCGACGTTGCCTTGTTGCAGCGCTTCATTGCTCAATTTCCCGACAGCTTCCTGCGCCGGGCTGCTGAAGCGCGCATCGACGCGCTTGCCGCCGTGCAAGCAGCCTGGGCCCTTCTGAAGGACAGTCAGGATCCAGAACAATTGCATCGATTTATCCAGGCCTTCCCAGATAGTGAGGAGCGGAAAGCCGCCGAGCAACGGCTGGCGATAATTTCAGGCGCGGCCACGCCACCGGCTCCGACAACCGCGCGCTGAAATTGCCAAGGCAAATATAACGACGCCGGGCGCTAACGACTATTTCGCGACGTGGACAAGATCCCGCCGGGCTGCGACTTTGTCCGCGCGTTCGATGACGAGTGATCGGGAAGACACCTGGCTTGACGCGCAAGATGCGGCCGCCCCCGGTCGGCTCGACAACCCCGACGACTTTGTTCGCATCGAACGCTATGATCACGATGGCGGTCGGGACGATAACTTGGCAGGACCGGACAGGAGCGTGGCATTGCAGTTGAACGTCGGATTCGCTGGCTTTCTCCTCACCGTTCTTTCCGCTCTTACGGCTCCCGCCGCCGCCCAAGAATGGCCGGATCATCCGCTCCATTTGATCGTGCCGTTCCCGGCGGGCGGCAGCGCCGACGTGCAATCGCGTGTCATTGCCGAAGGGCTTGCGGCGGCGCTCGGGCAGCCGGTCGTAGTCGACAACCGGCCCGGCGCCGGCGGCAATATCGGCGCAACCGAAGCCGCGCATGCCAAACCCGACGGCTACACGCTGTTCATGGCGACGACCGGCACGCACGCCAGCAACCAAACCCTCTATAAGGATCTTCAGTATGATCCGGTGAAGGACTTTGCGCCACTCACGCTGGTCACGCTCAATCCCCAACTCATCGTGTCGGGATCGAAATACCAGGACCTCACCTATGGCGGCCTGATCGGAAAATTGAAGGCAGCCGGGGCGTCGGCCAATTTCGGATCGTCGGGAATAGGATCGGCGACACACATCGCCGGCGAATTGTTCAATCGCGAGACCGGAGCCGCTTTGGTGCACGTCCCCTATCGCGGCCAAGGTCCGGCACTCAACGATCTCCTCGGTGGCCGGCTCGACGTGATGTTCCCGCTGGTGGCCGACGTGTTCCCCTTGTTAAAGGGCGGGCAGTTGAAGCCTTTTGCCGTTATGAACGAGGGCCATTCCAAGGCGCTACCCGACGTTCCGACCACCGCCGAGCTTGGCTATCCAAAATTGGTTCTGAGTTCGATCTGGACGGCGCTCTACACCAACGCCGGAACGCCGCAACCGGTCGTCGAACGGCTCAACCGCGAACTCGTCCAGATCATCGCGGCGCGCTCTTTCATCGAGAGGTTCGAGGCCGCCGGCTATGAAATCAAGACGAGCAGTCCGGAGGAGCTTCGTGATTTCGCAGCCGCCGAGACGGCACACTGGGGCACCATCATCAGGGACCTCAATATCCAATTGGAATAAAAAAACTGCGCTAGACGGATCACCGCTGCCCACGACAAGACCTTCCCGACAGCCCCACCCGCGACGTAACTTGCTTGAGCTGACTTCCTGCGATAACTCTTGCCCCATCGGAAGTTTACTGCTGTGCTTGGCCAATGATCGATGATCTGTCCCGCTTTATTCGGCCGGGCCGCGTGCATCGGCAGATCTACACCGACCCGGCGATCTTCGAGCTCGAGCTGGAGCGGATCTTCGGCAGTCGCCTGGATCTATGTCGGCCACGAAAGCCAGGTAAAAAATCCCGGCGATTATTTTCGTACCTTCATCGGCCGCAAACCGGTCGTGCTGGTGCGCGATGCCGAAGGCGAAATCCGCGTCATCCACAATCAGTGCGCCCATCGCGGATCGCTCGTGGTCGCCAACGACAAGGGCAATACCGCCGAATTCCAGTGCTGCTATCACGGCTGGACCTATCATCTCGACGGCCGGCTCAAGGCGGTGCCGCTGCAGCACGGCTATCCGCAAGACTTCGATCCCGAACAATCCGAAAGACCGCCATGGTGCCGGTAGCGCGGGTCAAAAGCTATCGCGGGTTTCGTCTTCGCGAGCGAAGCCGCGGACGGGCCGAGCCTCGAGGACTTCCTCGGCCACATGACGACGTCGCTCGACGACATGATCGACCGCGCGCCGGACGGCGAGATCGAGGTCGCGGGCGGCGTGTTCAAGCATGCCTATGACGGCAACTGGAAACTCTATCTGGAAAATCTCTGCGATGCGGCGCATCCGCTGTTCACCCATCGCTCGTCGATCGATGCCGCGCAGCAGCAATCGGACGAGGTCTATTCGGACGGCTCCGGCGAGATCGCCATCCGCCAGATGCGGCAGAACGGCGCGCCTTACAGTTTCTGGGAATCGCAGGTCGGCATCTGGACCTATCCGAACGGCCATTCCTATCTCGGCGATTATCACGACGACGCCAAGCTAGTGGCCGCACTGAAGGACCCGCTGTTCCGCGACTACATCGCGGCGCTGGAGAAGAAGAAGGGCAAGGCGGAGACACGGCGCATCTTGGAAGTGCGGCGCTGGAACAGCAATGTCTATCCGAACCTGTCGTTCATGAGCCAGTTTCAACAGCTGCGCGTGGTGCATCCGATCGCCGTCAACCGCACCGTCGTCCACACCTACAATTTCCGTCTCAAAGGCGCGCCGGAGCAAATGTTCCGCAACACCGATCAGCTTCGCCAATATCGTCAACGGCACCGGCTCGCTGGTGCTGACCGACGACCTCGAAATCTACAATCGCATCGGCATGGGCCTGTCGAGCGAAGGCGCCGAGTGGATCGAAATCGGTCGAGGGCTTGGAGAGCGATGTCGCCGGACGCCCATCGTGGACAGCGCGGGCGGAATTCGACCAGCGAAGTCTACATTCGCAACATGCTCGACGCCTGGCTCGGCTACATGACCGCTTCCTCCCCTGCTAGCGCGGCAGAGCCCGCAGGGGAAATGCGCGCAGCCTTGTGACGATGGCCGATGGCTAAAAAGCCAAAACGCGCGCAAAAAACGGCGGTGGCTCGCCAGCGTCGACGGTTGCCGGCCCGTTCAGGTGGGGCACGCGTTTCCGCCCCGCGCGCCTTAGACCTGCAACGCTGCGAACAATTCCTGCTGCACGAAGCGCGGCTGCTTGACGACGGCAAGTTCGACGATTGGCTTGCTTTGTTCACGCCGGATGCCTGGTATTGGGTGCCGAGCGAACCCAACCAAGCCGATCCGTTTGAAACCGTATCGCTGATCTACGACGATCGCCGCCTGCTCGAAACCCGCGTGCGTCGGCTCGCGAGCCCGCGCATGTATTCGCAGGAGCCGCGTTCGCGCACGAGCCGGCATGATCGGCAATATCACGATCGAGGAATCCGACGGGAACGCATCCACCGTGCGCTCCAAATTCATGATGATCGAATACCGCCGCGAGCAGCAACGGCTGTTCGGCGGCACTGCGATACACCACTTGGTGCAGGCCGACGGCCGCATCATGATCGCCTGGAAGCGCGTCGATCTCGTCAATTGCGACGCCCCGCTCGACGGCATCACAGTGCCGTTCTAATTTGGTGTGTCACGTCCCTGTCGGCCGATGGAGCGCGGTGCGCGTACGTTGCCGAACCAGCCATTTCGAGCGGCCGGCAACGCCGAGTGCGATTGCGCGCAGCGCGGGCGGCCACGTCGTCGGCAGCCCGAGGTAATACGAGATGCGTTGCGTGTGCTCGGTGAGCGGCCGCTCCGTTGCGCTCCCATGCGGCGAGCGCAGACGCGACATCGGGATCGCGTTCAAGATAGACCGCGAGCGACAGCGCGTTCATCATCGCGCAGCCGCCGCCCTGGCCGATATTGGGCGGCAAAGCGTGCGCCGCGTCGCCCACGATCGCGACCCGGCCCGCTGACCATCGCTTGAGCTTGATCAGTTCGAACCGGTCGTAGCGGCCCTGCTCGCCGATGCGGTCGATCAATGCTTCGAGATGCGGGAATGCGCGTTTCCACTCGTCCTTGCGAACCGGCACGGCCTTTGCGGCCTGGTCGCTGTCGAGCATGGTCAACGCGATATAGATATCGGTTTCGCTGCACGGCGTGTACAAGACGCGCCGCGTGCCCGACCAATATTCGATGGTCTTGGCGCCATCCGTCAGCGCCCGCTCCGAGGCATTTTTTTCCATCAAAAGCCGGGTACAGCCGTCGACCAGATATTTTCGTTTCGAGAGCAGGCCCAGAGAGTCGCGCAGGCGCGAATTGCTACCATCAGCGCCGACGATCAGGTCGGCTTTGCTGCGCCGCCCGTCCGCCAGAACGAGTTCGCCGTCCGGCGTCGCGCCGACCGCCTCGGAATTGGTCAGGATCTCGACGCCGGCGCGCACGGCCGTCGCAGCCAGAGCATTGATGACGTTTTGGCGTACGACGCTGAACACGCGGCTTCCCGCCCAGCGGTGCACCGAAATCAGCCGGTCGTTGCCGTCGCGTACTTCGCGCGTATGCGCGAACGGCGCGCCCTTGACGGCGGCGTCATAGGCCCCGACCGCTTCGAGTACGCGCAGCCCGTTCTCGTAAATATAAATGCCCGCGCCAGTCGTGCGCAGGCGGTCGGCACGCTCGTGCACACGCACGTTCCAGCCGCGCTGCGCCAGAGCGCAAGCCGCCGTAAGGCCGGCAAATCCGGCACCGACGATTTCGGCGTGTCGTTGCTCATGACGAAGTCATGCCGAACTTATCGCTTGGAGGCTAGTACGGCGGGCACGAAATGGGTGGTCCTTTCGCCTTCTTTGCGTATGATGGACGCAGCCAAGGGCGGTGTGCGCCCGCCAGGAGGAATAATCATGGCCCGCCTGCGCCATTTTGCCGTCTGTGTGAGCGACCTCGACAAAGCCGCTAAATTCTACGAGACCGTGTTCGAGCTTAAACGCATCGCACGCGAGGATCTGGAGATTGGCTCTGCCGTCTACATGAGCGATGGCGTCATCAATCTCGCGTTGCTCAATTTTTCGACCGGTGCCGGCAGCAAGGCTTCGGACCTCAAGGATCCGAAGGCCTTCGTCGGCGCCCATCACTTCGGCTTTCAGGTCGACGATCTCGTCGAAACGCAGAAACGTATCGAGGAGAATGGCGGCAAATTCTTCTTCGATCTCGGCGACGAGCGTCACGGCAATTTCGAGCGCAAGTTCAAGGACCCCGACGGCGTCATTTTCGATATTTCGAAGAACGGCTGGCAGGGCACCGACAGCTACGGCAAGAAGTAGCGGTCACTGCACGAACTGGTTGGTGTAGAGCTCCTCGACCGGCGTCTTCTTCTGGATGATGCCCTTGGCGAGATAAAAGTCCTGCAGCTTGGCGAGGCGTTCGGGATCGATCGCGCCGAGTTCCTTCTGTCCCGGATAGACCAGCTTGGTCGTAATATTCGAAGGCTTCCTTGACCTGGCCTTCCTTGCCGGTCCACTCCGGCACGAATTTCACGAAGTCCGCCGCCGCCGCCGCGGGATCGTCCATGATGTCCTTCATGCCGTGCAGCGCCGCCTTGACGAAGGCGCGCACCATGTCGGGCTTGTCCTTGATGATCTGATCGGACGCCGCGATCGCCTGCGCCATGTGCGGGAAGAACTCGTCGGTCGGTATCACCTTGATGGCCACACCCGCGGCCTCGACCGGCGGAATCCAATCCGGCACGCCCGCCATGCCGGCCGATTTTCCGGTGGCCACCATCTGCCACACGCCGACCGGTCCCGCCGACTGGATATCGACGTCGTCCTTGGTCAGGCCCGCGCTCGCCAGCAATCCGAGCAGCGCATAAAACGTCGTGTCCTGATACGACATCACCGTGATGGTCTTGCCCTTGAGGTCGGCCGGCTTCTCGATGCCCGAATTCGGCGCGCACCACGAGCTGCATGAAGCCCTTGCCGCCGAACACGGCGACCATTTTGACGGGCACGCCGTTCTGCCGGACGATGATGGGCGCGTCCGCGACGATGCCGCCGATCGGCACATTGCCGGCGCCGACCTCCTTGGCCACATCGACACCGCCGCGGCCGACCGCGTAGCTCACGTCGAGACCGGCTTGCGAGAAATAGCCCTTGCCTTTGGCAAGCTGGATCGGCCCGAACGCCGGCAGCAGCGGCGGCGCCGGGAACATATAGGTGATCTTCTCGTCCGCCCGCGCCGGAGACGTATCAGTCAAAAGTCCCAGACAAAGTGCGATGCCCGCTGCAGCCAGCAGCACGCGGCGGGACGACCTTTGTTCACACGGACGAACATGCATGGCTCCTTTGTGCGCAGGGGCGAAACGGCGAAATAATGCCGCGACATCCCTGCCCTATCGGCGATCCCGGCGATTTGCGACTATACTTCACCTCGCTGGGCGGCGATACGCGAGCAATCGGCCCGAACAGACAGCTTTGGTGGTCGATTTGCCAATGTCCGACGTTGTACGCCTCGAATACCGCAACGTGACGATGCGGTTTGCGGAAGCCGGCGGTCAGCGGCGTGCTCACCGCGGTCCAGGGCGTCAGCTTTTCCGTCCGCGACGGCGAAGTCGTCTCGCTGATCGGCCCGAGCGGCTGCGGCAAGAGCACGCTGCTCAATATCGGCTCCGGCCTCACCGCGCCGAGCGAAGGCGCGGCCTTCGTCGATGGCGAGCGGGTGGAAGGCGCCGAATGCCCATGTCGCCTTCATGCTGCAAAAGGATCTGCTGCTGCCCTGGCGCACGGTCGCCGAGAACGTCATGTTCGGCGTCGAGATCCAGGGCCTGCCGCCGCCGGAGCGCAAGCGCCGCGCGCATGCGCTGCTCGCAGAACTTCAACCTCGCCGAATTCGCCAACCATTATCCGCATCAATTGTCGGGCGGCATGCGCCAGCGCGTGGCGCTGGCGCGCACGCTCGCGGTCGATCCCGCATGTGCTGCTGCTCGATGAGCCGTTTTCGGCGGTCGACGCGCAGACCCGCATGGTGCTGCAGCGCGACCTCGCACAGAACGCTCAAACAGGCCGGCAAGACCGCGCTGCTGATCACCCATGATCTGGCTGGAAGCGGTGACGCTGTCCGACCGCGTTCTCGTCATGAGCCGCCGGCCGGGCACGATCATCGACGAAATCACAATCGACATGCCGCAGCGCGACAATCCGATCGCGCGGCGTCACGACCCCAAAGTGAACGACTACGTCGCGCGCCTGATGGATCGTCTCGACATCGGCCACACCTCGCTCGACCAGCAGCCGGCGGGAGGCGCCGCATGAGCAGCGACGCGCAGTCCGCTCTCGTCGCGCAACGGGGCGACGGCGAGCGTCGGCCCTGCTCGTCGTATTCCTCGCGGCATGGCAATGGGGACCGGGCCTGCTCGGCATCCCGTCCTTCATCGTGCCGCCGCTGTCCATGGTCGCTGCCGAATTTGTCGCATGCCTGGCAGTTCGACCATCTGCTGCTGCACACCGGCGTCACCGTCGCCGAAGTCCTGGCCGGCTTTGTTCTCGGCAGCCTGCTCGGCGCCGTCTTCGGCTATCTGCTCGGCATGTCGCCGATGGCCGAGTTCGCGCTGTCGCCCTACATTCTGGCGCTGCAGATCGCGCCCAAGGTCGCGTTTGCGCCGCTGTTCATCCTGTGGATGGGCTTTACGGTCTATCCGAAAATCCTGGTCGCCATCCTGATCGTGTTCTTTCCGGTCATGGTCAATGTGCTGACCGCCGTGCGCGGCGTCGATCCCGATCTGATCAATCTGGCGCGCGCGTTCAAGGCGACGCGCGCGCAGATTTTCTGGAAGATCGAATTTCCAACCTCGATGCCGCCGATGTTCGCGGGCCTGCGCATCGGCTCGACGCTCGCCGTCGTCGGCGTCGTGGTCGGCGAACTGGTCGGCGGCAATCATGGGCTCGGCTATCTGCTCACCTTCGGCGAAGGCCAGGCCGATACGCCGCATGGTGTTCGTCTCCATCGTGATGCTCACTTTCGTCGGCGGCATCGCCTATCTCGCCGTCATCCTCGTCGAGCGCCGGGTGCTGCATTATCTGCCGGCGCGATCGCTGGGCGGGAATCTCTAGTGGCGAGTCCTTCGGAAAATGCTCGGCGTGCCAGTCGGCTTCGAGATTCGGATTGATCTTGCCGTCGATCACGAACACGCCCGGTGAGCCTTCCGCGACCCAGGCTTTGACCGGTTCGAGATCGGCGAGCGTGCGCACCGTAGCGCCGCGCGCGCCGTAGCCGCGGGCGATGGCGGCGAAATCGGTTTCGGGAAACCGCACGATGTCGACGGAAAAGCCCTGGCGGCCGAAATAGTGCACCTCGGCCGCATAGGAACTGTCGTTGTAGACCAGGATGCACATCCGCAAGCCGAGGCGGATGGCGGTTTCCAGATCCGCAATCGACATCAAGAAGCCGCCGTCGCCGGTGCCGAGCACCGCGAGCTTGCCCGGATTGGCGATGGCGAGGCCGATGGCCGACGGCAGACCGAGGCCGACCGATTGGAACGAATGGCTGAGGCACGAAGCGCGCGCGTTCGGCACGCGCAGATAGCGCGGCACCCAGCCGCAGAAATGGCCGGAATCCGACGCCACCACGCGATCCGTCGGCAGGATTGCGTCGACCGCCTTGCTCAAGGTCCGCGGATCGATGAAGTCTTGCGTCGATTTATCCGGATGCGGATAGTGATGATTGTCGCCGGCACGGATGCGCTCGCGCATGGCCTCGGTGCGACGCCCTCCGGCTCTTGGCGCTCTTCACGCCGCGCCGATCGAGCGCCGCCAACAACGCCTCCGCCGTCGCCATCGCGTCGCCGTGCACCGCGTGGTGAACCGGCATCTGATAGCCGAGCTTCGGCATATCGATATCGACCTGCGCGACGACGGCGCCGGGCGCGATCAGCTTGCCCTTCTTGGTGGTCCATTGCGTAAAGCTCGCGCCGAAGCCGAGAATGAAATCGCTCTCCGAAATCAGCTCGTCGGCGACCGGCGACGAAAAGCCGCCGCTGATGCCGACCGACCACGGATTTCCGGAAAAAAGCCGTGGCCGCAGACCGATGTCGCGAGCAGCGCGCCGACGCGATCGGCGAGCGCGACCAGCGCCGGCTCGGCGCCGGAGATCACGGCGCCGCGGCCGCCGAGAATGAGCGGACGCTCGGCCCGTGCCAGCGCATCGGCGAGGCGCTCGACGGCCTGCGGATCGGGATAAAGCCGGCCCGGCGCCGGCGGCAATTCGAGCGGCGGCAGGTTCGAGACAAGGGCGCGTGCTGCACGTCGAGCGGCATGCTCAGCACCACGGTCTGCCGATCGCGCAGCGCGCGGGTGACGGCGCGCAGCGCGTCTTCGCGCGCCGAGTTCACGGTATGCAGCCGCTCCGACACCGCGCCGACCGCGCGCACCATTTCGGCCTGTTCGATGTAGAAATTGTTCTTCACCGCGCCGGTCGGCACGTCGCCCGCCAGCACCACGAGCGGCGTCCGGCTCTTCGCCGCCTCGGCGATGCCGGTGAGCGCATTGGTCAGTCCCGGACCGGAATGCACGCTGACCAGCGTCAGTTCGCCGGTCGCCTTCGCATAGGCGTCGCCCATGCTCGCGGCGTTGCATTCGTGCCGCGCGGAAATCAGTTCGACGCCGGCTTCGACCAGCGCATGGGAAACCTTGAAATTGGCGGTGCCGAGAAGACCGAAGCAGCGGCGCGCGCCGTATCTGGCGAGGTCGCCGGCGATCACCTGAGCGACCGTTGGATTGCCCGTCATGCCGTCTTCCTTCCCCCTTGCCGGCGCAAAAAGCCAGCCAATACAAGGTCATATTACACACAGCGCTTGCGGCCGAAAGAGCAAGGCGCGGCATGGCGCCCACCGGAGCCCACATGCGCATAGGCAGTGGGGCATAAAGCTTTAAACTTAAACGTTTAAGATTGAAATATCTGCCGGTCCTTGCCATGTTGCGGCGCCGTTCGAGCAGGACGGCGGCATCGCATGAAGATTGCTTGCCTCGGCGGCGGCCCAGCGGGTCTTTATTTCGCGATCAGCATGAAGCTGCGCGATCGCGCGCACGACATCACCGTGTTCGAGCGCAACCGGGCCGACGACACCTTCGGCTGGGGCGTCGTGTTCTCCGAAGAGACCTTCGACAACATCACCGCCAACGATCCGGTCAGCGCCGAGACGATCCGCGCCAACTTCGCCTATTGGGACGACATCGCGGTTCATTATCGCGGCCAGCGCGTGGTATCGGGCGGCCACGGCTTCAGCGGCATCGCGCGCAAAAAGCTCCTGATGCTGCTGCAGCAGCGGGCGCGCGAGCTCGGCGTCAAGCTATGCTTCCAGACCGACATTGGCCAGCGCCGGCGACCTTGCGAAGAACTACGACCTCGTGGTCGCGGCGGACGGCTTGAATTCAAGAACGCGCAGCGAATTCGCCGCCCATTTCAAGCCCGCCATCGATACCCGTAAGAACAAATTCGTCTGGCTCGGCACGCATCAAAAATTCGACGATGCGTTCACTTTCATCTTCGAAGAAACCGAGCATGGCTGGATCTGGGCGCACGCCTACCAGTTCGACGCCGACACCGCGACCTTCATCGTCGAATGCTCGGAGGCGACTTGGCAGAAGTTCGGCTTCGGCACGATGAGCCAGGATGAATCCTGCCGGACCTGCGAGGGCATTTTTGCCAAATATCTCGGCGGCCATCGCCTGATGTCGAATGCGGCGCACCTGCGCGGCTCGGCATGGCTGAATTTTCCGCGCGTACTCTGCGAAAAGTGGTCGTACGAGAATATCGTCCTGATGGGCGACGCCGCCGCCACCGCGCATTTCTCTGCACTGGATTTTCCCTCAAACGGCGTTTCGCAATCGCCTGAAATCTGGTCGCGCTGCCCCTCAAGCGCCTTTTACTATCTCCATAGCGCTTCACGGCGAGGACCTGTGGTTCCTCTAACGCCGCCTGACAACGCTCAGCGTTGAACCGGCGTTCCAACGCGAGGCCTTGTGTTTCCTCCAACGCCGCCTGAAGTCGGTCAACATTCCCCCTCGAGATGCCAACGCCAAGCTTTGTGTTCCTCCAGCGCCGCCTGGTGCGGTCGCCGTTCAGCCAGCGTACCTAGGCCAAAGCCAAGGCGGATTGCAATGGGTCCTGACTATCGGTCGGCCCGTCGAACGGTATGGTGGCGGGGCATCGCTGAAGTCGCAGCCTGGCGATTCGATAGGCATAGGCATCGCGGTCGGCAAACGCTTTTTATGACACCTCAGCCAGCAGACCCTTTTTGACCCTTGGCACAGCCCGAACGTTAATGCAAGCCGCTAAAAGTTGGCTGGATATAGGATGTGGAATCGGCAGAAAGCGAAATGCTGGCGACATTTTTTACCGACTGGCAAGTACTGCTGAATTTCTGTGGCTGCCGGCGGTCATCCAAAAGGGTGCGTCTGATTCATAATCCAATTGGCTTAGAATATGAAAAGGCGCAACAGAGTCTTCATATTTTTGTGCATCAAACCAGTTCTCAAAAACTCTCTCGCAGCCAGCATCAGTGAGATATATTGAATTCCTCCTCTCAATACTGCGGCCTCCGAACCTTCAACGTCAATTTTTATCAAGTTGCAATTTGCAATTGTAAGTTCATCTAAAGAGGAAACTTATATAATCTCGTACTATATTTACCATTAATCGTTAACAATTGAAGCTAAACCACTTTGCAAACCAACCGAAAGTCTCTGCGCTACCACTGCGGTCTGAAATTCCAATTTTGTTTAATTCTATTTTTTCACACAATACAAGCTCTAATATACTAGTTTTCTCTGATGTCTTCAAACGCTCTGTAACCAGGCTCATATGCAAATATTTGACCTTCGGGATATCCACCACGAACAGCCAAGAAAATAGAAAATAAGCCCCAATTTGAACCTTATATCGACAAAAACTCCATCATTCAGTACAAATATATCGATAGCCGCCGATATTGCGGCTGATGTCCGTTATTAAACTCGGGTATTTTGTTGTCGACCCCAAGGAATTGAGAATTTTCTCTACTAATATCCAATACACGCCAATTATTACCTATCAATACACTGATATCTTCCCGTGCAATCTCTTGGAGGTCGCTGGAAATCACTAATTTTCTAACATTCTCATGGAGTGCTTCCAACTCTTTAATGGTCGCGCGGTATTCTGGATGGCTGAAACGTTGCACTTCGCCTAGAACTGAGATGCAGCTCAATTTCAATGAATGGCGCAATGTGACAGGAATGATTGTAACATCACCCGCATGGTGCGCCGAGATATTATATATCTCTATTCATAGTGGCGCACTCAATTTTTGTGGTAACCGGTCACGCACGGTTCAACGCAGGCGAAACCATCGACGGTTGGACATCAGCCGCCGCAAATCGTTCCTGCGAATTTGCCTCAAGCGCCGGATCTTATCTTTTTTGGAAGCCACCACGCCTTAGCGAAGGGGATGACAAAAAACCGCTTAATTCTCGTTAACGCGATAGACAGTATCCGATTGAGCGCACCACCCGTCTTGCACACTCATAGAGGTTCGGCTCAGAGACTAGGCGCAGCCCGTCGGCTTACGCTTTCGGACTGTGAGCGCGTTTCGCGAAGTCTTTCGCTGTCCTGCCACGTATATGGGGGTTCAGACCGGCAGACCTGAGAAGCGCAGGGAACGCACTTTCGTCCTTAATCTGCAGCGCGCGCAGGAACAGCGCCCAGACGTCCGCGCCCGTCCGGTCCGGGCGATCCGCGCCATTCCGGTTGCGCGTACAATTTCCACAGTATCCTTTGTCTCTTGTAGATCCACGACGACCTCGTCTGGCGTCGGGCTAGAGGTGAGGTGCCCTCGCACCACTACGTTCCCAGGAGTGCAGAAACACGAAGCGCTCCTGTCGGAGGAAATAGCGCGGGTGAGTGTCGAGCAGCGCTTCGGACAGCCAGTTCTTGTAGCCATACACCCTCCGGCGTTGATATGTATGCTGGCGGACGAACCGTATCGCGGCGTGTTATGCCCAGGGTCATCACTGTTCGAAAGCACAGGTGTTCCGGCGCGGGTGGCCCTTCATGATAGGCCGCAAACTTCTGATAATGAGATCAGTCGGCCCGAAAAGCTTGAATCCACGGAGTACAAAAATCCGATCCCCATCGACCTCGACGTTGCGCGTCGTGATATTGGAGGGAATTTAGTAAGATGCGTCGAACCCGTAGAACCGGGGAGGATCGGTCCTCTCGGGCCGATCGTCCGACCATGACGAGATCGAATAAATCCGGAAAATAGTAAAGCGGGATACGATCTGGCCAAAGTCGCGGTCGTTTTGAAAATGTTATCAAACAGATGCGCTTTATAAATCGTCAGGACCGCTTGCCGTCGACCTTGACATAGCGGCAGTCCGGGAGTGTCTAGACAAGATCGCGGATGAAGAAGATATACATTAGAAAGCGGAATGTCTTTGTAGGATAATGATGTCGCGATCGCCGCCGTCCCAGCGCTTCATCCATTTTCGTTCGCCCCAAATCGAAGAAAAATGGGGCTTTATTATAGCAACTCAATGTAAATTCTCAATAGGACCGTAAAGGATTTTTTTTCCCGGCAAAATAATAATAGTAAAAGCAGAAATCCATCTATAGGATACTGTACTGGCCAGTTCGATATTTACCAATTGAGCACGGCTTTAGAGCGGAGATCGTAATAGCCGAGTTCCCCGGGCACGCGCGGCTGATGATGTCCAACGAACAGAGGTTTCGCCGCTACGACATTGTGCGATTCGGTAAAGCCGAGACCGTGCGCCCAGTCGTTCTCCTCGATTGGATGGGGAGGTTCGGGGATAGAACGCGAAAACCCGAGGATATTCAGCTTCGTCCAGCGGATGTGCTTCGCACCGGATCTTGCCGGCAGTTTCCTCCTCGTCCGCCGCCTCCGCGTCCGAGGGAGACTCTTTCTGGCGCGCGATTGCCTTGCACCATCAGTATGCTGTTGCGGCCAGAGAGACGCTGCGGCGGAAGGTCGGCGCCCGGCCTCTTGCTCGCCGATGACCCGGCGCCGTTCGCATAATTTTTCCAGTGGCGACGAGGACGCTGAAGAATGTGAAGAAAATGGACGAGCGGGTGGAGCCCCGCGCGCCGAAGACGTCCGGGTTCTGCTCAAGGTACGATTTGCAGTCGGAGAGACTCGGCAGAGGCCTCTCCAACGTGCTGGGCAAGGCATGGCGATGAAATTGATCGAGGGCCGCGTCGGCTGACAAATCGGCTGCGCCGGGCGCGTGGAGGCAATACAAGCCGCGTGGACAAGATCCCGCTCTGGAGAATTGTCAAACGGGCATCATTGTCTATGAATGATGCAGAGGTCCGGTTCTTGCGCTCGCGCGGGAGATGGGACGCCTCGTAGACGTCGGTGATTGCCTCGCGCACCCGATCGACAGGGGATATAAAGACAACGACATTTCCAACGAGGTTACGGACGATATTTCACGCGAGGATCGGGATCGCGTCAGATAAAATCCTGTATAGGGGTTGTAGTGGCGAAACGGGTGGTGGTGGCCGAGCAGCAGAACGCCTGGCTTCTGCAGGGCATTGGCGAAATGCGACGGCCCACTGTCCACCCCGACAAAGACGACGGCCGGATGACCGCTGCGGTCCTGCATTAGGCTTGTCTTGCCAATCAAGTCGATCGTTGAAATCATTCGCTGCCGCGTAGCCTGCGCCGACTGAGCCCACCGACATCTGCAAATGTTCGCGGATATATCGCGACGACTTTTGAGCCAGTTATCATCACTCCAATCCTTGGCAGAATAGTTTGATTTACGGTGAAGCACAACGTAATCTGCAGGAAGACCTAGGTATTCAATACTTTCGGTGGCGTCCTCCTTCATGTATATCTGAGGCTGAGCAGAGGGCGGAAGACCTGCTCCACAGAAAAGGCTCAAGAAGCCCCGTAGTCAGAACCATTCAAAAACACTCACAAAAGGATAACCGACTGCCTCTTTGACGAGCGGGATCTGCGCAATGGCTGCATATACGATAATTTACGTGCAGGTCAACAACGGCGGTCCAACGCGCGTGGGCTAGCGATTTTGATCAGGTGTAATACAGTCCACGCCAATTGTTTCATCAATAAATGGATTGTTATCCACTAGTACACGGAATTTTTCGCTCACGACCCAGGAAATGGAAGCTTGAGGATATGTATAGCGAAGGTAACCGCGCGACGGGTTCACAGGCGATAATATCGCCAATATGCTCAAAATCCAGTGCAACAATTATTTTCATCACAGCTTACCGCATCGCCAGGTTATGTTAGGAAGTCCTCATTTTAAGCCACCAAAGCTTGCCATGGAGCCAGACATGCTGGTCCATGATGGAGGCCTTCTTCAGCACGGTGCCGGCAAAAGTGCGTTTTTTTCGAGCGTCGCCAAACAGCGGATACTGCAGCGCCGTCAATGCGAACAGCGACCAATTGCGCTGGCGCGAAAAATATCGCAGAGCGTTCGCCGATTTCGTGACCTGTTTTTCGAACTTCAAAAAAATGTCTGCCGCTTCGGATTGATCAGTGGCGAGGATCGTTGATCAAAGTGATCGGCGACGTCATGGTCGACAAATTCGTCTATGCGCAGAAACTGCGAGCGCGTGTCGCCTGAGGCGGCCTATTCCAGTCCTGCAGTTTCAACATGAAACCAGCATGCTTGGCGGTGCCGGGAACGTGGCGCAAGAAACATCGTCGCGCTGGCCGGCGAGGTTGCAGGCTTGCCGGGGTGATGGGCCCGGACGAAGCGGCCGCCCACGCCGGTCCGAAAACGCGCGCAAGGAGGCGATTGACGTTCACGTCTGGTGCGCGTGCTCGGCCACCCTTCTGACGGTCAAGACGCGCTACATATCCGGTTCACAGCAGATTTTGCGGGTCGATGTCGAACGAAAAATCAACTGGATGCGGTGACTGCTGAGCGCCTCTACCGCGCGCTACCTGGACGTTATCGCCGGACTCTCCGCTGTGGTGCTCTCTGGTGACGCCAGAGGGGGTGTGTTTCTCATTCTGACCTGGTGGCGCGCGCTGGTCGTCCTCCACGCTCTCGAGGAAAGGGCTTGCCAGTTATCGTCGATCCCAGAGTTTTGAGACGTCATGCGTTATGCAGGCGGCACAGTCCTAACTCCCAACGCCGGCGGAGGCGGCAACCATTTCTGGCCTCGACTGCCAGGACGAGGCGCAGGAGAGCGTAGGAATCGGCTCGTATCATTATTCAGGAGGGTTTCGGCGAAAGTGGAGTCGGTGATTTTGACACGGGGCACTCAGGGCATGACAATCTTTCGTCAGGACGGGGGCGCCGATGAAATTGCGCATATTCCGACTGTCGCGACAGAGGTCTTTGACGTGCTTGGGCGCTGGCGACACGGTTGTAGCGACCTTGGCGCTAGCGCTTGGCTGCGGCGCCGACACACTCGCAGCCGCAATTATCGCCAACGCCGCAGCGGGACTAGCCGTGGGCAAGCAAGGAACCGCAACAGTTTCGGCGCGCGAGTTGCAAATCGCGCTGGGCGGATTAAAGAACCTTGGAGACCCGAAAATCGTGGACGCCGCGACCGCCCGGGAAATCGTGTCGGACTGGAAGCGCGACGGCTTGGTCGTCGGCTTCACTGTCAGCGGCTTCGATCTGATCTATCCCGGCCATGTGGACCTCCTGCGTAATGCGCGTGCGGCCTGCGATCGCCTTGTCGTCGCGCTGAACACTGACGCTTCCGTCAAAAGGCTAAAGGGCAGAAGCAGGCCGGTTCAGAATGAGCATGCGCGCGCCCTCGTAATGTCCGCCATCAACAGCGCCGATCTTGTCACGTTCTTTGATGATAATAAGCCCGCCTCCCTCATCGAAATGCTTCGACCCGACTGCCTCATCAAAGGAGCGAGGACTATACCGAGGCGCAGGTGGTCGGCGCAGATCTTTCAAATCGTATGGCGGGCGCATCGTTCTGGCCCGCTGGTTCGGGCGGGGCGCCAGCACCACCTCGATGATCGCCCGCGCTAACGTTTAGGAGAAGCTGGAGTGATCTCGGTTCGTGATGGCAAATTCAATCCCCTCGACAGCTACCCAAGCCCCTCTGAGGAACATCGAACTCCGCAGGCATGGCCATGGCACCATCCATCGATAGTCTAGGCTACATCGGGTTCTCAAAACGGGGGTTCTCGGCAAGGGAATGGGATCACCTGATCCGATCCCCTCGTCTAGTCTCGATTTTTCAATGGACTTCCAATTTCGAGAGATCAACATGTACTTGGTCACAGGCGGCGCTCAATTCATCGGTTCGAAACATCGCGGCGGCCCTCGAAAATCAAGGAGTACCTCCGACATCGCGGTCATGGATTGCCCGGGTTGGCAACGATGATTTCAAATGGCGCAACATAGCCAAGCGACGGCTAATGAACCGTGTCGTCCCCGGAAGAGGCCTCACACACTGGCTCGAAAGCCGTCGCGGCGCGATCGAAGGGATCGTGCATATGGGCGCGATCTCGACTACGACAGGAACCCGACGTTAATCGTTTCATAAAGAACAACTTCCATCTATCAGTTCATATTTAGAATCACTTCGCGAAGGAAGAGATCCCTTTTGTCTATGCGTCATCAGCCGCAACCTATGGCGATGGTGCGCAAGGTTTCGTCGATCGATCGGACAATGAATATCTTTCCGCTTTGCGGCCGTTGAACCCATATGGTTGGAGCAAGCATCTCTTCGACCGTTGGGTTTCCCCCGCGGTTGAGGCGAAAGCGCCGCATCCGCCAAGCTCGGGCAGGCCTTAAGTTCTTCGATGTCTATCGGCCCGAACGAATATCACAAGGCAGCGCAACGCTCCGTGGCGGTGCAACTGTATGAGCGGTCAGACGCATTCTTTGAGTTTCGCTTATTCAAATCTGACAATCCGGCTTTTAGCGACGGCGAACAACAGCGCGATTTCGTCTGGGTCGGCGACTGCGTGAATGTTGCCCTTTGGGCGCTGCAGACCCCATCTGCTCCAGTCAGATATTTACGATGTTGGCTCTGGGACAGCTCGATCTTTCTAGAGAAGGCAAAGATCGTCTTCGCTGTCATGAACCGCAAACCGAAGATAGAATTAGTAGACCTGCCGGAAAATCTTCAGCCCAAGATATTCAATATTATACACGCGGTGAGATGACGAAATTGCTTGCGGCGGGCTTCGACAAGCCTCTGACAACACTTGAACAAGGCCTCAAACTCTATATCCACGGCGCGCTTGAGCAGGACGTAACGTTACGTTTGATTAGGCATCCCCGCGGCGTCCATATCGGACAACCAGGGCTCCGAACTCGGGTTAACGGGATTTACGAATTGCGCGAAGGGTGAATCCATGGGGGCTCCTGATTCGGAGCCTGCCGATGAACGCTTCGCCTTATGAACCCTCGCGACCTTCGGGATTGCGGCTTCTGCTGGACCATTTTTCCCGGATCGAGGACAAGCGGAGCCCGGAAAACGTGGCGCACAAGCTGAACGAGGTCTTGCTTGTGTGCGTCTGCGCCACGATCGCCGAGTGCGACAGCTTCGAGGCCATCTCCAATTGGGGACAGGCCCATCTCGAGTTCTTGCGACGGTTCCTCCCCTTCCGCTGGGGCGTCCCCTCGGGGCGCTGGCTCAATATCTTGATGAACCGGATCGATCCAGATCTGTTCGGCGCGTGCTTCATGGACTGGGTCAGCGCCTGCTGGCCCGAGCCCCTCGATGCGATCGCCATCGACGGCAAGACCGTGCGCCGCAGCCACGACCGGTCCAAGGGACGGGCGGCGCTGCATCTGGTCTCCGCCTTCGCCGCCAACAGCCATCTGGTTCTCGGACAGGAGGCGGTCGACGACAAGACCAACGAAACGACCGCCATCCCCGTGCTGCTTGAGAAACTCGCCGCCGGCCGCAGTCTCGAAGGCGCCGTGGTCACCATCGACGCGATCGCCTGCAATCCTCAGATCGCCCAATCGATCCGCGACGCCGGAGCCGACTACCTGCTCGCCGTCAAAGCCAATCAGCCCACCTTGCAGGCCGATATCGAGGCCGCCTTCGACGCCGCCGGCAAGGGCCAGGTCGAAGTCGACGTCGATCTCGACAAGGGCCACGGCCGCATCGAAACCCGCACCGTCTCGGTGCTGCGCCAGGTCGACTGGCTCGACGGCGACCGGCGCTTTCCCGGCGAGGTCCGGTTTCGCGACGCGCGCGCCATCGTCAAAGTCGAAGCGCGGACCGAGTTGAAGGACCGCTCCCGGTTCGACACCCGCTATTACATCACATCCAGCGACCGTTCCGCGACCGCGCTCGGACAGACGATCCGCGGCCACTGGGGCATCGAGAACACGTTGCACTGGACGCTCGACGTCACTTTCCAGGAGGACCTCTCGCGCGTGCGAAAGGGCCACGGCGCGCAAAACATGGCGCTCGTGCGCAAGTTCGCCTTCAACAGGCTGCGCGCCGCGATCCAACTCAGCGACCCGCCCAACCTTCCCTTCAAACCCTGCCGAAAGCCAACCAAGCCGCCCCGACCCAAGAGCCTCAAGCTGCGAAGAAAAATCGCCAGTTGGGACGTCGACAGGCTCGCCGAAATCCTCATCGCCCAATCCGGTTAAGCCAAATTAACCCGGATTCGGAGCCCTGCGGACACCGGCGAGAATGTCCTAAACGGTTTCGTTTGGCGCAAGGTGTGAGGCGCGATTTTGTAAATGCGCTACGGGAAAAATGCTTCTGCATATAACCCGCCCCTCGGCTGGAAGCCTTGACCCAGAGAGCGTCATCAAGAAGTGGTCCAGCCGCTGCCTCTGCAAGGCCCTGTCCTGGGGTCATTGGCGACGTCGATGATATGTTCTATATCCGGCAGCCCCTGGACGCCGAAGAAGCAGGTCATCATCCGAGGGCAACCCCTCGCGGAGCGCCTCAACCGCCTTTGGATTTCACGCCAGCGCCGGTGCGCAGTGGGACGAGCGCTAGGCGCGCGCGCGTGCAGCGGACGAGGAGGTCTTCCTCGCTCGCCCGACCGGTGACTTCAACTCGCTCGCCGGCGAGTGCCCGCACTGCGTCGGTCGGGTTGGAGCCGAGATCGCCAGCGTCGCGTCGGGGGCCTTTTCCAGAATGCGAGGGAAGATCTCCTTGACCAGCCACACGGCAGCGTCCGCGTTCGGCGGGTGACCGAAGCCGGCGACAAAAAGAATTTCGTGGTTGTGCGGCGGAACGCGGGCGTGGCCGAATCTAGAGTAGGCATATGGGACGATCGCCACCACCTACGCGCGGTTTTTCCCTCGCGCGCGACCGCGGCTTCCTCTTCCGATGGATAGAGGACGATTACGCCTGACGCCAGATCGCGCGTTCGCCTGCGCCTCCACCGCGGCGGCCGCGGCGGCGAGTTCGGCGTTCCCCTGGGCAGCTCGCCGGCCTCCATGCCGATGCGACGAAAGTGGAGGTGGTCGCGTCGTAGTAGGCGATTGTCGCCTTCGAATGAGCGCGCAGGGCGGGGATGTAGCTCGGCGCAACGCCGGTCGGCTCAGGAGCGCCAGCGCAATCGCTTCGCCGTTTATAGCGATATGCAGGTCGTCGAACGGGACCAAACCGACGCCCGTACAACATCTCTACGCGCCTATGCTTTGCAGGAGCAGGGTGTGTTCCGGGCTGTATTTCGCGTTGTCCGGCCAAGAATTTCACAACGTAGCCAGCATCCAGCAAGGCTTCGATGATCGCCATCATTGACCGCGAACCGGCGTCCTGATCCGGCTCGGGACGTAGTGGTCGACGATCTCGCGACCCTCCGGCCGCGGGTTCGGTCGCTGGCGCGCCTGATTTCGGAGGCCGGAGCGATAGTTCTGCGCGGCGTGGGTTTTCGCGCCAAGCTAGAAGTTTGGCGTGTTGGTGACCTGGAAGCGTTGACCCCGGAGCGCTGTCGGTCCCGCGTGACGCCCTTTCAGATGCACGACCTCGGAAAACGGACGGAACTACGCCTGCTTGCCGGGGGCCCGGACGCGGAACGCCAGATCGGTGTCCTCGCAATAACCGGGCGCGAAATGCTCATCAAAGCCGCCGAGCGCCCGCCAGCGCCCGGTCGGAACCAGGATCGCCGCGTCCGGAGGTGTAGTCGGCTGGCCGGACATAATTGTTTCCGGCTTTTTGGGGTCGTCCGCGTCCCTAGTTCCAGCCGTTACCGTGGCGCCAGATGATGCCGCCGGCCTCCTGCAGCTAGCCGTCGGGAAACAACAATTTGGAGCCGACAAGTGCGGCGTCCGGAAAGCCATAGAAGAGCGGGCGGAGGAGAGGTTGTTTTTCGATTCAATTTTCGCACACTAACGCATCATTATTAGAAAAAGAACAGATACTCGCCATTGGCGAGCTTGGCGGCCCGGTTTCAGAATCGGAGAAAGCCGAGATTGGTAAGAGAATAATCTGAAGAAGCCGCCATTGTAGAGCCCTTCACGCTGCCCAGCAGTTGGACGGTAGCCAGGATCGCCCGATGCGTTGTCCACGACGATGACCTCGAAGGCGACTGTCGGTGGATGCATTAGCGATCGACTTTGAAGACACTGAAACGTCAGCCAGGCTTTGCCGTATGTAGGGATGATGATGGAAACGAGCGGCGAGCGGCTCGTCCGAAGTGTGACACGCTCGACCTCGGCGGCGGCCGAGGATTGCGGGTCTTCTGCGGTCAAGATCGGTTCGAACTTCCATAGCCTGGCCCCGGTCGACCCCGGCTGGCGCAGGAATTTGTCGAAGCGCTTCGGATTATGCTCCTTCGCAGAGCGCCCCAGCCTCTCCGACAGCCGCGGGGCGATCGGCTTTCTCATGGCGACGAGCGCCTTCGCAAACTGGTAATGCAGG
>CAVOKR010000025.1:0-18671 GCA_963696555.1 uncultured Alphaproteobacteria bacterium | reverse complement strand
AGGACGTGCGCATCAAATTTTCCGACCGCCCGGACAAGCGCATCGGCGAGGATGCGGTGTGGGACAAGGCCGAGGCCGCGTTGATGAAGGCGCTCGACGCTTCGGGCCGGCCGTGGACGCTCAATAAAGGCGAAGGCGCGTTCTACGGGCCCAAGCTCGAATACGTCTTGCGCGACGCCATCGGCCGCGACTGGCAATGCGGCACCGTGCAGGTCGATCTCAACATGCCGGGCCGGCTCGGCGCGTTCTATATCGACGAGCATTCGAACAAGATCACGCCGGTGATGCTGCACCGCGCGATGTTCGGCTCGCTGGAACGTTTCACCGGCATCATGATCGAGCATTACGCCGGCCATTTTCCGCTATGGTTGGCGCCGCTGCAGGCGGTGATCGCCACCATCACCTCGGATGCCGACGATTATGCGCGCGAGGCTATCGCGGCGGCGCAGCGCCTGGGGCTGCGCGTCACCAGCGACCTGCGCAACGAGAAGATCAACTACAAGGTCCGCGAGCATTCGCTCGCCAAGGTGCCGGCGCTGCTGGTCGTCGGCAAGAAGGAGGCCGCCGAGCGCACCGTCTCGATCCGCCGGCTGGGCAGCGACAAGAGCGAGACCATGCCGCTCGACGCGGCGCTTGCGGCACTCGCCGAGGAAGCGGTGCCGCCGGATGTGGCGCGGGTGAAACAGGCTGCGTAAATCGCGCCCGCTAGGCAGCCACTTTAAGCTTGAGGCCGAGCGCGCGCAGCACTTTGAGCACGGAAGGGGCCGTGATCGATCCGCTTCTCGGATACGCCTTGCCCAATCGGCCCAACATCGACGGGATTACCAAGTGAGACCCGGCCGATGCGAGCCTGAATCCGCGTCCGCGCGCCCGTGGCGCTCAGCCCGCGCTCAACGCGCCAGCACCTCAACCTCGCCGTCGACGCCGGTGATGACCTTGAAGTCGCGCTGGAAGCTGTTGCCTTCGTTGCGCGCGATGACATGGTAGTCGCCTTCGGCGAGCACCATGCGCGGGAAGGCGCCGATCAACTCTTTTGATGACGTCGCCGCCCGGTGTCAGCACCGTCCATTGCGTATTGGCGAGCGCCTCGCCGTTGGGATTGTTGACTAGCTTGAGCGTGATCACCGCAGCCCGATGGGTGACGACGATGTCGGTGAGCTTGCTGGCCTCGACATGGACGTCGGAACGCACCACCGAATTGCCTTCGCCGTAATTCGACACGATGTAATAGGTGCCCTCCGGCAACAGCACGACGTCGCCCTCCATGACGTTCTGTGCGATCGGCCGGCGATCGGTGGTGTCGAACTCGCTGCCGGTATAGATCTCGAACGCGATTTGTCCGGCCGGGATGCGCACATCGCCGACGCGGCCCTCGAGCCGCACGCCGCCGGCAGGAATGTCGAGCACTTCGCGCACCGTGTCGGCGCGCAACTGGATCGATTTCGCCGCGCTCGCGAGCCCCAGGCTGGCATGCACTACGTAGCTGCCCGGCGGCAGCACAAAGGTCGGTGACGCCGTGCGATCCTCTTTGATGAGGTGATAGATGCCGGTCGGGTCGGGCTTGGCATCATAGACTCGCCAAGTGAGACCTCCGGTGATGGCCGGCGCGTCATGGCCATAACGCGCGCCGAGCGCAAGCGCGACCCGCCCCGCCGGAACGACGGGCGTCGGCGATCCGACCATCGGGGCGAGAGGCGTGGGAGCCAGAGGCGTGGGCGCCATTGGCGCAGCGGCCAAAGGTGCCGGGTTGACGATCGAAGCGCCGGGCAATCCGGGTCCGGCTGGAAGCGGCGCCGGCGCTCCAAGATCCTGCGGTGCGAGACTGCGGGTCTGCGCCAGCGCAACGGCCGGCGGAAACAGCAATATCGCCGCCGCCCCCGCGGCGGCCAAGCGCCGCACTGCCATCAGACCCCACCCGGACATCGGGTTTTTTCTCGTTCCAAATCGCGGCATTTTCAAGCCGCCGCCGACCCGATGCCCGGCCGCGCTAATCGGATCGCCGGCCTCACGGTGTCCAAAACCATGCCCTGTCATCGTGTTAGCTGCAATTCCCGGCGGCCGCGGCTGGCTGACTCGGCTCCGCTTTCACCCTATTCTGAACTACCGCTTGGCATCGACGTCACCGCGGCCGACGATAGTCGAGGGTGAGCAGCGCGTGACGACGTCCGACGTAGCAGAGAAATCGGTCGATGCCGGAAACCCCGGCCGCAAGCGGGGCGGCCCGGCCATCGGGCTCGTGCTCGGCAGCGGCGCGGCGCGCGGTTTCGCTCATATTGGCGTCATGCGGGCGCTGCAGGCGCACGGCATCGCTCCCGACATTATTGTCGGCACCTCGATGGGTGCGCTGGTCGGCGGCTGCTACGCGAGGCACCAGCTCGATACGCTCGAGGCTTGGGCGCGCGGACTGACGCGGCGCCGCATCATGACTTATCTCGACGTCTCGCTCGGCGGTTCGGGACTGATCAGCGGCGGACGGCTGGCAAGTCACCTCGAGCAATCGCTCGGCGACATTGCTATCGAAGACCTGCCCATCCGCTTCGCGGCCATCGCTACTGAAATTGGCACGGGTCACGAGGTCTGGCTGACCCGCGGCTCGCTGACCTTGGCGTTGCGCGCGTCTTACGCGTTGCCGGGAATCTTCGCGCCGGTTCAGCTCGGCGGCCGTTGGCTGGTCGACGGCGCGCTGGTCAATCCGGTTCCGGTCTCGGCGGCTCGCGCGCTCGGCGCCCGCGTCGTCATCGCCGTCAATATGGATGCCGACCGGTTCGGCCGCGGCGTCACCATTGCCAGTCACGGCGCCGAGCCGGACGACAGTCGGAAGGTTTTGCCGCCTGCCGAACCGACAAACGGCTTGGCGCGGCTGCGCGGCATGTTCGGCGCCGAACACGCGCTCAAACGCCAGATCATCGCCGGCAACGGCCGGCCGGGATTCTCCACCGTGATGATCGAGTCCTTCAACATCATGCAGGATCGCCTGACGCGAATGCGGCTCGCCGGCGACCCGCCCGACGTGCACATCACGCCGCGGATCGGCCATGTCGGCTGGCTCGAATTTCATCGCGCCGCAGAATCGATCGAAGTCGGCCGGACCGCCACCGAAAGGGCGATGGAGTCGATCGAGGAATCGATCGCCGCCTTAAGCTGAACGCCGCCTGTCAGCATGATCGCCGCCCGCGATCATCACGGCGCTCGCTTCGATCGCCGAGTTAAGCCGAGCTTACGGCGACGGCGAGGTCCGCGCGCATGTCGTCTGACATGCTACCTGTTGCGTCGAACAAGTGAGCTGACAGTTTGCGCTATTACCGGTGTTTGTGGCCGCCGTGTTGCCGCCGGCCGACCAGGGCACGACGCAGCTCGTCTGGCAGGTCGCGGCCTGGGCATTGCACGTCATCATGCAGTTGGTGACGGTGGAAGTTTGTGCCAACCGGATTTTGGCGCCCGAAGCCTCACCGGCGAATGCCCCACTACCAAGCATCCCGCCGCCCAGATCGACCGTGCTCAAAGACAAGACGGCGCATAAAATCGTCAGACGCCGCATGATCGCCTCCCCCGCTCGCGAGGCACCATCATAACGCCGCTCCACCGGGCGGCAAATGCCGTACCGGTCCCGGTGGTATTGATTTACGCCGCCGCGCCGCTCAAGCCGACAAGATGTAATCGTGCATGGCCGCGGAGTCGCGTTCCATTTCGTGCAGGCGGTGCTTGACCACGTCGCCGATCGAAATCATGCCGGTGATCCGGCCCTGTTCCACGACAGGCATGTGGCGGAATTTGCCGGCGGTCATCCGCTCCATGATGCTCGCGACCGTCTCGTTCTCCGTGCAGGTCGAGACTTTGCGCGTCATCGTCTGACTGACGGGCTCGTCGAGCGCAGCCGCACCGCGTTCAGCGAGCGCGCGGACAATATCCCGTTCGGAGAGAATCCCGGCGGCACGTCCGCCGGCGCCGAGGATAAGCACAGCGCCGATGCGCTTTTCAGCGAGAAGCGCGACCGCATTGGAAAGCGTTGCGGCGGGTTCGATGCTGACGACTTCGCGGCCCTTGCCCGCAAGAATAATGCTGACGGTCATTGTAGCCTCCGTGTGCCCCGGCCCCGTCGCGGTCGCGAGTGTACACCCGAAGTATCCCGGACGCGCTAGGGGATGACAGCCATCACCACAATCTTTTCATGCGGCGGCGCGTTCCGATGCTGCAATGCGATAAACGCGCCGCGCCGCAGCACGACCCGCAATGAAGTTCAGCCGTCGGGCTCGGCGTCGGGTTCGGCGTGGGAGGTGACGGGATCGAATGCATTGAACAGAAAAAGGCCGGCGAAGAAGCCGCCCATGTGAGCCTGCCAGGCAATTTCTTGTCCGGCCTCCGTGCCGAATGAAATGGTGCCAAGGCCGAACAATGCGTTCAAGCCAAGCCACACGGCAAGAAAGAGCAAAAAGCGCAGATCACGGAGCGTCGCGCCAAGCGCCGCCGCCGGTACACGGTATGCATCTCTGCCACCCTCGCCCCTGCGCGCCAGCGGACCGTGCGGCTGAAAGACAAAGCGCATCGCCGCCGCCATCGCGCCCGAGATCGAGGCGGAAGCCCCGATCATCGGATCCATCTCGCCGAGATGCGTGACGAGATGCGTCAGCGCGCCGATCGCTGCCATCACCAGCATGAAGACGATATAGCGCCAGGCGCCGAAGCGCCGCGCCAGCGCGGTGCCGAAGGGGACGAGCCACGCGAGATTGAGCCCCAGATGGGTGAGATCGGCATGGATGAAGGCGTAGCTGAAAAATGTCCAAAGATCGGCGCCGAAGCCGCCCGGAAATGCGCCGCTCGACGCGACATCGGTGCCGTAGCGCGCCGGAATGAAGGCAAACGTCAGAAGAAACGAAACATCCTGCTCATCCGTCAGGATAAAGGTGCGCCCGAGGTGGACGGCCACGAGCACCGCCACGGTCGCGACGACGACCGGCGGCACGTTGAATATAGGTTCTGCGAAGCCGGATCGTTGCGTCACCGGCCTCGAAATAAGTCAGCGTCGGCTCAAGAACAAGCGCCGCGGCGGGCAAATCGCCAAGGCTGCGCCAAGAACACGCCAAACGGAAAAAGGGAGGACCGCTAAGCCCTCCCTTTCCACCTGCGCGGGTTACCGCGGCCGGCGCCGGTGATGCCGCTTGGCATCGGCCTGCGCCGGGTCACATCCCCTCGCCTCCCGTATTCCGTAACCGCACCCTAGGTCACGGCACCGGGCGCGCCAACGTCAACCCTTCGTTAAGTTTAACCGCGTGTTAGCGCGGCGGAGCCCTGCCGCAAGACCCGCTGGGCACGTCGCGTGCTCCGCACTGCCTCGTATCGCCACGGCGCCCAATTTCTGTCCCGAACCAGGACAGTTGTGCGGCCGCGGCACGTGCCAGGAGCGGGGGTCATGAAACACGCAGCGAGCCGCGAACTATACGCCTATTGGGAGGAGCGCCGCGGCCGGCGTTCGGCGCCTGAACGCTCCGAAATCGAGCCCGGCGCCATTCGGCAGATCCTCAGCGATTCATTCATCCTCGCGCTCGACGCTCGCGCCAGCCACCCGTTTCGGCTGGCAGGCACCAGAGTCTGCGCGCTGTTCGGCCGTGAACTCAAATCGCAGTCCTTCATCGGGCTGTGGGGCGCGGCGAGCCAGCCGACGATCACAGATCTGCTCGCGGTGCTCGACCACGAGCACATCGGCACGGTCGCCGGAGTGACGGCCCAGAACGGCGAGCGGCGAACCGATCGAGCTTGAGCTCTTGCTGTTGCCGCTCAGCGCCAGCCGGCCGAGCCTTGCCCGCGCCATCGGAATTCTGGCGCCGCTGAAGATTCCACCCTGGCTCGGATCTCATCCCATCGGTGCGCTGACCCTCGGTAGCCGCAGGCATATCGGCGCGGCTGTCGAGACGCGTCTGTTGCCGCGCTTCATGGCGGCGCAGCGCCGTCACCTCGTCGTGCACGAAGGTGGCCGCGCCTAAAACGCCGGCGATAGCTACGAGCGCGTAGTAAGGCGGCTAACGAGGCGTTAACGTCGCCGGCCTAGGCTTCGGGCCTCTGGCAGGCGCAGCGAAGCATGGCGTTAGCAATTCAACGCAGACCGAATTTGCGGGCTCTCAATGACGAGCGCCGCCGCCATCAGCGCGTCAAGGTCAATCTGCTTGGCCGCTACATGCTGGCGGACCGGCGCGAGTTTCCTTGTCAGGTCGTCAATATGTCGCCGGGCGGCATGGCGCTGATCGCGCCGGTGACCGGCGTCACCGGTGAACGCGTCATCGCTTATGTCGATCATTTGGGACGGCTCGAGGGAAAAATCGCCCGGCTGTTTCAGAACGGCTTTGCGATGACGATTTCGGCGACGGCGCGCAAACGCGACAAGCTTGCCGCCCAGCTGACCTGGCTCGCCAACCGCCATATCCTCGGGCTGCCGGAAGACCGCCGCCACGGCCGTATCGTACCGCGCAATCCGGTCGGCCGCCTGATCCTGCCGAACGGCGTCAACCTCACCTGCCGGATCATCGACGTGTCGGAATCCGGCGCCGGCATCGCCAGCGATCAGCGGCCGCCGATCGGCGCGCTGGTCACCTTGGGCAAGGTGCAGGGCCGCGTGGTACGCCACCTCGAAGAGGGCTTCGCGGTCGAGTTCACCCGCTTGCAGCATCCCGATTTCCTTGAAGAGAACGTCACCGGCGGGTAAAGGCCGAACTGACAATTTATCGCTGTGGATGGCGCCGCGGCGCCTCCGCCTCCCCGAATAGCAAGCGCTGCCGCACTTCCGGAACACCAATCCTTATCGCTGCCCCGACCCCGCGCGCCGGCAAAAGCGCGGCGGCACGGCGCTTTCTGCGCCATAGATAAAATTTGAATCAAATATAGAATATATCGGCTTTTTATACAATATTGATCGCAGAGATAGCGCCAGTTTTGCTGAGTCTTGAAGCGTTTTTACTTCAAATTGAACTACTCAACTTAGCCGGCCCGCAAAAGCTTTGTGCGAAACGTGACCCCGACGAGATGGGAAGGGGTCACAATGAATATGGATGCAAAGAACATCCTCAAAACCGGCGCGACGGCAGCGTTAGTCGCCGTGTCGCTGTTCGCGGTGCCGAGCGCCGGCACCGCGGAGGATCGTCCGTTGTTCATCGCCGTCGGCGCCGTGGCGCGGCCGCCGATCGGCTGGGTCGAGTTCTGCGTCGAATATGATCCGGAATGCCGGACGAAACCATCGACGCCGCGCGACGTGGTGCTGTCGAGCGCAAGCGTGGAAAGACCTGCAGCGCATCAATCTATGGGTCAACACCAACGTCAAACCGATGACCGATATGGATCATTGGGGCGTCGTCGAGCGCTGGAATTATCCGGACGACGGCTACGGCGATTGCGAAGATTACGTGCTGCAGAAGCGCAAAATGCTGCTGCAAGCCGGCTGGCCGCGCGAGGCGCTGTTGATCACCGTGGTGCGCGACAGAAACGGCGATGGCCATGCTGTCCTCACCGTGAAGACCGACAAGGGCGAATACATCCTCGACAACCAGACTGACACGATCGTGCTGTGGGGCGACACCGGCTACCGCTTTGTGAAACGCCAGTCGCAATCAGATCCGAATGTCTGGGTTGCGCTCGGCGATACCGCGCCGGCACCGGCCACCGCTTCCTCACGCTAGTTCATCGCGCTCGCGAGCAAGGAGTTACGCGTCCCCGGTCACGTCCCCACCCCTCCCCGTCCCCAGACCGGGTTCGCGCGCGGCCAGCTCTCCCCCAGGAGCTGGCCGCACCTTTTTGGGGACCGGGATTTGCTGACGCTGACGAGAACGCCAGAAATTCTCGCTATGCTTCCAGGTGCTCAATCAGCGGCGAAAGAAACGAACTCATAGGCGCGCCCGCGCCCGACGGCGCGGTCATAGATCGGGCGGCGGACTTGCGTTGCACTGGCGGTGCGAACTGGGCGTTGCGTTTCATAGAACGCAAGACAGCGCGGATTCCAGTCGAGGCCGCAATGGCTCAGGATGCGCCGCGACTGACCTTCAAGGTCGCCAACAACCTCCTCATAGCGGACAGCGAGAATCCGGCCCTGCGGCAACACCCGATGCCAGTGCGCCATCAGTGCGTTGGTATTGCCGATAATACCGGCCGAGCTCGCCCAAATCGTACGTATAGTTCAGGTCATAGGTGAACGATTTGGAGAAGCATGACAGGCAGGTGTCGAGCGGGTCGCGAGCGACGTGCATGATGCGAGCGTTCGGCAGGGCCAGATGGATGAGACCCGCATACATAAAATTGGCCGGCAGTTTGTCGGTGACGTGCGTCGCGCCGGCGGCGAGACGCTCGAGTTCTGCGAGATAGCGTTTGCCGAGGTCGCGATAATCCTCGTCAGCCATGCCCAGCAGGCGCTCCGGATAGGCCGTCGCCCCGCCGGGCACGATGCGCGTTGCCAGCGCAGCCTCGGGAAAATTTGTCAGTTCGCCGGCACCGCGCACCTGCGGATGACTGGCCAGTATCTGTTCCACCAGCGTTGTGCCCGACCGCGGCATGCCGACAATAAACAATGGAACAGCCGACGGGTGGCCCGCGGTTTGCCGTGCTTCGATGAACTCGGATGTGAATACCGATTGGGTACGGTTCAACGTCCGGAGCGTGGCGGCCTCGTCGTATTTTATTTGCTTGCGCTTGAGCGCATTGCCGTCGCGCCATTGGCAAAACGCCTCGGCGTGCCGCCCGACGTCGTCATAGGCTTTGCCGAGCGCGAAATGCAGTGCGATTCGATCGTCGACCGGGAGCGAGTTGCTGTCCTCGGCCAACCGTTCCATCTCCGCCAGTTGCGGGTCGCCGGGGACGAATTGGGTGATTTGGCCGAGATCGCCCCGGTATTTGGCGTTGCGCGGCGCGAGCTGGACGGCTTGTCGGAGCGCCGCGCGCGATTCCGACATTTTCCCAAGCTGCTGCAAGGCGATGCCAAGATTGTCATAGGCTTCGGCCATATCCGGTTTGAGCGCGATCGCTTGACGCGTTGCAGCGATCGCCTCGTCAAGTCTGCCTTGATCGAGCAAAAGCCCGCTGAGATTGCAATGAACTTCCGCGTATTGGGAGTTGATCGCGAGCGCCCGCTGATATTCGGCAATCGCCTCGCTCGCCTTGCCGGCGCGCCGCAAAACGGCGCCAAGATTGCAATAGGCTTCGGCATAACCAGGCTTGATCCGGATGGCCGCTCGATAGGCGGCTGCCGCCTCGTCAAAGAGGAGTTGCTCGGTCAAAACATGACCGAGGTTGAAATGGGCTTCGGCAAAATCCGGTTTGATCCGGATGGCCTCTCGATAAGCGGCGCCGGCTTCATCCAACCGGCGCTGCCCGATCAATACATTACCGAGGGCAAATTGGGCTTCGGCGAAATCGGGTTTGATCCGGATGGCATCACGGTATGCCGCCACCGCCTCATCAGGCCGGCGTCGTTCTTTCAGCGCTGTACCGAGGTTCAAGTAAAAGACCGGCTGTCCACTTTGCTTTATCGCCAGCCGAATCAACTCGACCGCCAAGTCGCTTCGGCCGGCTTGATGCGAAACGACGCCGAGTAAATGGAGTGCGTCGGCGTGGCTAGGCTCGGCCGCAAGCACCTGCTGGTAACGGGCTTCGGCCTCGGCTAGACGGCCGGCCTGATGATACCGAAAACCCTCCTGCAGAGGATCGGCCGGCGCCCGCGGTAGGCTGCAGGCCGCAACCTGCGGAGAGGGTTTGCCAGCTTTCTGCTGGCTCTTGGAATTGGCTCTGCGTTGGCGGCGGTTCATTGGCGGAAGGCCGGTCGGTAGTTATTGCCGGCAGAGAGACCAACCGGACGTCATCCATCGCCCGAAATCGCGAGCGAACGCTGATTGGGGTGCGGCGGGCTGATCGCTGATCGCGGCGGAGGAAATCGCGGGCGTTGACATAATGCACCTCGAAGGAGGTGGTTAACCTCTCGTTCGACATCGCCCCAACAGCGACCTAAGAGATTCCGGTTAACAATTCATAAACCATAGCCGAGACGGGCGGCCGCGGCCGACGCACCGCCAAAGGCCGAGTACGGCGACAATCTCAACGCTTCATTTCGATGTGGATTGGGCGTCTCCCGAGCCAATCCACGTGTCATTTTGGCCGGTGAGTTGCATTTTTCCTCCACATGCCGACACTACTGAGGGTTAATCGCTCCCGGTAAACGATGGCATCGCTCGCCGACCTTCCCGAGCTTGTTGGATTCTTCAGCTACTCGCGCGAGGACGATCAAGGCTCACGTGGCTCGCTGTCCGCCCTACGCGACGCCATTCAGAACGAGCTCAGCGCGCAACTCGGCCGTTCGCAGAGCGATTTCCGGGTCTGGCAGGACAAGGCGGCGATTTCGCTCGGGACGCTGTGGGAAAAAGAAATCGCCCAGGGCATCACCCAATCGGTATTCTTCATTCCGATCGTGACGCCGCGGGCGCTACGCAGTCAGCATTGCGCCTTCGAATTCAACGCCTTCCTTAAGCGCGAGACCGAGCTGGGCCGCGGCGATCTGGTTTTTCCCATTCTATACATTCCGGTGCCGGCGCTGGAGGATGAAAAACTTTGGCGGGACGACCCCGTATTGAAGGCAGTCGGCACCCGGCAATATCTCGACTGGCGGGAGCTGCGCCACCACGACCTGAATTCGGTCGAAGTGCGGCAAAGGCTGGAGCGGTTTTGCCGCAACATCACGAGTGCATTGCATAAGCCTTGGGTCTCGCCCGAGGAGCGCGAGCGCCAAGCCGAAGCTGAAGCACGGCAACAAAGCGAGGAGGAAAGACGCCGCAAGGCAACCGTTGCCGCCGCCGAGCAGCGTGCGCAGGCCGAGCGCGCGCGTAAGGAGCAAGAAGCCGCGCGCCGCGCCGAAGAGGCCGAACGCGCAAGGCTGGCGACGGAGGAAGCGCGCAAACGCGCCGAAGAAGAAAGCCGCCGCATCAAGGCCGCCGCCGAGCAGCGCGAGCGCGAGGAGCGCGAATTCAAGGCCGCCAAGGGAGCCAATAGCCTTGCCGCGGTCGAGGCTTTTCTCGCGGCCTACCCGCGCAGCCATTTCGGCGCTGAAGCGCAATTGCTGCAAGGTGCGCTGCGCAAGCGGGAAGAAGCCTTTGCGCTTGCATCGGCGAGCGACGATCCTGCCGTGCTGAAGACGTTTCGCGACACGTATAAAAAGGGTGCCGATGTCGAGCAGATACGCGAGCGGCTGCGGCTCCTCCTGCCCCAAGACGAGCGGCAAGGTCCGAATCTAGCGATCGTCGTTCCGGCGGCACTTGCACTTTTCGTTGTGGCCGCGGGCGGTATTTGGTGGGCGGCGCGCCCAGCAGCGACCACGCATGAGGCTACGGCGCAGCCTGCGATCGCCGCATCCCCGCCTCAGGCGGAGACGCCGCCCCCGCACGCAATCGCGTCCGCAATGCCCACTAAAACTCCGCCGCCTGCCGCGCCAGTCGTGTCGAGCGCAACGCCGCCGGAGTCCAAAAATGGGAGTGGGGACAGTGGACCCGCAATTGTGCCGCCTGCCCCGCCGCCGCCCTTGCCGGCCACCGATGTCGATGCTTGGTCGGTCGTCAGGGATTCGAGCGACACGGCTCTGCTGCGGCGCTTCACCGCAAAATTTCCCGGCAGCTTTTTGCGCCCGGCCGCCGAGGCCCGTATTGCCGCGCTTGTTGCGGTGGGCGCGGCCTGGGACCTGATGAAAGACAGCAAGGACCCGGACCAATTGCGGCAATTTATCGGGCAGTTCCCGAACAGTGCGGAACGCGCGGCGGCCGAGCGACGGCTCGCAGCCCTCGGCGCTCCACTCGACGTTCCGGCGCCGGCTCCCGCGGCACCGGGCCCGGCGACGCCACCCGCCGCGGCCGCAAGTGCCGCGCCCCAGCCAATGCCGGCAGCGCCCGCTCCCGCGCCGCCGGCAGCCGCGGCCCTGACACCACCGGCTGCGCCCGCGCTCGATCCGCATGAACTGGCGCGCGCGCTGCAGTTCGAGCTGATGCGGGTCGGTTGCTTCGTCGGAAAGGTGACGGGCGAATTCGACGACGATACCAAGTCCGCCTGGCACAACTTCATCAAGCGCACGGACAAAGATCTGCCCGACGCCGCTTCGCCCGACGCCATCAAAACCGTGCGCAGCTTCGACAAGCGCATCTGTCCGCTTGTCTGTCCCCACGGCGAACACGCCGAAGACGACGCCTGTGTTGCCAATGAAGCACCGGCGCCGAAGCACGCGGCGAAGCGCGAGGAGCGCGGGCAGCGTGCGACCGGTCCCGCGCCGGCGGCGGCGACATCAAGCAACGGCCACCCATGCATCCCTTACGACCACAATGCGGTGGTGACCAGCAGCGAGGAATCCAAGGAGAGATGCAGGTGACCGCTGCTGCGGCATCGCGGCGCGGTGTCTGGCGGGAACAATGACCTGCGACGGCCGCGGCCAGTTCGAATTTCCAATCATTCGACCGGCTTCAACCCTTGCGCATATTGCTTGTATCGCCGCACGTAAATCTCGGCGCCGCCCGCGATCATTTTGATCGCCTTGTCGTCGAGCGTGCGGATGGCGCGTGCCGGCGAGCCCACAATCAAAGAACCATCGGGGAATGTTTTGCCTTCGGTGACAAGCGCGCCGGCGCCGACCAGCGAATTTTCGCCGATGCGGGAGCCGTTGAGCAAAATCGCCCCCATGCCGATCAGGCTGTTGGCGCCGACGGTGCAGCCGTGCAGGATGACGTTGTGACCGATCACGCAATTCGGCCCGATCGACATCGGGAAGCCGGGATCGACATGGAGCGTCGCGTTGTCCTGGATCTGCGATCGCTCGCCGATCTCGATCCACTCATTGTCGCCGCGCAGCACGGCGCCGAACCAGATGCTTGAATCGAGCTTGAGCCGCACCTTGCCGATCACGGTCGCATTCGGCGCAACCCAGTAGCGGCCCGCTTCCGGCAGTTCGGGCCGGTCCCCGTCGAGTTCGTAGATCATGATTTTCCCGCTCGTCGTGCACGCGTATGACCGGCGCATCCGGCGTGAACATCCGCGATCGGCGGAGTTCCCGCAAGCCGCGTGCAGATTTTGAAAACTCAGGAAATCAGAGCAGCGCCTGGACCGCGAGCACGACAACAGTCCCCGACATCAGGCTCCAGAGTCCGGCGATCACGGTCGCCACCATCACGATCTCGGCGCGGCGGCCTTCGATGCGGCGGCCGCGAAGCGTGTTGCGCATGATGATATAGGGCGCGGAAAACATCAGCAGCGGGATCGCCGCAAACCGCGCCGGCACCGGTCCGACTTCAAGAAGCCGAAAGCTTGGGTGGTGGCGCATGAACAGGCGGTAGCCGCTGGCGCACATGCCGGCGACGCTGAAGCCGATCGCGAGCGCGAAGAACGACGCGATGGTCTCGGGCGACAAATCTGGCACAGCGACAAACATGCGGGCGCTCCCTTGGGAGGAAGCCATTGCAGAGGACGCGGCGCGCCGCTACGAAATGATTAAAGAAAGGTTAATGGCAGTAATTTAAGGGTTTTGAGCCAGGGGGTTAGCCGATGAATGTATGGCGCGTTGGAACCGTCGTGGCGGCGCTCCTGGCAGCGACGCCGCTGCAGGCGGCGCATCTCAACATCGTTGCGATCGGCGCCAGCAATACCACGGGCTTTGGCGTCGGCGAGCAGAACGCCTATCCGGCGGTGCTGCAGGGGCTGCTGCGCAAGAAAGGCATCGACGCCAGCGTAACCAACGCGGGCGTCAATGGCGACGTTACGTCGGGCATGCGCAACCGGCTTGATAGCGCGGTGCCCAAGGGCACCGACCTTGTGATCCTGCAGCCCGGCGCCAATGATCTGCGGTTTTTCGGCACCAAGGAAGCCCGCGCCGCCAACATCGCGGCCATGGCGGCACGGCTGCGCGCCCGCGGCATCCGTGTCATCGTCTACGATCCGCCGACGATCCCCGCGGATTTTTATCAATGGGACCACATTCACTTTAACGCCGCGGCGCATGCCAAGATCGCGGCCGTCCTCGCCGCGCAAATCGCGGGGTCGGCAAAGGCCGAGCCGGCGGCGGCGAAAACCCCCTAGCGTGCGATACTGGCCGCTGATTCGTGCGGAGCGGCGCAAAGCTTATGACGGTGCAAGTGGTTTCCCGGCGCAAAGGGCGCGGCGATCGGCGCGGTCAGGTGCGCGCCAGGCTCACTTTGCCGTTCGTCGGGATGATCCTCTTGGTCGCAGCCGCTGCGGCTTTCGTGGCCTATGTGCTGTGGCCGACGTGGCCTAGCCAACCCGTTGACCTTGATGCGCCGGCAATACCCGTCATCATCGCGGGCGTCTTGTTCGACGTTCCGCCGGCCGCGATCCGCGAAGCGGTGCAGCGGCATCCCGGGCAGCACGAGCGCATGGATTTGTATTTCGAATGGCCGGCGCTGACACCGCCACAGCCCGACAACAAAGCCGCCGACAAAGAACCGATCGACGCTGACAATGCCGCGGCAGCCGCGACCGCGGCTGAGGCGAAGCGGCTTTTCGTCACCATCGCTGGATTGGGTCCGGTGCTTCCGCCGCTCGAGCGGCTGCGCACCATCTACCCGCGCTATATCGAACCCCAGGCGGCAGCCGGACCCGATGGCCTCGCGATTCTGCCGTTCCGTGCCGCCACACCCTACGCGGGCGAAGACCTGGTTTATCTCGGCAGCACACCGGAGCAGTTTTTCGCGCGCTGTACCCGCCCTGGCCGCGCGGTGCCCGGCACCTGCATCAACGAACGCATGGTGGATCAGGCCGAAGTGACGTTGCGTTTTCCACGCGCCTGGCTGTCGGACTGGCGCAATGTAGCCGCGGGCTTCGACCGGCTGGTCGCGCAACTGCACCCGGCGGCAAAGTAATACCGCTCCGCGCCCGAACGCGATCCTTGCCGCGCTATTCCAGGTCGCTCGCCAGAATGGCCATCTGGAAATTGTACGAGCGTTCGTCGTCCTCGTCGTCGACGAACAGCACACCGACGAATTCCTCGCCGACATAGACCTCGGCCGAATCGTCCTTTTTCGGGCGCGGCACGACGCGGATGCGAGCGTTGCCGAACAGCTTCTTGAGATAAGCGTCGAGTTTTCTGACTTCCTGAACGTCCACTGCGCAACTCCTGAACAGCGATGGTGAGATAACACGAGGCGACAGCGACGCCAAACGGCCGTTCAGCTTTCGTCCTGGAACATTTGATCCATGGTGCGCGCGGGCTCGGGGCAGCCGGCAACGCCGATGACCTTCGCCGGAACTCCCGCCACCGTCACATTGTTCGGAACCGCTCGCGTCACCACCGAACCCGCGGCGATACGCGCGCAATGCCCGACTTCGATATTGCCGAGAATTTTGGCGCCGGCACCGATCATGACGCCGTAGCGGATTTTCGGATGACGATCGCCGCCCTGCTTGCCGGTGCCGCCCAAGGTCACGTCATGCAGGATCGAGACATCGTCTTCGATGGAGGCGGTCTCGCCGACGACGAGGCCGGTCGCATGGTCGAGGAAAATGCCGCGGCCGATTTGCGCCGCCGGGATGAATGTCGCACTGGAACACCGCCGAGGAGCGGCTTTGCAGATAAAGCGCAAAATCGCGACGGCCCTTGCCCCATAGCCAGTGCGCCAGCCGGTGCGTCTGGATGGCGTGGAAGCCTTTGTAATAGAGCACCGGCTCGATCAGCCGATAGGTCGCCGGATCGCGATCCGCCGTCGCCATCAGGTCGGCGCGAAACGCCTCGCCGATGGCCGGCACATCCGCGAGCGCGTCCGCATAGGCCTGCCGGATCAAGCTCGCTCGCCACGGCGGGATGGTCGAGCCGCTCCGCCAAGCGATGCACCACGCCCGCCTCCAGCGTGTCGTGGTGCAAGACCGTCGAATAGATGAAGGTGCGCGAGCTCGGGCTCGCGGCGCACGATGTCTTCCGCCTCGCGGCGAACCCGCGCCCATACCGGATCGACCGTATCCAGTGCCGGCTTTGCCTGAAACTGCGCCATTGGTGCATCTCCCGGGAAAACTGCGCGGACTTCTACCACATCGGCGGCCGAACCGGACCTCAATACCAAATCTGCGCTTAGTCGGCCGTTGACGCGCCGTAAACTAGTTCAATGGCCTAGCAAATTAAGCCAATGGCCGACTTCAGGGCCGTTGCGACAGGAAATCCGACACCGCAGCCTTAAAGTTCCGATCGCCGACCGCCAACATGTGATCGCGATCCGGAATGGCAAGGGCTCGCGCGCCGGGGATGAGGGCGGCAAGTTCGTCCGGCGAGCCCGCGATCGGGTCCTTGCTGCCGACCGCGACCAGGAGCGGCACCGCAATACGTCCGACCTCGTCGCGGCTCAGCGTCTGGCGCGAGCCACGCAGACAGGCGGCAAGCGCCCGCAGGTCAGATTTCGTCTGCTCGGCGAAAGCGCGAAACATGTAGGCGGTCGGATCGGAAACGTCAGCGAGCGATGGCGCTTCAAGCGCCGTCGCGATCGTGTCGGGCAGCCCTACCCCTTCGACCAGACGGATGCCGAGACCGCCGAGCACGGCCGAGCGCACGCGGTCCGGATGCTTGAGCGCGAGAAAGGCCGTAATCCGCGCGCCCATCGAATAGCCCATGACGTCGGCGAGCGGCAGATCGAGATGATCGAGCAGCGCGCGGACGTCCTCGGCCATGATCGCGCTGTGATAGGCGGCAGGATCGTAGAGTTTTGCCGAAGCGCCATGGCCGCGATCGTCGAGCGCAATGACGCGCCGCCCGGCGCGCGTCAGGGCCGCGACCCAGCCGGGACCGACCCAGTTCACTTCCTTGTTGGAGGCAAAACCATGCACAAGGACGATAGGCTCGCCCGAGCCTTCGTCCAGATAGGCGATTTCGACGCTGTCGTGAGTGAATTGCGGCATGGCGCGACTTTACGATCCAATCCGCTGGGCGCAAAGCCGAGGCGCTTACAGGGCGCACGCGAAAAGCGGATGCCGCGGCGCCTCGTTCAAACGAATTTGGCTCATTGCCTGCCCTGCCGAAGGTAAAATCCTACGCTCTTTGCCAGTGGTTTGCGGCATTTTCACAACGGCCGATGACGGCAACGGGTTGCTGGAATTTCGACGGCCGGACAGTTATGGTGCTACGAATTCACATAGCGGGATCCGCGCCCATGACCGACCACATCGTTCCGCACTTCCACAACGACCTGGGCGTCGCGGTCATCGAGATCGGCGCCAAAGAATTCATGTGCGTTGGCGCCAAGCCGCCGTTCGACCATCCGCATGTGTTCTGCGATATGGGCAACGACACCGATTACGTGTGCCCCTATTGCTCGACGCTCTACCGCCACAACCCGACGCTGGCGCCGTATGCGGCGCTCCCGGCGGAATGCGCCTTGATCGACCAAGCCGCATAGCCGCTGCACCGGGCCGGGATGCCCTCACGCACTGTCATCGTCGCGGGCGCCGGCATCGGCGGCCTCACGGCGTCGCTCGCGCTCGTGCGCAACGGTTTCCGCGTCGTCACGCTCGAACAGACCGAGCGGCTGGAAGAAACCGGCGCCGGCATCCAGCTTTCCCCCAACGCGACGCGCGTCCTGATCGAACTCGGGCTCGGCGATCGGCTGCGGCCGCACATCGTCGTACCCACGGCGTTGCGCGTGCTCACCGCCAAGAGCGGGCGCGAAATCGTGCGCATGCCGATCGGCGACACGGCGGCTAAACGCTACGGCGCGCCGTATTGGATGATCCATCGCGGTGACCTGCAGGCGGTGCTCGCGGGTGCCGTCGCGCAGGACCTCGAGATATCGCTGAAGCTCGGCATGCGCGTTGAGGACTTCGCCACCCATGCCAATGGGGTGACGGTTTCGGCGCGCGGTGCGAGCGGGCTGTGGGACGAGCGCGGCGACGCTCTGATCGCCGCCGATGGGCTGTGGTCGGGCTCACGCGAGCGGCTCGGTCTCAAAGATGCGCCGCAATTTTCTGGACGCACGGCGTGGCGGACACTGTTGCCGGCAGCGGAGGTGCTGCCTGAATTTCGTCAGCCGATGATCCATCTCTGGCTCGGCCGCGATGCGCATCTCGTGCATTACCCGGTCAAGGCCGGAGCGATGATCAATATCGTGGTCATCACGACCGATAGCTGGAACGGAACCGGGTGGAGCGAACCCGCGACCCGCGTCGATCTTTTGCCGCATCTGCCGGCCGCCGACTGGGCGCCGCAGGCGCGCGCCTTGGTCCGTCAACCTGAGACCTGGCTGAAATGGGCGCTCTACTGCCGGCCACCACTGACGAATTGGTCGCGCGGCGCGGCGGCGCTCCTCGGGGACGCCGCCCATCCGATGCTGCCGTTCCTCGCCCAAGGCGCCGCCATGGCGATCGAAGACGCCGCCGTCATAGCGGCCTGTCTTGCGCATCGGCCGAGCGACGCGGCCGCGGCATTCAAAAGCTATGGTGCAATGCGGCGCGCCCGCACCCGCAAAATACAAAAACTCGCGGCGAAGAACGGCGAGCGCTATCACCTGGCGGGCGGCACCGCTATGCTGCGCAACCTGGCGATGGGCGCCATGGGCGGCGCGCGTCTCTTGCACCACTACGACTGGATCTATCAGTGGCGGGCGCCTGCCGCCGCACCGAGCAAATAAACGCCGCGGCACCGATGTCAAAAAAAGAAACCTCAGTGCTATTTCCGACCACAATCGCTG
>CAVOKR010000024.1:0-119945 GCA_963696555.1 uncultured Alphaproteobacteria bacterium | reverse complement strand
TCAGCCGCTCGACCTTCGACCTGCAGACGGTGCTCGACACCTTGGTCGCCTCGGCCGTGCGGCTGTGCCGCGCCGAACGCTCGGCGATCCGGCTGGTGCGAGACGGCCTCTACCATAACGTCGCCAATTATGGCTTTTCCCCTGAGCACAAAGCCCGCATGGAGGGCGCGGCCACGGGCGGAGCCAGGGTCGATTGCCGGTCGCATCGCGCTTACTGGCAAATCGCTTCACCTCATCGACGCCCAAGCCGATCCGGACCCGGGAGTGGCGGGCAGATCTCGGTCAGGCAACGTCCGCACCATGCTCGGCGTGCCGTTGCTGCGCGAAGGAACGCCGATCGGCGTTCTCCTTCTCCAGCGCAGTGTCGTGCAGCCGTTCACCGACAAGGAAATCAGTCTCGCTGAGACCTTTGCCGACCAGGCCGTGATCGCGATCGAGAACGTGCGGCTGTTCGAGGCCGAACAACAGCGCACCGCCGAACTGGCCGAGGCGCTGGAGCAGCAGACCGCGACCTCCGAAGTGCTGCGCGTCATTTCAAGTTCGCCCGGCGAGCTCGAGCCTGTTTTCCATGCCATGCTCGCGAACGCGGTGCGGATTTGCGATGCAAAATTCGGCGTTCTGTTCCGCTTTGACGGCAACGTATTCGATACCGCGGCGGATGTCGGTACCCCGCTGGAATATGCCGAATTTCTGCGACGGCAAGGGTCTTTTCGACCGTTACCGGGCAGCCCGCTCGACGACATGATGCAGACCAAGCGCGTGAGCCACACCACGGACATCGCGGCTTTAGCCGTTCGCGGCCAGCCGCAGAACTTGCCGGCGCGCGCACGCACATCGCCGTCCCGATGCTCAAGGACGATGTGCTGGTCGGCGCGATCATTATCTACCGCCAGGAGGTCCGGCCGTTCGCTGATAAGCAGATCGCGCTGGTGCAGAACTTCGCCGCCCAGGCCGTTATCGCCATCGAGAATACGCGGCTGCTCAGCGAATTGCGCGAATCGCTGCCGAACAGCAGACGGCCACCTCCGAGGTTCTGAGGTCATCAGCTCGTCGCCTGGCGAACTGGAGCCGGTATTTCAGGCCATGCTGCAGAACGCAACGCGCATTTGCGAGGCAAATTTCGGCATTCTGTTGCTCAGATGGCATGCCTTTCACGTCGCAGCGACGCATAACACGCCGCCTGCCTTCGCAGAATTGCGCCGACGCGACCTGCCATTCGCCCCGGATCCGCCAACCGGCCGCATGGTAACGACCAAAACGACGACCCACGTTGCCGATTTGGCCGCGGACGCGGCCTATCATGAGCGCGATCCGATTTTCGTCGCAGGCGTCGAAGTCGGCGGCATGCGTACGCTTCTGTCGGTCCCGATGCTTAAGGAAGGGGAACTGATCGGCGCCTATCACCATTTATCGCCAGGAGGTTCGTCCCTTCACCGACAAGCAAATCGAGCTGGTCAAGAACTTCGCCGCCCAGGCCGTCATCGCCATCGAGAACACGCGGCTGCTCAGCGAATTGCGCGAGTCGCTGGAGCAGCAGACCGCGACGGCCGAAGTGCTGCGCGTCATCAGCTCGTCGCCCGGCGAACTGGAGCCGGTGTTTCAGGCCATGCTGGAGAATGCGGCGCGCATCTGCGAAGCCAAGTTTGGCACGCTGTGACTCTGCCGAAGACGAGCGCCTTCCGCGCTGCGTGCGATGCATAATCGCGCCGCCGGCGTTCGCCGATGTCAGCGCGCAGCGCGGTCCGGCAGGCCCGGACAGCTCGCTGCCGGCCGCGGTCGCTGACCAAGCAGCCGGTCATCCACATCGCGGACCTATCGCGGACGCGGCGTACGCAGAGCGCGATCCCGACGCCGTGTCGGCATCGTCGAACTGGCGGCGCGCGCGCACGCTCGTTGACGTGCCGATGCTGAAAGACGAACGAACTGATCGGCGCCATCGTCATCTATCGCCAGGAAGTGCGTCCGTTCACCGACAAGCAGATCGATCTGGTGCAGAACTTCGCCGCCCAGGCCGTCATCGCCATCGAGAACGCGCGGCTGCTCAGCGAATTGCGCGAGTCGCTGGAGCAGCAGACCGCGACCGCCGAAGTGCTGGGCGTGATCAACGCGTCTCGCGGCGACCTCCAGCCGGTGTTCGAGGCGATGGTGGAAAAGGCGCGGCGATTGTGCGAGGCGGATTCAGGGCATCTCGCACTTCCGGCTGGCGACGATTATCGCAGTGTTGCGAGTCTCCGCGCATGTCGCCGAGATGGAGGCGCTGATCCGGTCGGTCTCATATGCGCCCGGCCGCGGCACGGCGGTCGGTCGAGCGCTCGCAGAACGCTCTCCGGTACAGATATCGGACATTGGAGCCGACAATGAACATGTCGCCCGGCAGCGCCGCGGATCAGGGCTTCATCAGGACGATCCTGGGCGTACCGCTGCTCCGGGAGGGCGAGGCCATTGGCGCATTCGGGCTTTCGCGCCGGCGACGTCGAGCCGTTCAGCGAGCGCCAGATCGAGCTGGTGCAGAACTTCGCCGCCCAGGCCGTCATCGCCATCGAGAACACGCGGCTGCTCAATGAATTGCGCGAATCGCTGCAACAGCAGACCGCGACCAGCGAAGTATTGCGCGTCATCAGTTCATCGCCGGGCGATTTGGAGCCGGTATTTACCTCCATTTTGGACAACGCGACCCGGATTTGCGAAGCCAATTTCGGCACCCTGTTTCTGCGCGAAGGCGAAGCCCTGCGCGTCGCCGCGCATCACGGTTCGCTGACAAAAGCCTGGGACGAGCAATGGCGGGTCGGAATGTTGCTTCAGCCGGATCCCGAACTGCAAGCATTCCAGACTCTCCAAGGCGGCGAGCCGATCCAGGTCAAAGACCTGAGCAAGGCGCCTTCCTACCTTGCCCGTAATCCCAGGGCCATCAACTCAGTCGAGGTCGGCGGTATTCGCACCATGCTGACGATGCCGATGCTCAAGGATGGCGAGGCGATAGGCGTTATCACGATCTTTCGCACCGAGGTGCGCGAGTTCACCGACAAGCAGATTGCTCTGGTCACGAACTTCGCCGCCCAGGCCGTCATCGCCATCGAGAACACGCGGCTGCTCAGCGAATTGCGCGAGTCGCTGGAGCAGCAGACCGCCACGTCGGAGGTTCTCAGCGTCATCAGTTCGTCGCCCGGCGAATTGGAGCCGGTGTTCCAGGCCATGCTGGAGAATGCGACGCGCATCTGCGAGGCCAAATTTGGCACTGCTCTTGCATTTCGACGAAGAGGGATTCCGCTTCGCGGCGGAAGTCGGCACCCCTCCGGAACTTGCCGAGTTCATGAAGCAGCGGGGATCGTTTCAACCGATCCCCGGCAGTCACCTTGAGCAGCATCATGCTGACGAAAGAGGTAAGTCCACATCGGCTGACTATGCCGCCGAAGGCGTCCCGAGTCCGCCGGTCGAAGTTGGGCAGGCGCACGGTCCACTGTCGATGTGCCGATGCTCAAGGACGATGACTTGATCGGCGCATTCTCGGTTTACCGCCAGGAGGTCCGGCCCTTCACCGACAAGCAGATCGAACTGTTGAAGAACTTCGCCGCCCAGGCCGTCATCGCCATCGAGAACACGCGGCTGCTCAGCGAATTGCGCGAATCGCTGCAGCAGCAGACCGCGACCTCCGATGTGCTCAAAGTCATCAGCCGCTCGACCTTCGATTTGCAGTCCGTTTTGCAGACACGCTGGTCGAGTCGGCGGCGCGACTGTGCGAAGCCGACATGGCGTCAATTCTTCGACCGGAAGATGAAGGCTTTTCGATCTGCGGCGAGCTACGGCCATCACCGCGGAGTTTGCGAACGAGTTCGTCAAACAGCTGACCATTGGCGCGGGGCGCGGATCGGTGGGCGGCCGGGTTCGTATTGGAGGGCAGGCCCATTCAGATCTCCGGATGTTATGGCCGACCCGGAATACGATCTCCGCGAAATTCAGCAGCGCGGCGGCTATCGCACGCATCTCGGCGTTCCGCTCTTGCGGGAAGGAAGTCCGATCGGCGTCATTCGTGCTGACGCAGCGAAGACGGTGCGGCCGTTCGCCGAAAAGCAAATCGAGCTGGTCAAGACGTTCGCCGATCAAGCCGTGATCGCCATCGAGAACGTGCGACTGTTCGAAGCGGAGCAGCAGCGCACGCGGGAACTGGCAAAATCGCTGGAGAATTTGCGCACCGCGCAGGATCGCCTGGTGCAGACCGAAAAGCTCGCCTCGCTCGGTCAACTGACCGCCGGCATCGCCCACGAGATCAAGAACCCGCTCAATTTCGTCAATAATTTCTCCTCGGTTTCGGTCGAGCTGATCGACGAATTGCGGGAGGCGCTCACCGGCGTGCCGCTCGACGCCAAGCTGCGCGCGGAGATCGAAGAGATCGCCGATATGCTGCAGGGCAATCTCGACAAGGTGGTGCAGCACGGCAAGCGCGCCGACTCGATCGTCAAGAACATGCTGTTGCATTCGCGCGAGGGCTCGGGCGAACACCGGCCGGTCGACATCAACGCGCTGGTCGAGGAGAGCCTCAATCTCGCCTATCACGGCGCGCGCGCCGAGAAGCAGGGTTTCAATATCACGCTCGAGCGTTCCTTCGACCCCGCCGCCGGCGAAGTCGACCTGTTCCCGCAGGAGATCACGCGCGTTCTGCTCAACCTGATCTCAAACGGCTTCTACGCCGCGACCAAGCGCAAGGCGCAGACCGGCGGCGGCTACGAGCCCATGCTTACGGCCGCGACCAAAAGCCTCGGCAACGGCGTCGAAATCCGCATCCGCGACAATGGCACCGGCATTCCGCCCGAGGTCAAGGAGAAAATGTTCAATCCGTTCTTCACCACCAAGCCCGCCGGCGAGGGCACCGGGCTCGGGCTTTCCATCAGCCATGACATCATCGTGAAACAACATGCTGGTTCTATCGCGGTCGAGACCGAGCCCGGCGAATTCACCGAATTCCGCATTGTTCTGCCCCGCGCCGGAGCATCGCTAGTCAAATCAGAAGCTGGCAAATCGGGAGAACGCGCGTGAATTTGCTCATTCTCGTGGTCGACGACGAGCCCGATGTCGAAGCGCTGTTTCGGCAGCAGTTCCGGCGCGACCTGCGTGCTGGCCGCTTCGCGATGGAGTTCGCGCAATCGGCGGCGCTCGCACTCGAACGCATCGCCGCGGCGAGCGAGCGCTCGCTGATCCTGATCCTGTCCGACATCAATATGCCGGGGATGAGCGGGCTTGAACTCCTGCCCAAAGCGAAGGCGATGCGGCCGGAAGTGCCGATCATCATGATCACCGCCTATGGCGATGCCGACACCAAGCGCAAGGCGCTGGAGAACGGCGCCGCGTCGCTTTTGACCAAGCCGATCGATTTCGGCACGCTGCGCGGCGAGATCGAGACGCGGGTGGCGAGCGCTGCTTGAGGGCGCGCCGACGGGGGCGGGAATCGATCTCGGTCGCCCGCAGGCGGCGATAGATTGTCACATTTTTTGTGACGAAGGGCTTGACATATGTCTCTGTTTCGGTTACACAGACAAAGCTCGCCCATCGAGGGCGTCGACCGGTGACGGCCGATCGATGGGGCGGGTGCGGTTCCTGCGGGCGGGGCTCGTAACCCCGCTCCCGGGCGGTCCCGGGCATCGACCAGCCGGCACTATGACCGGCGTGCGAGGTGCATCGCTGTGACCGCGATCCAAGGCGGAGGTAACGCCTCTGCTCGACGTGGATCGCGCGAAGCGCGGCCTGGGGCTGAGCCATGGCCTTCATTGGCGTGGCAAGCGCCGCGGTGGAGCGCCGAGAGGCGAGCCCCCTCCGTGTTCTTCTCGATGTTTAGTTGCGCGTGATCTTATCCCGAAAACCGGTATCCACTTTTCGGGATCAAGCTGAGGGGAGAATTCGGAGGGGGCCGCCGCGCCCGCTGGCGCGGTCTCTACAACAACGCGCCTTCCGGCGCTCCGCCTCCCTCGGCTTTTTGGGGGAGATTTTGGAATGGCTTGGAAAAACTCGGGCGCATAGGCGTCGCGAGAACGGAATTACATATCGTGGGGCGGCCCTTGTGGTGGCCGCCCGCTGATGGCGTCCCCGCAGATAGGGGGTGCCGCTGCGATCGCAATGACCGCTCTCGAATTCGCTCTCGACCTACAGCCGCCCCGCAAACGCATCGGCGATGAACTGGTGCGTGAGCGCGTAGGTATATCGCGTCGACGGCTCGTGCCAGCCGGCGACGCCGGGAACGTCGGAGCCCTGATCGGTATAGGCGTGCAATACGCCGGAAAACACCAGCATCTGCCACTGGGCGCCGGCCGCATCCATTTCCGCCTCGAACAGATCGCGGTGCTCCTTGGGCGTCACCGGATCGGGCGCGCCGTGGGTGACGAGGAGGTTCGCTTTCACCGCCCCCTTCTTGGCCGCGAGCGCGGTCTTTAGATCGCCATGGATCGATACCGCCGCCGCGATATCGGCGCCGTCGCGGGCGAGTTCGAGCACATTGCCGCCGCCGAAACAGAAGCCGATCGCCGCGCGCCGGCCATCGGTGAGATTGCGCTTCGCGGTCTCGGCATTCATGGCGTCATAGGCGGCGCGGATGCGCGCGCGTTGCTCGACCGCGTTTTCGCGCAGCGGATTGGCGAGCGCCGCGGCGCCCGGAAAATCGGCCGGCCGGTTGCCTGCGCCATACATGTCGGCGACGAAAACGACGTAGCGGTCGCCGGCGACGAGCATGGCGCGCTCGATCGCAGCGTCCGTCATGCCCATCCAGTTCGGCGCCATCAGCACGGCCGGACGCTTGCCGGAGACTTTGTCGTCGTAAACCAGCGCCCCTTCGGCGGTGAGTGCACCCATCGGGTATTTGATTTTCTCAACCTTCATCGTCGTCCTCCCGGTCCGTCTTCGTCCGCATTATCGCGCTGACAGCGCGGATTATAGGCGCTGGACGCGACACGCAAATAGGCAGTTCTGAAAGAGCGCCGGGACTACCGGACCAGGTCGACCGAAGCCCGCAACGGCCGGGAAAGAGCCAACGTCAGGCGGCCAGCATTTTTTGGACTTCGCTGACGAGTTCCCGCAGATGGATCGGCTTCGACAGCACCTTGGCGTGCTTGGGAGCGGCCGAATCGGAATTCAGCGCCACCGCGGCGAATCCCGTGATGAACATGATTTTGATGTCGGGATCGAGCTCGGCGGCGCGGCGGGCGAGTTCGATGCCATCCATTTCCGGCATGACGATATCGGTCAAGAGAAGCTCGAACGGCTCCTCGCGCAGGCGCTGATAGGCCGACAGCCCGTTGTCATAGGAAATGACGTCGAAACCAGCGTTCTGCAGCGCCTTGACCAGGAACCGGCGCATGTCGATGTCGTCTTCCGCGAGCAAGATTTTTGACATAATGTATCGACCCGGCTGCCGTGCCGGCCCCCTGCATTCCATAAGCGGGGTAGCCGGTAAATATGAAGTGAAAACCCGCAGCTAACAGTGTGTCCGCGGCCATACCCGATGCCAGTGGGAACTGACCCCGGTCAGACCTCGGTCTTATGGACAATCGCGGCTGGCGCAGGTTAGGTAACGTCGTCGCGGAAGCCTTGTTATCACAGAATGCCTTGTTGTCGCGAAAAGCCTTGCCAGGCGCCATGTCCGACACCGAAAGCGAATTCGACCCCCCGTTCGACGTGATCGAGCCGGCGCAATGCCGCGGCCCGCTCTTATTCAATTCCCCCCATAGCGGGCGGGTCTACCCCGAGGCGTTCCTGCAGACGTCGCGGCTCGACCTGCAAACGCTGCGGCGCTCCGAGGACAGCTTTGTCGGCGAATTGATCGAAGGCGTCGTCGCGCGAGGTCACCCGGTCGTGCGCGCGCATTTTCCGCGCTGCTATGTCGACGTCAATCGCGAACCCTACGAACTTGACCCGCGCATGTTCGACGGCCGGCTGCCCTCCTTCGCCAATACCCGCTCGATGCGCGTCGCCGGCGGGCTCGGCACCGTGGCGCGGGTGGTCGGCGACGCCCAGGAAATCTACGACCAGCGCATTGCGGTCGGCGAGGCGTTGCGGCGGATCGAGGCTCTGTACAAGCCCTATCACCGCACCTTGCGGCGGCTGTTCGTGCGGCTGCAGCGCGATTTCGGCGCCGCCATCCTGGTCGATTGCCATTCCATGCCGTCGGCCACCGGCGGCCGCGACGAGCGGCCGCGCGCCGATTTGGTACTTGGCGATCGCTATGGCACCAGCTGCGTGGGCATCGTCGCCGAAACCATCGAACACTGCATGCGCGGATTTGGCTACTCGGTCAGCCGCAACAAGCCCTATGCGGGCGGCTTCATCACCGAACATTACGGCAATCCGACCACCGGGCTGCATGCGATCCAGCTTGAGATCAACCGGGCGCTGTATATGGACGAGCGCCGCTATGAACGCGTCGAACTCGTTCGACCGTCTCGCCGGCGAATTCGAAGTGTTGGCCGACCGTCTCGCTGACATTCCGCTGGAAGAACTGCGGCCTTACCGCGCTGCAGCGGAGTAACACCGGAACTGCGTCGCCAGACCAGTTTGACGTGACCTCGGCAAAGAAAAAGGGCCGCTCACCTTGCGGGAGCGGCCCAAGTCTAGGGAGGAAACGCCCAAGGAGGGCGACGGTAACGAAAGAGAGCCTCTCGCTACCGCACTGCAACAACATACACCGCGCCGCACAAAAAACAAGAGCCACTGACCTATTTGCCGGGAGTTTCTCCCAGCTATTTGCCGTGAATTGGCATTCTGGGTCAGCGGCTACTCCGAAACTCTCCTCATTTATGTTAATGTATATTTCCAATAGTTTATCTTGATGTTCTACGGCTTGCACAAATCTGCGCCAGCGATCCTCCGAAAGCCGGGAGCCCGCCCTTCAGTTTTTGCATAGCGATTAACCATGAGCGGCGTGGCTGTATCGGTCACACCTGCCGATTGCCGTTTATCGCCAAGCTCCGATACTCGAACCGCAACCTTCGAGGCCCCATCATGACGGCTATCGATTTTGCCGCTTTTGTCGATGAACTCGCCGCCGTTTCCGGCGAAACCATCCGGCCGTTCTTCCGCAGCACGCTGGGGGTGGAGAACAAGAGCCGCTCCGGCGGCTTCGATCCGGTGACGGCGGCCGACCGCGCCGCCGAAGCCGCGATGCGGACGCTGATCAAGCGGACCTTTCCCGAGCATGGCGTCATCGGCGAGGAGTTCGGTTCCGACCGCCCGGATGCCGAATATGTCTGGGTGCTCGATCCGATCGACGGCACCAAGTCCTTCATCTGCGGCATGCCGGCCTGGGGCACCTTGATCGCGCTGACGCGGCGCGGCGAGCCGATCTACGGCATGATGCACCAGCCGTTCACGCGCGAGCATTTTTCCGGCGACGGCCGCGGCGCGCGCTATCGCGGGCCGGCCGGCGATCGCGATCTGCGGGTGCGCGCCTGCGCCGCGCTGCAGGACGCGGTACTGTGCACGACTAGCCCGCTGTTGATGCAGCGAGGCCGACCGGCAGTGTTTCGGCCGTGTCGAAAACAATGTGCGGCTGTCGCGCTACGGCGGCGACTGCTACGGCTATTGCGTGCTCGCGGCCGGCCATATCGATCTGTTGATCGAGACCGAGCTGAAGCCTTACGACGTGCTGCCTTTGATCCCGATCATCGAAGGCGCCGGCGGCATCATCACCACCTGGGAAAACGGCAAGCCGCATGACGGCGGCCGCATCGTCGCAGCCGGCGACAGGCGCGTGCACGCGCAAGCGATGGAATTGTTGCGGGATTAATACAACGGCGTGCCCGGCACGAAGGCATCGAACGCCGCCCAGAACTGCGAGCGGAAGCGGTCCTGCTCCATGAGAATTTCGTGTTGCGCCCCGACCACGACGAGATGCGAGCCGGCGCGCAACATGCTGGCGAAATCCTCGATCGCCGCGTTCGAGACCACTTGGTCGCTGCCACCGGCGACGATCAGCATCGGCTGCCGGATCCGCGCCGGAAAAGAGCGCTCCCGCAGCGTCGCCATGGCGCGGAAGGCGGCATCGCACCAGGTCACCGTCGGAGCGCCCAGTGCGAGCGCCGGCTCCGCCTCAAGAATCGCGGCGTTCCGCGCGTAGCGCACCGGATCGGATGTCAGAATATTGCCGACGAAAGGGCGGGATTCGACGATGCTGGTATCGCTCTTGGGCACGTACATGCGGCCGAAACCCGCGAGCCGCAGCGCCCGCACGATGAGCGGCCCCGCCCCCATCGCATAGTCGACGCCGCCGAGCGCGATCAACGGCGCACTCAGCACCATGCGGTCGAACCAGCGATGGCCGCGATGCGCGGCGCGGATCAACACGGTGGCGCCGGTCGAATGGCCGATAGCAAAAATCGGCGGCGGACAATCCGGCAGCACGATCTCGCGCATGAAGGTTTCGAGATCGGTATCGTATTCGGCGAAATCGCGCACATACCCCTTGCGGCGATCGCTCAGCGCGCGATCCGACAGACCTTGGCCGCGCCAGTCGAGCGCCGCGACCGCAAAGCCGCGCGCGCGCAAATCGCGCACCGTCTCGAAATATTTTTCGATCCACTCGCTGCGGCCTTGAAAAATGCACACCGTGCCGCGGCGGCCGGCCGGCGGCAGCCAGCGCGCATAGCGCAAATTCACGCCATCCGGCGTTTTGAGCGTGCCGGCGACATACTGGTCCGGAACCGGATTGGCGGGGATCGAGACGAGCTTCATGGAAACGCAAGTTGGAGCATTGACGCGGTCGCTTATAGCAGCATCGCGCGCATCGTCATCTAACGGCCGCGCGTCCACCTAGCTTCTCGCCGCGGGCTATCGGCGATGAGCTTGCGAAGTTTCTGTCGTCAGAAAAATCAGACCCCAATGCGCCCTCGACCATAACGATTCAATAAAGATCCAATGCCTTAACACCCCTTGCGGAGCGCAAAAGCGCACCCATATGAACGACGCGCAGGCCATTCGGCTGCGCATTCATCGGTTCGACCCCTTACGGGTGAACCATTTGCATGTCGCTTCAAGGAGGATATGCCATGCGAACTTTCGATCTTGCACCGCTCTATCGTTCCACCGTCGGTTTCGACCGGCTGTTCTCGTTGCTCGACCAGGGCCTCGAGGGCTCAGCGCCCACTTATCCGCCCTATAATATCGAGCGGACCGGCGAGAACGCTTATCGCGTCTCGGTCGCCGTCGCCGGCTTCAACGAGCCGGAACTCTCGATCGTGGCCAAAGAAAACACGCTCACCATCCGCGGCGAGAAAAACGCCAAGGAAGAAGAGAAGCGCGGTGAGGTCCTCTATCAGGGGATCGCTGCGCGCACCTTCGAGCGCGTATTCCAGCTGGCCGATTTCGTCCAAGTCAAAGGCGCGAGCCTTGAGAATGGTCTCCTGCACGTCGATCTGGTGCGTGAGATCCCGGAGGCGAAAAAGCCGCGCTCGATCCCGATCGGCAATGCCAGGAGCAACGGCTCGACGGTGATCGAGAATCAGAAGGCCGCGTAAGCGCGCTTCTATTGTCGCTACCGATCAGGGCGCCCCGGAATTTCCGGGGCGCTTTTTCATTCTTGCTTCTTGATTCTCGCCGCTGCGACTAATCGTTGATCGCGGCAGGCGACGCCCGGCCCGGCTTCGCTGTTGGACCGGTGGGCGCCGCGACTTCAGCGCCGGCGTTCGATGACCGCGTGCGGTCACCCGTACCTGCCGGTTTGGAATCGCCACCCGGCTTGCGCACGGCAAGTTTCACCGGCCGCGCCCGCGGCGTCGCGACGTGCCCGTCGTGACGCTTCGGCGGCGGTTGAAGCGCGGGCGGCGGCGATGATTGGGCCGCCGGCGCCATTGCGGGCACGTCTAGTCCCGATGGCCGCCGGTAAGGCTCAGGCAGCATGTCGGGCGCGGACTCCTCGGGCGCGCCCATGCCGAACTGACCGCCGGAAGCGTAATTGCCGGGACCCGGCACGATGCGGTTGGCGTCGCGGATGGCGCCCGTTCGCGCATCGACCACGACACGCATCAGGATACCGTTAAAATCGGTAGCGCGGAGCACATAGGTCGCGCCTTCACGCAACGGCGGCGCGAGCGGATCGAAGCCAGCCGCGCGCACGGTGCGCATGATTTCGTAAGGCGGCACGAAGCCGGGCGATGGAAGCGGTGCGGCGGCTACCGGCGCGGCTGGGCTTTGGGCAAATCCGGGCGCCACGGCTGACAGCAAAACGCTCAGCACGAACGCGGCGCTTCCCGATCCCCTCACTCCCACGATCTCCGCCCCTTCCCGCTTGGCCCCATTATGAGCGAACGGCAGCCTCGGATGCAATTGGGGCGGCGCTTGGGCGTAATGCGGAAGTTCCGCAAAGACCGACGAAACGCTCGATATCCTCATTCTCGGTCGCAAACGACGTGACCAGGCGGACGAGGACATTATCGGAGCCGACGTCGAGGCTCTCGCTCGAGCGCACATAATAATTCGCGCCGGCGGCCTTGAGCTTGGCGTCGAGCGGGCGCGGCAGAACCAGAAAGATCAGATTGGCCTCGACCGGCCACACCGGCCGCAAGCCAACGCCGGCGAGTTTCCCCACCAGACGGTCGGCCATGGCATTGGCGTGGCGCGCCAGCGTGAGCCAGCAATCGCCCTCCAGATAGGCCAGAAATTGCGCGGCAATGAAGCGGTGCTTAGACAGAAGATGCCCGGCGCGCTTGCGCCGTTCGCCGAAAAATGAGCGCGAGCGGGATCGAAAAACACCACCGCCTCGGCGGCCAGGGCCCCGCCTTTGGTCGCGCCAAAGGACAAGACGTCGATACCTGATCGCCACGTCAGTTCCGCCGGCGTTGCATTGAGCCGGACCAGCGCATTGGCGAAACGCGCGCCGTCCATATGCATGGCCAGCGATCGCGCATGGGCGATCGTCGGCGAGCGCCGCGATCTCGTCGCTGCGGTAGATGGTGCCGGCTTCGCTCGCCTGCGTGATCGACAGCGCCGACGGGATCATTTGATGCGGGCTATGGCCGCCATAGCGGTCGAGCGCGTCTTGCAAGATCGGCGGCGCGATTTTGCCGCCGTCGCCGGCCAGGCCGACAAGCTTCAATCCGCCGCCAAAACCTTCGACGGCGCCGCATTCGTCGGTGAGAATATGGGATTCGGTATGGCAGAACACGACGCCCCAGGGCGGCGATACCTGCGCCAGCGCCAGCGCATTGGCGGCCGTCCCGGTGGGCACCAAAAATACCGCAACTTCGTGCTCGAAAATCTCGGCGATGCGCCGATCAAGCCGCGCGGTCCATTCGTCATTGCCGTAGCCGCGCGCGTAGCCGGCGTTGGCGGCGGCCAGGGCATCGAGAATCGCGGGCGCGACCGGGGCCGTATTGTCACTGGCGAAATTCATCGTGCCGAACCTAGCCGGGATTGCGCATTACGCAATCCGTTTGGGTTGACGCAATCCTTGGCAATTTCGCTGCGACCGCGCGGCGATCTCCCATTGCGCTCTCTGGCATCCCATGATCCACTCCGAAGGCGGAACGTGCGCAGAAACCCGTGCCGGGAACGAGTCGGATGCTTGTATCGGCATCCAGAATTTGCCATGTTCCGCATAGGACAGCATTGCTGTCCCATTCTGGCCGCCTTGGCGAGGGCGTGCCGGATGGTGGAATGAGGCGACGTGAACAAGCAACCGGCGGTCGGCCCAAGCGGCACGAAGGTTGCCTCCAAGATGAGTGGCTCGCCCTCGGGCGCAGTCCTGCCTTCCCTTCCCGCGATGCGGGAATGGAAGAGAGGGTGGCGCGGGGCGGAGTGCGTCGGATCCCGACACGGCGTGCTGCGGGGTTTCGTCGCGGAGTGCGAGTGCGATGATGGATGCGTCTGGTTTCGGCTTGTTTGATCCGGCGCTGGAAAAAGATTCCTGCGGCGTTGGATTTATTGCCGATATCAAAGGCCGCAAGTCGCACAAGATCGTCCACGATGCGCTGACGATCCTGGTCAATCTCGAGCACCGCGGCGCCGTCGGCGCCGATCCGCGCGCCGGCGACGGCGCCGGCATTTTGGTGCAGATGCCGCACAAATTCCTCGCCAAGAAGGCGGCCGAGCTTGGCTTCGCGCTGCCGGCGCCGGGCGAATACGCGGTCGGCGCGCTGTTCCTGCCGCACGACGAGCCGTGGCGTCGCGACGTGATGGACACTTATGCGGCGGTTGCCGCCGAGGAAGGCATGACGCTGCTCGGCTGGCGCGACGTGCCGACCGACAATTCCACGCTCGGCGAGACCGTCAAGCCGACCGAGCCGGTCATCAAGCAGGTGTTCCTCGGCCGCGGCTCCAAGATCACGACGCGAAGACGAGTTCGAGCGCCGACTCTACATCCTGCGCAAGACCATTTCGGGCAAGCTCTACGGCAAGCGCGATCGCAGTACCTCGCATTATTATCCGGTGTCGATCTCGTGCCGCACCCTGATCTACAAGGGCATGTTCCTCGCCGACCAGCTGGGCGCCTATTATCCGGATCTGCACGATGCGGACTTTGAGAGCGCGCTGGCGCTGGTGCACCAGCGTTTCTCGACCAATACTTTTCCGGCCTGGTCGCTCGCCCACCCCTATCGCATGGTCGCGCATAATGGCGAGATCAACACGCTGCGCGGCAACAATAATTGGATGGCGGCGCGGCAGGCTTCGGTGTCCTCGCCGAAATTCGGCGCCGACATTTCGAAGCTGTGGCCGATCTCCTACGAGGGCCAGTCCGACACCGCGTGTTTCGACAACGCGCTCGAATTCCTGGTGATGGGCGGCTATTCGCTCGCGCATGCGATGATGATGCTGATTCCGGAAGCCTGGGCCGGCAATCAGCTGATGAACGAACAGCGCCGCGCCTTCTACGAATATAACGCGGCGATGATGGAGCCGTGGGACGGCCCGGCGGCGATTGCCTTCACGGATGGCCGCCAGATCGGCGCCACGCTCGACCGCAACGGACTGCGCCCGGCGCGCTACATCGTCACCAAAGACGACCGCATCATCATGGCGTCGGAGACCGGCGTGTTGACGGTTCCCGAGGAGGACATCGTCACCAAGTGGCGGCTGCAGCCCGGCAAGATGCTGCTGGTCGATCTCGAACAGGGCAGGCTTATTCCCGACGAGGAACTCAAGTCGCAATTGGCCGCGAAACATCCCTACAAGGAGTGGCTCGAGCACACCCAGATGGTGCTCGAGGACCTGCCTCCGGCATCGGAAGCGGCGCCGATCTCGAATCTCGCGCTGCTCGATCGCCAGCAGCTGTTCGGCTACACCCAGGAGGATCTCAAAATCCTGATGACGCCGATGGCGGCCACCGGCGAAGAGGCGGTCGGCTCCATGGGCAACGACACGCCGATCTCGGCGATGTCGGACAAGCCAAAACTCCTTTTCACCTATTTCAAGCAGAACTTCGCGCAGGTCACCAATCCGCCGATCGATCCGATCCGCGAGGAACTGGTGATGAGCCTGGTTTCGATCATCGGCCCACGGCCGAACCTGTTCGATCTTGAAGGCTCCTCGACGACCAAGCGCCTCGAAGTGCACCAGCCGATCCTTACCAATGAGAACCTCGAAAAGATCCGCTCGATCTCCGACACCGGCGATCACTTCAAGTCGCTGACATTCGACACCACGTGGCCGGCCGAAGCCGGCGCCGACGGTATGGACGGCGCCATCGGTGAAGTGTGCGCCAAGGCGGAAGCCGCCGTGCGCGACGGCATCAATATCATCATTCTGTCCGACCGCCGCGCTGGGGCCGATCGTATCCCGATTCCGTCGCTGTTGGCCTGCGCGGCCGTGCATCATCATCTCATTCGCGAGGGGCTTCGCACCTCAGTCGGCATCGTGGTGGAATCGGGCGAGCCGCGCGAGGTGCATCATTTCGCCTGTTTGGCCGGCTACGGCGCCGAGGCGATCAATCCGTACCTGGCTTTCGAGACGCTCACGGCGATGAAGGCCGACTTCGCGCAGAAGCTCGACGATAAGGAACTGATCAAGCGCTACATCAAGTCGATCGACAAGGGACTGCTCAAGGTGATGTCGAAGATGGGCATCTCGACCTACCAGTCCTATTGCGGCGCGCAGATTTTCGATGCCATCGGATTGAAGTCCGACTTCGTCGCCAAATACTTCACCGGCACCGCGACCCGGATCGAAGGCGTGGGCCTTGCCGAAATCGCCCAGGACACGCTGCAGCGCCACCAGGAGGCGTTCGGCGATTCGCCGGTCTACCGCTCCATGCTCGACGTCGGCGGCGACTATGCGTTCCGGGTGCGCGGCGAGGATCACGTCTGGAACGCCGCGACCGTCTCGGCGCTACAGCACGCGGTGCGCGGCAATTCGCAGGACAAGTATCGGCAGTTCGCTCGGCTGATCAACGATCAGTCGGCGCATCTGTTGACCATTCGCGGCCTGTTCCGCATCAAATCCGCCGAGGAAGACGGCCGCAAGCCGGTGCCGCTCGAAGAAGTCGAACCGGCGAAGAACATCGTCAAGCGCTTCTCGACCGGCGCCATGTCGTACGGTTCGATCTCGCGCGAGGCCCATACCACGCTCGCCATCGCCATGAACCGGATTGGCGGCAAGTCCAACACCGGCGAGGGCGGCGAGGAATCCGACCGCTACAAGCCGTTGCCGAACGGCGATTCCATGCGTTCGGCGATCAAGCAGGTGGCGTCGGGCCGTTTCGGCGTCACCGCGGAATATCTCGTCAATTCCGACATGATGCAGATCAAGATCGCGCAGGGCGCCAAGCCCGGCGAAGGCGGCCAGCTGCCCGGCCATAAGGTCGACAAGGTGATCGCCAAAGTGCGGCACTCGACGCCGGGCGTCGGCCTGATCTCGCCGCCGCCGCATCACGACATCTATTCGATCGAAGATCTGGCGCAGCTCATCTTCGACCTGAAAAACGTCAATCCCGAGGGTGACGTTTCGGTCAAGCTCGTCTCCGAGGTCGGCGTCGGCACCGTCGCCGCCGGGGTGTCGAAGGCGCGCTCCGACCACGTCACGATCGCAGGATATGAAGGCGGCACCGGCGCGGCGCCGCTCACCTCGGTCAAGCATGCCGGCTCGCCGTGGGAAATCGGCCTCGCCGAGACGCATCAGACGCTGGTCGCCAACAGGCTGCGCGGCCGCATCGCCGTGCAGGTCGACGGCGGTATCCGCACCGGCCGCGACGTCGTCGTCGGCGCGCTGCTCGGCGCCGACCAATTCGGCTTCGCCACGGCGCCGCTGATCGCCGCGGGCTGCATCATGATGCGCAAATGCCATCTCAACACCTGCCCGGTCGGCGTCGCCACCCAGGACCCGGTGCTGCGCAAGCGCTTCACCGGCCAGCCCGAGCACGTCATCAACTATTTCTTCTTCGTCGCCGAGGAAGTGCGCGAACTGATGGCTGAATTGGGCTATCGGACCTTCGACGAGATGATCGGCCAGATGCAGATGTTCGATCGGAACAAACTCATCGGCCAAGGCAAGGCGGCGGGCCTCGACTTCTCGAAACTGTTCATGAAGCCCGACGTGCCGGCGAGCGTCGCCACCTACAACAGCGAGCGCCAGGATCACAAGATCCACGACATTCTCGACCGCAAATTGATCGCCCAATCGAAGAGCGCGATCGAAGGCGGCGTCCCGGTGCAGTTGAGCTTTCCGATCAAGAACGTCGACCGCACCACCGGCGCGATGCTGTCGGGCGTAATCGCCCAGCGCTACGGCCACGACGGCCTTCCCGCCGACACCATCGTGGCGCGCTTCAAAGGCACCGCCGGCCAAAGCTTCGGCGCCTTCCTGGCCCGAGGCGTCACCTTCGAACTGCACGGCGACGCCAACGACTATGTCGGCAAGGGTCTGTCGGGCGGCCGCATCGTGGTGCATCCGCCTGAGGAATCCGGCATCGTTCCGGAAAACTCGATCATCGTCGGCAATACGGTGATGTACGGCGCCATCGCCGGCGAGTGCTATTTCCGCGGCGTTGCCGGCGAGCGCTTTGCGGTGCGCAATTCGGGCGCGACGGCTGTCATCGAAGGGGCCGGCGACCACTGCTGCGAGTACATGACGGGCGGCGTCGTGGTGGTGCTCGGTCCGACCGGCCGTAACTTCGCCGCCGGCATGTCGGGCGGCATCGCCTATGTGCTCGACGACGACGGCACATTCGCGTCGCGCTGTAACATGGCGATGGTCGAGCTCGAGCCGATGCCGGGCGAGGAAGACATCAACGCCAAGGTCTTCCATCATTCGCGCGATCTTGAAGCCCATGGCATGGTCGACATCATGTCGGACATGAGCCGCTTCGATGGCCATCGGCTGCATCACATGATTTCGCGCCATGCCCGCTTTACCGGCTCGGTCGTAGCGATGAAAATCCTCGACGACTGGAAAAGCTGGTATCCAAAATTCCGCAAGGTCATGCCGGTGGAATATCGCCGCGCGCTCAGCGAAATGAGGGCCGCGGCGATAGCCGCGGAGTAGCGCGAAAAGATTCCCAAAAAATTCCCAAGAGAAACTTCCAAGAGAAACTCCCAAGAGATAGAGACACCCTTTGGGTAAGATCACCGGCTTTCTCGACTATGAGCGTGAGGATCGCGACTACGAACCGGTCGCGGCGCGCATCCGTCATTGGCGCGAATTCGTCCTGCCGCTGCCGGACGCCGACTACGTCACCCAGGCCGCGCGCTGCATGAATTGCGGCGTGCCCTATTGTCAGGGCACAGGCTCCGTCGCGCCCGGCTCGCCGGGATGTCCGGTCAACAATCAGATCCCCGATTGGAACGACCTCGTCTACACCGGCCACTGGGACGAGGCCGCGCGCAATCTGCATTCGACCAATAATTTTCCGGAAGTCACCGGGCGGGTTTGCCCGGCGCCGTGCGAAGCCTCATGCACGCTCAATATCGACGACAACCCGGTCACCATAAAATCGATCGAATGCGCCATCGCCGACCGCGCCATCGCGCAAGGCCTCAAACCCGAGCCGCCCGCAGCGTCGCTGGGCAAGAAAGTAGCGGTCGTCGGTTCGGGCCCGGCCGGGCTTGCCTGCGCGCAACAATTGGGCCGCGCCGGATACGAGGTGCATGTCTACGAAAAATACGCCAAGGCGGGCGGGCTTCTGACTTACGGCATCCCCGACTTCAAGATGGAGAAGCATCACGTCGCCCGCCGTGTCGAGCAGATGCAGGGTGAGGGCGTGGTGTTTCATTACGGCGCCCATGTCGGCGTCAACATTCCGGCCGACAAGCTGGTCAAAGATTACGACGCCGTCGTGCTGACCGGCGGCGCCGAAAAACCGCGGGATCTGCCGGTGCCCGGGCGCGAGCTCAAAGGCATCCATTTCGCCATGGAATTCCTGCCGCAGCAGAACCGGCGCGTGTCCGGAGAGCCGGCCGACGGCAGCGAACCGATCCTCGCCAAAGGCAAGCACGTGGTCGTCATCGGCGGCGGCGATACCGGGTCGGACTGCATCGGCACCTCGTTCCGCCAGGGCGCGCTCTCGGTGACCAATTTCGAGATCATGCCGCAGCCGCCGGAGCATGAAGACAAGGCGCTGACCTGGCCGAATTGGCCGCTCAAGCTGCGCACCTCGTCGAGCCACGAGGAAGGCGTCACCCGCGACTTCGCCGTAATGACCACCAAATTCTCCGGCGAAAACGGCGCGGTCAAGAAGCTGCATTGCGCGCGCATCGACGCCAAGATGCAGCCCATTCCGGGCACCGAATTCGAGATTCCGGCCGACCTCGTTTTGCTGGCCATGGGCTTTGTTCATCCCGTCCATGACGGCATGGTGAAGGCCCTCGATCTCAAGCTCGATCAGCGCGGCAATGTCAGCGCCTCGACCGACGACTACCAGACCTCGGTCAAAAAAATCTTCGTCGCGGGTGACATGCGCCGCGGCCAATCGCTCGTCGTCTGGGCCATCCGCGAAGGCCGCCAGGCCGCGCATGCGGTCGACAAGTTTCTGACGGGATCGAGCGTCCTGCCGCGTTAGCCGTCATTGCGAAGAGCGGAGCGACGAAGCAATCAGTCGCGGATGCGGCGAAATTCTGGATTGCTTCGCGTCGCTCGCAATGACGGCGGATCTCAAAACCCGCCGCTGGGCGGCTTGATCGGCTTGGCGGCGCCGAGAGTGACCGGCGGCTTTGGCTTCGCGTCCTTCTTGGCATCGGCTGATTTCTTGCTGTCATCGCCCGCCGACGCTCCCTTCTTCGCGGGCGTCCCGGGCGTCAAGGAGACAGGCTGCGGCGGCACATCCGGCGCCGCGTTGGCGTCGGCGCCGGGGCGCGGCCACGAGAAATCGTCGGCGCGGCCGGCCGGCGCCGGGATCGGGTCGCCGCGGCTCAACACCTTGGTGGCCACTGGATCGGTCGTGACCTGTGCGGGCTGGCCGTTGGCGCCGAGAAGGTCGCCACTGTCGTCGGAACCCACGGCCGTCAGCGGCACCACCGGTCCGACATCGGGGCGCACCCCGGTCTTCGGCTGCGGCGATTCCTCCGGCCCCGGCAGCGCCACCGGCAAGACGCGGTTCATCATCCGCCGCAATTCGCGATCCACATAGCTCGCAAGCTTCACCGCGCCGGCTTTGGTGAAATGAACGCCGTCGGGCGTGCGGAGCTTCCGGGTCTGGCCCTGGAAATCCGGACCCTGCAGGGCGAACCGCCCCTGCTCGTCGACAAAGCCGTCCCAGATATCGACGTAAGTGATCCCCGCTTTCTCGGCGTGGGCGCGATAGAGATCGTCCAGATAGAACATATCGCCGGTCGATTTCGGACCGCGCAATGCAGGCAGCCCGACCCACAGCACAGGGACGCCCTTGCTTTTGAGCACAGCAATCATCGCATCGATGCGCTTGCCGTAAAGCTCGGCCCATTGGTCGGTGTGAAACTCGTAAGACGCGCCGGGGGTCGGACGCGCTTGCACGTCGCCAGGCGCCGGAGCTGCGGCTTCGGTGTCCGGCGACGGCGGAGCCTGTTGTTGGGGTGAATCCGGTTGTGGCCGCGGCGCGGCTGCCGTCTCGCTCTTTGCCGGCTCGCCTTTCTGGAATGCACCGGGATGCACCGGCGCACTGTCGCGCAACGCTGTGCGATCATTGAGGCCGAGCATGACGACGATGGCGTTCGGCGTCTCGGTGGCGAGCGCATCCTTGATCACCTGCGGCCACTCGAGCGTCTCGTTTTTTGCGTCGTAGCGGATGAGACCCGAATAGGCGCGGATTTTTCGCTCGACGGCGATATCGGGCTGATCGGCCGCATAAGTCTCGTCGAGGCCGTAGCCGAGCCAGTCGGCCATGGAATCGCCGATAACCACCACCGTGCTGGTCGGCGGCACCTCGAGCTTGCGCGGCGGCGGCGCGCGCGTTGAATCGACCACTACCGGCGGCGGCGGCGGGAAACCGCCGCCGAAGAACGGAAAGAAGTCGCGTTGCGGGCCGCGCTCGTAGAACTGCGCGGCGGCGGGCTCAAATGACGCGAACAAACATGCCGCCGCCCCCGCCGCGAGCGCGGAAACGACGAAAAACTTGGCAAAGCCGGCCTTGTTCACGCGCTGTGATTTGTTCATGCGCCCATTGTTCCGAGAGCAATATTAGAGCATCGCGCGGGAAAAATCCTCTCCACCAAGACCCGCAAAAAGTGTCGGTTTCGGGATGATTTGCCGGCATTCGCCGTCACGGCTGGCGCAACCGGTCGAGCACGCCGCTTGACGCAAATCCATCCGGAATCTGGCCGACTGACGCCTGGAAATTGCGGATGGCGATCCGGGTGCGCGGGCCGAGAAGCCCATCGGGCTCGCCGATATCGAAACCACGCCGCGCCAAAAGCTGCTGCATTTCGTAACGCTCGTCGACCGAGAGCACGCGTTCGTCGCGCGGCCACGGTTGCACGAAAGGGGCACCGCCGCGCAGCCGGTCGGCGAGATGGCCGATGGCGAGTGCATAGGCCTCGGCGGGATTGTATTTCATGATGACGCGGAAATTCTGCAGCATCAGAAAGGCCGGCCCGCGCGCGCCTCCCGGAATAAGCAGAAAGGCGCGATCCTCGGGGTGCGGGAAGTCGCTGCCACCGGGGCGCCGCACCCCAAGCCCTTCCCACTGGCGCAGCGTCATTTGCCGCGAACGGTCGGCCAACAGATAATCGAAATTCGGCGGCAGGACCGCTTCGTAGCCCCAGGTCTGGCCGGCAACCCAGCCGTCCGTCTTCAGATTGTTGGCCGTCGAAGCAAGAAGGTCGGGCACGGAATCGACGACGTCGCGGTGCCCGTCGCCGTCGAAATCGACCGCGTAGCGCTTGAACGAGGTCGGCATGAATTGGGTCGGACCGAACGCGCCCGCCCACGAGCCGATGAGATGCTCCGGCGGCACGTCGCCGCGCTGCAGGATTTCGAGCGCCGACAGGAACTCCTCGCGGAAATAATCGCGGCGGCGGCCGACGCACGCGAGCGTCGCGGTCGAGCGAACCACCGGAGCGGGTGCCGCCGAGCGTGCCGTAATTCGATTCGACGCCCCAGATCGCCGCGATGATGGCGCGGTCGACGCCATAGGTCCGCTCGACCGCGGCGAAGGTCGGCGCATATTGGGCGAGCAATTCGCGGCCGCGCGCGATGCGATTGTCGTTGACCAGAATGTCGAGATAGTCCCACGGCGATTTGTTGAATTCGGGCTGCGCGTCGAGCAAATCCATAATATGCAGATCGGGCGTCAAGCCGGCGGTGAAACGCTCGAAATTCTGCCGCGACACGCCGCGCCGCGCCGCGTCGGGCCACAGGCCCTCGATGCAATTGCCGAAATCCGCCGCGGCAGTGCGGATGGCGTCCGCCGTCATCAGCGGATTCCCCGAGGCGCCGGACTGACCGCTCCAAGGCGTCTCGTCGCCTGCTTGAGGGACTGCCGATCCGGGAACCGGGCTTGTCGCAGAAGGTTGAAACAGGCGCGTCAGCCAATTGTCCGGCTGTTGCGCCTGCGCCGAGCCGGCGCAGCCGGCAGCGACAACGGCGGCGAGCGGCACGGCCGCAACGAGACGAAGGACTGACGCAATCCGTAGCGACATGAGGCGTATAGACATACGGCGCATAGGGTTGGCGTCTCGACTTTTATGGCCGCACCAGGGGGCACCTGCTAATGTAGATCGAATCACTAACAGCAGGTTCTCGCGCTCCCGGCCGCCAACGCCCATCCGGTAACCTTTTGTGCAAACTGGACTGGACGAGACAATGGCCGGTCATTTTGGCAAGAAAGCGTATCGTCTAACTCCCTCCCCCGCCTCCGGCACCGCATGAACACCATCCGGAAAGCCGTTTTCCCCGTCGCCGGCCTCGGCACCCGGTTCCTGCCCGGCACCAAGGCCATGCCGAAGGAAATGCTGCCGGTCGTCGACCGGCCGCTGATCCAGCATGTCGTCGACGAGGCGCGCGCGGCCGGCATCGAGCATTTCATCTTCGTCACCGGACGCAACAAAGGCGTCATCGAGGACCATTTCGACCGCCAGTTCGAATTGGAAATGACGCTGCGCGAGCGGCAAAAGCACGCGGCGCTGGAAAATCTCAATCAGGATTTGCCGGTGCCGGGCTCGGCGAGCTTCACCCGGCAGCAGGAGCCGCTCGGGCTCGGCCACGCCGTGTGGTGCGCGCGCGAATTGATCGGCCACGAGCCGTTCGCCCTGCTGCTGCCGGACGTGCTGGTGCAGCATAAGCAAGGCTGTCTCGCGCAGATGATCGAGGCGGCGCGCGACTTGCCGAGCGCGGCGAATATCGTCGCGGTCGAGGAAGTGCCGCGCGATCGCGTCGATCAATATGGCGTCGTCGGCGTCGGCGAGCGCAAGGGCAAGATGTTTTCGATCACCAGCATGGTCGAAAAGCCGCCGGTCGACCGCGCGCCATCGAACCTCATCCTCACCGGCCGCTACATCCTGCAGCCGGAAATCCTCAAACTCCTGGGCACGCAGGAACGCGGCGCCGGCGGCGAAATCCAGTTGACCGACGCCATGATCGCGCTGTCGCGGACCCAGCCGTTCTACGGCTTGCAGTTCGAGGGCCGCAGCTTCGATTGCGGCTCGAAAATCGGCTTTCTCGCCGCCAATGTCTCCTATGCGCTCGACCGCCCCGACATCGCGCCGGGCTTCCGCGCCGAAATCAGCAAGATCCTGGGCGAGTTCAACGGCGGCTAGCGCTGCAAGCGCAGCGTCAACAGCGCCGACGTCGCCTCGTAGGCATTGCCAGGTTGTGTCGAGGTCAGCCAATCGTGCCGCACCTCACCTTTGATCTGAATATCGCGGTTCATTTGTAGGTGATGCCGCCAGACACGAAATAGCGATTGTCGTCGCGCGCCATGCCCACATAGTCGTCGTTGCCGTAGCCGGCCTGCACCGTGCCGATCAGCCAGGAGCGGAAGGCGTGATCGACCTCGATGTTGAAATCGCGGCTGAACGCGCCGGATACGCCCTGCAGGATCGACTCGTTGACCGTCGACGCCGCCGTCAGTTTCGCCGTGGTCAGCGCGGTTGCCTGCCAGATCAGCGAACCGTCGAGCGTCACGCCTGAGATATTCGGCAGCGTCGGATCGTGATAATCGCGCTCCATGTAACCGACCGCCATTTCGCCGGTCAGCGAACCGAAGACGTCGAAATCGCCGCCGAATTTGGCGCTTGAGCCGTTGGAATTGCGGTTCTCGCCGAAATTGTCGATCGCGTCGTGGATGCGCGTGTCCTCGCTGATCTCGACGAACGGCTTGAAGCCGGGATCGACCTCGTAGCCGAAGCGCACGATGCCGGCATATTGGTCGAAGTTGCGGAAAATCGTTGCTCACGCTCTCGCCGTCGGTGAGTTGCGAGTTCTGATAGATCGAGCGGTCGGCGGTGCCTTTCAGCGAAAAGTCGAAGCGGCCGAATTTCTGCGTCCACGCCGAGCGTGCCGCCGACCGTGGTATCGATCGGCAGTTTGGCGAGGCCCGCCTGGATGTTCGGGACTGCCCGGATTGTCGGTCGAGACGATGACGCGGCCTTCGAGTCAAAATTTGCGTATCGCGCGTGACATCGATCCGGCCGTCGACCTTAGCATTGAGAAACGGACGGCTGAGCGACGGCTCGAACGAGCCGTTGGTGTAGTCGGTATAGGAGCCGGTGACATCGGCCGTGAGCGAATGGCGCGACCAGTCCGAGCGCACATGCAGTTCCGGCGCGACCACGTAATCAGCCGAGCCGGAGCCGCCGGCGACGTGCTGCGGATTGTTGTCGTAGCCGGCCGACAGTTCGACCGCGGGCAGAATGAGAAATGATCCGGCCTTGATGCCGAGCGCCTCATAGGGATCGCCGGCGGCGATCGGCAAAGTGTGCTGCGGCACCGCACCGAGCGGCAGCGTGTTCGGCTGCGGCGTCCCGGGCGGCGGCGTCGAGGCCGAGGCCGCGAAATAGATGGCGTCCGGGATCGGCAACACCGCGCCGGGCCGGCTCGCCGCCGATGCCGGATGGACTTCGGCCGGCGGATTTGAGATCGGCAATTGGTCGGGCGGCGGCGGCAAAGTAGCGCCGGGCCGGGAGGCGGCCTTTGCCGGATAGACCACCGGCGCCGGCGGTGCCGGCAAGACCGGCGGTTGCGACGAGACTTGTGGCGGTGGCGGCGGCACCGCATCGAAGGTCGGCTCGGGCGGCGCGATTGAACTGCCTTGCGCCGGAACCTGCGCGTTACGCTGGCTTTTCGACCTGTTCTGCGAATTGAAACCCGGTATCGCCGGCGCCGAAACCCGTCGGGCTGCCATAGGTCGGCGCACCGATGCGCGACGGCGCGGTGAATTTGCCAGGCGGCGGCGCCTGGTTCGCCGGCGTCGCATTGCCAGGCGTAAATGTCGGCGGATTGGCCGGATTGCCCTGCAGCGACGGCTGCAACAGATCGTCGCTCGAATCCGCAACCGCGGTCTGCGCGAGGCTCGGCGGCGTCGACAGTACAAGCATGGCGACGGGCGCGAAGATGGCCAGGCCGATGACGCTCAACGGTCGGCAGCGGCGCGGCACGTGCGACCTCCTCACCCGAAGCCGCCTCGGCAGCGCGCCACGCGACGGCCCGCGCGGACCGCCTGCCGGCAGCCCGCTGGTTAACGGAGTAGAAACGGATATGGTTAACGAGAGGTTGATTGCGGCCGGGGCGCCGCTCCGAGACCGGGGTCAGGCCCGGCGCTCGTAGCGGCGCCAGACCGGCACGAACAGCGCGGCAAAAACCGCGAGCGCCGCGAGTTCGGCCGGCCAGACCCAACGCGTCAGCGACGCGATGATGCCAACCAGCACGGCGGCGAACCCAAGCCACAGCGCAAAGCGGCCGGGACGAAGGCCCTCGATCACGAAGAGAACGAGGGCGAGACCGAACCAAGTCCAGGACACGAGCGAGCCGTCGCGCATTACGCACGATCCCGAAAAGTGGGCACCGGTTTTCGGATAAAGATCATGCGGAGAATCTCACACCCAGCCTTTGAGCTCGCGCATCGCGAGCTGCCAGATCATCAGCATGCCGGCCTCGCTGTCGTTGAGGCACGGGATCGCGGCGAAATTCTCGCCGCCATTGCGCTTGAAGACGTGCGCGTTTTCTACCGCGATCTCCTCGAGCGTCTCCAGACAATCGGCGGAAAATCCCGGCGTGATGACGACGATATTCTTGACGCCCTTCTTGGCCAGCGCCTTCACGGTATTGATCGTAGTAGGGCTCGAGCCATTGCGCGCGGCCGAAGCGCGACTGAAACGTCATCATCAGCTTGTTGTCGTCGAAGCCAAGCTGCCGGCGCAACAGCTCCGTCGTGCGCACGCATTGCGCCTCGTAGGGATCGCCCTTGCGCACATATTCCTGTCGGCATGCCGTGATAGGACGCGATGATGACGTCGGGCGTGAACGGCAGTGCCTTCAGTTCGGCCTTGAGCGAGGAGGCCAGGACCTCGATGTAATAAGGATCGTCGTAATAAGCCGGCAGGATGCGCATCGCCGGCTGCCGGCGCTGCCGCAGCAGGAAGCGGAACACCTCGTCGCACACCGTCGCCGTGGTCGCCGCCGAATATTGCGGATAAAGCGGCATGACCAGGATGCGGTCGCAGCCCCAGGTGGTCAAGCACTTCGAGCCGCGACGCGATCGACGGATTGGCGTAGCGCATCGCCCAGTCGACAATGACATGCTTGCCGAGCGGTTCGAGGATGCTGCCGAGCTTTTCGGCTTGCGAACGCGTGATGGTCTTGAACGGCGATTCGTTCTTGTCGCGATTCCAGATTTTCCGGTAGTCGCGCGCTTTGCGCCGCGAGCGGATCGGCAAAATGAGGCCGTTGAGCAGGAACTTCCAGAACAGCGTGTCCTTTTCGATGACGCGCCGGTCGGCTGAGAAATTCCTTCAGATAGCGCCGCACCGCCGCGGGCGTCGCCGCATCGGGCGTGCCGAGATTGACAAGGAGCACGCCGATGCCGCCGGTCGCCTGTACGGGATCTGCGGCCGCAGCAGCGGCGGCCGCGGGCGTTTGTTCGGCCGCCGGTTTTGGGGCGAGCGCGCGTGCGAGCGGAGCCGTCGGAGCGATCGGCAGCGCAGCCGTAGTTGCCGGCGCGGTTACAGAGGCTGCCGGCCTGTTCAGTCGTTTCGCCGGACTTTCGCCGGCACAGCAGCAATATCGCTCATCGTACCCGGTTACCCCGTTGCACTGCGCCGAATACGCGCGCCAACGCCGACACGGATCATTCCGCGGCCTTGAGCAGCGCCGGCGCGCCGGCGCGGAATTGCTCAAGCAGTGCCGCCTCATCGGCCTTGGCCGCAACAAGGTGCCGCTGCTTGACGTGGCCGAAGCCGCGGATCTTCTCCGGGATGGCGGCGAGACCGACGGCGAGGTGGTGATTCTCCGGCGCAAGCCGGGCCAGCACCTCATTGAGCGTCGCCTCGTAATCGTCGATCAGCTTGCGCTCGGTACGGCGCTCGAGCGTGCGGCCGAACGGATCGAGCGCGGTGCCGCGCAAGAACTTCAGTTTCGCCAACAAGCCGGAACGCCGGCAGCAGCCACGGCCCAAAGCTCATCTTGCGCGGCAAACCGGTGGTCTTGTCGAGCTTCGCCAAAATCGGCGGCGCCAGATGAAACTCAAAACGCAGATTGTCGCCGTCGAACTCGTTCCTGACCTGCTTCTCGAACGAGCCGTCGGTGTAAAGCCGCGCCACCTCGTATTCGTCCTTGTAGGCCATCAGCTTGAACAGATAACGCGCGACCGCGTCGGCGAGCCCGGTCTTGCCCGGTGCGCAGCTCCGTTTCGGCTGCCCGGACCTTGTCGACAAAGGCGCGATAGCGCCGTGCATAAGCGGCGTTCTGATAAGCGGTGAGGATATTTCTCGCGCCGCGCCACGGTCTCTTCGAAGGAATCGGACACATGCTCGGCGTCGCTCGCGGCGGACGGCGCGGGCTTCGCCAGCGCCTCGACCGCCGCGCGGTCGATGACGGCGCGGCGGCCCCAGTGAAAGGCCGCGCGGTTCATCGCAACCGCCTCGCCGTTGAGCTCGATCGCCCGCTCGATGGCGGACGCCGACAGCGGCATCGCGCCGAGCTGATAGGCGAAGCCGACCATGAACATATTGGCGCCGATCGACTGGCCGAACAGCGCATTGGCGATCCGCGAGGCATCGACGAAATGCGTCTTGTCCCGTCCCGCGTCGGCCGACGATGGTACGCTTGAGCTGCTCGCTCGGCAGCGAGAAATCGGCGTTTGCGGGTGAATTCGCCGGGCAGGAATTCGTCGGTATTGACCACCATCGTGGTGGCGCCGGCCTGCACCGTGGCGAGGACCTTCTGGCTTGCCGGCAACCACGATGTCGCCGCCGATCACGAGGTCGGCGCGGCCGGCCGCGACCCGGATGGCATGAATATCTTCGGGCTTCTCGGCGATCCGCATATGGCTGAACACCGCACCGCCCTTTTGCGCAAGCCCCGCCATGTCGAGCACGCCGACGGCCTTGCCCTCGAGATGCGCCGCCATGCCCAGAATGCCGCCGACCGTGACGATGCCGGTGCCGCCGACGCCGGTGACGATGACGTTATAGGTCTGATCGATCGCCGGGAGCTTCGGCTCGGGCAATGGCGCAAGCTCGCGATCGGCGGCGACGCCGCTGCCCTTTTTCAGCTTGGCGCCGTGCACCGTGACGAATGACGGGCAGAAGCCTTTGACGCAGGAAAAGTCCTTGTTGCAGCTCGACTGGTCGATGACGCGCTTGCGGCCCCACTCGGTTTCGAGCGGTTGCACCGAGACGCAATTCGACTTCACGCCGCAATCGCCGCAGCCCTCGCAGACGAGTTCATTGATGATGACGCGCTTCTCGGGATCCGGAAACGTCCCGCGCTTGCGACGGCGGCGCTTTTCCGCGGCGCAGGTCTGATCGTAGATCAGGACCGTGACGCCGGGTACCTCCGCCAGATCCATCTGCACCGCCATGAGATCGTCGCGGTGGTGGACGGTCAGCCCCTTCGGCCATTCGGTGTCGCGGGCATATTTGTCCGGCTCGTCGGTGACGACGGCGACGCGCTTGGCGCCTTCGGCGGCGACCTGCCGCGCGACCTGCGGTACCGTGAGGCCGCCGTCATTGGCCTGACCGCCGGTCATTGCCACTGCGTCGTTGAACAGAATCTTGTAGGTGATGTTGGTATTCGACGCGATCGCCGCCCTAATCGCCATGTAGCCGGAATGGTTATAGGTGCCGTCACCGAGATTCTGGAACACGTGGTTGCGCTTGGAGAACGGCGCCTCGCCGACCCAGTTCGCGCCCTCGCCGCCCATATGCGTATAGCCGAGCGTCGAGCGGTCCATCCATTGCGCCATGTAGTGACAGCCGATGCCCGCGTAGGCGCGCATGCCTTCCGGCACCACGGTCGAAGAATTGTGCGGGCAGCCCGAGCAGAAATAAGGGATGCGCTGGGCGACGTCCTTGGTCTCCGCGGCGATGCGCTGCAATTCCTTTAAGCGCGCGACGCGGCCGGTGATGTCGTCGTTGCGGTGGAAATTGAGGAGCCGCTCGCCGATGGCAGATCGCGACGTCGTTGGAATCGAGCGCGCCTTTGACCGGAAACAGCCAATTGCCCTGTTCGTCGCGTTTGCCGATACAGACCGGCTGGTTCGCGGTGCCGTAAAGCTCCTCGCGCACTTGCACTTCGAGGAGCGAGCGCTTCTCCTCGACCACGATGATGAGACTCAAGCCCATCGGCGAATTCGGCGAGTTCGCGCCGGCTTAGCGGCCAGGCGCAGCCGACCTTGAATAACCGGATGCCGAGCTCGTTGCATTTGATCTCGTCGATGCCGAGTTCGTCGAAGGCCTGGCGGACGTCGAGATAGCTCTTGCCCGTGGTGATGATGCCGATCTTCGGGCTGCGGCCGCCCGAGGTGATGATCCGGTTGAGCTTGTTGGCGCGCACGAAAGCGAGCATGGCGTCGCGCTTGTAGTCGTGCAGGCGGGCTTCCTGCGCCAAAATCGGATCGTTGAGCCGGATATTGAGGCCGCCGTCCGGCATGCGGAAGTCGTCCGGAATGACGATCTTGATCCGCTCCAGGCTGCCGTCGATCGCCGCCGTCGATTCGATCGTCTCATGCATCGTCTTCAGCGCCGTCCAGGCGCCGGTGAAGCGCGACATCGCCCAGCCGTAAAGCCCATAGTCGAGCACTTCCTGCACGCCCGCGGGGTTCAGGATCGGGATCATGACGTCGATGAAGTGATATTCGGACTGGTGGGCGGTGGTCGAAGACTTAGCGGTGTGATCGTCGCCCATCAGCGCCAGCACACCGCCATGCTTGGCGGAGCCCGCCGAATTGGCATGGCGGAACACATCGCCGGTCCGATCCACACCCGGACCCTTGCCGTACCACATGCCGAAAACGCCATCGAATTTGCCTTCGCCGCGCAGCTCGGCCTGCTGCGAGCCCCAGACCGCGGTCGCGGCCAGATCCTCGTTGATGCCGCCCTGGAACCGCACGTCATTTTTGTCGAGGAAGGACTTGGCGCGGAGAAACTGGCTGTCGAGGCCGCCGAGCGGCGAGCCGCGATAGCCGGTGACAAAGCCAGCGGTATTGAGCCCGTTGCGGCGGTCGAGTTCCTTCTGCATCAGGCAGAGGCGGACCAGCGCCTGGAAGCCGGTCACGAAGACGTGGCGCTGGCCAAGGTCGTACTTGTCTTCGAGCTTGACGTCGCGCAGCGCCATTCCGGGGGCCTCCAAGGGGGCCAGTGTGCCCTCACGGGCGCGATATTGCCAGGGGGCCGACCATGCAGGGAGATATAGGGTGCGCCGCTTTTGCGACAACGCTAGGAGCCTGAGAAGCCATGCTTTTTGGCAGGCGGCTGCCGTCTGGCGGTCGGCAGGCCGCCGATCACGCCGCGCGGATGCGAGGCTCGAGACGTGCCAGCAAGGCTTCGATTTGCGGCGCCGGGATCGGCCGGCTGAACAGGTAGCCTTGCAACTGCATGCAGCCTTCGGCGCGCAGGATTTCAAGCTGCTCTTCGGTCTCGACGCCTTCGGCCGTCGTGATCATGCCGAGGCTCGAACCGAGGTCGAGCACGGCGCGGATGATGGCGACGGCGTCGCTGCCTTTGCCAAGCTCGCGCACGAAGGAGCGGTCGATCTTGATCTTGTCGAACGGGAAGCTGCGCAGATAGCTGAGCGACGAATAGCCGGTGCCGAAATCGTCCATGCAGATATGCACGCCGAGATCGCGGAATTGATGCAGCGCGTCGAGCACGGCACGGTCGTTTTGCAAGAGCACACTCTCGGTGATTTCCAGCTCAAGCCGAGAGGCCGCCAGCCCCGATTGGCCGAGCGCGGACACCACCGAGAGCGCCAGCATCTGATTGCGGAATTGCACCGCCGAAAGATTGACCGCGACCGTGAGTTTTCCGGGCCAGGTTGCCGCTTCCCGGCAGGCCTGTTTGAGCACCCAGTCGCCGATCGGCACGATCAGGCCGATCTCCTCGGCGACCGGAATGAACGCGTCGGGCGACACCAGCCCGCGCTCCGGATGGTTCCAGCGGATCAGCGCCTCGAAGCCCGATACCTCGCCGCTCGCTGCCTCGATGAGCGGCTGGTAGTAAAGCTCGAATTCGTCGGCAACGAGCGCCTTGCGCAGATCGAGCTCGAGCTTGCGGCGCTCCTGCATCTGCGCGTCCATTTCCGGCTGGAAGAAGTGATAGGTGCCGCGGCCGTCGGCTTTGGCGCGATAGAGCGCCATGTCGGCGTTGCGCAACAGCTGGTCGGGCTCGTTGCCGTCGGCCGGCGCCATGGCGATGCCGATCGATGTGCCGATGACCACCTGATGGCCGTGCACGTCGAACGGTTCGACGATGGCATCGATGATCCGAGCGGCGAGATCCCTTGCATCATTGGGCGTGATGTTGCTTTGCACGATGGCAAATTCGTCGCCGCCGAACCGCGCCACCGTTTCGGCGCCGGGCACCACGCGTTGCAGGCGGTCGGTCACCGCGCACAACAGCGCGTCCCCCACCGGGTGGCCGAGCGAATCGTTGACGCCCTTGAAGCGGTCGAGGTCGAGGAACATCACCGCGAGTTCGTCGCCGCGCGTCAAGCGCCTGTTCCATCTTGTCCTTGAACAGCACGCGGTTCGGCAGATTGGTCAGCGCATCGTGCCGCGCCATGTGAATGATCTTGGCCTCGGCCTGGCGGCGTTCGGTGACATCCTCGTAGGTCGCGACCCAACGGCCGTCCGAGGTCGGCGTGTAGAGACACGACACGAAGCGCCCGTCGCTGAACTCGTAGAGATGCGGGCTCATCGCGTCGTGGTCGAGCGTCTCGCGATGTTCCGCCATCAACTCTCGGGACCGTCTTGCCGGGGTGATTGTTGACGGCGACGCTGAGTTCCACCACTTCGCGATAGGCGATGCCGGGTTTGATCTTGTCGCGCGGCAGGCGGAAGATCTCCAGGAAGCGCCGATTGAAGACTTCCAGCCGGTCCTGCGCGTCGTAGAGGCACAGGCCCTGCGACATGTTTTCCAGCGCGGCGTCGAGCAACAGGTTGGTTTCGCGCAGCGACCATTCCTGCGTCTTCAGGCGGCTGATGTCGCTGCACAGGAAGATGAAGCCTTCGTCGCGGGTCGGGCTGCGGCTGATGCGCAGCCAGCGCCCATTCGCCATCAAGGCTTCGCGGGTCGCGTGCGATCCGCTGTCGCAGCGCATCAGCACGTGCTCGGCGTCGGCCGAGCCCTGCAAGGCCGGCTCGAGCTGCGCCAGCGGCGTGCCCGGCTTGAGCAGCGCCGGCGCGACGCCGAGCAAATCCGCCGCCTGCGCGTTGGCCAGCACGATGCCGTCGTTCGCCGTCGACGACGATGACGCCTTCCTGCGAGTTTTCCAGCGCGTCGGCGAGCCGCGCCTGCGCCGAACGGCGCTGCGCCACCTCGCGGTCCATCATCGCCTTGATGTTGTCGCGCATCACGCCCATGGCGGCGAGCAGCGCACCGAGCTCGTCGGCGCTGCCCTTGGGCACGGCGACGTCGAGCTTGCCGGCGGCAATGCGCTCGGCGACGTTGGAGGCGACCGCCACCGGCCCGACGATGCGCCGCGCCAGCGCCCAGGCCACCAGCGCCGACAGCAGCCAGCGCCAACGCGGTGCCGAGCGATATTGAGCTGGATGTCGCGGGCGACCGTCGGCGCGCGCGGATTGGCGGTACAGAAAGCCGTCGCCGGCGGTGTAGTTCACCAAGAGATCGATCTGATCGTCGACCTTGTCGGCGTAGCGGTCGAGCGTCTCCCAATTGACGTCGCTCTCGCTGCCGTCGAGCAGGCGCTCGCGATATCTTCTTCCAGTCGCTGACCTCGCTTTGAACATTTTCGGCGGCGCGCGTGGCGCGCACCGACTGCGAGCGTGCGGCCGCGATCTTGAGATCTTCCGACAGCGACTGTGCTGAGCTTATCGAGTTCCTTGTCGAGGGCGGAGCGCATCTGCGGATCGGCGGCGATCCATTGCCGCGCGAAGGCCGCGCGCATCGCGGCGAAATCGGCCGCCGCCGCGCGCGCGTAATTGATCGACATCAGCGATTCGTCGAAGGTCTTGTCGACCAGCACGCCGGCATTGCGGATGCCCATGCTGGCATAGGCGCCGAGCGCCGCGGTGATCACGCTCATGACCAGGAAGGCGATCAGAATGCGGCCGCGAATAGTCATGCACAGCGATGCCGCCCGCGTGACGGCGAGGCGCCATCGGGAAACCGCATCAAAAGCCAAAGGAGCCATCCGGCGGCGCGGCATAGGATGCCCGGAACCTCATTCTGCGCTGCCTAGCCCTATGCCAACATGCGTTAAGGGCAGTGCAGCACGCCGGCCAATCTTGGCGGGTTCCTTAACGGCGGCTTATGGCTTCGTTAACGGCCTCTTAACTGCCCGCATTCAGGCTGCGCGAACGCGTATCTGCTTGGTTTCGAGAAGGCTTCAGCTGCCATCCAACGGGCAATGAGGGCACCATGGATATCAGAAATGCACTGCGGCGCCTGCGCCGGCCGGCCGCGGTCGTTGCGGCGGCGACTGGCAATCGTCGGATCGGCTCGCTGGTCGGACTGGCCCTGCCGCAATACTCGATTTCGCAGAAGGGGCGCGAATTTCATCCCGGCGACATGAAGATCAAACGCGGCGACACCATCGAGATCGTCAACGACGACGGCGATCTTCTGCACCACGCCTATATCGATTCGCCGAAGTTCTCGTTCGATTCCGGCGACCAGCAGCCGGGCAGCAGAACCGACATCACGTTTCCGATCGCCGGCGACTTCGACGTGCTGTGCGCCATCCATCCGAAGATGAAGCTCGTGGTTCACGTCCAGTAACCGGACGGCCGCTCAGAGAATCGCGGTGCCGAACAGTGCCTCGTGCCCGACGTAATACAGCGCCAGAAACGCGGCGAGCGACGCCACATAACCGAAGGGCAACAGCCACGAATCGCGCAGCCGCGACGCCTGGCCGCCATTGTCGGCAATGATGCCGAGCAACGCGACCACGATCAGCGTAGTGCCCGATCAGATCGATCTTGCCGAATTCGAACACCGCACTGACGAACATCGCCGCCAGGATGACGGCGCCGACGCGCCGCACCAGAGGCGTCCAAATCAGCGAGAACGCGAGCGCGAATTCGACCGCGCCGGCGGCCCGCATGTAAAACTCCGGCGTAAAGCCGAGCGACATCCCCGGATGCTCGATGAACAAGCGGATACGACCATTCCGGATAGGCCCATTTCTCGATCGACGCCCACATCAGCGTGATGCCGGCTGCCCAGCGCAAAACATCGATCGGACGGACCCCGAAAAGTTCCTTCTGCAGGCCCGTCAGGGCAAGATAAACGGCAACGCCTAGAAACACCGGATAATCGGCGAGGTGAAAAATCCCATATTGCGAGATCGCTACGCCGTACAGCACGCAGATGCCGAGCGCCGATAACGGCATCGTGCGGCGCGACAGCATGCCGGCGGCGATGCCGAGTTGCACCATCGCGATCAGCGTCGAGTTGGTCTTGAGCTCCGGCGTGAGCAAGATGCCGCCCGCCCCCCAGATGGCGACGAAGAAGAAACCGACGGCCGCACGCATGATCGATTTCGAGATTGTCGCGAACGAGCCGCGTGACGCGGTCGAGCGATCGCAGCATGGCAAAGCCGATCGTGGTGCCTTCGAGCACGCTCCCGGTCATCAGCGCGAGGATGGAAAGTCCCGTCAGAAACTCAAAATCGGGACAGAGCACGTTTTCCAGGCCGTCCGGCTGGCCGGCGACATTGTAGGCGCAGAACCATTTGACATGGGCGCTGGCCGACGCCGAAAGCGCAACGTTAATCAATAAGCCCAATGGGATGGCTGCCATCGGGAGCCGCCGCAATCGATATGTCGTGAACATACGCACCCCTACGCACCACTTCACAAAACGGTCACGCCCCGTCATCCATCCACCTGGATTAACTGATCTTTTACCACATTCGTTAGCGATTTTCCAGAGCCAGAGGAGTAAATATGTTGAGTGTTAACCTTAAATTGAATTTTTTGCGGAGTTGAGGCCGCGGGCGGCGGGGCCTAAGCCCCTGATAAGCAATGGCCGCTATTGGCTACCGGGCGAAGAGCCTCACGAGAGATTCCGATGGTCGGCATTGTTGGTCTGCTCAGCGTTACGATCGGCGCCGTCGTCGCCTACGCATCCGAGCGCTTTCCGGCGCATGTCGAAGCGCTCGAAACCGGCGCCGGATTCTTGCTGCTCTCGGGTTTCGCGCTTACCGGCTACGCCCTGCCGGTCGTTCTCTAAATCAGCAACGTACCAATCTGCGTGCGCCGATCGCTCCCGACCGCGCCGTTGCGGCGCGTCAGCTCGACTATGAACACGGGAATTTTGTCGCTGGAGCAATTGGTCCCGCAGACCGGCCGCGTCAGCGCGGCAGCACAGGAACCGTGAACGGCTTGGCTTTACCGTTGAGTGTCTGCAGGAAGGCGATCAGGTCGGCCTTCTCGCTCTGCGGCAAATTGAGCTGATGAATTTCATCGTCACGGCTCGGCCGATCGATGCCGCCGCGATTGTAAAGATCGATCACGTCGCCGAGCGTCGACAGCGAGCCGTCGTGCATATAGGGGCCGCGGCGCGTCACGTCGCGCAAGGTCGGCGTCTTGAAGGCATATTGCAGTTTCACCGAGGTCGGAAACAGCCGGCCGCGGCCGATATCGTCGTTCTTGGCAACGCCGATGTCGTGAAATGACGCGTCGGTGAAAGCCCAACCGCTGTGGCAAGCGGCGCAATTGGCTTTGCCGTTGAACAAAGCAAAGCCGCGTTTTGCCGCGGCATCGATCGCGGCTTCGTCGCCGCGGATCCAACGGTCGAACGGCGCATCGTCCGATACGATCGACCGTTCGAAGGTCGCCAGCGCCAGCTCGATCTTGGGCATCGTGATGTCGCCCTTGCCGAAGGCTGCATCGAAAGCCCGCGCATAGCCGGGGATGGCCGACAGCCGTTTGATCAATTCATCAATCGGCAGGTTCATGATGTCGGGCGAGGTGATCGGGCCGGTCGCCACGCCCTTCGAGGTCCTGAAAATGGCCGTCCCAGCCGAGCTTCGGTGTCCATGCGACATTAAGGAGCGTCGGTGCGCGCACCGGCATCGGCTTCTCGCCGACCGCACGCGGCTGGCCGTCGCCCCAGGACAGACCCGGATTGTGACAGCTGGAGCAGGATCGGACTTTCGAGCCCGACAGGATCGGATCGAAGAACAAAGCTAAGGCCGAGCGCGTGCTTGGCCGGCGAATAAGGATTCTCTTTCGGGTAGGGAACGACCGCCGGCCGCCGGTATAGCGCCCTCAGCGTATGCAGGCCGACTTCGCTGGCGCCGTAGATCGAGCCTTCGCCGCCCAACAATAATGGCAGTGACAGCGCCAACGACAGCACCGCCGCGCCGACCAGCGCCACGGCTTTTCTCATCGGCTGCAAAGAATTCGAAGCTCCCATAAACGACAATTTATCGCCGTGGGTTGACGAACCATTAACATGATTCGCCCGGGCCACCCTGCGCGCTTATGGCGCGGCCGCCGCAGGCATCGTCGAAAGCGGCTGCGTCACCTCGGCGCAGACGTGCTAGACTTAACCAAGGACGACAGGGAGGAGCGGTATGAACACGCACGTCGCAAACGTAAAAGTCGCCGCTGTCGCGCAATCCGACATTTCACCGGCCGAATGGCAGGCGCGCATCGATCTTGCCGCGACTTATCGGCTGATCGCGCATTACGGGTGGGATGACGTCATCTACAACCATTCGTCGATGCGCGTGCCGGGCGAGGAGCGCCATTTTCTGATCAAGCGCCACGAACTGCTCTACACCGAAGTGACGCCCGCGAACCTGGTCAAAGTCAGCATGGACGCCGACCTCGACGAATCAGCGGGCGTCAACCGGCCGGGCTTCACGCTGCATGGCGGCGTGCTGTCGGCACGGCCGGACGTCAATTGCGCCGTTCACGTGCATACCGAGACCGGCATGGCGATCGGCGGTTTGCAGCACGGGCTGCGCATGGTGTCGCAGGCGGCGATCCGTTTCTACAATCGCGTCGGCTACCACGACTACGAGGGCATCACCGAGGATTTCGGCGAGCGCGCGCGCATCAACAAGGCGCTCGGCAATAACCGGGCGCTGATCATGCGCAATCACGGGCTGCTCACGGTCGGCAAGACCATGCGCGAAGCCTTCGTGCTGATGAAGGCGCTGCTCGAGGCCGCCCACATCCAGCTCGCGATGGAAGCAACCGGCGGCGCGCTGGTCGAAATCCCCGCCGCGATCTGCGAGAAGACCGCGCATCAATACGAGCATCACGATTCCGGCCGCGGCTCGGCCGACTGGCCGGCCTATCTGCGCATGCTCGACGGCATCGATCCGAACTGGCGAAATTGAAAAGCGTGAGCGACGTAAAGCCGCCGCTCACGCCCTGATACCGTCCTTTATTTCGCCGGCGCGTATTTGCCGCCGGTCTGCTTGGTGTGCACGCCTTCGGCGCCGCTCTGCTTGTGCTGGAGGCGGGTGATGCGCGCCCAGGTGCGCTTGTGATCGTCGCGCACCGTGATGTGGAGCGTGCCGCAGCCTTCGCAAGTCAGTTCGATCTTGTCGCCGTCCATGAACGGATTGAGGCCGCGATGATTGGTGCCGGTGGCGAGAATGTCGCCGGGCAGCAGCGTGTGAATCGCGGTGACCCATTCGATGCAGCGCGGAATCTTGTGCGCCATGTCGTCAGTGTTGAAATTCTGCATCACGGTGCCGTTATTGGTGAGCTTGATCTGCAGCTTGTTCACATCTTTGATCTCGTCGGCGGTGACGATATAGGGGCCGATCGGGGCGAAGGTGTCGCGCGACTTCATCTGATAGAACACGTTGGTCGGCGGCACCACGCCGCGGGCCGAGCCGTCGATGAAATTGGTGTAGCCGAACACATAGCTCATGGCGTCGGCCGCCTTGACGTTCGAAGCGCGCTTGCCGATCACCAGTGCGAGCTCCGCCTCGCCTTCGAAAACGCTCGCGGCCATGTCGGGCAGCACCATGGTGTCGCCGTCGCCGATGATCGCGCTCGGCGACTTCATGAAGGCGTTGATCGGAGCGGGTTCCGGCAGCGTGCCGTCTTCCATGTAGTTCACCGCCATGCAGATGATGTTCTCCGGCTTCGGCAGCGGCGGACGGAATTTGATCTGCGAGACCGGCTTCGACGGCGCCTTGGCGGCCGCCTCGGCGAGCTTGCCCTTGAGCGCATCGAACTGTTCGATCACGCCGCGGATAATGTCCTGCGGGCCGAGATGCGGGATGTCCTTCACCACGTCGGTCACGTCGGCGATGTTGTCGCCGGTTACGACGCCAAATCGGAAGTCGTCGAAAAATGCGAGTTTCATGTGTGCTCCTGGGGATTTATCGATGAGAAAAATTATTACTCGCGCAGAGAGGCGGCCTAATGATTAGCAAACGTAGCCCAGATGAGCGATAGCGATATCCGGGGCATGCTTGACGGCAATTGACCGCGCATGTCGCTCCGCTCGCAATGGTGAGTCGCGGCTATCATTATTAGCCAAAGGCCACGCAATCCAGAGACGGCGAGCAATCGATCGTTTTCATGGAACCGTTCCACGCCAATCCATGACCGCTGTCGCCGAATATCGTTCCCAGGCTCGCCGCTTCGCAGCGCCCTGGAACCGCCCCGCTCACACCCTATTTCCAGCGCTCCACGTCCAGAAATCGCGGCCCTCTTCGCGCAGGAAGCGCGCCAGCACCATGTTGTGCACTTCCGAGGCGCCGTCGACGAGGCGGGCGGCGCGGGCGGCGCGGTAGATCCATTCCAGGATGGTGTCCTTGGAATAGCCGCGCGCGCCATTGAGCTGGATCGCGGTGTCGCAGACATTGTGCAGTGTATCGGCGACATGCACTTTCGCCATCGAAACTTCCTTGCGCGCGCGGTCGCCCTGATCGAGCTTCCAGGCCGCATGCATGGTGAGAAGCCGGCCGATCTGGATTTGCTGCGCCATCTGGCCGAGCTTGATCTGCACGCTTTCGCGATCGGCGAGTTTGATGCCAAAGCCTTCGCGATTGTTGACGTAATCCTGCGCGATCTCCATGCAGCGCTTGGCTTGGCCGAGCCAGCGCATGCAATGCGTCAGCCGCGCCGGGCCGAGCCTGATCTGGGTGCATTTGAGGCCGTCGCCGACGCCGAGCAGCACGTTCTCGTCTGAGACCTCAAGGCCGTCGATATTCCAGCTCGCAATGGCCGCCATGCTCTTCCGGGCCCATGATCGGAATGCGGCGCACGATGCGCCAGCCGGGCTGGTCGCGGTGATAGAGAAACGCGGTCAGCCCGCGGCGTTTGTCGTCGGAGGTGCGCGCGATGACGATGAAATGCGCGGCGTCACCGGCGCCGGTGATGAACCATTTGCGGCCCTTGATCACCCATTTGCCGTTCTTCTTCTCGGCGCGGGTCAGCATCATGCCGGGATCGGAGCCGCCGCCCGGCGCCGGTTCGGTCATGGCGAAACGCCGATTTCACTTTGCCTTCGACGATCGGCCGCAGCCACCATTCCTTCTGCGCCGGCGTGCCGGCGCGCGCGAGCAAATTCATATTGCCGTCGTCGGGCGCCGAGCAATTGATCGACAGCGGACCGAACAGCGAACGCGCCGCTTCTTCGTAGATCGCCGCCCAGGCGACGATCGGCAGCCCCATGCCGCCGAATTCCTTCGGCGACTGCGGCGCCCACAGCCCCGCCTTGCGGGCTTTCTCCTGCACCGGCTTGAGCCGCTCGAGCGGGATGTTCTCGTGTTCGGAGAAATTTTCCGGATCCGCTTCGAGCGGCAGCACATGCTCTTCGACGAAGGCACGCGTGCGCTGGCGCAGATCCTCGATTTCGGGAGGAAGCGTGAAATCCATACCGGCAACTCCGCTGGCCTTGGTGCGGCCGCTTGTTCTGGTTCGACCGCGACAGTGCAATAGAATAGTTTGGGTGACAAGAAGGCTGCGCACGGCGAGCCGGCGCGGAGTTCTAAAATAGGTATTGGGGGAAGGCAAAGCCGCGGCCATGATCATCGACATCTTCAATCACTTCATGCCGAAGCCTTATCTGGAGCGGCTGACGCAACTCGTTCCGGGCCATGTCGCGACGACCGCCTTTCCGCGGCTGAAGACATTGGTCGACGTCGAGGCGCGGTTGCGCCTCATCGAGCAATTCGGCGATTTCGCCCAGGTGCTCTCGCTTGCCAATCCGCCGCTTGAGCTTGCCGCTCCGCCGGACCAAACGCCTGAACTCGCGCGCATCGCCAATGACGCATTGGCTGAAATCTGCCGGAAACACCCCGACCGCTTTCCGACCTTCATCGCCGCGCTGCCGATGAACAATATCGAGGCGACGCTCACCGAGGTCGACCGCGCGGTTTCGCAACTCGGCGCTCGCGGCGTCCAGGTCTTCACCAATATTGCGGGCCGCCCGCTGAGCGATCCGGCATACCGGCCGCTGTTCCACCGCATGGCCGAGCATGATCTGCCGGTCTGGGTGCATCCGATGCGGGGACCGGATTTTCCCGATTATGCGAGCGAGAAGTCCTCGCAGGACGAGGTCTGGTTCTCGTTCGGCTGGCCCTACGAAACAACAGCCTGCATGACCCGGTTGATCTTTTCGGGACTGTTCGACGAATTGCCGGGACTGAAGATCATCTCGCACCATATGGGCGGCATGATTCCTTATTTTCCGGCGAAGATTAATCTCGGCTTTCGCCAGATTTTCTTCGGCACGCGCGAGGACAATCCGGTGGCGCAGGAGCGCGGCCTGAAGCAGCGGCCGATCGAGTATTATAAAATGCTCTATGCCGATACCGCGATCGGCGGCGAAGTGGCGCCGACGCGTTGCGGTCATGCCTTCTTCGGCACGCCGCACTGCCTGTTCGCCACCGACGCGCCGTTCGATGCCGAACAAGGGCGCGGGCTGATCGCGGATACAATCCGCGGCGTCGGCGCGCTCGATCTGCCGTCACAGGAGCTGGATATGATCTATTGCGGCAATGCGCGGGCGCTGCTGCGGCTCTAGGACGGGCCGATTGCAGCGCACACTCACTGCCTTGTCAGCGGCCCCCGATTTCTCCACACTTCATCGGATTTTGAGGCTGCCATGCTCGATATTTCGACCAGCCCCCCGCCGCAATTTGTCGCTCGATGCCGATCAGATCGCGGTACGCGACATGGCGCGCGCCTTTGCCGACGAAGTCATCGCGCCGCACGCCATCGCCTGGGACGAGGCCAAGAATTTTCCCGTCGCCGAGATGCGCAAGGCCGCAGCCCTCGGCATGGGCGGGATCTTTATCTCGGAAGACGTCGGCGGCTCGGGCCTGTCGCGGCTCACGGCAACGCTGATCTTCGAGGCGCTGGCGACCGGCTGCCCGACGGTCGCTGCCTTCATGTCGATCCACAATATGACGGCGTCGCTGATCGACGCTTTCGGCAGCGAAGAGCAGCGCCGGCACTGGCTGCCCAAGCTTTGCACGATGGAGTTTCTGGCGAGCTATTGCCTCACCGAACCGGGCTCCGGCTCCGATGCTGCGGCGCTGACGACACGCGCCGTGCGCGACGGCGACCACTACGTGCTCAACGGGCAAAAGCAGTTCATCTCCGGCGCCGGCGCGGGCGATCTTTATGTCGTCATGGCGCGGAGCGGCGGCGCCGGACCGTCGGGCATTTCGGCATTTCTGGTGCCGGGCGACACGCCGGGCCTTTCCTTCGGCGCCAACGAGCGCAAGATGGGCTGGAACGCGCAGCCGACCCGCGCCGTCATCTTCCAGGACGTGCGCATTCCGGCGGACGACCGCCTCGGCCCCGAGGGCACGGGCTTTAAGATCGCGATGGCCGGGCTCGACGGCGGCCGGCTCAACATCTCGGCCTGCTCGCTCGGCGGCGCGCAAGCGGCGTTCGAGAAGACGCTCGCCTACATGAAAGAGCGCAAGGCCTTCGGCAAACGCCTCGATGAATTCCAGGCGTTGCAATTCCGCCTCGCCGACATGGCGACCGCGCTTGAGGCCTCGCGCGCCTTGTTGTGGCACGCCGCGGCGGCGTTCGACCGCAAGGACGCCAATGCGACGGCGCTCTCCGCCATGGCCAAGCGCTTTGTCACCGACAATTGCTTCGATGTCGCCAATCAGGCGCTGCAATTGCACGGCGGTTACGGTTATCTGGCCGAATACGGCATCGAGAAGATCGTGCGCGATTTGCGCGTGCATCAGATCCTCGAAGGCACCAATGAGATCATGCGTCTGATCGTGGCGCGAAGTCTCGTCGGCCGATGAACGGCGTAACGGTGCAAGACTTACCGATACAAGACCTGCCGGTTCAATACGGCGACATTATTATCCGTCATCACGGCGCGCTGCGCCGCATCACGCTGAACCGGCCGCAAGCGCTCAACGCCATCACGCTCGACATGGCGATCGCCATGACGGCGGCGCTCCGCTCCTGGGCGACGGATCCAGCCGTCGGCGCGGTGCTGATCGACGGCGCGGGGGAGCGAGCCTTCTGCGCCGGCGGCGACATCCGCGCGCTCTATGAGGCGGCCAAAGCGGGCTCGAAGCTACCGGAAGAATTCTGGGCCGTCGAATACAGACTCAACGTCATGATCGCGCGCTACCCTAAGCCCTTTATCGCCATCATGGACGGGATGGTGATGGGCGGCGGGGTAGGCCTCTCGGCGCACGCCGCCCACCGCGTTGTGAGCGAGCGCTCATTGATCGCCATGCCGGAAGCCGGCATCGGATTTTTTCCCGACGTCGGCGCGTCATACTTGCTGGCGCGCGCACCCGGCTATGTTGGAACGCATCTGGCGCTCACCGGCTCGCGAGCAAACGCGACCGATGCGATCTTTTGCGGCCTTGCCGACGTTCACATCGAAGCGGCGAAGCTTCCCGGCCTGCCTGCGGCGCTCGCCGATTGCCGCACGGATGGCGAGGTGCGCGCCCGACTCGATGAAATGTCCTCGGCTCCGCCTACCGGCCTATTGGCCGATGCGCGACGTTGGATCGATTCCTGCTACGACGCAAACGAAGTCGAAGCGATCGTCGATCGGCTCCGCGCCACCAAGGCGGGAGCCGCCATGGTCGCCCTCGTGCTCATGCAAAAGGGTTCGCCGACCTCGCTCAAGATCACGCTGCGCAATCTGCGCGACGCGGCGAAATTCACGCGGCTGGAGGACTGCTTCCGGCAGGATTACCGGATCGCACTCGCTTGCGTCGCCGCGCACGATTTCATCGAAGGCATCCGCGCCGCGGTCGTCGACAAGGATCGCAAACCGATCTGGCGTCCGGACAGGCTCGAAGCCGTAACGCCGGACCTTGTTGCGCGGCACTTTCGTTCGGTCGGCGCGCTCGAACTGCAATTCGACCAATAGGGGGAACACATGACGACCATCGGCTTCATCGGTCTCGGCAATATGGGCGCGCCGATGGCCGCCAATCTCGTCAAATCGGGCGAGCATGTGCTGGGCTTCGACGTGGTGCCGGCGTCGCGAGAAGCCTCCGCCCGCGACGGCGTCCAGATCGTCGCCAGCGCGCGGTCAACCGTCGAAAACGCCGACATCGTCATCACCATGCTGCCGGCCGGCGAGCATGTGCTTTCGGTGTGGAACGACATCGTCCCGGCGGCGCGGCAGGGCACGCTGTTCATCGATTGCTCGACCATCGACGTCGCGAGCGCCCGCAAGGCGCACGCGCTCGCGGCCGCGCGGGGTGTCGCCACGCTCGACGCGCCGGTGTCGGGCGGCGTCGGCGGCGCCAAGGCCGCGACGCTGACCTTCATGGTCGGCGGCTCCGAACATGCCTTTGCGCACGGCAAGCCGATCCTCGAGCGCATGGGCAAGCGCGTCGTGCATTGCGGCGAGGCCGGCAACGGCCAGGTGGCGAAGATCTGCAACAATATGATTCTCGGCGCCTCGATGATCGCGGTCAGCGAAGCCTTTGTGCTCGGCGAGAAGCTCGGGCTTTCGCACCAGGCCATGTTCGACGTCGTCTCCGCGAGCTCCGGCCAATGCTGGTCGCTGACCAGCTATTGCCCGGTGCCCGGCCCGGTGCCGGCGAGCCCGGCCAATAACGGCTACAAGGCGGGCTTCGCCGCGGCCCTGATGCTCAAGGACCTCAAGCTCGCCCGCGAAGCCGCGCATTCGGTGCACGCCGCAGACGGCGCTCGGGGCGCATGCGGCAGAAATCTACGACGCCTTCGCCGCCGAAGGCCACAGCGCCGCGGATTTTTCCGCCATCATCAATCTGGTGCGCGAGCGCTCGAAGCACGGCTGACCGAGCCCCGAGGACGCAAGGAACGTCGTCATGCTCGCACTCGTCGGGCTGCTTTTAGGAGCGATAGGCGGCGGGGTCATCGGGGTCGTGCTAGGGCTTATCTGGACCGCCTTCTTCCGCACCACGTCGTTCGAGGGCTATTCGGGCATGCTGGTATTTTTCACCTTCATGCCGATCGGGATCATCGGCGGCGCCCTGATCGGGGCGGCGGGCCTGGGTTATGTGGCCTCCCGCGATTTAACGACTGGGCCGCGCGACCCCGCCTAGCGTCCGCTTGGGCGGCACCATTATTGCATCGCCGACACTACGGCGGCGTTCATCGTCACATCCCTGTTGGAAACGCCTGCCACATAGTCAGGCGTCATGGCATTTCCTCCGCGGCTTATCGACGGTTATCAGGCCTTCACCAGCGAGCGGCTGCCGCTCGAGCTCAGCCGTTATCACAAGCTCGCCGAGACCGGGCAGCAGCCCGAGGTCATGGTGATTTGCTGCTGCGATTCCCGTGTTTCGCCGGAAGTGATCTTCGATGCCCATCCGGGCGAACTCTTTGTCGTGCGCAATGTGGCCAATCTGGTGCCACCTTATTCGCCGACCGGGTTTACCCACGGCGTCTCGGCCGCGCTTGAATTCGCCGTCCAGAACCTGAAGGTCCGCTACGTCATCGTCATGGGGCATTCGCATTGCGGCGGCGTGCGCGCTTATGTCGAGCACAAGGACCGGCCCGATCCGGGAGATTTCATCGACAACTGGATGTCGCTGATCGCCCCCGCGGCCAAATCCCTGGGCGATATCGGCGATCAGTCCCGCGCCGATTACCTCGCCCGGCTCGAACAAGCCTCTATCGTCGCGACGCTGGGCAATCTGATGTCGTTTCCATGGATCCGCAGCCGCGTGTTGGATCGGCAACTTCATCTTCTGGGCGCTTATTTCGACGTCGCCAGCGGCGATTTGCAGAGTTACGACCCGGACACCGGCGTCTTTGCAGCAGTCAAAGGCGAAGCCGCGCCGTCGGCGGCGGCCGCCGCGGAGTGATCCGCGCGCCGTCAGGCGCCAAGCGGCTCGTCGCGCCTGTCTTCACCGAGTGCCGCATAAGCCAGGGCCGACCCGCAATGCGGGCAGATATTCGGCAGGCCCGGCGGCGAATGCAGGCCATCGCCGCGCCGGAACGCCGCAGCCGTCCCATCGTTCACCGCGCCGCCACCGTCGCGATACGTCCGGCTGATCGTCACCGTCGTCTCGGCCAGGGCGCTTCGCACTCGCGGATGCTGCTCGCGGTATAGTTTCAGCTGATCGAGAAAGCCGACCGTGATCAGGCCGGAGAACAGCGCCAGCGTGCCGATGCCGATGATCGAGACGCAGCCGCCGATCACCCTTCCGGCCGCCGTCGTCGGCACGATATCGCCATAGCCGACCGTCGTCAGCGTCTCGATCGCCCACCACATGGCGACCGGTATCGAGGTGAAGACGTCGGGCTGGCCCTCGTTTTCGAGCATGTACATCAACGAGCCGGAGATGGTCACCGTCAGCAACAGGACGAACAACAGCGCGGCGACCGAGCGGCCCTCCTCGCGCAGCACGGCGAACAACAGGCCGAACGTGGTCGAATGCCGGACAAGCTTCAGCATCCGCAACAGCCGCAACAGTCGCAGCACCCGGAAATCGGCCGCGCCCAAGACGCCGAGAACCGCCGGCAATATCGAGACCAGATCAACGAGGGCGAAGAAGCTCCGCATATAGCGAAGCCGGCCCCACAGCGGGTCGTGGTAATCGGCGCCGCGAAAATCGACCGCGGTCCAGACGCGGAGCCCGTATTCAACGGCGAAGATCGTCGTCGCCGCCGCCTCGAACGCGTCGAACATGGCGCCGTAGGGGCGTCTGATCCATTCCACCGATTTAAGGACGACGCAGGCGACGTTGGCGATGATCAAGAGTGCGAGCGCCATATTGACGGCGCGCGTCAGCAGGGCGCGCGGCTCTTCGTCTTCGAAGATGACCGCGAGCTGCCGGCGCAGCCTGACGCCGCTGATAACAAGCACTTTTTCTGCTTTCGCTGATCAAAAGCGAAAGTCTAGCGGCGGCGTGTGAACGATTTTTGATGGCCGCGGCCAAGGCGGCGGCCGCTAGATAACCACCAGCCATTTCGAGGCGACGAAGATCAGGAGGCCGACGAGCCCGCCGACGAGCGTGCCGTTGATGCGGATGAATTGCAGATCCTTGCCGACCTGCAGCTCGAGGCGCTCGACCAGCGTGGTCGCATCCCAGTTTCGTACCACGCGCTCGATATAGCCGCCGATTTCGAGACGGTAGGCCAACAGCAGGCGCCGCGCGACCGCACGGATGCGGCGATTGATTTGCGCCTGCCGCTCCGGATCTTCCCGCAACCAGCCGCCGAAGCCGCGTAGCGCCTCTTCGGCGCGGCGCGCGATTTCTTCGGCATGCGCCGGGATACCCCATTGCAATCCGCTCTCGATCTCGCTCCACAGCACCTTCGCCTGATCGAGAAACAGCGGATTGGCCAACAGTTCTGCCTTGAAGGCTTCGCCCTGCGCATAGAATTGCGGGTCCGAGCCGAGCTGAACGATGAGCTTCTCGACACCCTTGCGCAACTCGACGCGCCAGGGATGTTTGGCGTCGCGCATTTCGGTCAGCGTCGCCAGCATCCCGCTCATCACCTTGTCGGCGATTATCTTATCGACCCATTTCGGAATCCAGCTGCGTCGACTGCTGGGCGATCTTATCGGAGAAATAATCCTTGTTGTCCGCCAGATAGCTTTGGGCGTAGTCGACGCCGCGGGCGATGAGCGCCTGCGCCTCGCCCTGCGCCCAGACGATGCCGAGGAGTTTTGACGCCGCCGGCGCCGCCGGAACGCTCGCCAAAGCCTGGTGCGCGAGCCTGCCGACGCTTTCGCCGATCCGCGGCACCGGCAGTTCGTCGACGATGCGCGGCAGCATCTGCGCGAGATACTCGCCCAGACGCTTGGCATTCGTTTCATCTTCGAGCCAATGGGCGATCGCGCCGACGACGTCGACGCGCGCGAGCCTCTCGTTCAGCACCGGCGCGGTGAGGAAATTATTGGTCATGAAGCGGCTCGAGCGCGCCGCCGATCCGCTCCTTGTTGTTGGGAATGATGCCGGTATGCGGGATCGGCAGGCCGAGCGGGCGCCGGAACAACGCGACCACCGCGAACCAGTCGGCGCAGGCGCCGACCATGCCGGCTTCGGCGAAGGCGCGCAGATAGGGCAGCCAAGGCCAATCGACTTTGGCCATGGTGGTGGCGACGAAGAGGAGCGTCATTAACAACGAGAAGCAGCGTCGCGATGGTCCGCATCCGCCGCAGCCCGCGCCGCAGCATGGCGGCGCGCTCTTCGGGTATCTGCGGCACGGCGGCGCGCCGCTCGGCCTCCGACGCCTCCCGTCTCCGTCACCGCGCTAGCTCTTGGTGCGGTCGGCAAGGACGCTGCCTCTCATGGCGCGCTGCGGCACATGCCCGCGGCGCGGCGCGTGCTCGTCATAGAGCCGGCGCACGACCGCGGCGCCATATTGGCGTTCCAGCCGCCTGACGGCGAAGTGCCCGCGCGCGACCCGCTGGAAGTGGTTCATGAACAGCATGTTGACGGTGGCGCCGCCGACGGCGCCGAGCACCGGCAATGCGCTCGCCGCCGAGCGTTCGGAGACGACGACGCTAAACCGCGTCGCGATCTCGGACACCAGGCTGCCGACCACCGGCGCCGACAGATTGGCGGCGCCGCGCTCGACCAACAGCGCGGCCGCATCGGCGGCGAGCCGGCCCAAGCAGCGCGCGCGACGCGTAATAGCCGAAATCGGCCCGCCGTCCGCGCCCGCGGCGCGCCGAGCGCGAAAACTTCGACGCAGGCGAGCCGCGCCTCGAGCGTCGAGAGATCCTCGCCCTGGTGCCGCGCGATATCGGCGATCGACCGCAGCATCAGCGTCGTCGTCACCGGCAACTCGATCGGCAGCGCGGCGAGCCCGAAGAAGCCGCTGACCCCGCCGCTGAATGCCGGCCAGCACGCGAGGCCGCGCGCTGCGCCGGCGGCGCCTTCGACTGCGGCTCGATCGAGTTGATCGCGACATTGAGGCAATTGCAGGATGGCGCGTTTCGACGATCTTGTTGAAGCCGCGGCTTGCGGCTCTCGGCATCAGCCGCATCACCCGCTCGATCGGCTTGCCGGCATAGTCGGCAAGCTGAGCGGCAAAGTCCTGATTTTCCAGATTGCGAACGGCGCGGCGAAGCGCTTCTCGGTCGGCTGGCGACAGCGTGTGCGGCGGCGTGATCGTGGGCCCGCCTGATCATTGATATCGCAGGATCGGACGAATTCCGTTCAAGGCTCGCCAGAATCGCCGAACCGTTGCTGATCAATGCGGTAATTTCCGGAATAATCAAGCCGCCCGGAAGCGCGAGACCGAGCGCCAGCGTATTCAACCCGGCGACGATGGCATAATTCTGATGGATCAGGCGCACCGCGCCGCGCGAAATTTCGACCGCCTTGACGAGCTTCCACAGCGAATCTTCCATCAGCACGACGTCGGCCGATTCGCGCGCGACTTCGGCGCCGTGCTTCATGGCGATGCCGACATCGGCGAAGCTCAGCGCCGGCGAATCGTTGATGCCGTCGCCGACCATGGCGACCACGTTGCCGTCGCGCTGGAATTGCTGGATGACCTCGGCCTTGTCCGCCGGCAGCATGTCGGCGAATTGCCGCGTCAGGCCGAGCCGCCGGCCCACCGCCCGCGCCACCACTGCATTGTCGCCGGTCAGCATGACGCGTGTTGCGTGATGCCCAGTTGCGTGCAGCCGCTGGATGACCTCGCCGGCTTTCCGGCCGGATCTTGTCGGTAAACGGCACAAGCCCGGCAAGCGTTCCATCGACCGCGACGTAAATGCAGGAATAGCCCTGCTCGTCGAGCGCCGCGCGATCGATCTCCGTCGACGCCGACATTGATCTCGCTTTGCCGCATGAAGCGTTCATTGCCGACATGCAGGTAATAGCCGTTGACCTGGCCTTCGACGCCAAGGCCGATGCGGTATTTGGTTTCCTCGCAATAGGGAATATTGGCGCCAAGCTCCGTGCGCCTTGACGCGCAGCGCGTCGGCGACCGGATGCTTGAGCTTGGTTTCCGCCGCCGCCGCGAGGCCGAGCAGATGCCGATCGGTGATGCTGCGTTCGTAGCTGATGACGTCGATCACTTCCGGCGAGCCGTGGGTCAGCGTGCCGGTCTTGTCGAAAATGACGGTGTCGACCTCGGCGAGCCGCTCCATATGCGCGCCGCTCTTGATGATGATGCCGGCGCGCGCCGCATGGGTCATCGAGGCCAGCACCGCGGTCGGCGCGGCGACGCGGATGCCGGTGCCGTAGTCGACGATCACCAGCGACAGGAAGCGGTTGAAGTCCGCGGTGACCGCGGCGGTACCGACCGCGAGCGCCAGCGTCGGCAGCACCAGCCGGTCGGCAAGCTTCTCGGCGTGGTTCTGCATGCGCGTATCGCCGATCGGCGCGGATTCGACCAGTCGCGCGATCTGGCCGGCGGTCGTGGCGTTGCCGACGCGGATGGCGCGCACCGTGAGTTGGCCGTCGCGAATGACGGTCGCGGCGAATACCGGCTTCGCCCTTGCCCCGCATCACCGGCAGTCCCTCGCCGGTAATGGTCTTCTGGTCGATCATGGCGTGACCGTCGATGATCTCGCCGTCGACCGAAATCATGTCGCCCGGATAGACCACGACCTCGTCGCCGACGGCGAGCTCCGCGGCCGGGATCGAGGTCACCACGCCGTCGCGCATGACCCAGGCGGTTTTGGACTGGAATTCGAGCAGCTCGCTCATCGCCTTGCGCTGGCCGGCCGCGGTCAGATCGCGGATCCAGTCGCCGAGCTTGATCAGCCAGGTGACGATGGCGCCGGCCATCGGATTGCCGTGCATCAGCGACGCGGCGATCGCGAGCGTATCGAGGAAATCGACGTTGAGGCGGCTTTCGCGCCGCCACACGCCGCCAGGCCCGCAGCGCGATCGGATAGGCGTTCCACAGCATCAGCGGCATGTTGAGCGCCCAGACGACCGGATTGGCGCTGAAAACGCCATCAACAGCGAGATCGTCGGCAAGGCCAGCGGCGTGCGGCTCCACAGCGACGGCTTGCTGCGCCGGCTGCAATAGCGGCGGCCGGACGGACCGTGACGGCCGACTGGTTTGCGGTGCCGACAAGCTGCTTGCAAGCTCGCCGACGCTCATCACCGAGAGCCGGCCGAGCGTGCGCGCGCAACACGCCTTCGAACTTGACGTCGTATTCGATGACAAGGCTGGCGCAGGCGTAGTTCAGCCGCGCGCGCTTTAACGCCCGGGCTGCGCTTGCAGCCAGACCAGCGCGGCCTCGGCGACAGCTACGTTTACGGCACAGCGATGGCAGATGCAGGCGGATGCGGCCGGAAATGAAATGCCGAACCGAAAATTCCATGGCGCCGGCCCCCGATCCTTCCGGTCCGAGCCTCAGCCCTTGACCCGGACCGGCGCCAGAGCCGGTGCGCCGTTCGGATGGGCGTGACCCTGCTGCTCGTGCATTTGGATGAAATGATTGACGGTGAAAATGGCGAGCGTGACCCAGACCGGCGTCGCCGCCGTCGCGCCGACTTCGAATACCGTCAAGCAGATAATCCCGACCGCAAAGACGATCTTCAAATCGATCGTATTGCCGGATCGCGATTTTGATCTCGCGGTCGAGCTTTTTCACGAAATCGACGACGACACGCGCGGAATGCGAATGACTGGCGAGAAACTCGGCTTCCGCCTCGATGCTGTTGGTCAGCTTGTCGAGCTCGGTGTCGGCGCCATGCATGCCGCCATTGCGCCGGGCCGTGGTTTTGATAATGCCCCTGGAATGAGCCATGGAATTCGTCGTGGCGGTCGACGTCGTAACGCAACACCACGCTTCCGGTCGTCGGATTGACGACAACTTCCTCAATCCCCGGAATGGCGGCGAAGGTCTCGCTGACCTGCTTCAACAATTCCGGATTGCCCTTGCCGGCCGGGATTTTCATCCGCACCCGCCCCGGCACCTGATGTTCGATCTTCAGATTCATCTTGGTCATGACGTTTGCTCTGTCATTCTTTCGCGTCGCGGCATTCGCATAGATGAGTTCATTTCAACAAGCCGACGGATGCCGCATCCGTGCCGCCCAGCCCGCTCCAGCTTGCATCGCAATGCAAACCCACGGCCAAACGCGCTCTAGCGACGCGCCGGCAGGATACGAGCGGGACGAAGGCCGAAATCCGCTCTCAATTCGGCGCGGCGCTCGATGCCGGCTCAACGTCGCCCTCGGCGTGGACCTCGGCCGCGATGTCATGAAACTGTTCCTGAGCTTCAGCCATCATCTCGCGCGTCTTGTGACCGACTTTGTAGACGCCGCGAACCGTGGATCGCAGCAGCGGGTTCAGCGCTTCGCCCATTTTCGGGAAGTATTGCGGGAGCCACATGGCGGCGACGCCAAGAACCAGCCCGGGCAGCAGCGCAGCCTCAAAAGCGGCGGCTCCGAGCCCAACGACGACGACCGTTGCTGCCGTCGCCACGACGTCACTGCGCACCGAATTGGCCTCTTCGGGCGCCTCCGTTGCGACGCTTTCCACATGTTCTGCCGCAGTTTCGAGGCCACCATTCGCGTCAAGCTTGGTTTTCGGCATGAAATTCTCCCAATACCCTGAAATTGGTCGCGTATCCGGCGGTCGCGAGTTTGAACGCTAGACCTGATCGACCGCCGGACAGCACGGACTACACTGCACCGGGGGTACCATTCCCAACTTCAATGCAAGTTTCATGACAATCTCAATTCCCGATACAGAATCGTCCGGACGGCGCGCCGATCGGCTTCGAACCTAGGTCGTGCGCCGTGTTTCTTATCTAACGGATTGATAGAACAATCGATTTTTCGTTCACCGCCCGTCGCGGCCCGCCAGCGTGTCGTACAGCCGTCACATCGGCCCGCCAACATTCCGCCGGCCGTGTTCACGTCAAAATCCCCGGAGCCGAAGCCAATGGATGCCAAAGAGGTCGCAAGCCCCACCCTCGAGGACCGTCTTCACGACGAGATGATCGACGCCGTCGACGATGAGATCGAGATGGAGATCGACGATACCAGGCTCTCCGGGCTCTTGGCCGGCATCGGCGAAAAGCCCGAGGACACTCTCGATCGGCACGTTTATTTCAAGGAATTGCTGCGGCTGCAGAAGGAGCTGATCAAGCTTCAGGACTGGGTCGCCTATCAGAAGCTCAAGCTCGTCGTGCTGTTCGAAGGCCGCGATGCGGCCGGCAAGGGCGGCGTGATCAAGCGGGTGACGCAGCGGCTCAATCCGCGCATCTGCAAGGTCGTTGCGCTGTCGGCGCCGACCGAGCGCGAGCGCACGCAATGGTATTTCCAGCGCTACGTGTCGCATTTGCCGAGCGCCGGCGAAATCGTGCTGTTCGACCGCTCCTGGTATAACCGCGCCGGTGTCGAACGGGTCATGGGATTTTGCAGCGAAGCCGACTGCCAGGAGTTCTTTCGCACCGTGCCCGAATTCGAGCGCATGCTGGTGCGGTCCGGCATCATTCTGATCAAATATTGGTTTTCGATCACCGACGAGGAGCAGAATCAGCGCTTCCTGATGCGCATTCACGACCCGCTCAAGCAATGGAAACTATCGCCGATGGATCTGGAGTCACGCCGCCGCTGGGAGCATTACACCAGGGCCAAGGAAGAAATGCTGGAACGCACCCATATTCCCGAAGCGCGCTGGTGGGTGATCGAGGGCGTCGACAAGAAGAAAGCGCGGCTCAACTGCATTCATCATCTGCTGCAGCAGGTGCCGTATCGGGACGTCGAGCATGCGCCGATCGTGCTGCCGGAACGCGAGCACCAGCCCGACTACACCCGGCACCCGGTGCCCGCAGGACTTGTACGTGCCGCCAGTGTATTGATCGGACGTCGCCACATCAGCGGCTCGTCCAGATCAAGCCTGACCCCGATATGAACAACAGCACCATGACGATGCGCTGATAGCCGCGATCGTGGAGCCGGCGATACAGAAACGCGCCGAACCAAGCACCGCCGACGGTGCCGGGCAGCGCGATCGCGGCCGCGATCAAGACATCGCGGTCCAACAGCCCGGACACGGCGTGCGACGCTAGCGCGAGCGACAGGATGGCTATGTTGAAGCTCTGCACGACGGCGCGGCGCTGTTCTTTGCTCCAACCGCGGATGTCGACCCAGACCACCGGTAGGACGCCGGAGAGGCCGGTCAAGCCGCCTAGAATGCCGCCGCCGAATCCGACGATACCGTCGGCTGCCGTACCACCCCAACCGCTTTCGATCAGTCCTTTGCGCAGCAGCACATAGGACGAATAGACGACCAGGAAGACGCCGATGCCGAGCCGGAAAAATCTCGGCTCGATCAGTGGCAGCAGATAGGTGCCGATTGGCACGCCGAATACCCCGGGCAGCACGAAAATCAGAACCCGCCGCCACAGGATCTGCCGCCAGATCAGATGCACGGTCTGAAATTGCGAAACGGTCGAGCAAATGATCGCGAGCGAGGCCGCTACGGTCGGCGGGATAGCGTAGAGCCAAAGCCCCATCGCGGTGATCGCGGTACCGAAGCCAGTGAGACCATTGACGATGCCGCCCGCCACGGCGCCGGCAACGACAAACGCGGCCTCTTCCGGTCCCACATCCACCCCCTGCCGAATCCGCCCTGTCTGACCGCGTTTATCACAGAGTCGGGAATAGTGGCGTCATCGATCCGAGCAAAAGGCGCAATCGGTCGCCGAAAGCCTCGTCGATTTCGTCGGCAATGCCGGGCAGGCGCTGGCGCAGCGCCGCCGACAGGATGGTTGTGGTGCGTTCGGCGATCTCCTCGAACACTGCGTGAAGTTCGAAGGTCGCGAGCCAGTGGCCGTCGATCTGGCCGCCGCGCACGATGACAGCCGCCGCAACTTCATCGACCAGCGCGGACTGGAGATTGGGCCGGACGCTCATGGCCACGAGCATCATCGCGGCGCGGTTGATGGCATCGGCGTAGATGCCGTCGGGAAGACTTTCCATAGCGCTTCACTAAGGAGCGGCTATGGTTAACGGCCTGTTAAAGGCCGCTCAGCCCTTACCCCCGCAAGGCCACCATCTGCCCGCCGTCGGCGACAATCGTCGTTCCGGAGACGAAGCGGCCGGCGTCGGAGACGAGGAGGAGGAGCGGGCCGTCGAGATCGCGCGGCTCGCCGAACCGGCCGACCGGAATTTCGCGCTTGAGCAAAGCGCCCCGCTCGGTCGCCAGATAGTCGCGGTTCATTTCGGTGACGATCCAGCCCGGCGCGATAGCGTTGACGCGGATGCCCTTGAAGGACAATTCGAGCGCCAGCGCCTTGGTAAGTTGGATGACGCCGGCCTTGGCTGTGGCATAGGCGACGACACCCTTGTCGACGCCGAAGCCGAGCACCGAAGCGATATTGACGATGGCGCCGCCCTTGCGGGCCGCGAGCATGCGCCGCGCCGCTTCCTGCGCCCAGTAGAACACCGCGTCGAGATCGGTCGCGAGCACGCGCCGCCATTCGGCTTCCGGCAGGTCGACGGCGCGACCGGCATGCGCGACGCCGGCATTGTTGACCAGGATCGTGACGGTGCCGAAGTTCCGTTCGGCGGTGTCGAAGGCCGATTGCATCGCCGCGCGGTCGCAGACATCGGCCTCGACCGCCAAGGCCTGGCCGCCCGCTTTTTCGATTCGCTCCTGCAAATCGGCGAGACGCTCCGCGCGCCGGGCCACCAGCACCACAGCGGCGCCATTCTCGGCCAGACATTCGGCAAACCGCACGCCGAGCCCGCTCGACGCGCCAGTCACGAGCGCCACTTTGCCATGCAGATCGAAAATTTGTGCTGCTGCCATGCGCCTTATTTTCGCGAGGCCCGAATATCTGGCAAACCAAGAGCGGCCTTGGCGCCGCCGTTATGACGCAATCCATGGCCGATCATATCGCGCCGTATTTACAAGAACGGCATTATTCGCAATAGAGCAGGCGTGAACAAGCTCACTCCCCACTATTTCAAGGCGAAGGCCGCCGAAATCTACAGCGGCCTTGCCTATTCGGCAACGGGCGGCGTGTTTGAAGGATTTATCCGGCGCTGGCTGATCACCCACGACGGCCGGCTCCGCACGACAAAATACCTGCCTTGGTATCTGAGGCGCTCGATCGGCAGCCACTTTGCCTATCGGGAATGGGCCGAGATAGCGCTGATCGTCGCAACCCAGTTTCCCGGCGGCGACTATTTCGAATTCGGCAGCGCCGGCTTTCGCACGTTTCGCAATTTCCTGAGCGCATTTCATCTATGCGGAAACACCGAGCGGCTACCGGACGTCAAATTTTATGCTTTCGACATATTCGGCGAGCCGAAATCCGAGACCGCGTTGAGTGAAGTCGAACGGCCTTATTTTGCGGTGTATCGCGGTTTGGGCACTAGTTATTACCGTGTCGCCGAGAAACGATTGCGGCGTCATGGGCTGATGCTCGACCGTTGCGTCATCAAGAAGGGTCATTTCGAAGACACGCTCAATGAGGAATTCAAGGCCGAGCTGCGCGCCGGAAACCGGCGCGTCGGATTTGCATTCCTGGATTGCAATATTCCATCCTCCTACAAGACTTGTTTGGACTTCCTGCAAGAGTTCATTCGCGAGGATCGCGCCTTCCTCTACATCGACGAATACTTCCAAATTCCGGGCGTCGCCGAGCTTGTCGATGCCTTTTTTGAATCCGTTAGATCGCGTTATGGGCTTCGTGCGCGTTACGTCAGGGACGCTGGCGCCTTCGGCGCGCTGTTCGCGCTGATCCGCGAACCCGCAGCGCCATAGGCGGGGTGTTACTGACCGTAAAGCCGGTGCGGCAGGAAAGTCGCGAGCCCCGGCAGGAACCACAGCGCCAGGAGCATCACGAGCTGGATCAGCACATAGGGCACAATGCCGAGATAAATGTGCCGGGTGGTGATCTCCGGCGGGGCGACGCCGCGCAGGTAGAATAATGTCGTGCCGAGCGGCGGGTGCATATAGGAGGTCTGCAAATTCACCGCCATCATGATGCCGAGCCAGACCGGATCGACGCCGGGCATTTTCAACAGCACCGGGGCCACGATCGGCACGACGACAAAAATAATCTCGAAGGCGTCCATCACGAAACCGAGCACGAAGAGCGCGGCCATCACGGCGAGCGTCGCGCCGGCAGTGCCGCCCGGCAGATTGGTCAGAGCGCGTTCGATCATGACGTCGCCGCCGAGGCCGCGGAACACCAAGCTGAACACGGTCGCGCCGATCAGGATCAGAAAGATCATGCTGGTAATCTGGGTCGTGCGCAGCATCACCGGCAGCAGCAAGCCGGTGGCTCCCGCCCTGCGAGCCGCGAGTAGGATCGCGCCGACGGCGCCGACGGAGGCGGCTTCGGTCGGCGTCGCGATGCCGCCGAGAATGGAGCCGAGTACCGCGAGAATGAGCGCGATCGGCGCGATCAGCACCGCGATCAGCCGACGGGCGAGTGCAAAGCCGTGCGGCGCCGACGGATCCGGCGCAATGGCCGGTGATTTTTCCGGCGCGATGATCGCGACCGCGATCAAATAAAGCATGTAGAGCGCGACCAGCACCAGCCCGGGCACGATGGCGCCGGCAAACAGATCCGCGACCGACACCGTCCGTGGCGCGAAATTGCCCTCGGCCAATTGCGCCGCCTGGTAGGAATTGCTGAGCTGATCGCCGAGCAGCACCAGCACGGTTGCGGGCGGGAAAATCTGCGCCAGCGTCGCCGTCGCCGCCACGGTACCCGCCGCCAGCGCCTTGTCGTAGCCGTGGCGCAGCATGGTCGGCAGCACGATCAGCCCCATCGTCACCGTGGTGGCGCCGACGACGCCTTTGGCCGCCGCTAAAAGCATGCCGACGACGATTACCGACAGGCCGAGCCCGCCCGGCAGCGCGCCGAACAATCGCCCCATGGTCTCGAGCAGATCTTCGGCGATGCGCGAGCGCTCGAGCATCACCCCCATGAAAATGAACAGCGGGATCGCCAAGAGCACTTCGTTGGACATGACGCCGAAGACGCGCTCCGGCAGCGCGCCGAGGAGCGAGAGCTGCATGACGCCGGAAGCCGCGCCGGCCGCGGCGAAGCCAAGCGACACCCCGGCAAGCGTCAGCGCCACCGGATAGCCGGCAAGAAGCAGCACGCACACCGCCCCCACCATCGCGACCGCGAGGATGTCACCCAATTCATCCTCCCCCGGATACGGGGGAGGATGGCGGCGCGGTCGGCGGACCAGCGAGGAGCAACGCGGCGCGGATGGCCTGCGCCATGCCCTGCAGGCCGAGCAGAAGCGCAAAGATCGGGATTAGCGTCTTCAGCAGATAGACGAGCGGCAACCCGCTGGTCTCGCGCGAGCCTTCGAAAATGGCCCATGAGCGCGCCGCATAGGGCACCGACAGCGCCACGAGCACAGCCGCGAAAGGCATGAGAAAGACGATGGCGCCGACAAGATCGATGACGGCGCGGCGACGCGGTGTAGCCTGACTGTAAAAGATATCGACCCGCACGTGGCCGTCGACCTGCAGCGTCCAGGCCGCGGCAAGCATGAACAAGCCGGCATGCGCATAAAGCACGGATTCCTGCAGGCGGATCGAGCCGAGGCCGAACGCATAGCGCAGCACCACCACGGCGAACTCAGCCAGCACCAGGTAAAGGGCAGCACCAGGCCGCCGCCCGGCCGATGGCCGCATTCGATCCGGTCGATGCGTTTCGGCGATGCGGGTGACCGTGTTTCTCATGTTTCTCTTGCGCTCTTCGGCCATTATACTGCGCATCAGGCGGTTCCGGGAACGCAGGATACGGACCATGGAGCACGACGAACATCCTCACGACCACCACGAGCACGGTTCGGAACTGTCCGAAATGCAATTGCGGGTGCGCGCGCTCGAAACGGTGCTGGCCGAGAAGGGCTATATCGATCCGGCCGCGATCGATGCCATCATCGAGGCCTACGAGACCAAGGTCGGCCCGCATATCGGCGCCCGCGTCGTCGCCAAGGCCTGGACCGATCCCGCATTCAAACAGGCGCTGCTCGCCGACGGCAGCAAAGCCGTCGCTGACGCTCGGCCTTCTCAACCGCGTCGGCGATCACCTGATCGCGGTCGAGAACACGCCGAAGCTCCACAACATGATCGTCTGCACGCTGTGCTCCTGTTATCCCTGGGAGGTGCTCGGCCTGCCGCCGGTCTGGTACAAATCGGCGCCCTATCGCTCGCGCGCGGTCAACGATCCGCGCGGCGTTTTGGCGGATTTCGGCGTCACGCTGCCCGCGGAAACCGGCATCCGCGTCTGGGATTCGACCGCCGAGACCCGCTTCATCGTGCTGCCAATGCGGCCCGCCGGCACCGAAGGCTGGAGCGAAGAAAAGCTCGCTACGCTGGTCACCCGCGACAGCATGATCGGCACCGGCCTGCCGAAGCAACCTGAGCGAGATCGGCTAATGGACGGCGTTCACGACATGGGCGGCATGCACGGCTTCGGCAAAGTCGAGCCGGAGCCGAACGAGCCGGTATTCCACGCGCCGTGGGAGGGCCATTGCTTCGCGCTCAACCGCGCCATGAGCTATGCGGGACTATGGACCATCGACAAGGCGCGCGCCGCCCGCGAGGAACTGCCGCCCGACGTCTATCTCGCCAGCTCCTATTACAAGAAATGGGAATTGGGCCTGGAAAGCCTCATCGTCGAACTCGGCCTTGCTGGCGCCGATGAGATCGAGAAGGGTCATGCGCTCCGTCCCGGCAAGGCGCTCCAGCGCAAGCTTGCCGCGACCGAAGTGCCGAACACCCTCACGCGCGGATCCTTCGCTCGTCCGGCGCCCGCGCCGGCCCGATTCAAGCCGGGCGAACGCGTGCGCACCAAGAACATCCATCCGGCGACCCATACGCGCCTGCCGCGCTACGCGCGCGGCCGCATTGGCGTCGTCGAAGCGCTGCGCGGCTGCCACGTCTTTCCCGATACCGCAGCGCTCGGGCAAGGCGACCATCCACAGTGGCTCTATACGGTTCTGTTTGAGGGCCGCGAATTATGGGGCGATAGTGCCGAGCCCGCGCTGCAAGTCTCGATCGAAGCGTTTGAGCCGTATCTGGAGCCGGCATGAGCACGCGAGTAAATGCGCTGCGTGCGCTAGGCCGGAATGACGAACTGAATATTCCCCGAAACGAAGACGGCCCCGTCTTCCATGCGCCGTGGGAGGCGGAAGCATTTGCAGTCGCGGTTTCGCTCAACGAACGCGGCGTGTTCACCTGGAAAGAATGGGCGGCGACGCTCGGCGACGAAATAAAGAAAGCGCAAGCCGCCGGCGATCCCGATACCGGCGAAACCTATTATCTGCACTGGCTCGCCGCTCTCGAATGCATCGTCGCTACAAAGGGGCTCGCCGATGCGGGCCTGCTCGTTCGTACGCGCAATGCTTGGCAGCGGGCCTGCGAACGCACGCCGCATGGCGCGCCGATCGAACTTACGCCGGCGGACTTTCAAAAAGACAGCTAAGGTTAAGCAGCCAGCGATGCGTTTAGGGTTCCGAGCGATCGCCGCAGCGCGGCAAAGCAATCGGGGTCAATCGCCGTGCCGACCAGTTCCGTCATGATGCCGAGCGCCTTGGCGACAGGCATCGCGGCCCGATAGGGCCGGTCGGCGGTCAGCGCGTCGAAAATATCCGCCGTCGTGATGATGCGCGTCTCGAACGCGATCTCTTCGCCCTTGAGGCCGCGCGGATAGCCCTTGCCGTCGAGCCGTTCGTGGTGCGCTGCGGCGATAGGCGCAAGCTCGCTGAACGCCGTGATGCGCGCCAGGATCGTTTCGCTATGCACCGCATGCATCTTCACCGCGGCCCATTCGTCCGGGTCGAGCTTACCCGGCTTGTCGAGAATGGAGTTGCTCACGCCGAGCTTACCGATGTCATGCAGCAAGGCCGCGCGCTTGAGCCAGCGGCGCTCGTCGTCGGATAGCGCCATCTCCTTGGCAATAAGGTCCGTGAAGAACGTGACCCGTTCGCTATGCCCGCTGGTGAACGGACTTTTGGAGTCGATAACCTGTGCGAAGGCGGCGGCGATGTCGTCGAGATAATCCTCATCGACGATCGAGGTTGCCTGTGCGGGTTCGAGCGCAAAAATATCCTCTTGCAAATTCGCGGCCGAAAGGCCCCGCCAAAAATCCGCGCTGGCCGCCACCCTCGCAAAGGCCGCGACCAGCCGCGGGTCGAACCAAGTGCCGATCCGGTTCGCCACCTCGCGTTTTGCCGCCTCGATGCCGTTTGCGGTGTGGAAGACATCGACGACCTGCGCCAACAGAGCGATGCGGGAATAAACCGGTATGACGTCGCCGCCGATACCATCCGGCATGCCGCCGCCGTCCCAGTGTTCGTCGAGACTGTGGATGGCCTGCGCCACGGCCTCGGGAAAGCGCATCTTGCGGGCGATCTTGGCACCGCGATCGCACCGTGTTTCGATCAGTTCATGCGCGATCCTGCCGCCGTTCTGGAAGATGTGAATGAGCGCCCGAAATCGCTCGGCGAGGCCTGCATTCATCCCGGTGTGCGAGACGACAAAGCGCAGCACCTGCGGCAGACTGCCATTGACCGTTTTGAAGTCGTGCTTGAGCGCAATATCGTCGGCCATGTAAAGCTGGCAGATACGCGCCGCATTGCTGCTGCAGCCGAGATCCTTCAGCAGCAGCGTGTAGTAAAGTTCCCAAATCTGCGCGGCGTCGAGACCGATCTCGCGCCCGATATGGATTCCGATCCAACAGCAGCGGACGCAGTGCCCGGCCGGCTGACCTTCGACCATATCGAGCGCATGGCTGAGCGCGCTGAGAATCTCAGCGAGCCTGATCTTGGGCCATTGAACGGACTTGAGGCGAAAATCCGCCATCGCGCGAGCCTCCGCGACCGGCGAGCTAATCACCGCCGTGTTAACGATGCGTTGCGGGGGGCGGAACCGGCGCTAAGGGCAGCAAATCAGGCAATGCGAGAGCAGCATTTGCGCGTGTGCTCTCCCCGATCAGTGTCTTCACAAGCTCAGCCGCCGGCATTTGCCGCGCCCGCGCCACCCCCTGCCCGGCCCACAGCGAGATGAAATCGGCGATGCCCTGCTGGCCCGAGGCATTGCGCATCGGCCGGGTCAGATCATTTTGCTGGCGGAACGGCAGGATCGCATCCTCCTTGCCCGCCACCATGGCGATGAACTTATTTGTCAATCCTCGCGCCGGCCGGCCGGAGAAGGCACGCGTGATGACGGTCGTGTCCTTTTTGGCAGTGAGGAGCGCATTTTTGTAGGCGGCGGGAGCACCGGATTCCGGGCAAGTCAGAAACGCGGTGCCGAGTTGCACCGCCGCGGCGCCGAGTTTTTGCGCGGCGACGATATCGCGTCCGTCCATGATGCCGCCCGAGGCAATCACCGGCAGTGCGACGGCGCCGCGAATCCCGCGCAGCAGTGTGGCGAGCGGGATCATGGACTCCTCGAACGGAGCCGCAAAGCTGCCGCGATGGGCACCCGCCTCGGCACCCTGCGCGACGATGGCGTCGACTCCTGCTTCCGCGAGCTGACGCGCCTCCTGCACCGTCGTTGCCGTGCCGATCACCGCAATGCCGCGCCTTTTGAGCGCGGCGATCTGGACCACAGATGGTATGCCGAACGTAAAGCTGAACGCCGGCGGCCGTTCCTCCAGTACGGCTTCGAGCTGCGCCGCGAATGGATCGCTCGGCATCGGCGGCAATAGCGGCGGCGGTAGGCCAAGCTTGGCATGAGCGTCGCTCACGATTTCGAGCATCGGCTGCGGGTCGATGGTGCGACCGGTCGCGTAACCGCCGGCGAACAGATTGATACTAAAAGGCCGCTCGGCGAGCTGCCGGATGCGGCGGATGGTGGCGGCAATCTCCTCGGGATTCGCATAGGCGCCGCCCCACGCACCGAGACCGCCGGCATTCGACACCGCGGCGGCGAGCTCCGGCGTCCCGCCGCTACCGGCCATCGGCGCGAGCAAGATCGGATTCTCGATACCGAGCCGCTGCAAGAGCGTGACTGCCGTCATCGCGATGGATCCTTATGCACCCGGTTGCAAATAAGCACCGTACTTGTCGGCGCAATGGAAAATTGCAACGTTGCGCCCTCTTCTTTGGCGAATACCGGCTTCGGCAGCCGCGAAGGACAGTACCAACACGGGAGAAAATCATGCTGCGAAAAATACTCTACTCGGCCGCCGTCACGGCTTCGCTTTGCTCGCTCGCCACGGCAAGCGAGATTCATCGCGTCGTAACCACACTCGACGCCGATAACAAATCGACGACACTCGCCGACGGTCAAGTGCCGCTCAATGTGAGCCCGTCGGGTAACGCATCGATCAATCTCTGGGTGACGAACTCATCGCCGCCCGGCTTCTCTTTTACCGAAGACACCGCCAAGCCGATCGGCTTCAATCCGCCGGACAACGGCACGGTGCTGCGCGTCGTCGAATTTCCGCCGCTCAAGCCAGGCGAAGAGGCGCAATTGCCGCCCGGCCTGATGATGAAGCTGGTCGGCGACCACGCGCCGACACGCGGCGTTCCGGTGAGCCACCCGCTGATGCACCGCACCCGGACCGTCGACTACGCCATCATCATGTCGGGCGAAATCGACATGATGCTCGACGACAAGACCGTTCACCTCAAGCCGGGCGACGTCGTCGTGCAACAGGCGACCAATCACGCCTGGCTCAATCACGGCACCGAGCCGTGCCGCGTCATCTTCGTGCTGATGGACTCCAAGCAGCCGTAAGCATGATCCCGAAAAGTGGACGCCGGCGTTCGGATAGGATCATGCGCAAACAAAAGCCTTGGCATCGATCAGCCGGTGGTCACCGCCGTCTGCAGACTGCTCGGATCGACCTCGCGGGAGAGAGCGGCATTGAGCTTGTCGCGATCGAGCTCGCCTTCCCACCAGGCGACGATGATGCAGGCGACGCCGTTGCCGGTAAGGTTGGTGAGCGCCCGGCATTCGCTCATGAACTTGTCGATGCCGAGTACGATCGCCATGCCGGGAACAAGTTCCGGCCGCACCGCGGCAAGCGTCGCCGCGAGCGTGATGAAGCCCGCCCCGGTGACGCCGCTGGCGCCCTTCGACGTCAGCATGGCGACCACCAGAATGATCATCTGCTCGCCGAAAGTGAGCGGCACATTCAGCGCCTGCGCGATGAACAGCGTCGCCAGCGTCATGTAGATATTGGTACCGTCGAGATTGAACGAATAACCGGTCGGCACGACGAGGCCGACGACAGGTTTCGAGCAGCCGAGCCGTTCCATCTTCTCCATCAATTGCGGCAGCGCGCTCTCCGACGAACTCGTGCCCAGCACAATCAACAGTTCGTCCTTTATATAGTTGACGAATTTGAAGATCGAGAAGCCCGCGATTCGGGCGATGGTCCCCAGCACGACCAGCACGAAAAGGAGCGAGGTGAAATAGAATGTCGCGATCAGGCCGGCGAGATTGCCGAGAGCCGTCGGACCGTAGCGGCCGATCGTATAGGCCATGGCGCCGAACGCGCCGATCGGAGCCGCTTTGACGACGATGGCGATGATGCCGAAAACCGTGTGGGCGAAATCGTCGATGACGGAGCGCAACGCATGACCGCGTTCGCCGAGCGCCATCAACGCGAACCCGAATAGCACCGAGAACAACAGCACCTGCAGGATGTCGCCGGCCGCGAACGCGCCGACGGCGCTGTCCGGAATGATATGCAGAACGAAATCGACCGGCTTCATCTCGGCCGCCTGTTTGGCGAAGCCGGCGACCGCGGCCGCATTGGACTGGCCGGAAAAACCCGCGCCTGGATGCAAGACATTGGCGACGATGAGGCCGATGATCAGCGCAAAGCTCGAGACGATCTCGAAATAGACCAGCGCCTTGATGGCGACCCGGCCGACTTTCTTCACTTCGCTGATATGGGCAATGCCCGACACCACGGTGCAGAAGATGATCGGCGCGATCACCATCCTGATGAGCTTGACGAAGCCGTCGCCGAGCGCCTTGACCCAGTCATTCTGGCCGAACGCGGGAAACAGCCAGCCGAGTAAGGCGCCGAGCACGATGGCGATCAGGACCTGGACGTAAAGAATTTTGTACCAGGCCTTGGCCGGTTTGGCGGCAGCAACCTTCGATGGTGTCGCGGATGTCGGGCTCATCAAATCGCTCCCCCAATGTCGGCGGATTATGGTTTCCGCCCTTTCTCCCTCAGACCATGGCCGTTCGCACCGGAGCAGCCTTAATCCAGATCAAATTTGCGACAATTCCGTCGTCGCGGCAAGCAAGCTTGGTAACGCGGCGGTGGCGGGCTACCGCGGTCGCATGCGGTGCCTGCAAGCCTTGGCGAAGGACAGTCAAAGAACTTGGGCGCAGGCCATTTACAGCATCCCCAACAGATGCGGCAGCCACAGCGACAGCGCCGGGATGTAGGTCACCATCGCGAGGAACACCAACATGGTGAGGAGCCACGGCAGCACCGCTATGGTCAGTTCGGTAATGCCCATTTTGGTGATGCCGGACGCGACGTAGAGATTGAGCCCGACCGGCGGATGGCATAGCCCCACTTCCATATTGACCGCCATCAGGATGCCGAGATGCACCGGGTGCACGCCGAGCACGGCCGCCATCGGGAACAGGATCGGCGCCATGATCAGCGTGATCGCCGCCGGATCCATGAAATTGCCGGCGGCCAGCAGCACGACGTTGGTGACCAACAGAAATGCCACCATGCCAAAGCCCTGATCGGTCATCCAGCCGGCCATCGATTGCGGGATCTGCTCCGAGGTGAGGAGCCAGGAGAACACCGCCGCGTTGGTGATGATGTAGAGGATCATCGCGCTCATCGATGCCGCCTTGAGCAGCACCGCCGGCAGCTTCGGAGAATTTCAGGCCCTTGTAGACGAAGACCGCGATGACGAAGGAATAGACGGCGGCGACCGCGGCGGCCTCGGTCGGCGTGAACAGTCCCGAATAAATGCCGCCGAGCACCAGGACGATCAGCAGCAGGCCCCACACGCTTTCGCGGAACGCGTTCCAGCATTGCCGCCAACTCGCCCGCTCCATGCGCGGATAATCGTTACGCCAGGCGCGATACCAGGTGGTGGCGCCGAGCATGGTGGCGAGAATCGAGCCCGGGCACCAGCGCGGCGATGAACAATTGCCCGATCGACGCGGAATCGACCACCGCGCCGGTCGGTCCGCGCGGCTGCATGCCGCTGGTCGCCACCGCGAAGATGACGAGGTTGATCGACGGCGGAAACAGGATGCCGAGGGCGCCGGAGGTCGCGATCACGCCGGCGGAAAATCGCGGCGGATAGCCTTGCTGCGCCGAGCGCCGGCAGGATGATCGAGCCGATGCCGACCACGGTCGCGACCGACGAACCGGAGATGGCCGCGAACAGCGCGCAGGCGACGACGCCGGCTAACCCCAACCCGCCATACCAGTGGCCGATCAGCGACGAGGCGAAATCGATCATGCGGCGCGCGACGCCGCCCGAAGTGAGCAGATTGCCGGCCAGGATGAAGAACGGGATCGCCATGATCTCGAAGCGGTCGATGCTGGTGAACAGCTTCAGGCCCACCATCTTCGGATCGACATCGGAGAGAATGAACAGATAGGTCAGCACCGAAAGTCCGAGCGCGATCGAGATCGGCATGCCGGTCGCCATCAGCGCCAGCAAGAGCGCGAACAACAGCTCGGCGCGCACCGTGTGCGACAGCTCGATGACGTGGAGCCGGGCGGCCAAGCACAAGCAGCGCGAGCGCGATCGGAATGACGATGATCAGCGCCGCCGTGACCGCAGTCGCCGATCGACCGCGGTGCCGCCGATCCTCGAACTCTGCGGAAACTGCCGTCATCGCACCGCCTCGCACGGCCGGCACGCGCTGCGCGTCATGCGGCGCCTCGTAGTCGATGCCGTGACCCTGATGCGGCACCTTGCCGGTGCGCAGGAAACGCCACATCACCTGCAGGAAGCGGAAGCACATCAGATAGGAGCCGAGCGGGATGCACAGATAGATCATCCAGCTCGGCCATTCGAGCTCCGGCGAGTCCTCATCGGGATCGAGCTCGTAGACAGTAGAACGCGCCCAGCGTGCCGATGACGCCGGTGAACAACGCGCCGCAAAGCAGCGCGAACACGATCACCGGCTTGCGCGCCGCCGGCGAGAGCCTTTTGACGAAGACATCGACGCCGACATGGATGCCGGTGCGGACGCCGAGCGCGGCGCCGAACTTCGCCATCCACACGAACATGTAGGTGGCAAGCTCGTTCGCCCAGGACAGATTGATCGACGCCAGAGCAGGTGTAGACCCCGTTGGCCGCGCTCTTGAGCAGCAACAGGTGATGCGCGCCCGCCCATCGGGCGACGCTCGACGGAGTTGCTGGCCCCGTAGCGGTGCACGACCGCGACGAAAGTGATGATCGTCGCCGCCGCGATCAGCGTGACGATGATCCACTCTTCGAGCCGATTGAGGAAACGGTCGAGCACCAGCGGTCCCCCGAGCCAAATCCCTCCCGCCTGCGGGAGGGATCTAGCGCTTAGGACTGCGGCGGGACGAAGCCCGACGCCTTGTAGATCCTGGCGATGAATTCCTTGCCGAAGCGGCCTTCCATTTCCTTGTGGACCGGCATCAGCTTGGCGATCCAGGCCTGCTTTTCGTCGTCGGTCAGCACGTGCATTTGCACCTTGCCGGTCGCCTTGATCTGATCGAGCGCGGTGACGTTGTCCTTCGCCGCCGTGTCGTCGAAGAAGGCGGTCGATTCCTTCACGGCGCGATCGAGACCCGGACGGACGTCGGCCGGCAGCCCATCCCAGAACTTCTTGTTGGTGATGAGCGAATAAGTGAGCCGGCCATGGTGCGACACCGTCAGATATTTCTGCACGTCGTAGAGTTTTTGCGTCCAGATGTTCGACGGCACATTGTCCTCGCCGTCGACGACGCCGGTCTGCAGGGCCTGATAGAGCTCGCCGAAGGCGATGATCTGCGGAATGGCGCCGAGCTGCGCGCGCCACGGCGTCGAGCACCTTGCTGCCCTGGATGCGCATTTTCAGACCGCGGAAATCGTCCGGCATGATCAACGGCACGTTCGCCGTATAGACGTGGGGCCGTTGTCCCAATAGGCGAGCGGCGTCACGCCCTTGTCCTCGAGCTTCTTGTTGAGCTCGGCCATCATCGGGCTCGCCATCATCTGGCGCGCATGCGTCGTCGTCGCTCATCAGGAACGGCAGATCGAAGACGTCGAATTCCTTGACGCCGAGCGGGCCGAATTTGGAGATCGACGGCGCCAAGCAGATGCACCGAGCCGAGTTGCAGCGCCTCGAGCTCTTCCTTGTCCTTGTAGAGCGAGGAGTTCGGATAGACCTCGACCGTCACTTTGCCGTCGGTGTATTTTTCGGCGAGCTGTTTGAACAGCAGAGCCGCTTTGCCCTTGGGCGCGTCCGGCGACACCACGTGGCTGAATTTGAGGACGATCGGATCGGCGAACGCCGGTTTGCTCAGCGCCGCGGCCGGAACCGCGGCGGCGGCGAATTTGAGCGCAGTACGTCTAGTGACCTGAAATTTCATCGATATCCTCCCCACGCCTGCGGTTCCAGACCGCCGGCAATTTGGCTGTTAGCCTTGCCTTCTCATAGCGCGAAAGTAGCTTTCGGCCAATGCTACACTTTGACCGCCCGGACCCGCGGGGGGTATCGTAAGCGTCCCCCTACTGGAGCCCCGCCAAACGCCTTGAGTCCGTCGAAAACCCCGCTCCTGAGGCGCGTTTCGCGATCAGGTTTTCGGGCGCTCGACCCATTGCGCGCGCGAGGGCCCGGGCGGGAAGGGATCGCCGAAATACTGGGTCTCGCGCGCAACCTTGCCGTCTCTGAACTCCATGATGCTCACCGTGTAGGACGGCGCACCATCGTATGTCAGGACGAACTCACTGACCCAAAGGTCGGCGGCGCCGACGACGCGCCGCACCGTAAAGCGCTTCTTGTTCGGCTGTGCGAAACGCGACGCCTGAATATTGCGCCGGCCGCGGATCCGTTCGCCTGACTGCGGATATTCGAGCACGGCGTCGTCGTGGTAAATCTCGTGCTCGGTCTCGAAATCATTGGCGTCCGAGGCCGCCCAGTGGCGATCCAAAGCCGCGCGAATTTTCTGATCTTCATTCATTGTCTTTTTTAGCCGATCCAAAGATTTGCCAGCCGATCGAGGGAAACCGGGCCGCCGCCGGCCGCAATAAAGTAGAGCAGCATCATCGCGTACATCATTTCCGGCTGATAAAGCCAGTCGTCGACGCGATCCGCGACGTCCGTCGGTTTGTAACCCGCGACTATCTTTGGCGAGCTGGTCAGGAGCGCGACCAGACAAATGACCAGAAGGCCCAAGGCCGAAAGCGGCGTGAGGAATCCCGCCGTGACACCCAAACCGCCGAAGAATTCAACGCCGGGCACGAACCATTGCATGAGACGAAGACGCGGGATGCCAAGGGACTTGAGCGTTTCCACGAAGGTCTCATGCCGTTCCTTGCGCAGGAGCTTATGAGCGCCGGAAAAGACAAAGAACGATCCGAGCGCAATGCGCATCGCGGTGCTCGCGAGCACTGTTCCCCCAACTCCGTTCAGCAGGATTTGCCACATCGTTCAATGCCTATAAGGTTCGACGACCTGAAGGTTCAGTTTCCCGCCGGGTCGGTTTCCTGCGGCATGGAGTTCGGCCCAGTATAGGAAACAGGCGCGTACGGCGGCAATCAATTCCCGCATCCGCGCCGCGCAGGTGCACGCTCGTGGGCGGCGCGGCGGCCGAAGCAGCGCAGCGATTGGTCAAACGGAATGTTTGGCCAGGAACGCAAGAATAAGGCTCGCGATTTCGTCGTTCTTCTCGTCCAGCGCGAAATGGCCGGCGTCGAGGAGATGGACCTCGGCGTCCGGGAGATCGCGCTTGAACGCTTCGGCCCCGGGACTGATGAACGAAGGATCGTTCCGTCCCCAGACCACCAAAGCCGGTGGCTTGTGCTGACGCAGCCACGCCTGCCACTCGGGATACGATGCAACGTTCGTCCGGTAGTCGTAGAGCAGATCCGCCTGGATCTGGTGTTGTCCGGGTCTTGATAAGTGCGCGTACTCGTCAGTCCAGGTATCGGGATTATAACGTTCGGGGTGCGAGGTGCCCAGCGTGTGACGCTGTTCGGTCGCGGTCAGCGACACGAACGCATCGAACACTTCAGGATGCGCCTTCGGGTCGGCCCAATATTGTGCAATGGCAGCCCACTTGGCGCCGAGACCTTCCTTATAGGCATTGGCATTCTGGATGATGAGCGCCTGCAGCCGCTCCGGATGCGCCGACACGATGCGAAAGCCGACCGGCCCACCGTAGTCGTGAAGGAAAAAGGTGTATTTGTCGATCTTGAGTTGCTCGAGGAGGCCGTTGATTGTCTTCGCCACATTGTCAAAGCTGTACACATACGACGATGGCGGCGGGGCTTCGCTCTGACCGAATCCCGGGAAATCCGGCGCTATCAGATGATAGCGTGTGGCGAGCAAGGGGATGAGCGTATCGAATTCGCGCGACGAAGACGGGAACCCGTGCAGGAGCACGATCGCCGGCGCATCCGTCGGACCGGCCTCGCGATAGAAAACTCCGACACCATCAACCGTCATGCGGTGATAGGTCGTCGTCGCCGACGTCGAATCCAGCGAAACAGCGTCCGTCGGATGACCGGCGATCAACGCCGCCGCAGCTGTCGGAGAAGTTTCGGTTGTCATAATTTCGCTCCGTGCCGGCCGGGACCGGCCTTGAACCGCGGCTTTGTGTTTTTAGCTGAAACAAGCAGGTCACGTTTGATTGCTAAAGCAAACTGCCCGACGTATTCTCGCGAGCGGAAAAGTAGTATAGCCGAATTGGAGTCGTCCATGGACCAGGCACAAGCCGAGCAGAAAATCTATCAGATGCCGCCGCAGGACGGCATCACGGTTGCACACTTTATCACCGTCGCCGACATCGAGCGGTCGCTTCGATTTTACGAGACGGTCTTCGGTAGCCGCATCCTGAGCAGAGGCGACAGCAAGGGCGCGCCGGGTTACCTGCAGATCGCGAACACTTGGCTGATCGTCAATGTCGGGGGCGGTCCGACACCCGACAAACCGACGGTGGTCCTCAGCGTCCCCGCCGACCCCGATAAAGTCAGCAGCTTCATGAATATCCGCGTTGCCGATATTAAGGCGTGCTATGAGCTATGGCGAAGCCGGGGCGCCGAATTTATCACCGAGCCAAAGCCCAAATACGGCGAGACGCGCTGCTACATTCGCGATCCCGACGGCTACATTATAGAAGTTGGGCAAAGCAACCCGGGCATCGCCTACGGCTAAGCGGACTTACGGCTAAGCAGACTTGCGGCTAAACGGCACGACAGGTGAAAGCGGCTGATTATTGCGGCACTGATAAAGGCGGCTCATCGGGGGATCGGTCATGCGGGAGCAAATGTGCTTTTTTGTCGGCATCCTCTTCGGTTTCATTGCTTGGGGCGTGTTCACCGTCAGCGCGATGTGGCCGGAACTGCGCCGCCAAAGCCGCAACGAAGCCTTGCGGCCGCTGCTGATGTTCCATTCCTTCCGCTTCATCGGCTCGGCGTTCATGGTCCCCGGCGTGGTGTCCCCGATTTGCCGAAACGAAAGCGAAGCCGCCGTGACGGCCGCGCGGCGGCCCGCCTAAAGTGCGCCGCACCGCGACCCACGCTCCTCCTCGGCATCGGCGGGCGAGTTTGCCGCCGAATGCTGCGTCGATGCGGCAACTGAAGCAAAACGAAGTCAGATAGGAACCTATGAAGTCCGAGACGGATGGCATCAACCCGGCGGCCAAGCCAAGCGGAACCGGTTGCGTCGAATGCTCGGCGCGGGGCGGATGGTGGTTTCATCTTCGCCGCTGCGCGCAATGTGGTCACATCGGCTGCTGCGACAGTTCGCCGGATCAGCATGCATCGAAGCATTACGCCGCCACGGGTCACCCGATCATCACGAGTTTCGAGCCGGACGAGGGGTGGTTTTACGACTATCGTACCGAGGAATCCTTCGCCGGCCCGAAGCTCCACGCTCCGCACGCGCATCCGTTGGACCAGCCGGTGCCCGGACCGGCCGGACGCGTGCCTGCGAACTGGGAAACGCTGCTTCACGAATAGGAGGGCGGCTCTTCGGTGCGTGGGCAGAGCGACAAGGAAACGGGGGGCGGCGGGGGCGTCATGATGAACGAGTTCAACGATGAGGTCATTCTCGCGGCGCGTCTTTTTCTCGCGGCACTGTTTCTGATTTTCGGCTGGAGGAAGCTGAGAGACTATTCGGGCACGGTCGATCAGATGGTGCACGATGGCCTGCCGATGCCGGTACTGGCTACTGCGGTCGCGGTGTTCATGGAGCTTCCGGTTGCGTTCGCGGTCGCCGTCGGCGCGTTCACGCGTCCCTCGGCCGTGCTTTTGGCTTTATATACGCTCGGAACTTCGCTCATCGAGCATCGCTATTGGACGGTGAAAGGCGCGGATTACGTCGACAGCATGGAGAACTTCTACAAGAACCTCGGCATCATGGGAGGCTTCTTGCTGTTGTGCGTCACGGGGGCGGGAAAATATTCGATCGATGCATTTTTCGGTATCGCGGCGCCATAGCGCTCGCCGGTACAACATTGACGCTCCAACGCTGCGATGATCCGCGGCACCAAGACGTAAAAAGAGGGAAGAACATGCTCGACCGATTTCATACCGTGGCATTCGCCGTCGTGGTCGCGGGCATGGGCTTTACTGCGAATCCGCTGTCGGCGCAGGAATTTCCCACGCGGCCGGTCACCATCATCGTTGCCTCCACGGCCGGTGGGGGGACCGATATCGTGTCCCGCATCGTTGCCGATCAGCTGTCCAAAGAGCTTGGTCAGCCGTTCATCGTCGAAAACCGGCCCGGCTCGGGCTCGGTGACCGGCACCGTTTTTGCCGCCCACGCGGCGCCGGACGGCTATACGCTGCAGACCGGCCTCAATGCCAGCATGGCGGTGAATCCGAGCCTGTTCGCCAACCTGCCCTACGATCCGATCCGGGACTTTACGCCGGTGGGCATGCTGGCGGAATTTCCCTTCGTCGTCGTGGTGAGCAAGAATTTTCCGGCCCATTCGATCAAGGAACTGATCGCGCTCGCCAAAGCGCGGCCGGGCGAGATCAATTATGCCTCGGCCGGCAACGGCACCGGACAGCATTTGTCCATGGAGCTGTTCAAGCTGATGACCGGCATCAACCTGACCCACGTGCCTTATCGCGGCGCGGCGCCCGCTTATAGCGACGTCATGTCGGGACAAGTGCCGGTGTTCATCGATAATCTGGCGAGCGGGCTGGGTCAGATCAAAGGCGGCAATGTGCGCGCGCTCGCCGTCACCGGCAAAGAACGCTCGCCGCTGTTGCCTGACGTGCCGACGGTCGAAGAGGCCGGCGTCCCGGGCTATGTCTACTATACGTGGTTCGGCCTGTGGGCGCCGAAGGCGACACCGCAGCCGATCGTCGACAAGCTCCACGCTGCATTAAAGACAGCGCTCGCCGATCCCACGGTGAAGACGCGCATCGCAGCGGGCGCGGGCGAACCCATGGACATGCCACTCGCCGATATCGAGCCGTTCCTCAAAGCCGAAATCGCGAAGTGGGCGGACGTGGTCAAACGCGCCGGCGTGACGGTCGAGTGAGGCCCATTGCCTGGATGGCCATTGCTTGCACCGGAACTATTGTCCGATCACTGCGCTCGGTCCCGGCCGTACGTTTTTGACCGCGTCGCGGACAGGCGGATCGAGGCCGGCGCCGCCGGCCCGCAAATGCGCGATGATCGCCGCTCGCATCCGCGGATCCCAGAATTTATTGAGGTGTTCGGCGATCGCGGCCGGCGCCTTGTCCCGGCCCTGGGAGACAAAGAACTTTCCGATCTGGTTGGCCATGTAGACCAGTTTGTCAGGCGAGGACGCGGGCATTCCGTTCTTCTTTGATACGCTGCGCATGGGTGAAGATTTCGAAGCCGTCGCTGCGCGCGATCGCCACCAGCGTTATGCCGGCGGCCTCCGCCGTGCGCACCGCCAACGCGGTCGGCGCCGATACCGCGACCAGAACCGGCAGGCCGATCGCAGCGGCCTTCTGCACCATTTCGACCGAAAGCCGGCTGGTCAAAAGGCCGAGCCCGCCACGCGTCGGCGTATTGGCGCGCACCAGCGCACCCGCCAGTTTGTCCAATGCGTTGTGCCGCCCGACGTCTTCGCGCAACGCAATCACGCCTTGCCCGCGCTGATAAAACGCCGCGCCATGGACCGCGCGCGTCAGGCTGTTGATCTCCTGCAGGCCCGTCACCGCGTCCAGCGCGCCCATGATTTCGCCGGACGTAAAGTGCGCGGCATCGGATATCGCCGCCGGCGTGCGCATCGCCTCACTGAGCGATTCGATCCCGCACAAGCCGCAACCGGTGGGACCCGCGAGATAGCGGCGGCGCTCCTGGAACGCAGCCGCGTGCGGCTCGGAGAGCCACATGCGCAATTCGATCCCGATCGGCTGCTCCACGATTTCCACCCGCTCGATCTCGGCGGGCGATTTGACGATACGTTCGGTGACACTGAACCCTATGGCGAAATCTTCGAGATCGTGCGGCGTCGCCATCATCACGGCGTAGGACGTGCCGTTATAGCTGAAAGCCACCGCCGTCTCTTCCGGAATGACGCGATGTCCCGGCATCAGCCGATCGCCGCGCCAGGCGGTTCGCGCGACATTGCGGACCGGATCGCGCACCGGCTACTCCGCGGCTTCCGACGGGCACGATGCGGCGGCTCTGGCGCGAGAATTCGTCATATTCCTCTTGCCAGGGCGACGGCCCGTTCGAAGGCGAAATCTGCACCGCCGTGACCTTGTATTCCGGGCAATTGGTCGCCCAGTCGGAATAGTCGGTGGTGATGACGTTGGCCTGGGTGTCGGGGTGGTGGAAGGTCGTATAGACGACGCCCGGCGCCACGCGGTCGGTGATCAGCGCGCGCAGTGTCGTCTCGCCGGCGCGGCTCGCGAGCCTCACCCAATCGCCGTCGCGCACGCCGCGCTGCTCGGCGTCGTGCGGGTGGATTTCGAGCCGGTCTTCCTTGTGCCAGAGCGAATTGTCGGTGCGGCGCGTCTGCGCGCCGACATTATATTGGCTGAGGATGCGGCCGGTGGTCAGCAGCAGCGGAAAGCGCGGTCCGGTCTTCTCGTCGGTGGCGATATATTCGGTGACGATGAACTTGCCCTTGCCGCGCACGAAGCCGTCGATGTGCATGATCGGCGAGCCCTGCGGCGCCTTGTCGTTGCAGGGCCACTGCACCGAGCCGCGCTTGTCGAGCATGTCGTAGGAAACGTTGGCGAAGCCGGGGGTCAGGCGCGCGATCTCGTCCATGATCTGCGACGGATGATCGTACTCCATGTCGTAGCCGAGAGCTTTGGAGAGCCTGACCGTGATCTCCCAGTCCTCGTAGCCGTTCTTTGGCGCCATGACCTTGCGCACGCGCTGAATGCGGCGTTCGGCATTGGTGAAGGTGCCGTTCTTTTCCAGGAACGTGGAGCCCGGCAGGAAGACGTGGGCGAAGCGCGCCGTCTCGTTGAGGAACAGATCCTGCACGACGACGCATTCCATGGCCTCGAGCCCGGCCGACACGTGCTTGGTGTCGGGATCGGATTGCAAAATGTCCTCGCCCTGGATGTAGATGCCCTTGAACGTGCCGTCGACCGCGGCGTCGAGCATGTTGGGGATGCGCAGGCCCGGCTCTTTGTCGAGCGTCACGCCCCAATCTTTCTCGAACAGATGCCGCGGCTCGTCGAGCGAGATATGCCGGTAGCCGGCGAGCTCGTGCGGAAACGAACCCATATCGCAGGCGCCCTGCACGTTGTTCTGCCCGCGCAGCGGATTAACGCCGACGCCGGGGCGGCCGATATTGCCGGTCGCCATCGCGAGATTGGCGATCGCCATGACCGTGGTCGAGCCCTGGCTGTGCTCGGTGACGCCTAGCCCGTAATAGATCGATCCGTTGCCGCCGGTGGCGTAGAGCCGCGCCGCCGCGCGGATAGTCTGCGCCGGCACGCCTGAAATCTTGGCGACCTCTTCGGGGCTGTTGCGCGGCTGCGACACGAAATCGGCCCAATGCAGGAATTCGTCCCAGTCGCAGCGCTCGCGGATGAATTTTTCATCGTAGAGTTTTTCGGTGACGATGACATGGGCCAGTGCCGTCACCATCGCGACATTGGTGCCGGGCTTGAGCGCCAGATGATACGCCGCCTCGATATGCGCCGATTTCACCATCTCGGTGCGGCGCGGATCGATGACGATCAGCTTGGCGCCCTGGCGCAGCCGCTTCTTCAGACGCGAGGCGAATACCGGATGCGCCGACGCCGGATTGGCGCCGATGATAAGCGCCACGTCGGTCTCCTCCACCGAGTCGAAATTTTGCGTGCCCGCCGACGTACCATAGGTCTGGCCCAAACCGTAGCCAGTGGGTGAATGGCAAACACGCGCGCAAGTGTCGACGTTGTTGTTGCCGAAACCGGCGCGGATCAGCTTTTGCACCAGGAAGGTTTCTTCGTTGGTGCAGCGCGACGACGTGATGCCGCCGACCGAATCCCTGCCGTATTTCGACTGAATACGCTTGAACTCAGATGCGGCGTAATTGATCGCTTCGTCCCAGCTCACTTCCCGCCACGGATCGGTGACCTTGGCGCGGATCATGGGTTTCAGGATGCGCTCACGGTGGGTCGCGTAACCCCAGGCAAACCGGCCTTTGACGCAAGAATGGCCGCGGTTCGCCTCGCCGTCCTTGTAGGGCACCATGCGCACCAGTTCGTCGCCGCGCATCTCCGCCTTGAACGCGCAGCCGACGCCGCAATAGGCGCAGGTTGTGACCACCGAATGCTCCGGCGTGCCAATCTCCACCATCTTCTTTTCATTGAGCGTCGCCGTCGGGCAGGCCTGCACGCAGGCGCCGCATGACACGCATTCGGAGGACAGAAACGATTCTTCCATGCCCGGCGATACGCGGCTGCCGAAGCCGCGGCCGGCGATGGTCAGCGCGAAAGTGCCTTGCACTTCTTCGCAAGCGCGCACGCAGCGCGAACAGACGATGCACTTCGAGGGGTCGTAGGTGAAATACGGATTGGACTCGTCCTTCGGCAGCCAGTTGTCGTTCGCCTTGCCGTCGGTCTTGGCGAACACGTGGTTCTCGCCGGCATAACCGTAACGCACATCGCGCAACCCGACGGCGCCGGCCATGTCCTGTAATTCGCAATCGCCATTGGCCGAACAGGTCAGGCAGTCGAGCGGATGGTCGGAGATGTAAAGCTCCATCACGCCCTTGCGGATCTGTTTGAGCCGGTCGGTCTGGGTTTTCACCACCATGCCCGCCACGACCGGCGTGGTGCAGGACGCCGGCGTACCGGCGCGGCCTTCGATTTCGACGAGGCACAGGCGGCAGGAGCCGAACGCATCGACCATGTCGGTGGCGCAGAGCTTTGGGATCTGCGTGCCCGCTTCCATCGCCGCGCGCATGATCGAGGTGCCCTCCGGCACCGTGACCTCTTGGCCGTCGATGGTCAGCGTGACGGTCTTTTCCGCCTTCGATTTCGGCGTGCCGTAGTCGATCTCATGCACGAGTGACATCGCGCTTCTCCTATTCCGCGGCCTGCAAGCGCGGCGCGGCGCTGAAATCATCGGGGAAATGGCTGAGCGCGCTCATCACCGGATAGGGCGTGAAGCCGCCGAGCGCGCACAGCGAGCCGAATTTCATGGTGTTGCAGAGATCGGTGAGGACCGCGATGTTCTTCTCGCGGTCTTCGCCGCGCATGATGCGCTCGACCGTCTCGACGCCGCGGGTCGAACCGATCCGGCACGGCGTGCACTTGCCGCAGGATTCGACAGCGCAGAATGCAAAAGCGAAGCGCGCCTGCTTGGCCATGTCGACGCTGTCGTCGAACACTACGATGCCGCCGTGCCCGATCAAGCCGTCGCGCGCCGCAAAGGCTTCGTAATCGAACGGCGTGTCGAACAAGGCGCGCGGGAAATAGGCGCCCAGCGGGCCGCCGACCTGCACGGCTTTCACCGGACGCCCGGTAAAGGAGCCGCCGCCGATATTGTCGACGAGTTCGCCGAGCGTGATGCCGAACGCGGTCTCGAACAGGCCGCCATAGCGCAGGTTGCCGGCGAGCTGGATAGGCATCGTGCCGCGCGAGCGCCCGATGCCGAAATTCTTGTAGAACGCCGCACCCTTGTGCATGACGATCGGCACGGTCGCGAGCGACAGCACGTTGTTGATGACGGTCGGCTTGCCGAACAGCCCTTTGTGCGCCGGCAGCGGCGGCTTGGCGCGAACGAGGCCGCGTTTACCTTCGAGGCTTTCGAGCAGCGAGGTTTCCTCGCCGCAGACATAGGCGCCGGCGCCTTGGCGCACTTCCAGATCGAAGGCGAAGACTGAGCCGGCCACGGCCTGGCCGAGCATGCCGCCGCGCCGCGCGGCGAGAATGGCGTCGTTCATCGCCGCGATCGCGTGCGGATATTCCGAGCGGATATAGATGAAGCCCTTGGTGGCGCCGACCGCGATGCCGGCAATCGTCATGCCTTCGATCAGTACGAACGGGTCGCCTTCCATGATCATGCGATCGGCGAAGGTGCCGCTGTCGCCTTCGTCGGCATTGCAGACGATGTATTTGCGATCGGCCTTGGCCTCGGCCACCGTCTTCCACTTGATACCGGTCGGGAACCCGGCGCCGCCGCGGCCGCGCAGCCCGGATTGCGTGACCTCGTCGACGATGCCCGCAGGATTGGCCAAAGCCTTGGCCAATCCCTTATAGCCGTCGTGGGCCTTGTAATCGTCGAGCGAACGCGGATCGACGATGCCGCAACGCGCGAAAGTCAGCCGCGTCTGTTTTTTCAGGAACGGATGCTGCTCCGGCGCGCCGACGCGCAATTTATGCTCGCCGCCGCCGGCCAGCATGGCTTCAAGAACGCTGTCGACGTCGCCGAGTCCGACCGGACCATAGGCGATGCGGCCCATTTCGGTCGCCACTTCGAGCATCGGTTCGAGCCAATGCATGCCGCGCGAGCCGTTGCGGATGATCTCGATGTCGCGTTTGCGCTTATTCGCCGCCGAGGCGATGGCGCCCACAAGGTCATCCGCGCCGCAGGCCACCGCGACGGCGTCGCCCGGAACGTAGACGCGGACGCGGCTCATCGGTCGGTTTCCGCGAGCAGTGCATCGAGCTTCTTATTGTCGATGCGGGCGACGATGTGGCCGTCGAACATCGCCGACGGCGACACCGAGCAGAGGCCAAGGCAATAGACCGCCTCAAGCGTGACCCGCCCGTCTTTGCTGGTGTCGCCGAAACGAACGCCAAGCCGTTCCTCGGCGCGCGCCGCCAGCGCGTCACCGCCGGCAGCCTGACAGGCCTCGGCGCGGCAGAGCTTGAGGACATGACGGCCGGCGCGCTGTTGCCGAAAGTCGTGATAGAAAGTGACGACGCCGTGAACCTCGGCGCGCGACAGGTTCAGCGCTTCGGCGATGATCGGCACCGCATTTTCCGGGACGTAGCCGAAGGTTTCTCGAATCGCATGGAGGATCGGCAGCAACGGTCCGTCCTGCTCTTGATGCTGCAGGATGATGTCTTGCGTGCGCTCCGCGGTCCAAGGCTCGTAGGCGGCCACTGTGGCAATCCGATCGCGATATCATAAAGAGAACGAAGGTGAAGAAATTATCTTGATAAATCAATACGATTGCTCCTATGGGGCGATCGGCATTTCTGATCGTCATTGAGCAAAAAACAAACGTCATGAGCTGCGCTGCGTCGCCGCTCGTTTGCCGCCGCTCTTGCGTTTCGCCGCAACGATTTCCCCGCCCGTTGCCGGCTGGGAACCGCCCAGCAAGACCGCAAGCTGGCGCGCTTCGGACACCAGCGCGTTGACCAAAGGGGTCGTCGGTTGGCGGTCGGCGATCACCAGACCGACCGCATGGGTGACGATCGGATCGACGATGGGGATGGCCCGCACGCTGTCGGTCAGACCGAGCGTTTCGGCGAGCTTCGCCGGCATGATGGTCGCCCACTTGCCGGTGCGCACATGCGCGAACAAAACAATCATCGAATTGGATTTAAGCGTCGGCGACGGTTCGTTGCCGGCCGACCGCAGCAAGCCGTCGATGATCCGGCGGTTTTGCATATCGGGCGTCAGCAAACAAAGCGGCACTTTGCCGACCTCCGCCCAGGTGACGGTGCTGCGCTCGCCCATGATGCCGGCGGCGGAGGTCAGAAACCGGTATTCCTCATGATAAAGCGGCACCGTACTGACGCGCCCGACCGGTTCGTTATCGAGATAGGATAGACCGGCATCGACTTCCAGGTTCTCGAGCATGGCGAGAACTTCGATCGAGGTGCGCGACACGATGGTGAAACGCACGTCCGGATGCTTGGCGCGATAAGGCGTCGTCAGCAACGCCGTCATGGCGAGCGCGGTCGGAATGGCCGCGATCTGGACATGGCCTGTCAGCCCGCGTTTGAGCGCGTCGATATCCTGCCGCATGGCGCGGGCATCGGCGAGGATGCGCCGCGCCCAGCCCAAGACGCGTTCGCCTTCGGGCGTCAGGCCGCGAAACCGCGAGCCGCGCTGCACCAGCAAAACACCGAATATGCCCTCAAGCTGCTTGATGCTCGCGGACAGAGTGGGCTGACTGACATTGCAGGCCTCCGCCGCGCGGCCAAAGTGCTTTTCGCGCGCCAGTGCCAGCAGCAATTCGAGCTTTTCAAGCATCGTTCTCTCGACGAGCCCACGCAAGATTTGGGTGGTTATAGTCGGGCCGAAGGCAGGCCAGAGCAACGAAATACCTCATAGCAAAGCCTGATGACGCAATCAGGATTTGGTATGGAAATTCTCTTGCCGGTGGATGGCCGCACCGAGCGCCGCGCCGGGGTCTTTGCTTTGTCCACCAATCGTCGGCATCGGCTGCGCGTTTATGCGTTCACGTTCTAATGCATCGCCACCGCGGTGCGCGGCGCGAGCGCGCCGGGGTGGCGGATCACGGTGCCGGCGAGGCGATGCGCGGCGCGGGCCGCCTGCGCCGAGTCACTGCCGGAAAGCCGCGCCGCCAGATAGCCCGCATTGAAACCGTCACCAGCAGCCGTCGCGTCGACCGGCACCAGCACCTCGGGCACCGGGACGAATTCCTGGCTGCGGCCGCTCGCCACCAGCGCGCTGTTGGGTCCGTTCTTGATGACGATCTCGCCGATGCCGAAGGCCTGCAGCCGTGCCACCGTGCTCTCGGGACTGGGATCGCCCCACAGCACCGCCTCGTCGTCGAACGCCGGCAGCGCGATATCGGCGCGCTTGAGCGCTTCCATGAAGACGGCGCGGGTGCGTTGCAGATCGCCCTTCCAGCCGCGCGGGCGGAAATTGCCGTCGAAGGCGACCTTGGCGCCCTGCTGGCGCGCGACCTCGAGCACGGCGAAGAAGCGGCCGAGACCTTGCGTCGAGAACAGCGACAGCGTGATGCCCGAGAAATAAATGAGCCGTGCCGCGGTCAGGCTCTCGGCGACCCTCATCCAGTCGGGAAGCTCGAACAGTTCGCGGACCGGCGCTCCCTCGCGCCAATAGCGCATCTGGCGCTCACCGGAGGCGCCGCCGTCGATCAGGCACAGCGCCGGCAAGCGGCCGGGAACGCGAAGAACGAGATTGGCGGCGACCCCTTCGGCGGCCGCCAGCGCCATGACGCCGTCCGAATAGGGATCGTCCCCTAAAGCAGTGACGAAGGCCGTCTCGATGCCGGCGCGGGCCAGATAGATCGCGGTATTGAACACATCGCCGCCGCAGGACGGCGCGAACAACCCGTCGGCGCCGCGGGCGAGTTCGATCACAACCTCACCGACGCAAAAGACGCGGCCGTTTTGTTCGCTCATCGGGTTCGCTCTTTGGCTCGCAAGCCCTTATCGCCGACCGCCTTATCGGCGTCGCCCCAAAGCTTGGCAACCCGTGGCTTGGCAATCGGCCGACTAATTGTTATATTGTAACATTATTGGATCGACTTTTTATCCGGGACCTATGACCCACCACCATCACCATGCGGGCGAGGCTCATCCGTCGCCGGCGATTTCGCCGTCCCTGCTCCGGCTGTCCGCGCCGGGCCGGCTCGCGATCGCCGGCGCGCTGTCGCGCTGGTCTGGGTCGCCTTCTATTGGGCGCACGCGTTGATCATGCCGGCGCTGCGCTTTCACAATCTGACGCTCGGTTACGACCGCCACCCCGCCGTGCATCATCTCGACGGCGCGGTGGAAAAGGGCGCGCTCTCGGCCATCGTCGGCCCGAACGGCGCCGGCAAATCGACTTTGTTCAAGGGCATCACCGGCGCGATCACCCCGCTCGCCGGCTCGATCGAGCGCGATGGGCTCGACGCCCGCGACATCGCCTATCTGCCGCAGGTTGCCGACATCGACCGCACGTTCCCGATCAACGTCTACGACATGGTGGCGATGGGGCTGTGGCGGACGAGCGGTCTGTTCGGCGGCATCGGCCGCCAAGGATCGCGACACTCATCGAAGCGCGCGATCGCAACGGTCGGCCTCACCGGCTTCGAGAAACGCAGCATCGGCACGCTTTCCGGCGGGCAGATGCAGCGCATGCTGTTCGCGCGGCTGCTGGTTCAGGATGCCCGCGTGATCGTGCTCGACGAGCCTTTCACCGCCATCGACGAACGCGCCGCCACGGACCTGCTCGATCTGGTGCGGCAGCTGGCACGGCGAGGGCCGCACCGTGCTGGCGGCGCTCCACGACGTAAGCCTCGTCAGGGCAAGCTTCCCGCAGACGCTCTTGCTCGCGCGCGAGCCGGTCGCCTGGGGCGCGACCGCAGGATGTGCTGACGGCGGAGAACATGAACAAGTCGCGTCTGATGTGCGAGGCCTTCGACGACCAAGCGGCCGACATGCGCCGCGCCCGAAGCGGCTTAAGCCCCATGCTGTCCAGTTTCTTGCTCGAGCCGCTCGCGGAGCCTTCGGTCCGGCACACGCTGGCCGCTATTCTCGCGCTCGCGTTCAGCGCCGGCCCGATCGGCGTGTTCCTGATGCTGCGGCGGATGAGTCTGGTCGGCGATGCCATGGCGCACGCCATCCTGCCGGGCGTCGCGATCGGATTTCTTGCCGCTGGCCTCGATGTCTTTGCCATGACGCTCGGCGGCCTTGTCGCCGGTCTTATCATTGCGCTCGCCGCAGGCTTCGTCAGCCGCACCACCAAGCTGCAGGAGGACGCCTCGCTCGCGGTGTTTCTCCTGGTGTCGCTGGCGCTTGGCGTCGTCATCGTGACGCGTCAAGGGCATCGACATCGACCAGCTGATGACCTTCCTGTTCGGCGAAACCGCGGCCAAGATGAATGCCGACAAGCTTTTGGTCATCGACGGCAATGCGACCATCAGCCTCTTGGCGCTGGCGCTGATCTATCGCCCGCTCGTGATCGGCTGCGTCGATCCGGGATTTTTGCGCTCGGTCAGCCGCGCCGACGGCATCGCGCATCTGACCTTCCTGGTGCTTTTGGTGCTCAACCTCATCAACGCCTTTCACGTGCTCGGCACGCTGCTCGGCGTCGGCATCATCATCATTCCGGCCGCCATTGCGCGGTTCTGGACCCGCGACATTTCGCTGATGATCGCGCTTGCGATCGCTGTGCGGCCTCGTTTCCGGCTTCGCAGGCGTGCTGTTGGCCTTTCACGCCGCAATCCCGTCCGGGCCGGTGGTGACGCTCGTGGCCGGCGTCCTTTACGCCGGCTCGGTGCTGTTCGGGCGCTTCGGCGGGCTGGTCTGGCAAGCCTTCCCGGGCCGGCATCTCGAGGCCTGAGTAACCGCCGGCGCCGGGGGTTTTGTTTTGGCCCGGCAGCCAATATATCTCCGGCTCCCTTGGAGTATTTGTCCCCATGCCCGACGCGATCTCGGCCGAAAAAGCTCAAGAGAAAGTCCCCGTCACCGTGCTGACCGGCTATCTGGGCGCCGGCAAGACGACCCTGCTCAACCGCATCCTGTCGGAGCCGCACGGCAAGAAATACGCCGTCATCGTCAACGAATTCGGCGAGATCGGCATCGACAACGACCTTGTCGTCGGCGCCGACGAGGAAGTGTTCGAGATGAACAACGGCTGCATCTGCTGCACCGTGCGCGGCGATCTGGTGCGCATCCTCGACGGGCTGATGCGGCGCAAGGGCAAGTTCGACGCCATCATCGTCGAGACCACGGGCCTCGCCGACCCGGCGCCGGTGGCGCAGACCTTCTTCATGGACGAGAATGTCGGGCGGAGGACCAAGCTCGACGCCGTGGTGACGGTCGCCGACGCCAAGTGGCTCAACGACCGGCTCAAGGACGCGCCCGAGGCCAAGAACCAGATCGCCTTCGCCGACGTGATCCTGATCAACAAGACCGATCTGGTGACGCCCGCGGAACTGCGCGAGGTCGAAGCCCGTATCCGCGGCATCAATCCTTACGCCAGGCTGCACAAAACCGAGCGCGCGCAAATCGCCTTGGACGAAGTGTTGGGCCGCAATGCCTTCGATCTCGACCGCATCCTGGAGATCGAGCCGGCCTTCCTCGGCGGCGACGAGCACGATGATCACGACCATGATCATGGGCATGATCACGAGCACGGTCACGATCATCACCATGACCACGATCACGAGCACCACCACGCCCATTCGCATGGCGGGCTCAAGCACTATCACGACGAGGACATGCAATCGATTTCGCTGAAAACCGACAAGCCGCTCGATCCCGACAAGTTCTTTCCCTGGGTGCAGGACCTGGTGCAGAAGGAAGGCCCGAGCATCTTGCGCTCGAAGGGCATCCTCGCCTTCAAGAACGACGATCAGCGCTTTGTCTTCCAGGGCGTGCACATGATCCTCGACGGCGATCACCAGCGGCCATGGAACAAGGATGAGAAGCGCGAAAGCCGCATCGTCTTCATCGGCCGCAATCTGCCGGGCAAGAAGATCACCGAAGGTTTCGAGAGCTGCATCGCCTAATTCTCCCTCCCCCCTTGTGGGGGAGGGTGGGGAGGGGGTCGTGAGGTAACGCACTTGCGTCGACCGTCTTACATCACCTCCCAACCTCCACCCCTAACCCCTCCCCACAAGGGGGAGGGGAACCGAGCGGCCAGACCCCCTCATGACTGACACCCGCAACGACACCATCTCCGTCGTCGACCGCACGCGCCCGATCGCGGCGGGCGGCGCCGTCTTCGCCGCGCATTTTCTCGGGCGCACGGCGGTGTTCGTTCTTGGCGAAGAGGCGGTGGTGCTCGCGACCCCGAAGGGCGAACCGCGCCGCGTGACCATCCATGGCGGCGCGATCTTGACGAGCGCCAGTGACGGCGAGCGCGTCGTCACCGGCGGCGACGACGGCAAAGTGATCGTCGTCGACGTCAGAGGCGACAGCGAGACGCTGGCGACCGACGCGAAGCATCGCTGGATCGATCACGTCGCGCTGGGGCCGGACGGCGCCGTCGCCTGGTCGGCGGGCAAGACCGCCTTCGTGCTGACCAACCCGACGCTGCCCCGCTCGCGGGGGACGGAGGCGGGGCCGCGCCAGGTCGAAGCGCCCTCGACCGTCGGCGGGCTTGCCTTTCTGCCGAAGGGCTTTCGGCTCGCCATCGCCCATTATAATGGCGCGTCGCTGTGGTTCCCCAATGCCGCAGGCGCCCCGCCCGAAATGCTCGAATGGAAGGGCTCGCATCTCGGCGTCACGGTGAGTCCGGACGGCCGCTTCCTCGTCACCACCATGCAGGAACCGATGCTGCACGGCTGGCGGATCGCCGACCGCAAGCACATGCGCATGTCGGGCTATGCGGCGCGCGTCACCTCGGTGGGCTGGACGACCGGCGGGCGTTGGCTCGCGACCTCGGGCGCGAACCAGATCATCCTGTGGCCGTTCCAGAGCAAAGACGGCCCGATGGGCAAGCAGCCGAAACTCTTGGCGCCGACCGAGCAGCGCGTCGAGGTCGTCGCCTGCCATCCCAAGCAGGACATCGTCGCCGCAGGCTTCAGCGACGGCATGGTGCTGTTGGTCCGCGTCGAAGACGGCGCCGAAATCCTGGCGAAGCGGCCGGGCGACGCGCCGGTCAAGGCGCTCGCTTGGAGCCTCGACGGCACACTGCTCGCCTTCGGCACCGAAAGCGGCGAGGCCGGCGTCGTCGATCTGGCGTGATGGCGCTGGAACTCCGGCTTTTGCCGGTGGTTAACAGCGCATGGATATCGTCGCGAAATTGATCTTCGCCATGCTGGTGATCACCTCGCGCCGTGCGTTCAGCGGCCTTCGCGCAGACACAATCCGCACAGGCGCAAACCGTCGACCCCAAGGCCTGCGCGGACGGCGCGGCGAACGCGTCCAATCAAACTCTGAGCGACAGACTGAGCCAGACCAATGGCGTGATCTGTCCGCCAAGCGTCGACCCCGGGATCAAAGCTCAGGCACCCGACACCGGCAAGATGCCCGTCATCCCGCCGCCCGGCAGTCCGGGCGGTGATCCGAGCGTTCAGCCGAAATAAAAAACCTCTCCCCGCAATGCGGGGCGAGGGAGATTTTCAGATCACGTATTGCCGGAGCGGCGGATAGCCGTTGAAGCCGACCGACGAATAGGTCGCCGTGTAGGCGCCGGCCGCTTCGATCAGGACCTTGTCGCCGATAGCGAGCGTCACCGGCAGCGGATAGGGCGTCTTTTCATAGAGCACGTCGACGGAGTCGCAGGTCGGGCCGGCGACGATGCAAGGCGCCATCTCGTCGCGATCATGCGTGGTGCGGATCGGGTAGCGGATCGACTCGCCGATGGTCTCGGCCAGGCCGTGGAATTTGCCGATGTCGAGATAGACCCAGCGCACCTCGTCTTCCGGCGAGCGCTTGGCGATCAGCACCACTTCGGCCTCGATCACGCCGGCATTGCCGACGAGGCCGCGACCGGGCTCGACGATGGTGTTCGGCAGGTTGTTGCCGAAATGCTTGCGCAGCGCCTTGAAGATCGCCTTGCCGTAGCTCTCGAGTTTTGGCGTCTTGCGGATGTACTTGGCCGGAAAACCGCCGCCGAGATTGACCATCGAAAGGCCGATGCCGCGCTCGGCGCAGGTCCGAAACACCGCCGCCGCCGACGCGAGCGCCCGGTCCCAGGCTTCGACATTGTGCTGCTGCGAGCCGACATGGAACGAGATGCCGTAAGGGAGGAGACCGTTCTTATGGGCGTGTTCCAGAATGTCGGCCGCGTAAGCGGGCTCGCAGCCGAATTTGCGCGACAGCGGCCATTCGGCGCCGGAACCGTCGCAATGGATCCGGCAGATCACCCGGCTGCCGGGCGCGGCGCGCGACACTTTCTCGACCTCGGCCTCGCAGTCGACCGCGAACAGCGTGACGCCGAGCCGGAAGGCTTCGGCGATCTCGGTCTCTTTCTTGATGGTGTTGCCGTAGGAGATGCGGTCGGCGGTGGCGCCGGCGGCAAGCACCTGTTGCGTCTCGGGCAGCGAGGCGACGTCGAAGCAGCAGCCGAGGCCTACGAGCAGCTTGAGGATTTCCGGCGCCGGATTGGCCTTCACCGCATAGTACACCTTGGTGTCCGGCAGCACCTTGGCGAAGTTCTGGTAGTTCTCGCGCACGACATCGAGGTCGAGGACGAGGCAGGGCCCACTGTCAGTACGATGCTTGAGGAATTCGCGGATGCGTGTGGTCATTCAACCAAACTCCCTAATCCGGCCGGCGGCGTAGCCGCCGAAGGTGAACCTCCTGTGCCGCGCCTGGGCCCGCGCTATTGCGGAACCGTTTGCGTCACTGTGATTGCTGCCTTGGTCCGGATGAGGGAGATCCCGTTCCGCACTGCTGGCAAAGAAGGACAAGCCTCTTCGGTGTCCCCGGCATTGGCGCCGGCACGTAGACCCAAAAAAGCCCTTCCGTCGTTGCTTTAAGCCGCGTCGCCCGTGGAGAGCGGGCATTGCCGGTTTCGCCTCCGGCTGCCGATCGCTGGAGCAAGGAAGTAGGCGCGAGAGCGATGCGCTCTTCCTTAGGCGGCTGTCCGGCCTCTTGTCCGGATGCCCACCGATCGACACACGGCCACAGGCACGTGCGAAATTAGGGCATTTCGCAGATAAGCGATTTCGCTTACACGCGCAAGCTTTTTAGTTCTAACAAAAAGTAAAGAGCGGAAAAATCTGTGCGCGACTGCCGCGGCGCGCGCGTCAGTCGGCCGTGAACGGCTCGACGAGATGCGCTGCGCGCACGAATTGCGCCATCACCACGATGCCGAGCACGATGAAGAGCCCATCGAGCACGCGAGCGCCGAGCGCGCCGAGCGCGAACAGATTGGCGATCGCCCAGCTGCCGGCAAACGCCGCGCCGAACACTTCGGCGCTGATCAGGATCGCCGCGCTGACGACGGTCAGCACGTTCGGCCAGAGAATGCGCCGGGGGCGGAGGCTTGCTGCGGGATTGTCCATGAGCTGGTTCTAACTGTCCGTTTAGGCCTATTACGCGGCGTCGCGGGCGGCCTTCTGCGACAACAGCCCGGCCTCGACAAGGGCCGCGCCGATGCGGTCGATCTCGGCGCGGCCTGAGCTTGACCAGCGGCGGCCGCACCACGGCGCGCGGCAGCTTGCCGAGCAGCACCAGCGCCTCCTTCATGCGGTTGTGCATGTCGGCCCAGGGCTCGGCATAAAACACCTTCGCCAGCGGATAGATGCGGTCGTTGAGCCGCCGCGCCTCGGCGAGATCGTTGCCCTTGACGGCGCGGAACAGCGCCGATTGCAGATCGGCGATGACGCTGCCGGAGCCGGAGAGCAAGCCCGTTGCAGCCGAGCACCAGCGAACTGAACAGCCAGGCGCTGTGGGTGGTCAGCACGTTGACCGGACGCTTGAGGCTTTGCAGTTCGCGGATATGCATCTCGTGCTGCGGCACGTTGCCGGCCCAATCCTTGATGGCGCGGATGCGTCGGCACCTCCTCGATCATCCTCAGGAGCGTGTCGCGCGGATAGCCCTGCCCGGTCGCCAGCGGATATTGGAACACGATGATCGGCAGGCTCGAGGCATCGGCGATGCGCTTGAAGTGCTCGACCGCCATGGCGGGCGATTGGCCGAGCGTGAACGGCGCCGGCGGAAACACCAGCAGCGCCGAGGCGCCGCCCTCCTCCGCCATCTTGGCGATGCGGGCGGCTTCGAGACTGCCGTCGGCCCAGATGCCGTTGACGATCGGCAAGCGGCCGCCGATCTCGTCCTGGGCGATGTCGAGCACCCGGCGCTGCTCCTCGAAAGTGCAGGAGGCGACCTCGGTCGAATGCGCATTGATGGTGACGGCGGACAGCCCCTCGACCGCCGCGACGTCGGCAAGATGCTTGCGGAAGCTCTTTTCGTCGATCGCAAGATCGTCGGTGAACGGCAGCAGCACGGCCGGAATGACGCCATGCGGCACATAATGGGCGTGACGGGGCATCGGCGGCTCTCCTTAGCGCTTCGATACTACCTTGGGGGTTAGCCCGGATGACATATATCACGGCAGCGCCCGCCATTTGGTATGACCCCCCGATGACGCAGATCAAGCCGCCAGCCGCCACGCCCCCTACCCTGCCCGACAATCCGTTCTTTGCGGATTGGGCCACCCCGGACCAGGTTCCCCCGTTCGACCGCATCGCGCCGGAGCATTTTCGCGCGGCCTATGCGCGGGCCTTGGCCGAGCATGAGGCCGAGGTCGCGGCCATCGCCAAGCTATCGGCAGCGCCGAGCTTCGACAATACGATCGCGGCTTTGGAACGAAGCGGCCGGGCGCTCGATCGCGTCGAAAGCGCGTTCCATCTGCTGGTCGGCGCCCACAGCAACGACGCGCTGCTCGAGATCGAGCGCGAAATTTCGCCGCAGATCGCCCGCCACTGGAACAAGATCAACACCAATGCGGAACTGTTCCGCCGCGTCGATACGCTGATGCGGAACGCCGATCAGGCCTTACGCCCGAGCAGAACCGGGTCATCGAGCGCTACCACACCGGCTTCCGGCGTGCCGGCGCAGCCCTTGACGGCGCGGCCAAGAAGCGGCTTGCCGAAATCATCGAGCGGCTCGCGGAACTCGGCACCGCCTTCAGCCAGAATGTGCTCGCCGACGAACAGGCTTTCACGCTCCGCCTCGACGGCGAGGCCGAGCTTGCCGGGTTGCCGGATTTCATGCGCGAGGCGCTACGCTCGGATGCGCAGGAGCGCGGACTTGACGGCCACGTGGTCACGCTGTCGCGGTCGAGCGTCGAGCCGTTCTTGCAGTTCTCCGACCGCCGCGACCTGCGCGAAAAAGTGTTTCGCGGCTTCACCATGCGCGGCGACAATGGCGGCCCGACCGACAACAAGAACAATATCGCCGAGATGATCCGGCTGCGCGCCGAGCGGGCGCAACTCCTCGGCTATGCGGATTTCGCCCATTACCGGCTCGACGACGCCATGGCCCGCACGCCCTCGGCTGTTCGCGGCTTGCTCGATGCGGTCTGGGCGCCGGCCCGGTCGCGCGCGCTCGCCGACCGCGACGCCATGCAGGAGCTCGTCCGCGAGGACGGCGGCAATTTCAAGCTCGAGCCCTGGGACTGGCGCTATTACGCCGACAAGCTCAGGCAACGCCGTTGCGACTTCGACGAGGCGGCGATCAAGCCCTTTCTCAATCTCGACCGCATGGTCGAGGCCGTGTTCGATACCGCGCAGCGGCTGTTCGGCTTGCGCTTCACCGACGCGCACCGATGTGCCGGTATGGCATCCCGACGTGCGGGTCTGGGAGGTGCGCGGCGCCGACGGCCGCAAGGTCGGCCTGTTCTTCGGCGATTATTTCGCCCGCGCCAGTAAGCGCAGCGGCGCCTGGATGACCTCGCTGCGCGACCAGGAAAAGCTCAGCGGGCGACATCCAGCCCGCTGATCGTCAATGTCTGCAATTTCGCCAAGGCGCCCGACGGCGAGCCGACGCTGCTCTCCTTCGAAGACGCCCGCACGCTGTTCCACGAATTCGGCCATGCGCTGCACGGCCTCCTGTCCTCGGTCACCTACCCGAAGATTTCCGGCACCAATGTCGCCACCGATTTCGTCGAACTGCCGTCGCAGCTCTACGAGCATTGGCTGTCGCAGCCCGACGTGCTGCGGCGTTTCGCCCGCCACTACCGGACCGGCGAACCCATGCCCGAGGAACTGCTGCAGCGGCTGATTGCCGCGCGCAACTTCAACAAGGGCTTTGCGACGGTCGAATACATCGCCTCCGCGGTGGTCGATCTCGATTTCCATTCGCTGCCGGCGCCCGGCAACCTCGATCCGACCGCTTTCGAGAAACAACAGCTGTCGCGCATCGGCATGCCGGACGAGATCGCCATGCGTCACCGTCCGCCGCATTTCGATCATGTGTTCTCGGGCGGCGGCTATGCCTCGGCCTATTACAGCTATATGTGGTCGGAGGTGCTCGACGCCGACGCCTTTGCGGCCTTCGAGGAGACCGGCGACATTTTCGATCCCGCCACCGCGAAGCGGCTGCATGACACCATCTATGCGGCCGGCGGCTCGCAGGATCCCGCCGAAGCCTACAAGGCCTTCCGCGGCCGATTGCCGACTGCCGACGCGCTGTTGCGCAAACGCGGATTTCTCGACCCCGCCACCTTGAACTGAGCAAACACCATGGACCTATACAGCGCCGGGCATCGCCGCGGCGTCGTCTGCGCGCCGCATTTCGCCGCCGTCGAAGCCGGCCGAGAAATTCTCGCCGAGGGCGGCAATGCGGTCGAGGCCATGGTGGCCATGGCGGCCTCGATCGCTGCCGTCTATCCGCATATGAACCATCTCGGCGGCGACGGCTTTTGGCTCATCCGCGAGCCGTCGGGCCGCGTACGCGCCATCATGGCGGCGGGTCCGGCGGGCTTACAGGTGAAGCCTGAGCTTTATCGCGACTACGAGACGATGCCGACCCGCGGACCGCTCGCGGCGCTGACCGTGCCGGGCGCCGTCGGCGGCTGGATGCTCGCGCTCGAAGCGGCGAAAGCCAACGGCGGAAGACTGCCGCTTGATGTGCTCTTGGCGACGGCAACCGCACAGGCGCGGAACGGCTATACGGTCACCCGCAGTCAGGCGCGACTGACCCGGGAGCACCTCGCCAGCCTGAAAGACGTGCCGGGTTTCGCCGCCGCGTTTCTCATCGACGGCAAACCGCCGGAGGTCGGCGCGCGCTTGAAACAGGAAGCCTTGGCCGAAACTCTGGCGCAGCTCGCCCATGCGGGCCTCGACGATTTCTATCGCGGCGACGTCGGCAGCGAAATCGCCGCCGATCTCGAACGCATCGGCAGCCCGCTGACGCGGCACGATCTCGAGCGCTACGAGGCCAAAATTGCCGAACCGCTGCGCGTCACGCAGCCTTCGGGCACGCTCTACAATACCGGCGCGCCGACGCAAGGCGCAGTCTCGCTGATGATTCTCGCGCTGTTCGCCAAGCTCGGCGTCAAGGAGCCCGAGAGCTTCGATCACATCCACGGCCTGGTCGAAGCGACCAAGCGTGCGCTCCGGATGCGCGACCGCGTCGTCACCGATCCGAATTACCTCCCCCATTCGCTCGACCGCGTTCTTGAGGACCGCTTCATCGCCGGCGAGGCGATGAAGATCGACCGCCAGAAGGCCGCCCGCTGGCCGCTCGCTGCAGGCGCGGGCGACACGGTCTGGATGGGCGCCGCCGACACCTCGGGCCTCGTCGTGTCCTACATCCAATCGCTCTATTGGGAATTCGGCTCCGGCTGCGTGCTGCCGGCGACCGGCGTGCTGATGCAGAACCGCGGCGCGAGTTTTTCGCTCGAGGCCGGCGCGCTGAATTATCTCACGCCTGGCCGGCTGCCGTTCCATACGCTGAACCCGGCGCTTGCCGTGCTCAACGACGGCCGCGTCATGGCCTATGGCTGCATGGGCGGCGACGGCCAGCCGCAGACCCAAAGCGCCGTGTTCACCCGCCATGTGGAGTTCAAGATACCGCTCGCCGAAGCGCATCGACCGGCCGCGCTGGGTGCTCGGCCGCACCTGGGGCACGCCGAAAACGGCGCTGCGCCTGGAGCCGCGTTTCGACGGCCATCTGGTCGATCAGCTCGCCAACGCCGGCCATGACGTGGAAGTGGTCGACGAGGCTTATGCCGACCTCATGGGCCACGCCGGCGCCGTGGTGCTGCACCCCAACGGAAGCTGCGAAGGCGCGCACGATCCGCGCGCGGATGGCGGGGCGGCGGGGATTTAATTGAGCGGCAATTCGCTACGCGGACGCGGGTTTTCCCGTCCCGCCTCAATGCGCCGGCCCTCTACCAGATAATGCACCGCGTCGGCGATGTTGGTGACGTGATCGCCGACCGATTCGACGCTTTTGGCGCAGAACAACAGATTGATCGCGGTCGGCATCGCTCCCGGATCCGCCATCATATAGGTCAACAGCTCGCGGCACAGCGAACCGTAGAGCGTGTCCATCTCGTGATCGGAACGCCACAGTCTCTCGGCCTTGGCGACGTCGCCCGTGACAAGGCTATGCACCGCATCGCGAAGCCGCCGCAACGCGGCGCGGGCGATGCGGCGCACGCCTTTCGCCGGTTCCGGCATCGAAACCTCGACACCCAGCGCGCTCTTTCGCGTCGCGATGCTCTTGGCAAGGTCGCCGATGTGATTGAGCTCGATCGCTGTTTCCCAGACCGCAACGACGAGGCGCAGGTCGTAGGCCACCGGTTGCCGCCGCGCGATCAAAGTGATCGCATTGGTCTCGATCTCGCGGTGCAACGTATCATTGGACTCGTCGAGCGCAATCACCTGCTGCACGAGCTTCTGGTCGCGGCGAATGAGCGCTTCGACGGCGGTCTTGAATTCGCTTTCGACCAGTTCCCCCATTTGCGCGATCTTCTGCAGCAGATTGGAAAGGTCGCCGTCGAAGGCTTTTACAGTGTGATCGGTCATCTGATACTCGTGATACGCGGCGAATCAACTCGAGCGTTGCGGCAGGGCTGAACTATCACTTCTGTATCTCATTTTCATGAGACACGATCGGTCGGACGGAGTCGAATCGTCACCGTTCTGTCATACGCCGCCCGTCAACCTTCAAACGACCTAAAGCTTGTGCTTTTTCGCAGCCGCCCGGGCGTCGGCGATCACCTGCTTGAAAACCTTCATTTCCAAAACGCCGGGCACGCGAAAGGTGCCGACAATGAAGCCCGGTGTGCCCTGAAACCCAAAGGCGTCGGCTTGCGCGCTGTTGCGGGCCAACAGATCGTCGATGGTCTTTTGATGGGCCGCCAGATCCGATGTCGCCGCCGCAACGTCGACGCCGGCCTTGGCGAGAAGGCCGCTGACCGAATCCGGCGTGAGTTTGCCATCCGCCTCGATCAAAGCCTGGTGTGCCTGCGGATATTTGTCCTGGTATTTCGACGCCAGCGCGAGTTTCGCGGCATAAACCGAAACATCGCCGAAGACCGGCCAGTCCTTGAGGACCAGTCTGATATTGCCGTCATCCTGCATGAGCTTCGCAAGTTCGGGCGCCATTTTCCGGCAATAGGGACACTGATAATCGAAGAACTCGACCACGGTCAGATCGCCTTTTGGATTTCCGAGCGACGGGAATTTCGGGATCGCGGAGCACACTGTCCCTGCTGAGAATGTCGTCGGACGGCTCGCCGCGAGCGATCGCCGAGAGCCCGATGCAGGCGACGATCGCCGCGCAGATACAGGCGAGCAGCGCATGCTGCGTCCAGCATGCGGCGTATCGATCAATCTTCATGAATGTCCGACCTATCAGGGTTCCATCGGGCTCAAGCCCAATCTGTCCATCAGCTCGCGATCGCGATCGCGGCCGGGATTGGGCGTGGTGAGAAGTTTCGGCCCGTAAAAGATCGAATTGGCGCCGGCGAGAAAGCACAATGCCTGCGTCTCCTCGCTCATGTCCTCGCGGCCGGCCGATAGCCGCACCACCGAGCGCGGCATACAGATGCGGGCGACCGCGATGGTACGCACGAACTCGATTGGGTCGAGGGCAGCTTCGCCGGCGAGCGGCGTACCGGCGACCTTGACCAGCATGTTGATCGGCACCGATTCCGGATGCACCGGCAGGCTCGCCAATGTGGCGATCATGCCGACGCGATCCTCGCGGGTCTCGCCCATGCCGACGATGCCGCCGCAGCAGACATGGATGCCGGCCTCGCGCACGTGATCGAGCGTCTCGAGCCGGTCCCGATAGGTCCGGGTAGTGATGATTTCGCCGTAAAACTCCGGCGAAGTGTCGAGATTGTGGTTGTAATAATCGAGGCCCGAGTCTTTGAGCCGCCGCGCCTGGGCGCCGGTCAGCATGCCGAGCGTGGCGCAGGTCTCGAGCCCCAGCGCCTTGACGCCCTCGACCATGGCGCAGACGGCATCGAGGTCGCGATCCTTCGGCGAACGCCAGGCAGCCCCCATGCAGAAGCGGCTGGCGCCGGCCGATTTCGCGGCGCGCGCCTCGGCCAGCACAGCCTCGGTCGCCATCAATTTCTCGGCATGGACGCCAGCGTCGTAATGCGCGCTTTGCGGACAATAGGCGCAGTCTTCCGGGCAGCCGCCGGTCTTGATCGACAACAGCGTCGAGATCTGCACTTCGGAGGGATCGAAGTTCTGCCGGTGCACGCTCTGGGCCCGAAACATCAGCTCCGGGAACGGCAGGTCGAACAGCGCCCGCACCTCGGGGCGCGACCAGTCGTGACGGGCGGCTGTGGCGGACAATCGCGGTGAGGCGTCGGCGGCAAGGGACATTGTGCCACTGTAACCCACAGCGGACCTTGCGAAAAGCTCGGCCTTGCGGGCGGACCTGCTGCGGCGATCATGGTAGAAGACACCAATTCTGGGCGGAAGAGATGCGAACGATGCGGGCTTTGGGCGCGATATTTGCCGGCTTAGCGGCGACTGCCGCCGTCACGGCGGCGCTGGCCCAGCAATGGCCGGCACGGTCTATCGTGGTGGTGAGCCCCTTTGTGGCGGGGACAACGAACGACCTGATTGCCGACGTCGTGCTCGATCATGTCGGCAAGTATTTCGGCCAGCCCTTTGTCATCGAGAACCGGCCCGGCGGCGACGGCACCGTAGGGGTCGCGGCGGTCGTGCATGCCGCGCCCGACGGCTACACCTTGCTTTTGAGTTCGTCGTCCATGACCTCTGCGGCGATCCTGCACAAGTCGCTGCCCTACGACGCGCTCCACGATCTTGTGCCGGTGGCGATGCTCGGCGGCCAGCCGAGCGTTCTGGTGGCGGCTCCCGATAAAGGCTTCAAAACCGTGGCCGACCTCGTGGCGGCGGCGAAGGCAAAGCCCGGCACGGTGAAATTCGCGTCGGTCGGCTTCGGCTCGGCGTCCTATTTCGCCGCCGAGCGATTTCGTCTGGCGGCGGACATTGATGTACAGCACGTGCCCTATCGCGGTCCGGTCGAGGCCCTTACCGATCTGATGGCGGGGCGCGTCGACTTCTACTTCGTGCCGATCCCGCCGGCAAAACCCTTGATCACGCAGGGCAAGTTGGTGGCGCTCGCGGTGACCACGCCGTTCCGGCTTAACGACCTGCCCGACGTGCCGGCGCTGGCGGCGGCGGGCTATCACGATCCAGCCCTATCTGTTCTGGTGCGGGCTTTCGGCGCCCGCCAACACCCCGCGCGACATCGTCGACCAGACTGAATGCCGCCATCGGCAATGTTCTCAGCGATCCGGCTGTCCAGATCAGGTTCCGCGGCATGGGCGTTTCGCCGATCCCGATGCGGCCGGAGCAATACGCAAAATTCTTCGCCGACGATATGGCGGCGATGATCAGGCTCGGCCAGGACGCCCATATCGCGCCTGCCGAATAATCGGCGGCGCCGTCAGGCCGCCGTGGTCCGAACAACCCGCAGCGACCGCCGTCCCGGCTCGATCTTGCCGACGCGCAGGAGCTCGGTTGCGCGCGCGGCATCGACCGGCTTGCTGAAATAATAACCCTGGGCGTAGCCGCAGCCGGCCGACAACAGAAACTTCTCCTGGCCTTCGGTCTCGACGCCCTCGGCGATGATCTCGATGTCGAGTTCGTGAGCGAGCCGGATGGCGGCGCGCACGACCGTCGCGCTGCGGTGGTCGATATCGACGCCGAACACCAGTTCCTGCGCGATTTTCACGCGGTTGATCGGGTAGTTCGCCAGATAACTGAGCGACGAATAGCCGGTGCCGAAATCGTCGATCGCGATCCGCACGCCGAGCCGGCGCAAGTCGCCGAAACGGTCGCTGTGCTGCTGGGTGATTTCCATCAGCACGGATTCGGTCAATTCGAGCTCGATCTTTTCGGGCGCGATGCCCCACTTGCCGAGGCTCGCGGCGACGTCGCGATCGACGGCGGCCGATCCCTTGAACTGCAGCGCGGAAAAATTGACGCCGAGAATCTCCGGAGCGAGGCCCTGATCCTGCCACAGCCGCAATTGGCGGCAGGCCGCGTCGAGCACCCATTGCCCCAGGACGCTGATTTGTCCGCTGCGCTCGGCGATCGGGATGAACACGGACGGCGGGATATTGCCGCGCGTTTTGATGCCGCCAGCGCAACAGCGCTTCCAGCCCGACGATGCGGCGGGTTCTGAGTTCAATTTGCGGCTGGTAATGGAGCTCGAGCTCGCCGCGCTCGATCGCTCCACGCAGTTCGTCGGCGATGACCACGCGTTCCCGCACCTGGCGATCGAGATCGGCGCTGTGAAACCGGACGCAATTGCGGCCGTCCTCCTTGGCGCGATAGAGCGCGAGATCGGCCTGAATCATCATCGCGTCCGGCCCGACCGTTTCCGGCTCGTAATACGATATGCCGATGCTGACCGAGACATGAACTTCATTGCCGGCGATCACGTAGGGCTCCGTGAGGACGGTCGCAATCTTATCGGCGAGCGCGCCCGCTGCGCCTGCATCATCGGCATCGGTCTGCAGAATCGCAAACTCGTCCCCACCGATCCGGGCGACGACATCGTTCTCGCGAACGCAGGCAACGGCGCGGGCCGCGATTTGCCGCAACAGCGCATCGCCAACGGAGTGGCCGAGCGTGTCGTTGACGTCCTTGAAATGATCGAGATCGAAATAAAGCACGGCAAAGGGCCTGGCGCCGCGGCGACATGCGGCGAACGCCGAGCCGAGCTGCGTCATGAAAGCGCGCCGATTGACGAGTGACGTCAGCGCGTCGGTTTGCGCCAGATCCGAGAACTGCCTGTTCACCTGCATCATGCGCCGGGCATAGCGGCGCGATGTGCTGATATAGATCACCACCGCGGCGGTGATGATGAGGCCGAAGATCAAGACGATCCATGCGCGATCGTGAGGCAACAATGCGCCACCCGGCATCGGCACCATTTCCATCGTCAGCCAGGGTTGCCCGTCCGCCGTGATGTCTCGGGAAAGATGCAAGCCGGCCGCAAGCGAACCGCGATTTGCCGGCTGCAGCGCGGTCGAGCGCAAGCGAGATCCGTACATGTAGAGCGGCTGCGCGGCCGCATCCGCGTCGAGCGAAAAGAAAAAGGAATCGATTCCTTCAGGCACTTGATTCGCGGTGATGATGGTTTCGAACATCTTGCCGGGACTGAGCGAGCCGTGCACGAAACCGGCAAGACTGCGACGCCGATCCTCGATCGAATTGGGAAGCGATCCGTGTTTGTAGACCGGCAGAGAGAACAGAAAGCCGCTCCGTGCGCCTCCGGAACTGACAAGCATACGCATCCCGGAAATGCCCAGCCGATCTTGGTCGCGGGCGTGCTCCATTTCCAGCAGTGTCGGCGGTTCGGAACGCAGATCAAGACCGTAAAGCGCAGAGGTTTTCGGCAATGTCGCGTATAATATCGGATAGTATTCGCTGCGTTCCGGAGACGGCGACATCTTGCCGTCCGCGGCCATCATCTTGAGGTGATAATCTGGAATGCCTTGCTGCACTCCCTCGCGCTCAAGCTCGGCACGCTCGGAATTGAGCACGCGCGGCACCCATGACAGTGTCGCGATGGCGGCATTTTCGAGCAGGAGCGGCCGCGTGAACGTCTCGAATGCGTTGCGCGATACCGGCGCCTCTGAACTGTCGAAGAAGGCGCGCACGGCGCGAAGCTTGTTCACATATTCGTTGACGCCATTTTGCAAGATCATGAAGTTATTTTCAGCGGTCGCCTTAAATTGCTGTTCGGCGTTCCGGCTTTCTCGATTTGCCGTGAGGCCCGCGGCCGTAGCCGACACGCCGATACCGACGGCGGCCGCGAAAATGCAAGGCACAAACTGCCGGATTCGTCACCACTGCGGACGAGGAGAAATTTCATCGTCATTGCGCGGCCCGATCTCAAAGATGCATTCGGATCGCCGAGTCCGTCGGCGGATTTTGTCCCATAAACAACGCGCGAGCCTGGATTTTGCACCTCGAGACGGGGCAAAACGCGCGGTGGATCGCGGCATACCACTCGGGATGCTTAATATTGCATTGTTATTTGCATTGGAGTTTCATACTTGCTCGAAACCTGACCGCGAAAATGAAGGAAGATATCCGGGATGTCCGAAGTTCCACCCGACCGCCTGTCGACCGATCCGAGCAGCCCCTATTACGACGAAGAGGTGCTCAAGCGCGACGTCGGCATACGCTTCAAAGGCGTCGAGAAGACCAATGTCGCGGAATACTGCATCAGCGAAGGCTGGATCCGCGTCGAGGCCGGCAAGACCAAAGACCGTTACGGCAATCCGCTGACCATCAAGCTCACCGGAGCGGTCGAGGCTTATTTCAAGGACGAGATGAAATCGTAAGCTGCGCGTCGCGGCATCGCATCAGTGCAGGCGTCGGCCGTTCGGCGACGAGGTGAAGATCGAGTTGCGCGATCAGAGCCGCCCGCGCCGCTTCCGCCGCGGCCAGTTCGCCGGCGGCCTCCTTTGCGGTGCTGCTGTTCGATCCGAACACGACAATGCCGCCGATGGCGGCGCCGCCGCTCCGGCCATCATGGTCGGATCGAACCGGATAGCGCCGAACAACAGCGCGACAAGGACGACTGCCGCCGCCCACGATGGCGATCCGCGAAGCCAGCATGAATTTGCGGCAGTTCTCGACGCGGGCCGCGAGTTCCTCGATTTTCGCTTCGAGGCGCTCGATCTCGTCGTGCGGATCGATTTCAGACATCGGTTGCGGCAATCAGCCATCGGAGCAACATTCGATTTTGCTCCGCTTATCGAGCGCTGACTACCGGGCGGCGATTACTCCGCCGCCACTTGCGTCGCCGGATCGATCGCCTCGACGCGTGCGGCGCAGAATTTGAATTCCGGAATCTTGCCGAACGGATCGAGCTTCGGATTGGTGAGCAAATTCGCCGCCGCCTCCACATAGGCGAACGGAATGAACACCACGCCGTCGGGAATGGCATCGTCCTGGCGCGACGCCAGTTCCACCGTGCCGCGGCGCGTGGCGACGCGGATCGGATCGCCCGGCTTGATGCCGAGCTTGGTAATGGTGCCGCGCGACACCGACGCCACCGCCGAGGGCTCGAGCGCATCGAGCGTCGTCGCGCGCCGCGTCATGGCGCCGGTATGCCAATGTTCGAGCTGCCGGCCGGTGGTGAGGATGAACGGATAATCCTCGTCCGGCACTTCGTCGGGCGGCTGCAGCTTGGTGGCGACCAGCTTGGCGAACCCGCCCGGACGCGGAAAGCCCTTATCGAACACGACGTCGTGGCCCGGCTCGTCCGGCGCGTCGGTCGGATAGGTCACTGAATATTCGCGGTCGACGCGCTCCCAGGAAATATTGGCGAGCGCCGGCATCATCGAGGCCATCTCGGTGAACACTTCGCTGACATGCGTGTAGGTCCAGCCGCAGCCCATGCGGTTGGCGATTTCCTGGATGATCCACAGATCGTGGCGCGTATCGCCGGGCAGCGGCAGCGCCTGGCGGCCCATCTGCACCTGGCGATTGGTGTTGGTGACGGTGCCGTCCTTCTCCGGCCAGCCGGACGCCGGCAGCACGACGTCGGCATAGACCGCGGTCTCGGTGAGGAAGAGGTCCTGCACCACAAGATGCTCGAGATGCGCGAGCGCCTGGCGCGCATGGTTGAGGTCGGGGTCCGACATCGCCGGATTCTCGCCCTCGATATACATGCCCTTGATCTCGTCGTGCATGGACCGCGTCCATGATCTCGACCACGGTCTTGCCGCGCTTGGGATCGAGCTTGACGCCCCAGGCCTTCTCGTATTCGGCGCGGATCTCCGGGTTCTCCACCGACCGGTAGTCCGGGAAGAACATCGGGATCAGGCCGGCGTCGGAGGCGCCCTGCACATTGTTCTGGCCGCGCAGCGGATGGAGCCCGGTGCCGGGCCGGCCGATCTGGCCGGTGATCAGCGACAGCGCGATCAGGCAGCGCGCATTGTCGGTGCCGTGGGTATGCTGGGACACGCCCATGCCCCAGAAAATGATCGCGCTCTCGGCGCGCGCATAGGCCCGCGCCACCTCGCGCAGCGTATCGGCCGGGATGCCGCAGATCGGCGCCATCTCTTCGGGGGTGAAATCCTTGACGTTTTCCTTCCAGGCGTCGAAAGCCTTCCACATAGGTCTGGATGTATTGCTGGTCGTAGAGCTTCTCGGCGACGATGACGTTGAGCATGGCATTAAGCATCGCCACGTCGGCGCCGTTCTTGAACTGCAGCATGCGCCAGGCATGGCGCTTGAGCGCCTGACCGCGCGGGTCCATCACCACGAGCTTCGCGCCGCGCTTGGCCGCCTGCTTGAAGAAGGTCGCGGCGACCGGATGGTTCTCGGTCGGATTGGCGCCGATGACGATGATGAGGTCGGAATTCTTGCATTCGTTGAAGGTCGCGGTCACCGCCGCCGAGCCGACGCCTTCCAAGAGCGCCGCCACCGACGAGGCGTGGCACAGCCGGGTGCAGTGATCGACGTTGTTGGTGCCGAAGCCGGTGCGCACCAGTTTCTGGAACAGATAGGCTTCCTCGTTCGAGCCTTTGGCGGAGCCGAAACCGGCGAGCGCATGCGGCCCGTCGCGGTCGCGGATTTTCTTCAAGCCCCCCGCCGCACGGTCGAGCGCCTCTTCCCATGTCGCCTCGCGGAAATGCGTCCAGGGATTGGACGGATCGATATATTCGTGCGGCACTTTCGGCACGCCGTCCTTGCGGATCATCGGCTTCAACAGCCGCTGCGGATGGTCCACGTAATCGAAGCCGAAGCGGCCTTTGACGCAAAGCCGGTTCTGATTGGCTGGACCGTTTTTGCCGACCACCGAAACAATCTTGTCGTCCTTGATCTGATAGGTGAGTTGGCAGCCGACGCCGCAATAGGGGCAGACGCTGTCGACGGTGCGGTCGGGCTTGCCTTTGTAGACGTTGTTCTCGTCCACCATGGTGGCCGGCATCAGCGCGCCGGTCGGGCAGGCCTGCACGCATTCGCCGCAGGCGACGCAGGTCGAGGCGCCCATCGGATCGTCGAAGTCGAACACGATCTTCTCGAGATGGCCGCGGCCGGCCATGCCGATGACGTCGTTGACCTGGACCTCGCGGCAGGCGCGGACGCAGAGATTGCACTGGATGCAGGCGTCGAGATTGACCGCCATCGCCACATGGCTGCGGTCGGGCGCGGGCACCTCGGCGGACTTCCGCCTCGGGAAACGGCCGGGCTCGATTTTGAGCCGCGTCACGGTCTTCCAGAGCTCGGAATCCGGATCGTGCGCCACCTCCATCGCGGGCTGGTCGGTGACCAACAGTTCGGCGACCATTTTGCGCGCGGTCTTGGCGCGGTCGGTCTGGGTCTTGACCTTCATGCCCGGCGCAGGATTGCGGATGCAGCTTGCGGCCAGCACCCGCTCGCCCTCGATCTCGACCATGCAGACGCGGCAATTGCCGTCGGGCCGGTAGCCGGGCTTCGGCGTGTAGCACAGATGCGGCAGCTTGATACCGAGCCGGCGCGCGGCGCGGAAAATCGTCTCGCCCTCGCGGATGTCGATCTCGCGGTCGTCGATGGTGAAGGTTTTCGCCGTGGGGGCGTCGCCCTTGCCGGCGGATCTTGTCGGCCGGCGCCGTGTGGGCGACGCCCGGCTTGCCGTCGCCGTAATTGGCGCCGCCGGCGGCGCCCTTCTGGTCGTGACCATAGCCGACTGGTTTCTGGCCGACCGGGTTTTGTCCGTTGCTGTCGCTCATGACGGAATATCTCACCAATGTCCCAGCGGCTTTTTCAGTTCATCCGGAAAGTATTTTAGCACAGAAAGGAGCGGATTGGGCGCCGCCTGGCCGAGGCCGCAGATCGAGGCGTCGCGCATCAAGGCGGACAGTTCCTCGAGGAGGGCCGGGTCCCACGGCCCTTTGGCCATCAGTTCGGCCGCCTTCTCGGTGCCGACCCGGCACGGCGTGCACTGGCCGCAGCTCTCATCCTCGAAGAACCTGATGAGGTTGAGCGCCACCGCCTTCATGTCGTCCTTGTCGGACAGGATCACCACCGCGTGGGACCCCACGAAGCATCCGTATTTCTCCAGCGTACCGAAATCGAGCGGGATATCGGCCATCGCGGCCGGCAAGATGCCGCCCGACGCGCCGCCGGGCAGATAGGCCTTGAAGGCTGTGGCCTTCCGCCATGCCGCCGCAGAATTCGTCGATCAATTCGCGCGCGGTGACGCCGGCCGGCGCCAGTTTCACGCCTGGATCTTTGACCCGGCCCGACACCGAGAAACTGCGAAAGCCTTTGCGCTCGTGCCGGCCTTGCGACGTGAACCAAACGGCGCCCTTCTCGACGATGTCGCGGATCCAGTACAGCGTCTCGACATTCTGTTCGAGCGTCGGGCGGCCGAACAGGCCGACTTGGGCGACGTATGGCGGACGGTGCCGCGGCAGGCCGCGCTTGCCCTCGATCGATTCGATCATCGCCGATTCTTCGCCGCAGATATAAGCGCCGGCGCCGCGGCGCAGATGAATTTTGGTGTGCGGCGACAGACCGGCATTTTCGGCTTTGGCGATCTCCTCGATGAAGCAGACAGGATCACCTCGGGATATTCGTCGCGGACATAGAGATAAGTATCCGCGGCCTCGACGATCCAGGCCGCGATCAGCATGCCTTCGATGAAGCGGTGCGGATCGCGCTCGAGATAATAACGGTCCTTGAACGTGCCGGGCTCGCCTTCGTCGCAATTGACCGCGAACAGCCGCGGCGCCGGCTCGGCGCGCACCAGCGACCATTTGCGGCCGGTCGGAAATCCGGCGCCGCCGAGGCCGCGCAACCCCGCGTCGCTGACGATCTTGATGAGGTCGTCGCGCGTGCGGCTGCCGCCGATGCAGGCCTTGAGCAGTTCGTAGCCGCCGCCGCGCACATAGGCATCGAAAGCCGTGGGCGTCGGATAGGCATGCGCATGCGCGGGCTTCGCCGCCGCCGCGGCGACCTTGGCGACATCCGCCTGCATAACCTGGTCGTGCCCGACCGCGCAGACCGGCGCCCGGTCGCAAGCGCCCATGCAGGGCGCGCGCACGACGCGCACATTTGGCCCGAGCTTTTTCGGCAATTCGGCGAGCAAATGCTCGGCGCCCGCCATGGCGCAAGACAACGAATCGCAGACCCGCACGGTGACCGGCGGCGGCGGCGTCTCGCCTTCCTTCACCACGTCGAAATGCGCGTAGAAGGTCGCGACCTCGTAGACTTCGGTTTGCGCGAGCTTCATTTCCGCCGCCAGCGCGGCCAGTGGGCGCTCGAGATATGGCCGTAATGGTCCTGGATCAGATGCAGATGCTCGATCAACAGATCGCGGCGGCGCGAGCGGTCGGTCAGCAGCGCTTCGATGTCGGCAGCCGCCTGGGGATCGACCTGACGGCCTTTCGGCGTGCGCGGCGACCGGCGCCGGCCGGGTTTCCCGCGCCCGTCAGGCGGCAATGTCGGCGGCGGCTCGGTCAAGCTCATCGGTCACCTTGTAAAGCGAAGAAATGCGCGTTGAAACAGAGCTAAACAAGGCCCGCGCCCGATAATCAATAGAGGATTATTTTTCCGAAAGTGGGCAGATCCGAGAGATTTCTGCCGCGCTGCCCTCCGCATGTAGGAATTGGCAGTCGTGATCAGGACGACTCGCGCATCTCGGCGCGACACTTGGCCTCACAGCACTTTGGCGCACGCTTCGTCGGCGGAGAAACATGCCGCCGCGGCAATGGGATGAGCGGCATCGCAGCCGGAAATCGAGGCCGCCTCACGGCCGCGGCAAGCCACCGTCAACTTATACGCGAATATATCATAAGCTATTGAAATATCACGATATATTTCGTGCAATCGGGCGGCCCCGTCGGCGAAGGCCCAGGAGAGTTGCAACGGAGTGCGGGGCGTGAATCCGTCCGCGACCGCATCGCGACCGGAACCGGCCGTTCGCGCAGCAGCCATACGATGGTCGTGCTTGCTATTCCGGCCCGGCTATAGGATTTTCAGCGTCACAAGAAGCGCCGTTTCCGCATCGAGTCCCGCAAAGCCGGGACGCTGCTTACAGCAGTCAGCGGAAACAGGTGACTCGGGGGAAACTAAAGGGAGGACCACGCGATGGCATTGCTGCCTATTCTCGATCGTAGCCACACGATCGCCAAGCCGGGCTTCAGCCGGTGGATGGTGCCGCCGGCGGCACTGTGCATCCATCTGTGCATCGGCCAGGCCTACGCTTTCAGCGTCTTCAATCTGCCGATGTCCAAGCTGATCGGCATCACGCAGTCGGCGCCGGACGACTGGAAGCTGACCGAGCTCGGATGGATTTTCTCCATCGCCATCTTCGTGCTCGGTGTCTCTGCGGCCACCTGCGGCCGCTGGGTCGAGGAAGGCGGTCCGCGCCAAGCCATGTTCGCGGCCGGCTGCTGCTTCGGCGGCGGCTTCTTGGTGTCCGCGCTCGGCGTCTACCTGCACAATCTCTGGATCGTTTATCTCGGCTACGGCGTGCTGGGCGGCTGCGGCCTCGGCCTCGGCTACATCTCGCCGGTCTCGACGCTGATCAAGTGGTTCCCGGATCGTCCCGGCATGGCGACCGGCATGGCCATCATGGGCTTCGGCGGCGCCGCCTTCATTGCCTCGCCGCTCTCGGTCTGGCTGATGGCGAAGTTCTCGACGCCGACCCATGTCGGGGTCGCCGAAGCCTTCATCGTGCTCGGCATCATCTACTTCATCTTCATGATGGTCGGCGCCGCGATCGTGCGGGTGCCGGCGCCGGGCTGGAAGCCGGAGGGCTATACGCCGCCGGTTGTCGAGCAGAAGCTGATCACCAAGAACGACGTCTACGTCTATGACGCGATCAAGACGCCGCAGTTCTGGCTGATCTGGTGGGTGCTCTGCCTGAACGTGACCGCCGGCATCGGCGTGCTCGGACAGGCCTCGGCAATGAGCCAGGAAATGTTCCCGGGCAAAGTCTCGGTCGTCGCGGCCGCGGGCTTCGTCGGACTGCTCAGCCTGTTCAACATGGTGGGCCGTTTCTTCTGGGCCTCGACCTCGGATTATATCGGGCGCAAGAACACCTATTTCTGCTTCTTCGCCATCGGCACGGTGCTGTATTGCCTCGTGCCGCACACCGGGTCGATCGGCAGCGTCACGCTGTTCGTGCTGTGCTTCGTGGTCATCATGAGCATGTATGGCGGCGGCTTCGCCACCGTGCCGGCCTATCTGAAGGACATGTTCGGCACGCGCTACGTCGGCGCCATCCACGGCTGGCTGATCACGGCCTGGTCGGCGGCCGGCGTGTTCGGTCCGGTGCTGGTGAATTACATCCGCCAGTATCAGATCGACAGCGGCGTGCCGAAGGCGCAGGCCTACAACGTGACCATGTATGTCATGGCGGCGTTGTTGGTGATCGGCTTCATCTGCAACCTCATGATTAAAGCGGTGCATAGCCGCTTCCACATGAAGCCCGATCACGAGGCCGTCAGGGCGCAAATGGACGTCGATGCCGCCGGCGAACCGGCGGGTGCCTGAGTAGAATTGGCTTGAGGAGAAAACCATGGCAAACGAAAATCAAGGCTCGAACACCCTGCAACTCATCCTGGCTTGGGGTTTCGTCGGCATTCCCCTCGCCTGGGGCGTGATTCAAACGCTGCAAAATGCGATGAAGCTGTTTCAGTAGACGGCGTTATCGGCCAAAATAACAACGGCGCGGCCCAGGCCGCGCCGTTTTCATTCGCGCTATCCCGAGAGCGAGGAACCCGCCATGTTGCCGCCCCATGCGACGATCGTTGACATCAGCCTCGAACTCGACCCGAGGAATTTCGCCATGCGCACGCCGGCGGGCTTCAAGAAGGACATGCAGTTCGCCATGGAGGTCATCAAGGAGCATGACGCGCCCGGGGGCGCCGGCCAGATCGTCCGCGGCGTCCACATGCGGCTGCATGCCGGCAGCCACGTCGATGCGCCGGAGCACAATGTGCGCGGCGGCACGCAGATCCACCAATTGCCGCTCGATCTGTTCATCGGCGACGCTATCATCGCCGATCTGCGCGACAAATTGCCGTCGAAAGCGATCACCGAACACGACCTGCAACGGCGCGTCGGCGCCGATATCAAGAAAGGCGACCGCCTGCTGCTGCGCACCGACCACAACAACACGTATGACGGCGGCTCGGAAAAGTGGATGAACACGTCGCCCTATCTCACCATCGGCGCGACGATGTGGTGCATCGACAAGGGCGTCGTCATCGTCGGCTACGATTTCTATCACGGCAATGACGAGCCGGACGCACCGCGCGTGTTTCACAATTCGCGCACGCTGAGCGAACACGGCGTCATCACCATGCCGTACCTGAAAAATCTCGACCGCATCGGCAAGGATCGCTGCACGCTGATCGGCCTGCCGCTGAAACTGGTCGGCGCCGAGGCCTCCCCGATCCGCGCCGTCGCGCTCGTCTAAGCGCAGGAAAATCCCGATGAAGCTGAAAGCATCGATCGCGGCCGTGGTGGCCATTACGGAAGCTCGCCGACGCTATCGCCACCGCGAGCGAGGATCCCGAGTTGCAGCAGAAGATCAAATCGCAGGGCATCGGCTCGCGGGTGAAGACCTCGATGCCTTCGACTATATGGCCGACGACGTGGCGCGGCTCGCGCCGCTCATCCAAGGCATCGGCGGCAAGCCGTAATGCCGCCGCGCGGCGCAAACGTCGCATGCGCGATCAAGCCGTTGCCCGATCTCCCGGATCACCGTAACAGGAAGCCATGAAGCTCAAGCGTCCGCTCCGCATCGGTCTCGTCCGTCTGTCGCTCCTCGCCGTCGTGGTCGGCCTCATCACCGGCGCCGGCGCCGTGCTGTTCCGGGCGCTGATCGGGCTCATTCACAACATCGCCTTTTTGGGCACGTTTTCAACCGTCTACGACTCAAGCGTATTCACGCCGCCCGGTCCCTGGGGCCCCTTTATCATTCTGGTTCCCGTCGCTGGGCGGCATGCTGGTCACATTCCTGATCACCAATTTCGCGCCCGAAGCCCGCGGCCACGGCGTGCCGGAGGTCATGGATGCGATCTATTACAAGGACGGCGTGATCCGGCCGATCGTCGCCTTGATCAAGTCGCTCGCCTCCGCGCTTTCGATCGGAACCGGCGCCGCGGTCGGGCGCGAAGGCCCCATCATCCAGATCGGCGCCGCGCTCGGCTCGTCGCTCGGCCAAATCCTTCCGGTGGCGCCGTGGCAGCGCATCACGCTGGTGGCGGCCGGGCGCCGGCGCCGGCATCGCCGCGACGTTCAATACGCCGATCGGCGGCGTGATGTTCGCCATCGAGCTGATGCTGCCGGAACTGAGCGCGCGGACTTTCCTGCCGGTCGCGCTCGCCACCGGAACCGCGACCTTTATCGGACGCATTTTCTTCGGCATCCATCCGGCGTTCGAGATTCCAGCCGCGATGTTGACGTCGCAACAGCCCGCGACGCTGACCGCGCTGCTGCTCTATGTCGTGCTCGGCGCCATCATCGGACTCGACCGCGACCGCATTCATTCGCGGCCTCAGTCTCGCCGAGGCAGTGTTCGAGCACATCGAGAACCCCTACTTCCGGCATGCCTGCGGCATGCTGGTGATCGGCGTCTTGATCTACACGCTGTTCAGCACGGCCGGGCATTATTACGTCGAGGGCGTCGGCTACTCGACAATTCAAGGGGTACTGTCCGGCACTCTCACCATGCCGGCCTTGCTGGGACTGCTGTTCCTCGCCAAGCTTGTCGCCACCTCAACCAGCCTCGGTTCCGGCGCCTCGGGCGGCGTGTTCTCGCCGTCGCTGTTCATGGGCGCAACGGTCGGCGGTGCCTTCGGCGCCTTGGTCAATGCCGTCCACCCGGTCGAAGGCATCGGCGTATCGGCCTGCGCCATTATCGGCATGGCGGCGATGGTCGGCGGCGGCACCGGCGCCGCCATGACGGCCGTCACCATGATCTTCGAGATGACGCGCGACTACGACCTGGTCATGCCCAGCATCGTCGCGGTCGCGCTCGCCATCGGCGTGCGGCGCCTGCTGTCGCCGGAAAACATCTACACCATCAAGCTCGTCGGCCGCGGCCACATGGTGCCGAAGGCGCTGCACGCCAACATGTTCCTGATCCGCCGCGCCGGCGACGTCATGGAGCGCGATGTGTCGCTCGTGTCCGCAGATGCCGATTTCGACGCGTTCCTGCGCCAGCACGCCGCTACAGGCGGCATGAAACACGTGGTGGTGACGCGCGGCAATCGCATCGTCGGCACCGTCCGAATCAATGCCGCTCTGCGGCGCGGCATCGAAGCCGCTTATGGGGGCGTCCGCATGGGCGACGTGGCGCAGCGCAATTTCACCCTGGCCCGCGAGACCGACATCGTCTTCGATATCGTGCAGCGCATGGCCCGCCATGACGCCAGCATGGCGGTCGTGACCAAAACCGGCGGGCGGTGGCGGCCGTCGGAGATCGTCGGCGTCATCACCAAGGAGCACGTCGCCGATTCGGTTGCCGAAAGCATCAGGCCGTTCGGCGCCTGACGCGCTAGCGGATACCGCCGCACATAAACCGACGGCGCGGCAACAAGGCCGCGCCGCACTATTGCCGCCGTGATCCTATTCCGAAAACTACGCGACCTTTTCCTTCAGATGCGGAAACATCGCGTGGAGCGCTTCCTGGTCCATTTCGGTCTTGAACTTGTGGCGATCTTTCAGCGTCGAGGCTTTTTGCGCCGCGGGCCGCGCGTTGATCTCGTCGACCAAACGCTTGACGTTCTTGAACTTGTCCCAGGCGCCCTCGCCGGCCACGTTCGGCAGCATCCGCGCCCAACCCCAGACGTTCATGTCGACGATCGTATAAATGTCGCCGAGCATGTATTTCTGCTTGCCGAGCCGGGCATCGAGAATGCCGGCATGGCGCTGCGCTTCGAACACATAGCGGTTGATGGCGTAAGGCAGCTTCTCGGGCGCGTAGTTCTTGAAATGCACCGCCTGGCCGAAATAGGGACCGACGCCCGACGACACGAAAAACATCCAGGACAGAAGCTCGCCGCGCGCCTTGTCGGTCTTGGCCGGCAAGAATTTTCCGGTCTTTTCGGCAAGGTACAGAAGGATCGCGCTTGAATCGAATACCGTGACGTCGCCGTCGACGATCGCCGGCAATTTCGCGTTCGGATTGATCGCTAGAAATTCCGGCTTGTGCTGTTCGCCCTTGCGGGTATCGACCGGAATGGCTTCGTGGGGCAATCCGGTCTCTTCCAGAAACAGCGCCACCTTGGTCGGGTTCGGCGCGCCGCTATAGTAGAATTTCAACATCGGAAACCTCCTTTGGAGTGCAGTTGATAGGCGCGATTATGACTTCGCGCGTTGGGACCGTTCGGCCGGTCAATCGCGACACTGGCTAGCAGAATAGGCGACGGGCTTGCAACATGGCGGACGCGCCCACAGATCCCGAGTTCCGGTTTGCACGCCCGTTTTGAGTGATTCCGATTACGACCCAGCCGGATGTGTCCCGATCAGATTCCAGGTCCCGCCGTGCATCTCGATGATGTAAACCGGCTTCAAGGCGTCGCCATTCTTGCCGAACGAGATCGGGCCTTCCAGCGCCGGGTAATCCGTCATGGCGCGCAGCGCATCGCGGATGGCGGTTCGCTCCGCGGCGAGTTTTGCCGGATCGCCCGTCACTTTCGCCAGCTTCATCGCGTAGGCATAGAACTGGACGATGTCGTAGGTTGCGGCCTCGAATTGCGAGACGCCCGAGCGCTCGATTCCGGCGGCCTTCGCCCGCTTGATCATCTCCGCCTCGAAGGCCTTGGCTTTGGGGCTGACGCCTGAATAGAAGGTGGTGGGAATGACCGTCCCATCGCCGTCGCTGCCCATGCGCTTGGCGAGTTCGGAATTGCCGATGGTCGAGCCCGCGACCAATCGGCTCGTGACGCCCTGCCGCCGCATTTCCTGCACCAGCCTGACCGCAGCGTCCGGCCCTGAACCGACGCCGACGAGATCGGCCGCCATTTCCTTCAGCTGCGATACCTGCGGCGCCATGTCGAAGGCCTGCGTCTGAAACGTCACGCTGCCCTTGATGTCGGTACCGGCGGCTTTCATGACATTCGGCAGTACGATCTCCCCCATCGTCTTTGAGATCACATCGTCGGTCGCATAGGCGATGGCGGCCGTCGCCACCGAATATTTCTTGTCCTGCAGCGTCTTCATCACCTTGCGAAACATGTAGCCTTCGTCCGATGTATTGCGCAGCGCGTAGGTAAACGGCTCGGCGAGTTTTGGCGCCGAGGAGGCCATCGACATCGTGACGATGCCCTCGCGTTCGCCGGCCGGAAAGACGACGCGGCATTCGCCCGAGCTGAACGGTCCGATGACGGCCAGCACTTTGTCGTCGTCGGCGAGCTTGCCGAGACCGACGACAGCCTGGTCGGGCTTGCCGCCGGTATCGAACGATATGATCTTCAGCTTCTTGCCTGCGATACCGCCGTCGGCATTGATCTCGTCGATGGCGATCTGTGCTGCGATTTCGTCCGTGCGCGACAGTGTCGCGAAGGGCCCCGCAAGCGCCGGAAGATAGCCGAGCGTCAAGTCGTCGGCCTACGCCGTTCCGCCGAGGCCCAACAATGCGGTTGCGGCGAGCAACCCCCAAACTTTCGCTTTCATCGTCTTTCTCCTTCTCGCATTCGGTCCGCTCGCCCGGTTCGAGAGGACAGGTGACAAAAACTATTCATGGCGCTGCGGCCCGCCGCCCGGCGGCGGCGCCCAGATAGGCGTCGCGCAGCATCGGATCAGCGCGCAGTTGCGTGGGTGCACCCGCCATGACGATGCGCCCAAGCTCGAGAACGTAGGCTCGATCCGCGAGATCGAGCGCCTTCTGGGTATTCTGCTCCACCAACAGCAACGAGAGCCCGCGTTCGCGATGGAGATCGCGCAGCAGCGCAAAAACCTCGCCGGTCAGTCGCGGACTTAAACCGAGTGACGGCTCGTCGAGCATCATCAGACGCGGATTGGCGAGAAGCCCGCGGCCGATCGCCAGCATTTGCTGCTCGCCGCCGGATAATACCGAGGCCGCCAGATGCTGCCGCGCCGCGAGATTGGGAAAGCGCTCGTAGATGGTGGCAATCTCGTTCGCCACGTCATGCCGGCCGGACCGCGCATAAGCTCCCATCAGAAGATTTTCGTGAACCGAAAGGCTCATCACGATGCGCCGACCTTCCGGCACCAGGACAAGATGATGGGCGATCCGTTGGCTGGGCCGCCACCGGGTGATATCGGCGCCCCCATAGGTCACGCGGCCGCCGGCCGCCGGCTCGAGACCGATCAGAGTCTTGAGAAGCGACGACTTGCCGGCCCCATTGGCGCCGAGCACGGCGACGATCTCGCCCGGCGCGACTTTGAGCGAAACGCCCTGCACCGCATGGACACGGCCGTATCGTACGTGAAGATCTTCTATCGCGAGGCCTGCCCCAGTCGACGCTTCAACCGGCATGGCGGACCTCCATGCTCGCGTCGTCCCGGCCGAAATAGGCTTCCTTCACCAACGGGTCTTCGCGAATTGCTTCGGCGCCGCCTTGTGCGATCTTGCGGCCGAAATTGAGCACGATGACTTCGTCGCACAGCGTCCCGACAAAATGCATGTCGTGTTCGACCACCAGCAAGGTGATGCCGCGCCCTCGACAGACCGCTGCCAGAAACTCGCGCAGTGCGGCCGTTTCGGCGCTGTTGAGACCGGCGGCCGGCTCGTCGAGGAGAAGAAGCCGTGGCTTCGTCATCAGCGCGCGAACGAGTTCGATTCTTTTTTGTACCCCGTAAGGCAGGCTGAGAACGGCGCCACGCTCGAAGCCTTCGAGCCCCGCTTCGGCGAGCGCCGCGCGCGCTTCCTCACGCCAGCGGTTACGCGGCCAAAGACCAACCGGCTGGAGATTGCCAAAGGGGCCGTCGTTGCGGCAATGCTGGCCGATCATGACATTTTCGATGGCACTGAGGTGCGGCATCAGACGGATGTTCTGAAAGTTGCGCGCGATGCCGTGGCGCACCCGCCGGCGGATGGGTACGTCGCCGATATCCACGCCATCGAGCAGCACGCGGCCGTCGTCGATCTGATGGACGCCGGTAATCAAGTTGAACACCGTCGTCTTGCCGGCGCCGTTGGGACCGATCAACGCCGTGCAGGAATTGCGACGCACCGCGAAGGATAAATCTTCGACGACGCTCAGCCCGCCGAAACGCTTGCTGACATTTTCAAGGCGCAGGATCACATCGTCGCTCATGCCCGGCGCTCGCTGCGGCCGAGACTTAAGTCCTGCGCATCGCCGAGAAGCCTGCGGACGAGCGACCCGGTGATGAGGCCGTGCGGCCGCACCACCATGACGATGATGACGATCGCCGCGAACAGCACATAGCGCCACTGCGCACTGCTGCGCAGCAGCTCGGGCAACAGCGTGAATACCGCCGCACCGAAGAGCGGCCCGAGCACACTTTGGGTGCCGCCGAAAAGAACGTAGAGGACGATGGAGATGCTGAGCGAAATATTGAAATATTGCGCTTCGATATAATTGAAGTGATGCGCGTAAAGCCCGCCCCCGATCCCGGCAATGACCGATCCGAGCACGAAAGCCGCGATTTGAAACCCGCGTACATTGAGGCCCATCAATTCGGCGACGCGCTCGTCATCGTGGACCGCCGTGATGGCGATACCAAAACGGGTGGCGAAGAGGAGCGCGACCAGCACGACAACGGCCACCGCAAAGCCGGAGACCACTGGAAGGCCGATATAGGCCGCGACCGGATAGCCTGCGGCGCCGCCGACTAATTCGAGATTCAAAATCGTCGCCCGCACCAGCTCTCCGAGCGCAAAGGTGGCGAGCGCGAGGTAGATGCCGCGCGTGCGTAACACCGGCACCGCAACGGCAAGCGCGATCACGCCCGCCGCGACGCCTCCGAGCAGAATGGCGAGCAGGACCGGGATCGCCGTGTTGGTGCTGAGATAGGCCGAAGCGTAGCCGCCGATCGCGGCGAAGCCCGCCACGCCGAGATTGAGCTGGCCGGCCGCGATCGGCAGAAATGCCCCATAGGCAAAGACGATGTTGATGGCAAGCAGCACCAGCACGCCTTCCGCGTAGCCGCTCATGCGCGTACGCCCATCGCGGCGCCGCCGAACAACCCGGTGGGACGCACCACCAGAATGAGGAGCAGGAGGCCGTAGACGGTGATATCGACGAAGTCAGCGCCGAACAAATCGATCGACAGCACTTCGACAAGACCGATGATCATTCCACCGGCGATCGCACCCCACACATTGCCCATGCCGCCGACCACCATGGCCGAGATGCCCTTCAGGCCCAGAACCTCGCCCATGAACGGATCGACCTGACGATAGTTCAGAGCGAACAGGATGCCGGCCAGCGCCGCGAAGACGCCGCTGATCAAAAAGACCAGCGGAACGAGGCGGCCGACGTCGACACCGAGGAGGAGCGCGGTGTCGGAATCCTCGGCGATGGTGCGCAGCGCCCGCCCCAGCGAAGTCCGCGCGAGCGCGAGCGAGAGCGCGGCAACCATCGCAACCGAGACCACCAAGCCGGCGAGTTGTGGAATGCTGACGATCAGATGGCCGACGCGCCAGTCGACGCCGGCGCCGAACAGGCGCGGGAGCGTTTGCAGATCCGAACCGAAGAGCGCTACAGCGAGGTGCTCGAAGAGGATCAGAAACGCCATCGAACTGACCAGCGGAATGAACGGTCCGGCGCGTCTCATCCACCGCCATGTGAAGGCTTCGACGACCAGCGCAACTGCCGCGCCCGCCGCGAGCGCCGCCAAGGCCGCAAACGGCCACGGCACGCCGATGTGCACCAGCGCCCATGTCAGCATGCCGCCGATCATGAAGAGGGCCGGAATGCTGAAGTTAAGAAAACGCAAGATGCCGATACTTAGCGTCATGGCGACGCCGACCATCGCGTAGATCGAACCAAGCATCAGCCCGTTGACGACTTGCTGCGAGATTATTGGGCGCTCCATACGCGGCCGGCTCGCGTGCTGTATTTCCCAGCGACTAGACGATCACCAAGCTTTATTCCCGTTGTGGTTCGACGAATGACATGCTCATTCCGCCGCCTCGAGCGCGACCCGAAGCCCGCGATCGGGTGAGCCGATGTGCTGGATGGCTTTTCGCGAACTCGCCACCAATGAGCCGACCGCGGCGCTGAGCGCCGCAAAGGTCTTGCTGTCGAGCGCGCCGAAGAACAGATCGTTGATGATGCGAATCTCGTCGCCGATCCGGCCGATCTCAATGCGCCCGACCGGCGCGATGCTCAAAAGGACGACGCGCCGGTCGTGCGGACTGGCCCGCTTCGATACCAGGCCGCGCTGCGCGAGCTTGCTTGTTTCCGACGCCACGAAGGCGCTTGAGACGTGCAGCGCCTTCGCCACCGCCGTGACGCTTGTCCCTTCCTCGCCTTGAAGCCGTGCGACCGCGACCAAGAGGCTGTATTGCGGCCCGCTGACGCCCATGCGGCCGCCGAGATGGCCACGGACGAGTTCCATGCGGGTCGAGATAGTGAGCAGATCGTGCACCAGCGTCCGGAAACGCGTATCGGATCCCCGCTCCAGCAGCGCCCGCCGCGACACGGTCGGCGGCAAAGCGGCCGGCGTCGGCAGTGCCGCTTTTTCGCCGCGCCGCGCCGGCCGCGCTTTCCTAGATGTTGACATATCCGGTGTCGCCTAGGAGCTGGGACTCGACCGGAATGTGCAGGCTGTCGTGAACGGTGTTGTAGAATTTCCAGAAGCCGACCACGCAGGACGAGTTCGACGATCTGCGGCGGCGTCAGATGCTTTTTCAGCCGTTGCAAGATCTCTTCCGGCACCGAGGTCGGATCCTCGGAGGCGGAGCGGACGTAATCGAAGCAGACGCGTTCCATGTCGTCTTTGGGTTCGTAAGCGCCGGTGACGATTTCCTGCAGCTCCTGCTCGCTCAGCCCCCAGCCCTCGAAGCCGGCCTCTTTCGGCTTTTTCAGCATCGAGCAGCTATGCGCGGTGCAATAGGCGCAGCCATTGGTGGCGCAGGCGACCGCCGCAAGCTTGCGCTTGAGCAATTGATCGAGCGTCGAAGTCGGATCGCGCATGATGTTGCTGTTGAGCCTCCACAGCGTTTCGGCGATTTCCGGCCGATGGGCGTAGAGCTTCAGCGCATTCGGCAGAAAGCCCATGCGCTTCTTGTAGGGCTCGACCACGGGCTTTAATCGCGGATCGAAATCCTCTTCCTTCACATAGGGAATGAAGGGCTGGCCTTCGAACAGCACTTTCGGTTTGGGCGGCGTGACGGCATCCATGGTTTCGCTCCTTCTCAGAGATAGTCCGCAAGCTTCACTTTGCCCCAGTTGCGGGGCCAGGCGCGTTCGAAATCGGCCGGGTCGTGGCGCGATTTGGCGGTCGCATCGATGCCCATCTTGCCGACGATGCGCCACGGGTGTTGGCCTTCGAGCGGACGCGCCGATGGGTCATAGGGCGAGCCGCGGGTGTACGGCACGACGATGATGTCGCGCGCCGGATCGCAGCGCGTCGCGATGGCGTGATAGACCTCGCGCGCGTCGTCGATATCGGTGTCGTGGCTCACCGCCACGACCATCTTGGTGTTAAGCCAGGGCGCGCCCATCGCGGCCATCAGCGCGTCGTTGACGAACCCGTCGCGCGGATAATTGAACTGCAGGATGCAGGACAGCGCCGCGCCCCAGGTCGGGAAACGCACATCCTTGACGTCGAGACCGATCTCGCTCAGGCGGTTGAACAGCACCGCCTCATGGCAAAGCCGCGGCAGCGTCTGATGGTCGGTGTCGGGGCAAGCCTGATGATTGCGATAGATCGGCCGGTCGCCCCGCATCGTGATGGCGGTGATCTCGACCTCCGGCAGTTCTTCGTAATGCGGCAGATGATACATTGACGGCGAGGTCACCTCGCCGACGCGAAATCTGCCGTTGAGCTTCACTTTGCCCTCGACCACGATCTCGGCCTCGGCCGGAACCGTCAGATCGATCGTCTCGCACGGCACCATCTCGATATCGCGGTCCATGATGGTGCCGACCATTTCCATCTCGCCCCAAGCGTCCATGTGCAGCCCGGAGAAATTCGCCATGATCTCGTAGGCCGGCGGCACGCCGAACACGAAAGCAATCGGCATCGTGTCCATGCCCATATCGCGATATTTGCGCATGATGACGTGGGAATGCGGGGTGACGAAACTGATGAGACCGCGCCTCGGACCGACCGCATGGGTGCCGGCGTGACAGGAATTATAGAAGCCGGTTTGCGGGTCCTTGATGATATTCATCGCCGTCACGTAGGGCGTGGTGTCCTTGTCCTTGTGAAAGGGGATCGGCAGCAGCGTCCAGTCGACATCGCTGCCGAGCTTCTTGATCTCCTTCACCGGACCGTTTCTGACGTTCTTCAACCCGCGCGGCGGCTGGCGCAGGCGGAACGCAAGCGTGCGCAGATATTGATCGGGCGCGACACCGAGCGCACGGGCCTGCGAGCGGCGGTTTTTCACCAAAATATCGCACAAGCGATAGCCCGGCTTCTCGACGATGTTCTCAAAAAGGATCGGCTGATCGCTCTGCGCCGACAGCGCCCCGATGTCGTCGATGCGCACCGGCTTTTTGATGACGGTGACGATATCGGCGTTGGTCTCGAGATAGCCCCGCAGCGAGGCATCGAGACCCTGATTGGAGGCGGATCGATCCTTGGCAGGACTAAGCGTGGTTTGGCGAACGGTCATCGGCGCGGCCAAGGCCTCCTTCCGATGCGAATTACTTAACTAACTTTACTATCGTGCCCGGCGGAGTCAAGCCAACGCGGTGCCGCCGCGTTCAAAGGCGCCTGTTCGGTTCGAGATGTCGGGTAATATTTCGCTTAGAGCACGATGCCGAAAAGCGGAAACTAGTTTCCCGCCTTCGCGAATCCCGCTTCGGCGGGCGAAGCAAGATCGGATAAGATCATGATCACGTGAAGAATCTGGCCCCTGATCCAATTCGGTTGAACTGGATCAGGGCGTAGTTCGCGACGGTCGCACCAGCCGCGCGGTCGCTCCGCCACACCTTCGGCCGAGACAACGCGGCTGCCTCAGACCCCGGCCTAAAACAAACCGACAATCTTGCCGTCCGGCCCGACGTCGATCACATCGGCGGCCGGAACCCGGGGCAGGCCCGGCATAGTCATGACCTCGCCGCAGATCGCGACCACGAATTCGGCGCCGGCCGAAAGCCTGACCTCACGTACATTGACCACGTGATCGACCGGCGCGCCCTTGGCGTCGGCGTTGGTCGAAAAGCTGTATTGGGTCTTGGCGACGCAGATCGGGAATTTGCCGTAGCCCATCGACTCGAAATTGGCGAGCTGATCGCGCACCGACTTGTCGGCCGAAATATCTTTGGCGCGGTAGATCTCCTTGGCGATGGTGCGGATCTTTTCGTAGAGCGGCATGTCGTCCGGATAGAGGAATTTGAGCTTACTCTTGCCGCTGTCGCAGACCTTGACGACGGCCTTGGCCACATTGGCCGCACCCTCCCCGCCCATCGCCCAGTGATCGGCCATCAAGGCCTCGACGCCGAGCGATTTGCAGGTCTCTTCGACGAGCTTGATCTCGGCCTCGGTGTCGGCCGAGAAGCGGTTGATCGAGATCACCGGCACGATGCCGAATTTCTGCACGTTCTCGACATGGCGCTTGAGATTGCTCATGCCGGCTTCGAGCGCCTTCAGATTCTCGGTCTTGAGGTCCTCTTTCTTGACGCCGCCGTGCATCTTCAGCGCCCGAATGGTGGCGACCAGCACCGCGCAGGACGGCTCGATGCCGGCCTTGCGGCATTTGATGTCCATGAACTTCTCGCCGCCAAGGTCGGCGCCGAAGCCAGCTTCGGTGACGACGTAATCGGCAAGCTTCAGCGCGGTGGTCGTCGCCAGCACCGAATTGCAGCCATGCGCGATATTGGCGAAGGGCCCGCCATGGATGAAGGCCGGCGTGCCTTCGAGCGTCTGCACCAGGTTCGGCGCCAGCGCCTCCTTGAGCAGCACCGTCATGGCGCCGTGGGCCTTGAGATCGCTGGCGCGGATCGGCTTGCGATCGCGCGTATAGGCAACGACGATATTGCCGAGCCGCTTTTTCAGGTCGTCGAGATCGCGGGCAAGGCAGAAGATCGCCATGACTTCCGAGGCGACGGTGATGTCGAAACCGTCTTCGCGCGGAAAGC
>CAVOKR010000023.1:0-12508 GCA_963696555.1 uncultured Alphaproteobacteria bacterium | reverse complement strand
TACCACACGCGAGAAGGCGATGGCGGTCGCCGAGCAAATCCGCAGCTCGTTTGCCAGCGCGACTGACGAGGTCGACGGCCGGCCCGTGGTTGCCACGTGTCAGTATCGGCATCGTCATCAGCTACGATGCCGTGCTTGATATTTCGGCGCTGTTGGCGCAGGCCGATCATGCTCTCTATCGCGCCAAGGACAACGGACGTAACCGCATCGAGATTGCCTCGATCGAGTTGATCCTTGATCGCGTGAAACGCAGCCGCGGCGACCGCGTCGCGCCCACCCGATCCGCGGCGTAACCGGCGCTTACTCTAACTGCAGCTCTATTTCACTTCCGCAGGCGTTGAAGTTCCCGGGCCTTCGCCGACGATCAGCAGAACCGCGTCTTCGGTTTTGGCGCCGTCGAAATGCACCTGCTGGCCGTAATGGGTGACGAAAGTGCCGGCCGGCATCGGCACGGTGCCGTCGGGATCGAATTTGGTGCCGGTGCCGACCCACCATGTTCCCTTCAGCACGGTGATGAAGCGGTCGTGGGGATGGAAATGCGGATGGCTGAAATGATTGCCCGCCAGCCATTTCACCATGACGCACGTAAAGCCCTTCCTTCGCCGGATCGCCGACCAGGACCGCATTCTGCGCGCCGGCGGGGCTGGGCGGCGACCACGGGATTTGATCGGGCAGCTTGAAGGTCACCGCCGCCGGATTGAGTCCCGCGGCGTGCGCCAAGCCTGCTCGACATGCAGCGGCGCCAAGACCGGCAGCAGCGCCAGCGAGCGCCGGGTCAATGTCGTCATGAAATCCTCCCTTGTGTTGCCGCGCCGCTTGCGGGCGCTTGAGCGATGAGCCTATCGCGCTGCATCGCCATCTAGGCGAGATGGGATTTGGCCCATCCGCCTGGCCGATTCGTCCCGGCGCCATTGCGAACTTCGCGCGGTGCTGTATCAGTTCGGCGCCGCAATCTGGATGCGAGCGAGGAATAATAATGAAGCGCAGCAGCGATCGAATTCTCACCACGCATGTCGGCAGCCTGATCCGGCCGCCGGCGCTGCAGGACTTTCCTGCGCGCCAAGCAATCGGGCAAGCCGTACGACGATGCCGCCTATGACGCTGCCTGACGAATTCGGTCGCCGAGGTCGTGCGCCAGCAGGCCGAAATCGGCATCGACGTCGTCAGCGACGGCGAATTCGGCAAATCGATCAGCTGGTCGCAATATGTGCTGGAACGGCTGAGCGGCTTTCGAGCGCGCGGCCGATCAAGCCGGGCGCCAATCCGTTCACGCGCGGCGTCGATCGCGAGAAATTCGCCGAGTTCTATGCCGAGCTCGATGCCCGCGAGGGCGTCGCGCACGACGGTCGAGGCGGTCTGCGTCGGCCCGATCGCCTATACCGGCCAGGCGGAATTGCAGCGCGACATCGACAATTTCAAAGCGGCGCTCAAGGGCGTCAATGTCGCCGAGGCCTTTCTTCCGGTCGCCGCGCCGGCGAGCGTCATCCCCGATCGCAAGAACGAATACTACAAGAGCGAAGAAGACTTGCTCCACGCCATCGCCGCCGCGATGCGCACCGAATACAAGATGATCGTCGATGCGGGCTTCATCGCTGCAGCTCGACGATGCGCGCGCCGCCGTCACCTATGACCGCATGGTGCCGCCGGCAAGCTTTGCCGATTATCGCAAATGGCTCGCGATGCATGTCGACGTCGCTCAATCGAGGCGCATCGCCGGCATCCCGGCAGGATCGCATCCGCTATCACGTCTGCTGGGGCAGCTGGCCCGGCCCGCACACGACCGACGTGCCGCTGAAGGACATCGTCGATCTCATCCTGGCATGAAGGCCGGCGCCTATGTCATCGAAGGCGCCAATCCGCGCCACGAGCATGAATGGCGGGTGTGGGAAAGCGCCAAGCTGCCGGAGGGCAAGGTGCTCATTCCCGGCGTCATCAGCCACGCCACCAACGTCGTCGAGCATCCCGAGCTGGTCGCCGAGCGCATCGTGCGGCTTGCCAAGCTGGTCGGACGCGAGAACGTCATCGCCGGCACCGATTGCGGCTTTGCCCAAGGCCCGTTCCATCGCCGCGTCCATCCCAGCATCATGTGGGCGAAGCTCGGCGCTGGTCGAAGGCGCGCGGATCGCGAGCAAGGAACTGTGGGGCTGAGCGGACCTGCTGTTGGCGACGGCGCGAATGTTGTAGGAACATGGCGTATTCTCGCGGTCGGGTTTGGCGCCCGGCATTCGCGATATCTTCGAACTAAAAAGGGAAATTCGCGATGGAGCTTGCTCGCCGGCATTTCGTGAAGCTTGCCGCGGGCGCCGCAGCGTTGCCGGCGGTATCCGCTACTTCCTCCTGGGCCGTCGACTATCCGACGCGTCCGGTGCGCGTCGTCGTCGGTTTTCCGCCCGCCGGCTTTACCGATACCACGACCCGGCTGATCTCGGCCTGGCTCGCGGAAAAACTCGGCCAGCAATTCGTGGTCGAGAACCGTCCCGGCGCCTCCAGCAATATCGCGACCGAATTCGTCGCACGCGCGGAGCCCGACGGCTACACACTGCTGCAGATCGGCGACGGCAACGCCTATAACGCGACGCTCTACGACAATCTCAATTTCGATTTCGTCCGCGATATCGCTCCGGTGGCGAGCCTGATCGGGGCCCCGTTCGTGCTGGTGGTGCCGCCGTCATTGCCCGCCAAGACCGTTCCGGAATTCATCGCCTATGCCAAAGCCAATCCGGGCAAGATCAATGTCGGCTCGCTCGGGCCGGGCAGTCCGTCGCAGCTCATCGGTCTCCTGTTCAAGTCGATGGCGGGGATCGATCTTGTCACGGTGAACTATCGGGGCATCGGACCGGCGCTCACCGATCTGGTGGCCGGCCGTCTCGAGGCGGTCTTTACCTCGCTTGTTTCGGTAATCGGCTACATCAAGGACAACAAGCTGCGGGCGCTCGGGGTGACGACCGCAAAGCGCGCGGAAATATTCCCGGATGTGCCGGCGCTCGGCGAATACGTCAAAGGCTATGAGGCCGCCGGCTGGGTCGGCTTGGGCGCGCCCGCCAAAACGCCGCCGGACATCATCGCGGTCCTCCATACGCAGGTGAACGCGGCGCTCGCCGACGCGGCGTTCAAGGCGCAGCTCGCCAACCTTGCGCTCACGCCGTTCGCGACCTCCCAGGACGAATTTGCTCAATTCATCGTCGACTTTACCGAGAAGTGGCGCAAGGTCATCCGCGAAGCCAACATCAAGCCGGAGTAATGGCGCGCTGTCTGCCTATCGCATCGTAAGTGAAATCCACCAAGAAGGGATTGCGTCCGCATGACCTTGAAAATTCTTCTCACCGGTGACGTCAACCTGATGAATGTCACGGACCCTGCCGGTCCTTTCGCGCGGGTCGCCGCGGAGTTCAAGTCGGCCGATCTCGTCTTCAGCAATCTCGAGTGCTGTTTTTATGAGCCGGACGCAGCTCACGCGCTCGACCGCGAGGGGTTCTTTGCCCCGCCGGCAGCCGCCGAAGCGCTGAAAATCGCGGGCATTGCCGCGGTCGGTATCGCCAACAATGTCAATTACGGCACCGCGCCGATCTTGGCGTCGATCGCGCGGCTCGATCAACTGGGCGTCCCGCATACCGGGGCGGGCGCCACGCTGCAAAAGGCGCGCGAGCCGGTGGTGCTGGAGCGGGCGGGCCTGCGCATCGGCATGCTGCAGCGCAGCTCGGTGTTCTGGATGACCGACCATGAAGCGGCCGACAACGCCGTGGGGATTGCCACCATCCGCGGCCACACCGCCTATCAGGTGCCGATGTTTCGGGCCGGGCCGAGCGCGATCCCGCTCAACCGGCCGGGCGTGGCGCCGGCGATCGTCACCTGGGCCGACCCGCCGTCGTTGCAGCGTTTCGGCGACGACGTCGCGGCGCTGAAGGCCAAGAGCGATATTGTGATCGCCTCGTGTCACTGGGGCGTGGATCAGACCGTGTTCCAGTATATGCGGGACATCGCCCATACGGCGATCGACGCCGGCGCCGATGTGGTCTTCGGTCACGGGCCGCATTATTCGCTGCCGGTCGAAAGCTATCGCGGCAAGCCGATCTATTACGGTCTCGGCAGCTTTTCCTTCCATACCGGCCATGGCGGCATCAAGCATGGCGACTGGGTCGGCATGCTGGCGAAAGTGACCTTCGACGGCAGCGCCGTCAAAAATGCCGCGTTTCAATTCGTCCGCCACAACCACGACAACGAGACCGTGCTGTGCCCGCTAAAAGATGAGGGCGAAGTCTTCGGTCAAGTTTCCACCGGCAGCACGAAGCTCGGCACCACGCTCATGCCGCAAGGCGACGAAATCGCCATCGAGCTGCGTAGCTAAGCTGTCGCGCAGGACGCTTATCCGACATCTTATAAAGAAAGCTCACCCATGATGACCGCCGCTCAAACGCTCGCCGATTTCGCGGTGAAGCTCAAATTCGAGCAAATCCCGCAAGTCGGTTGTCGAGCGCGCCAAGGACTGCATCATCGACATTGTAGGCGTGTGCGCGTTCGGCAGCACGGTACCGTCGTCGAAGCCGGTGCTCGCCTATGCCGAAAAATATGGCAAGGGCGGACGCAGCACCGTCCTTGGAACGCCGCTCAAGGTGCATGCGCCGATGGCGGCGCTCGCGAACGGCGTGTTCGCGCATTCGTTCGAGATGGACAATCTGGTGTCGCCAAGCGTGGGCGTGCATCCGGGTGCGTCGCTGCTGCCGCCCGGGCTCGCCGTGGCACAGGAGACAGAAGTCTCAGGTGCCGAATTCATTACCGCCTTGGTCGCCGGATTCGAGGCAATGCACCGGATCGGCGACGCGGCACGCGAGTTGGTCGAGAAACTCGGCTTCCACTCCCCTGGCGTGACCGGACCGTTCGGCGGCGCCGTTGTGGCGGGCCGATTGTTGAAATTGAACGCCGAGCAAATGGCGAATGCGCTCGGAATTGCCGGCTCGCTGTCGTCCGGGCTGCTGGAATTCGCGAAGTCGGGCGGCGGCACGGTGAAGCGGCTGCACCTCGGCCATGGTGCGCAATCCGGCGTGATGGCGGCGATGCTGGCCCATGACGGTTTTGCGGGTCCGGCGACCATCCTCGAGGGCAAGTTCGGCTATCTCAATGTGTTCTGCCGCGATGCCGACGCCAACCGTCTCACGGCGGGCCTGGGCGAGGAGTGGAGAACGACGCGCATCATGTTCAAGCGCTATTCCTGCCACATCACCGCGCATGTGCCGGTCACGGCCGTCCTTCAACTCAAGAGCCGTTTCGGCTTTGCGGGCGACGACGTCGAGGGCGTGACGGTCGCGGGCAGCGAAAAAATGCTCAGTCATCATAACATTCCGGAGCCGCGCGATCTCGCCATGGCGCAATACTCAACGCCGTTTTGCGTGGCGCTTGCGTGTTATCTCGATCCGCGCGATCCGAGCAATTTCTCCGAAACGTCGCTCAACGATCGGGCGATTCGCGATCTAACCCGGAAAGTGAAACTTGAATTACGCCATCAAACACCGGCGCAGAAATTATTGGGCAGCCGCGTGACGGTCCGCTTGAAGGATGGCCGCGAGCTCGTGAACGAGATCGAGGAATTTCCCGGCACGCCCGAAGACCCGCTGGACCGCGCGGGATTGCGCGAAAAATTCGAGACGATAACAGCCGGCGTACGGCAGGGCCGGCCCGCGGCCCTGTTCGATTCCATCGCTACCCTGGAGCGCGCGCCCGATGTCGGTGCCCTGTCGTGGAGCCTGTGAGCGTGCCGCCCGGCATGTGACGCGCAATCAGAGCTGCAAGGTGATGGCTCGGGCAGTCGTTCATGGTTTCGGCGCGCACTTACCGTCCGCTTGTATTATGCCGGATTACCGATAGGCTCTGCGGCCTTAGTTTTGAGGAGTGCGGGGAGCGCCATGAGCGTACCGGAGAAAGCTATTGAGGATCTGGCGCCGACAGGACGATTGCGCGCTTCGATCAATCTCGGAAATATCGTGCTGGCGCAGACCGATCCGGCGACCGGTAAGCCCGCCGGTGTGACGCCGGAGCTGGCGCGTGCGCTCGGCGAGCGCCTCGGCGTGCCGGTCGATCTCGTGACCTTCGATGCCGCAGGCAAAGCCTTCGACGCGTTCAAGCGCGGCGCGGTCGATATCGTATTCCTGGCGATCGATCCGGTGCGCGCCGAAGAGGTTGCGTTCACGCCGCCATATGCCCTGATCGAGGGCAACTTCGTGGTGCGCGCCGGTTCCGCCGCGAAAAGCATGAGCGATATCGATCGGGAGGGCACCCGCGTCGCGGTCGCCAAGGGCTCGGCCTACGATCTCTTTCTGACGCGCGCGTTGAAAGCGGCAAGTCTGGTTCGTTCGGCGACGGGGCCGGAAGCCATGCAAATGTTCGTTACGGGCGATCTTGAAGCGGCCGCGGGGGTTCGGCAGCCGATCGTAAAATTCATGCACGAAACGCCGGGGCTGCGCCTCATCGAGCCGTCGTTCATGGAGATCAGGCAAGCCATGGGCATGGTGAAGGGGCGTCCTGCGGGCGCCGCTTTCCTGCATTCCTTCATCGAGGAGATGAAAGCCTCAGGCGTTGTGGCGGATGCGCTGCGCCGCAGCGGCCAGGACGATGTCGTGGTGGCGCCGCCGGCGGCGCCTTGACGTTCTTCCGTTATTCGGCGGCCACGGCGTGGACCTCTTCGGTCTCGCCATCCTCGACCAGAGCCGGCCGGTGACCGAACAGCCAAGTCTGCAGGCGGTCGAGATAGAGATAGACGACCGGCGTCGTATAGAGCGTCAGCACCTGGCTGAAGCGCCAGGCCGCCGACCATGGCGTAGCCGAGCGGCTGGCGCATTTCCGAGCCGGTGCCGTTGCCGAGCGCGAGCGGAATGCCGGCCAGCATGGCTGCCGCCGTGGTCATCAGGATCGGGCGGAAGCGCAACAGGCAGGCCTCGCGGATCGCCGCGAGCGGCTCCATATGCCGGTCGCGTTCCGCCGCGATGGCAAAATCCACCAGCATGATGCCGTTCTTCTTGACGATGCCGATCAACAGAATGATGCCGATGATGCCGATCACCGACAGGTCCATGTGGCCGAGACTGAGCGCAAGCAGCGCGCCGACGCCGGCCGACGGCAGCGTCGACAGAATGGTCAGCGGATGGATGAAGCTTTCGTAGAGCACGCCGAGAATGATGTAGACGACGATCAGCGCGGCGCCGATCAGCGCCGGCTCGCTGCGCAGCGAGGTCTGGAACGCCTGCGCGTTGCCCTGGAAGGTCGGGATGATCGGCGGCCGGCATGCCGATCTCGCGCGAGGCGTCATTGACGGCGTCCACCGCCTGGCCGAGCGCGACGCCGGGCATCAGGTTGAAGGTGATGGTCACCGCCGGGAACTGGCCTTGATGCGAGATCAGCAGCGGTCCGACGCCGATTGCTGTCGACATCTGACCAGCGACGAAAGCGGCACCGCGCCGCCGGTCAGCGGCGACTTGACGTAGAGCCGGTCGAGCGTGGAGAGGTCCTTCTGCAGATCGGGCAGGATTTCCAAGCACCAGGAAATAGGTCTTGAGCTGGGTGAAATATTGCGTGATCTGGCGCTGGCCGAAAGCGTCGTTGAGCGTATCGTCGATCGCCTGCGGCGAAATGCCGAAGCGCGACGCCTGGTCGCGATTGATGGTGATCTGCAGCCGCGGCGCATTGGCCAGCGAGATCGCTGGTGACGTCGGCGAGTTGCGGCAGCGGTACGCAGCTTGTCCAGCAGCTTCTGCGACCATTCGTTCAGCTCGTCGATATTGGTGTCCTGCAAGGTGTATTGAAAGCTGCCGCGGGCGATGCGGGCGCCGACATTGATGTCCTGCGCCGGCTGCAGAAAGAGATTGGCGCCCTCGACCTTGGCAAGCTGCGGCCGCAACCGGTCGATGATCTGCGAGGCGTTGAGCTTGCGCTCGTCGCGCGGCTTGAGCGTGATGAAGAAGCGGCCGGTATTGGCCGATTGCGCGCTGCCGGTCGAGCCGGTCTGCGAGCCGAAACCCTCGATGTCCGGATCGCTGCAGGATAACGTCGCCCAGATTGTGCATCAGGCGCATCATTTCGTCGGGCGAAGTCTGCTGCGCGGCCTCGGCGAAGCCCTGGATCATGCCGGTATCCTGGATCGGGAAAAAGCCCTTCGGGAATCTCGATCGCCATGACCACGGTCAGCGCCATGGTGGCGAAGAACACGCCGAGCGTGATCGGCTGGTGGCGCAGCACGATGTCGAGCGTGCGCCGGTAGAACGACAGCATGGCGTCGAAGCCGCTCTCGATCACCCGATAGATGCGGCCATGCGTCTCCGGTTCGCGCTGCATGAAGCGCGAGCACATCATCGGCGCCAGCGTCAGCGATACCAACGCCGATACCGCGATCGAGGCGGTGACCGTCAGCGCGAATTCGCGGAACAGCCGGCCGATGATGCCGCTCATCAGCAGCAGCGGAATGAAGACCGCGATCAGCGAGCAGGAGATCGACACCACCGTAAAGCCGATCTCGCGCGAGCCCTTGAGCGCCGCGGTGAACGGCGGCTCGCCATGCTCGACGTGGCGATAGATGTTTTCCACCACGACGATGGCGTCATCGACCACGAAGCCGACCGCGATGGTGAGCGCCATCAGCGACAGGTTGTCGAGGCTGAAATTCATCAGATACATCGCCGCGAACGAGCCGGCGAGCGCCAGCGGCACGGTGACGCTCGGAATGAGCGTCGCCCAGAAATTGCGCAGGAACAGAAGGATCACCATGCACCACCAGGCAGATGGTGAGGACCAGCGTGAACTCGACGTCGGCCACCGAGGCGCGGATGGTCATGGTGCGGTCGAGGATGGTTTCGACCTTGACCGCCGGCGGAATGCGCGCGGTGAGCTGCGGCAGTTCCGCCTTGATCTGGTCGACGGTGTCGATGACGTTGGCGCCGGGCTGCTTGAAGACCGCGAGGATGACGCCGTCCTGGTTGTTCTGATAGGCCGCGACGGTGCGGTCGACCGGCTCGGCGACCGCCTGGCCGACGTCGCGCACCCGGATCGGGGCGCCGTTGCGATAGGCCAGCACGACGTCGTTGAACTTGTCGGCGTCGGTGATCTGGTCGTTGGCGGCGATCGTGAAGCTGATCTTGTCGCCGTTGATCGTGCCCTTGGCGGCGTTGGTCGTCGCACGTGACCAGCGTGCCGCGGATTTCCTCGAGCGTAATGCCGTTGGCGGCGAGCTTGGCGGGATCGACCTGAACGCGGATCGACGGCGTGCGGTCGCCGAACACCAGGACCTGGGCGACGCCGCTGACCTGCGAGATCTGCTGCGCCAGAAAGATGTTGGCGTAATCGTCGACGTCGATCAGCGGCATGGTGTCGGAATGCACCGAGAGCAGAAGCACCGGCGTATCGGCCGGATTGACCTTCTTGTAGGCCGGCGGCGTCGTCAGCGTCTGCGGCAATTGTCTTGCTCGCCACCGTGATCGCCGCCTGCACGTCCTGCGCGGCGGAATCGATGTTGCGATCGAGGTCGAACTGGATGACGATCGTCGAGGCGCCGAGCGAGCTCTGCGACGTCATCTGCGTGATGCCGGCGATCTGGCCGAACTGCAGTTCGAGCGGCGCGGCGACCGAGGTCGCCATGGTCTCGGCGCTCGCGCCGGTCCAGGTCGTGGTGATCTGAATGGTCGGGAAGTCGACCTGCGGCAGCGGCGCGACCGGCAGGAACGGAAACGAGACGATGCCGACGAACGCCAGCGCCGCCATCAACAGCGTGGTCGCGACCGGCCGCCGGATGAACGGTTCGGAAATGCTCACGTCGCATCCCCGTGCGCCGCGGTGCTGTGCGGCGCGGTGATGGTGACGGGCGAGTTGGTCTGCAGCTTGTATTGGCCGTCGGTCACGACGCGGTCGCCGTCATTGACGCCCGAGGTGACGATGGTGCGGTCGCCGGTCGTCGTGCCGGTCTGCGATCGGACGCGGCTCGACGGTGTTGTCCGGCTTTGACCACCCAGGTGAACAGCCCGTGCGGCCCGCGCTGCACCGCAAGCGGCGGGATCACGACGACGTCCTTGCGGGTTGCGAGAAGCAGCCGGGCATTGACGAATTCGCCCGGCCACAATTTTTCGTCGTCGTTGCTGAACATCGCCTTGAGGCGGTAGGTCGCCGTCGCCTGATCGATCAGATTGTCGATCGTCGCGAGCTTGCCGGTGCTCAACAGCCGGACATTGTCGCGGTCATAGGCGGCGACCTCGACCGTCGCCCTGCGCCATGGCCTGCGCGCACGTCGTCGAGGGTCTGCGCCGGCAAGGTGAACACGACGGCGGTCGGCTCGGTCTGGGTGAGGATCGCGATCGCGCCCTGATCGCCGGCATGAACGATGTTGCCGGGGTCGACCATGCGCATGCCCATGCGGCCGTCGTTGGTCGCCACGATATCGGTGTAGTCGAGATTGGTCTGCGCGGTTTCGATGGCCGCGACGTCGGCGTCGATCGCGGCCTTGGTCTGATCGACCTTGGCCTGCTGCAGATCGAGGTTCTGCTGGGTCTCGGCGTTCTTCAGGACCAGCGCCTGGTAGCGGGCGAGATCCTTCTGCCGCGGCGACCAAGCGCCGCATCGTCCTGCGCCTTGCGCGCCTTGGCCTGATCGAGCGCGGCCTGGTAGAGCCGCGGATCGATCTTGGCCAGCACGTCGCCCTTGTTGACCCGCTGGCCTTCCTTGAAGAACACGTCCTGCAGCTTGCCGTCGACCTGGGCGTGGATGCCGACCGTAAACAGCGCCTGAACCGTGCCGAGCCCGGTCAGATAGATCGGCACGTCCTGGCGGGAGGCGGTGGCGATCGCTGACCGGCACGGCCGCGCGCGCGGCCGCGGGCCGCGTGCGTCGGCGTCAGGGCCTTGCGCCAATACCAGTAAAGCCGATCCGGCGAGCGCAACGACCGCAGCGCATGCCGCGATAACGATGCCGCGACGGTTTTGCCACCGCGCCTCGCTGCCGGTGGTCTCCACAGGCTTCCCCTCGAAGTGCGTCGATGACGCCGTCGTGCGCGCCGCCTTTTATGGCTGTCGCCGCCACCTTATACTTGTACTTCACTAGCGGTGCGAATACCTTTCTGGAAGATGAAAAGCCCATATCGCGCTGTACATACGTGATATTTTGGCCGCCGAGCGCGTAACCTTTGCGTAAACATCGTGATCTGGCGCTCGATGCTGCAGCTGCATTCACCGCGGCCAATTGCCGGGCCGGCAAGGGCAGCGCCAGCCAGAGCGCGTTCATACGGGTTGCCGGATTTGCTAGGCTGGCCGTCGCACCATGCGCAGGAGGAATATCATGCTCGACGTCACCAAACGGCAAACCACCGCCCCCTTCGACACCGCGCGGCTCGACCGGCTGATGGATGAGGCCGGGCTTCGACGTTCTGGTGGTGACGTCGAAGCATAATGTCCAATACCTGCTCGGCGGCCATCGCGCGTTCTTTTTCGAATCCATGGACGCGATGGGCTTGAGCCGCTATCTGCCGGTCTTCGTCTATGCCAAAGGCGAGCCGCAAAAGGCGGGTTTTTTCGGCCACCGCATGGACCGGATTTCCAGAACGAGGTGAAGCCGTTCTGGGTGGCGGAGATCAACAACAAAAGCTCGGGCTCCATCGACGCGATGGAGAAAGGCCGCCGATTATGCGCGCAAGCTGAAGCCCGATGCCAAGCGCATCGGTGTCGAGACGGCCTTCCTGCCGGTCGATGCCGCCGCCGTGCTGCGCAAGGCGTTTCCCCATGCCGAGATCAAGGACGCGCTGTTCGTGCTCGAGCGCCTGCGCGCCATCAAATCGCCGGAAGAACTGGAGATGCTGCGCATCGCCTCCGACGAGGTGATCGATTCCATGGCGGCGGTGTTCAAGAACTTCGGCGCCGGCGCGACCAAGGCCGAACTCGACCGAAGCGCTGCGCCGCGAAGAAACCATCGCGCGGACTGACCTTCGATTATTGCCTGATCGCCGCCGGATCGAGCCTCAACCGCGCGCCGTCCGATCAGCGCTGGGAGAAAGGCGACGTGCTGTCGCTCGATTCCGGCGGCAATTACCACGGCTATATCGGCGACGTCGCGCGCATGGGCGTGATCGGCGAGCCGGATGCCGAACTGGTCGATCTTCTCGCCGAAGTCGAAGCCATCGAGCAGGCGTCGATGAAGCCGATCCGGCCCGGCGCGCTCGGCAAGGACATTTACGCCGCCGCCAATGACGTGCTGCACAAATCGAAACTGCACAATCACATCGAATTCCTCGCTCACGGCATGGGGCTCGTCAGCCACGAAGCGCCGCGGCTGACCAATACCGGTCCGGTTCCCTATGACGCCTATGACGCCGAGCGGCCGCTCGAAACCGGCATGGTGATTTCGGTCGAAACCACGCTGCAACATCCGCAGCGCGGCTTCATCAAGCTCGAAGACACCGTCGTCGTCACGCCGAAGGGTTTTGAGGTCTATGGCGATCGCATCCGCGGCTGGAATCGCTCAGGCATTGCCTGAGCGATCGGTGCGCCGA
>CAVOKR010000022.1:0-16439 GCA_963696555.1 uncultured Alphaproteobacteria bacterium | reverse complement strand
TCGTCGGGGTCGACCGCGTGCCGCTGACGCCGTTTCCGCGCGGCACGGCGCAACGCAAACCGGTGCTGACCCCGATCCAGGTCCGCACTCGCAAAGCGAAGCGCGCGCTTGCGGCGCGTAATCTCACCGAAGCCGTGACCTGGTCTTTCATCGCCAAGAAGCCTGCCGAGATGTTCGGCGGCGGCAAGCCTGAGCTTTCGCTCGCTAATCCGATCGCGGCGGATCTCTCCGACATGCGGCCGAGCCTCATTCCAGGCCTCGTGGCGGCGGCGCAAAAAAATGCCGACCGCGGCTTTGCCGATGTTGGCCTGTTCGAAGTTGGGCAGATTTTCCGCGGCGACCAGCCGGCCGATCAATTCATCGCCGCCGCCGGCATACGGCGCGCGCTGGCAAAACCGTCCGGTATCGGCCGCCATTGGCAGAAGCTTGACGGCGAGGTCGATGCGTTCGACGCCAAGGCGGATGCGCTTACCGTCCTCGCGGCGGCCGGCGCCACGCCGCAAGCGCTGCAAGTGGTGCCGGGGGGACCCGCCTGGTTTCATCCCGGCCGCTGCGGCACCATTCAGATCGGCCCGCAAAACGTACTCGGCTATTTCGGCGAGTTGCATCCGAGTGCGCTCGAAGCGCTCGATGCTGGCGGTCCGCTGGTGGGTTTCGAAGTCATTCTCGAACGCATTCCGGAGGCGAAGGCAAAGCCGACGCGTGCCAAGCCCGCGCTCGAACTCTCGGCCTTTCAGCCGGTCGAGCGCGATTTTGCCTTCGTGGTCGAGCGCAGCGTCAAAGCCGCCGATATCGTGCGCGCGGCGCTTTCGGCCGATCGCAAGCTGATCGCAGGCGTCAGTGTATTCGACGTCTATGAAGGCAAGGGCATCGAGCCCGGCAAAAAATCCATCGCCATCGCGGTGACGCTGCAGCCGCGCGACAAGACCATGACGGATGCCGAGATCGAGGCGCTGGCGGCGAAGATCGTCGGCGAAGTCGGCAAGCGCACCGGTGGTGTGTTGAGGGCGTAAATTTTAGCGCAGCGGTTCGCGCATGATATTCGGCGTGCCGTAATATTGTGGCGCGTCGGCTTCGTAGCGCTCGCGCGCGTGTTTGGTGCGCTTTGGCTTGGCTTCCGCCTCTGCGGGCGCGGTCTCCTTGAGCGGGCCGAGCCGCCGCAGCACGGCGTCGGCGGCGCGTTCGCCGGATTCCCAGGCGCCGCCCACCGTGCCCCACAGCGTCTCATGCGCGGCCTCGCCGGCGTACCAGACACCGTCTGCAATAGGATCGGCAAATTGCCGCCGTGCGAATTGGCTGCCGGGCACCGCCGCCGACCAGGCGCCGAGCGCATAGGGGTCGGCATTCCAGCGCGTCGCGTGCTTGCGGCCGATCGACTTTTTTATCTCGGCGCCGAACAGGCCCGCGAGCCATTCGGCGGCGAAGTCGACCATCGCCGCCTCGCCTTGGGCCGAAAGATCGCGGCCGAAGGAACCCGCGACATCGATCGTGCACAGCGGCGTGCCGGAAATATTGGCGAGCAGAGCCGCGGTGTGCGCGTTGGTGGATTTTTCGAAAACCAGATCGTCGCTCTCGAGGCCAAGCGGATTGCCGATAAGTTCGAGCGCGATGTGATCGTAGCTGCCGAGCGACATGCGCCCGAAAGCGTCGATCTCATGGTGGCCGAGCTCGGGATTAAAACGCAGGCCGCCTGATGCCACGACGCCTGTCGGCACGGTGACGATGGCGGTGCGCGCCGCGATCGTGCCCTTTGGGGTTTCCACCGCGATGCCGTTGCGATTGCTGACGGTCTTGGCCGGCGTCGAGAGCTGCACGGCGAGCCCTTGCGCTAGTCCTGCCAAAAGCGCGCCAAAGCCCTGTTTGCAGAATGCCGCGGTGTTGCGCTCGGCTGAGTGCGCGAAATCGAACGACGAGACTTGCGTCAGATCCTTGGCGCAAGCGTAGGGGCCAAGCACGAATTCCACCGTCGAGCGCCAGTCGCCCAGATCGTTCGGCACCGCCTGCTCGGAGGGAACATCCGCCTTGCGCGCGACATCATCGATGGCGCGGGTGGCGCGGACCTGGGCGCTGAGGAAATCCTCGAGCTCGCCTTCGCGGGCAAAGCGGCGGCCGATGCGGACTTTCTGGCTCGGGGGCGCCGGATAGACATCGAGGCCGTGGCGCGGCGCCAGTTTCGTCACCGGATTGACGTCGGGCAAATAGATCCAATGCGCGCCGCGATCGAACGGCACGCCGAGGCTCTTGGTATCAGTGGCGCAGCGGCCGCCGACATGATCGGTCGCCTCGATCACCAGATAGCGCCGTCCGGCGGCGGCGACATTTCGCGCCGCCGCAATGCCCGCCGCGCCGGCGCCGATGATGACGACGTCGAGCGGCCCCGACGGCGGCGCGGTCGCAGCCATGGCCGGGCCCAGCGCCGGCCGCGCAGCAAGCGCGGCCGAGGTGGCGAGGAACGAACGTCGGCTCAATCGCGGCATCGCAAGGCGCGGCATGGTTTGTGGCGATATGCTTTCCAAAACGCTTTTTGTCGCGCCGCACATTGCCCGAACCGGGCCTTAGGGGCAAACCGTTCGGCACTGCAGCGAACGCGCCATGAACCAAATCGCAATGCGGCTCCCCTAAATTGCGGACGAGGAAAATGGCGCCACGAAACCGCGCAGGATGGCCGCGCAGGGAAAGACGATGAGCAGGATGCTCGATAGCGCCGGGCGGCTGATCGTCCGCTATCTGCAGAAGCCGGTTCGCGGCTACGAGCCGTTCACGCCGAGCGATCCTGAGGCGTTGCGCCAGTCCTTGCAGCCCGGCGACGTGCTCCTGGTCGAAGGCAACAACCACATCGCCGGCATCATCAAATATCTGACGCAGTCGACCTGGTCGCATGCGGCGCTTTATGTCGGGCCGCTCGTCGGCCGCGTCACCGCGGACGGCGAACCGCATGTGCTGATCGAAGCCAATGTTGGCGAAGGCGTGGTGTCGGCGCCGCTGTCGAAATACACAAAGTTCCACACCCGGATTTGCCGGCCGGTGCGGTTGCGCAAGGCCGACTGCGCTTTTGTCTGCTGCTATGCGATCGAGCGTATCGGCTTTGCCTATGATCTGAAAAATATCATCGACCTGATGCGCTATCTGCTGCCCTTGCCGGTGCCGCAACGCTGGCGCCGGCGCTTGATCGCGCTCGGCTCGGGCGACCCGACACGGCTGATCTGCTCAGCGCTGATCGCGGACGCGTTCCGCGCGGTGCGCTATCCGATTCTGCCCAAGGTGAGGCTGACCGGCAGCCGGCAGGCCCGCGAAGAAATTTTGGAAATCCGCCACTCCTCGCTGTACTGCCCGCGCGACTTCGATATTTCGCCCTATTTCAACGTGGTCAAACCGACGATCGCGCGTGGCTTCGATTACAAGGCGCTGCAATGGGCTGATGTAGCCGATGCGGCCGAAGTGGCGGCGGTTCCGCTGGTGCGGGAGGCGGTGGGCGTCGTCGAGGCCGAAGCGTCTGTCGCCTGACAACTCCCTTGTGCTTCACGGGTGCCGTCGTTACCTCTCCCCCGCTCCGGGAGAGGTAAATGCTCGACGATGTCATCCGTTCGATTATCCAGATGTTCGCGCCGCCGTTGCGCGCGATATTATGGAAATCGATCGGGCTGTCGCTCGCTTTGATCATCGTCGTCGGCATCGTGCTCGATCGGCTGATCGTGCAGCTGATCGGGGCGGGCGGCGCATCGCTCGAATCGACGCTGGGGCCGCAAGCCCATGCGCCGGCGAGCGCGCTCGCCTGGCTGTTATCGATCGTGACCGGCCTCGGCATCGTCGCCGGCAGCGTGTTTTTGATGCCGGCGGTGACCGCGGTGGTCGGCAGTTTCTTCGCTGACGAGATCGGCGCCGAAGTCGAGCGCGAGAATTATCCGGCCGATGCGCCGGGCCGTGCGCTGCCGTTATGGCTCGCCTCGTGGGAGGGCGCGAAGACGGCGCTCTTGGCGCTTGTGATCTACCTATGCGCGATGCCGCTCATGCTCTTTCTCGGCTTCGGCGCGGTGATCTTTTTTCTCGCCACCGCCTACATTCTGGGCCGCGAGTACTTCGAGCTTGCGGCGATGCGGCTGCGGCCGCCGGCCGAGGCCAAGCTGATGCGCAAGCGCCACGCCATGACGGTCTATATCGCGGGCCTCTTCATTGCCGCTTTCGTCTCGATCCCGATTGTCAATCTGGCGACGCCGCTATTCGCCATGGCGTTCATGGTGCACACGCATAAGCGGCTGAGCCGACGACAGGTGACTTCGCGGTAGGCCTCAGCCCCACACCTCATTCGCCAGTTCGACCACCATCCTGAGCTTCGCCCATTGCTCCTCCTCCGCGAGCACATTGCCTTCCTCGGTCGAGGCGAAGCCGCATTGCGGCGACAGCGCGAGCTGATCGAGGCTTGCGAATTTGGTCGCCTCGTCGATCCTGCGCTTGACGTCGTCCTTCTTCTCGAGCGTGCCGGACTTGGTGGTGATGAGGCCGAGCACCACGATCTTGTTGCCTTTGGGCAAAAAGCGCAGCGGCTCGAAGCCGCCGGCGCGCGAACGTGTCGTATTCGAGGAAATAGCCGTCGTAGTTCAATTGGCCGAGCATGATCTCGGCGACCGGCTCGTAGCCGCCTTCGGAAATCCAGGTCGAGCGGAAATTGCCGCGGCAGACATGGGTGGTCACCACCATGTCGGCGGGCTTGCCTTCCAGCGCCTTGTTGATGACGCGGGCATAATCCTGCTGCAGCCGCTCGGCATCGAGGCCGCGTTCGCGCGCCTTCTTCAACTCCGCTTGCGAGCACAAATAGGCCCAGGCGGTGTCGTCGAATTGCAGGTAGCGGCAGCCGGCGTCGTAGAAGCCCCGGATCGCCTGCCGGTAGGTATTGGCGAGATCGTCGAAGATGGCGCTGCGGTCGGCATAGAATTTCGGATCGACGGCGTTCGGCTCGAGCCGGAAATGCAGTGTCGCCGGCGACGGAATGCACATTTTCGGCGTGACGCTGGTATGCGCCTTGAGGAACTTGAAGTGCTCCAGCATCGGGTGCGAGGAGAAGCCGAGCTTGCCGGTGATGCGCGGCGTGCGCGGCCGGGTCTGCACGCCCTGAAACTGGATGCCGTGATCGAGCTCGACGATCTCGACGCCGTCCAACATGCCGTAGAAATCGAAATGCCACCAGGAGCGGCGGAATTCGCCGTCGGTCGCGCATTTGAGCCCGACCTCCTCCTGCTTCTTGATGATCTTTTCGATCTCGCGATCCTCGACCGCCGTGAGTTGCGCCGCGGTGATTTCGCCCTTATCGCGCTTGGCGCGCGCTTCCTTGAGCGGCGCGGTGCGCAGAATGCTGCCGACCACGTCGGCGCGGAACGGCGCTCTGGTCCTCGACATCGGGCGATCCTCCATCAATTTTGTTGGCAACTAACAAGCCGGGGCCGCGGGCTTCGTCAACCACAAAACCGCGGGGCGGCCGGATGGGCCGCATCCCAATTCCGCAGGCCTTGCCGGGCCTCACGCCTCGATCGTCACCTTGTCGTCGATCACCGTCACCGCGTAGGTCTTGACCGGCACCATGCAGGGCGGCGACACCACCTCGCCGCTACGGATATTGAACTGGCCGTTGTGGAAATTGCACTCGACGACGTCGTCCTCGATAAAGCCTTCCGACAGCGAGCCCGGCCCGTGAGTGCAGGCGTCGTCGGTGACGTAGAATTCGCCGCCGACATTGAACACGGCGAGCGCCAGATCGCCGATCTCGACCTTCAGCGCCGAGCCCGGGGCGACGTCGGCGGTGCTGCAGAGTTCGAGGCGTTTGGTGGATTGGGTGACGTCGGACATGATGCGTTCGGGCGGCTATTTTGGGTGAAACCGGCAAATGCGGGGGCCGTTATACAAGATGCGGCGGATAATGAAATATCCGGCGCCGCCCGCTATAATGCCCACATTGGCGGAGATCGAGCATGCAGAGTGAATCGGCCCGGATGAGTTCGGCGGCGGAGGCAAAATTCCGCGTCGCAAGCCCGAACTCGAAGCCGCGCGCCGTCAAGGTGATCGCGCTCGACGCGCCGAGCGAGCGTGTGGTCAAGGAACTCGCCCAGGCGCCCTGGCAGCGCGCGAGCTTTCTCACCGCTTCGGCGTTCTCATCGGCGCCGCTTGCGGGCGAGCGCTTTTCGATGGGCGGCTGGCTTAACGATCTTGCCGGCCGCACCAAGGATCTGATCGCCGAGGTCGATTTTGCCGATCTCGTCGTCATGGTGGCGAGCGCCGGCGAAAATGCCGCGGCGGCGGCGATCATCGGCGAGGCCTGCAGCGTCAAGCACGTCATGACCACGGCGCTCATCCTGGGGGGCGCCGCGTCGAGCGACGAGATGCTGTCGAAAATGCTCGCGCAATTGCGGCCGCATGCGATGATGCTGGTGATTTCGAGCGCCGACGAATACATCAAAGACATGCTTACGGCGCTGCGCGCGTGAGTGCCTTTTTACAGGCCGAGTACAGATGAAATTCACCGGACAATTGACCGTCAAGGCGCCGCGCGCCGAAGTCTACAAGGCGGTGCGCGATGCACGGTTTTTTGCCTCCTGCGTCGACGGCGTCAGCGAACTAAACGAGACCGCGCCCGATGTTTACGCGGCCGTGTTCGAGACCAAGGTCGCCTATATGAAGTTCCGTTTCAAAGTCTCAGTCGAAGTGGTGCGCGCTACGCCGCCCGCCGAGATCGAGGCCAAGGTCGAAGGCACCCCGCTCGGCATTGTCGGCCGCCTCACCGCCACCGCGTTGACGCGGCTCAGCGACGAGCCCGTCGATGGCGGCACCGGCACGCGGATCGACTATGAGGTCGACGCGGCCCTCACCGGCAAGCTCGGCAGCCTCGGCCAGCCGGTGCTGCGCTCCAAGGCCAAGGAAATGGAACGACAATTTGCCGCGCGATTGGCCGCGGCTTTTGCCGCGCCGGCCGCCGCCGCGCCGTGACTTACGCTGTGACTTGGCGCGATCTTTACGCTAGGCTCTGACATGACAACCAGGTGACAACGGCGCGGCCAAACCGCGCCGAAGCAGGATCAACCTGCCGATCGCCTGAGCATTGGGGGAGGACCATATGACGGACATCACCGCCGGCACCGCGCCTTGGTATCGCTCGCTGACCGCGAGCCAGTGGCGCACGTTGTTCGCCGCCAATCTCGGCTGGCTGTTCGACGGCTACGAGACCTATGCGTTGCTCCTCACGCTTGGGCCGGCGATGCATGCGCTGCTCGATCCGTCGCAATATGCCCAGATCCCCGCTTACGCCGGCACCGTGGTGGCGATCACGCTTCTGGGCTGGGGCATCGGCGGCCTCTGCGGCGGCATTCTGGCCGACTATATCGGCCGCAAGCGCACGATGATCTACGCCATCCTCGGCTATTCGGTGCTGACGGGGCTGACCGCGTTTTCGTTCAACTGGATTTCCTTTGCGCTGTTGCGCTTTCTGGTCGGCATCGCGATCGGCTCGGAATGGTCGACCGGCTCGTCGATGATGGCGGAGCTGTGGCCCGAGAACGCGCGCGGCAAAGGCGCGGGCCTGATGCAATGCGGCCTCGGCATCGGTTTTTTCCTCGCTTCCTTCATCTGGCTGTTCGTCTCGGGCTTCGGCCCCGATGCCTGGCGCTACATGTTCGTCATCGGCATCCTGCCGGCACTGCTCACGCTGTGGATGAGAACCTCGATCGACGAATCCGCGGTGTGGCAGGCGACCGACGCGCGGCGGCGTGCCGCTAACGCCCGCAAGGATTCGGGCGCCACTCTGACGGCCGATGAAACGGCGCTGACCCGCTTCACGGTCGCCGATCTCTTCGCTGAGCCGGAAACCCGCGGCCGCACCATCATCGTGTTCCTGATGTCGCTCACTACGACGCTCGCCTGGTGGGGCATCTCGTCCTGGGTGCCGCCCTACGTCGCCTCGGTCGCGACCAAGGCCGGCCTGCCCGGCGCGCAATGGGCGAGCTATGCGGGCATGGCGTATAATTTCGGCGCCATCTGCGGCTATGTCAGTCTGGGCTTTCTCGCCGATGCCTTCGGCCGCAAGCCGGTCACGATGATCTATTTCGCGCTCGCCTTCGTGATGACGCCGGTGCTGTTTCTGTGGACGCAGGATCTGACGCTGCTGTTGGTCGCCGCGGCGGTGAATGCGTTCTTCACCCTCGGGCAATATTCCTGGATGGCGGTGTGGCTGCCGGAATTGTTCCCGACCCGCTCGCGCGCCACGGGACTCGCGTTTACCTTCAACGCGCCGCGCTTCATCGCCTTCCTGGGTCCGTTGTTCGCCGGCGTCTTGATCGTGCAATTCGGCGGCTTCGCCCGCGCCGCGATGACCATCGCCTGCATCTACGTGCTGGGCTTTGTGGTCGTGCCGTTCCTGCCGGAAACCAACGGCAAGCCGCTGCCGAAATAAGCCGTCAGCGGCGCAGCGGCACGATCCGGTCGTAGCTCACCTCGACCGGATCGGAGCCCTCGGTCGTGCTGACGAGACGAAGGCTCATGCCGAGCGCGGGGCTGAAATTGGACCGTGCCAGCGTTTTCGTTCCGTCCGGATAGAGCGATTGCGCCTCGATGACGACGGTGTCGAAACTGCAGTCGCCGACGGCCAATGTCTCCTGCGCCGTGACCCGCCGCTCGACGCTGTAGTCCCTGACCTTGCCGTCGAGCGTCATGCTCGAGGCGCGATAGCGCGTTTCCTCCCCGATCCGGTAATCGGCGAGCCGGGTGTAATCGATGTCGTAGCTGTTGATGTAGCTCGACAGGAACGAGGCGAAGACGATCAACAGTCCCTTGTAATAGGTCGCGCTCATGGCGCGCTCGTCCTCGACGAAATATTCGTTGGTCACCACGTCGCTGTTCGACGGATCGACTTGCTGCTTGCGCCGTTGCTGCATATTGACCAGCGCATAGCCTTCGTGCGCGGTCTCACGCGTGGGGCAGAACGGGCCGAGGTTCGCCACGGCGGCATTCGCCGCATCGCCGGGCGCCGCCGCGGAAGGTGTGCCGCGCGCCATGGCGGCAATTTGCGCGAAGTCGGGATTGCCGGCCGCGATCTCATCCGCTTTTGCGCCGTCCAGCCGTTCGGCGACGGCGAAGTCGATAATCGCCCGGTCGCGATCGCCTTGGCGGAAATAGGCCAAGGCCCGGCCCACATAACCGGCCACATCTTGGGGCGCGCGTCTGATCGCTGCGCTGTCGTCGGCGATGGTTTGATCGATGTCGCCGTGAGCGAGGGCTGAGCCGTTCTGCCCGTTGGCGGCAAACGCGACACTGCCCAGAATTAAGCTCCCAGGCAGCAGAACCGCAGCGAAAAAGGCGACGCTACTGCGCTTGCTCATGATCATCGGTTCCGCGACGCCCGAGACCTTAGCAAGCGTCCTGCGGCCGTCAAAGACTACACGCGCGGCTCGGAAACCGCGTGCTCTATGCTGGACGGTGCGCGCCGGGCTAATCTGCCGTCGCCGCGCGGCCCGATTAGAAAAGCGCAGCAAGGGAGGGGATTCGATGCCGATCAAATGTGGCTATCTGTTCGTCGCCGGCATTGCGGCGAGTTTTCTCAGCGCCGCTATGCCGTCTGCTCATGCCGAGACCTGGCCGGCGCGGCCCGTGAAGGTCATCGTCGGCTTCGCGCCCGGCGGTCCGACCGATCTGTTCGCGCGCCTGATCGCGCAAAAACTCACTGAATCCACCGGCAAGAATTTCTTCATCGAGAACGTGCCCGGCGCCGGCGGCAATGTCGGCGCGGTGCGGGCGGCGCAATCGCCGGCCGACGGCTATACGCTCTTGGTGACCGGCGGCAATCTCACCAACAATCCATTTTTGTTCGTCAATGCCGGCTTCGACCCGCTGAAAGACTTTGACGCCGTGACGGTGGGCGCCGCGACGCCGGTGGTGCTGGCGATCAATCCCGCGGTGCCGGCGCAGAGCGTCAAAGAACTGGTGGCGTGGATCCGCGCCAATCCGGGCAAGGAAAGCTATGCGTCGCCGGGCACTGGCACGCCGCCGCAGCTCACCGGCGCGCTGTTTGCGCTTTCCCTGAACCTTGATCTCGTGCACGTGCCGTTCGGCGGCGGCGGGCCCGCGGTCGAAGCGACCGTCGCCGGCCATACCCCGATCTCGTTCGGCGCGCTGGCCCCCGCGGTGCCGCTGATCAAGTCCGGCGGGCTGCGCGCGCTCGCGGTCACCGGCAAGACCCGCGCGCCGACGTTGCCCGACACCCCGACCATGGCGGAGGCGGGCTATCCGGAGGTCGAGGGCGCGACCTGGACCGCCGTGGTGGTGCCGAAGGGCACGCCGAAGGACATCGTCGCCGCACTGCATCGCCTGATCGTCGAAGGTCTCGCAACCCCCGACGTCAAGGACAAGCTCGCCGCGATGGCTTACGTGCCGATCGGCAATTCGCCTGACGAATGCGAAGCCTTCTTCAAGGACGAGATGGCGAAGTGGGGCAAGGTCATCAAGGATGCGGGACTGAAGGCGGAGTGAAAGTAATTCCCATCTCCCGTTTACGCGGGAAGACGCGAGCGCAGCGAAGCAGGTGAGCGTAAGTAACTGGCGCCGCGTCTCGTCGCGTCCGCAAGCCCTCACGCAACCCTCTCCCGCAAGCGGGAGAGCGCTAGCAGGCTGTTGAAGAAGTAGCCGATCGGCGCGCGATGAAGGGAATATCGTCGCCTTCGAGACAGATCTCACCTTCGAGAGAGCCGTCGTCCTCGATCTCTGCCCAACCGTGGCCGTTTGCGGGGTCCATCTCGTCGCTACCACTCCATGTGAACTCGACGGCATCGCCTTCGCAGCGGCCATGGATTGACCCCGTGAGGCAATCCAAGGCGAATTCGCCGCCATCTTTGTTGAACTGGATGTAAGAACCCGGCCCCGCCATGTCGTGATCCGGGGTTTGCGTGATGCGCCACTTGCCGCGCACACTCATGTTGGCACCGCCAACAGCTTGGGCAGGCGAATTAGGTTATAGGCCGCAAGCGCCAGCGTAAAAGCGGCATCGACCCGGTCGCGGCCCCGCAGCTTCACCTTGGCCAGACCCGCGGAGCTCTTGATCCAGCCGAACACTTCTTCGATCCGTTTGCGACAACGCTGACTGATGCCATAGCCGACATGACGCGTGGTGCGTCCGTCGACCGCCGTCTTGCGAGGGACGCCGGTCTTGCTGAGGTGCCCGTCGATCGCGATGTGCGGCGTGACCCATCGATCTCGCAGATCGTGCACGAACTGCACGACGTCATAGCTCTTGTCGGCACCGAGCGTGATCCGCCTTCTGCGATGGCGACCATCAATGAGCGCCAGCGCCGTCTCCCGCTCGGCGGTGCCACTGGCCTGGCTGACGCCGCCGCCAACCGCCAGCCCGTTGCGGTTCTCAATCAAGGCATGCCCCATGTAGCAAAGCTTGGCCGGCTGTCCGTCGCCCTTCCGGTAAAGCCGGGCTTGTGGGTCGGTCGTGCTCTGGTGCGTCTCGTTTGAACGCTTCTCCTTGTGGAAGTTGCGCTCAGCGTTGCGGCCTCCACCCTCGCGGTCGTTGTCGCCTCCGTCCTTCTTGCGGAAGCTCTTGAGCGAGGCCCATGCCTCGATCAGCGTACCAGGCTAGATCGAGGCGCTGCTATTTCCCCAGCGCCTCTCGCTGCTTGACGAGCTTCTCCAGCTCTTCGTTCTGCTGCGCGAGACGATCCGCGGCGCGCGCTTCGTCTCCGGCGCCCGAATAGGCCGCGGCCTGCTCGATCAGCTGGCGGATATTGTCGCGCAAGATGGCGATGCGGGCATCGAGCTCGGCGAGCGAAAGCGAAGCATTATTGCTCATCAATAGTTCCCCTGGCCATGAAGGTGTCAGGCCCATGCCCCAAAACTACCGTAGATCGGCGTTGCTGAACATGGCTTGGTGCATGGTCGATTAACCATGCCCACAACTGCCTCCGTTTTTAGCTGAAATTAACTAAATACCGCCTCAATAATCCCCCAGGGAAGCGGCGCGGCATCTGGGGATGCTTCGCGACAGCTTCGGTCGATAACGGGGCGTCTGACACGCTTTTCCATCGCGGTGGGCCACGGGTGCGGCCGCCGCATGCTGCTTGGAGAAGCGATCGTCGTTGTGGGTGCGAGGGGAATGACGTTCGAGTACGCGTCGCGTCTTAGTTCGCAGGACTTTTATCGCGGATCGTCGTCGCGCCAGGCGCGCCCGCAGCGCATGCTGGGCGGCACGGCGCTCGGCTGTGTCGCGCTGCTTTGCGCGTGGACACTCTACACCAATCTTGCCGGCCGCGATTTGACCGGAGCGAATCTCGCTGCAGAAGATTATGTCGATCAAGACGCCGATCAGACCGAGATCGCGCCGAGCCGCGGCGACAGGCTCGATCGGGCTGACGGGCGCGGCGACAAGCTCGCCGTGGCGCAGCCCACGGCTGGTGCCGCGAATTCATCGGTACCGGGCACGCTGGCCTGGTTCGATCCGCGCGCGCTCGGCGCCGCGCCGGAAAATTTTGTGAAGCGGATGTTCGCCGGCAATCCGCTGCCGCAAGCGCAACCGAAAGTCGCGGCCGCGCCGCCGCCTGCCGCCCGTGAGATCGTCCAGGCGTCGCGCGAAACTCAGGCGCAGCGGCCGGCGTCGCAGGTCCGCACCGCGCTCCTGCGCGACAGCCAAGCCGAGCATGCCGAAAGCGCGCCGGCCGAGCCGGGCCTGTTCGAAAGACTGTTCGGCAAACCGTCGCCGCTGTCGCTTGCCTACGCGTCGGCCGATGACGGCGTCGCGAGCAACGGCCAGGGCTCGGGCCGCTACGGCGCGCAGACCGCGGTCTACGACATTTCCGCGCATACGGTTTATCTGCCGGACGGAAGACGGCTCGAAGCCCATTCGGGCTACGGCGATCTCCTCGACGATCCGCGCCACGCCGACGTCCGCATGCGTGGCGTCACCCCGCCCGACGTCTACGACCTCACCGAGCGCGAGGCGTCGTTCCACGGCGTGCGCGCGCTCCGCCTCACCCCGGTCGACGAAAGCAAAGTGTTCGGCCGCTCCGGCCTCCTCGCCCACAGCTACATGCTCGGCCCCAACGGCAATTCCAACGGCTGCGTCTCGTTCAAGGACTATGATGCGTTCCTGCAGGCCTATCTGAACGGGGAAGTGAAGCGGCTGGTGGTGGTGGCGGGGCGGGAGTGAGGGGGGCGGTAAGGGTAGGGCGACGAGAAGCTTAATTCCCCGATACTCAGCGATCGAATGGCGGATAGGCGGTACGCGGAAGGCGCACGTCTCCCACTGTGAGCGCAAATTAAGTCCGAACGGATTAGCCGTAACTTGCCGGTCCTCGGAGACCGGATGACGGCTGGTGGATTACGCTAGGCCGGCACCCAACCCTTTTTGTTGTCTCCATAACAGGGACGACGCTTGACAGACGTCCCCTTTTCGGTTACATAAGCTGCGAAGGCGAATATCGGGCAGTTGACAATGGTAGTAGGACGCCTATCCTACCCGTGCGTGACAGGCTGGCAATTTGGCACAAGGCTTTCGTCTACTGCCTTGTGCCGATTTGTATGTGGATCATTTCTGGAGGCAGTTCAGCGTTTGCCGGCGTCTCTCCGGCGCTTGCGGTCAACTTTTCATCATTGAGCGCATCCCTAAGAGCTTCAGAGGGCTGCTTGAGTTCGCCCGCGCGACTCGAACCGTACCAAATCCGAATGCCCTTAGCGTCCGCTGCCGCTAATTCTTCCTTGGCGGCGTCGTCGCCCTTCTCAACACCGGCGTTGTCGCCCTTCCATCCGGCGCTCTTCAGCGCGCGAAGGAATGCCCTCTCAAATATCACTTCTATCTCTGCCACCTGCACCCAGACGTACGGCGTGCCGGGGAAAGCCGAAATTTTATCCACCAAGCGTTTTTCAGCATCCCTAGAAAGGATACGCGGGGTTTCTAACGCGATGATTTTTGATTGCTGTAATGAGCTAATGCTTTCGTCAAAATTCAACAGCAATAACGTTCCAGCCGCGCTAAGAATCACTCCGGTTATGACCGCAACAAACGACAGTATCTTTTTGCAATTAAGCGGTCGCTCTATTTCCAGTAATATGCCAATAGCAACTAATATTTCCCCTGCTAATGACACCCAAATAAGCACTTTGTGGGTTGCTGCTTCATCCGAAGTTCCGGAAAGAACTTCGTTCCAAAGTAACTGCATCTCTATAATAGCGGTGCAGATATTCATTGCGCTTTGCGTTGTGGCAAAATTGTTACTGGCCTGGAAGAATTAGCCAAATGGCAGTTCCAATTGCTCCGATTCCTGTTTGCTGGCCTCTTTCGTCTCTAGCTGAGACGGTGACCAGTGACCACGCCTCAGCAGCCTGCTATCGCGGTCCCGAACATATCGGGGTTCATGCGGTTGTTGTAACGGAACTGAAACTCGGCGACGTACAGCGGCATATATTTGGCGCTCATTTTGTGGAACGTGCCGACCACACCGCGCTTGAAGATGCTCCAAAAGCCCTCAATCGTATTCGTGTGAACCGCGCCGACGACGTATTGTTTTTTGTGGTGATCGACCTTGGCGTGCGGGAAGTGCCGCAGGTAGTCGCTGTATCCCGGCCAAGAGTTTGTCGCCAGCAAGCTAACCTTGTTGGATACGGCTTCGTTCACGAAATCGATCACGTCTTGGGCCGTCACCCGGCTAAGTACCTTGGCGATGACGTTGCCCTGCCGCTCCACCGCGCCAATGATCGGGGTTTTGTTCGAACCGACGCCGCTCTTGTGGCTGCGCTTGTGCCAATGCTTGTTGTAATCCTTGCCGCCTACCCACGTTTCGTCCATCTCGACGATGCCGCCAAGTTTTACTTCCGGCTGGATCAGTGCCGCGCGGATTTTGTGGCACATGGAATGGGCCGTCTCGTAACAGCCGAAACCCATCATGCGTTGAATTTGGAGGGCGCTCATTCCCTTCTTGCTGGCAAACATGAAATGGGCGACCCGGAACCAGTCACGGAGGGGCTTTTTGGTGTTCGCGAAGATCGTCCCGACAAGCGCAGAGAACCGATAGCCGTTCTTGTCGCAGGCTTTGCACTGCCAATGAAACGGCTTGTAGCTAGAGGCGTCGTACAGGTCCGCATTGCCGCAGCGCGGACAGTGGACGCCTTCCGGCCAGCGCCGAGCGACAAGGTAATTGAGGCAAGCCGCGTCGTCCCCGATTGGGAAACGCACCTCAAACTGGGCTGTAGTCATCTGCGGGACTGGTTTCGGGCGCTTTGCCATGACGTTCTGCCCTTGAGCCTTAGCGTAGGGAGATATTGCCATGGCCTCGGATAATTGTCAAGTGGCAGACAATCGCCGCTGCGAATCTCGCTCACCAAGGACGCCGCCGGGGAGGGTACTCTTCGGCGGTCGGGGCGAGTGCGGTGCCTGCGGGCGGGGCCATACACTTCGCCCTCGGGCAGCTTCGGGCATCAGTCCCCCGGCACTATGACCGGGGCGGGGAGTGTCCCCTGGGCTGGGACAGGCGATGGTAGGTAACACCTACTCAGACCGCGTCCCAGGAAGCCTGGCCTGGAGCTGAGCCTTAGGGACGACGACTCCCTTTGGCGAGAGCCGTGGTGGGACGCCGACAGACGAGCTGCCCCAAAAGGGCAGAGCCGCACCCGATGGTGCGGAGGATACGGATCAGCGTTTGTCGGCGTTCCGCTTCCTTGGATTTATTTGGCGAAGGGGGTGAGGCGAACGAAAAAGCGGAGACCCACCGCTCTGTTTTGGTTCGTAAACCCAAGGTTCGCGCTTCACGTGGCTGGAGATTGCAGAACTCGGCGCGCGTATGCGCCGCGAGAACAATGGCGCTCATCCGCCCCCACGATAGTGGGGGAGGGGGACCACCCGAAGGGTGGTGGGGGGGCGACGACCTCAACGCGCCACAGGTGCTTCAAGGGGATCGCAGCGATGACGCTTTCATTTCCTTGCAAGGGCAACGCAGCGTCGAGTTCAGAAGCCCCTCCCACCGCACTTCGTGCGGTCCCCCCTCCCCGCTGCGCGGGGTGGGATGCGCGTGCGACGCGGCTCGGTAATGCGGGCGGCAAGATTGACAGCGCGCGGATGTAAAGCCCAGAAAGGCGCCTCTTTTCAGGACCAGGACAATCCATGACCCCAGAACGAAAGCCGGTAGCGTACGGCGATTTGCGCGGCTGGCTCAAGGCGCTCGATGGCGCCGGCGAATTGCAGCGCGTCGATGCCGAGGTCGATTGGAATGTCGAACTGGGCACCATCGCGCGGCTGGCGCAGGGCGCCGCCGACGGTCCCGCTCTTCTGTTCAACAATATCCGCGACTACGGCGCCAATGCGCGCTGCCGCAGCGTCTTCACCGGCGGCCTCGCCAATTACCGCCGGCTTGCCATGCTGCTCGGCCTGCCGCCCGACACTCATGCGCGCGAATTGGTCAAGCTCGGCCGCACCGTAT
>CAVOKR010000021.1:0-14687 GCA_963696555.1 uncultured Alphaproteobacteria bacterium | reverse complement strand
CGGTGCATTCCACGATCAAAATATCGCCGGACTGCGCCTGGCCGAGCGCCTTCCTGGTGCGCAGCGCCGGCAGCGGGCATTTGAGGCCGCGCAGATTGAGCGTCTTTTCGGTCATTTCATGCGGGAGTTGTAGATTCACTCAAACGTCCTTATCATAACGGCGATGGCCAAAGACACCAGCAACCAGCATTCCAGCCGGCATTCCGGCCTTCAGCGCATTTCGCGGCTGACGCCGCTGCGCGCCATCCTCGCGCTTATTGAATCGCGTGTCAGTCCCGTCAAAGCGCGAAAATGCGCAACCGCGGCGGCGGCGGGTTTTACGCTCGCGGACGATATCGTGACGGCGGAGCGTCCCACGAGCTCGATCGCGCTCTCCGACGGATTTGCGGTCGAAGCGGCGGCGGTCGCCGATGCGGGCCCGTATGCGCCGGCGCTCCTGCCGGCGCTGCCGCAGTGGATCGAAGCCGGCCAATCCTTGCCGCGTGGAACCGATGCGGTGGCGCCGCTCGATGCCATCACCCAGCGCGGCGAGCGGGTCGAGGTGATCGTCGCCCGTCCTGACCGGCCAGGGCATATTGCCGGCCGGCGGCGACGCCGCGGCGCAGACCGTCTTGCGCCGCGCCGGCGAACGAATGCGCGACATCGACAGCGCGGTCGCCGCGGCGGTCGGTTTTGCCGAATTGAACGTGCGCGAGCCGCGCATCTGGATCGCGCGCGGCCGCGCCGCAACGACGCCGCTGATCGATGCCGGCCTTGCGATGCTGGCGCGCCTTGTCGGCAAATCCGGTGCGACCATCCACGGCGAACTGACGGACCTGCATGAAGCATTGGCGCGCGATGAAGCCGACGCGGTGATCGCGATCGGCGGCACCGGCAGCGGCCGCGATGACGAGAGCGTGCAGACATTGGCGCGGCTCGGCCGGGTCGAGGCGCACGGCATTGCGGTTTCGCCCGGCGAGACGGCGGCCTTCGGCTTTGCCGGCGAGCGGCCGGTGCTGCTGATGCCCGGCCGGATCGATGCCGCTCTGGCGCTGTGGCTTCTGATCGGGCGTCATCTCGTCGCCAAACTTGCCGGCGGCAGCGTCGACGACACGCCGACGGTCATGCCGCTCAAGCGCAAAGTCGACGTCGACCATCGGCATGACCGAACTCATTCCGGTGAGTTGCGCCGACGGCATGGCGGAGCCGCTCGGCTCCGGTTATCTGTCGTTTACGGCGCTGGCGCGCAGCGACGGCTGGATCGTCGTTCCCGCCGACAGCGAAGGTTTTGCAGCAGGTACGCAAGTCGCGGTGACGCCATGGCCATAAGACCCGAACCGGAGCCAGAGCCGCGCTCAGCGATCCTCGACGCGGTGCGCCGCGCCGCGCGGCAGGAGCAATTCCTTGAAGTGGTGTCCGCCGAGGAAGCGCGCCGGCGTTTCGAGGCCTGCATCGATCGTTCGCCGCTTCGCGGCGAGACTGTGCCGCTCGCCGCGGCGCTCGACCCGCGTGCTTGCGGCCGACGTGATCGCGCCGGTCGACGCGCCGCCGTTCGATCGCTCCAATGTCGACGGCTTTGCCGTGCGCGCCGCCGATACCGCCGGCGCCAGCGACGGCGCGCCGAAGCGGCTTGCGCTCAACGCCGAAGTGATCGCCTGCGGCGTCGCGCCGGCGCTCGAAGTGAAGCCCGGCACCGCGACCGCGATCGCGACCGGCGGCGTCATTCCGCGCGGCGCCGACGCGGTGGTGATGATCGAGCAGACCGAACTGATCGAGCACGACGACGGCGCCGGCGATCGATCTGCGCCGCGCGCGCGGCGAGCGGGCAGTTCATTTCCTATGCCGGCTCCGACATCGCGCGCGGCGAGACGCTGCTGCGCCGCGGCACCCGAATCGGCTCGCGCGAGATCGGCATGCTGGCGGCCTGCGGCCTTGCCGCAGCTCGATGTGGTGCGCCGCCCGCGCGTCGCCGTGCTGTCGACCGGCGACGAACTGGTCGAGCCGGGCCAGCCGCTGCACGCCGGCGGCGTCTATGACAGCAACGGCGCCATCATTGCGGCCGCCATCGTCGAAGCTGGCGGCGAACCGGTGCCGTTCGGCGCGTTTCCGGACGAGGAGGTCGCGCTCGAACTCGCCATGCGCACGGCGCTCGCAGTCCTGCGACATGGTCGTGCTCTCCGGCGGCACCTCGAAGGGCGCCGGCGACCTGTCGCATCGCATCGTGTCGCGGCTCGGTCACGCCCGGCATTCTGGTGCACGGCGTGGCGCTCAAGCCCGGCAAGCCGCTGTGCCTCGCGGTGATCGGCGACAAGCCGCTGATCGTGCTGCCGGGATTTCCGACCTCGGCGATTTTCACCTTTCACGCTTTCGTCGCGCCGCTGATTCGCGCCCGCGCCGGGCTGTCGCCGGAAGCTGCGAAAACCGTCACGGCGCGCGTGCCGGTGCGGATCGCGTCCGAGCTCGGCCGCGAGGAATTCGTGCTGGTGTCGCTGGTCGCCGGCAGTGACGGTCCGATCGCGTTTCCGACCGGCAAAGGCTCCGGCGCGGTCACCGCTTTTTCCCAGGCCGACGGTTTTTTGGCGATCGACGCGCTCGCTTCGGCGCTCGATGCCGACACCAACGCCGAAGTGACGCTGATCGGCGAAAGCGAGCGCGCGCCGGATCTCGTCATCATGGGCAGCCACGATGTCGCGCTCGACGTCGTGGTCGGCGCGCTCGCCGAGCGCGGCTTTCGCGCGCGCACCATCGCCGTCGGCAGTCTCGGCGGCGTTAACGCGCGCAAGCCGCGGCGAATGCGATGTGGCGCCGGTTCATCTCGTCGATCCGGCGACCGGCATCTACAACAAACATCTGCTGTCGCCCGGCCTGGCGCTGGTGCCCGGCTGGCGGCGGATGCAGGGCTTTGTCTTTCGCCCCGGCGACGCGCGTTTCGACGGCGGCACGCGCGGACGCCGCGCTGAAGGCCGCGCTTGCCGATCCCGCGGTGCTGATGGTCAACCGCAATGCCGGCTCCGGCACGCGCGTGCTGGTCGACGGCCTGCTGCGCGGCGCGCGGCCGGCCGGCTATGCCAATCAGCCGCGCTCGCATAACGCGGTCGCCGCGGCGATCGCGCAAAACCGCGCCGATTGGGGCGTCGCGATCGAGCCGGTGGCGCGCATGTACGGGCTCGCGCTTCCTGCCGATCGCGCCGGAGCACTATGATTTTCTGCTGGTCGAGGCGCGCCGCGAGCGGCCGGCGGTGCAGGCCTTCCTGGCCGCATTGCGCGATGAAGCAACCCGCGCCCGCATCCGCGCGCTGGGCATGGAACCGGCTGAGCCATGAGCCATATATTAATGACAGCCATGCGCATCATCGGTCTCGCGGGCTGGAGCGGTTCCGGCAAGACGACGCTGGTCACCAAGGTGATTCCGGTGCTGGTCGGGCGCGGCCTGAAAGTCGCGACCGTCAAGCACGCGCATCATGAGTTCGATACCGACCAGCCGGGCAAGGATTCCTGGCTGCACCGGCAGGCCGGCGCCAGCGAAGTCGCGATCGTCTCGAGCCGGCGCTGGGCCATCGTCCACGAACTGGGCAGGACGAGCAGGAACCGAGCCGCCGCTGACCGACATGCTGGCAGAAGCTGAGCCCGGTCGATCTCGTGATCGTCGAGGGTTTCAAGCGCCACGCGCATCCGAAGCTCGAAGTCTATCGCGCCGCCGTCGGCAAGCCGCTGCTGCATCCCGACGACGATTGCATCGTCGCCATCGCCACCGACGCGCCGCTGCCGCAGGCGCAGGTGCCGGTGCTGATGCTCGACGACATCGAGGCGATCGCCAACGTCTTGCAGGCCGAGGCGCTGCCGCGCGAGCAGATCGCGCCGGCGCGGGAGCAAACCGTGATGGCGCAGCTCAGCGACGATTGCTTCGCCTTTGACGGCCCGCTGCTTCCGGTCGCCGAAGCCGAGCGGCTGATCGCCGAGCGGGTCGCGCCGGTCGACGGCCGCGAGACCGTGACGTTGCGCGAAGCGCTGGGCCGCGTGCTCGCCGAAGATGTCGTCGCGCCGGTCAACGTGCCGCCGTTCGATAATTCCGCCGTCGACGGCTATGCGGTGCGCGGCGACGATCTCACAGCCGACGGCGACAAGCGCCTCGCCATCGTCGATCGGGTCGCCGCCGGTCATGCCGCGACGCATGCGCGTGAACCCCGGCGAGGCGATCCGCATCTTTACCGGCGCGCCGATGCCGGCGGGCGCCGATACCGTATTCATGCAGGAGGATTGCCGCGTCGAGGGCGGCAGCGTCGTCGTGCCGCCAGGCTTGAAGCGCGGCGCCAACCGCCGGCTTGCCGGCGAAGACATGCGGGCAGGCGCGATTGCCATGCCGGCCGGCCGGCGGCTTGCCGTGCAGCACGTGGCGCTCGCCGCCGCGCTCGGCCTCACCAAGCTTACGGTGCGCCGCCGGGTGCGCGTCGCGCTGTTCTCGACCGGCGACGAGATCGTCGAGCCGGGCGCTGCTTTGCCGCGCGCGTGCGCTGTACGATTCCAACCGCTATCTGCTGGCGGGATTGCTGGCGCGCTTTGACGCCGAAGTGACCGATCTCGGCATCCTGAGCGACGATCCGAGCGAGCTTAAGCGCGCGCTCGCCGCGGCGGCCGCCGATCACGACCTGGTGCTGACCTCGGGCGGCGTCTCGACCGGCGAGGCCGACCATGTGCGCGACGCCGATCGAAAGCATCGGCCGGCTGGTGTTCTGGCGCGTCGCGATCAAACCCGGCCGGCCGGTGGCGATGGGCGTGATCCCGAGCGGCACGAGCGGCGACGGCGCGGCTTTCGTCGGCCTGCCGGGAAATCCGGTCGCGGTGTTTGTCACCTTCGTGCGCGTGGTGCGGCCGTTGCTGCTGCGGCTCTGCCGGCGCCTTGCCCGAGCCGCTCCTCGCCCTGCCGGTGCGGGCGACGTTCTCCTACAAGAAACGCAAAGGCCGGCGCGAATATGTCCGCGTCGCGCTGCGCGCGGCGGCCGACGGCGTCGTCGAAGCCGTCAAATACGAGCAGGACGGCGCCGGCGTGCTCACCTCGCTCACCGAGACCGACGGCCTCGCCGAACTCGGCGAGGACGTGACCAAGTCGAGCCCGGCGCGACGGTGGGCTTTCTCTCTTACGCGTCGCTGGTCGGTTAGACGTCGGGATATTGCGCGGCGATATCCGTGGCGCGCGCGGCGTCTTCCGGCGTGTTGACGTTGAAGAACGGATCGACCGGCGCGGCCGGCCAATCGGCGATGGCGACGCCGTGACGCGCGGTCCAGATCTCGATCTTGCGCAAGCCTTCGTCGACCAGCGCGCGGCGCAAATCCTCGCGCAGCGCCACCGGCCACAGCGCGACGACCGGATGGCGCCATTCGCCCGAGCGCGCGCAGGCGAGCGGCGTCGCCGGCCGCGATGCGCGCCTCGTGCAGGCGCGCCACCAGATCTTTCGGCAGGAACGGACAATCGCCCGGCACGCTCAAGAGCCATTCGGCAGCCGGCGCGTGCGCGCGCCGCCCAATCGAGCCCGGCGAGGATGCCGGCAAGCGGGCCGGCAAAATCCGGCACGCTGTCGGCGACGACCGGCAGGCCGGTATCGGCGAAGCGCGCCGGATCGCCGTTGGCGTTGATGATGATGCCGTCGCATTGCGGGCCGATGCAGGCGAGCACGCGCTGCAGGATGGTCGCGCCGCCGATGCGGATGCGCGCCTTGTCGCCGCCGCCCATGCGGCGCGCCAGGCCGCCGGCGAGGACCAGGCCGAGAGTAGGAGGCATGCTCACGCGCGTTTCGGCTTAATCGTCGTGCACCGCGGCCTTGCGGCGGTGCTTGGCGCTTTCTTCCTCGACATAAGCGAGGTCCTGGTCGAACACGATGCGGTCTTCGCCGGCGAGCGCGATGAAGCGCTTGCCGCGGGCGCGGCCGATCAGCGTCAGGTTGGCCTTGCGCGCCAGCTCGACGCCCCAGGCGGTGAAGCCGGAGCGCGAGATCAGGATCGGAATGCCCATGCGCACCGTCTTGATCACCATCTCGGAGGTGAGCCGGCCGGTGGTGTAGAAAATCTTGTCGGCCGCGCCGACGCGGTTCTTGAACATCCAGCCGGCGATCTTGTCGACGGCGTTGTGGCGGCCGACGTCTTCCATATAGACCAGCGGCCGATCCTTGACCGCCAGCACGCAGCCGTGGATGGCGCCGGCTTCGAGATAAAGCGACGGCGTGGTGTTGATCTTGTGGGCGAGCGTATAGAGCCACGAGGTGCGCAGTTCCGCCTTCGGCAGCGTGACGTTCTCCAGCGCCTCCATCAGATCGCCGAACACGGTGCCCTGCGCGCAGCCGGAGGTCTGCACCTTCTTCTTGAGCTTCTTCTCGTAATTGGTCTTGCGCTTGGTGCGCACGACGACGACCGACAGTTCCTCGTCGTAATCGACGCCGGTGACGATGTCGTCCGGCAGCAGCATGTTCTGGTTGAGCAGATAGCCGAGCGCCAGATATTCGGGATGATCGTTGATGGTCATCGCGGTGACGATCTCCTGCGCATTGAGGAAGATCGTCAGCGCGCGCTCGACCGTCACCGCGGTCTCGATCGCGGCGCCGGTCTGGTCGATGCCTTTGACGCGCTCGGTCAGGCGCGGGTCGAGCGGATCGGGGCGGATCGAGATACTCGTCGTCGGGCGAGACTCATGCCGCTAATGTAGGGCAAGGCGACGCGCCGGCGGAAGCGATGGAGCGCACAGCAAGAGGCCCGGCTCGCGCCGGGCCTCCGCACACTCACGTCGACGTCGCCTATATTTGGCTTGGCAATATCAGCCGTGAAGGCCGCCAAGCACCCAGATCAGAAGAATGATCGGCAGTGGAATGCCGAGGAGCCACAGCAATAGCCCGCGTCCCATGACTTCCTCCTGTGTCGCCTCGTCAGGACTGGCGGAATAACGGTGAGGCCGGGCGAAAGTTCCACTGGCCGGTTTGCCGCGGATTCAGGCATTGCCGCGATTTGTGCCGGAGCGACGGTCTTGTCCGCGCGGGTTGTAACTCGAGACCCGGCCGCTATATTGCGCTCGCTTCCGCGCTCCGGAGGGATGGCCGAGTGGCTGAAGGCGCTCGCTTGGAAAGCGTGTATACGGGAAACCGTATCGTGGGTTCGAATCCCACTCCCTCCGCCAGTCCCCTATTACAAACCAGTTCTCCGCAAGAACAGTTGGCGATGGAAGCGGCTGTTTTTGGCTTAGCCGGACGTTTACCTCTGGACTTCGATCACGCGGTGGCGGCCGAAATCTGTCTCTCTCAAGCCCTTTTTCTCTGAAGTTCAGTACTTTTGTCCAAAAGTACGGTTTTGCAAACCCAAGCAGATTGGACGCTTTTAGCATCCCAAATTAAACCAAGTTCGAATCCGTCTTGCTTGGCGATTTTCTCACCAACAACTGCAAGATCAGGCTATTAAATCAGGCCTCACGGAAACGGGCGACGACCCGCTGGGGTTTGGCGTTGCCGACGCGGCACGCAGAGGCGGGCCCGGATTGTGGAGCGAAGGACGTTCACGACTGCACGCGTCCGTTCGCGGCTGTTACGGCGGCGCCCTCGACCTCGCGCGTTATCCCCGATTACGGCAGGGATGGGGTCGGCTAGGTTGTGCCTCAATTTTGTGCTGCCATTGCTAGATGGCGATTTGTGCGGCGTTTATTGGATTAACAAGTATCTTATCCGTACTTCGCGAGCTGACGGGGGCGCGTCGCGACGCGACCGCTTTATCAGCTCTATTCGCGGATCGATCGACGGTCTATCTGCCGTACTTCTCGTCGATGAAGAGGCGACGTTAGAGGGCATTAACGCGGCATTGCACCGAAGCTTGGACGTCCGTTCGACGACGTTGCCGCGCAGGCGCCACAGCTCCGGAGACATGAGATGCGCGGCCGGCGTCCAAAACCTACCCGAATGAAATTGCTGACCGGAAATCCGGGAAAGCGTCCCCTGAACATGCATGAGCCGAAGCCGGAGCCGGGGGTCCGGACTGTCCTGCCGAACTTGGTCCAGTCGCGCGGAGAGAGTGGGACCGCCTTGCAAGCGAATCGAAACTAAGGCTTTTGACCACGCTCGATCGCGCGGCACTCGGTGCCTATTGCGGCGCCTACGCGCTGTGGGCTGAGGCGACGGAAGCAATTCAGAAGTTTGGCACGATGGTCAATTCCCCGTCAGGATTTCCGATCCAATCGCCGTACGTCTCCATCGCCAATCGCCAGGCGGAAATCATGATGCGTATTGCATCGGAATTCGGATTTACGCCAAGCCAGTCGGAGACCAAATCTCTACTCCAACCGAGGCCCAGCCAACATTGTGTCGATATTCCGGACGAACGGGGCGGAAAAGCAATAGAGAGATCGACCGCCTTAGGCAAAACACGGCTGCATGCGCGATTTTCGGCCTGTCGCGCTCAACGTCTGCTACCCGGGGTACTGCGGACATCACGAACTGACTGCGCCATGTCGCCTTTGGACCCTGAGCCGACCTGCGCCGCCCTATTTTGCTGTGCTGCACAACACTGCTCTCGCCCAACAATAGACCACGCTTGCCGACCGGTCGGCTGAAATGTTTTCGCCGTAGTTTTCCGCTTGCCGCTGTTACGCTCGTTATGCTTGAGCCGAAAACTGGTGGCTCGGCGTCGAACGTGAGATCTTGATCTCTTCTTCGGTCATCTCCGCTGGTATGTTGGCGAACAATGGCGTGCTCAGATATCGCTCGCCCGTGTCCGGCAGCATGCACAGTATGGTCGATCCCTTCGGCGCCTCTGCCGCAACCTTGCAGAGCGCCCGCAAAGGTCGCGCCCGCGGTGATGCCGACGAAGATGCCCTCCTTTCTTGCCAGTTCGCGGCTGCAGCGAATGCGCTCGGCGCCTGCAATCGGAATGATCCGCTCGATGACCCTCAGGTCAACGGCGTCGCTCGGTCAGTTTCGGAATGAAGTCCGGCGTCCAGCCCTGCATCGGATGCGGCTTGAAGGCGCGGATGCGCAGCCGCGGGCGATCCATCGGATTGCGCTTTGCTTCTGACCGCTGCGAAGGAGTGGCGCATCCTCGGGCTCGCACACGACGATCTTGGTGTCTGGGCATTTCCTTGGCGAGCACGCGCGAGACGCCCTTCAGCGTGCCGCCGGTGCCGTAGCCGGTCACCCAGTAATCGAGCCTCTCGCCCCTGAAGTCGTCGATGATTTCCCGCGCCGTGGTGCGCGAGTGGATGTCGGCATTAGCCTCGTTCTCGAACTGGCGGGTCAGGAACCAGCCGTGCGTCTTGGCGAGCTCGACCGCCTTGACCACCATGCCATAGGCGCGTCCGGCCGCCGGTGTCAGCACCACCTTGGCGCCGAGGAAACGCATGAGCCGACGCCGCTCGACGCTGAACTGCTCGGGCATGACCGCGACCAGCGGGTAGCCCTTCGGCGCACACCATGGCAAGGCCGATCCCGGTGTTACCGCTCGTCGCCTCGATCACCGTCTGCCCCGGCTTGAGTTCGCCCGACTTCTCGGCAGCCTCGATCACGCCCAGCGCCAGGCGATCCTTGACCGAGCCCAGCGGATTGAATGCCTCGATCTTGACGAACAGGTTCACGCCGGGCGGCGCCAGCCGATTGATCCGCACCACCGGCGTGTTGCCGACCGTCTCTAGAATACTGTTAAACCTCGCCATGGGCGTCTCCTGCTAAAGCCCCGCCACCTTATCGCGTTGGCGGGACGAAGACGACAGACCGCCCATTCCCATATTATACGGGCGTTGGGACGCGCCTTGCGTCCCGAGATGGACACTCTGGTGCGCAGGGTCATAAGCTCAACGATCAATCCTTGGCGCGGGGCAATTGAATGGCCGAGGATCGCGTACAACGACGGCTGACGGCCATCCTCGCCGCCGATGTCGCCGGCTACAGCCGGCTTATCGGCGATGACGAGGAGGGCACGCTTGCGCGCCTCAAGTCTGCATCGCCGTGAATTCCTCGACACCAAGATTGCCGAGCATTCCGGCCGCATCGTAAAGACGACGGGCGATGGAATACTGATCGAGTTTGCCAGTGCTGTCGATGCCGTGCGCTGTGCGATCGCCATTCAATGCGGGTATGACCGAACGTAATGCCGACGTGTCCCAGGGCACGCGCATCGAATTTCGCATCGGCGTCCACATCGGCGACATCGTCATCGAGGACGGCGATATTTTTGGTGATGGTGTCAACATCGCCGCCCGCTTGGAAGGTATCGCTGACCCCGGGCGCCGTCGCATTTCTGAAGACGCACATCGGTACGTTACGCGGCAAGCTCGACGCAAATTTCGAGGACAGGAGGCAGCCAGGAATCTCAAGAATATCGCTAGCCCGCTGCGGGTATACGTCATCCGGCCCGACGGCGGGCCGGCGGGCGGCCCCGGGATTTCGCGAGAGCATCTCGAGCTTCCCGATAAGCCATCGATCGTTGTTCTGCCGTTCGACAACATATCGGCCGAGCCGGGACAAATTACCTCGCGGACGGTATCGTCGAGGCGATCACTGCGGCGTTGTCCCGCATCCGCTCGTTTTTCGTCATCGCCCGCCAATCCGCGTTCACCTACAAGGGCCGTGCCGCGAACGTACGCGACATCGGCAAGGAACTCGGCGTCGCCTATGTGCTCGAAGGCAGCGTACAGAAAGGCGGCAACCGCCTGCGCATCACCGCGCAGTTGGTCGAGACCGAGACCGGATCGCATGTCTGGAGTTCACGCTACGACGGCACGATGGACGACATATTCGACTTGCAGGATCGCATCACGGAACAACTGGCGGGCGCCATCCAGCCCTCGATCCGCATTGCCGAGATTGAACGCTCTCAGCGCAAGCGGCCGCAGGACTTAAGCTGCTACGATTACACCATGCGGGCGATGCCCCATGTGTGGGTACTCGAGAAGGAGGAAAGCACCAAGGCGCTTGACCTTCTCGAAAAGGCGCTGGCGATCGATCCGAACTATCCGTTGGCGCTGTCGCTTGCGGGCTGGTGCCACGCCCAGCGCTCGGTCTACAATTTTGTCGAGGATATCGCTGGGAGCCAGGCCAAAGCCCGGGCGTTGGCTGAGCGGGCCGCGGAGCTGGGCGGCGACGATCCGATCATCCTGGCGGTGCTTGGGGCGGTGCACACCTTTGTCCGCAATCTTGGCACCGCGCGCATCCTGCTGGAGCGCGCTCTCGCGCTCGATCCCAATGCCGCTTGGGCGTGGCACCGGCTCGGCTGGGTCGAGAATTATTCGGAACGGCCCCGCGAGGCGATCGGCCACTTCGAGCGTGCGCTTCGTCTCAGCCCGCTCGATCCGATGAATTTCAACAACTATGTTGGCTTTGGCTCTAGTTACGAATTGCTTGGCGAATACGACAAGGCAGTGGAGATGTACCGGCGCGCGCTGCAGGAGCGGCCCAACGCCCGATGGCTCTATCGGCATCTGGCGGGAGCGTTGTCGGGCGCGGGCCGGATCGAAGAGGCAAATGCCGCTGTTGCAGAATTGCTGCGGAGCTACCCCGACTTCACGATCTCGAAATTCAGGGAGGCGATGGTCTTTACCTTTGGAGCGACCGATCGCATGGCGGAGAACCTGCGAAGGCTCGGGCTACCGGAGTAATTCCGACCGCTAAGTCGGTATGACGGAACTACCCCTTCTTTGAAGCCACTGAAATAAATGCCAAACGCGGAATGGTGGGTCTAGTTGCCACCGACGCTCCTTCCCGCGCCGACGATCTGACCGAATAGCGATGTGTTTTTCTGCCGCGCGATATGGCGCCATTGGCCCAAAGCCGTCAACGGCCAGGTCTTTGGCGCCCCTGGCCGGTTTCCATCGCTGGCGGGGCAGGAGCACGGCCGGACCATTCCATTGCGGACATCGCAAGGCGCGGGCACACCTGTTACGTTCGGTTCGCTTATGGTTTCGAGAGCGGTTTTGCCACGTCGCGCACGCAATCAATGAAAAGCTGCGCCGCCGGATTGAGAGTTCGGTTCCTCAGGGTCACAATTCCAACGGGCTTGGGTTGAACCGCCAGCTTGACCGGCAAGACCTTGATCGTAGGTCGCTGGACGCTGAACCGCAGCACTGATCGAGGTAGGGCCGTTAAGAATTTGCCTGTTGCGAGCAGAGCCCAGTACATTTCCAGTGCGTTGCCAACAACGGCCGGTCGCGGAATTTCCAACCCACTCGCTTGAAAGAGAGCGGCAACGAGCGATCCGACTTCAGTTTCAGGGTCTGGAAGAATCCATGGCTCATCGAGGAGATCGGCGAGCGTGATCTTGCGACGGTTCGCCCATCGGCTCCGCGCTCCTGCCACGATGAACAGGGGTTCGTCGAACAAGATTTCGATGTCCAGGTCCTTCTCGTGCACCCTATTCACGATACGCCCAATGATGAAATCGACGGAGCGATGTCGCAGTGTCTCGTACACGGCGGGACTGGTGAGCAATTGCGTTACGTGAATAGTGAAGTGCGGATATCGATTGCGCATCCGATCGATGACGCTTGGCAACAGCCCAGCGACCGCGGCGACCAATGCACCGACGCGCACATCACCTGTTGTCGGTTTGGTCAGAAATTCGATCTCCTTGACGCCTTCCCGCAGTTCGTCGAATGCCGCAAAGCTGCGCCGGAGCAGCGCTCGGCCATAGGGTGTCGGCTCAATACCCTGGCGGCTGCGATCCAGCAGCCGGACCCCCAGCGTGTGCTCGAGGTCTGCAATCGTCTTCGATACGACAGGCTGGGAAATGGCGAGGTCGTGCGCGGCTTTCGCCATGCTTCCGCGCTCTGCGACCGCCAGCAGGATGTGAAGTTCACGCAGCTTCAGGCGGCGGCCGATGCGGTCTGCCAATTGCATCGTTTCGTTCCTTAGCTGAATGGCTATGCTTATATCAATAAAGTGAACTTGTCAGCTAATCAAAAGGCGCGCAGCCTGGACTGGAGATCGCGAAGGAATGGCACGATTGGAGGCAGCCATGCTCACCAGGCGAGCGTTGGCGCTTGCTGTTGCGGCGTCAGCCACGGGGTTCAACATCACCAGCTTCGCTCGGAAACCTATCCGGCTCGGATCATCTCGGTGATCGTGCCATTTCCCCCAGCATTCCTGGCGAGATTTTGTATCGTCAGCTCGGGTCATTATCAACAAGTTCGGACAACCCGTCATCATTGAAACAGTCCCGGTGGCGCTGGCGGAACGGTCGGCGCAGCGTTCGTCGCGAATGCCGAGCCAGACGGCTATACGCTTTTGCGACCCGCCAAGCCCTCTGGTGACGGCAGCCGCGCTCTACAAGAACCTCGGCTACGACCCGAGTGGTCGCCTCGCCCCCATCGCCTTGCTTTTCACGAGCCCTGAATTGTTGGCGGTAAATCCCAGCGCTTCCGGCGGAATGACTTCAAGAAAACGTCAGCTATGTAAAGGCAAGCCTGAACCAATTAATTTTGCCTCCGCCGGATCCGGAATTCAGCCGCATCTGCTCGGGGAAATGTTGAAGTCAGTGGCGGACATCGACATCGTCATGTGCCCTATAAAGGCGTGCTCGGGCATGGCGAGTGCTCCAGACAGGCTGTCAGTGTTCCTGCAGCACCACAACATCTCCATATCCGCCAGATGATGACGCTGAAGTTGTCGTCCAACATCAAGACTCTGTCGCCTCCCCGAGCATCCCAACAACCGTCGAAGGTCGGTTTGCAAATTTTCACCGCCACAACTCTCCATGAGCGGCATTGTTTCCTCCTGCCAACATGGAGTTGTACATGAATGGCTAAACCTCGCAATCAACAAAATCCGCTGTCTCCTCTAAAGATCACCGCTGGCCACAAAACAAATACGACAAGCAAACGGATTTGCCAGACCACTTTGGAGGCATTAATGACAAATGGAAATTGAAAGATGATGACAATGATGAAGGGCTCCGTGGACGGTGACATCAAGGAGTACCAAACCACATTGCGACAGCATCACATTTGACCAGAGGACCAGTATGACATCTCCAGATTACATTCCAACGGTTCTCAATAGTGATGTCAATATATAAGCACAGCCTGAGGCCTTGGATGTGTGACCGAGGAGGAGGTGCCCGTGCACCCAAACAACAGGACAAAGTCCTATGGGGATATCGGAATAGCCCAGACAATGTCCACGTCACCTGGCCCTAGTCGGTTGGCTCCTATGAACCGAGCTGCAACCCGAAGTCAAAACCGACAACGGGCCACCCGTCGGCACATGCAAAAAAATCACCGTGCTCCAGATAGTGGTCAGCAGCACGAAGATCCTTGCGATGACCCGTGCTCCACTGAGGTGTCCGAGTGACAGAAATGTGGTCGGTGTTGGGCAAGACCTCGTGCAGAGCGTCGGGCGGTAGCTGGATCGGGTTGAGCTGACAATGGACTTGGATGCAACATCCATCTGCATGATCACAGCAGTGATAATCAGAACACGTTGGCCGACGATGCACAGCGGCTAATGGAAAATAAAAATTTTTCAGCAGCTCGGCAATGTGATGCAAAGTGCTCATCACAATGACCTGCTGATGAGACAGATCCGGCAGCAATATATATAACATCCTGACATCCAGGCAATAACATTTGAAATGGCCGAGTACCGGACTACATTAATTAGCTATTTTCAAAACATAAGCAAAATGCATGATGCATATGATGCTGATCTACATAGAATAAAATATAAATACATGGTGGTCAAAGCAAATATGACAGC
>CAVOKR010000020.1:0-30191 GCA_963696555.1 uncultured Alphaproteobacteria bacterium | reverse complement strand
TCTCGCCGGCATGTTCGTGCTGTCCGACGGCTTGAACGTCAATGGCAGCGAACTCGTCGCCGGGATCACCGGGGTCACCGGCTCGAAAATTCCTTTGACCGGCGGGCTAGCCGGCGACGGCGCCGACTTCAAGGAAACGCTGGTCGGTGGCAATTGTGCGCCACGTCCGGCGTGGTCGCGGCGGTGGGTTTCTATGGCTCCGCCATCCGCGTCGGTCATGGCAGCGCCGGAGGATGGGACCTGTTCGGGCCGTGCCGGGAGGTCACGAAGTCGGTCGGCAACGTCCTGTTCGAACTCGATGGCGAGCCGGCGCTCGATCTCTACGAGCGCTATCTCGGACCCGAAGAGTCGAAGGGCCTGCCGGGCTCGGCCCTGTTGTTTCCGATCCAGGTTTTCGACGTCGAGCGGCCAGATACGGCGGTCGTGCGCACTGTGCTCGCAGTCGACCGCGACGCCCGTTCGATGACCTTCGCCGGCGACGTTCCGCAAGGCTGGACGGCACAATTGATGCGCGGAACCTTCGACCGGCTGGCGGCCGGGGCTGCGGATGCGGCGCGGCAGGCGCGCACCGGCCTCGCGAAGGATGCCCGATCGACCAGCGGTTCTCCATTCTGGTCAGCTGCATCGGCCGGCGATTGCTGATGGGCCAGCGCACCACCGACGAGACCGAAGCGGCGGGAGCGGAACTCGGGGCGAATACGCTACGGCTCGGGTTCTATTCCTACGGCGAGATTTCGCCTCACGCCACATCCGGCGTTTGCGAATTGCATAATCAGACAATGACGGTCACCACTTTGGCCGAGGTTGCCTGAACCAGCATTGCGCTGGAAAGGGCCCCGTCGTGCACAGGCTGTTTGCCCAGCAGATCGCCAAGGCGTCCGCCGAGACCGGATCGCTCGACATGGAGCAGCCTTTCCGAACTCGTCAGCGGCGCGTATGACGAACTCGACCGCGACCGGCGGCGCACCGACCGGTCGATGTCCCTGATGATCGAAGAGATCGATGCGGTCCAGCGCAACCTCGAGCGGCTGGTGATCGAGCGCACCGAGGAGCTGCGGGCGCGGGAAGCGGATTTGCAAGCGCAGAACATGCGCTTCAACGCGGCCATCTCCAATATGTCTCAGGGCCTCGTGATGTTCGACGGCGATACCCGCCTCGTCATTTGCAATCCGCGTTACATCGAGATGTATCGCCTCGAGCCCGACGAACTCGAGCCGGGCCATACTCTGCGGCATCTGATCGATCGCCGAGCCGCCAACGGCACCTTCTCGGGAGACCCCGCGCAATATGCGCGACGCTTTGCGCGGCGATCAAAGCGGGCCTGACGACCAGCTTCCTGGTAGCTGGACGACGGCCGCACCATCGCGTTCGTCAACGTAGCCCATGGCGGGCGGCGGCTGGGTGGCGACCCACGAAGACATCACCGAACGGCGGCGCGCGGAAATGAAGATCGCCCATATGGCGCGTCACGACGCGCTGACCGACCTGCCGAACCGCGTTCTATTGCGCGAGCGTCTCAACGAGGCGCTGGCGCAGGTCGAACTCGGCCACAAGCTCGCCGTGCTCTATCTCGACCTCGATCTGTTCAAGAACGTCAACAATTCGCTCGGCCATCCGACCGGCGACGAGCTGTTACGTGCGGTGGGTGACCGGTTGCGCCATTGCGTTGCGGCGAACGACACGATTTCGCGCGTCGGCGGCGACGAGTTCTTCATTATCCAGACCAATATCGGCGACGCCACCGACGCCGCGCGGCTCGCCCGCCGCATCTCCGAAGCCGTCAAGGCGCCCTACGATCTGCACGGCCACTTGGTGGTGATCGATGCCAGCATCGGCATCGCCTTGGCGCCGACCGACGGCAGCGACGCCAATGAGCTTCTCAAGAACGCCGACATGGCGCTCTATGGCGCCAAAGCGAGCGGCCGCGGCATCTACCGGTTTTTCGAGCCGCACATGGACGCCCGCATGAAGGACCGCCGCGCGCTCGAAGTCGCGCTGCGTCAGGCGTTCGACGACAATCAGTTCGAACTCCATTATCAGCCGGTGATAAATCTGGACAAAGGCGAGGTGTGCTGCTGCGAGGCCTTGCTGCGCTGGCATCACCCGGAGCGGGGCATGGTATCGCCCACGGAATTCATTCCCGTCGCGGAGGAAATCGGATTGATCGTGGCGCTCGGAGAGCGCGTGATCCGCTGGGCCTGCGAGGACGCCGCCAAATGGCCCGACAATATCTGCGTCGCGGTCAATCTGTCGCCGACGCAATTGGGGAGCAAGAATTTGCTGCCCACGGTGTTGAGCGCGCTCGCCTCGTCGCGGCTGTCGCCGCATCGGCTCGAGCTCGAAATCACCGAGGCGGTGCTGATGCAGAACAGCGAAGTGAACCTGCGCACGCTGCATCAACTGCGTGCACTGGGCATCCGCATCTCGATGGATGATTTCGGCACCGGCTATTCGTCGCTGAGCTATCTGCGCAGTTTTCCGTTCGACAAGATCAAGATTGACCGCTGCTTCATCAAGGGGCTCGGCGACAGTTCCGAAGCCGACGCCATCGTTCATGCCGTCGCCGGCCTTGCCGACAGCCTCGGCATGACGACCACCGCCGAGGGCGTCGAAACGCGAGCGCAACTCGATCTCGTGCGCAGTCTCGGCTGCACCGACGTCCAGGGCTTTTATTACAGCCCGCCGGTGCCGATGCGCGAGCTGAGCCAGATGCTCGCCCAACACCCGGTAAAGAAGGTCGCCGCGGCGTAACGACGGGAGGCGCGCGACGATCGGCAAGCCTTGCGCGCGCGGGACTGCATCGGTTCCGGCCTGCGTCCGCACCCTGAAATTGCTAACCTAAGTTAAGCCGCGTGGCGCAAAGGACAAATTAAAATCTGATTTTAACGGCTTCCCGGCCTAGTGCCTCTATGGACGCGGCGAGAGCAATTTCGTCGGCGCCTGCGCTTGTTGGGGCATCGGCTCATGACGTTGGGGATTCGCACCCGGCTTTACGGCATCGTCGTGGTGTTCACGGTCGGATTGTGCGTCACGGCCTGGTTGCTGTTGTCGCTGGAATTCGACGCCCTGAAGTCGCGCCGCCAGCAGGAATTGAAGGGGCTCGTGGAAACGGCGTTGAGCCTGATCAGTGCGCAATACGAACTCGCCAAGGACGGGCAACTCCCCGAAGCCGAGGCCAAGGCCCACGCCGCCGCGGCGGTCGGCAAGCTGCGCTATCAAGGCGACAATTATTTCTGGATCAACGATCTGCATCCCACCATGGTGATGCACCCGGTGCGGCCGGATCTCGACGGCAAGGATCTGGCGGCAATCAAAGACCCGAACGGCTTGGCGCTCTTCGTCGAGTTCGCCAAAGTCGCCGGCCAAAACGGCTCGGGTTTTGTCGATTACATGTGGCCGAAGCCCGGCTTCGACAAACCTGTCGAGAAGACATCCTATGTGGCGCTGTTCAAGCCCTGGGGATGGATCATCGGCACCGGTGTCTATAACGACGATATCGCCGCCGAGCGCGAGCACGCGGTGAAGACGGCGGGCGGTATCGGTATTCCCATCGTGTTGCTCGTCGTCGGTCTCGCGTTTTTCTCGGCGCGCAGCATTACCGGCCGGATGCGCAAGCTCAATGCGGCGACGATCGCGCTGACAGACGGTGCGCTCGATATCGATATCGACGACGGCGGCCGCAGCGACGAGATTGGCGTCGTCTTCGGTGCGCTCGAGCACTTCCGCAAGGTCGCGATCGAGAAAAACCGGGCCGACGTAGAAAAGAAAAAGATGGAGGCGGCAACGCTGGCGGCTGCAGCCGCCAATCTGCGCGTCCGCTCCGCGCTCGACTGCTCCAAGTCGAACATGATGATCGCGGACAACGACTACAATATCATCTACATGAATTCGACGATGCTCGAGATGTTTAGGGCGGCGGAAGCGAAGATTCGCCAAGAGCTGCCGCAATTCGATTCAAGCTGCCTGATGGGGCAATCGATCGATGTGTTTCATAGGGACCCGGGACGGATAAGAAAAATCCTCGACGGATTGACCGGTCCGCACGAAGTGCGGCTCGGCATCGCAGGCGAATTGTTTCAGCTGATCGCCGTTCCCGTGCTCGATGCCAAGGGCGAGCGCTCCGGCATCGTGGTCGAATGGCGCAATCGGACCACCGAGGTGACGATCGAGGAAGACGTGAATCGGGTCGTGGCCGCTGCTGTTGCGGGCGACCTGACCCAGCGGATCGCCGTCGAGGGCAAACAGGCCTTTATGCTCACGCTCGCCACTGTGATGAACGCATTGTGCGACAGTTTTGCCAAGTTCGTAACCGAGGTCGCCGGCGCAACACGCGAGGTCAGGAGTGCGGCCGCCGAGATCTCGGCCAGCACGACCGACCTGTCGCAGCGGACCGAGGAGCAGACGGCGAGCCTCGAGCAGACGTCCGCCGCGATGGAGCAGATTTCCGCGACCGTCAAAAAGAACGCCGAGAATGCGCAGCGCGCCAATGAGCTGACGTCGGGCTCGCAACAGGTTGCCGACCGCGGCGGCACGGTGGTGGCCGATGCGGTCACGGCGATGGCGCGGATCGAAGACTCCTCGCGCAAGATCGGCGACATCATCGGAGTCATCGACGAGATCGCGCGGCAGACAAATCTATTGGCGCTCAATGCCGCGGTCGAGGCGGCCCGGGCTGGCGATGCCGGTCGCGGCTTCGCCGTCGTGGCATCCGAGGTGCGCAGCCTGGCGCAGCGTTCGTCGCAAGCCGCAAAAGACATTAAAAATCTGATCAGCACGAGCTCGGGCGAAGTCCAGAACGGCGTGCGCCTGGTCAACGAGGCCGGTTCATCGTTGAGTGAGATTGTCGGTTCGATCAAGCAGATCGTGGCTATCGTGGGTGACATTGCGGCGGCCAGCGCGGAACAGGCTTCCGGCTTGGAACAGGTCAATAAAGCGCTGACCCAGATGGATGAAGTGAGCCAGCAGAATTCGGCGCTGGTGGAACAGAATACGGCGGCAGCGAAAACGCTGGAGGAACAGTCGGCCGGAATGAGCCAGAGCGTGGCCTTCTTCCGCACCGATCCGGCCGCGCCCGATACCGGCTCAACCGCGCGTGCGCCCGCCGGGGCGGCGGTAACACGGCCGCCGCTGCGGGTCGCAGGCGGCAGCCGCTAAGGCCGAGCGCGTCATGGCCTTTACCGGCCGAAATCGGAAAATCCCAGCGTCATGAACCCGTTACGGTGAAGCGCAGCGGCCATCTGCCGGTCGCGAAGCCTCCATAATTGCGTCGGCAGGGAATTTTTGGTGGTTTCAGGCAGTCTTCGTCCAGCGCTCCGATTCGTCGCAGCCCGAGACCATGCCGATGCCGGGACATTATTGGAATTGGGACCATCGGATCTGGCGCGGCCGGTTGCGGCTCGCGAGCGCGCTGGTGATGCTTTCCTTCGTGGTCTGCCACCTGACCGCGCACAGTTTTCTCCTGGTGTCGTTCGACACCGCGGAGACGGCCCTGAAGATCCTGATGTATCCCTGGCGGACGCCGATCGGCTCGATTTTGCTGGTGGCGGCTTTCCTGACCCACTACGCCAATGCGCTGTGGTCGATCTATATCCGGCGTTCGTTGCGGCTAAGCCGCTGGGAATGGGCGCAAGTCGCGCTCGGGTTGTGCATCCCCTTTCTTTTGATGCAGCACGTGGTGGGGACGCGGATCGCCGAAAAGGCGCTCGACGTCAACACATTCTACAACACGATCTTCATCGGCCAGTGGCTGGTTTCGCCATGGCTCGGCCTGGTGCAGGTCACGGCGGTGACCGTCATCTGGACCCATGCCTGCGTCGGCATGCATTATTGGCTCCGCACCAAGCGCTGGTACCCGAATTGGCGGCCGCTGTTCTTCACCGTCGCTTTGTTGCTGCCGACTTTGGCGCTTGCCGGTTACGTCACCGGCGGCAATCAGGTGGTGCGCGCCGCCGCCGATCCGGACTTTGTGAAGTCATCGCTCGATGACTCCAATGTCACCGAAAAAACAACGGCCGAAATCAAAAGGATCGCCTATACGGGGTGGGGCCTTTGCCTCGGCTTGACGCTGTTGCCTTTCGCCGGCCGCGGTTTGCGCAGCTGGCGCTATCGCCGGCGGCGGCCGCCGGTATTGACGCACGCCAATGGCCGCCATGTGCCGGTCCTTCCAGGCGCCACGGTCCTCGAGACGCTGCGTGCGCACGGCATCGCACATGCCTCGGTGTGCGGCGGCAGAGGCCGCTGCACCACTTGCCGCATTCTGGTGACACAAGGTCTCGAGCAGCTCGCGGCGCCCTCGGATCTGGAAGCCGAGGCGCTTGCGCGCATCGGGGCCTCACCGGGAATGCGGCTTGCCTGTCAGATCCGGCCGGCTGCCGACATTTCGGTGATGCCGCTCTTGGCCGCGGATGCCGGCGCGGCCGATGGCTCAGTGCGCGGCGGGCTCGAAGGCAGCGAGCGGCTGATCACCGTGGTTTTTGTCGACTTGCGCGGTTCGACGACATTGGGCGAGGCGCGGTTGCCCTACGACGTGATGTTCATTCTCAATCAGTTCTTCCACGAGATGACAAAAGCGCTCACCGACACCCGTGGACATTATTCGCAATTCACCGGCGACGGGCTGATGGCGCTCTACGGTCTTTATGCGGCGGACCCGAAGGCTGGCGCCGCCGATGCCATTCGCGGGGCGCGCGAAATGCTGCAACGGCTCGAGCAATTGAATTACCAGATGCGCAACGACCTGCGCGAGCCGCTGCGCATCGGCATCGGCATTCACTACAGCGAAGCCATTGTCGGCGCGATGGGCCCGCCGCGTTCGCAGATCATCACCGCGATCGGCGACACCGTGAACACCTGCGCGCGGCTCGAAAGCCTGACCAAAGAATACGAGTGCTCGGTCATCATCTCGCGCCAAGCCGCCGAGGCTGCTGGTCTGACGCTCGAGGGCTGCCCGTTGCATCACGCGCCGGTCAAGGGACGCAAGGAACCGGTCGCGTTCTACGCCTTGGAGACGCTGGCGGATGTCTTGATCTAGGAAAAGTTACGGCGTGGCGAGGTGCCAGACACTATTGACGCCGTCACCCGCGGCATCGCCGGGCTTGGCGTCCTTGTTGAAGGTGTAGAGCGGCTTTGACTTGTAGGCCCATTGCTTGCCGCCGTCGTCGCGGGTGACGATCGTCCAATCGCCCGACGCTTTGGCGTCGGCGCCGGCCGCGAGCGGCGGCCAATTGTTGACGCAGGGGCCGTTGCAGTTCGATTTTCCGGCGACGTCGCGGTCGAAAGTGTAAAGCGTCATTCCTTTGGCGTCGGCGAGCGCCTTGCCCTTGGCGGTCGTGGCTGGACTTGCGGGCGCGGTCTGGGCCTGTGCGGCGACGCCCAACGACAGGGCGCCGGCGGCGAGGCAAACCAGTATCGACAGTCGCATAGCTATTCGCATGAATGATCTCCCTGGGGTCGGCCACTGAAACCGCGAGCTTACTCGATCTGCCGCAGCCGCGCCGCGTTCGTAGACTCGATGTTAATCGACCGTTGCGGAGTAACTTTCTATTCTACTCTCGCCCAGCCGTCCGGCATCAGCCGTTCTTGCGGCAGGAAGCGGCTCTTATAGTCCATTTTGCGCGAACCGCGAACCCAGTAGCCGAGATAGACGTAGGACAGGCCCATACGTTGCGCGCGGGCGATGTGGTCGAGCACCATGAAGGTGCCGAGCGACCGCGCCGCCTCATCGGGCTCGAAAAACGAATAGACCATCGACAGCCCGTCGCCGAGCACGTCGGTGAGCGCGATGGCGAGGAGGTCGCCGGTGGCGCGGTTCGAGGCCGGGGCGCCCGGTTCTCGCCGACGATATTCGATGATGCGGGTCTCGATATGGCTGTCCTCGACCATCATCGCATAGTCGAGCACCGTCATGTCGGCCATGCCGCCGTCGCGATGACGGGAATCGAGATAGGCGCGAAAGATCGAATACTGCTCGGAGGTCGGCACCGCGATCCGCATCTCGCTCGCGATGTCGGCGTTGCGCCGCACGATCCGGCGCATGCTTTGCGACGGCCGAAAATCCTGGGCGACGACGCGGACCGACACACAGGCGCGGCAGTTCTCGCAGGCCGGCCGGTAGGCGATGGATTGGCTGCGCCGGAAGCCGCCTTGGGTCAGGATGTTATTGAGCTCGGCCGCGCGTTCGCCGACCAAATGGGTAAAGACCTTGCGCTCTTCCTTGCCCGCCAGATAGGGGCAGGGCGAGGGAGCGGTCAGGTAGAATTGCGGCGTGTCGCGAGAATGCTGGGTCACGGGGCTTTACACGGCATGGCTGTAGACAAAAGCGCGCGGCCGGTCGCCCCGGCCGGACGCCGATTCCGGTAGCCCCATAGCATCGCGCGGCGGGACGCCCGCGTCAAAGGCGAAAAACGCGTCAGCGGACACCGCGAGTCCGCAATAAAGCTGCCCGGTTGGCATTGTTGATGAGCACCGTCCCGACCAGAAGATCGTGCAGAAGCCGCCGTCTGGTGTTGAAGAAGCCGACCACGAGGATCAGCGGGCTCAGCACGCTGACGCTGATCCAAAACACGACGGCATGGACCGCCCCAAGCACGAAATAGGCCGGCGAGCCGTACCAGGTGCGCATTTCGATCTCCATGGCACGCATGCCGATGGTTGCCGATGCCGGGCCGCCCAGCGTAACGCCGTAATAGAGCAGCGCCCATATCACCGAAGCGGGCGACAACAGCCAGTACAGCGCCCAGCCCAAGCCGAAGGTGACGATGCCCAAAACGAAGATGAAAACCGACGCTACGATCAAGGGCACCGCGATGATGACGACGTCGATGACGAAGGCGATGACACGGCGGGCCATCACACCCTCGAACAATTCAGGATTGGCGGCCGGATCGTAAGCGTGCGGTTTGACGTCCGCCGAGAAACTGATCCGGCCGGTTCCGGCGCTGGCGCCGGAAGCACTGGTCCCAGAAGGGCTTGTGGCCGAATCTGTCATGATTAGCTTGGCAGTATAATCCGACCGGCCGAGAGTGTCATTGGAAATGGCCAATAAGAGAGACATCGCGGGAGATCCGGTGCAGGTTTCGCTCGCCGATATCGAGGCGGCCCGCCGCATCATGGCGGGCCACGTCTTGCGCACGCCGCTATTGCCGGCGCCGCCGCTGTCGGCGCTGACCGGCGCCGATGTCTTCGTGAAATACGAAAACCTGCAAGTCACCAATTCGTTCAAGGAACGCGGCGCCTGCGTGAAACTTGCAGCGCTCGGCGCCGCCGAACGCCGCCGCGGCGTCATCGCCATGTCGGCGGGCAATCACGCGCAGGCCGTGGCCTATCATGCCAGGAGGCTCGCAATCCCCGCCACTATCGTCATGCCCGTCACGACCCCCTTCGTGAAGGTGAAGGCGACCGAAGCGCTGGGGGCGAATGTCATTCTGTCCGGCGAGACTGTCGCGCAAGCCGAAGAACGCGCCGCGGCGCTCGCCGCCGAGCGCGACCTCGTCTGGGTCCATCCCTATGACGATCCCGCCATCATTGCCGGCCAGGGCACGCTGGCGCTCGAAATGCTGGAGGAGGTGCCCGATCTCGAGGTGCTGGTGCTGCCGATCGGCGGCGGCGGGCTGATTGCCGGCAATGCGATTGCGGCGCGCGCCTTGCGGCCGTCGATCGAGATCGTCGGCGTCGAATGCGCGCTATACCCGTCGATGTGGAACGCGATCCGTCACGGCAGCAAGCCTTGCGGCGGCGCAACGCTCGCCGAAGGCATCGCGGTGAGCAAGGCCGGCGCGCTGACGCTGCCGGTGGTGCGCGATCTCGTCAGCGACATTATTCTCGTCGAGGAAGCCTTGATCGAGCGCGCGGTCAACGCGTTCCTGACGCTGCAAAAGACCATGGCGGAAGGGGCTGGCGCCTCAGGCCTTGCCGGCATGCTGGCCGTGCCCGAACGCTTTGCCGGCCGCAAGGTCGGCCTCGTCCTTTGCGGCGGCAATATCGATCCGCGCATGCTCGCCTCCATCATGGTGCGCGAGCTCGAGCGCGAAGTCCGCATTGTGTCGTTCCGCCTGACCATTCCGGATCGGCCCGGTGTCTTGGGACAAATTGCCAGCCGGCTCGGCGAACTCGGTGCAAATATTCTCGGCGTCGAGCACCATCGTCTTTTCCTCGACGTGCCAGCCAAAGGCGCCAAGCTCGACGTGACCATGGAAACGCGCGATGCCGCACACGCCGAGGAGATTTTTCGCGCGCTGATTGCCGACGGCTACCAGCCGGTGCGCATGCAAGGCGGCGCGGCGCTCATGTGATAGTATCGACCGTGTCGCACGGCAGCGACATTGCCGGAATGGCCTGTCGCAAATCCTTCATACGACGTCACTAAGTCAATCAACTCGTCGGGACGCGGGCTACCGTGAGTTTTGTGCGACCAGCCGGAGCTTGGCGCCGAGCCGTTTAGCGCAGGTGGTTTTTGCGCAAAGCGGCGCGCGCTCAGTCTACATCAATAGCTCGCGGGATTTGATTGAGATGTACAAGAGGAAGGTTTGCTTTCGCATTCTGTTCGCCGTGTACTTCTGCACCGGCATCGCTGACGCCGCGACGCTCTCGCCCGATCCGCTTGTGCAGTCAGCCGGCGAGCCCGATAAGCCGCAAGCCGCGCCGCCCGCTAGCCAATCGCAGAAACAAGGGCAACTGGGGGCAAAGTGCCGGGCGGTCCGGGCTGGATTTCGAAATGCACCAGTGAATCGCGCAAAAGCCCGGTTGAGTGCTCGGTGGAGGAGACGCTGGTGATGGCGAATACCGGGCAGTTCGTAGCCGCGGTCGCGGTGCGCATGCAGCCCGACGCCCATGAGCCAGTGATGGCGGTCAGGATTCCAGTTGGGCTTTACCTGCCGGCAGGGCTCACCGTAACCGTCGACGATGGCAAACCGCAGCCCGTCCCGCTGCAGACCTGCGATCAGCAAGGTTGCTATGGCGAAACGCCGTTGGGCGCGAGCGTTCTTGCCGCGCTCAAGACCGGCAAGCGGCTTTCGCTGATCTTCCAGAACATGGCGAAGAATAATGTCGTGGTGCCGGTTCCCTTGGCCAATTTTGCCGACGCCCTGCAAAAAATCCAGTGATCATCGGCGTTGCGAATGTCAATGGCAACGCTCCGAGATTCCATTCCGGCCGCAATTGTTTTGCCGCCTAAGCCGAGATCAGAATTCCGTCACGCAGTGGTCATTTGGGCCGGCTTAAATGCCGGCGTCGTGGCTTTTCAGTAAGGGGATGGTGATGTCCAGACAAGAAACCGATAAGACACATGGCGCGCTTGTTGTTCGCTCGCACAGGCGCCGAATTAGCGGAGTGGCTTTGAGCGCCGTCGCCGTGTGGCTCGGCAGCTATGCGGCCGCAAATGCAGGCTCGGCGACCTTCTTTACTCCTGGCGATCTCGTCGTCAGCGTCGAAGGCAACGGCAGCAACACCGCCATGGGCGGAACCAGCGCCACCGGCAATACCGGCGCAGATGCCAACACTTATCTCGACAACCAAGCGGCGCCGCTGACGCTCGACGAATTCACCACCACGGGAACCGGCCAGACCCCTGCGGTAACGCTGGAACTGCCGCAGACCCAAAATGCGGGCCACATCGGCAACTCTCCGATTTCCGGCGAATACGGCTCGTCATCCGAGGGCATGCTGCAGCTCACGGGCAACAGCCAGTACCTCACCATCGCCGGTTACGGCGTCAATGCCACAACCTACAACAGTACCGGCGATAAGAACGGAGCCGGGACGGCGCTTGCGCAGTCATGCAGCTTGACAGGTGCGGGTGCGTGCGGAACCACGCCTCAGTCATCGCGGGTCATAGCGCTGATCGGCGCCAATGGCGGGGTCAACACGACGACCGTGCTCAACAACGTGTTCAACGAGAATAATCCGCGCAGCGTCGCTTCCGCGACCGGCGCCACCTTCTATATTTCGGGCCAAGGGAATTATCCCGACAGCACGGGTGGCGTATTCTTCACCACGCTCGGAACCGTAAATAACTCTCCAACCTCGATCACCGGTAACGATGCGGGGTCTGGTACCTCCCAGGACACCAGAGACGTGCAAATTGTCAACGGCCAGCTCTACGTCTCCACGGACAGTAAAAAGGGCGCGACCAATCGCTCATTTATTGGGACACTCGGTGGATCGCCGCCTCCGACCACGCTGGCAAATGGCGGGAACGGTCCGAGCCAGCTCCCCGGGACCGGCACTTCCACCGGCAAAGAGACGATCACCACAGGCTCAAACGGCAACGGCAATGGTCTCAATGCCGGTCTACAAATCAATCTCAGCCCGGAGAGCTTCTTCTTCGCCAATTCAAGCACGCTCTACGTCGCCGATAGCGGAGACGGCAAGCAGAATTCCGCCACCAGCAGCATCGGCGACGGCGGATTGCAGAAATGGAGTTTGGTGAGTGGCTCCTGGGTGCTCGACTATACCCTGTCCGCCGGTCTCGGGCTTGTTGCCAATAATTCGACGTCCACTGGTTGCGTGTCGGGTACGGGCGCTTGTACCACCGGCTTGCTCGGCTTGACCGGCAAAGATGTGACGATCAACGGTATCGCTGAGGTCGAGCTGTTTGCGACCAACTATACCTTGAACGACCTCAACTCGACGTTTCTGTTTGGTATCATGGATGTCCTTGGCGATACGCACGCATCCCAGGTCACGGGCGAGACCTTCACCACCCTCGCCACCGCACCCGCCGACAGCAATTTCAAGGGCGTGGCTTTTGCGCCAACGGGAGCGGATCCGCTGACGCCGACGCCGCTGCCGGCCTCTTGGACCTTCATGCTGATCGGTCTTGCCGGGTTCGGTTGGGCGACGATGCGGCAGAAATCGAACGCTTCCAGTTTGACCGCGGTCTGAATTGATAACGTGCCATCGATCCGAAGGGCCGCCAACACTTGGCGGCCTTTTTCGTTCTGCGAGCCCAACGTCGTGAGGAGCGGCAAAGCGGAGCGGATTGCGTGAGTTTCGCCGCGACCGTCCGCTAGGTTCGGGAGACGGCCCCCTCGGGGACGCGACGACCGATCAGTGCGTGGCGTCGCGGTCGAAGCTCGGCGCGTCGCTCGGCGGCGCATCGGCTGACACCGCGGGAGCGTCCGCCGGACGTGCCCTCGGCAGCGGCACGCCCGCCAAGGGCACGCCGGTTTGCGTCATGCCGCTTTGGGCCGGTGCACCCTGGGCCGGCTCCGCCATCGCCACGACATTCGGCCGCCGCCGCGGCAGCGGCACCGGGCCCTTCAGCGGGGCAATATTTGGTAGATCGTCGCTCAAGTCACTCGGCGGCGACTGCGCACCGGGGGTGGAAGTGTCGGCGGCCATCGCACCGGTCGGCGCCGGAGTTTGCGGATTGGGCCACGGCGCGGACTGAGCGGACGAGGTATTGGCGCCGGGCGCGGGCGCTGCCATCGGCGCCATCGGGGGCGGGAAGGGAGACGGAGCATTGGGCTGTGCCGCAGCAATCGGCGGCGCCGCCACCGGCGGCATCGCATTCGCTGCCGCGCTCGGCGCTGCGGGCGATGCGGCACCGGCGGCCTGGTTCGTTGCCACCGACGCGTTCGGCTGAACGACCTGCATCGGCGCCGCCGTAGAACCGGACGCCGTTTGATCGGCTGTTGGCGAAGTCGCCGAATTGCCGGAGGCATCCGGCGATCCCGGCGTGGATGTGGAATCGGCTTGCGGGCTCGCCGCGGGGTTATCCGGCGGCTGTGCATCGGTCATGCGTTGGAAAGTCGGCAGCTGCGGCGGGCCCACATAGGTACGGACAAAAGCCGTGATGGTCCAAAGCACCGCCGGAACGGCGACGATCACCGCCACCAAAATGATAAGCCGCTGCAGCACCGGCATGTAAAGCCGGATATCGTCTTCATCACGCATCACATCCGCCACTTTGTTTGGGCCTGATCTGATCCGAAAACCGGCGACCACCCTCGGATCAAGTCCGAGGGCAGGCTTTTTCAGGATCATGCCCCGTTCCCAGGCGGGAAGCAGCTAATTACGCGCTACCCTTCTTCAATTTCTCCGCGATCTTTGGCGCGAAATAAGTCAGCACCCCATCCGCGCCGGCGCGTTTGAACGCGATCAGGCTTTCGGTCATCGCCTTCTCGCCGTCGAGCCAGCCGTTCCCCGCCGCGGCCATGATCATCGCATATTCGCCGGACACTTGGTAGGCGAAGGTCGGCATCCCGAAAGTGTCCTTAACGCGCTGCAGGATATCGAGATAGGGCAGGCCGGGCTTGACCATCACCATGTCGGCGCCCTCGGCGATGTCGAGTTCCACTTCGCGCAGCGCTTCGTCGGTATTGGCCGGGTCCATCTGATAGGTGCGCTTGTCGCCGGTGAGCGTCGCGCTCGAGCCGACGGCGTCGCGGAACGGGCCGTAGAAGGCCGACGCATATTTGGCCGCATAGGCCATGATCTGCACGTCGCCGAAGCCCGAGCGCATCGAGGCCTGAGCGGATGGCGCCGACGCGGCCGTCCATCATGTCGGACGGCGCGATGATGTCGCAGCCGGCTTCGGCTTCGACCAATGCCTGCCGGACCAGAACTTCGACCGTCTCGTCGTTGAGGATGATGCCGTCGCGCAACAAGCCCGTCATGGCCGTGGCTGGTATAGGGATCGAGCGCCACGTCGCAGAGGATGCCGATGTCGGGCACTTCTTTTTTGATGGCGCGAATGGCGCGGCAGACGAGATTGTCGGGATTGAGCGCTTCGGAGCCCACATCGTCGCGCCGGACCGGATCGGTATAGGGAAACAGCGCGAGGCAAGGAATGTCCAGCTCTGGCGGCGCGTTCGGCGCTGCGCACCGCCTCGTCGACCGAGAGGCGCTCGACCCCAGGCATGGAATCGATGCCGGCGCGGATTTTGACGCCGTCGACCAGAAACAGCGGCCAGATCAGATCGTTGGTGGTCAGCACGCTTTCGCGCACCATGCGGCGCGACCATTCGGCGCGGCGGTTGCGCCGCGGCCGGATCGCCAGATCCAGTCCCTTGCTGGGCGCCTCGGTCTCAACCGGCGCCAGGCGGCTCTTTTCGAGCGGGCGGCCGAATTTGATCGCCATAAAGCTCTCCTTCGTCGGCCTCTTTTAGCCGTTTTGCCCTGACCCCGCCACTCGGGCGGGCTACGGAGCCCCCGGCCACCGGATCCGCCGGCACGGCCGGCGTTGACGGGCATTTGGGGGCCCTCTATCGCTGCGCGCGGGCGCCGGCCGCCGAACCCCGCAGACAAAGCGTTTTTGGACGTGACATGAGCGATCAATCGCAGCGGCGTCCGACCCGGCCGAGCGACATGCTCGAGCCGGTTCAGGCGGTGGCGCGGCGTGAGACCTGGACCGAATATCTGGTCCTGTTCCTGCGCGTCATGGCCGGGATTTCGCTGATCAAGGGGCTCTATCATTGGGCCCAGGTCTGCGGCATCGGCGTTCAGCCGGACCAGGGCTTTGAGGCCCACACCGTCGCCTGGCAGACCGCGACGGTGTTTTTCGCGGTACTCGATCTCGTGGCTGCCGTCGGGCTTTGGCTCGCCGCCGCCTGGGGCGCCGTGGTGTGGCTCAGTTCCGTCGTCTCGATGGCGGTGGTGGAAGTGTTCTTCCCGAAGGTCTACGGCGGCAGCCTGCTCATCGTGCTGCTCGAGATGCTGCTGCTGTTTGCTTATCTCTTCCTCGCCATCATGTCGGCGCGCGAACGGCCGGCGTGACCGCGCTAAAATCGCGGCGGCTCGCCCGCATAGGCCTGGCCGATCACGCTGCGCAGATCTTCTTTGCTGACGGCTTTCGGGTGCGTGATCTTGACGGCGGCGACCACCTCGACGGCCTTGGCGATGTCGTCCTCGCGCATGCCGAGCTGCTTGAAGCCGGTCGGCAGGCCGAGCCGGACATTGAGATCGTAAAGCCCGCGCGCCGCGTCGCTGGCATTCGAGCGCGCGCTTGATGCGCGCCATGGCGCCGGGCGCCGCATCGGCATTGAAGCCGATCGCATAAGGTGTCGAGATCGCGTGGGTCTGGGCGTGTTCGAGATTGAACCACTGCCGCACCCGTTGCGCGATGGCATGTTCGAGGCCGACTTTGGCGCGGAAATTCGCCGCGAGCCAGGCGCCGTAAAGCGCGTCGCTGCGCGCATCGAGATCGCGCGGATTTTGCACGATGCGCGGCAGGCTTCCGCCCAAGAGCCGCACCGCCTCTTCGGCCATGGTCTCGACCACCGGATTGGTGTCGATGCCGTAAAGGCTCTCGACCGCATGCGCCATGGCGTTCATGCCGCTCGCCGCCGACACCTTCAGGCGGCAGATCGAGTGTCAGTTCGGGATCGTAGATCGCGGTCGCCGGCAGCGCTTCGCGGACCGTCGCCCGAGACGCGGTTCTCGGCGACGCCGATATACCAGCGCGCCGCCATCTCCGACCCCGAATAAGTGGTGACGACCGCGATGTAGGGCAGTTTGGTGGTCGCGCCAGCCGCCTTGGCAAGCCCGATCGGCGAGCCGCCGCCGATGACGATAAAGCCGTCGGCGTTGTGGCGCTTGAGTTCGGCGAGGATGCTGTCGAAGGCCTCGCGCGGCATGTTCTGACCGGCGGTGTCGCAGAAGCCAACGATACGCGGAGCGATCGGCGCGGTGATGCGGCGGGCAAGTCGATGCGCGTCTTCGAGCACAGCACCAGCACGCGGCGACATTTTGTGGAAGTCGGCCGCCGCGGCGAGGGAGGCGACGGCGCCGGCGCCGAACACGACGCGGACCGGATCGGAATGGTAGGTGAAGCGGCCGGCGCTCTGGGGGGCACTCACTCCGCTTTCATCCCGGCCTTCTTCACGACCGGTCCCCATTTGGCAATTTCGGAGGCGATGAATTTGCCGAACTCAGCCGAGCCCATCTGCACCGGCACCGCCCCCTCGTTGTTGAGATATTTTTGCGTGTCGGCCGATTTCAAGACTTCGGCGATGGCGTCATGCAGCTTATCGACGATGGGTTGCGGCGTGCCGGCAGGCGCGATCACGCCCCACCAGTTCGACGCCACATAGCCGGGGACGCCGGCCTCGGCGATGGTCGGCAGATCGGGCAGGATCGGACTGCGCGCTTCGCCGCCGGTCGCCAGCGCCCGCAACGTGCCCGACTGGATGGCGGGCACGGTCTGCACGATCGAGGAAAACATCACCTGGTCTTCGCCGGCGATGACGGCGAGCATTGCCGGTCCGCCGCCTTTGTAGGGCACGTGGACGATGTCGACATCGGCCAAGAGCTTGAACAATTCGCCGGAGAGGTTCTGAAAGCTGCCGATGCCGGCCGAGGCGTAGTTCAGGAAGCCCGGCTTGTCCTTGGCGAGATCGAGCAATTCCTTCAGCGAATGCACCGGCAGTTTCGGATTGACGGTGAGCACATTGGTGCCGGTGCCCAAGATGCTGACCGGGACGAAATCCTTGATCGGGTCGAACGGCTCTTTGTAGATCCAAGGATCCACCGCATGCGCGATCGAGATGATGAGGAGCGTATAGCCGTCGGGCGCGGACTTTGCCGCCATGTCGGAGCCGAGCACGCCGCCGGCGCCGGGGCGGTTGTCGACAAAGACCTGCTGGCCGAGTTTTTGGCCGAGCTGGTTGGCGACGATGCGCCCGACCACGTCATTGCTGCCACCGGGTGCGAAAGGGATGATCAGCCGGATCGAGCGGGTAGGGTAGTCGTCGGCTCGGACGGAAGCCGTCGTGGCTGCAAGCGCCAGCATTAGCCCGAACAACCCGACGCCTGTTTGCCACTTCCGCACTTGCATCCTCCCCCGCCGGCTTTGGCGCCCGTTCTACACGAGATGGGGAATGGCGTCATTCCACCACGATGTCGCGCACCTCTTTGGCCTTCTCGGTCGCGGCGCCAAGAAGAAAGGCGAGATCGGTGCCGGTCGAGACATAACGCGCACCCATGCGCACGAACTCCGCGGCAAGCTCCGGCCGCGACGACAGCCCGCCGACGCCGACATGCTTGCCGTGGCGGCGGCACGCGGCAATGGCCGCCACATAGGCCTCGCGCACGCGGGGATGCTCGTATTGGCCGGCAAGCCCCCAATCGGCGAGGAGGTCGTTGGTGCCGATCATCACCATGTCGACGCCGTCGACGGCCGCGATCTCGTCGGCCTTGGCAAGGGCTGCATCGCTTTCGAACTGCACCACGAGGAGCGTCGCGTCGTTGAGCGCCGCATCGGCTTCCGCCGCCGGAAAGGATCGGTAGTGCAAATGCGGCAGCGGCCCCGCCGCCGAGCGGTCGCCGAGCGGCGGGAATTTGGCCGCGGCCACATAAGCGCGCGCATCGGCGGCCGAGCGCACATGCGGCGCGATCACGCCGAGCGCGCCGCCGTCGAGCACCCGCGACACCACGGCGATGCCCGGCACCCGCACCAGCGGGGTGACGCCGGCCGCGAGCGCCGCCATGCAGATCTGCCCGGTGGTCTCGAGCGAAAAGCTCGAATGCTCGAGGTCGACATAAAGGCTGTCGAAGCCCGCGGTCTTGGCGATGCGGGCGATTTCGATGCCGCGGACGAGCCGCACCGTGATCGAGGACACCACCTCGCCGCGGGCGAGCTTGTCCTTCATGTGATTGCTTAAGGTCGCAGCGATTATGCCCGGCATTGGCCCATTCTCCCTTAAAGTGATCTCTTAACTGGACCCTCATCCAACCTCTTAAGCCCGATCTCGCCCAAAGTCTCAGCCGGTTTCGCCCCTGACAGCACGCGCCCGGATTGCTATCTTGGCGCCAAGGGAGGAACCGCCGTGAATTACGCAACAGACTTCAAGTCAATCCGCAACGAGGTATCCGCGCAGGAGTGGCAGACAAGGCTCGATCTTGCCGCCTGTTACCGGCTGGTCGACGCCTATGAGATGACCGACCTGATCTATAACCACATCACGGCGCGAATCCCCGGCACCGAGTATCTTTTGATCAATCTCTACGGTCTTCTCTATAAGGAGATTACCGCATCGAGCCTGGTCAAGATCGACGTCGAGGGCAATATCATCGCCAAGCCCGACACCGATTACGGCCTCAATGTCTCCGGCTATGTCATTCACGGCGCCATCCACAAGGCGCGGCCGGACGTGTCTTGCGTGCTGCATACCCATACCCGCGCCGGCATCGCGGTCTCGGCGATGAAATGCGGGCTGTTGCCGCTGTCGCAGACCTCGATCCGCTTTGTCGGCCATCTCGGCTATCACGACTACGAGGGGCCTGCGATCGACACCGACGAGCGCGAACGCATCGTCGCCGATCTCGGCCCGCACGACGCGCTGATCATGCGCAACCACGGGCTTCTCACTTGCGGCGCCACCATCCAGCAAGCCTTCAACACCATGTATCAGCTCGAGCTGTCGTGCCGCTCGCAGGTCGACGCCATGGCGGCGCGCACCGATCTGACCATGCCGGGGGAGAACGTGCTGGCCCACACCGCGCATCTCTATCAGCCCGGCGCGCGGCGGCCTTACGGCGTCCTGGAATGGCCGGCGATGCTGCGCTTGCTCGCGGCGGAGGAAAAGAGCTCGGGGTGGCCGCCGTATTGGCAGTAGGGCGCAGGCTCATAACGCGAGTTGTCTGCTGCATCCAACTTATGACCGCGAATCTGGACGTATCGCCTCCGGTGCGGGAGTAAAATACGCGTCGCCCTAGATTGCGAAAGGCCAGGGAGAAAGAACCAAAATGTTTTATTGGCTGCTGAGCCGAATAAGGCTTCGCGTCGCGCAATCCATCCAGGTTCTATGCTTACTTTTGGGACTCGGGATTTCGTTCGCTCCCGTAGCCTCGGAAGCAGCTTGGCCCGAGCGGCCGATCCGCCTTATCGTGCCGGTCGCCGCAGGCGGCGGCGTCGACCTGATGGCTCGGATTCTGGTCGAGCGGCTCAATCAGCAGCTTCCGCAGCGCGTCGTCATCGAGAATATTGGTGGTGGGGGAGGCGCGATCGCAGCACGCGACGTGGCGAAAGCCGATCCGGACGGATATACGTTCCTCTTTGCCCCGCCTGGTTTTGCCGCGGTCCCCGCTACCCATCAGCCGCCGCCTTACGATCCGATCGCCGATTTCACCGCCGTTTCGCTCGTAACCGAGTTTCCCTTGGTGGCGATCGTGCGGCCGGGGGTGCCGGCGAACACCATTCCCGAATTCATCGCTCTCCTCAAAAAGAATCCCGACAAATACAATTATGGCTCGAGCGGTGTCGGTGGCTCCTCGCACATGCCGGTCGAGCTGTTCAAATATCTTGCCGGGGTCGAGATGACGCATGTGCCGTTCCGGGGAAACTCCGAATCCTCGGCGGCGCTTCTTGGCGGACAGGTCGATTTCATCATCGATGGACTGGGGCCGCAGCTCGGAAATATCGCGGATAAACGCGTCCGCGTGCTCGGCGTGACGACGCGATCGCGCACACCCTATCTGCCGGATATTCCCGCGATCGACGAGTTCCTGCCGGGCTATGAGTATCCGATGTGGGTCGCTATTTTCGCGCCGGCAAAAACTCCCCCTGAGATCGTGGCGCAGCTTTCGGCCGAGGTCGCCCGGGCAACGCGCGATCCGGCGACGCACAAGCGCTATGAAGACGTTCAGGCCACGCCCGTGGGATCGACGCCAAGCGAGCTCGACGCGTATTTTCAGCGCCAGTTGAAGTTTAACGCCGATATTGCCAAACGCGCGAATATCCACCTGTCGGATTGATGAGGCGGAGAGGGTGCCATGAGCAGCCAAAAAAGAATACTGACGACTTATTGCGGAAGTTTGCCGCGCCCGCCTGCACTATCGGACATGCTGCTGCGGCAGGAGTCCGGCGAGACCATCGATGCACTTGAATTGCGCAACGAAACGGCGAGCGCTGTTGCCCATGTGCTCGAGGCCCAACTCAAAGCCGGCGTTGACGTTGTCAGTGACGGTGAGCAGCCGCGCGTTGGGTTTTCCATGTATGTGCCGCTGCGCATGAAAGGCTTTGGCGGCGCGTCGGTACGACCCATCCCGCGCGACCTCGAAGAATTTCCGGAGTTCATGGAGCGGCTGCGACAGAAGCGCGGGCGGCGCAATCGCATTGATACGCCGCCCAAGGCGCTCGCCGAATTGGAATACACGGGGTTAGGCGACGCCAAGGCGGAGTACGACCTCTTTAGAAGTTCGCTCGACGCGCTGGCGCAGAAGCCGGCCGACACTTTCATGACGGCAGCTTCGCCCGGAATTATCGCATCGACGATGGATAATGAGTATTACGATTCCTACGAGGCTTATGTCTTCGCGGTTGCGCGGGAGCTTCGGAAGGAATACGAGCTCATTGCGTCCTACGGTTTCCAGCTTCAGCTCGACGCCCCCGACTTCGGCCTCGAGCGCGCGCGGAAGTATAAGGACAGACCCGAGGCCGAGTTTCTTGGCGACATGGAATTGCATGTCGAGGCCATCAACCGTGCCACCGAGTTGATTCCAAGAGATCGGATTCGTCTCCATGTCTGTTGGGGCAACTGGGAAGGGCCGCATATTCACGATTTTCCGCTCGAAAAGCTGTTGCCCCTATTATATCGCGCGAAGGTGGGAGCGCTCAGCATTGAATTCGCCAATCCGCGGCATCAGCACGAATACGCGGCGCTGCGGAAGTTTCCGTTACCCGCGGAAATGACCCTTATTCCCGGTGTCATCGACACCACCACGAACTTCGTGGAGCATCCCGAAGTGGTGGCGAACCGGATTTGCGAGGCGGTGAGCGTCGTTGGCGATCAGGACCGGGTTATTGCCGGAACCGACTGCGGCTTCGGGACTTCCGCCGGATCAGGCGCGGTCTCGCCGGACGTCGTGTGGGCGAAGCTCGCAGCCTGCCGGCAAGGCGCCGATGTCGCTTCGCGTCGTTTGAGCTCTCAATAAAAGACAAGGCGCATTGACGGCGGTCACGAATGGCGATCGGAATCGGCAGGCGGCAATTCATATCCGCGTTCGGCGGTGCGGCGGCAACGTGGCCGCTCGCCGTGCGGGCGCAGCAACCGTCAACTCCGGTCATCGGGTTCCTCGACAGCCTCGCACCCGAAATACATACGGAGCACTTGCCGTCGTTTCTCCGAGGGCTTGGTGAAGTCGGCTATGTTGAGGGCCGCAACGTCAAAATCGAATATCGCCGGGCGGCCCAATACGATCAATTGCCCGAGCTGGCGGTCGATCTCGTTCGCCGGCAAGTCACGGTGATTGCCGCGATGGCTGGCTCGGGGCCAGGCCTTGCTGCAAAAACGGCGACCTCGACGATTCCCATCGTGTTCCAGACCGGCAGCGATCCTATCAAGGATGGTCTCGTTACCAGCATGAATTGGCCCGGCGGCAACGTTACGGGTGTTACGCGATTGGGCACGGCAGTGGAACCGAAGCGGCTCGAACTGCTCCACGAACTGGTACCCAAGGCAACGGTGGTCGCCTTTCTGGTCAATCCCCTCAATCCGGCCGCCGATAGCCAGATTCTCGAAATGCAAAACGCGGCCCGCTCACTCGGGCTAAAGCTCAATATTGTGAACGCCAGTACAGAGCGCGAAGTGGACGCTGCTTTCTCAGCGATAGGCCAGCAGGAGGCCGCCGCACTCCTCATAGCGACCGATCCTTTTTTAGGAAGTGAGCAAATCACCGCATTGACGGTGCGCTATAAAATTCCCGCAAGCTACTACGACCGCAGGCAGGCGGAGGCCGGCGTCCTCATGAGCTATGGAGCCAGTCTTGCCGATTCCTGGCGCCAAGCTGGCATCTATACAGGCCGGGTTCTCAAAGGCGAAAAACCCTCCGATCTGCCAATTCTCCAGCCAACAAAGTTTGAATTGGTCATCAACCTTAAGACCGCGAAAGCGCTTGGCCTTACGGTGCCGCAGACGCTGCTTGTGGCCGCGGACGAAGTGATCGAATAAGGACTAGGATGCCGCGTCGGTCATGAGCTACGAGAGAATACGCTGCCGGCTCGATAGGCATTCCGGCTCCTAATCCGACTTGATACCATTCTCCTTCACCACCGGCCCCCACAGCGCCATCTGCGCGGCGAGGAATTTTGCTTCTTCCTGCGCCGTCGCCGAGGCGGAGCGTGATCTGCAGGCTTTCGGTCAGCGTCTTGCTGACGGTCGGATCGCGCAGGCTGTCGCCGAGCGCCGCCGCAAAACGCTCGACGATCGGCTTCGGCGTGCCGGCCGGCGCGAAGACGCCCCACCAGGCGTAGGATTCGAAACCCGCAAAGCCGCTTTCGATCGCGGTCGGCACGCCGGCGAGCGTCGGCATGCGGTCCTTGCCGGTCTGCAACAGCGGCACGATGGTCTTGGCATTGACCTGCGGCATGACCAGCGCGGCGCTGCCGATGATCAGATCGACATGGCCGGCGATGGCGTCGTTCATGGCCGGGCCGCCGCCGCGATAGGGCACGTGCACGAGCTTGCAGCCGGCGCGCTCGCTCAGCAGCGTCATGGTCAGATGCCCGACGCTGCCGCTGCCGATCGAGGCATAGGTGATGGTGTCGGGCTTCGCCTTGGCGGCCGCGACCACGTCGGCGAAGGATTTGTAGGGCCGCGACGGATGGGTCGCGAGCACGTTCGGCGCGGTGCCGATCAGCATGACCGGCTCGAGATCCTTCACGGTGTCGAAATGCAGATCGAACAAAAACGGATTGACCGCGTGGGTATCGAACACGAACACCCAGGTATTGCCGTCCGGCGGCGATTTCGCCACGAGTTCGGTGCCGAGACTGCCCGAGGAGCCCGGCCGGTTTTCGATGACGATGGTGGCGCCGAGCTTTTGCTGCAGGCCGGGCTGCGCCATGCGGGCGATCGGATCGACGCGTGCCGCCGGGCGGAAACGGCACGATGATCTTGATGATGCCGGACGGCCAGGACTGCGCGCCTGGGCGAGCGTCCGGCCAGCGATCAGAGCGAACGGCGACGCCAGCGCGGTCGGTCACGAGCGACCGTCGTGTGATGCTCATTTTTTTCTCTCCCTGTAGGTAACGAGCTCAGCTTTGCCGGCGGCGCCACCGGCGCGGTCTGCCCGGAGCGCTTCAGCGCGTCGGCGACAAAGCCGTTCGCCTTCATCTCTTCGACAAATCTGCGCAGATAAGCGAGCGCCGGCCGGTGCGGCCTTTCGGCGTGCCGATGGCCTGGCGGATTTCCTCGAACGAGCCGGGCAGCACGCGGGTGTCGGGATGATCCTTGGCATAGGCATCGAGCGGCTCGCGCACGCCGGCTGCGGCATCGAGATGCTGATCGAGGAAGGGCTCGATGCCGCCCGCGGCGCCGCCCTTCGGATTGCGGATCAGGACGGCGTTTTTCAGCGTGCGGGTCAGATAGAGATCGTAGACCGAGCCGAGCCCGACGCCGATCTTGATGCCGGGCGCGTCGACCGTCGGCGACATCCTTGAGCGGCGAATCCTTTCGCACCAGGTACGCGCCCTGGATGAGAAGATAAGGCGGGCTGAAATCGACCTCGGCGGAGCGCACCGGCTCGATGGCGATGAAGCCGATGTCCCAGTCGTTCTTGGTGGCGCCGTCGAACACTTTTCCGGCCGCCGTATAGGTGACGAACTCGATCGGCACGCCAAGACGTTTGGCAAGCGCCGCGGCAAGCTCCGGCGTTACGCCGACCGGCTCGCCGTTCGGACCCTTTTGCACCAGCACCGGATTGCCGAAATTCATCGCGGCGCGCAGCTTGCCGGTGGGCGCCAGATCCTTCAGGACTTCGGCGACGGCGCGGATTGCGCGAAGGCCGCGGTTGACGCCGCAACAAGCATGGCAAGCGCGGTGATGAATCTCGGCATGGCGGTCCTTCCCCTATGGCGAGCGATCGCCATCTCTTTTGTGATTATTCGCGTTTTTGCGCGTAGCGACGAACGGGCGTAATAGCACGGCCGGAACGAATCAAGGAGCGGTGCGATGAAAATCGATGGGTCGTGCGGATGCGGCGCCATCAGGATCGAGGGCGAAGCCGATCCGGAGAAAACCCAAATCTGCCATTGCACCGATTGCCAGTCCGGCACCGGTTCGGCGTTTCGGGTTTCGGTGCCGGTGCCCGGCGCGAGTTTCAAAATGACCGGCACGCCGACATTCTTTCTCAAGACTACGGCGGACAGCGGCAAGCCGCGGCTGCAGGCATTCTGCCCGACCTGCGGCTCGCCGATCTATTCGACGACGCCCGGCGAGGGCGTGCAGCCCTCCTACATGGTGCGCGTCGGCATCTTGCGGCAGCGCGATCAATTCGTGCCGCGGCGGCAGAACTGGTACCGCTCGGCGCGGGCCGTGGGTGACCGAGATCGGGGCGATCCCGACGAACGAGAAGCAGGGCTGAAGCCGGCAAGCCTCAGGCATAGGCTACGCGGGCGCGGCGCCGGAACAAGATCCAAAGCACGATCGAGGCGTTGACGGCATTCCAGCCCAGCCCGTTGACGAAGGCGGCGCGATACGAGCCGGTCATGTCGAAAATATATCCCGACATCCAGCCCCCGAGCGCCATGCCGAACAGGCTCGTCATCAACACGATGCCGACGCGCGTGCCGGCCTCTTTGGGCGGCAAATATTCGCGGATGATGAGAGCGTAGCTCGGCACGATGCCGCCCTGGAACAGGCCGAACACCGCCGAGATGACGTAAAGCGAGACGAGGCCGTCGTAGAGCAGATAGAGCAAGAGCGCCACACCCTGCAGCGCCGACCCGAGCATCAGCGTGCGCAAACCGCCGATGTGGTCGGCGATAATACCCGACCCGATGCGGCCTAAAATCCCGCAAGCCATCATCAGCGCCAGCATGTCGGCGCCGTGGGCAACGCCATAGCCGAGGTCGCCGCAATACGCGACGATGTGGACCTGCGGCATCGACATCGCCACGCAACAGCACACCGACGCGATCGCAAGGAGCGCCTGCAGCATATTGGCTGAAAGGCCGAGCGTTCCGAGGGTTCCGGGCGACCGCGTGCCTATTTCCGTCGTCATTGCGGCCGCGGCCGGCGCCCGCTGGCGTAACGCCAGGAAGCCGACCGCGAGCATCGCGACCGCGCAGACAAGCCCGATGCTGACATGGGTCGTGCGCCAGCCGTACAGCGCGATCGATCGCTGCACGACCGGTGGCCACACCGTGCCGGCGAGATAGTTGCCGGCCGAGCACAGCGTGATCGCGAGGCCGCGCCGGCGGACGAACCAATGCGAGATGTCCGCCATCAACGGACCAAGCGAGACGAAGCTGCCGAACCCGATCACAGCGTGGGCAAGCGCAAACGCCATCAGGCTGCCGGCATGGCCGGCGCCGACATAGCCGACACCAAGCATGACCGCGCCGAGACTGACCGGCCCCAAAATTCCAAAAATATCGAGGAGCCGGCCCATGATCACGCCGCCAAACGCAAAACCCAGCATCGCCAGCGTGAACGGCAACGAGGCTTCCGCCCGTGGCACGCCGAATTCCGCTTGCACGGCCGGCAGCGCCACCACCACCGACCACATCCCGACGCCGCCGATGGTGGAAACAAGGACGGAGGCGCCGAGCCGCAGCCATGCGTGGCCCGAGTTCGGGCATCGACCCCATGGCCGCTCTCCTCACGTCATGCGGCTCCATCAGGCGACATCAGAGCCAGCCCGCCAACGGCGTCACTTCATCGCGGTGCACTTGGTACTCGGCGGTTTCGCCAAGGTCTGAACTCGTCCATCGCAGCACCACATACTCGCCTTCGAGCCTGGTCACGACGCCTATTCTGGTTTGATTGCTGCGCCGGACGGAGACCTTCATGCCCAGCTCCAGCTTTACTTTCTCCTTGCCGCGGCTCATCGCCGATCTGTCCCCCCTTACGCCACCTGATTTTCACGCGCTCCCGGTCGGCCGCAGTTTCTCAGATGACGATCAACTAAACAACTCCGACAACAGGTAACACAACGCCGCCATCAGCGCCGAAGCCGGCAACGTGATGATCCATGCGATGACGATGTTGCTGGCGATGTTCCAGCGCACCGCGGAGACTTTTCGCGCCGCGCCGACCCCGATGATAGCCCCCGTCACGGTGTGGGTTGTCGATACCGGTATGCCCAGATAGGTCGCCGCAATGAGCATGATGGCGCCGCCCGCGGAGGCGCAGCAGCCCTGCACCGGCGTCATCCGGGTGATTTTGGAACCCACGGTGTGCACGATCCGCCAGCCGCCGATGAGCGTGCCGAGGCCCATGGCGGCCTGGCAGGTGATCACGACCCAGAACGGGACATAGAAAGTCCCGCCGAGGTGGCCTTGCGAGAACAACAACACGGCGATGATGCCCATCGTCTTCTGGGCATCGTTGCCGCCATGGCCGAGCGAAATAAGCGACGCGGCACCGAATTGCAGCCATTGAAACGTAGGCTCGACGCCGCGCGGGTTGGCCCGCACGAAGCCCCAGGACACCGCCAGCACCAAGAGCAGCGCGAGGAAAAATCCGAGGAGCGGCGACAGCACGATGAAGGCGCCGGTCGTCAGGAGCCCGGGCCACACGATGGAACCGAGGCCGGCCTTGACGACACCGGCGCCGACCAGCCCGCCGATCAGAGCGTGCGAACTGCTCGACGGAATGCCGGCCCACCAGGTGATGAGATTCCAGGAAATGGCGCCCATCAGCGCGCCAAAGATCACGTGTGCATCCATCACATCGGCGGACACGATCCCAACGCCGATGGTCCGCGCCACGTGGACGCCGAAGACCAGGAACGCGATAAAGTTGAAAAACGCCGCCCAGATAACCGCATAGCGCGGCCGCAACATGCGCGTCGACACCAGCGTCGCTATCGAATTTGCCGTATCGTGCAAGCCGTTGAGAAAATCGAACGCCAACGCAATCAGGATCAGCCCGATCAGAAGAGGCAGGCTCAGCTCGGCAATCATGGCGTCTCGGTAATCATGGCTCGATGCGCATCAGAGCTGGTCGACGACAATCGAGTTTATCTCATTGGCGACGTCTTCGAACCGATCGACGACCTTCTCAAGGTGATCGTACAGCTCTGAACCGACGACGAATTTCATGGCGCTGTCCTGATTGTGTTCCGTGCGGGTGGCGAGAAAGAGCGCCTTTAGTCCTCGATTGTAGATGTCGTCCGCCTCTTCCTCGATGGTAATGATCTTTGTCGTGAGCGTATTGAGGCGGGGGGCGTTGCTGCCGATCGAGCTTAACAGCGGCACGGCTTCCAGCATCAGATGGGCCGACTGCAGTATGATCTCGCTCATCTGCTGCATCTGGGGCTCGAAGCTGCGAACCTCGAACAACATGATGGTCTTCGCGGTCTTGTTCATCTGATCGATGGCGTCGTCCATCGACGTCACGAGAGACTGGATGTCGGTCCGGTCGAATGGCGTGACGAAGGTGCGCCGAACCGCAATCAGAACCTCGCGGGTAACGTCGTCGGCCTCGGCTTCACGCTGGAAAATCTGCTTGCAATAATCTTCGATGGTGTCGCCGCCTTGCAGCAGCCCGCGCAGCGCCTCGGCCCCGGCGACGACGATCCTCGCGTGTTTCTCGAAGAGCGTGAAAAACCGCTCCTCCTTGGGCATCAGCGCCTGAAACCAGCCGAGCATTTTGGGTCTCGCATTGCGCAGGGCGAATCCGCCCTCGCGGGCCAGAACTAGCACCCGGCGCCGCCGGCCGCATCGTCGTTGTGCCGTTGTGCCCTGGCCATCCACCGAGGAATTGCAGCCAGTTTTGGAAGCGCCTATTCGGCATTCGCGTCAGCGGCGGGCCTTGGCAGTTCCAACTTCTCTCGGACTAGCGCCAGTGTGCCTGCCGCGAGGTGGCGCCGGGCTTGCCGGTTTGTTGAGCAAGCTGTGCCTCGATCCTCTCGATGACCGTGGCGGCGGTGACATCCCGCATGCAGGCGTGCCCATTCGGGCATTCGCTCAACCGGCGCAGATAACACGGTGAGCACGCGACGCCCGCGCGCACCACGGCGCCGTCGCGCTGGTACGGCCCGGCCCAGACCGGGTCGGTCGGCCCGAACACGGCCACCACCGCGCGGTCGAGGGCTGCCGCAAGATGCATCGGTCCGGAATCATTGGTGACGCAGATAGCCGAGCGACGGAGGAGGGCGGCAAGCTCGGCGCAGCGTTGTTTCGCCGGCGAGATTGATGGCGCCGGAGCGAGCTGCGCGATCTGTTCGCACAGCGCGCGCTCGCCGTCCGCCCCGATCAAAGCCACGGCGCAATCTTCCGTAAAAGCCGCGCCACGTCGGCAAAGCCGCTGGCCTGCCATTGTTTGGTGTCCCAATTGGTGCCGGGCGCCATGGCGATGAGTTTTTGTTTGGCGATGTCGTAATAGTCGAGCAGCCCCTCGATGCGCGTTGCGGCGTCCGGCGGGATCGGAAATGAAAAGTCCGGCGCGCCGTCGTCGAGGCCAAGGAGCGACGCGACGCCGAGATAGCGCGCGACCGGATGCATATCGAGCGTCGGCAGCGGAATGTGATGGGTGTAGGCCAGATAGCTTCCCTCGCGTGCGCCCTGCCAGGCGTGTTTCCTCGCCTCGTCGGGAATCTGGCGCGCCACGTTTTCCAGCGGTCGGCCCGCGGCTTGTCGAAGCCGATGCGCACCGGCGCGCCGGAGGTGAAAGCAACACGGCGCTGCGAACTGGCCTTGCAGATCGAGCACCAGATCGTATTCGGCGGCGCGCAGCGTGGCGATGAGTTTTGCCGCGCTCACATAGGGCGCGGCCCGCCACGGCGCCGACCATTCGTCGCGCGGAAATTCGATGACGTTGTTGATCGCCGGATTGTCGCGCAGGAACTCGGCGAACGTTCCCGTCACCAGCCAATCGATCCGCGCCACCGGATAGCGATGGCGCAACTTGTTCAACAGCGGCAGCGTGTGCACAATGTCGCCCAGCGCCGACAGCTTGATCAGCAAAATTTTCTTGAAGTCGCGGGTGCGAATATCGGCTTCTGCCACGCTCGCCAAAGCTCCGAATCTGCGCATGGCTTAGCACCGGGCGGCGCGGATTGTAAGCAACGCGCGTCATGCCCGCGCGGACCTAATTTTGACCTGGCGCACGTCGATTTCCCGGCCGGCCTTCCCGGCGCAACGGCGAGCAATGAGAAGGCGGACCTTCCTCACCCCGCTGGACCGCGCTCGTGATGTGATAGGCTGTATCCCTTGACCGAGGGGCGGCCCATGCGGCGGAGGGAGTTTATTACGCTTATCGGCGGGGCCGCGGTTTCATTGCCGCTCACCGCGCGAGCGCAGCAGTCCG
>CAVOKR010000019.1:0-54110 GCA_963696555.1 uncultured Alphaproteobacteria bacterium | reverse complement strand
ACGATGGTGGCGCCGAGCTTTTGCTGCAGTGCCGGGCTGCGCCATGCGGGCGATCGGATCGACCGTGCCGCCGGGCGGGAACGGCACGGTGATCTTGATGACGCCGGACGGCCAGGATTGGGCCTGCGCGAGCGGCCGCGATAGAGCGAACGGCGACACGAGCGCGGTGGTGACGAGCGACCGTCGTGTGATGCTCATTTTTTTCTCTCCCCGTAAGTAAAAGCTCAGCTTTCCGGCGGCGCCACCGGCGCGGTCTGCCCGGATCGTTTCAGCGCGTCGGCGACGAAGCCGTTCGCCTTCATCTCTTCGACAAATTTGCGCAGATAAGCGGCGCCGGCCGTGCGGCCTTTCGGCGTGCCGATGGCTTGGCGGATTTCCTCGAACGAGCCGGGCAGCACGCGGGTGTCGGGATGATCCTTGGCGTAGGCATCGAGCGGCTCGCGCACGCCGGCTGCGGCATCGAGGTGCTGATCGAGGAAGGGCTCGACACCGCCCGCGGCGCCGCCCTTCGGATTGCGGATCAGGACGGCGTTTTTCAGCGTCCGGGTCAGATAGAGATCGTAGACCGAGCCAAGCCCGACGCCGATCTTGATGCCGGGCGCATCGACCGCGGCGACATCCTTGAGCGGCAAATCCTTTTGCACCAGGTACGCGCCCTGGATGAGAAGGTAAGGCGGGCTGAAATCGACCTCGGCGGAGCGTACCGGCTCGATGGCGATGAAGCCGATGTCCCATTCATTCTTGGTGGCGCCGTCGAACACTTTTCCGGCCGCCGTATAGGGAACGAACGCGATCGGCACGCCAAGACGTTTGGCAAGCGCCGCGGCAAGCTCCGGCGTTACGCCGACCGGCTCGCCGTTTGGACCCTTTTGCACCAGCACCGGATTGCCGAAATTCATCGCGGCGCGCAGCTTGCCGGTGGGTGCCAGGTCCTTCAGGACTTCGGCTGACGGCGCGGATTGCGCCAAGGCCGCGGTTGACGCCGCAACAAGCATGGCAAGCGCGGTGATGAATCTCGGCATGGCGGTCCTTCCCCTATGGCGAGCGATCGCCATCTCTTTTGTGATTATTCGCGTTTTTGCGCGTAGCGACGAACGGGCGTAATAGCACGGCCGGAACGAATCAAGGAGCGGTGCGATGAAAATCGATGGGTCGTGCGGATGCGGCGCCATCCGGATCGAGGGCGAAGCCGATCCGGAGAAAACCCAAATCTGCCATTGCACCGATTGCCAGTCCGGCACTGGTTCGGCATTTCGGGTTTCGGTGCCGGTGCCCGGCGCGAGTTTCAAAATGACCGGCACGCCGACATTCTTTCTCAAGACTACGGCGGACAGCGGCAAGCCGCGGCTGCAGGCATTCTGTCCGACCTGCGGCTCGCCGATCTATTCGACGACGCCCGGCGAGGGCGTGCAGCCCTCCTACATGGTCCGCGTCGGCATCTTGCGGCAGCGCGATCAATTCGTGCCGCGGCGGCAGAACTGGTACCGCTCGGCGCGGGCCTGGGTGACCGCGATCGGGGCGATTCCCACGAACGAGAAGCAGGGCTGAAGCCAGCAAGCCTCAGGCATAGGCCACGCGGGCGCGGCGCCGGAACAAGATCCAAAGCACGATCGAGGCGTTGACGGCATTCCAGCCCAGCCCGTTGACGAAGGCGGCGCGATACGAGCCGGTCATGTCGAAAATATATCCCGACATCCAGCCCCCGAGCGCCATGCCGAACAGGCTCGTCATCAACACGATGCCGACGCGCGTGCCGGCCTCTTTGGGCGGCAAATATTCGCGGATGATGAGAGCGTAGCTCGGCACGATGCCGCCCTGGAACAGGCCGAACACCGCCGAGATGACGTAAAGCGAGACGAGGCCGTCGTAGAGCAGATAGAGCAAGAGCGCCACACCCTGCAGCGCCGACCCGAGCATCAGCGTGCGCAAGCCGCCGATGTGGTCGGCGATAATACCCGACCCGATGCGGCCTAAAATCCCGCAAGCCATCATCAGCGCCAGCATGTCGGCGCCGTGGGCAACGCCATAGCCGAGGTCGCCGCAATAAGCGACGATGTGGACCTGCGGCATCGACATCGCCACGCAACAGCACACCGACGCCAACGCCAGCAGCGCCTGCAACATATTGGCTGAAAGGCCGAGCGTGCCGAGGGTTCCGGGCGACCGCGTGCCTATTTCCGTCGTCTTTGCGCCCGCGGCCGGCGACCGTTGGCGTAACGCGAGAAAGCCGATCGCGAGCATCGCTACGCCGCAAACCAGCCCGATGCTGACGTGGGTCGTGCGCCAGCCGTACAGCGCGATCGATCGCTGCACGACCGGTGGCCACACCGTGCCGGCGAGATAGTTGCCGGACGAGCACAGCGTGATCGCCAAGCCGCGCCGGCGGACAAACCAGTGCGAAATGTCCGCCATCAAAGGGCCAAGCGAGACGGAGCTGCCGAACCCGATCACCGCGTGGGCAAGCGCAAACGCCATCAGGCTCCCGGCATGGCCGGCGCCGACATAGCCGACGCCGAGCATGACCGCGCCGAGACTGACCGGCCCCAAAATTCCAGAAATATCGAGGAGCCGGCCCATGATCACGCCGCCGAACGCAAAACCCAGCATCGCCAGCGTGAACGGCAACGCGGCTTCCGCCCGTGGCACGCCGAATTCCGCTTGCACGGCCGGCAGCGCCACCACGACCGACCACATCCCCACCCCGCCAATGGTGGAGACGAGGATCGAGGCGCCGAGCCGGAGCCATGCCTGGCCCGAGTCGGGCGTCGACCCCATGGCCGCTCTCCCCACGTCACGCGGCTCCATCAGGCGACATCAGAGCCAGCCCGCCAACGGCGTCACTTCATCGCGGTGCACTTGGTACTCGGCGGTTTCGCCAAGGTCTGAACTCGTCCATCGCAGCACCACATACTCGCCTTCGAGCCTGGTCACGACGCCTATTCTGGTTTGATTGCTGCGCCGGACGGAGACCTTCATGCCCAGCTCCAGCTTCACTTTCTCCTTGCCGCGGCTCATCGCCGATCTGTCCCCCCTTACGCCACCCGATTTTCACGCGCTCCCGGTCGGCCGCAGTTTCTCAGATGACGATCAACTAAACAACTCCGACAACAGGTAACACAACGCCGCCATCAGCGCCGAAGCCGGCAGCGTGATGATCCATGCGATGACGATGTTGCTGGCGATGTTCCAGCGCACCGCGGAGACTTTTCGCGCCGCGCCGACCCCGATGATAGCCCCCGTCACGGTGTGGGTTGTCGATACCGGTATGCCCAGATAGGTCGCCGCAATGAGCATGATGGCGCCGCCCGCGGAGGCGCAGCAGCCCTGCACCGGCGTCATCCGGGTGATTTTTGAACCCACGGTGTGCACGATCCGCCAGCCGCCGATGAGCGTGCCGAGGCCCATGGCGGCCTGGCAGGTGATCACGACCCAGAACGGGACATAGAAAGTCCCGCCGAGGTGGCCTTGCGAGAACAACAACACGGCGATGATGCCCATCGTCTTCTGGGCATCGTTGCCGCCATGGCCGAGCGAAATAAGCGACGCGGCACCGAATTGCAGCCATTGAAACGTGGGCTCGACGCCGCGCGGGTTGGCCCGCACGAAGCCCCAGGACACCGCCAGCACCAAGAGCAGCGCGAGGAAAAATCCGAGGAGCGGCGACAGCACGATGAAGGCGCCGGTCGTCAGGAGCCCGGGCCACACGATGGAACCGAGGCCGGCCTTGACGACACCGGCGCCGACCAGCCCGCCGATCAGAGCGTGCGAACTGCTCGACGGAATGCCGGCCCACCAGGTGATGAGATTCCAGGAAATGGCGCCCATCAGCGCGCCAAAGATCACGTGTGCATCCATCACATCGGCGGACACGATCCCAACGCCGATGGTCCGCGCCACGTGGACGCCGAAGACCAGGAACGCGATAAAGTTGAAAAACGCCGCCCAGATAACCGCATAGCGCGGCCGCAACATGCGCGTCGACACCAGCGTCGCTATTGAATTTGCCGTATCGTGCAAGCCGTTGAGAAAATCGAACGCCAACGCAATCAGGATCAGCCCGATCAGAAGAGGCAGGCTCAGCTCGGCAATCATGGCGTCTCGGTAATCATGGCTCGATGCGCATCAGAGCTGGTCGACGACAATCGAGTTTATCTCATTGGCGACGTCTTCGAACCGATCGACGACCTTCTCAAGGTGATCGTACAGCTCGGAACCGACGACGAATTTCATGGCGCTGTCCTGATTGTGTTCCGTGCGGGTGGCGAGAAAGAGCGCCTTTAGTCCTCGATTGTAGATGTCGTCCGCCTCTTCCTCGATGGTAATGATCTTTGTCGTGAGCGTATTGAGGCGGGGGGCGTTGCTGCCGATCGAGCTTAACAGCGGCACGGCTTCCAGCATCAGATGGGCCGACTGCAGTATGATCTCGCTCATCTGCTGCATCTGGGGCTCGAAGCTGCGAACCTCGAACAACATGATGGTCTTCGCGGTCTTGTTCATCTGATCGATGGCGTCGTCCATCGACGTCACGAGAGACTGGATGTCGGTCCGGTCGAATGGCGTGACGAAGGTGCGCCGAACCGCAATCAGAACCTCGCGGGTAACGTCGTCGGCCTCGGCTTCACGCTGGAAAATCTGCTTGCAATAATCTTCGATGGTGTCGCCGCCTTGCAGCAGCCCGCGCAGCGCCTCGGCCCCGGCGACGACGATCCTCGCGTGTTTCTCGAAGAGCGTGAAAAACCGCTCCTCCTTGGGCATCAGCGCCTGAAACCAGCCGAGCATTTTGGGTCTCGCATTGCGCAGGGCGAATCCGCCCTCGCGGGCCAGAACTAGCACCCGGCGCCGCCGGCCGCATCGTCGTTATGCCGTTGTGCCCTGGCCATCCACCGAGGAATTGCAGCCAGTTTTGGAAGCGCCTATTCGGCATTCGCGTCAGCGGCGGGCCTTGGCAGTTCCAACTTCTCTCGGACTAGCGCCAGTGTGCCTGCCGCGAGGTGGCGCCGGGCTTGCCGGTTTGTTGAGCAAGCTGTGCCTCGATCCTCTCGATGACCGTGGCGGCGGTGACGTCCACCATACAGGCATGCCCATTCGGGCATTCGCTCAACCGGCGCAGATAACACGGTGAGCACGCGACGCCCGCGCGCACCACGGCGCCGTCGCGATGGTACGGCCCGGCCCAGACCGCGTCGGTCGGCCCGAACACGGCCACCACCGCGCGGTCGAGCGCGACCGCAAGATGCATCGGTCCGGAATCATTGGTGACGCAGATGGCCGAGCGACGGAGGAGGGCGGCAAGCTCGGCGAGCGTCGTTTCGCCGGCGAGATTGATGGCGCCCGGAGCGAGCTGCGCGATCTGTTCGCACAGCGCGCGTTCCCCGTCCGCCCCGATCAAAGCCACGGCGCAATTCTTTCGCAGAAAGTGCCGGGCCACGTCGGCAAAGCCCTCGGCCTGCCACTGTTTGGTGTCCCAATTGGTGCCGGGCGCCATGGCGATGAGTTTTTGTTTGGCGACGTCGTAATAGTCGAGCAGCCCCTCGATGCGCGTTGCGGCGTCCGGCGGGATCGGAAATGAAAAGTCTGGCGCGCCGTCGTCGAGGCCAAGGAGCGACGCGACGCCGAGATAGCGCGCGACCGGATGCATATCGAGCGTCGGCAGCGGAATGTGATGGGTGTAGGCCAGATAGCTTCCCTCGCGTGCGCCCTGCCAGGCGTGTTTCCTCGCCTCGTCGGGAATCTGGCGCGACAGCGTCTTCCAGCGGTCCGCCCGCGGCTTGTCGAAGCCGATGCGCACCGGCGCGCCGGAGGTGAAAGCAAACACGGCGCTGCGGAACTGGCCTTGCAGATCGAGCACCAGATCGTATTCGGCGGCGCGCAGCGTGGCGATGAGTTTTGCCGCGCTCACATAGGGCGCGGCCCGCCACGGCGCCGACCATTCGTCGCGTGGAAATTCGATGACGTTGTTGATCGCCGGATTGTCGCGCAGGAACTCGGCGAACGTTCCCGTCACCAGCCAATCGATCCGCGCTATCGGATAGCGATGGCGCAACTTGTTCAACAGCGGCAGCGTGTGCACAATGTCGCCCAGCGCCGACAGCTTGATCAGCAAAATTTTCTTGAAGTCGCGGGTGCGAATATCGGCTTCTGCCACGCTCGCCAAAGCTCCGAATCTGCGCATGGCTTAGCACCGGGCCGGGCAGATTGTAAGCAAGGCGCGTCATGCCCGCGCGGACCTAATTTTGACCTGGCGCACGTCGATTTCCCGGCCGGCCTTCCCGGCGCAACGGCGAGCAATGAGAAGGCGGACCTTCCTCACCCCGCTGGACCGCGCTCGTGATGTGATAGGCTGTATCCCTTGACCGAGGGGCGGCCCATGCGGCGGAGGGAGTTTATTACGCTTATCGGCGGGGCCGCGGTTTCATTGCCGCTCACCGCGCGAGCGCAGCAGTCCGGTCAAATCCGGCTGATCGGAGCGCTCTTTTACTGGTCATCCGGCAATCGTGAAGGTCAGGCCGGTCTCGCGGTATTCCAGAAAGTTCTGCAGCAGTCCGGCTGGATCGATGGCGTCAATATCCGTTTCGACGTCCGCTGGAGCGAGCAGAACGCGGAGCAGATACGAAGCTACGCAGCCGAACTGATTGCGCTCAGGCCCGACATTGTCCTCGCCAATGCGACGCCAAGCGTAGTGGCGCTGCAGTCTCTCACCCACACCGTGCCAATCGTGTTCGTGACGGTCTCCGATCCAGTGGGGGCCGGCATTATCAAATCCATCGCGCGGCCTGGCGGCAATGTCACGGGCTTTATGAACTTCGAGTACAGTTTGAGCGGCAAATGGTTCGATCTGCTGAGGCAGGTCGTGCCACGTCTTGCCCGGGCGGCCGTGCTTCGTGATGCCGCTAATCCGGCCGCTATCGGCCAGTTCAGCGCCATCCAGGGAGCCGCGCAGTCGCTTGCGATCGAATTGATAGCCGTCAATGTCCGCGACCCTGGGGAGATGGAGCGGGCGCTGGCGGATTTCTCTCGCTTACCCGATGGCGGCCTAATCGTGACCCCCACCGCCGGCCAATCGCTTCATCGGAATCTGATCGTGGAGCTTGCGGCCAAGCTCAAGCTGCCCGCCGTCTATGCCGACCCTGAGCTTGTCGCCGCCGGCGGTCTGATCGCGTACGGACCCAACCGCGTCGATGAGTTCCGGCGCGCGGCAGGCTATGTCGACCGCATTTTGAAGGGTGAGAAGCCAGGCGATCTCCCGGTGCAGGCGCCGACCAAATACGAGCTGGGCGTCAACGTAAAGACCGCGACGGCGCTTGGGCTGACATTGCCGCCGTCGCTGCTCGCGACCGCCGACGAAGTTATCGAGTGAGGTGTTATTTGCTGAGACGCTGGAGTCCGAAGTGCCGAAGTGGCCCTGACCAGTGCTGATCGCAGAGAGCGCCCAGGCTCGCTATCGGGGTCATTACGGACGCGGCCGTCGCGCGTGGGAAGCGCCCCCTTCGACCCAACTGCGACTGTGGATGTGTACCGCAGCCGCCGAGGCGCCTGCCAACCGGCATTAGACCAAAAATACAAATACCAGCGGAAGCAAACGATGACAGCACGGCGACAATGTGATCTAGCAAAAATCTAGCAAAATCACTGCATGTCCGCACGGAGCCATTGACTCCGGATTGTCTATTCGAAGACTCTGAATTGTTTATTCGAAACCCGTTTGTCCGGGGGGTCGGGTTCCAATTTGGGGAGGTTATCACCGTGAACATCAATCGCAAAGCAGTTCTGGCGGCCGTTACGGTTATGCCCATGAGAAGTTTGATGGCCAGCGTCGCATTGGCCGGGGCGCTGGCGGGACTTGCAATTCCGGATACCGCTTCAGCATCGATTATCGCGCTCTATGAATTCGATAATAATCTCAATGATAGCTCGGGAAATAATAATAACGGGAGCGTGCTTTCTGGCAGTCCGAGCTTCAGCTCCAGTCATCCCAGTGGGGGTAATAGCACTAGCTTGCAGCTCGGTAGCAGTGATTCAGTTATCTTCGGCTATGAATTTCCGTTTCAGACGTTGACCAACGCAACTCTGCAGTTTTGGGTTAACCCGACCGGCAGTGGAGAACACGACATTTTCTGGACGACTAATGCGAGCGGGGATACGAACCGTTTTAATATTGGCCTGGGCCCAACTGCCGTTCCGTTCATCGATTATAGGGATCCGAGCGGCGACCTGCATTTGAGTCTTGGTGCCTCAGTGGCAATTCCTGATAACACTTGGACCCTCATTGACTACGTCAAGCAAGCAGATGTCTATTCGATCTATATCAACGGTGTGCTAGAGGGTCAAAAAACCAATTCCTCGACCCTTCCCGATAGCACAGGCTGGACGATTAATGGCCGGGGAACAGAAAACTCAACTTGTTGTCAGTTTACTGGACTGCTGAATGATGTGGAACTGTTCAATACGGCCATTACTCCCACGCCACTCCCATCGGCTTGGACGATGCTAATCGCTGGCTTCGTCGGTCTCGGCTTGTCCGCTTATCGCGGGACGAAGAAAATGGCCGCTCCTGTCCCGGCCTGATTAAAACACCTGATCGGATTTCGGAGAGACCGCCGCGCGAGGCGGTCTTTTCATTTCGGGACCGAGCAAGATGCGCTCACTCGCGCGGCCGGCCTGATCGAATGGCGATCTGATTTGTCGCGGTGCGGGAGGCAACTCCTGGCCTTAGCCGGCGCTGATCGCAGAGAACGCCCTGGCCCGCTAGTGGTAATAGTGGACGCGGCCGTCGCGCGTGGAAACCGCCCCCCCTTTGCCCCAAGACGGACATTCGTGATTTGAGAATGAATGAACTGATGTGCGGGGTCGGCCTGTGATGCGGGGCGCTGTTGCGGTAATATGTCGTATGCGCGAACGGATATTTGGCGGCAAACGGGGGTGTACTTGATGATCGCGCGAGTTCGATTGACTGATGCTTCCAAAGACGAGGCTTTAATCGAGGCGCTGGTCGGGGAACAAACGGTTTCGTGGAACAGAGGCGATGCTCACGCCTTCTCCGCCAGTTGCACCGAGGATGTCAGTTTCACCAATATTGCTGGGACTTCTTACTACGGACGGGCGGCCTTTGAGCAACGTCACGCTGAGCTGTTCGCGGGCATGTTTAAGGGCAGTATCCGAACGCAATCCATCGAGAAGCTTCGATTTGTCCGTGACGATGTGGCGATCGCAGACGTGAAAATGGAATTGCGGGGTTATGCGAGACTTCCTCCCGGCATTCAAAGCGGCAGCGACGGTGTTCACCGCACGAGTTTGCAATTGGTCCTGACAAAGGAACAAGACGGTTGGCGCATCGCTGCCTTCCACAACGTTACCGTCGTCCCATCAACTGCTCGTCTCTAAGCGTCGCGATTGGTCGAAATTGGTTCGGTCCCTGGACGCCGGGCAACGGTCGTCGCCCGTTCAGTCGAGACGGCCTGCCTCGGGCAACAGCAGCTATGCCCCTTGGCGTATGAAGGGCGGGCCCATGTCTCGTTTTGGCCCGATGCGGCATTTCGTAGCGCCGCAGAATTGGGTCGCCGTCGGGGCATGGCGAACATCGAATAAGGCGCATCGATCAAGATCGATCGACGAACGCGCTCTAACACCGGAGCGCCGCCTGGATCGCCTGCCACATCCGCTGCGGCGTCGTCGGCATTTCAACATGGCGGACGCCGAATTTCCATAGCGCGTCGACGATGGCGTTGATGGTCACAGATGGCGCCGTCGAAAATCGCTGGGCTCGCCATTTCCCGCTGTGATAGAAAGTCGCAAAAGGGCGGCGCACGCGATTTGGCCTGCGCCGAGCCGGGCTGGTCAGTGGCGTTGGCGACCTGGTTTTATCCGGGACCAGTCAGCAGGCGAGTTGATATCCTACCATCCAAAACGGCTTGGACGCTTCGAATTTCGCAACGTGAGAGGCCAAAACCGAGCTCGCGGATTGTGCTTCGGATGATCTTGTGACTGCGCGTGCGCTTGTCACCCGCCGCTGCTAAAAGTACGGTCCCCACCATGGGCGACATTGATCTCGACGGCACTGTCGTCGCAATGACCGGCGCGAGCGTGGGGCTTGGCAAATCCATGTCGCTCGCGTTAGCCAAGGCAGGCGCACGCGTCGTTCTCGCCGCGCCGGAACTGGACCTGATCGAAGCGGTCGCCTCCGAGATCGAGGCCACGGCCGGTCCAGGCCGCGCCCTGCCGGTCAAGACCGACATCACGGTGCGCACCGCGTGCGAGCGGATGCTTGCGCAGAGCATCCGCTATTTCGGCAAGCTGCACATGCTGGTCAACAATGCGCGCCGACCGGTCCGAGGGCCGGGCTTGCCGCCGGCGGGAAATTTCCTGCCGTTCTGGGAATCCAATCCGGAGATCTGGCAGGAGTCCGTGCAGGTCAACGTCAACGGCACGTTCCTGATATCGCACGTGGTGGCGCCGCATCTGATCGCGAACGGCTGGGGCCGCATCGTCAATATAAACACCAGCCTTAACGGCCTCGTTCAAGGATGCAACTCGCCTTATGGCGTCACCAAGGCTGCACTGGAGTCCGCCACCTTGATTTTCGCGGCGGATCTTGCTGGCACTGGCGTAACAGTGAACACGCTGTTGCCCGGCGGTCCCTGCGAAACCGATCCGAACCGGCCAGCCGACCCAAAGCTAAAATTACTCCCGGTCGATATCATGGACCCGGCGATCGTGTGGCTCGCCTCGAAACGGTCCGACAGCAAGACCGGCGGCCGCTACATTGGCCGGCTTTGGAACAACAAGCTGCCGCCGGATGAAGCGGCGGCCGGGGCATTCACCCCACCGGTGTTCAGAAGCGGGTACTAGCGAGTGGTGGTTATCTGCCAAAAATGCTGCATTAGCTCCCGCGAAGGCGGGCCTCGGTCCCTGCCAAACGCTTGGTCCGGCGCAACGAACAGCTCATAGGGTATATGATGGCGGTGGCCCCGGACCGGACGACATCGTCGCGCGGCTTCCTGTCGACGCCGCTTGCGCGCGTCGGCCTCATCATCCCGTCCAGCAACCGACTGACCGAGCCGCAGCTTCGCTACTTCGCGCCGCTGGAGCTTGGCATCCATGTGACGCGCCTGCAGATGACCGGCAAGTGGAATCGGCCGCTGTCGCAGCTCACCGACGATATCGCGCGAGCGTCTAGCGCACTTGCCGACGCCAAAGTCGACCTCATCGTATTCCACTGCACAGGCCACGCCATGGAGGAGGGGCCCGAGGGCGATGCCCGGACCCGAGAGGCCATCGAGCGTTCGACCGGCATCGAGGCCACCTCGACCGCCGCCGCCGTGCAAGAGGCCATCGCCGCGCTGAAGCTGAAGCGGCTGATCTTGATGACACCCTACGAGCAGGACGTGAACGACCACGAGATCGACTATCTCCGCCAAATTGGGGTCGTTGTGGTCCACGACGTGGCGCTGTCGCTCCCCGGCAGCGACGCTTATCTGGCGCAGCCGCCGGAGCGCTGGCTCGATCTCGCCGTCGAGCACGCCCGCGACGATGCCGATGGCTATTTCTTGAGTTGCACCAACACCACCCAGATCGAGGCGATTGCCCCCATCGAGCGCCGGCTTGGCAAGCCCGTGGTCAACTCGAACCAGGCGGTGCTGTGGGCCGCCATGGCCAAGCTCCGCCGTAAGCTCGGTGGCGCGCAGCCTGGGCGGGGACTGGGTCGGCTATTTGAAGGCGCTCACCTATCCGGATAGCCGAGCGACGTGGAACTCTCATCCGCGGGGCATTCGCCAACAATGCAGAAGAGTTGAAGGGAGATTGTCCATGCTAATCCCACGGTTGATATTGGCGCTGTGCTGTTTCGCAGCGTCCGCTGCGGCAGACCAGTATCCGTCCCGCCCGGTGCGCGTGGTCGTGGCGGCGCCGCCAGGCGGCCTCACCGACATCGTGGCCCGCTCCGTGTCGCAATTCTTGCAAGAGAAATTCGGCCAGCCCTTCGTGGTCGAGAACGTCGCCGGCGCCAGCAACACGATCGGTGCGGTGCGCGTGGCGCACAGCACGCCGGACGGCTACACGCTGCTGGTCAATCCATCGCTGTTCGTCATCACGCCAATGCTGATGAAGACGCAATACGACGTGCTGAAGGATTTCACCCCGATCTCGAACCTCGGCACGGTGCCAGTGGCGGTCGGCATCAACCCGGACATCCCGGCAACGAACATCCAGCAGTTCATCGCGCTCGCCAAGGCTAACCCAGACAAATTCACCTGGGGCGCGGAGGGCGTCGGCTCGGTCGGTCACCTCACCATGGAACGGCTGATGCGCGAGGGCAACTTCAAGTTCTTGGTCGTCCACTACGCGGGTACGTCGCCCGCCTTGGTCGATCTGATGGCTGGCCGCGCAAGCGCCATGGTCAGCCCGGTGCCGAACTTGATCGAGCAGTTCCGCGCCGGCAAGGTTCGCCCGATCGCGGTCGCGAGCAAAGATCGGCTTGCCCTGTTGCCCGACGTGCCCACGCTGGAGGAATCCGGTTTCCCCAATTTCGAAATTGGCTCCTGGTATGGACTTTGGGGCCCGGCCGGCGTGCCGAACGAGGCGGTTGCGACGCTCAACCGCGGCATCGCGGAAGCGATCAACATGCCGGGGGTCATGGATCGGATGGCACAACAGGGGCTGATCCCGGTTGGATCGACCTCGGCCGACTTCGCGGGGTTCCAAAACGCCGAGATGGCGAAGTATCGGAAGATCATCCAGGACGCCGACATAAAGATCAGCAATTGAGCCGGAGCGCGAGTGCGCGCCCTAACGCCGGCGCGCCGCTTGAATCGCCTGCCACACGCGCTCCGGCGTCGCCGGCATTTCGACATGGCGCACGCCGAATTCCCACAAGGCGTCGACGATGGCGTTCACCGTGACGGCGAGCGCCGGCACCGTGCCGCCTTCGCCGGCGGGACGGATGCCGAGCGGATGGGTGGAGGACGGCACTTCGCTGATCTCGGTGACGTAGTTCACCATGTCGGTCGCGCGCGGCATCGCATAGTCCATCAGCGAACCCGCCAGCATCTGGCCGCTTTCGGCATCGTAATGCGCGTGCTCCAGCAACGCCTGGCCGACGCCCTGGGCGATGCCGCCATGGACCTGGCCGTGGATGATCATCGGGTTCACGGCAAGGCCTACATCGTCGACGGCGACGTAATTGATCAGGGCTACTTTTCCGGTATCGGGATCGACCTCGACTTCGCAGACATGGGAGCCGTAGGGGTAGCTCGCGTCGAGCACGGTCTCGTCGCAATCGGCGTAGAGCGGCCCGCGCAAATCCTCCGGCAAATCGGCGCGCTCAAGCGCGGCGCGCGCGACCTCGAACAGGCCCACGGCATGATTGGTGCCCTTCACCGCGAAAGCGCCGTTTTTGAATTCGATATCGGCCGCCGCGGTCTCCAAAAGATGCTCGGCGATGCGCAAGCCTTTCTCGATGATGCGGTCGGAGGATTTTTTGATGACGATCGAGCCGAGCCGCATGCCGCGGCCCGAATGCGCGCCGCCGCCGACAGACACACGATCGGTATCGCCGGCAACAAAGCGCACGCATTCGATCGGCACGCCGAGCCACTCCGTCACAAGCTGGGCAAAGCTCGTCTCATGGCCCTGGCCCTGCGACACGATGCCGATCACAAGCTCGACCGCGCCTTCGGGCTTGACCGTGATCTCGGCTTTCTCGCGCGGCACGCCGGTCGAAATATCGACGTAATTGCCGACCGCGATGCCGCGCCGCTTGCCCCGCTTCTTCGCCTCGGCGGCGCGGCGCTTGAAACCCGCCCAGTCGCCGAGTTTTAGCGCGATGTCCATGGCGCCGATATAGTCGCCATTGTCGTAGACGACGCCGAACGGATTTTTGTACGGCAGCTCTTTTTCGGTCACGAGATTGCGGCGGCGCAGTGCGACGCGATCATAGCCGCCGTCACGCGCCGCGAGATCGATCAGCCGCTCCATGACAAAGATCACCTCGGGCCGCCCGGCGCTGCGATAGGGCCGCGTCGGCGAGGTGTTGCTGAGCGTGGCGCGCGCGCGGAAATGCGCCGCCGGCATGCGATAGATGCTCGACATCATCTGCACGCCCTTTTGCACCATGGCGAAATTGGTGGTGTGGGCGCCGAGATTGCCGAGGTTCGAGCCGCGCATCGCCAGAAACTTGCCCTTGGCGTCGAGCGCCAATTCGGCTTCGACCACAAGGTCGCGCGCCTGATAGTCGCTGAGAAAGGACTCGCTGCGGTCGATGATCCATTTCACCGGCCGGCCGAGCTTGCGCGAGGCCCAGGCTACCAGCGCAAATTCCGGATAGATCATGCCGCGGGTGCCAAAGTTGCCGCCGACGTCCTGCATCAGCACGCGCACCTGCTCGGGCGGCACGCCCAGCATGGTGGCGAGATCGTTCTTGAGCCGCACCGCGCCGCCATTGCCGGCATAGACGGTGAAGCGCCCGGTCTCGCGATCGAAATCCGCGAGCGCCGCACGCGGTTCCATCGGCACGCCGGTGACGCGCTGCACCCAGGTCTCGAACCGCGTCACTTGCGCCGCGCGGGCAAAGGCGGCTTCTGTAGCTGCCGCATCGCCGAGGTCGGAATCGAAACAGACATTGGTGCGCGCCGGCTCATGCACGATCGGCGCATCCTGCCGCGCCGCCGCCGCGGTCTCGACCACCGCCGGCAAAATCTCGTAATCGATCTCGATCGCCTCGGCGCCGTCTTTCGCCGCGTTCACGGTCTCGCCGACCACCATGGCGACGGCCTCGCCGACGAAGCGCGCTTTGTCGGTCGGCAGCGCATGATGCGGCGCTTCGAACGGCGGCTCGCCGCTTTTGTTCGTGAGCTTCGCTTCCGCCGGATGCGGCGACCACGGTTTGTGCGGAATGGGCAAAAGGCCGTCGGCGAGGCAGTCGGCGCCGGTGACCACCGCGAGCACGCCGGGCATGGCCTTTGCGGCCTCGGCCGCGATGCCACGGATGCGCGCATGGGCATGCGGCGAGCGCAGCATGACGGCATAGACCTGGCCCGGCAGGTTCTCGTCCGCGGTATAGCGGCCGCCGCCGCGCACCAGCCGCAAATCCTCGCGGCGGCGCACCGGCTGGCCGATGCCGGAACCGGTCGCTGCTTGTTCCATAAACGCTCCTCCCGTCATTCCGGATTGTCGCGAAGCGGCAAGTCCGGAATCCATAATCACCGACTGGGGTTATGGATTCCGGGCTCCTCGCTGTCGCTCGGCCCCGGAATGACGGGATGTTAATTGAGCGGCATCGGCCGCGCCAGCACGGCCCACTTGGCCACGTGCTGACAATAGCGGGGCACGGATGTAGAGAGGAAGGCGAGGGAGCGAGACTTAAGGAATATGTCCGGAGAGCTCGGCAAATCGATCCTCCGCAAGGAGGACCCCGCCTTGCTGTCGGGCCGCGGCCGCTATGCGGACGATCTGCCGGTGCCGGTCGGCACGCTCGCACGCCCATGTCATCCGCTCGCCGCACGCGCATGCCGAGATCCTGCGCATCGATGCCGCAGCCGCGCTTGGCGCATGATGGCGTCTGGGCCGTCATCACCGGCGAGGAGATCCGCAAGCTCTCCGATCCGTTTTTGGCGGTGGTGAAGACGCCGATCCAGCAATGGGCGCTCGCGGTCGAGCGTGTGCGCTATGTCGGCGAGCCGGTGGCGCTGGTCGTCGCCGAGAACCGTTACATCGCCGAGGATGCCGCCGAACTGGTGGAAGATCGATTATGCGCCGCTCGAACCGGTGATCGACCCGGTCGCGGCTTGCGAGAGCTCGGCGCCGCTCCTGCATCCGGCTGCCAAGACCAACGAAATCTCGGTGCGCGATTTCCGCTACGGCGATCCCGAAGCAGCCTTCGCGCGCGCCGACCACCGCGTCGGCGCTGACGGTCGAGTTTCCGCGGCAGTCGTTCACGCCGATCGAATGCTATGTGGTCGTCGCCCAGCACAATCCGGCGAAGAAAAGCTACGACGTGCTGGCGAATTTCCAGGGCCCGTTTTCCATGCATCCGGTGATGGCGCGGGCGCTGCGCGTCGCCGGGCCGAAATTGCGCCTGCGCATTCCGCCCGATTCCGGCGGCAGCTTTGGCATCAAGCTTTCGGTGTTTCCCTATGTGGTGCTGATGGCGCTCGCCGCGAAAATCACCGGCCGGCCGGTGAAATGGGTCGAGGACCGCATCGAGCATCTGGTCGCCGCAAGCTCCGGGCCGAACCGGGTTACTCAGATCGAAGCGGCGGTTACGAACGACGGCCGCATCCTCGCGCTAAAACTCGATCAGCTCGAAGACTACGGCGCCTTTCTGCGCGCGCCGATGCCGGGGCCGCTCTACCGCATGCATGGCGCGGTGACGGGCGCCTACGACATCGAGCATGTCGCGGTGAAGAACCGCGTCGTGCTGACCAACAAAATGCCGGCGAGCCTCATTCGCGGCTTTGGCGGGCCGCAGCTTTATCTCGCGATCGAGCGGCTGATGCAGCGCATCGCCGTCGAGCTGAACCTCGATCCGCTCGACGTCATCCGCCGCAATCTCATCCCGGCGCAAAAATTTCCGTACCGCACCGCGGCCGGCGCGCTCTACGACTCCGGCGATTACGCCAAGGCGGTCGAGATTGCGCTCGGCGACGGCCGCCTCGACGATCTCAAACGCCGCCGCGACGAAGCGCGCGCCGCCGGGCGTAAATACGGCATCGGTTTCGCCGCCGTGGTCGAGCCGGCGATGTCGAACATGGGCTACCTCTCGACGCTGATGACGCCGGCCGCGCGCGACAAAGCCGGACCCAAGAACGGCGCGGTGTCGATGGCGACGGTGAATGTCGATCCGCTCGGCGCCGTCAGTGTCACCGCCGACGTCACGGTGCAGGGCCAGAGCCACGAGACCGTGCTGGCGCAAATCGTCGCCGAAACGCTCGGTCTTCACCCTGACGATATCGAGGTGGTTCTGGAACTGGACACCGCCAAAGACCAGTGGTCGATCGCGGCCGGCACTTATTCGAGCCGCTTCGCCTCGGGCACCGCGGTCGCAGCCCACATGGCCGCGGTGCGGATGGGCGACAAGATCAAGGCCATCGCGGCCAAGCAGCTCAACGTGCTCCCGGGCGATGTCGAGCTCGCCGCCGGCAAGGCGCGCAGCCGTTCCAATCCCGATAATGCGCTGCCGTTCGGAAGGGTCGCCGCAACCTCGAACTGGGCGCCGACATTGTTGCCCGACGGCATGGCGCCGGCGCTGAGCGAGACCGGCGTGTGGACGCCGCCGGAGCTCGAAGCGCCGGCGCACGACGACCGCATCAACACCTCGTTGACTTACGGCTTCATCTTCGACGTCTGCGGCGTCGAGATCGATCCCTTGACCTATCAGGTCCGTGTCGACCGCTACGTGTCGATGCACGATGCCGGCCGCATCATGAATCCGATGATCGCCACGGGCCAGATCCGCGGCGCCTTCGCGCAAGGCGTCGCGGCCGCGCTCTACGAAGAGTTTGTTTATAACGAGGAGGGCGCGTTCCTGTCCGGTACTTTCGCCGATTATCTGGTGCCGACGGTGAGCGAAATCCCAAAACTCGAAATCCTGCATTATGAATCGCCGTCGCCGCTCACCCCGCTCGGCGCCAAAGGGCTCGCCGAAGGCAATTGCATGTCGACGCCGGTCTGCATCGCCAACGCCATCGCGGACGCGCTCGGTGCCGCCGACGTGCCGCTGCCGGCGACGCCGCGGCGCATCCACGCCATGATGCGAACCGGCAAAGGCGGCAAGACATGAAGCCGCGGCCGTTCGATTACGTGCGGCCGGACACGGTCGAGGAGGCTTTGGCGCTGCTCGCCGAATACGGCGACGACGCGCGCATTCTCGCCGGCGGGCAGTCGCTATTGCCGATGCTCAATCTGCGGCTCCTCGATGTCGCTGTGCTGATCGATATTTCGCGCATCGCCGAACTCGACAGCATTACCGAGCGCGCGGGTTCGATCGAGATCGGCGCCGCGGTGACCCAGAACCAATTGATGGCGTGGCCGCAACTCAAACAAAAACTGCCGCTCGCCGCCGCGGCTTTGCCCTTCGTCGGCCATTTTCAGACCCGCAACAAAGGCACGGTGTGCGGCTCGATCGCGCATGCCGATCCGAGCTCGGAACTGGCGCTGACACTCGCGGTGCTGGGCGGCGAAGTGGTGCTGCGCTCGCAGCGCGGCACGCGCGTACTGGCGGCAAGCGAGTTTCAGGAGGACATGCTGACGACCGCGCGGGCACCCGACGAATTGATCGTCGCGGTGCGTTTTCCGGTCATGGCGCGGCAGGGCGCCGCCTTCCGTGAAGTGGCGCGGCGGCATGGCGATTTCGCCATCGTTGCGGTGGCGGCCGTAATGGAGAAGGAGGGCACGATGCGACTCGGCGTCGGCGGCATGGCGGGGAAGCCGATGGTTCGCCGGATCGAGGGCGACCCCGTGTCCGCGGTCCACGAATGGGCCGAAGAGCTCGAAGGTTTTGAGGATTTGCACGCCTCGCCCGAGCTGCGGCGCGATCTGTTCCGTAATCTCGCGCCGCTCGTCATCGAGGAGGCCAAAAAATGCGCCGCGTGAACCGCGACGAGAAAATGCGTGTGGCGCTGACGCTCAACGGCCGAAAGCTGTCCGGCGACGCCGAGCCGCGGCTTCTGCTCTCCGACTTCCTGCGCCAGGTGCTGGGCGCAACCGGCACCCATGTCGGCTGCGAACACGGCATTTGCGGCGCCTGCACGGTGCTGATCGACGGTGTCGCCACGCGCTCCTGTCTCACGCTCGCCGTGCAGGCCGAAGGCCGCGAGATCACAACCGTGGAATCGCTCGCCGCGCCCGACGGCACGCTCAACCCGCTGCAGCAGGCGTTCCGCAACAATCACGCCCTGCAATGCGGCTTCTGCACGCCCGGCATCCTGATGTCGTTCACCGACTATCTCGCCCGCCATCCGCATCCGACCACGGCAGAAATCCGCGAGGTTTTGAGCGGGCATCTGTGCCGCTGCACCGGCTATGCGGGCATTGTGGCGGCGGTCGAGGAGGTGGCGGGCGGCGGCGCGGAGGCTTCCGGTTCCCCGGTCCGGTCAGCTAAGATCGCCCCGGTCAATTGGCCATAGCGCGCGAAGGGGTGATCGGCATGAATTCCAACTCCGGCAATTCCGAGCAGAACGAGGAAGCGGTGCTGACTTTCGATGTCCCCGACGCGGCGCTCGAATTGGCGGCACGCGGCCCTGCCTTTTCGCTCCCGAATTCTCCCACCGTCAGCATCATCTTCGCCTGCTGCGGCAATGACGTGACTGACAAACGGTAGTCCAGACCTTTCCCTCCCGCCTTGTGGGGGAGGGCAGGGTGGGGGGTCGGGAGAGAGGTCGCGAGCGTCGACGCATTCGTCCTTCCCTCCCGACCCCCCACCCCTAACCCCTTCCCACAAGGGGGAGGGGAACGCGCAGATGCGTGACGCTTGGCGCGGGTCTTGCTATAAATCGCTCGTAGTCATCCGGCCGGTCGGGGGCCGCCACAAGCGGGATCGGTAGAACACAATGAAAGACATTCTCGACAGGCTTGAGGACCGCCGCGTCAGCGCGCGGCTGGGCGGCGGCGAGCGCCGCATCGACGCGCAGCACAAGCGCGGCAAGCTCACCGCGCGCGAGCGCATCGAGCTTGCTCATGGACCGCGGCTCGTTCGAGGAGCTCGACATGTTCGTCGAGCACCGCTCGGTCGATTTCGGCATGGAGAAGTCGCATATCGCCGGCGACGGCGTCGTGACCGGCTTCGGCACCGTCAACGGCCGCACCGTGTTCGCCTTCGCCAAGGATTTCACCGTGTTCGGCGGCTCGCTGTCGGAGACGCATGCGCGGCAAGATCATAAAGATCCAGGACATGGCGATGCGCGCCCGCGCGCCGATCGTCGGCCTGTTCGATGCCGGCGGCGCCCGCATCCAGGAGGGCGTCGCGGCGCTCGGCGGCTATGGCGAGGTGTTCAAGCGCAACGTGCTGTCCTCCGGCGTCATCCCGCAGATTTCCGTGATCATGGGCCCCTGCGCCGGCGGCGACGTCTATTCGCCGGCGATGACCGATTTCATCTTCATGGTGCGCGACACGAGCTACATGTTCGTCACCGGGCCCGGACGTGGTGAAGACGGTGACCAACGAGATCGTCACCGCCGAAGAGCTCGGCGGCGCTTCGGTGCATGCGGCGAAATCCTCGATCGCCGACGGCGCCTATGACAACGACGTCGAGACGCTGCTTGCAGATGCGCCGCCTCCTCGATTTCCTGCCGGCCAATGCCACGGCGGGCGTGCCGGAATGGCCGTCGTTCGACGACGCCGAGCGCATCGAGCCGTCGCTCGATTCACTCGTGCCCGACAATCCGAACAAGCCTTACGACATCAAGGAACTGATCCTGAAAGTCGTCGACGAGGGCGATTTCTTCGAACTGTCCGAGCAATTCGCCCGCAACATGGTGATCGGCTTCGGCCGCATCGCCGGCCGCACCGTGGGCTTTGTCGCCAATCAGCCGATGGTGCTCGCCGGCGTGCTCGACAGTGACGCCAGCCGCAAGGCGGCGCGCTTCGTGCGCTTCTGCGACGCCTTCAACATTCCGATCGTCACTTTCGTCGACGTGCCGGGATTTCTGCCCGGCACCGCGCAGGAATATGGCGGGCTGATCAAGCACGGCGCCAAACTTCTGTTCGCCTATTCGCAGGCGACGGTGCCGCTCGTCACCGTCATCACCCGCAAGGCCTTTGGCGGCGCCTATGACGTCATGGCGTCGAAACATATCGGCGCCGACGTCAATTACGCCTGGCCGACGGCGCAGATCGCGGTGATGGGCGCCAAGGGCGCGGTCGAGATCATCTTCCGCGCCGATATCGGCGATCCGGAAAAAATCGCCGCGCGCACCAAGGAATACGAAGAGCGCTTCCTCTCCCCCTTCATCGCCGCCGAGCGCGGCTATATCGACGACGTGATCATGCCGCACGCCACCCGCTCGCGGATCGCGCGGGCGCTGGCGATGCTGCGGGGGAAGACGGTGGAGATGCCGGCGAGGAAGCACGATAATTTGCCGGTGTGAAATCCGCGTCCGGCAGGGTGTCCTAGCATTATGGCTCGCGTTAACGAGGTGGTGATCCGCTGGCTGGCGGCTAACATGCGGGAAAAGACAGTGGAGGTTAAAGGGACTGAATCCAAGCGTGTCGAACCGAGTGTCTGCGACAAAATCATATGGTCTGAAAGATTAGCTTGCGACCCCTAATTGCACTATGAGATAGTGCCAACCTATCGAACTTCGCTCTCGGTTCTAAAATGGACCCATTTAGTCATTTTGTCACTTCAGAGCTGGTAAGCCGATTTGTCAAATTAGTGCCGTACTGGCGCCTTGTTAAATATAAGGCTTGGCATCGATCGCGGCGCATTCGAATATCCTTTTCGGCCTTATTGATCGTCCAACAAGACAGTACCTACGCTATCATTCGCTCTCTTCATCGACCCGATAGCTTTGGTCCGATCGGCGGCGTGTTTAAGTATTACAAGCACTACCGTGACCTATCACGTAACTACGAGTTTGAGCCTCAGTATTCAAAAAATATTCACAAGAAGGAGATGGATTGTGATCTCCGAGGCTTCGTCCCGGCGAAAAATATCTACGCGATCGTTCGATGGTTTGAGAAGGGCGGCAATCGAGAGACTGCGGCGGAGTGTCTGTTTAGAGAGATGAAAGAAGAGTTCAGTGAGAACTCAATCCCAATTGTGCTACCAGTTCTGAACTCGGGTCATTTCTTGAAGGTTCGCACAATTTATGAAGGCCCCCATCCAGTTCCGGGCACTGATTTTTTCCAATATCGAATTTTAGAAATTTACGAGTTCGTCCAAGACCCGCTGACAGACAGCCTTGTATTAAAAATGGCTGCCGTGAATAGCTCTTCTGCTGGCTTGGTGTTTGCTACTACAGAAGAGATAAATCTTGGGCGCTTACGGCGTGTGGAACCTCGACTGGCGGGTAGGCCTATCGGGCGCAACGCCGAGTACCTACTGCGCGCAAGAGCAGAGCGGCCCGACACAGCACCGATTTAGTCTAAGGAGAATGAGTGCGTGGAATGGGCGGAGCGAGAGGAACTTACCATTATGCTTGCTGGTCGCGGCCTTCAGTTCGGTCGCGCAACGCGACACAATTCGCAACGTAGTTTGGCGGTGCTGTTATGTTTGGGTCGGCCCTACCCAGCACGCTCGTCATCGTTGCAGCTCTCGCTCGCCACCCCCGCGCGTTCGCAGGACGACGCACGGCCGCCGGTCGGCGGGGTCGCTTCGCTGCCGGGCGCGATGATCTTCTATCTGGCGAAGGGCGAGGACGGCGCCTGCGGGCCCGGCTGCTCGCAATGGATCGCCGCCGAAGGCGTCGTCGAATGGGATACCTTCAAGCGGCTCTTCGCCTTCCTCGAACGGCTTGGGCCCGCGAGCAAGCTTCCGGTGGTGCTGAACGTCTGGGGCGAGGGCAATCTCATCGTCGCGACGACGCTTGGAAAAATCATCCGCGAGCACGGGCTCGACGTCAGCGCCGGCACCACGCGCGTCGCCGGCTGCGTGAACGCGACCGAAGCCGCCTGCTTCGCGCTCAAGCGCAGCGGCCAGCCGCTCGACGCCAAGATCGACCGCTCCTTCGTCCTCTGCGACGTCGTCTGCGCGCTGATCCTGGCCGGCGGCGTGCACCGCACGCTGCCGCCCGGCACGACGCTCGTCATCGGGCCGACCCACATCCAGAACCGCCTCGCCCCCAACGTCTCCGCCGAACGCCAGCAAGGCCTGCAGGCGCGCTTCGGCGATCAATATCGGCTTTATCTGACCCAGATGGGCGTGCGCACCGACATCGTCGATATCATCGATGAGAACTCGCAGACGGGGCGGACGACGCAGCTGACGCGGGATGCGTGGGGGAGGTTGGGGCTGGTGACGGGGGTGGGGGAGTGATAGGGCGGCCCGTCTTTTATCGTCGCTCCGATTGCTGGCTCGCGGATTGCGTGGGCTTTCGCTATGCTGAGCGGGAAGACAGTGGAGATGTCGGCGCGGAAGCACGATAATTGTCCGGTAAAAGGCTTATAAGATGAGCAAATGCTTTGTTGCGCAACCGTTCGACAACGGCGAATTCGATAAGCGATTTAAGCAGGTTTACGAGCCTGCAATAAATGCAGCAGATCTCGAGCCTTATCGTGTTGACCGTGATCCCAAAGCATCGATCGTGATTGATACGATAATTTCGGAAATACGATCTTGTTCGGCTTTTTTTGTCGACATCTCTACAGACAACCCCAACGTTTGGTTTGAATTCGGGCTCGCAATCGCCTTTCGACAAGAAGTATGCATTGTGTGCATGGAACAACGAGAGAGATTTCCCTTCGATATTCAACACAGAAAAATAATCCGATACAAGACAGACGCTCCTGACGATTTTGCGAAGCTGCAACAAGAGATTACCGCGCGACTTAAGGCAATCGTTGAAAATCGAACGACAATCGAAAGCATTGAAGCGAAAATTGAGGCGACAACGGAACCGTCGGCCGACATCTCCGATCTTGAATTGCTGTGTATGGGTGTCCTGGCGGGGCAGACTAGGCCCGATAGCGAGTCAGCCTCGATCTCCGTTTTGTACGGTGAAATGGAGAGGGCAGGTTATTTGCCTATTGCTACGTCCGTCGCACTTCGGCGTCTCGCACGACGCGGTTTCGCCGACCAGATTACCGAAGAAGTGGAGCACGATAGCTATCGCGCTGTGGTGATCACGCGTGAAGGGTGGCAGTGGATCGAGAACAATTTGGATCGCTTCACGCTGAAAGTAAAGCGAAGACCAGTCGCCAAGCGAAGCGACATGGATGACGAAATACCGTTCTAGCAAGCCCAGCCAGCGTAGCCCGGATGAGCGAAGCGAAATCCGGGAGCGGCGTTCCCGCATATCGCTGCGCTCATGCGGGCTACAAACGCTAAATCCTCCGCACCTTGATCTTTGGCTTGCGCGCCGCGAGCACAGAGCGGCCTGTGTCGTCATTCTGCGCCAGCTCGCGAGCATAACGGTGCAAGTGTTCGCGCGCGATATCGGACAAGGATAATCCGCGCGCCTTCGCCATTTTCTGCAGCCGCATATATGTGGCCGGATCGACGTCCCGGACCCATAGATAGGGGATGGTCGGCATGTTGGTTTCCTCTTCGCCGCGCCTCGATGTTGGCCAGACAATACGTGTCCGCGGCCGCGAGCATGCGGGTGTCGAAACGCTCAGTAGTATAACATGGACGCGCTTTAGGCGCGCTCGAATTCCCGTCCCGCCACCCTGAGGTGCGAGCGGAGCGAGCCGCGAAGGGCGGCGGTTCGGGCGGTGCAGCATCCCTCGAGGCCCGCGCCGCGCGCGGGCACCTCAGGATGACGAGGTGTGATGGCTGTTACCAATATAGAGACCGCTATTGACATCCGTCACTAATATAGTTACAAACTGACGAATCAAACCTCGCCCTAAAGGGACGCCGTCCGGGTGATGCCGGGCGGCAGGGGCGGGGACGGTTCCTGCGGGCGGGGTCTCATCAGCCCCGCTCTCGGGCGGCTCCGGGGCAATACGCCCGGCCGGCACTACGACCGGTCTGCGGGGAAACCCGCTTAACCGCATGGCGGCCGGGAGCGGGTAACACCCGCTCCTACCTAGTTCCGCCGCGGGAAGCGCGTTAGCTGGAGCTGAGCGGCGGCGTTCGGTCGCTGCCGCAAGCGCCGTGGTGGAACGCCGGCAGGCGAGCGCGCCCGCAAGCGGAGGGCGGCGCAAGCCGCCTTTCCGTGGCGCGACCCGTGCGCCGCTTGCGCGCGGGACAGTAAACTCTGCGTCTGCCGGCGTTCCGCCTCCCTTATTTTTTGGTAGCCCGGATGGAGCGAAGCGTAATCCGGGATGGGCGTGCAAGCGTCGCAATCGTCCCCGGATTGCGCTCCGCTCCATCCGGGCTACGAAACATCGCTGTTTGACATCACTCGCGCGCCTAACGCGCCGCGAGGCCGGAGAGACGCGCGCTCACTCGGCCTTGACGCCGGCCTTGCGCACGACCTTGCCCCATTTGTCGGTTTCGGCGGCGATGAAGTTGCCGAAATCGGCAGGCGTGCCGGGGAAGGGCTGGCCGCCGAGCTGGGCGAGTTTTGCTTTGAAACTGGGATCGGCGAGCCCGGCATTGATCTCGCGATTGAGTTTTTCGACGATGTCGGGCGGCGTCTTCGCCGGCGCGCAGAGGCCTTGCCAGCCGCTGGCTTCATAGCCCGGCACGAATTCCCCGACCGTCGGCACGCCGGGCAGCACGTCCTGCGGCGTCGCCGTGGTGACGGCGAGCGCGCGGATCTGGCCCGACTTGATGTAGGAGAGCGAGGACACCACGACGTCGAACATCACTTGCACGCGGCCGGCGATCAGATCGGTGATGGCCGGACCCGCGCCGTGATAATGCACCGGCACCATGTCGATCCCGGTCATCATCTTGAAATATTCGCCGTAGAGATGCTGGGCGCTGCCGGGCCCGACCGTCGCCATATTGACCTTGCCGGGATTGGCTTTGGCATAGGCGATGAATTCCGGAACGGTTTTGACCGGCAGATCGAGATTGACCTCCATCACCACCGGCGTGCGCACGACGGCGGCGACCGGCACGGTGTCGCGCAGGAAATCGTAATCCACTTTGCCTTCATAGAGCGTCGCATTGATGGCAACCGCGGTCGAAGCGTAAAGGAGCGTATAGCCGTCCGCCGCCGCGTGCACGACGAAGTCCGACGCGATATTGCCGCCGGCGCCGGCGCGGTCATCGACAACGAATTGCTGGCCGAGCCGCTCCGACAGCCATTGCGCGACGAGCCGCGCATTGATGTCGGAGGCCGAACCCGCAGAGAAGCCGACGGCGAGATGCACCGGCCGTGACGGATAAGTCTCGGCGAAGGCGCTGCGCGCCGCCGCGGGAAGCGCGGCGGCGCCGGCGGCGAGATGGAGAAAGCGGCGGCGAGGGAGGTTCATGTTTGTTCCTTGGTGCTTTTCTTGGCGTTTCCAATTGTTCGCAAAGGCTCATGCGGTGCCGATAATCAGAAATCCTCCGCTCATTCCCGCGCAAGCGGGAATCCAGTACTGGGTCCCCGCTTGCGCGGGGACGAGCGGGTAACGGATTCCCATTCGGGCTCACAGCGTCATCGCGCCGCCGCCGTCGACATACCAGGCGGTGCCGACCACGTAGCTCGAACGCTCGGACGCCATGAAGGCCACCACGGCTGCTACCTCTTCGGCGCGGCCCATGCGGCCGACGGGAAGCTTTGAGACGCGCTGCTGGCGCACCTCGGCCTCGGTCTGGCCGGTCATCTGCGCCCATTCCCGCATGGTGTCGTCCTGCCGCTCGGTGTCGATGATGTAGGGCACCACCGCATTGACCAGAATATTGTCCTTGGCGAGTTCGGCGGCGAGCGCCTTGGTCAGGTTGAGCATGGCGGAATTATTCAGCGCCGCAGGCACCACGGTGTAATGCGGCTGCCGGCCGGCGAGCCCGGAGATATTGATGATGCGGCCCCATTTGCGCTGGCGCATGTGGGGAACGGCGTGGCGGATGCAGCGCGCCGCCGGATTGAATTTTTGCTCGAGCAGCGCGGTCATCGCCCCGTCGTCCATCTTGAAAAAATCCTGCGGCACGACGATCGCCGCCGAGTTCACCAGAATGTCGATGCGGCCATAGCGTTCGACCACCTGCGCCGTCATCGCGGCGATCGCTCGGTCATCGGTGAGGTCCGCCGGTATGCCGAGCACGCGGCCGGGGTGAAGCTTGCCCAGCTCTTCGGCCGCAGCGGCGTTGACGTCCGGGTTCTTGCTGACGAGCACCACAATGGCGCCTTCGGCAAGCAATTCCTTGGCGCAGGCCTTGCCGATGCCGCGGCTGCCGCCGCCGATGATCGCCACTCTGTCTTTCAGTCCGAGATCCAAATCTTCCTCCTGAGCGGGACGCTTCGACCCGCGTCAACTCTCGAAATTGCTGATGATCGCGATCAGCACCTTGCGAAAATCCGCGATCTGTTTTCGCGTCAGCCCGGCAACCGCGGTGTCGTTGACGGCGACCGCGAGCGGCACGAGCTTCGACTTCGAGCGCACGGCCCGCCGGCGTCAGAAAAATATAGACGTTCTTGCGGTTCGACGGCTTTTGCCTGCGCGTGACGTAACCGAGCTTCTCCATGTCGCGCACCGCCGCGAAGGTCGACGGCGCCATGACGCCCGCGAGCTGGCTCAGCCTCGTCTGGCTGATGCCGTTGTGCTTCCAGAGAATGCGCAGGAATGTCCAGTGGCCATAGGCGATCGCATGCTCGTTCAGCCGCGACTGCAGCGCCCGCCCGAACAGTTTGCTGGCGTCCTTGACGAGATGCCCGAGGCGATCGGAGAAATCGACACCCGAGCCCGACGGCAGTTCGGAACGCTTGGCGCGCCGCGCTCGGGTTTTTGCTTTCAACTGAAAACTCGCGAAAAATCGATTGCGGTTGGACTACTTGTCGAGCGGAACGCCGGTGGGCTTGCTGACCAGTTCCCAGGTCTGCTTGTCCGGGCTCCACAACGTCACCACCGCGCCGTCCACGCTCAACCCGCGCTGCGGTATCTTTGGAAAGTCGTAGACGCCGTCGATACCCGCATAGCCTTTGAGGCCCGCGATATAGTCGCGCAACTGCTTTGCGGTCGCGGCCGGGCCGAGCGCTTTCAGCGCGTCGATCACGATCATGGTCGGATCCCAGGCCAGCGTCGAGGCAATATCCGGCTTTTCGTTCGCCGCCTTGAAGGTGTCGAAGAACCGCTTCTGCGCCGCCTCCACGCCCGCATCGAGCGTGATGACGCCGGTATGCTCCACCCATTCGGGCGCGGCGATATAGAGCTGCTTCGGCAGGAAGGCCGCATATTGGGTCATCTGCGCATAGGTCATGTTGCCGTTCGTCGTCGCGATCGGGATATCGAGTCCGGCCTGGATGACGCCCTTGAACACGGTGGCGATCGGCGCGCCGGTGCTCCAGGCGATCAAGGCCTGCGGTTCGGCGGCTTTGATGTGCTCGATCTGGGCGGCGACGCTGACGTCGGTGATGTTGAAATGCGCGCGCTCGACAACGGTAATGTCCTTGTTCTCCGGGCGGCTGACCACTTCGTTGAGGCCGCGCTCGGCGTCCTGTCCGGTGGCGTCGGCGCTGGTCATGAAGGCGAGCTTGGTCCAGCCCCTGAGCCGGAAATAGCGGATGGTCGCCGCGGCGAGGTCGAGCGTCGAAATGCTCGAGGTGAAGACGTAACTGCCTTCGGCCGGATGAATGCCGGGCGAGAAGCAGTACATCACCGGGCCGTCCGGCATCAGCGGTGCCATGGCGTTGCAGACGCCGACCAGCGACGAGCCCAGCACCACGGCCGGCTTCGCGGCGATCGCGCTATTGGCAAGCTGCACCCCAGTTTGCGGGCTGCTGCCGTCGTCATAGAACACGAAATGCACCGGCTGGCCTTGGACGCCGCCCGCTTTGTTGATCATCGGCTCGGCGAGCTGCATCGCTTTCTGCTCCGCCTTGCCGAGGAACGACGCGCCGCCGGTGAGCGGCAGAATGACGCTGATGTCGTAGGCGTGAGCCGCATTGGCACCTTGCAGCGCCAAGGCCAAGAGTGAGAGCGAGGCGAGCGATGTTGTTCGTCGGCAGAAATTTAACTTCATTGCGTTTCCCCTTTTGCCAGTGCGGACATTTTGTTATCGCGTGGTTATTGCGGCGCGGCGACTTGATGGCGCAGCGTGATCTCCTGTCCGGTTTGCGACGACTCGATCGCCGCGACGCAGACTTCGAGATTGGCCAAGCCCCAGCGCCCATCATGAACGGGTTTGCGCCGGCCGGTAAGAGCATCATGGAATTCATCGAGCACGAGGTCGCGCGGGCTCCGATCGTTCGGCAGCACGATCTCCTCGCGCCCCTCGGCGGAATAGACATAGAGCCCGCGCGGCGATTGGCGGATATCGCCTTTTTCGCAGCTCACCAGCGTGAGGCCGAAAGTGGGCTGGAACGGCGCGCTTGCCGGGATTGCGCCCTTGGCGCGCCGGCGCTTGGCCTGCAACTCGTCCGCCGCGCTGCGGCCCGCCATCGAGCGGTTAACCGGCGCCCGCTCGGCGAGCGATTCGAGCGAGCCCCATTCGGTCACGTCGGCGCACAATTCGATAGTCGAGAAATAGCCGTAGCCATTGTAGACCGCGGTCGCCGCCGCGCCGTCGGCGAAGTTCAAAAATACCGTGTGGGCGCCGATCGAGTTGCGGTCCGGGTCCCAGTTGAACGTCACCGCGCGCAGGCTGCGCACCAGTCCGCCGCCGAGCAGCCTTACGATGTCGAATTGATGCGAGCCTTGCCGGAAGGTGACGCTGCCGCCCTTCGTCACATCGAGCTCTTCGGGCCGGCGCGGACGATACATCCAGTCGGTATAATTCCAGGTGTGGATCATGCGCACGCGGCCGAGCCGTCCGCTCAAAACGATTTCGCGCATGCGCTGGATCGGCAGATCGAAGCCGTGCGCATGGCCGACGACAAGGACGACGCCGGCGCGCCCGGCGCCCACGACCATCTCTTTGGCCGCCGCGAGCTCGACCGCCATCGGCTTCTCGCTCAGCACGTGCTTCTTTGCCGCGAACGCGATCTTGACGTGCTCGCTGTGCAGGTCGGTCGGCGTTGCAATATAGACCGCGTCGAGCCGGGCGCCGGCGAGCATCCCCGGAAGATCGGCAAAGCCTGCGACGCCCATCTCGGTCGCGACACTTTCGCGCGCCTCAACGACCGGCTCGGCGATGCCGGCGAGCTCGAACCCCGAGTGTTTCTGGATTGCCGGCAAAAAAGCGCGACCCGCGGCGCCCACTCCGACAATGCCAATGCGTATCGGCGCACTCATGATAGGCCTCTCCGGTCAGCGCTGGTCGACTGCGGTGCGGGAGAGCACCATCGGCTCATCGGGCATGACCGGGCGTTTCCTTACGGCGGCAAGGCGCTTAGTTTCCAAAGCCCTTGTTTCAATGCCGCTTACTTTGACAGCCTAGCGGTATAATGTTAGGCAGCTAACATAAAAGCGGTGGTCGGACAACGACCGCATGGGCGTGTCAGCCGGGAGCCGAACCGGCCTGTGTTGCGGCTTACTGCCGCGCTTGCCCTAAGCGAGACGGATCCCGAAGGAGGAGAGCGATGCTGACAGCCGAACAGAACGAGCTTCTGACGCGTATCGGACCAGGAACGCCGGCGGGCAATCTGATGCGCCGTTACTGGCAGCCGATCGCGGCGACCTCGGAGCTCGAAACCCGCTGGACCATGCGCATCCGGCTGTTGGGCGAGGACCTCGTGCTGTTCCGCGACCGGCAGGGCCGCCGCGGCTTGATCAAGGAGAAGTGTCCGCATCGCGGCGCCTCGCTCGCTTACGGCATTCCGACCCAAGACGGCATCCGCTGTCCCTATCATGGCTGGGAATTCAGCAAGGGCGGTGAGTGCCTCAACCAGCCGAACGAGCGTGACAGCGCGCGGATGAAGGACAATGCCAAGACGGATGCTTATCCGGTCGAAGAGCTCAACGGCATGCTGTTCGCTTATCTCGGCCCGGAGCCGCGGCCGCTATTGCCGCGCTGGGACGGCTTTGTCGCCGAAGGCTCGATCCGCATGCTCGGGCGTTCGCTCATTCCGATCAATTGGCTGCAGGCCATGGAGAATTCGCTCGACCCGATCCACACCGAATGGCTGCACGGCCACACTTTCGAATTCGTCAAGGAGCAAGAGGGCCTCAAGGTCGCGATCAGCACCCGCCATGAGAAGATCGCCTTCAACGAATTCGAGTACGGCATCACCAAGCACCGGCTGCTGGCCGGCCATTCAGAAGACTCCGACGATTGGCGCATCGGCCATCCGGTGGTGTTTCCGAACATGCTCTCGGTCGGCAATGGGGACGAGAGCTCGCGCTATTATGCCTTCCAAATTCGCGTGCCGGTCGACGACACCCATACGATGCATCTGTGGTACACGGCCTATATGCCGCCGAAGGGCGCAGAGGTGCCGCGGCATCTCCTCGACAAGGTCCATGTCTACGAAGTGCCGTGGCAGGATGAGAATGGCGAATTCATCGTCGACAATATCGACGGCCAGGACATGATGGCGTGGATTACGCAAGGCGCGATCGCCGACCGCACCGGCGAGCATCTCGGCGCCTCCGACGAGGGCGTCGTATTTTTCCGCAGGATGTTGCAGCGCGAGATCAGGAAGGTCGAGCGCGGCGAGGATCCGCTTGCGGTCTTCCGCGATGAAGCCCGCAATCAGCGCATCGATCTGCCGAACGAGCGCAAGAAGCATCACAACAGCGACGGCTTCGGCAGCTGGATCATGCGCACGCATGCGGCCTATTCGCCGATCGCCCCGGATGTGATCAAAATTTTCGAAGGGCATAAGCCGGCAGCCGTCCGCCTCGCCGGCTAGTCCGACCCCAAACGCAAGGCCAAACCCTTGGCCCCGATCATCATCGGCGGGCTGCTTCAGGGCAGCGTCTTTGCCATTATCGCGCTTGGCTTCGCGCTGGTGTACCGCGTCACCGGCGTCATCAATCTGTCCCAAGGGGCGTTCTGCATCGTCGGCGCGCTGTCGATGTATACGCTCGAACTGACGCTGCACTGGCCGGCGCCACTCGCCGCCTTGGGCGCCGTCATCGGCACGACCGCGTTCGGCGCGGCGCTCGGTGCCGCGACCTTCGTGCCGGCGCTGTCGCGGCTGCCCAATAGCAGCATGTTGATGCTGACTGCCGGGCTGTTGACGCTGATCGAAGGCGCGGTGCTCGTCGTCTGGGGCAGCGATCCATTCGATCTGCCCGCCTTCTCCGGCGAAGCGCCAGTCAAGATCCTGGGCCTGCGGCTGTCGACGCAAGGGTTCTGGATCGCCGGCACCGCGACGCTCGTGATCTTGGTGCTGTGGTACGTGCTGACGCGCACCATGCTGGGCAAGCAGTTGCGCGCCTGCGCGGAGAATCCGCTCGCCGCACGTCTGATGGGCATCGACGTGCCGCGCATGACGCTCTTGAGCTTCGCCATGGCGGCGATGATCGGCGCCATCGGCGGCATCGTGGCCGCCCCGATTTCCTCGCTGCAATTCGATTCTGGACAATTCTACACGATCTTCGGCTTTATCGCCGTCGCCATCGGCGGCATGGGCTCGTTCATCGGCGCGGTCGTCGGCGGGCTCGTGCTCGGCGTCGCCGAGCAATTGGCGGCCGGCTATGTCTCGTCGCTGTTCTCGAACGCGCTGGCGGTGATCCTTTTGTTGTTGATTCTGCTGTGGCGGCCGAGCGGGCTGTTCGCGACCGGCGTCGCCCGCCGCCAGGACGTGCGTGATGAGCAGCAGATCCATCTCGGACTTGTCCGCTTCAAGAGCCGCGAGGCGACCGTGTTCGGCACGCTGTTTGTCGTCGTGCTGGCCGCGCTGCCGTGGCTGTTATCGCCGTCGAGCGGTCTCCTCGGTTCGCTTGTCATCACCGGGATTCTTTTCATCGGCGTCCTCGGCCTCGATATCCTCATGGGCTATGCCGGCCAGGTCAGCCTGGGGCAGGGCGGCTTCATGGCCATCGGCGGCTACACCGCCGCTATTCTGGCCGTCAAATACAATTGGCCGCCGCTCGCCGGCACCGCGGTCGGCATTGTCTTATCGCTCGTCTGCGCATTGGTGCTGTCGCTGACGACAATGCGGCTGCGCGGCGTTTATCTCGCGCTCGCGACGCTCGCCTTTGGCTTGCTGATCGATTCACTTGCTACCGGCATGATGGATGTCACCGGCGGCCCGTCAGGGCTCGTCGGCATCCCCGCATTCTCGATAGGCTCCATGTCCTTCGCGAGCCCGCTCGCGATGTATTATCTCGTTCTGGTGCTGATGATTGTGCTCGTTTTGATACTGCTCGGCGGCGTACGATCGAGCTTCGGCCGGGCGCTGAAGGCCATTCGCACCGACCAGACCGCCGCCGCCGCGCTCAACATCGATGTGGTGCGCTACAAAGTGGCGGCCTTCGCCATCAGCGCCGCACTCGCCTCGCTCTCCGGCAGCCTTTATGCGTTTTACTTCCATTATCTGGCACCCGAAATGGTCAACACCTCCCGCTCGCTGGAGATGATCACCATGCTGGTCATCGGCGGCGAGGGAACGCTGGTCGGCTCGCTGGTGGGCGTGACGCTGCTGACGCTGCTGCCCGAAATCTTCCAGCCGTTTGCGCTCTACAAGCGGCTTGCCGAGGGCGCTTTGCTCGTCCTCGCCTTCCAATATCTGCCCGCCGGTATCTACGGCAGCTTGGTCGGCTGGCTGTCGCGGCTCGGCGATACGAACGCACGTGGGCACGCCGCCGTCCTCGCCTCAGAGGATAAGGCCCGATGACTGTAGACGCGCTGAAAGTGGTGAACGTCACCAAGCGCTTCGGCGGCCTGACGGCGATTTCCGATGTGTCGCTCGATGTTGCCGGCGGCAGTGTCACCGCGCTGATCGGTCCGAACGGCGCCGGCAAAACGACATTGTTCAACCTGATCACTAATCTGTTTCCGTCGACGGCGGGCGAGATGTTTTTCTACGGCACGCCGCTCAATCGGCTGTCGCCGAGGCAAATTGCCGCCTTGGGCCTGATCCGGACGTTCCAGACCGCGCGCGTTTTTCCCGGCATGTCGGTTCTTGAGAATGTCCTCGTCGGCGGCCATAACCGGGTGCGCTCGGCCGCCCTTAAGCAGATGCTGTGGCTGCCGGCGGCCCGCCGCGAGGAGCGCGAGCTGACAAAGAAGGCCGACGCTTTCCTCGACATGATAGGGCTGTCGCGCTTTCGTCATGATGCCGCCGCCGATCTGCCGATGGGAGCGCAAAAACTCCTCGACGTAGTCCGCGCGCTGATGGCGCGGCCACGTATGCTTCTGCTCGACGAGCCGGCAGCGGGCCTCAACGACCGCGAAACCGCGGAACTCGCGTCGCTGTTGCGCGCCGTGCGCATCGAGCGGCGTCACCGTCATGGTCGTCGAGCACAATATGTCTTTGGTCATGGGCGTCGCCGATCAGGTCATGGTGCTCGACGCCGGCGTCCTTGTTGCTTCGGGATCGCGCTAAGGAAATTCGCCAGAACCCGCGCGTGATCGAAGCCTATGTGGGCCAGGAAGAGGCGGCGGCGTGATGCTCGAGCTTCGCGGCATCTCGACTGGGTATGGCGGCACGCCAGTGGTGCACGATATCGATCTCACGGTTCGGGCCGGTGAGATCGTGACGCTTGTGGGCGCCAATGGCGCCGGCAAGAGCACGCTGGTGAAGACGATATCCGGCCTGTTGCGTCACCATCGCGGGCAAATTCTGTTTGATGGACAGCGGATCGAGACGCTGTCGGCCCGTGCGCGCGTCCTGCTTGGAATTGCCCACGTGCCGGAAGGACGGCAGACTTTTGGCGGCATGACGGTTGCCGAAAATCTGGAATTGGCGGGCTTTCTGCACAGCCGGCGCAGCGGCGGCGATGGCGCCAAGCGAATGCGGGAGGTGTGCGCACGTTTCCCGGTGCTGCTGACAAGGCTCAACGATGCCGTCGCCAATTTCTCCGGCGGCCAGCACCAGATGCTCGCCATCGCCCGCGGCCTGATGGCAAGTCCAAGACTGTTGGTTCTCGACGAGCCGTCGCTCGGACTGTCGCCCCGCCTGGTCGCCGAGATTTTTCACCTCATCGCGGGCTTGCGCGATCAGGGCATGGCGATCCTTTTGTCCGAGCAGAACGCGAGGCTTAGTCTCGGCATGGCAGATCGCGGCTATGTCATTGAAAACGGGCGCGTGGCGCTATCAGGCGACGCCCGCGATTTGCTGCATTCGAGCGATATCGCCGAACGCTATCTCGGCGTCGGCGCCGATTTGGCGGCGACGAGCAGCGGCTCACGCGATGAATATTATACCGCGAAGCTGAAGGAGCTGATGGCGAACTGATCGCGATCAGCTGAATTTCAGCGCGCTGATCTTTTTAGGGCCCGAGCGCTGCCGTTTCGGCCGCCATTCGCGACGAGCCGCCCAAGCTCCCGCGTTGAAGGAATGCGGCCACTGGCATTGGCCTCGTCTTCGGCCAGGCTTTCGATGATCGCCAGCAGTGTGTCGCGGGTCGTCGTTATGTCTTCGGGCCTGACGCCACGCACGGCGATGCGATTGACCTCTTCGGCGAACGGTACCAGCGTTGCTCTCAATAGCCGGCCTTTCGGCGTGAGAAAGACGAAGACCTTTTTTTTGTTGCCCGGCAATTGCCGCCGCGTCACATAGCCGAGGCGTTCCATCGATTTTAATGCCGAGAAGGTCGTTGGCTCCATGACGCCGGCTTGCTCGCTAAGCTCGCGCTGCGTGATGCCGTCTTTGTCCCAAAGGATGCGCAAAAATGTCCAATGTCCGAGCGGTACGCCGTGCGCGCTCAAGCGCGTTTGCAAGGCGCGCAGCAGCGCCCGCGTTGCATCCTTGACCAGATGCGCGAGGCGGTCGTTCGGCACCGACTCGCGCCAATGCCGCAGGATCGCCTGCGTTTCCTGCGGCCCCGCGCTTCGTCTCGGCCGGCGCGACGATTTCGATCCGCCTGCCATGTCTATAATCCGACCTGATGCTCGAGGGCGATCTCGGCTCGCTCTTTGGCCGAGTGGAGAATGGCGAGGCAGACCTCGAGCGTGGCGAGCGCCCATTGTCCGGTATGAAGCGGCGGCTTGCCCAGAACGACGGCATCGTAGAGCTCGTCGATAACTTCGGCGCGCGGCACCGCCGGCACGGCGATCTTGTGCAAGCGCTGCTCGAAGTCGCCATAGACCAGCACGCCTTGGGGCGTCGGGCGCAGATCGGCATGCGCGCAGGATGCCAGCAAGAACTCCGAAGTGCTGATGCAAACGCGTCACGTCTGCAGGCGCAGGCCTGTAGTCGGCGCCGCCGTAATTTCGTGCCGCTTTCAGCGCCGCCTCTTGGGTTGCCGTTGTAGACGCCAGCGCTTTGCGCCCCGCGCCGTAGCCGCTGCGATCCTTGGCGACACCCATCTCGCCAATCCAGCCCTCGAACTCATCGGAATCGAAATGCCCGTAGCCGCTATAGACCGCGGTGGCGAAGGCGCCGCTTTCGAATTCGAGGAGCGCCGCGTAGGCGCCCTCGGCCGCCCGTGTCCGATCCCAGAGGCCGGTGAGAGCGCGAACGCTGCGGACGCGGCCGCCGCCGATCATGCGCACGATATCGATCTGATGGGCGCCCTGGCTGAAGATCACGCCGCCGCCTTGCGCGGTGATCAATTCCTCGGGCCGCCGCGGCCGGTACATGAAATCGGTGAAATTGAGCGCTGTGATCATGCCGAGCGCTCCCACCTCACCGCTGGCGATGATTTCCTGCGTGCGGCGGTACGGCGCATCGAAGCTGTGGCTGTGCCCGACGATGAGATGAACGCCGGCCGCCTGCTGCGGCGTCGATCATGGCGCGGCAGTCGGCGATCGTCACCGCAAGCGGCTTCTCGACAAGCACATGCTTGCCCGCTGCTGCCGCCGTGCAGACATGCGCCGCGTGGAGTTGATGCGGGGTCGCGACGTAGATCGCCTCGACCTCAGGGTCGGCACAAAGTTCTTCGACCGAGCCGTAAGCGCGCGCGCCAAAATCCTCGGCAAATTTTTCGCGCGCCTCGCGCCGCGGATCGGTGGCCGCGACGAGCTCGATGCGCGGATCGAGGCTGAAGGTCGGCAGCATGATGGTAAAGGCCCGGCCAAGGCCGGCGACGCCGAGGCGTATTTTGCGGGCAGGGGCTTTGGCGGTCATCAGCGGTCGATCGTCAGCTTGGGGCTGCGCGCACGAGAGACGCAGAGCATGATCTGGTCGGCCGCTCGTGTTCGGCGAGCACGAGATCGCGATGATCGGCTTCGCCCTCGAGAAGCTTGGTCCGGCACGTCCCGCAGGTGCCGCTTTCGCAGGAACTCGGCGCGTCATAGCCGTGCGAACGCATCGCCTCGAGAATGCTCGTGCCGACCGGCACCTCGAATTCGCCGCCGCTGCGGGCGAGCTTGACCGCGAACGGCCTGTCGTCCGGCTTTGCTTGGTCCGGTTCGCTGAAGGCCTCGAAATGAACCGCGGCCGAGGACCAGTGGCCGGTCAGATCGCGCACCGTCTCCATCAGCGGGCGCGGCCCGCAACAATACAGATGCTCGCGGTTCTTGCGCTGTTCGAGAACCGGCCACAGATCGAGCGCACGCGCTCGGGTCGCCGCCATCATGGTGGATCTTGACCTTGCCCTTGAACTCCGGCTGCGCCGAGTTCTGCGCAAGAACGCCGTCGTTTCCGGCGATCGCGCGCAATAATAAAGGCGGAACCGCTTGTCGGGCTCGGCCTGCAATTGCCGGATCATGGCCATGATCGGCGTGATGCCGATGCCGCCGGCGATGAACAGAAGGTCGGTCGCGCGCGGCGGCAGCGGAAAATCGTTGACCGGCGCCGAGACGGCGAGCAGTATCGCCGACCTTGGCGCTGTCGATGAGGTCGACCGAGCCGCCGCGGCTCGGTCGTCTCGCGTTTGACCGCGATCGCGTAGCGGTCGCGCTCGGCCGGATCGTTGCACAGCGAATATTTGCGGATGAAGCCGTTCGGGGTGCGCAGCGTGACATGCGCGCCGGCGGTGAATGGCGGCAGCTCGGTGCCGTCGGCATTGCGCAGTTCGAACAAGGAGATATCGCGTGCGATTTCCGCCTTGGCGGCAATGCGCAGCGACATCGCATTCGGCGGCATCCGATCAGCCAACAATCGCTCCCTGCCAAAATCGCGTGCCGAGCTGTGTGCGCTGCACAATGAGGCGCTTCCAACCTCGACAAAAACACCGCGATATTGTACGTTCAAAATACTTAGACGTCTAACATCTTTTGGCCGGCGCCGTTATCGGAGGAAAGCCATGCTCACCCGCGAGGAAAACGAATTGCTCTGCCGCGTCGAAGGCGACGCCGCCATGGGCCAGCTGATGCGCCGCCATTGGATCCCGGCCTGCATGTCCGAGGAGGTGGCGGAGCCGGACGGCACGCCGGTGAAGGTTCGTCTCCTCGGCGAGGATCTCGTGGTGTTCCGCGACAGCGACGGCCGGCTCGGCGTGCTCGACGAGCATTGCCCGCATCGCCGCGCCTCGCTGGCGCTCGGACGCAATGAAGAATGCGGACTGCGGTGTCTGTTCCACGGCTGGAAGATCGATGTGGAAGGCAACGTCGTCGAAATGGCGTCGGAGCCGGCGGAGAGCGGTCTCGTTCAGAAAGTCAAAATGAAAGCCTATCCGGTACGCGAAGCCGGAGGTCTGGTGTGGACCTATATGGGGCCGGCGGAGACCATGCGGGAGTTCGAGCCGCCCGCATTCGCACCGACCCAGAACACCAAAGTCAGCATCGTCAAGGTTCACGTCGATTGCAATTGGGCGCAGGTGGTCGAAGGGCAGATCGATTCCGCGCACTCCTCGAGCCTGCATTCCTCCGAGATGCGTCCCGCCAAGGTCGAGAGCGCGAAAGTGGTGGATACGCATTGGCTGCGCCCCTCCACCGACAAGGCGCCGCGCCTGCAGGTCGAACGAACGAGTTATGGGTTTCATTATGCCGCGATCCGCCGGCCGATTGCCAACTCGGCGACCCACGATTACGTGCGCCGGACGGTTTATATCGCGCCGTTCGTCTGCCTCATCCCGCCCAACAACGTCTACAACGTGACCAGCGTCATCGTGCCTGCGGACGACACCCATTCGACGTTCTACTTCCTGGCCTGGCGGGAAACCGGCGGCATCGACCAGGAGGCCTGGCGCAAATTCAACTACTCGCAGCCGGGCATCGATCTCGACAAAAACTTCCGCAATCTGCGCCACCGCTGGCAACGATTATCAGCAGGATCGCGCCGCCATGAAGCTCGGCGATTTCACCGGCATTCGCGGCATTCCCAATCAGGACATCGCCATGTGGGAGACCATGGGGCCGATCGCCGACCGCACGCCAGGAGCGTCTCGGTGCTAGCGACCTCGCGGTTGTCGAATTCCGCCGGCTGATGGTCGATGCGGCGCAGGCCATGCGTGACGGCGGGCCGGTGCTCGGATGCACCGAGCCGCATATCCCGCATGTCAAAATCAGTTCGTTCGAACGGATTTTGCCGAAGAACGCCAATTGGCGCACGGCGGGCGAGGGCGACACGCCGCCGTCTCGGCGCGGCACGAGCAGGTGGCGTGACGGCATTTCGCCGGAACGCTCGGAGCTTCCGCTGAACGCGCCAGGATAACGGCCTGCCATTCCTCAGTGCAGCGCCTCGGCGAAAAACTTCGCGGCGAGATCGATCGTCTGTTTATGAACCGCCGCGCGGTCGACGCCAGGCCGGTCGGCGCAGAATTGCGGTACGGTGCTCACGCCCTCCGGCGTGCATTCGTCCAGAAACGTGTAGTGATCGACGCCGCCCGGAAACAGTGTCAGCGCCGCTCGCGGGACCTGCGCCGCGTAATATTTGGCATTGGCGTCGACCGGCACGATGCTGTCGTCGGCGCCGGCGACAATGGCGACCGGAATGGCGATGGTTTTCAGACTCGCGGGCACGAAGGCTGGCCCCAGCGCCGGCGCCATCGCGAACACGGCGCGGACGCGCCGATCATGATAAGAGGCACCGGCGCCGCGGAGCGCCTTGGCGTATGCGGGATCGCTCGCGGCGAGTGCCGCGCTCTTGGCGATAAGATCGGAAAATTCGGGAGGCGCTTTGCAGCTTATCTCGGCGGGTTTCGCCCGGCAGACTTCGTCGAAATGGGCGAGCGAGGATCTGGCTCCGGCCAATTCGAACATCGTGTAGCCGCCGAGCGAGAAGCCGGCGGCGCCGATGCGCGCGCGGTCGATGCGCGGGCCGAATTTTGGATCGGTGATTAGGTCGTTGAGGACTGCGCTCAGGTCGTTGGCCCGCAGCCACCACAGCATAAAACCCTGCACGGTGTGCGGTTCGATCGCGTTATTGCCGGGATGATTGACGGCGGCGACCATATAGCCGCGCGCCGCGAGCGCCGTGGCGAACCAAGCAATCGACTGCGCGGTACCGCCGGTGCCATGCGAGAGCAGGATCAGCGGAAATCTGCCGAGGCTCGCCGCGATCCGCGCCTCGGGCGCGGCCGCGGCAGCGTGGAATATCGCCGGACCGACCGGCGGTATCAACTGGGGCTTCGCATTGGCGGGGCTTTCGGCCGGATACCATACAACTTCAAAAAGAGAGTGGGAGGCAGCGCCGCGCCAATCATAGGGTTCGGGTGGCAACACGTGGCGCGACGCAACGCCGACTTCGAACGGCGCAGTCGCCGGCGCCTGCGCCACGCCGGAGGCGGGCAGCACGATCAGAAGGGCAAGGGCAAGCAGCCAAGGGCGCATCGTGCCCGAGTTTAGCGGGCTGGCGCTCACGCGTCATCCGGGTACACTTGCGCCAATAACTCTTTTGGGGTGGAGACATGCGACCGCTGTTCACGGCCCTTGTGCTGGCTGCTTTCGCGTTTATTGGGTCCGCGCGGGCCGACAATTATCCCTCGCGCCCGATCACGCTGATCGTGCCGTTCCCGCCGGGCGGCTCGACCGATGTCGCCGCCCGCATCATCGCCGACCAGATGGGCGCGCTGCTCGGCCAGCCGGTGATCGTCGAGAATGTCGGCGGCGCCGGCGGCTCGATCGCGGTCGGCGCGTCTCGCGCGCGCGGCGCCGGACGGCTACACCATCGACATCGGCCAGTGGGACACCCATGTCGGCAGCATCATCTACAATCTCACTTACGATCTCGAGAGCGACTTCACGCCGATCGGGCTGATGTCGATCAATCCGATGCTGCTGATCGCGCAGCAAGGATCTGCCGGCGGACGATCTGAAAACGCTGGTCGCCTGGATGAAGGAGCATCCCGGCGACGCCAAATTCGTCAATCAGAATGCCTCGGCGCAGGTCGGCGGCTTGCTGTTGCAAAAGCTCACCGGCACGCAAGTGCTGTTCATTCCCTATCGCGGCGCCGGCCCGGCGATGACCGACCTGATATCGGGGCAGGTCGATCTTTTGCTGGTGCAAGGCGCGGTGGCGCTGCCGCAGGTGCGCGCCGGCACCGTCAAGGCGCTCGCCAATCTGTCGCCGCAACGCTCGGCCTCGATGCCCGACATTCCGTCCGCCGCCGAATCCGGCGTTCCCGGGCTCATACATCGCGGGCTGGTTCGGCCTGTTCGCGCCCAAGGGCGTCGCCGCCCGACGTCGTCAAGAAGCTCAACATCGCCATGGTGCAGTCGCTCGCCGATCCGACCGTGCAAGCGCGCTTTGCCGAACTCGGCCTCGATATCGCGCCGCGCGCAGCAGCAGACGCCCGAGGGGCTCGATAAATTCGACCGCGCCGAAATCGCACAAATGGTGGCCGATCATCAGGGCGGCGGGGATCAGGGGAGAGTAACGCAGCGGACGACAAGGAGCACGCATGAAAGAAGTCATCATCATCGCCGCCGCTATCATCGGGCTCGCAGTTACGAGTGTCGGCGCATGCGCAGCAGCGAAGTCACGATCTGAATCAGGAGCAGAATATGTCCGTCGAACAACAAAAGGTATCGCGGCTGCCGCCATTGCCGCAGCCGCTCGATCCGATCTTGCAGAAAATGTTCGACGACAGCCGGGCCAAAGGCGGCGCGGTGATCAATCTCAATATCGCCACCGGCCACGCGCCGAAATTCTCCCAGGCCTCGCGCGCCATGGCCTTTGCCATCCGCTTCGACGCCAAGACGCCGCGGCGGCTGCTCGAGCTCGTGATCATGCGCACGGCGCAGATCGTCGGCTCCGCCTACGAGCTCAATCAGCACACGCCCTTTATCAAGGCCTGCGGCTATAGCGATGCGCAGATTGCGGCGCTGCCGTCCTGGCAGGCCTCGACCCTGTTCGACGATAACGAGCGTGCCTTGCTCGGCTATGTCGAGCAGATGGCGCATGGCGGCAATGTCGACGACGCCACTTTCGCAACGTCTGCAAAAATTCTTCACGCCGGAAGAGATCGTCGAAATCAGCTACACGGTCGGCAGCTACTACTCGACCGGGCTCGTCACCAAGGCGCTGCGGATCGAGGTCGAGACCGACGGCAGGATCACCGTCGCCGGCAAGTGCTAGGAAAACAGGTGCCAAGGAAAGACGCCATGGCCAAAGCCTATTTCATGGTCCGCGCGGTGGTCGACGAGCCGCTGCGGCAAAAATTCGATCATTGGTATTCGGCGGTGCACCTTCCGGACGCGATGGCCGCTTTCAAGGCGGAAAAGGCCTGGCGTTTTTGGAGCACGCTCGATGCCGGGGTGCATTACGCGGTCTATCAGTTTGCCGATGAGGCGAAGCTCAAGGCAGGCGTATCGCCGGACAAGCTCCGGCCGCTGATTGCCGATTTCGACCGCGATTGGCCGAACGGTGTTACCCGGTCGCGGGATTTTCTCACTCAGGCCGAGGAGCGCGTAGCCTAACGCCACCCGCCGCCGCCGTTCACATAGACGGTATCGGCGGTCATGAACGTACAGGCGTCGGAACACATGAACAGCACCAGTTCGCCGATCTCTTCGGGCTCGCCGAAACGCTTCATCGGCACATCGTCGAGGAAGCGCTGCACCAGTTCCGGCGACGACTGCGCCGCATCCTGAAAAGGCGTCTGGATCGGGCCCGGCGAGATCGAGAGCGCGCGGATGCCCTGGGTCGCGAATTCGCGCGCGACGCCCATGGTCATCGACACCACCGCGCCCTTCGCCGCGGCATAATGCACCGACGAGCCAGGGCCGCCGCGCCGATGCGCCATGCTCGCCATGTTGACGATGACGCCGTGCTTGTTCTTGAGCATATGCGGCAGCACCGCTTGCATGGCGTAAAGCGTGCCGTTGACGTTCAGATCGAAGGTCTTTCGCAACAGCGCGTCGTCGATGTCGAGAAATTTTGAACGGCGGATCGCGGCGCCGGCGGAATTGAACAAAAACTGCACGCTGCCGAACGCAGCGAGCGCGCGCTGGACCATGTCATCGACTTCCTTCCGCGAAGTGACGTCGGCTTTGAGCGCCAGCGCCTGGCAGCCGGCGCCGTTCACCGCCGCTGCCGTCTCGCGCGCGCCGCCTTCGTCGATATCGGCGCACACCACATTGGCATGTTCGCGGGCGAAGATGAGTGCGGTGGCGCGGCCGATGCCGCTCGCGGCACCGGTAATGACGATGGTCTTGCCGGCGAAATAGTCCGGTGTCTTCGGCATGGCGTTTCCTACCGTTTGTTATCTGCCCGATTGTGCCCTCACCCGGTAGCGGCGACAACCGGCGTGAACGCGTCCGCGCCGAAGGTCGGGGTCATCTGTCCAGTGTGCTGCGGGCGGCCTGCGACCTCGGCGAACTGACCGCTCCGAGGCTGTCGAGCGGGGCCGCCGTGGCGTGATCTTGCAAGCTTTTGTGCGGGAACGCTTCGCGGAGGGCTTTACGCGGCGGCTAGTAACCGCGCCGATTTCAGCTGCAGAAGTGCGCTCTTGGCGGCCGCCGGCGCAACGTGTGTGGGTGCCACAAGGCACGCCGCAGCCGTGCGAACCACGGCGTTTCGCAGGTAGGGCGGCGTCCTGCACCACAAATATTCGAATACATGGCCGCTCGGCTTGTGGGCGACGCGAATGGTGGTGCCCTCGATCGCGACGTCGAAGCTCGGCTCGGCGCCATTGAGCTTGAGATTGGGCGAGCGCAGACCAAAAGCATTGTGCAGCACCATATCGACGTCCTCGGAGCAAAATGGCTTATGCAGAAAAGCGCAAGCGCCGTTGTCGAGCGCCAGATCCTCGTTGGCGAGATTGTGTTCGCCGGAAATCATCACGACTTTGAGCTGAGGCTGCGTGATCAGGAGCCATTTTAGAGTATTGACGCCATTCAAGCCCGGCATGTTGCAATCGAGAAATACCACATCGAACGGCGTGGTCCGGCACAGAGCGATTGCCGTTTCGCCGTCCGCCGCCTCCTCGGTTTTGCAATTGAATACGCTGCCGGCGACGACTTTCTGCACGATTCGTCGAACGGCACTCGAGTCGTCGACAATCAGCACGCTGGTCGGCGACGAAACGCGGCTATAGGTTTTGATGATGGCGACGGCATCGCCGACGGTGAATGGCTTGAACAGGAATTCGTAGGCGCGCAGCTTTTTCGCGACCTCGACCGCCTCCGGTGCGGGTGGGCTCGACATCAGCGTCACGAAGGTTTCGATGCCCTGCTTTCTTGCCGACCAGAATGCCTCGGTGCCCGACAGTTCGGGCATGTGCACATCGATGAAAGCGAGGTCGACATGGGAGCCGTTGAGCATGGTCAGGCAGTCGCGACCGTTGTCCGTGGTGCACAGCCGCAGCGGTATTTTCGAAGCGCGAGCTGCGTCGTGGAGGACTTGCTGATAGATGCTGGCGTCGTCGGCGACCAGCATGCTGATGGTGCGCGGCATGATGCTCCTCGGCCTCCTGTGCAGGCGCGGCGTAGGGGTATGGACCTACCTCAGGTCGGCAATTCGGCGGTTGTGTCCCGGTTCGGTCCCGGCTGAATTCGTGATTGCCGGCCCATGCACACACGGCGCAAAAATCAATTCAAATTGGTTGCCAGTTTTGCAGTTCCACGCGCGACGAGGATTTCGAAAGCGGCCCTCCCGCCGGGATGACGCAGGCGATACAGTGCCTTGGCCAGACTTTGGGGAGATGATTCGATGCTGCATTGGACCGCGCTTGTTACCGTACTCGCCGTCCTTGTTTATTTCTCGACCACGTGGCTCGTGGGGCGCGCGCGTCCGAAATACGGCATAGCGGCGCCGGCGACGACCGGCAGCCCTGATTTCGAACGTGTGTTCCGCGTGCAGATGAACACCCTCGAATGGATGCCGATCTTTCTGCCGCTGCTTTGGCTTTTTGCTTTCTACGTCAGCGATATCGGCGCGGCCGCGCTTGGTGTCGTTTGGTGTGCAGGCCGCATTGTCTACATGATTGGTTACAGCAAAGCCGCCGCGAGCCGGGGGCCGGGGTTCGGCATTCAGGCCATTGTTTGCGTCGTGCTGCTGATCGGCGCCGTTGCGGGGATCGCTTCGTCGCTCCTGCATGGCGCATGACGCGGCTTGCCGGGCCGGGTGCATTCGCCGCTTATCCGGATAGCCACCTATAGAGGTTTTCATCACGCGTTTACCCGCTTCCCAATAACTTAATAGTTCCAATAAGTTCGGGGCAGTGGGGTATGCGCGGGCTCAATCGTTTGTCGATCAGCGCCTTATTGAAAATCGCCTTCGCAGCATTGTTTGCCGCGATTATCGCCATGCTGGCGGTCAACGCCCGGGAATCCTGGATGCGGTTCAACACCGCCAATCGCATCTCGGCCGTCGCCAAAGTCTCCAATTATATGTTCGTCGCCATGAACAGTTTGCGGGTCGACCGCTCGTCGACCCTGCGCGAGCTGTTGGCCGATCGCCAGTCGACGGCAATACCCGGCCTGATCAAAAGCACCCGCGGCGCCGAAATGCCGGCGCTGAATGCGCTCATGCCCGCATTGGCGGCCAGCGACTTTCCGGATCGCGACCAGGCGATCGCGGATTTCAGCGCGAGGATCAAACGGCTCGTGCAACTGCAGGAACTGACGGCCCCAGCGTTCCTGCAGCCGAAGGCGGCTCGGGCCGCCGGGCTGGCGCAAGATTACGCCAAGGAAGCCGATGCGCTGATGGAAGCGCTCAATAGCTGGGGCAACCGGCTCGTCACTTTGATCTCACTCCAGGATGCCTATGTCGACCAACTGATGGAGATCAAGCAACTCGCGTGGGTCGTGCGCAATACCGGAGGCGAGGCCTCGGTCGTTGTTTCCAACACGCTTTCAGGGCAGCCTTTGCCGCCCGACGCGTTCCTGACCTACACGGCCAACGTCGCCAAACTCGACACCAACTGGGCGGCGCTGACCGATATTGCGTCCCGGCTGTCGCTGCCGGCGTCGTTCGCCAATGCGGTCGAGAAAGTCAAAAAGGACTATTTTGGCAGCGGCTATCCGGAACAGCGAACCAAGGCGCTGCAGGCGCTGATCGCCGGTCAGCCGACGGGGTTTACAGCCGACAGCTGGTCGCCGATGTCGGTTGGCAAGCTCGAGACACTGCTGGGTGTCGCCACCGCCGCGCTCGACACCGCCGAGGTGCATGCCGCAGAGCAGTCGGCGCTCGCTTTCAACGACCTGATGGTGCAGACCGGCTTGCTGATCGTCGCAATCCTCCTGGGCGGAGTCATGATGCTCGTTGTGTCGCGGCATGTGACGGGCCCGCTGATCGCGATCCGCGACGCCATGGGCAAGCTGGCGAGCGGCGACTTCGCGGTGGTTCTGCCCGGACTCCACCGCAAGGATGAGATCGGCGCGGTGGCCAACGCCGTCGAGCGCTTCAAGGTGCTGGCCGTCGAAAAGGCTCACGCCGAGGCCGACGCCACCGTGCAACGCCAGCAGGCCGAGGCGAGCCGTCAGGCGCAAGCTGCGCGTGATGAGGCTGACGCACAGGCGCAGGTGGCGGCAGGGCAAGCCAAGGCATCGCAGGAACAATCGCGGGCCTTCCAGGCGCTCGGCGTGGCGCTCGGTAAATTGGCCGACGGCGATTTTACCTTCCGCCTCGGTGACGACGTTCCTCACGCCTATCAGCAGATCAAAGACGATTTCAACGTCGCGATCGGCCGGCTGCAGGAGACCATCCAGGCCTTCGCCGGATCGACGCGCGAAGTCGCCAATGCGGCGGGCGAGATTGCGACCGCCACCCACGATCTGTCGCAGCGTGTTGAGCAACAGGCGGCGGGTCTCGCGGAGACCTCGGCTTCGATGGAAGAGATTTCCGCAACGGTCAAGACCAACGCGGAGAACGCCAAACAGGCCAACGCATTGACCAGTTCGACGCAGACGGTGGCCGACCGCGGCGGCCAGGTCGTGGCTGAAGCGGTCACGGCGATGTCGCGGATCGAAGAATCCTCGCGCCAGATCTCCGACATCATCGGTGTGATCGACGAGATTGCGCGTCAGACCAACCTTTTGGCACTTAACGCCGCCGTCGAGGCGGCTCGCGCCGGCGATGCCGGCCGCGGTTTTGCGGTGGTCGCCTCCGAGGTGCGTAGTCTCGCGCAGCGTTCGTCCGAAGCCGCCAAGAACATCACCGACCTCATCGCCAAGAGCTCGGACCGGGTGCAAGAGGGGGTCGGTCTTGTCAATCGCGCCGGCAGCGCACTGAGCGACATCGTGCAATCGATCAAGCGGGTGGCCGATATTGTCGGCAATATCGCCAGCGCCAGCGCCGAGCAGGCGGTCGGTCTCGAGCAGGTCAAAGGGGCCATGAGCCAGATGGATGAGGCGACGCAGCGGAACTCCGCGCTGGTCGAGGAGAATTCCGCAACCGCCAAAACGCTCGAACAACAATCGCGAGAGATGCAGGAAAGAATTTCGTTCTTCCGGCTTGAGGGCGGCGTCGGCGCGGCACGCCGTGGCGCGAGCCTAGCGGCGGCTTAGTAAAAAAGGCCGATTTCCACTTTTGGCGATCCTGCTTTAGCTTGGCGCCGTCCGGTCGCCGCGTTCATCGTGGCCTCCGCGTAACGGAGAACCACGCCATGCCATCACGCACGCCCATCGAGTACAGTCACGCCTCACCGGACGTGCGCGCCGTCTACGACGACATCAAGCACACGCGGCAGGTCGAAGACGTCAACAATTTTTGGAAATATCTGGCGCATGATCCGGCGGCGCTGCGCCGCACTTGGCTCGACATCAAGGAGATCATGGCGCCGGGCGCGCTCGATCCGTTGACCAAGGAAATGATCTATCTCGCCGTCAGCGTCACCAATGGCTGCGGCTATTGCATCGCAAGCCATAGCGCCGCAGCGCGCAAGGCCGGCATGAGCGAAGCGATGTTCGGCGAGCTGATGGCCGTCGTCGGCATGGCGAACGAAACCAATCGACTAGCCAACGGCTACCGGGTGCCGGTGGACGCAGCCTTCGACTGATCTCAACCCTTGCCGGTGTTGGTATTCTTCGGTGGGGCCGGCGCCGGAGCGGCGGAATTGCCGGCAGCGGCCGCGGAACTTTGCGCCGACGGTGCCGGTGTGGCGGCAAAATTGCCGTTCAAGCCGTATAAGACGACGCCGAGAATGAGGACGACCACGACCGCAAATAACGCCAACCCGCCCACGCCGACCCTGCCGGTGCTCATTTGCAGGAGCGGGTCGGGTTGCTCCTTGACCGGGATCGGCAACTCTTCGACCGGGGATTTTTCGGATTCTTCGCGCAATGCGGCATGGGGTCGGCGGAATTTCGATCGGCCATGGCAGTCCCCATTGGGTGGTTCGGTCGCTAAGCCAACCCGGATCCACGCCGTCGCGTTCCACGGCAGGGAAAGAGCCCAGCCGGAAGCGCGAGAATGTTTGTCAAATGAAGGAAAAAACTTAGCGCTTGATTTAGGCGACCGGCAATGGCTGCGGAGTATGAATTTGAAGTGCACGAGGGGGCATGACGAACGGATGACGCTACAGGGCCGTGCTCGAGGTATGCCGTGAAATCACAGGAAAGGCGCCGCGTGCGCCGTCGCCTGATCAATCGAGTTGCGAAGATCCAGGTTGGCAGCGGCACGCTGCCGCGTGACTGTCTCATTACTAACATTTCGACGGGCGGCGTACGGCTTCACGTCGAAGGCGTCGAAGTTCCCGACGATTTTGTCCTGGTCTTATCTGGCGAGGATGTCGCCAAGGAATGCAAGTACCGTGTAGTTTGGCGCCTCGGCCACGAAATCGGAGCCCAGTTCGTTAGTCTGATCCGACGCGGCGCCGACCTGCGGCCTGTAAGGCGCCCCGGCAACGACCGGGGCTGCCACGTCTCTTCAGTTCACCCGATTATCTATTGTACCTGACCCGCCGGACCAGGCGCGCCCGGAGCGGGTGCGATCGGGGCTGAAGGCGTTGCCGGGGCGGGCGCCATGGTCGGCGCCGGCATCGGGGCGGGCGGCGGGATGTGGGCCGCCTGCGGCGATGGACCGTTGAAGGCCGTGTTCACTTCATTCGATTGCGGTCCGCCGATGCCGAAGCCGATCGCCAGCAGCGCTACAATGAAGACGGCAGCCGCGACCCAGCCCCATATCGTATTGCTCGCGCCCGCTTCGGGGCTTAGCGCCGGATCGCGCCGGAACGGGTCTTCGGGGTTGTGAAAATCCGACTCTATATCCCGATAATCCTCCATATCCCGATAATCGGTCATGGTCTGTCTCCATCCGTCATGAATCTCAGCGATAACGGGGATGGGGCGGCCGGCGTTCCGGGACCTCGCCCGGCGATTGCGGTATGTCGCCCCAGCCGTTGCGGCATGTCAGGGGAACCCGTTCAACACAAAGGAAAAACAATGCCCGCCGTGACTTTTGCGGCGGAGCCATTATGGTGCGGCATCCGCGCTCGTAGCTCAGCTGGATAGAGCATCAGACTTCGAATTTGAGGGTCGGGAGTTCGAATCTCTCCGAGCGCGCCATTCCCGGCAGGATCTGCCGGGGAACGGGTTTCCTTCGCTCATCGTTACCTCTCTGACAAAATGGAGGAAATCGATGGCGGCGAGAATCGCACACCAGACAAAAAGATAGGTGAAGTGAAGTATGCCGAGGAGCAATCCGACCGGACGACGGGACACAAGCCGCCGCACGGTCAGGACGCACCGCACGAGAAAGAAGATGTGCGTGTCGACCCAGAGCGTCATCCCGCGGAAAAGAAGACTGGGGAATTTTGATCGGGTGTTCCTTTATTGAGGTATCGCCAGCGGCCAGACGGAGCGGGCCGTCGCCAACGATCGGTTAGATCCGAGACCGATCTAATAGCCGACCGTAAATCTTTGCCGTATATGCTTGGCGTTCTCGATCTCATCAATGATAGCGACGGCGAAATCCTCGCGCGAGATGCGGCCGTTGTCGGCATCATCGACGACCATGGTATCGGTGTCGGTGCGGAACCGCGCGGTGCGTTCGCCGGGCTTGATGGATGCCGGCGGCGAGATCGCCGTCCAATCGAAGTCATCGACCTTTCGCAGCTTATCCAGCGCAAGCATCGCCGGCTTCGAACTCGGCGACGGCGGCGACATATGGCCGAAATGCAGCCTGCCGTCGGCCCGCAGCAGGCTGCCGGCGCCAACAACAAAGAGCGCCCGCTGGAGCCCGGATTTACGGATCGCTTCGATCGCCACGTCGATGTTGTCGACTTCCCATCGAAGGGAGAAAATGGCGGCGTCGTGTCCGCGCAAAACACCGGCAAGCGCGGCTGCGTCCGACGGCTGCACCGTGACCACCCCCAATCCATCCCTCGCCACGAGCTTGCCCGCGCTGCGCGTCGTCCCGGTTACCTGGTGGCCACGCATGAGCGCCTCGTCGAGAATTCTCGACCCTATATTGCCCGTCGCTCCGACAATGACGATGTCCGCCATGTCGATCGTCCTAGGCTTCGTCGGCGACCGGATTTTCGAGCGTGCCGACGCCGGAAACCTCGATCGTCAGGATATCGCCGGGAGCGAGAAAGCGCGGTGGGTCGAACGCGTTGCCAGCCCCTGGAGGCGTTCCAGTGAAAATCAGATCGCCCGGCAACAGCGCGGTGAAATTCGACGCATAGGCGATGATGGCGGCGAAGGAATGAAACAGATCGGCCGTCGTGCCCTGTTGCCTCAATTCGCCATTGACCGAAGTCTTGATTTCCAGCGGACCCGCCAAGGTTTGCGGCGACGTCTCGATCCACGGCCCGACGCTGCCGCTGCCGTCGAAGTTCTTCCCCCGGCCGATCGTCGCGCGCCGTGGCGGGTCCAGTCCCGGATCGTACCCTCGTTGCCGATTGTCACGCCCGCAACATGGCTCATCGCGTCGCCGGCGCTCAAATATCTCCCGGTCTTGCCGATCACCAGAACGATTTCGCCTTCGTAATCGAGTTGCCTGGAGATTTTCGGCCGAAGGAGCGGCTTGCGATGGGCCACGAAAGATTCGAACGTGCGCAGGAAGGTGTTCGGAAATTGCGACTCCTCAATCTTGGCTTTGTATTCGGCCGCTCTTTCCGGATAGTTGACGCCGACACAGAGTACCTTGCTCGGATGAAGGATCGGCGGCAGGAATTCGACCTCGTCGAAGCCGAGGCTCGGCCGCTGTTCGCCGGCACGGCGACCGAACTCCGCGAGCTTCCCCGCCGCGATGACTTCCTTCAATCCGGGGAGGGTTGGGTCGACACCGTGCAAGGCGACGATGCCGGCTTTGGTTGCTACGCCGTAGCCGTTTTTGCCGCTATGACGAAAGGATACGAATCGCATTCTCCCGCCCCTATGCTTCGGCTGCAGCCGGCTCGACGCCGGTGAAGACGCTCGCCTCTTCGAACCAGCTCCGTTGCGCTGGCAGCCCCCAAGGCGCCGCCGAGCGCAAATCCCTGCGGTCCCAACGCACCGGCTCCACTTCGCTATCCACAGTCATGTAGTGGTTGGTGAAGAATTCGATGCGATGTCCGTCGGGATCGCGGAAATAGACGAACATCGAGCCGCCCGGGCCGTGGCGCCCCGGCCCGCGTTCCACGCGTTGGCCGAATCCGAGGTTGCCGCAAATATCGCAGACGCGGAACAGATCGTGGACCTCCGGCGACGTATAGGCGAAATGATGCAGCCGCGGTCCGACGCCGGTAAAGAATACCATGTCGAAAGGTCCGCCCTTGCGGTACATGAACGCGCTCGTCATGACGTCGTCGACGACGACATATTCGGAAATCCGAAAGCCGATCTCCGAATAGAACTCAGCCGTCTTCGGTGCATTGCGGCAATGCAGCTGAAAATGGTCGAGCTGGAGCGGGCTGCCGCCGGTGTATTTTTGCCAATCCAGATAAAGGCGCGGGCGGGTCGGCATCGTCGCGCAGAATTCCAGCGGAACGCCGAAGGCGTCCGTCACTTGCAGCGTACGCCCCTGTTCCGGCACTTCGACCCATTTGGCCGGCAGACCAAGGTTTTCAAAATAGTGCTTCGCCCGGTCGAGGTCTTCCTCCAAAAAGACCCGCAGACCGAGACGTTCGCACGACGGCGTGCCGGTCGTTGTCTTGATCACGAGGCTGTGGTGGCAGACTTCCGCCAGACCGCGCAGATAGAGAGTGTCCGGAGTCTGTTCGGTAACGATCAGACCAAGCGCGTCGACGTAGAAGGCGCGGCTCGCGCCAAGGTCGGCGACAGTTAGAACTATGTGACTGGCCCGCGTGATGTTGAAGGCTGGTTTGAAATTCGGCTTCGGCAGATTTTGCACAGTTTCCCCCTTGGGCTCCCGATCCCGCATCTTGGCGGCACCATACTCTCGTTTTTTCGGCGCTGGCGAATTCCCCACGCGACGATATGTCCGGTACGCGGCAGATCTGTCATTTTCGCATTCGCACCGCGGTCTACCCGGCTTTGTTGGTGCGCGCTAAACGATCGCGACGGCGATAGAAATAAACCGCATCCACAACCCTATGAAAGCTATCGAGCGTTCCACCGTTAGTAATTTCGAGGTTCGCCCATTGACTCCGGCATGACACGGCAGAATGTTTAGTCCGGACTGCTGAAAAAGCCGCATAAAAAGTTCATAAACGGGGGGATACGAACGTGGCGATTATCACGCATGATATCGGCCGGAAGCTCGACGCGCTGCCGCTGGGGCGTTTTCATTATCGTCTGACGGGACTGATCGCGGCCGGCCTCTTCGTCGATCAATTCGACAATTACATCACCGGCGGAGTTCTGGGCGCAGCCGTCAAGGAAGGCTGGTCCACGATGCAAATGAACGCGCTCTTCGTCAGCGCGGGAACGGCCGGCATGACCATCGGCTCGATCGTTGCCGGCTGGATCGGCGACCGTTTCGGTCGACGCTTCAGCTTCCAGATGAATCTGCTGATTTTCGGTCTTTTTGCCTTCGCGGCTGCGGCGGCGCCGACGATGGGCTGGCTCACCGTTGCCCGCTTCGTCATGGGCCTGGGCATGGGCGCGGAGTTCGTCATTGCCTTCGCGATGCTGAGCGAATTCGTGCCGCCGACGACGCGCGGCCGTTGGCAGGCATCGTTGGCGGTGATTTCGAACGGCGCCGTCTTCTTGTCGAGCCTCTGCGGCTTTCTGATCATTCCGCACTACGGCTGGCGCTGGGTCTTCGTGATCGCCGGCGTCGCCGCGCTCATCGTCTGGTTCATGCGCAAAACGCTGCCGGAATCGCCGCGTTGGCTCGAAAGCCAAGGCCGTAGCGCCGAGGCCGAGAAAATCTTCGGCGACATCGTGCGCGAATTGGGACTCAAGGAGGCGCCAGCAATCGCGCCGGCACCGGCCTACGCACCGGCTCCGGCAGCGGCCGCCGTGCCGTTCAGCGTGCTGTTCTCCCCGCCGGTCATCCGCCGCACCGTGCTTGCCATCATCCTGATGACCATGGGTCTGACCGTGTCTTACGGCTATACCAATTGGCTGCCGACCTTCTTCATCAAGCAGGGCATGAGCCTCAATACCTCGATCGGGTTCACCGTGATCATGAGCCTCGGCGGCACGCTCGGCGCCCTCATCGCTTTTTCGCTCAGTGACAAGGTCGATCGAAAGCCGAGCCTGACGGTCGCCGGACTGTGTGCGCTCGTCTTCGGCATTCTCTTCGCGCAAGGACAAAGCCTGTTGTGGATCAATATTTTTGGTCTGCTGCTTTTGGGCTCGCTTTTCACGTTTACGACGATGTCGATAGCGGTCTATATGCCTGAGCTGTTCGCTACCGAGTACCGAACGCGGGGCGCCGGAATTGCCTTTACCTGCGCCCGGATCGGCATCGTGGTGACGCCTTTTCCGATCATCTGGGCGTTCGATTTTGGCGGGCTCAATGCGGTCACCGCCATGTTCTCGGTGTTTCTCGTGATTGCGCTCGTCGCGCTCTGGCTGCTTGGTGTCGAGACCAGGGCCAAACCGCTGGAGGAGACGGCGCCGGTTCTCGATCTGGCGCTCGAACCGCTTTCCGCGCACACCGTGCCGGCGGCAGAGTGACCTGATGCAAGCAGCGTCTCGGAGTAACGTTCGCTTCCTCGGGCATAGCGACCAAGGCGGCCGTAGCGACGGCGTGCAGGTCATGGTCCACCGCGG
>CAVOKR010000018.1:0-126619 GCA_963696555.1 uncultured Alphaproteobacteria bacterium | reverse complement strand
GTCGGCAAGATCACGCCGAAGGGCGAAAGCCCGATGACGCCGGAGGAAAAGCTCCTGCGCGCCATCTTCGGCGAAAAGGCCTCCGACGTGCGCGACACCTCGTTGCGGGTCCCGCCCGGCGTGCAAGGCACCGTCGTCGAAGTCCGGGTGTTCAACCGGCACGGCGTCGAAAAGGACGAGCGCGCGCTCGCCATCGAGCGTGAAGAGATCGAACGGCTCGCCAAGGACCGCGACGACGAGCAGGCGATCCTCGACCGCAACGTCTATGGCCGTCTTGCCGAACTGCTCGAAGGCCGCCAGGGCATTGCCGGCCCGAAGGGCTTCAAGAAGGACACCAAGATCACCCGTCCGGTGCTCGACGAGTATCCGCGCGCGCAATGGTGGATGTTCGCTTCGCCGAACGACAAGATCATGGCGGAGATCGAAGCCATCCGGAAGCAGTACGACGAATCGAAGAAGCGCCTCGAACAGCGCTTCCTCGACAAAGTCGAGAAGCTGCAGCGCGGCGACGAGTTGCCGCCCGGCGTGATGAAGATGGTCAAGGTCTTCGTCGCCGTGAAGCGCAAGATCCAGCCCGGCGACAAGATGGCCGGCCGTCACGGCAATAAGGGCGTGGTGTCGAAGATCGTGCCGTCGGAGGACATGCCGTTCCTCGCCGATGGCACCCCGGTCGACGTCGTGCTCAATCCGCTCGGCGTGCCGAGCCGCATGAATGTCGGCCAGATTCTCGAGACCCATCTGGGCTGGGCCTGCGCCGGCCTCGGCCTGAAAATCGGCCATGCCGTCGACCTCTACAACAGCGGCGGCAAGAAGGATTCGAAGCCGCTGAAGGAGCTTCTGAAAAAGGTCTACGGCGAGGAAGAGACCATCAAGTCGCTCGACGACAAAGGCCTCATGGAGCTCGGCAGCAATCTGCGCCACGGCGTGCCGATTGCGACGCCGGTGTTCGACGGCGCCAAGGAAGCCGACATCGAGCACATGCTCGATCTCGCCGGCCTCGACCATTCCGGTCAGGTATCGCTCTATGACGGGCGCACCGGCGATACTTTCGATCGTAAGGTCACGGTCGGCTACATCTACATGCTGAAGCTGCATCATCTGGTCGACGACAAGATCCATGCCCGTTCGATCGGCCCCTACAGCCTCGTCACCCAGCAACCGCTCGGCGGCAAGGCGCAGTTCGGCGGCCAGCGTTTCGGCGAAATGGAAGTGTGGGCGCTCGAAGCCTATGGCGCCGCCTACACGCTGCAGGAGATGCTGACGGTGAAGTCCGACGACGTCGCCGGACGCACCAAGGTCTACGAGTCGATCGTGCGCGGCGACGACGCGTTCGAGTCCGGCATTCCGGAATCGTTCAACGTGTTGGTCAAGGAAATGCGTTCGCTCGGGTTGAACGTCGACCTCTACAACTCGAAGCAACAGCGTGGCGATGGCATGCCCGAGGCCGCCGAGTAACACGATACGTCATGCCGCGGGCGCGCAGCGCCGCGCATGCTCTACCGCAGCGGATACTGACACAGCGGCCGACACGGTCGGCAAGCGGAGAAGACGATGAACCAAGAACTTATGAATCTGTTCAGCCCGCAGGTGCCGGCTCAGGTCTTCGACCAGATCCGGATTTCGATCGCGAGCCCGGATAAGATTCTCTCCTGGTCCTACGGCGAGATCAAAAAGCCGGAGACCATCAACTACCGCACCTTCAAGCCCGAGCGCGACGGCCTGTTCTGCGCGCGCATTTTCGGACCGATCAAGGACTACGAGTGCTTGTGCGGCAAGTACAAGCGCATGAAGTACAAGGGCATCATCTGCGAAAAGTGCTCGGTCGAAGTGACGCTGTCGCGGGTACGCCGCGAGCGCATGGGCCATATCGAGCTCGCAGCGCCGGTCGCGCATATCTGGTTCTTGAAGTCGCTGCCGAGCCGGATCGGTCTCCTGCTCGACATGACGCTGAAGGATCTCGAGCGCATCCTTTATTTCGAATATTACGTCGTGCTCGAGCCGGGCCTCACCCCGCTCAAGGACCGTCAGCTCCTGTCCGAAGACGAATACGTCAAGGCGCAGGACGAGTTCGGCGCCGACAGCTTCACCGCCATGATCGGCGCGGAAGCGATCCGCGAAATGCTCAAGGCGCTCGATCTCGAGAAGATGGCGGCCGATCTGCGCGTCGAGATCGCCGAGTCGACCTCGGAACTCAAGCCGAAGAAGCTCGCCAAGCGGCTCAAGCTGATCGAGGCCTTCACCCAGTCCAGCAACAAGCCGGAATGGATGATCCTGACCCACGTGCCGGTGATTCCGCCCGACCTGCGGCCGCTGGTGCCGCTTGACGGCGGCCGCTTCGCCACGTCCGACCTCAACGATCTCTATCGCCGCGTCATCAACCGCAACAACCGGCTGAAGCGGCTCATTGAGCTGCGCGCTCCCGACATCATCATCCGCAACGAAAAGCGGATGCTGCAGGAAGCGGTCGATGCTTTGTTCGACAACGGCCGCCGCGGCCGCGTCATCACCGGCGCCAACAAGCGGCCGCTGAAGTCGCTCGCCGACATGCTCAAGGGCAAGCAGGGCCGGTTCCGCCAGAACCTGCTCGGCAAGCGCGTCGACTATTCCGGCCGCTCGGTGATCGTGGTCGGCCCCGAGCTCAAGCTGCATCAGTGCGGGCTGCCGAAGAAGATGGCGCTCGAACTGTTCAAGCCGTTCATCTATTCGCGGCTCGACGCCAAGGGTCTGTCGACCACGGTGAAGCAGGCCAAGAAGCTCGTCGAGAAGGAAAAGCCCGAGGTTTGGGATATCCTCGACGAGGTCATTCGCGAGCATCCGATCCTGCTCAACCGCGCGCCGACGCTGCATCGTCTCGGCATTCAGGCCTTCGAGCCGGTACTGATCGAGGGCAAGGCGATCCAGCTGCATCCTTTGGTGTGCGCGGCCTTCAACGCCGACTTCGACGGCGACCAGATGGCGGTTCACGTGCCGCTGTCGCTCGAGGCGCAGCTCGAAGCGCGCGTCTTGATGATGTCGACCAACAACATCCTGCATCCCGCCAACGGCGCGCCGATCATCGTGCCGTCGCAGGATATCGTGCTCGGCCTCTACTACCTCTCGATCATCCGCGACGCGGTGGAGGGCGAGAAGCTGAAGCTGTTCGGCGACCTCGCGGAGATCGAGCTTGCTCTGCACGAAAAGGCCGTCAGCCTGCACTCGCGGATCAAATACCGCTGGCAGGGCATCGGCGCCGACGGCAAGCCGGTCAAGCGCTGGTACGACACGACGCCGGGCCGGGTCATTCTCGGTTCGGTGCTGCCGAAGCTCGCCAAGACGCCGTTCGACCTCGTCAACAAGCTGATGACGAAGCGCGAAATCTCCGGCATGATCGATAATGTCTATCGCCACTGCGGTCAGAAGGAGACGGTGATCTTCTGCGATCGCGTCATGGCGCTGGGCTTCCATCACGCGTTCAAAGCGGGCATTTCCTTCGGCAAGGACGACATGGTGGTGCCGCGCTCCAAGAAGGCGAGCGTCGAGCGCACGCGCGACCTGGTGAAGGAGTTCGAGCAGCAATACAATGACGGCCTGATCACCCAAGGCGAGAAATACAACAAGGTGGTCGACGCGTGGTCGAAGTGCACCGAAGAAATCGCCGAAGCGATGATGAAGGAGATCTCGACCTCCCGGCCGGCGGCCGACAAGAGCCAGGAGGCTCAGGTCAACTCGATCTACATGATGGCGCATTCCGGTGCGCGCGGTTCGCCCGCGCAGATGCGTCAGCTTGCCGGCATGCGCGGCTTGATGGCCAAGCCGTCCGGCGAAATCATCGAGAGCCCGATCATCTCGAACTTCAAAGAGGGCCTCTCGGTGCTCGAGTACTTCAACTCGACGCACGGCGCGCGCAAAGGTCTCGCCGACACCGCGCTGAAGACCGCCAACTCGGGCTATCTGACGCGTCGTCTCGTCGACGTGGCGCAGGACTGCATCATCACCGATTATGACTGCGGTACGACCCGCGGCATCAAGGTGCGCGCCATCATCGACGCTGGCACGGTGGTTGCCTCGCTGGCAAGCCGCATTCTCGGCCGCACCACGGCCGAGGACGTGCGCGACCCGTCGGGCACCCAGGTTCTGGTGCCCAACGCCACGCTGCTCGAGGAGCAGCACGTCGAGAAACTGGTCACTGCCGGCGTGCAGGAGCTCAAGATCCGCTCCGTGCTCACCTGCGAGACCGTGACCGGCGTCTGCGGCGCGTGCTACGGGCGCGATCTCGCCCGCGGCACTCCGGTCAATATGGGCGAGGCGGTCGGCGTCATCGCGGCGCAATCGATCGGCGAGCCCGGCACCCAGCTGACGATGCGGACGTTCCACATCGGCGGCGCGGCGCAGATCTCGGAGCAATCGTTCATCGAGTCGAACTTCGAGGGTACGGTCAAGATCAAGAACCTAAACGCCACCCGCAATTCGGATGGCGACCTGATCGCGATGGCCCGCAATCTGATCGTGGCCGTGGTCGATCCGGACGGCACCGAACGCGCCGTGCACCGCATCCAATACGGCGCGCGGCTCAAAGTCGAAGAGGGTCAGCACATCAAACGCGGCGAGCGCATCGCCGAGTGGGATCCCTATACCCGGCCGATCTTGACCGAGCTCGAAGGTATTGTCGGCTACGAGGACCTGGTCGACGGTCAGTCGTTGACGGAAACGCTCGACGAATCGACCGGTATCGCCAAACGCGTGGTCATCGACTGGCGCTCGGGCTCCGCCCGCGGCCAGCAGGACCTGCGTCCGGCGCTGGTGATCAAGGACAAGGACGGCAAGATCCTCAAACTGAGCCGTGGCGGCGACGCGCGCTATATGCTGGCGGTCGATGCCGTCATCTCGGTCGATCCTGGTTCACTGGTGAGGGCGGCCGACGTCATCGCGCGTATTCCGACGGAGAGCGCGAAGACGCGCGACATCACCGGCGGTCTGCCGCGGGTCGCGGAATTGTTCGAGGCAAGGCGGCCGAAGGAATCCGCGGTTATCGCGGAAATCTCCGGCACCGTGCGCTTTGGACGCGACTACAAGAACAAGCGTCGGATCACTATCGAGCCGACCGACAAGGCCGAGGAGGCGAGGGAATACCTCGTCGCCAAAGGCAAGCACATCCATCTGCAGGACGGCGACGCCATCGAGAAGGGCGACTACATCGTCGAAGGCAACCCGGCGCCGCACGACATCCTGGCGATCAAAGGCGTCGAGGAGCTTGCCGGCTACCTCGTCAACGAGATCCAGGACGTCTATCGGCTGCAGGGCGTCGCGATCAACGACAAGCATATCGAAGTGATCGTGCGGCAGATGCTGCAGAAGGTCGAAATCGACGATTCCGGCGAGACCGACCTGATCCAGGGCGAGCAGGTCGATCGCATCGAGTTCGACGAGGTCAATGCCAGGTTCGCGGCCGAAGGCAAAAAGCCTGCGGCGGCGCATCCGGTATTGCTTGGCATCACCAAAGCGTCGCTGCAGACGCGCTCGTTCATCTCGGCGGCGTCGTTCCAGGAGACGACCCGCGTGCTCACGGAAGCGGCCGTCAACGGCAAGCACGACACGCTCGACGGCTTGAAGGAGAACGTCATCGTCGGCCGCCTGATCCCGGCAGGCACCGGCGCCATGATGAACAAGATGCGCGAAGTCGCCATCAAGCGCGATGCGCTCATTCTCGCCGAGCGCGAGAAGGAAGCAGCCATCAAGGCCGAAGCCGCGGCCGAAACCGCGGCGCTGCCGGTGCCGGCGGCGGAGTAACCTCGGCAGCTGCAATGAAATCGGAGGGCCGCCCGGTGGGCGGCCCTTTTCTTTGATGGGATATCCCGATGGCAACGCCTGGGCAGATAAAAATTCTCAGCGGGGGCGCACTGCGCACCCTGATGGTCGAGGTCGTCGCGTTGTTCGAACGGGCGAACGGCATCAAGGTCGACATCGAATTCCGCCTGACCTCGGTGTTGCAGAACGAGATCGAAGCCGGCGCGGTGTTCGATCTTGCGCTCCTGCCTCGCCCCGAGCTCGAAGAACTGGCTCGCCTTGGCAAGATCGCTGCGGATATTACGGACGTGACCCGCTCGACCGTCGGGCTTGCGGTTCGGGCCGGCGCGCCGAGGCCCGACATCGCAAGCGTCGAAGCCTTGAAGCGTGCGCTCCTCGAAGCACGCTCGATCGCCTATAGCGACGGGCCGAGCGGGGCCTATATCGCCGAGCTTCTCAAGCGACTCGGTATTGCCGACGCGATGCGGCCGAAATCCACGCTGACGGGTCGGCCGGTGGCCGAATTGGTGGCCGCTGGCGACGCCGAACTCGGCCTCCAGCAGATCGTCGCCATCTTGCCGGTAAAGGGCGCCGAGCTGGTCGGCCCGCTGCCGGCCGAATTGCAAAACGTCATTATCTACGCGGCCGGCCTTGCGGCGAGCGCGCCGTAATCCCGCGGCAGCGCGCGATTTCATCGCCATCATGGCGCAGCCGGAGGCCAAGCGCCTGATCCGGGCTAGGGGCATGGAGCCGGGCTGACCGAAACACTGGGTCATAGCGCAGATGTGCTTGCGCCATCGTGCTTTTGTGCCCATATCGGCTTGACTTACAGCGCTGCCGCCGATAGATACCGCGAACTTTACGGCAGGCGGTGAGCTTCGCCCGTCGGAACGGCCTGCCCGGGTCCCCTGTATAAGCTATTGAAAGTGGTCAGTTTTTGGCTGGCTTTCATGGCTCTTTGGATCCGGCGTGACGCCTCGACGAAGGAAGCTCAAACGCTGCCGCTGACTACGGAAAGTCAGACTATCGGTGCATGACCGCGCTTAACGGCGTGGTCCTCTGCGAAGACCAAGCGCCCTTCCGCCCGGGAAGCGGATGGCGCGATTTGGTTTGCGTTGATGGCTTCCCATGCCGGTCCGCGGCGCAAGCCGCGGGGAGGCACACGGGGCACGCGCCCCATTCTGGAATGCAACAGGGGCGCAAGCCCCGTCATGTAACGAAGCTTTTGGAGCGAAGTTTACGAATGCCGACGATCAACCAGCTCATTCGCAAGCCGCGGGTCGCGCAGCACGCGAAAAAGAAGGTGCCGGCCTTGCAGCAGAGCCCGCAAAAGCGCGGCGTCTGCACGCGCGTCTATACGACGACGCCGAAGAAGCCGAACTCGGCGCTGCGCAAGGTCGCCAAGGTGCGGCTGACCAATGGCTTCGAAGTCATCGGCTACATCCCGGGCGAGGGTCATAACCTCCAGGAGCATTCGGTGGTGATGATCCGCGGCGGCCGCGTCAAGGATTTGCCCGGCGTCCGCTATCATATCCTGCGCGGCGTACTCGACACGCAGGGCGTCAAAAACCGCAAGCAGCGGCGCTCCAAATACGGCGCCAAACGGCCGAAGTAAGTCGAAGGAAGAAAACGAGATGTCTCGCCGCCATAGGGCCGATAAACGCGAAATCCAGCCGGACCCGAAATTCGGGAACGTGGTGGTCACCAAATTCATGAACTCGGTGATGCATGCCGGCAAGAAGTCGGTCGCCGAGAACATCGTCTACGGCGCGCTCGACATGATTGAGGGCAAGACCCGTCAGAGCCCCGTCACCGTATTCCAGCAGGCGCTCGACAACGTGATGCCGTCGATCGAAGTGCGTTCGCGCCGCGTCGGTGGCGCCACCTATCAGGTGCCGGTCGAGGTGCGTACCTCGCGGCGTCAAGCGCTCGGCATCCGCTGGATTATTTCGGCGGCGCGCGAGCGTAACGAGAAAACAATGACCGAGCGGCTCTCGGCCGAACTGCTCGATGCGTCCAATAACAGGGGGAACGCCGTAAAAAAGCGCGAAGACACGCACCGGATGGCGGAAGCCAACCGCGCGTTCTCGCACTATCGCTGGTAAGCCCGGCGACAGCGAAGGATCATCCCCATGCCCCGCACTAATCCGATCGAGGACTACCGCAATTTCGGCATCATGGCGCACATCGATGCCGGCAAGACCACGACCACCGAGCGCGTCCTCTATTACACCGGCAAGAGCCACAAAATCGGCGAGGTGCACGAAGGCGCCGCGACGATGGATTGGATGGAGCAAGAGCAGGAGCGCGGCATCACGATCACGTCGGCCGCGACCACCGCGCAGTGGAACGGCAAGCGGCTCAACATCATCGACACGCCCGGCCACGTCGATTTCACCATCGAAGTGGAGCGCTCGCTGCGCGTCCTCGACGGCGCGGTATGCGTGCTCGATTCCAACCAAGGCGTAGAACCGCAGACCGAGACGGTATGGCGCCAGGGCGACCGCTACAAAGTCCCGCGCATCGTCTTCTGCAACAAGATGGACAAGACCGGCGCCGACTTCTTCCAGTGCCTCAAGGATATCGTCGACCGCCTCGGCGCCAAGCCGGTGGCGATCCAGCTGCCGATCGGCGCCGAGAATCAATTCAAGGGCCTTATCGATCTCGTCCGCATGGTCGGCGTGGTGTGGGACGAGGAAACGCTCGGCGCCAAATATCACGACATCGAAATCCCGGCCGACATGCTCGATCAGGCCAAGGAATATCGCGAGAAGCTGATCGAAGCCGCGGTCGAGCTCGATGACGACGCCATGACCGCCTACCTCGAGGGCAAGGAGCCCGACGAGGCGACGCTCAAGCGCCTGATCCGCAAGGCCACCATTTCGAGTGCGTTCTTTCCGGTGCTGTGCGGCTCCGCGTTCAAGAATAAAGGCGTGCAGCCGCTGCTCGACGCCGTCGTCGATTACCTGCCGTCGCCGCTCGACGTGCCGCCGATCAAGGGCGTCGACATGAAAGGCAACGAAGTCGAGCGCCTGCCGTCCGACAACGAGCCGATGGCGCTCCTGGCGTTCAAGATCATGGACGATCCGTTCGTCGGCACCATCACGTTCTGCCGCATCTATTCGGGCACGCTGGAAAGCGGCACCGGCGTCATCAATTCGACCAAGGACCGCAAAGAGCGCGTCGGCCGCATGCTGTTGATGCATGCCAACAACCGCGAAGACATCAAGGAAGCTTTCGCCGGCGACATCGTCGCGCTGGCGGGCCTCAAAGAGGTCCGCACCGGCGACACGCTGTGCGATGCGCAGAAGCCGGTCATCCTCGAAAAGATGGAATTCCCCGATCCGGTCATCGAGATCGCGATCGAGCCGAAGTCGAAGGCCGATCAGGAAAAGCTCGGCGTCGCGCTCGCCAAGCTGGTCGCCGAGGATCCTTCCTTCCGCGTCCATACCGATCCAGGAGTCCGGCCAGACCATCATCCGGGGCATGGGCGAACTGCATCTCGACATCAAGGTCGACATCCTCAAGCGCACCTATAAGGTCGATGCCAATATCGGCGCGCCGCAGGTCGCCTATCGCGAGAAGATCACCCGCCAGGCCACCGTCGATTACACCCATAAGAAGCAGACCGGCGGTCACGGCCAGTTCGCGCGCATCAAGATCGTCGCCGAGCCGGGCGTGCCCGGCACCGGCTTCGTGTTCGAGAACGAGATCGTCGGCGGATCGGTGCCGCGGGAGTTCTTCCCGGCCGTCGAAAAGGGTCTCGAAGGCTCGCTCGGTTCCGGCGTGCTCGCCGGCTTCCCGGTGGTCGATCTCAAAGTGGCGCTCGTCGACGGCGCTTCGCACGACGTCGATTCGTCGGCGATGGCGTTCGAGATCTGCGCCCGTACGGCGATGCGCGAGGCGCTGCAGAAGGGCGGTCCGGTTCTGCTCGAGCCGATCATGAAGGTCGAGGTGGTGACGCCGGAAGACTATACCGGGTCGGTCATCGGCGATCTGAATTCGCGGCGCGGCCAGATTCAGGGCCAGGACATGCGCGGCAATGCCAACGTCATCGCGGCGATGGTGCCGCTCGCCAACATGTTCTCTTACGTCAACAATCTGCGCTCGATGTCGCAGGGGCGCGCAAATTTCACGATGCAATTCGACCACTACGCAGAAGTGCCGAAAGCCATCGCCGAAGAGGTCCAGGCGAAGTTCGCCTGACCAGAAATTAAACAGGAATTAGAGCAGAGCCGGAACGGAGAGTCTTATGGCCAAGGAAAAATTCAACCGCAACAAGCCGCATTGCAATATCGGCACGATCGGGCACGTCGATCACGGCAAGACGTCGTTGACGGCGGCGATCACCAAGGTATTGGCGGAGACGGGCGGCGCGACCTACACGGCTTACGATCAGATCGACAAGGCGCCGGAAGAGAAGGCGCGCGGCATCACCATTGCGACCGCGCATGTCGAGTATGAGACCGCCAATCGCCACTATGCGCATGTCGACTGCCCCGGGCACGCCGACTACGTCAAGAACATGATCACCGGTGCGGCGCAGATGGACGGCGCGATCCTCGTCGTCAGCGCGGCCGACGGCCCGATGCCGCAGACCCGCGAGCACATCCTGCTCGCCCGCCAGGTCGGCGTGCCGGCGCTGGTCGTGTTCCTCAACAAGGTCGACATGGTCGACGATCCGGAGCTCCTCGAACTCGTCGAGCTCGAAGTCCGCGAACTTCTGTCCAAGTACAATTTCCCCGGCGACAAGATTCCGGTCATCAAGGGCTCGGCGCTGTGCGCGCTCGAAGGCAAGGAGCCGAAGCTCGGCCATGACGCGATCCTGGAGCTGATGAAGGCGGTCGACGCCAACATCCCGCAGCCGGAACGTCCGAAGGACCAGCCGTTCCTGATGCCGGTCGAAGACGTGTTCTCGATCTCGGGCCGCGGCACCGTCTGCACCGGCCGTATCGAGCGCGGCATCATCAAGGTCGGCGAGGAAGTCGAGATCGTCGGCATCAAGCCGACCACCAAGACCACCGTCACCGGCGTCGAAATGTTCCGCAAGCTGCTGGATCAGGGCGAGGCCGGCGACAATGTCGGCTGCCTCTTGCGCGGCACGAAACGCGAGGAAGTCGAGCGCGGTCAGGTTCTGTGCAAGCCGGGTTCGGTGAAGCCGCACACCAAGTTCAAGGCCGAGGCCTACATCCTCACCAAGGAAGAGGGCGGCCGCCACACGCCGTTCTTCACCAATTACCGGCCGCAATTCTATTTCCGCACCACCGACGTGACGGGTGTGGTGACGCTGCCGGAAGGCACCGAGATGGTCATGCCGGGCGACAATATCGCCATGGAAGTGACGCTGATCGTGCCGATCGCCATGGAAGAGAAACTGCGTTTCGCCATCCGCGAAGGCGGCCGCACGGTCGGCGCCGGCGTCGTCGCGAGCATCATCGAGTAAGGCAAATCGTGTCGTCATGCCCGGTCTTGTGCCGGGCATTCACGACTTAAGACCAACTCAAGACGTGGATGGCCGGGACAAACCCGGCCATGACGAAGCAGAGAGAACGGCACGATGAACGGCCAAAATATTAGAATCCGGCTCAAGGCGTTCGATCATCGCATCCTCGATGCGTCGACGCGTGAGATCGTGAACACGGCCAAGCGCACCGGCGCCCAGGTCCGCGGACCTATTCCGCTGCCGACCAAGATCGAGAAGTTCACGGTCAACCGCTCGCCGCATGTCGACAAAAAGAGCCGCGAACAGTTCGAAATGCGCACGCACAAGCGGCTGCTCGATATCGTCGATCCGACGCCGCAGACCGTCGATGCGCTGATGAAGCTCGATCTCGCCGCCGGCGTCGACGTCGAGATCAAGCTCTAAGGCGTGGAGAAGAGACAAATGCGTTCCGGGGTACTGGCGCAAAAAGTCGGGATGATGCGTCTCTTCACCGAGACCGGCGAACATGTGCCGGTCACGGTGTTGCGGCTTGGCAATTGCCAGGTGATCGGTCACCGCACCAAAGAAAAGAACGGCTATGTCGCGCTGCAGCTCGGCGCCGGCATGCGCAAGGTGCAGCGGACGACCCGTGCCGACCGCGGCCACTTCGCGGTCGCCAAAGTCGAGCCGAAGCGCAAGCTCGCCGAGTTCCGCGTCGACGAGGATGCGCTCATTCCGGTCGGCGCCGAAATCACGGCCGACCATTTTGTCGTCGGCCAATATGTCGACGTCACCGGCACCTCGACCGGCAAAGGCTTTGCTGGCGGCATGAAGCGGTGGCATTTCGCCGGCCTGCGAGCGAGCCACGGCGTATCGATCTCGCACCGTTCTATCGGTTCGACTGGCGGCCGGCAGGATCCCGGCAAGACCTTCAAGAATAAGAAGATGCCTGGCCATCTCGGCGTCGATCGCGTCACCACGCTCAACCTAAAAGTCAGGCAGACCGACGTCGAACGCGGCCTGATCCTGGTCGAAGGCGCCGTCCCCGGCGTCAGAGGCGGCTGGATCACGGTGCGCGACGCCGTCAAGAAGAAGCTGCCGGCCGACGTGCCGCAGCCTGGCAAATTCCGTCTCGCCGACAATGCGGCGACCGCGCCTGTCGCGGTCGGCCAAGAAGCGGAAGGTGCGTGACATGGAGCTTCAAGTCACGCACGCTCGAAGGCAAAGAGGCCGGTTCGGTCACGTTGTCCGATGCCATCTTCGGTCTCGAGCCGCGAACCGATCTCATTCATCGCTGCGTCGTGTGGCAGCTCGCCAAGCGGCGGGCCGGTACCCACGCGGTGCAGAACCGCGCCGATATCCATCGCACCGGTAAGAAGATGTACCGGCAGAAGGGCACCGGCTCGGCGCGGCACGGCTCGGCGCGCGTCAACCTGTTCCGCGGCGGCGGCCGTTCGTTCGGTCCGCACACCCGCAGCCACGAAATCGGCCTGCCGAAGAAAGTGCGCGCGCTCGCGCTTCGCCATGCGCTCTCGGCGAAAGCAAAAGATGGCGGTATCATCGTCATCGACGCGTTGAGCGTGAAGGACGGCAAGACCAAAGCGCTGCGTGGCCATTTCGCGAAGCTCGGCCTTGCCAATGCGCTGTTCATCGACGGCGCCGAGGTCGCAGCCGGTGTCCGCAATGCGGCACGCAATATCCCGAATATCGACGTGCTGCCGGTCGTCGGCATCAATGTCTACGACATCATGCGGCGGCACAAACTCGTGCTCACCCGCGCCGCCGTCGACGCATTGGAGGCGCGATTCAAATGACCACCACCGATCCGCGCCATTACGACGTCATCGTAGCGCCGCTCATCACCGAGAAGGCGACCAACGCGTCCGAATTCAACAAGGTCGTGTTCAAGGTCGCCATGACCGCGACCAAGCCGCAAATCAAGGAAGCGGTCGAGAAGCTGTTCGACGTCAAAGTGAAAAGCGTGAACACGCTGCGCCGCAAAGGCAAAATGCGGGTGTTCAAGGGCCGTTACGGCCGCACCTCCGACACCAAACGCGCGATCGTGACCCTCGAAGAGGGCCAACGGATCGACGTGACGACGGGGCTGTAAGGAGCGGGGCATGGCACTCAAGAACTACAATCCGACCACCCCCGGCCAGCGCCAGCTGGTGCTCGTCGACCGTGCCGGCCTGCACACCGGCAAGCCGATCAAGGCGCTGACCGAAGGCAAGAATTCGACCGGCGGCCGCAACAATAACGGCCACATCACCTCGCGCTATCGCGGCGGCGGCCACAAGCAGGCCTACCGCGTAATCGATTTCAGACGCCGCAAATTCGACATGCCGGCGAAGGTCGAGCGCATCGAATACGATCCGAACCGCACCGGCTTCATCGCGCTGGTCAAATACCAGGACGGCGAGCTCGCCTATATCCTGGCGCCGCAGCGGCTTGTCGGTCGGCGACACCATCGTGGCCGGCGAACATGTCGACGTGAAGCCCGGCAATGCCATGCCGATCGCGAGCATTCCGGTCGGCACCATCGTCCACAATATCGAGCTCAAGATCGGCAAAGGCGGCCAGATCGCGCGTTCGGCCGGCACCTATGCGCAGATCGTCGGCCGCGACGGCGAATACGTGATCTTGCGGCTCAATTCGGGCGAACAGCGCCTGGTGCACGGCCGCTGCATCGCGACCGTGGGCGCGGTGTCCAACCCGGACAACATGAACGTTTCGATCGGCAAGGCCGGGCGCAACCGCTGGAAGGGCCGGCGCGGTCATGTCCGCGGCGAAACGATGAACCCGGTCGACCATCCGCTCGGCGGGCGCACGCGCGGCGGCCGCCATCCGGTGACGCCGTGGGGCAAGCCGACCAGGGGCGCGAAGACGCGCAAGAACAAGTCGACGACGAAGTTCATCATGATGAGCCGTCACACGCGCAAGAAGCAGAAGTAGGAGCGATTATGACGCGTTCGGTCTGGAAGGGTCCGTTTGTCGACGGTTATCTGCTGAAGAAGGCGGATGCCGCGCGCTCGTCCGGACGTCACGAGATGATCCGCATCTGGTCGCGGCGTTCGACAATCCTGCCGCAATTCGTCGGGCTGACCTTCGGCGTTTACAACGGCCAGAAGCACATCCCGGTGATCGTTACTGAGGAAATGGTGGGACACAAGTTCGGCGAATTCGCGCCGACCCGGTCGTTCTACGGCCATTCGTCGGACCGCAAGGCCAAGCGCTCGGGCGGCGGCGAAGGCGGCGGGTCGTCTGCTGCGGCGCCTGCGGCCGCGGCCGGCGGTTCGTGAGCCGAGGAGAGTTCCGATGGGTAAGAAAAAGCGCGAGCGCGCTCTCGCCGACAACGAGGCCAAGGCGGTGACCCGCATGCTGCGGATCAGCCCGCAGAAGCTCAACCTGTTGGCCCAGCTCATTCGCGGCAAGAAAGCCGCGACGGCGCTGTCCGATCTTGAATTTTCCCGCAAGCGCATCGCGCGCGATGTGCGCAAGTGCCTGGAGTCGGCGATCGCCAATGCGGAGAACAATCACGACCTCGATGTCGACGATTTGATCGTCGTCGAGGCCCATGTCGGCAAGGCGCTGGTCATCAAGCGGCACTCGCCGCGGGCGCGCGGCCGTGTCGGAGCGATTTTCAAGCCGTTCTCGCACCTCACGATCGTGGTGCGCGAGGTCGAGGCGCAGGCGTAGAGGGCGGCGAGGAGAACAAGATGGGTCAGAAGGTCAATCCGATCGGGCTTCGCCTAGGCATCAACCGCACCTGGGATTCGCGGTGGTATGCCAACAAAGCGAGCTACGGCGAGCTGCTTGCACGAGGATATGGCGATCCGCAAAGTGCTGATGACCGAACTCAAGCAGGCAGCGGTATCGAAGATCGTGATCGAGCGGCCGCACAAGAAGTGCCGCGTCACCATCCATTCGGCACGGCCCGGCGTGGTCATCGGCAAAAAGGGCGCCGACATCGAGAAGCTGCGCCGCAAGGTCGCCGAGCTCACCGACAGCGATGTCGTCATCAATATCATCGAGATCCGCAAGCCCGAGCTCGACGCGCAACTGGTTGCCGAATCGATCGCGCAGCAACTCGAGCGCCGCGTCGCCTTCCGGCGCGCCATGAAGCGCGCGGTGCAATCGGCGATGCGGCTCGGTGCCGGCGGCATCCGCATCAATTGCTCGGGCCGTCTCGGCGGCGCCGAAATCGCGCGCATGGAATGGTATCGCGAGGGCCGCGTGCCGTTGCACACGCTGCGCGCCGACGTCGATTACGGCGTCGCCACCGCGTTTACCACTTACGGCACCTGCGGCGTCAAGGTCTGGATCTTCAAGGGCGAGATCATGGAACACGACCCGATGGCGCAGGACAAAAAGATGGCCGAGGGCGATACCGGTCGGCCGCGTCGGGATGCGGCGTGAACGAGCGGATGGGAATAGAGGCGTAAGACCATGCTGCAACCGAAGCGAACCAAGTTCCGCAAGGCGCACAAGGGCCGCATCAAGGGCATCGCCTCGAGTGCGATCAACCTGGCGTTCGGCCAGTTCGGGCTGAAGGCGATGGAGCCTGAGCGGGTGACCGCGCGCCAGATCGAGGCGGCGCGTCGCGCGCTGACGCGGCACATGAAGCGTTCCGGCCGGGTCTGGATCCGGCTGTTTCCGGACGTGCCGGTGTCGAAGAAGCCGCTCGAAGTCCGCATGGGCTCGGGCAAGGGCACGCCGGAATTATGGGTCGCCCGCGTCAAGCCGGGCCGCATTCTGTTCGAGATCGACGGCGTGCCGGTCACGGTCGCCAAGGAGGCGCTGGCGCTTGCTGCTGCCAAATTGCCGATCAAGACCCGTTTCGTCGAGCGGATCAGCGAGTAGGTGACATGAAAGCCGCCGATATCAGACAGATGACGATCGATCAGATCGACGACGAGGTGCTCAAGCTGAAGAAGGAGCACTTCAATCTGCGTTTCCAGCGCGCCAGCGGGCAGTTGGAAAACACCGCGCGCGTGCGCGAAGTGCGGCGCGACATCGCGCGGCTCAAGACGATCGCGCGCAACAAGCGCCCGGCTTCGGCGAAATCCGTCGCGGCCAAGGGCTGAGAGAAGAGTTAAAGAGGAAAAAATGCCGAAGCGTACCCTTCAGGGCGTCGTGGTGAGCGACAAGCAAGCGAAGACGCTGGTGGTGCGGGTCGAGCGCCGCTTTACCCATCCGTTGTTCAAGAAGACGGTGCGCAGCTCGAAGAAATATTACGCGCACGACGAGAAGAACGAATTCAAAGTCGGCGACATGGTGTGGATCGAAGAGCACCGTCCCATCTCCAAGCTCAAGCGCTGGGCGGTGGTGCGCGGCGAGAAGAAACAGGCGTCGTAGTCATGATGCGACCGGAATGGAACGAGTGGGGTAGCGCATGATCCAGATGCAATCCAATCTCGACGTGGCGGATAATTCCGGCGCGCGCCGTGTCATGTGCATCAAGGTGCTCGGCGGCTCCAAGCGCAAATATGCCACCATCGGCGACGTCATCGTCGTCTCGGTGAAAGAGGCTATCCCGCGCGGCCGCGTCAAAAAGGGCGACGTGATGAAGGCGGTGATCGTGCGCATTTCCAAGGACATCAAGCGCGCCGACGGCTCGGTCATCCGCTTCGATCGCAACGCGGCGGTGCTGATCAATCCGCAGATGGAGCCGGTCGGCACGCGCATCTTCGGCCCGGTGCCGCGCGAACTGCGGGCCAAGAACCACATGAAAATCATTTCACTCGCCCCCGAGGTGCTGTGATGGCGGCACGGATCAAAAAGGGCGACACCGTGATCGTGATCGCCGGTCGCGACAAGGGCCGCAGCGGCGAGGTCATCGAGATGCGCCGCGAGGCCGCCCGCGTGCTCGTGCGTGGCGTCAATATGGTCAAGCGCCACCAGCGCCAGAGCGCGAGCCAGGAGGGCGGCATCATTTCCAAAGAGGCGCCGATCCACCTGTCGAACGTGGCGCTCGCCGATCCGAAGGACGGCAAGCCGACGCGCGTCGGCTTCAAAATCGTCGGCAAGGGCGACGAGCAGAAGAAAGTGCGCGTCGCCAAGCGCTCGGGAGTTGAGATCGATGGCTGATAAAGACGATAAGGCGAAGAAGCCCGAGAAGCCGGCGCGGCAGCAGACTACCGAACAGGCAGTCAAGGCGGCAAAGGACGACAAGAGGGCGGCAAAGCAGGCCCGCGCCGACAAGGCGGCCGCCGACGGCAAGGCCGGCAAGGCCACGACGCCGCGCGAGACGGAGCCGCGCGTCCCGGCGCGGCTGCGGGTACAGTTCGACGAGGCGATCCGCGGCAAGCTCGCCGAGCAGTTCGGCTACAAGAACCGCTTCCAGGTGCCGACGCTCGACAAGGTCGTCATCAATATGGGCATCGGCGAAGGCGTCGCCGACCGCAAGAAGGTCGATGGCGCCGCCGCCGACCTCGCTCTGATCGCCGGGCAGAAGGCGATCATCACCAAGTCGCGCAAATCGATCGCGACCTACAAATTGCGCGACGGCCAGGCGATCGGCTGCAAGGTGACGCTGCGCAAGGCGCGCATGTACGAGTTCCTCGACCGGCTGATCAACATCGCGCTGCCGCGCGTTCGCGACTTCCGCGGCCTCAATCCGAAAAGCTTCGACGGCCGCGGCAACTACTCGCTCGGCATCAAGGAACACATCGTGTTCCCGGAGATCGACTACGACAAGGCGTCCGACATCTGGGGCATGGATATCACGGTTTGCACGACCGCGCGCAACGACGACGAAGCGCGCGCCCTTTTGACGGCATTCAATTTTCCGTTCCGGCAGTGAGGCCGAAGAGGCTTCAAACGCGGAAAGGCGAGGAGAACTAGATGGCGAAGAAGAGTTCGATCGAGAAGAACAACCGGCGGCGCAAGATGGCGAAGTCGTTTGCCGGCCGGCGCGATCGCGGCTGAAAGCGATCGTTCGCGACAAGTCGAAGCCGGTGGAAGAGCGCTTTGCCGCGACGCTGAAGCTTGCCGAATTGCCGCGCAATTCGTCGGCGACCCGCATCCGCAACCGCTGCGAATTGACCGGCCGGCCGCGCGCCTTCTACCGCAAGCACAAGCTGTCGCGCATCGCGCTCCGCGAACTGGGCTCGAAGGGTCTGATCCCGGGCCTGGTGAAGTCGAGCTGGTAAGGAGAATCGCACGATGTCCATGAACGATCCGCTCGGCGATCTTCTGACCCGCATCCGCAATGCGCAGATGCGCAACAAGTCGAAGGTCTCGTCGCCCGAATTCGCGCCTGCGCGAGAGCGTGCTCGAGGTGCTCAAGACCGAAGGCTATATCCGCGGCTATGCGGTGGTCGAAAAGGACGGCCGCTCGGAAATCGAGATCGAGCTGAAATATTTCGACGGCGAGCCGGTCATCCGCGAGATCGAGCGGATGTCGAAGCCCGGCCGCCGCGTCTACACCTCGGTCAAAAACATGCCGCGCATCAATAACGGCCTCGGCGTGACCATCGTTTCGACGCCGAAGGGCGTTATGGCCGACCACGAAGCCCGCGACGCCAATGTCGGCGGCGAAATCCTGTGCACGGTGTTCTGATGTCGCGTATCGGCAAAAAACCTATTGCGGTGCCTTCCGGCGTCACCGCCAATATCGAGGGCCAGACGGTCAAGATCAAAGGCCCGAAGGGCGCGCTTTCGGTCGCGCTGCACGACGACGTCGAAGTCAAACTCGACGGCGGCCAGATCAAGGTCGATCCGCGCTTCGAAACCAAGCGGGCGCGGTCGCAATGGGGCACCTCGCGCACGCTGATCAGCAATCTGATTTCCGGCGTCACCAAGGGCTTCGAGCAGCGGCTCGAAATCAACGGCGTCGGCTACCGCGCTTCGGTGCAGGGCAAGAACCTGCAAATCGCGCTCGGCTACAGCCACGATATCGTCTATCCGATCCCGGAAGGCATCGCGATCGCGACGCCGAAACCGGTCGAGATCGTCATTACCGGCAGCGATCGCCAAAAGGTCGGTCAGGTTGCGGCCGAAATCCGCGAATACCGTCCGCCGGAGCCCTATAAGGGCAAGGGCATCAAATATGCCGGCGAGCGGATCTTCCGCAAGGAAGGCAAGAAGAAGTAACGGAGCCGCGTGATGACCAAGGTCAGCGACAGGTTTTTGCGGCGGCAGGGCCGCGTGCGAGGCGCCTTGCGCATCGCCGCGGGCGAACGCAAGCGGCTTTCGGTCTACCGCTCGTCGAAGCACATCTACGCGCAGGTGATCGACGACGAAGCCGGCGCGACGCTGGTATCGGCGTCGTCGATCGAGAAGACCTCGCGCGAGGGTCTCAAGACCGGCGCCAGCGTCGATGCCGCCAAGGCGGTCGGCAAGCTCATCGCCGAACGCGCCCAGGAAAAGGGCATCAAAGACGTGGTGTTCGACCGCGGCGGCTATCTCTATCACGGCCGGGTCAAGGCGCTCGCCGATGCCGCCCGCGAGGGCGGATTGAATTTCTGAAGATCGGCATAACGGTGTTGGCAAAAGGCCAAATAGGTAACAAGGCGCACAAATATGGCACGTGAACCCCGCGAGCGAAGAGAAGAGCGCGACAGCGAGTTCGTCGACAAGCTCGTGCACATCAACCGCGTCGCCAAGGTCGTCAAAGGCGGCCGGCGCTTTGGTTTTGCGGCGCTGGTCGTCGTCGGCGACCAGAAGGGCCGGGTCGGCTTCGGTCACGGCAAGGCGCGCGAAGTGCCGGAGGCGATCCGCAAGGCGACCGAGGCCGCCAAGCGCGGCTTGACCCGCGTGCCGCTGCGCGAAGGCCGTACGCTGCATCACGATGTCGCCGGCCGTCACGGCGCCGGCAAGGTTTATCTTCGCGCGGCGCCTCCCGGCACCGGCATCATCGCCGGCGGCCCGATGCGCGCGGTGTTCGAGACGCTCGGCATGCAGGACGTGGTCGCGAAATCGATCGGCACGTCGAACCCCTATAATGTCGTGCGCGCCACCTTCGACGCGCTCAAGCACCAGGATTCGCCGCGCTCGGTCGCCGCGCGCCGCAACGTCAAAGTGTCGGCGCTGCAGGCGCGCCGCCGCGACGTCGACGCCGATGCGGCGGTCGAGTAAGGACGGAGCAGGCCATGAATGCCGACAAGAACGCGGGCAAGACCGCCGGTAAGTCTGCTGGCAAGTCCGCTGGCAAGACCGTCAAAGTGCGGCAGACCGGCAGTGCGTCGCGGCGGGTTCATACCCAGCGCGAAACGCTGATCGGGCTCAAGCTCAACAAGATCGGCCGCGTGGCCGAACTTGTCGATACGCCGGCGACCCGCGGCATGATCGCCAAGGTCGCCCATCTGGTCGAAGTGGTGGAGAAGTAGGCGATGAAACTGCACGACCTTTCAGGCCGGCCGGGCGCCCGCAAGACGCGAAAGCGCATCGGTCGCGGCATCGGCTCCGGCAAAGGCAAGACCGGCGGCCGCGGCGGCAAGGGCCAGACCGCGCGCTCGGGCGTGCGCATCAAGGGCTTCGAGGGCGGCCAGATGCCGCTGCATCGCCGGCTGCCCAAGCGCGGCTTCAAGAACACGATGTTCGCCCTCAAGCTCAACGAAGTGAATCTCGGCCGCATCCAGGCGGCGATCGACGCAGGCCTCCTCGATGCCGGCTCCAAGATCGACGCGGCGGCCTTGATCAAAGCCGGTCTCTTGCGCCGGGCCAAGGACGGCGTGCGGCTCCTTGGCGCGGGCGAGATCAAGGCCAAGGTCGCGTTTGCGGTGTACGGCGCGTCGAAATCGGCGGTCGCGGCGGTGGAAAAGGCCGGCGGCACGGTCGAAATCCTCGCCCCCAAGGCCGAGACGAGCGAGCAGGCGGCCTGAGCCCTATATAGGGCGGGACGCAACGGCCGGACCGCCGAGCGATTTGGCATAGGGAGCATTGGCGGATGGTCTCTGCAGCGGAACAACTGGCAGCCAATCTCAACTTCGGCGCGCTCGCCAAGGCCGAAGAGCTCAAGAAGCGGATTTGGTTCACGCTCGGCGCGCTTTTGGTCTACCGGCTCGGCACCTACATCCCGCTGCCCGGCATCGATCCGAACGCCTGGGACCAGATCTTCCAGTCCCAGCAGGGCGGCATCCTCGGCATGTTCAATATGTTCGCCGGCGGCGGCATCCACCGCATGGCGATCTTCGCGCTCAACATCATGCCCTACATCTCGGCCTCGATCATCATTCAGTTGATGACGACGGTGTCGCCGACCCTCGAGCAGCTCAAGAAGGAGGGCGAGGCGGGCCGCAAGATGATCAACCAGTACACGCGGTATCTGACCGTGGTGCTGGCGGCGTTCCAGGCCTATGGCATCGCGGTCGGTCTCGAAGGCGCGAGCAGCGTTGTCGCGGATCCGGGTCCTTTCTTCATCATCTCGACCGTGATCACGCTCACCGGCGGCACCATGTTCCTGATGTGGCTCGGCGAGCAGATCACCCAGCGCGGCATCGGCAACGGCACTTCGCTGATCATCATGTCGGGCATCGTCGCGCAATTGCCGTCGGCGATCGCCGGCACGCTCGAACTCGGCCGCCAGGGCGCGCTCTCGACCGGACTCATTCTCATCGTGCTGGTGATGGTGGTCGCCGTCATCACCTTCATCGTGTTCATGGAGCGCGCGCAGCGCCGGCTGTTGATCCAGTATCCGAAGCGCCAGGTCGGCAATCGCATGTTCGAGGGCCAATCCTCGCATCTGCCGCTCAAGCTCAACACCTCGGGCGTCATTCCGCCGATCTTCGCGTCGTCGCTGTTGTTGCTGCCGACGACGATCGCCAATTTCACCGCGGGCCAAGGCCCCGGGTGGCTGACGACCATCACCACCCAATTGGCGCATGGCCGGCCGCTGTTCCTGTTGCTCTATGTCGGCTTGATCGTGTTCTTTGCCTTCTTCTATACGGCGATCGTGTTCAATCCGACCGAGACCGCCGACAATCTGAAGAAGCATGGCGGCTTCATCCCGGGCATCCGGCCCGGCGAACGCACCGCCGAATATATCGATTACGTCTTGTCGCGAATCACGGTCATCGGCGCGGCCTATCTTGGCGGTGGTTTGCTTGTTTCCCGAGATTCTGATTTCGTATGCGGCGGTACCGTTCTATTTTGGCGGCACCTCGCTCCTGATCGTGGTCAGCGTAACCATGGATACGGTGGCGCAAGTACAGGGTTACCTTTTGGCCCACCAATACGAGGGCCTGATAAAAAGATCGAAACTGAGGGGACGCCGGAGATGAGACTGATCCTGCTCGGCCCGCCGGGGGCTGGCAAAGGAACGCAGGCACTGCGTCTTGTCGCCAAATACGGCATCGTTCAGCTCTCGACCGGCGATATGCTTCGCGCTGCGGTGAAGGCGGGAACGCCGATCGGCCGGCAGGCGAAAGAGATCATGGCATCGGGCGGCCTCGTGCCGGACAATATCGTCGTCGGCATCGTCGGCCAGCGCATCGAGCAAGCCGGACGCCCGCAAGGGCTTCATTCTCGACGGCTTTCCGCGCACCGTGCCGCAGGCGAGGGCGCTTGACCAGATGCTGGCCGACCGCGGTATCGGGCTCGACGCGGTGATCGAGCTCCGCGTCGACGAGGATGCGCTGGTGCGGCGCATCGAAAGCCGCATCGCCGAGATGAAAGAGCGCGGCGAGCCGCTGCGCGAGGACGACAGTCCCGAAGTCCTGCATAAGCGGTTGAGCGCCTACCGCGACCAGACCGCCCCGCTGATCGCCTATTACCGGCAGCAGGGGGTGTTGCGCTCGATCAATGGCATGGCGGCCGATCGCGGATGTCACTGCCGCGATTGACAAGGCGCTGCCGTCCGATATGCCCTCGGCGAGGGCTGCGCGAAGGCAAAAAAAAAGCGCAGAGGTAAACTCCTGAAATCGCGGCGGCCAGCTCGGCCGAAGCGCAAAGTCACAGGCAAAATGTTAGGAAAGAAGTCCGCGCGCCGGGTGGTCCCGGCCCGCAAAAGGCCGGGAAATCGCAGGCCGCAGGGACGCGGACGGCCAACCGCGGTAGGCCGGCGGGGTGCCTGAACGAAGTTGTACAAGAAATCGCTTACCGAGGTTGACGAAAGCGCTGGAAATCCATTATTAAGCCCCAAATATCCAGTCGGAGATTGAGCAGCGATTGCCAAGCCATAATGGCAGGCAAACGTTGGCTTTTTACGTTTGTGGCCTTCTCAGGTGACATTGAAACCGTTCGAGAGCGGCCTAGCCCCACAATCAGCCCAAATCGGGCTCGGTGGGCAGGCTGCGGCAAGGAGTAACTGGCCGTGAGGAGTAATTAACTTGGCTCGCATCGCTGGCGTCAATCTACCGACCAACAAGCGCATCGTGATTGCGCTGCAATACATCTATGGGATTGGCGGCGCCAAAGCCCACGAAATCCTGGGCAAAGTATCGATTCCCGAATCGCGCCGGGTGTCGCAATTGACCGACCAGGAAGTCCTGCAGCTACGCGAAGTGATCGATCGTGACTATATGGTGGAAGGCGACCTCCGCCGCGAAGTCTCGATGAACATCAAGCGGCTGATGGATTTGGGTTGCTACCGCGGCTTGCGCCACCGCCGGGGTCTCCCGGTGCGCGGCCAGCGCACTCATACCAACGCTCGGACCCGTAAAGGTCCGGCCAAGGCGATTGCCGGTAAGAAGAAATAGCGTCTGACGGCGGCGGGGCCATCGGCTCCGGTCCGCGAAAGGGTTCCGAATGGGTAAAGAAGCCACGCGCGTTCGCAAACGCGAACGCAAAAACATCGCTTCGGGCGTCGCGCATGTGAACGCGTCGTTCAACAACACCATGATCACCATTACCGACGTCCAAGGCAACACCATTGCCTGGTCGACGGCGGGCACCATGGGATTTAAGGGTTCGCGCAAGTCGACGCCTTATGCGGCACAGGTCGCCGCCGAGGACGCCGCCAAGAAGGCGCAGGAACATGGCATGCGTACGCTCGAAGTCGAGGTCGCGGGCCCCGGCTCCGGCCGCGAATCGGCGCTGCGTTCGCTGCAGGCTGCCGGCTTCACGATTACGTCGATTCGCGACGTGACCCCGATCCCGCACAATGGCTGCCGGCCGCGCAAGCGCCGGCGCGTATAAGGACATTCGGTTGATGGAACAAGTGGAACATCTCCGCCGCTCGATCTTGGCCCCGATTATGGTCCCACGGAGCGGAGTGGGACGCGCGAGACGCTCGCGCCGCGCAACGCGATGGGTGACAAAGTGACGATCCAGAAAAATTGGCAGGAACTCATCAGGCCCAACAAGCTGCAGGTCAGCCCTGGTGCCGATACGCGTCGCTCCGCGACCCTCATTGCCGAGCCGCTCGAACGCGGCTTCGGGGTGACGCTCGGCAATGCGCTGCGGCGCATTTTGCTGTCTTCGCTGCAGGGCGCCGCGGTCCAATCGGTCCATATCGACGGCGTGTTGCACGAATTTTCGTCGATCGCCGGCGTCCGCGAGGACGTCACCGACATCGTGCTCAACATCAAGGACATCGCCATCAAGATGCAGGGCGACGGGCCCAAGCGCATGGTGGTGAAGAAGCAGGGTCCGGGCACCGTCACCGCCGCCGACATCCAGACCGTCGGCGACATCGTTGTGCTCAATCCCGACCTCGTCTTGTGCACGCTCGACGAGGGCGCGGAGATCCGCATGGAATTCACCGTCAATACCGGCAAGGGCTATGTGCCGGCCGAGCGCAATCGGCCGGAAGACGCGCCGATCGGGCTCATCCCGGTCGACAGCCTTTATTCGCCGGTGCGCAAGGTCTCCTACAAGGTCGAGAACACCCGCGAAGGCCAGATCCTCGACTACGACAAGCTGACGCTGACCATCGAGACCAACGGCGCGCTCGGCCCCGAGGATGCGCTCGCCTATGCGGCGCGCATCCTGCAGGATCAGCTCAACGTGTTCGTGAACTTCGAGGAGCCGAAGCGCGAGACGACCCACGAGGCCATCCCGGATCTCGCCTTCAATCCGGCCTTCCTCAAAAAGGTCGACGAGCTCGAACTGTCGGTGCGCTCGGCCAACTGTCTGAAGAACGACAACATCGTCTATATCGGCGATCTCGTTCAGAAGACCGAAGCCGAAATGCTGCGCACGCCGAATTTCGGCCGCAAGTCGCTCAATGAAATCAAGGAAGTGCTGGTCCAGATGGGGCTTCATCTCGGCATGGAAGTGCCGGGCTGGCCGCCGGAAAATATCGAGGAACTGGCGAAGCGCTTCGAGGATCACTACTAAGTCGCGTCGGCCCGGCCTCCCGCCGGGTCCGACCCAAGAGTAACCGTCAGGAACGGCGTTATGAATCACGGCAAGGCGCATCGCAAATTCAACCGGCGCTCGGATCATCGCAAATCGATGCTGGCGAACCTCGCGGCGTCGCTGATCAAGCATGAGCAGATCACGACGACGCTGCCCAAGGCGAAGGATCTGCGCCCGGTGGTCGAGAAGCTCGTCACGCTCGGCAAGCGCGGCGGCTTGCATGCGCGCCGCCAGGCGATCGCGCAAATGCGCGATCTCGCGATGGTCAAGAAGCTCTTCGACGTCATCGGTCCGCGCTACAAGGATCGCGAAGGCGGCTATCTCCGCGTCATGAAGGCCGGTTTCCGCTACGGCGATTCGGCGCCGGTCGCGGTGATCGAATTCGTCGATCGCGATCTGGAGGCCAAAGGTTTGGATTCCGGGCCGGTCCAGGCGCGCGGCGAAGAGGCGGCGCCGGTTTCGGCGTAACGCCTCCGGCGCAAAGGGCGCATCGGCAGCGCTCTTCGGTGGCTACCCTTCTATGGCCTCGGTGTTATGCCTATATCCAGGCACGTCGAATCGGGGTTTTTCATGCCGCGTTTGTCGTTTTCGGCCGTCTCGGCTGTGGCTGTTGTGCTGTTCGCCTTCGCAGCGCCCGGCGCCGGCGCGCAGGAGCGGCAGGTGCCGAGCTCGGCTGCGCCAGTTGCAGCTATCGTTTGCGCCGGTCGTCAAACGCGTCGCGCCGGCGGTGGTCAATGTCTATGCCTCGCACGTCGTCCAGAACAACAATCCGTTCATCGCCGACCCGTTCTTCCGCCAGTTCTTCGGCGGCGGCATGCCGCGCGAGCAGGTCGAGCGTTCGCTCGGCTCCGGCGTCCTCGTCGATCCGGCGGGCCTCGTCGTCACCAACTACCATGTGATCGAGGACGCGAGCGAGGTGAAGGTCGCGCTTTCCGACAAGCGCGAATTCGACGCCGAGATCGTGCTCAAGGATCAGCGCAGCGATCTCGCGGTATTGCGCATCAAGGGCGCCAAGGAGCGCTTCCCGACGCTCGAATTCGCCGATTCCGACGCGCTTGAAGTCGGCGACGTGGTGCTGGCGATCGGCGATCCGTTCGGCGTCGGGCAGACCGTGACCCACGGCATCGTCTCGGCGGTGGCGCGCACCCAGGTCGGCGTCAGCGATTATCAGTTTTTCATTCAGACCGACGCCGCCATCAATCCGGGCAATTCGGGCGGCGCGCTGGTCGATGTCAACGGCCGGCTGGTCGGCATCAATTCGGCGATCTATTCGCGCTCCGGCGGCTCGCAGGGCATCGGCTTTGCGATTCCCGCCAACATGGTGCGCATCGTGGTGGCATCGGCGCAGCATGGCAGCACGGCGGTGAAACGGCCTTGGCTCGGCGCCAAATTGCAGGCCGTCACGCCGGAAATCGCCGAAAGCCTGGGGCTTGCGCGCCCGACCGGGGCGCTTGTCGCCAGTCTCGTCCCCGGCAGCCCGGCCGCGCGCGCAGGAATCAAAACCGGCGACCTCATCGTCAGCGTCGACGGCACCCCGGTCGACGATCCGAACGCGTTTGATTACCGCTTCGGCACCAAGCCGCTTGGCGGCACGGCCCAGGTCGGCATTTCGCGGCAGGGCAAGATCACGACGGTGCCGGTAGCCCTCCAGAGCCTGCCCGATACGCCAATCGACGAGGTCGAGATCAAAGCGCGCTCGCCGTTTCTCGGCGCGACGGTCGCCAATCTGTCGCCCGCCTTGGCGGACGATCTTCGGCTCGATCCGCAGACCGAGGGCGTCGTCATTACCGCGGTGGCGGACGGCTCGACGGCACAGTCGGTCGGCTTTCAGAAGGGCGATGTCGTCGTCACGGTCAACAACCAAAAGATCGAGCAACCAGCCGACCTCGAGCGTGCCGCCGGCGCCGGCGGCCGGCAGTGGCGCATTACCATTCTGCGCGGCGGTCAGCAGATCTCTGTTATATTCTCCGGATGAGCTCCCGGCCAAAAGCCAAATCTCCTGGCTTTGCGTCAAAAGGATTGGCGTCGAACCTCTTCTCGGCCGGCGGGCTCGACCGCGACGCACCGCGTCCGCTTGCCGACAAATTACGGCCAGACCAGCTTTCAGACGTGGTCGGCCAGGATCATTTGCTCGGCCCAGACGGTACGCTGACGCGCATGCTCGAGACCCGTTCGCTCGGCTCGCTCGTCTTCTGGGGCCCGCCCGGCACCGGCAAGACCACGGTGGCGCGGCTCTTGGCGCACGCGACCGAGCTTTATTTCGAACAAATATCGGCGATTTTTTCCGGCGTCGCCGATCTGAAAAAAGTGTTCGAGGCGGCGCGGCTGCGCCGTGAGACCGGGCAGGGCACGCTGCTCTTCGTCGACGAAATCCATCGCTTCAATCGCGCGCAGCAGGATAGTTTCCTTCCGGTGATGGAGGACGGCACCATCGTGCTGGTCGGCGCGACCACCGAGAACCCGTCGTTCGAGCTGATCGCGCCGCTTGCTGTCGCGCGCCCGCGTGCTGGTGTTCAAATCGCTCGATCCGCCGGCGGTCGAAAAACTGCTCGATCGTGCCGAGGCGATCGAAGGCAAGAAGCTGCCGCTCGATGCCGAGGCGCGCGCTTCGCTGCTCCGCATGGCCGACGGCGACGGCCGCGCCGCGCTGACGCTCGCCGAGGAAATCTGGCGGGCCGCGCGTGCCGACGAAATCTTCGATGCCGCGGCTTTGCAGAAGGTCGTGCAGCGCCGCGCGCCGATCTACGACAAGAAGCAGGACGGCCATTACAACCTGATCAGCGCGCTGCATAAATCGGTGCGCGGCTCGGATCCGGATGCGGCGCTTTATTATCTCTGCCGCATGCTCGATGCCGGCGAGGACCCGCTTTATCTGGCGCGCCGCGTCGTGCGCATGGCGGTCGAGGATATCGGGCTTGCCGATCCGCAGGCGCTCGTCATCGCCAATGCCGCCAAGGACGCCTATGATTTTCTCGGCTCCCCGGAAGGCGAGCTCGCCATCGCCGAGGCGGTGCTTTACGTCGCGACCGCGCCGAAATCGAACGCCGCCTATGTGGCTTTTGGCGAAGCGATGCGCACCGCGAAGGAAGCGGGCTCGCTGTTGCCGCCGAAGCACGTCCTCAACGCGCCGACCAAACTGATGAAGACCGAAGGCTACGGCGCGGACTACGAATACGACCACGATACGGCCGAGGCGTTTTCCGGCCAGGATTACTTTCCGGAACAGCTCGGCCGGCGCCAGTTCTACGATCCGCCGGAGCGCGGCTTCGAGCGTGAGATCAGGAAGCGGCTCGACTACTGGGCGAAGCTGCGCCAAGAGAAGTTGGGCCAAGAGCGGAGTGGGTCGTGAGAAACAATCGCGGACCCCGGCAGCCGGGCGGTGGCAAGCAGACGGCCGGGCCGCGGCATCGCGACGGACAGCGGCCGAAGCGTCCGTTTCGTCGCCCCGAGGCGCCGGCGCGGAGCGACGGCCTCGCTGAGCGACGCCAACCGAACCGGCAACCGCCGCCTTGGAAATCGAAGAGCGCGAAATCGGCCTCGGCGCGAGGCCGAGCGGCGTCCGGTTCGCTCATCCTTCGAGGCGCGCCACGAGCGCCCACCTCAGGACGACGAGAAACCAGTGACGCGCGCCGCACAGCAATGCCGACCAGCGTGCAGAACGTCGCCGTCACCGCCGACGAAACCGGCATGCGGGTCGACCGCTTTCTCGAAGCGCGTTTCCCGGGCTTGAGTTTCTCCCATATCCAGCGCGTGATCCGCAAAGGCGAGTTGCGGGTCAACGGCAAGCGCACCGAGCCGAAGAACCGGCTTGAAGCCGGGCAGACCGTGCGCATTCCGCCGCTGCGGCTCGATCAGCCGAAGCCGCGGGCGCCGGGCGACGAAGCCGACGACAAGACGCGCGAATTCCTCAAATCGATCACGCTCTACGAAGACGCCGGACGTGATGGTGCTCAACAAGCCGTTCGGGCTTGCGGTGCAGGGCGGCTCCGGCACCACGCGGCATCTCGATGGCATGCTCGACGTGCTGCGCGACGCGCACGGCCAGCGGCCGCGGCTGGTGCACCGGCTCGACAAGGACACGGCGGGCTGTCTGCTGGTGGCCAAAACGCAGGTTCGCGGCGGCGGCGCTTGGCGAAGACCTTTCGCTCGCGCTCGGCACGAAAAATCTATTGGGCGCTGGTCGCCGGCGTGCCCAAAGTGCGCGCAAGGCCGGATCTCGACCTTCCTCGCCAAGGAGGAGCGCGAAGACGAAAGTCATCATGCGCATCGCCAAGCACGGCGAAAAGGGCGCGAGCCATGCGGTGACCTATTACGCCGTGGTCGAGACATCCGGGCCGCTGATGGCCTGGCTTTCGCTCAAGCCGGTCACCGGCCGCACCCATCAATTGCGCGCCCATATGGCCCATATCGACCATCCGATCGTCGGCGACCCGAAATATTTCTCCATCGAGAATTGGGAACTGCCGGGCGGCATGCAGAACCGGCTGCATCTGATGGCGCGCCGCATCGCCGTGCCGCATCCGCGCGGCGGCGTAGTCGACGTCACCGCGCCGCTGCCGCCGCACATGCAGCAGTCCTGGAATCTGCTCGGCCTCGACGCCAAGCGCTACGATCCGATCGAAGACGCGCCGGAGTGATCCGGAACATCGCGCAGCGTGCCGGGTTTAAGTGGATAAGCGTGTTTTAGAAATGAGGCGCGCCGTGAATCTCTTGCGTCATTGCGAGGAGCGAAGCGACGAAGCAATCCAGAATTCGCGGCGCGGACTGGATTGCTTCGCTTCGCTCGCAATGACGATAGGCTTCACGATAGCGATTATCGCTACGACCGGCGCCCAGGCGCGCGACTTCGAGATGGGCAGCGACAATCAATATCCCTATTCCATCATGGCGCCGGAGCCCGGTGTCCCGACCCATCATCGTGCGGTCGCGCCGCAGTCCCTGCATCATAAATTTTATACGGGCCGCGGCTCATCGGGTTCGGTGCTGCCGACGCCGTTACCGCGCACGCCGCTCATGCGCGAGGAAGGCGGTGGCAGCCGTGACGCTACCCGCCGTCCCGCAAGAACAAGCCCCGATAATCCTGCAAGGTTCAACGCGGTCGATCCCGAGCCTGCCGCACGGACCCGAGACGTTCCAGGACCGCGCCTCGCGCTGCGCCTTCCAGTCCGGCCTCTACAACGTGCCGGGTAATCTGCGCACCCAATACACGGGAGCCTGCGTGCAGTAGCCGGCCCGGGGTTGCGCGGTCAGCTTGGATTCCTTGGCCTATTGGTTTGGGCCTTTTTATTTGGCTTGACAGGCAACCAAATGGTTGCATATTGTCGCCATGGATGGAACGGCGGATGGAGTTTTCAAGGCGCTCGCCGACGGCAGCCGCAGGGAATTGCTCGACCGGCTGCGCGCCGACAACGGCCAGACGCTGAACGAACTCTGCGTACGGCTCGCCATGACGCGGCAGGCGGTGAGCAAGCATCTGGCGATTTTGGAAGAAGCCAACCTCGTCGCGACCGTGCGGCGCGGGCGCGAGAAACTGCACTACCTGAACCCGGTCCCGATCCACGACATCGCGGAACGCTGGATCGGCAAGTTCGAACGCTCCCGCCTGCAGGCGTTGAGCGACATGAAGACAGCACTGGAGTCAGAGTAAGGAGAAAGACGATGACCAAGCCTGCATTTCGTCTATGTGACCTATATTGCGTCGACGCCGGAGAAGGTCTTCAAGGCGCTGACCGATGGCGAGGCCACCGCGAAATTCTGGTTCGGCAACGCCGTCACCTCCGACTGGAAGGTCGGCTCGCCGGTTACCTTTCACCGCAACGGCAAGCTGGTCGTCAGCGGCCAGGTGCTGGAAAACGACGCGCCGCGGCGTCTGTCCTACACCTTTCAGGCTCATCATGAGCCGCATAACGGCGCCGAAAAGCACTCGCGCGTGGTGATGGATCTCGAACAGCAGCGCGATCAGGTCAAGCTCACCGTCACGCACGACGATTTCGCGCCCGACAGCAAGGTATTTGCCAGCATCAGCAATGGCTGGCCGCTCGTTCTCTCGAGCCTGAAGAGTTATCTGGAGACAAATCGCGTTCTCTACGCGCCCTGGTACGAAGAGCAGGCCAAGCGCGAGGCGGAAAAGGCGGCGTCATGACGACGAGGTTCAAACCGAAAACCGTCTACGTGACCTATATCGCGGCCACACCCGAGAAGGTGTGGCAGGCGCTGACGTCGAGCGAGTTTAGCCGAAAGTATTTCTGGGAGCGCGATGTCGAGATCGAACCGAAGCGCGGCGGCGCCTTCGTGCTGCGCCTGCCGGACGGCCGGATCAACGTAAAGGGCAAGGTCCTCGACTACGATCCGCCGCGAAAGCTCTCGGTGACCTGGCACGTCGAATGGCCCGAGGATTTCCGCAAGCTTCCGGAATGCGTCGTCACCTACGAGATCGCACCGGCCGGCGGCGCGGTGCGGCTTATCATGACCGAATCCCATTCCTGGGACGTGCCGGAGGCAATCCTGTCCGGTGGCCGCACGGGCTGGCCGGCGGTCCTTTCCGGGCTAAAGAGCCTGCTGGAAACCGGCACGGCGCCGGCGATCGAAATGGCGCCGCCGACGGAAATGATCGAAGCGATCAGGCGGCTGAAGGTCTGATTTCAGAAATGCTCAGCGCAGGCCGGCGTTGATCTTGTCGAGCGCCGCCGAGCCCGGGCACAGTTCTTTTTCACTCAGCGTGTTGAGCGGCGCGGGCACGGTGTTGAGGTGGCCGTGCAGGTCGTCGGCGTCGGATTCGACGTACAAGAGCCCGGTGACGATCTGGCCCTTGGCGGCGTGGTGCTGGATGAAGCTCATGGCGGCGAGCCGGTCGTGCACGTCGTATTCGGCGTCGAGCTTGCGCAAAGCGAGCGTCGTGCCGTCGTGCTGCTCGACCACTTCCACGGTGCCGGGCGCATAATCGATATGGATCGGTGCGCGGCCGACCATGACATCGAGATAATTGACCGCCTCGTTGTGCTCGCGCACGTAATCGAAGCTTTTGGTCGAGCCGGTGTGGTTGTTGAACGCGACGCAGGGTGAGATCACGTCGATGAAGGCCGCGCCCTGATGCTCGATCGCGGCCTTGATAATGGGGACGAGCTGTTTCTTGTCGCCGGAGAACGAACGCGCGACGAAGCTTGCGCCGAGCTGCAGCGCGATGCCGACCATGTCGATGGCGCTGTCGCTATTGACCACGCCGCTTCTTCGACTTCGAGCCGCGGTCGGCGGTGGCCGAGAACTGACCTTTGGTGAGACCGTAGACGCCGTTGTTCTCCACGATATAGGTCATGTTGACGCCGCGGCGCATGCAATGGGCGAATTGGCCGAAACCGATCGAGGCGGAATCGCCGTCGCCCGATACGCCGAGATAGATCAGATCGCGGTTGGCCAAGTTGGCGCCAGTCAGCACCGACGGCATGCGGCCATGCACGGAGTTGAAGCCGTGGGAATTGCCGAGGAAGTAGTCCGGCGTCTTCGACGAGCAGCCGATGCCGGAAATCTTCGCCACCCGGTGCGGCTCGATCGAGAGCTCGAAGCAAGCCTCGATGATCGCTGCCGTGATCGAATCGTGGCCGCAGCCGGCGCACAGCGTCGAGACCTTGCCTTCATAGTCGCGGTGGGTGAAGCCGAGCGTGTTCTTCGGCAGCTCGGGATGGTGGAATTTCGGCTTGACGACGTATGTCATGACACCACTTTCCGCAGCGGGGTGACTTTGAGCTGATCTTGATGATCGCCGATGGCTTTGGCGATGAAACGCGCGGTGATCGGCGTGCCGTCATAGTGCAGGATCGGCACCAGCCGCACCGGATCGATGCCGATCTCGTTGACGATCAACGAGCGCAGCTGGCCGTCGCGGTTCTGCTCGACCACGTAGATGAAGTCGTGATCGGCGACAAAACTCGCGACGCTGGAGTGAAACGGGAAGGCGCGAATGCGCAGCCGGTCGAGCTGGTGGCCGAGCGCCTCCAGCATGCCGATGGCTTCGTCCATCGCCGGCGACGTCGAGCCGTAATAGATCACGCCATATTTGGTCGGCTTTTGCGCGTTGGCCTGCAGCGGCCGCGGCACCAGATCCTTGGCGGTCTCGAACTTGCGCAACAGCCGCTGCATGTTGTCGGCATAGGCCGGGCCTTCCTCGGTATAGCGCGCATAGCGGTCGCGCGAGGTGCCGCGGGTGAAGAACGAGCCTTTGGTCGGGTGGGTGCCCGGATAGGTGCGGTAGGGGATGCCGTCGCCGTCGACGTCGAGATAACGGCCGAAATCCTTGCCGGCTTCGAGCGCTGCCGCGGTCATGACCTTGCCGCGGTCGTATTGCTTGTTGTCGTCCCAGTGCAGCGGCCGGCACAGCCGGTGGTTCATGCCGATGTCGAGGTCGAGCATCAGAAAGATCGTGGTCTGCAGCCGTTCGGCGAGATCGAACGCCTGGGCGGCGAAGTCGAACGCCTCGTGTGGGTCCTCGGGGAACAACAGAATGTGCTTGGTGTCGCCGTGCGACGCATAGGCGCACGAGATCAGGTCGCATTGCTGGGTCCGTGTCGGCATGCCGGTCGACGGGCCGGCGCGCTGCACGTCCATAATCACCGCCGGGATTTCGGCGAAATAGGACAGCCCGATGAATTCCTGCATCAGCGAAATGCCGGGGCCGGATGTGGCCGTGAAGGCACGCGCGCCGTTCCACGATGCGCCGATGACGATGCCGATCGAGGCCAGCTCGTCCTCGCCCTGGACGATGGCGTATTTCGCCTTGCCGGTCGCCGGATCGTGACGAAGCTTCTTGCAATGGCTGGTAAAGGCGTCGGCGAGCGACGATGACGGCGTGATCGGATACCAGGCGCATACCGTGGCGCCGCCATAGACCGCGCCCAGCGCCGCTGCCGAATTGCCCTCGATGAAGATGCGGTCGCCGACTTTGTCCGACTTCTGCACGCGAAGCCCGATCGGGCATTTCAGGTTCTGCAGCGCCCAGTCGCGGCCGAGATGGAGCGCGTGCACGTTCGACGACAAGAGCTTTTCCTTGCCCTTATACTGCTCGCCGATCAGCGTCTCGATCACCTTCGGGTCCATGTCGAGCAGCGCCGACAGCGCGCCGAGATAGATGATGTTCTTGAACAATTGGCGCTGGCGCGGATCCGTATAGGTCGAATTGGTGATGGCGGTGAGCGGCACGCCGATCACCGTAATGTCGGCGCGGAATTTCGATTCGGCATCGGCTTGGTTGAATTGTAGAACAGATAGCCGCCCGGTTCGATCGAGGCGATGTCCTTGTCCCAGGTCTGCGGGTTCATCGCCACCATCAAGTCGACGCCGCCGCGGGCGCCGAGATGGCCGGCCTCGGTGACGCGCACTTCGTACCAGGTCGGCAGGCCCTGGATGTTGGATGGGAAAATATTGCGCGGGCTGACCGGCACGCCCATGCGCAGCACCGCGCGGGCAAACAATTCGTTGGCGCTCGCGGAGCCCGAGCCGTTGACGTTGGCGAAACGGACGACGAAGTCGTTTATGCGGCTGATCGGGCTTGAGACTGGCATGGTGTTCCGGCGTGGGTCATGTCGATGAGATATTTCTGCATGTCCCACGCACCGGTAGGACAGCGTTCGGCGCATAGGCCGCAATGCAGGCACACGTCCTCGTCTTTCACCATGACGCGGCCGGTCTTGAGATTGTTGCCGATGTAAAGATCCTGGGTGAGGTTCTGGGCGGGCGCTTGCAGGCGCGTGCGCAGGTCGGCTTCGTCGCCGTTCGCCGTGAAAGTGATGCAGTCCATCGGGCAGATATCGACGCAGGCGTCGCATTCGATGCAAAGCTGGCCGGTGAAGACGGTCTGCACATCGCAATTGAGGCAGCGCTCGGCCTCTTTGAGCGCGAGCTCGAGGTCATAGCCAAGTTCGACCTCGGCCTTGATGTCGCGCAGCGCCACCACCTTGTCGCGATGCGGCACGCGGTAGCGCTTGTCGAGCGTGATCTCGTTGTCGTAGCTCCACTCGTGGATGCCCATCTTCTGGCTGGACACGCGCGATCTGCGGCGGCGGCCGCACATTGACGTCTTCGCCGCGGCAGAAGCGGTCGATCGAGATCGCGGCTTCGTGGCCGTGCGCGACCGCCCAGATGATGTTCTTCGGTCCGAACGCGGCGTCGCCGCCGAAGAACACCTTCGGATTGGTCGACGCCATGCGTCTTCGGATCGACCTTGGGCATGTCCCATTTGTCGAATTCGATGCCGCAATCGCGCTCGATCCAGGGAAACGCGTTTTCCTGGCCGACCGCGACCAGGACGTCGTCGCAGGGAAAATGCTGATCGGGTTCGCCGGTCGGCACCAGATCGCGGCGGCCTTTGGCGTCGCGCACCGCCTTGACCTTCTCGAACATGACGCCGGTGAGCTTGCCGTTGTCGTGGGTGAATTCCTTCGGCACCAGATAATTGAAGATCGGAATATCTTCGTGCATGGCGTCCTCCTTTTCCCAGGGGGACGCCTTCATCTCCTCGAAGCCGGAGCGCACGATCGACCTTCACGTCCTCGCCGCCGAGCCGGCGCGAGGAGCGGCAGCAATCCATCGCGGTGTTGCCGCCGCCGAGCACGATGACGCGCTTGCCGATCTTGTCGATATGGCCGAACGAAACGCTCGACAGCCAGTCGATGCCGATATGGATGTTCTTGGCCGCTTCCTTGCGGCCGGGAATATCGAGATCGCGGCCGCGCGGCGCGCCGCAGCCGACGAAGATCGCGTCGTAATTCTTCGGCCAGCAGCGCCTTCAGGCTGTCGATGCGCTTGCCGCCGACAAATTCGATGCCGAGATTGAGGATGTAATTGCATTCCTCGTCGATCACGCTTTCCGGCAGGCGGAATTTCGGAATTTGCGTGCGCATCATGCCGCCGGATTTCGGATCCTGGTCGAACACGACGCAGTCGTAACCCATCGGCGCGAGGTCGCGCGCCACCGCGAGCGAGGCGGGGCCGCCGCCGACGAGCGCGATGCGCTTGCCGTTCTTGTTCTCGGGCGGCTTCGGCAGCCGGTCGCGGATGTCGTCCTTGAAGTCGGCGGCGACGCGCTTCAAGCGGCAGATCGCGACCGGTTCTTTCTCGACGCGGCCGCGCCGGCAGGCCGGCTCGCAGGGCCGGTCGCAGGTGCGTCCGAGAATTCCCGGAAACACATTCGATTCCCAATTGATCATGTAGGCGTCGCTGTAGCGGCCCGCGGCGATCAAGCGGATATATTCGGGAACCGGCGTATGCGCCGGACAGGCCCACTGACAATCCACGACTTTATGGAAATAGTCCGGGACCGCGATATCGGTAGGTTTCATTGACTCCTCGTGCACGCAGCACCCGCTCTTGCTGGCGGTACGCACGCTGCTGCGTGGATTTTCTTCCCCCGGGCGGTCCCGTAGCCGAATCCGGCGCCGGATACTAGTCGAGAGGGGTGCGGATTTCTACCGCTTCTGCTTGTTATAACAAGGTTTTGTCCGCCTTGAGCCTGATCAAAACCGCGGCGCCGTTCCGGTCGCAAGCAGTGGACCAGCAAGCCTGAGCCAAGCGCCAGCTCTCAATCTTGTAACGTAATTGAATATATTAACGTAATTGTGATATATGCGCAATGAGAGCATGAGTCGTGGCGATACCGCATGCGTGACCTGTTCGACATCGCTCCGAGCCGACAGATCCGATGACGGCGGCGCGCCGCGGCGCGCGGCCGGCGCTGCGGCGCCGCTTCTACGCAGCAGGCCTCGATTGCGAGCGCTGCCGACGGCCACGCGGTGTGCGCTCGACGGCAAGCCGATCCACACGCCGGCGCGGCGCCTCCTGGCGGCGCCGACGGCTGCGCTTGGCCGAAGGCGATCGCCGCGGAATGGCAGGCGCAGCGCGAACTGATCGATCCGGCGAAAATGCCGCTGACGCGGCTCGCCAATGCGATCATCGACGGCGTTGCCGACGCGCCGGGGCCGGTCGCCGCCGAAATCGAAAAATATCTCGGCTCCGATCTGTTGTTCTATCGCGCCGGCGCGCCGCAACAACTGCGCGAGCGCCAGGCGCGAGCATTGGGATCCGATTCTGGCCTGGGCGCGCGAAGCGCTCGGCGCCGATTTTCAAACTAGGCGAAGGCATCGTCCACGTCGCCCAGCCAGAGGCCGCGCTGGAGGCCGCTGCGCGCTGCGATCCCCGCCGATCCGTGGCGGCTTGGCGCCGTGCATGTCGTCACGACGCTCACCGGCTCGGCGCTGATCGCGCTGGCGATGTTGCGCGGGGCGTTGACCGCCGACGCCGCATGGCAGGCGGCCCATGTCGACGAGGATTGGAATATGGAGCAATGGGGCGAGGACGAGATGGCGCTCGAGCGCCGCGCCTTTCGCCTCGCGGAATTTGCAGGCGGCGGCGAAGGTGCTGTCTTCGCTCGCGGCGTAACGGCGCCCGATCAGCCCCCGGTCACGCTCATGTGGCGCGACAGTGCCGGCCGCTGGTGGCGGCGATCGATGATGAAATCGTGGCCCTTGGGCTTTCGCCCGATCGCCTCATCGATGGCGGCAAACAACAGGTCGTTGCCTTCGGACGCGCGCAGCGGTTTGCGCAGATCGGCGGCGTCTTCCTGGCCGAGGCACATATAGAGCGTGCCGGTGCAGGTGACGCGGACGCGATTGCAGGATTCGCAGAAATTATGCGTCAGCGGCGTGATGAAACCGAGCCTGCCGCCGGTCTCGGCGACGCGCACATAGCGGGCCGGGCCGCCGGTGCGATAATCGATGTCGTCGAGCGAAAAGCGCTCGGCGAGCCGCGCGCGCACCACCGACAGCGGCAGATATTGGTCGAGACGGCCTTCGCCGATCTCGCCGAGCGGCATCACTTCGATCAGCGTCAGATCCATGCCGCGGCCGTGCGCCCATTCGATCAGGCGGGGAAATTCGTCTTCGTTGACGCCCTTGAGCGCGACGGTGTTGATCTTGATCTTCAGGCCGGCGGCCTGGGCGGCGTCGATGCCGGCGAGCACCTGCTCGAGCGATCCCCAGCGCGTGATGGCGCGGAATTTCTCCGGCTCGAGCGTATCGAGCGAGACATTGATGCGCCGGACGCCTGCGTCTTTCAGTTCCGCGGCATATTTTGCGAGCTGCGATCCGTTGGTGGTCAGGGTCAGTTCGTCGAGTTGGCCGCGAGCGCAGATGCCGCGACAGCGAATGGACGAGCGTCATGATGCCGCGGCGCACCAGCGGCTCGCCGCCGGTGAGGCGAAGCTTGCGCACGCCGCGCGCGACGAAAGGCCGAACACAGCCGGTCGAGTTCCTCCAGCGTCAGAACGTCGGCCTTCGGCAGAAACGACATGTTCTCCGCCATGCAATAGACACAGCGGAAATCGCAGCGGTCGGTCACCGAGACGCGCAGATAGGTGATGGCGCGGCCGAACGGGTCGACCAGTTCCGGCCGGTCCAAGGCGGTGGTCGAGTTCGATATCCTGCACGCGATCCATCACCCTTCAGATAGGCAGCGACTGTGCCGGATAAAGCCCTGATCGTCCATAATTTTTCGCCAAAGCCCCGACGTTTCAGCGATTGCCGCGAGATCGGCGATTCGGAGCCGGCGGGGGATTGTGACCAGGGTGATGGGTGCGGAAAGGCGTTGTCTTCCGGTTCCGGTGCTGCGATCGGTCGCGGCGCGGCGTTCGGCATCGGCGCTGGAGCCGTCGCGACCGGCTTTGGCGCGCCCTTGGGTCCGACGCCGCTGGCGGAGCTTTGGCTTTCCCTTGGGCGGCGGCGGCAGTGCCACCATGGCGACCTGCACCGGATTGGGCAGCAAATAGCGGCGGCTTCTGATTGAAGAACGAATGCTCGGGTTCGCGCAGGCTGATCGGAATGGTCTGGGATACGTAGCCGTCCAGCGAAAACGTCACCGACTGGCTCATGAGCGGGACAGCGAGCGAGCAGGGCGTCCGGCAGGTTGACCTTGCGCTGTCTGCACATTCACGCCGGGTGGCGTGGATTCAAACTGCAAGGCCTGTGGTGGCGGCGGTGCCGGCTTCAGCCAGTCCGGGGCAGACGAACTCGAGCACCCGGCTAGCGCGAAGGCAGCCATACCTACAACCGAAAGGCCCGCGATGAGACGGCTACGCGACATGACACTCCCTAGAACCGGGAGCCTAAGCCGCAGGAATTGCGGGGTAAAGCCCGGTTTGGACAGTGCGAGCCGGTCGCCGGTCACCAGGGCGAGCCGGCGGTCTAGGCGCCTTGGGCTTCGATTTCCCGAATCGCCGCCGGCAAGTCGGCAAAGGAGCCGATAATCCGGTCCGGCTCGAGGCTTGCGATCGGCACTTCGCTGTAGCCGAAATCGACGGCGATCACCGGCACGGTCGCGGCGCGGGCGGTGCGAATGTCGGTCCCGGAATCGCCGACCATGATGGCGCGGTCGGGCGTCGCCGCCGGCACGCAGAATGGTCCGGCGCAACACCTCCGGGTCGGGCTTTTGCATGCCGAATGTGTCCTGACCGCAAATCGTCGTGAAGTGCCGGGTGAGCTGCAGCGTGATCGAGGAGCCGCACCGACAGCCATTCGAGCTTGTTGGTGCAGACCGCAAGCCGCCGGCCGTCGGCGGCAAGGCGATCGAGCGCCGGTTCGAGCTCCGGAAACGGCCGCGAGCGGTCGGCGATATGCGCCGCATAGTGCTCGATGAAGGCGGCGAACATGCGGTCGAGCTCGGGCTTCGATCCGTCGCGGCCTTCGGCTTCGAGCGCGCGCGCGATCATGCCCCGCGCGCCGCCGCCGATCATCTTGCGGGCGTCGTCGTAGGGGACTGCCGCCATGCCTTCCCGCGCCAGGATGAGGTTGAGCGTTGAGATCAGATCGGGCGCGGTATCGATCAAGGTGCCGTCGAGATCGAACACGATGGTGAGCATGGCTTCTCGCCTAAACGGCCCAAGCGCCGGGCGCAAGCGCCGAAACCTCGGGCTGGAATTCCCTAGGATCGGCCGTCGAAGGCAGCTAGATAGCAGCCTGATGTTCAGTGCCAGAGGGGCGTCCGGCAGCAATGAGCGTCGAAACCTACAAACGGGCCGCCGCCGCCCGCGCTCTCGATTTCGTGCGCCCGGGCATGCGCCTCGGGCTCGGCACCGGCTCGACCGCCAAGCATTTCGTCGACCTGTTGGGCGAGCGGGTGCGCGGCGGGACTCGATGTGGTCGCGGTGCCGACGTCGGAGGCGACGCGCACGCAGGCCGAGCGCCTCGGCATCCCGCTGACCACGCTCGACGACACCCCCGAGCTCGACCTGACCGTCGACGGCGCCGACGAGATCGCGCCGGACCTGACCTTGATCAAAGGCGGCGGCGGCGCGCTGTTGCGCGAGAAGATCGTGGCCTCGGCATCGGCGATGATGGTCGTGATCGCCGACGACTCGAAATGGGTCGCGACGCTTGGCCGCTTTCCGCTTGCCGATCGAAATCGTGCCGTTCGGCGCAACGGCGACCCGCCGCGCCGTCGAAGCGGCCGCCGCCGCGACAGCCTGCCACGGGCCGGCGGTATTGCGCGAGACCCAGAGCGGCCATCCTTTCGTCACGGATGGCGGGCACTGGCTGCTCGACGCCCAATTGCGGCGCATCGCCGACCCGCGGGCTCTCGCGGCGAAGCTTTCCGCAATCCCGGGCGTCATGGAACACGGCTTGTTCATCGGCCTCGCGCGGGATTGCTATTGTCGCCGGTCCGGACGGGGTTCGTCTCGTCGAACGGTCCTGATCTCGAGCACGAAAGGGAGTGCGCCTATGTTCGCTCGTCTGCGCTTGCGTCATACCGGGACGCGCTACGCCGTGATGCGCTGTGCTGTCGCCGCGCTGTTGGCGCTCGCGGTCTTCGGACCGCGCCCCGCCGCCGCTCAGGCTGCCGCGCACCCTTCTCCAGCCGCGATCCTCCTGGCCAAGCAAATCGTCGAGCTCAAGGACGTCAAAGAGCGTATTCCAGCCGCTCGTGCGCGGCGTGGTCGTCAAGACCAGAGACATGTTCATGCAGACCAATTTCATGTGGGCGAAGGACCTCAACGAGTGCGCGATCATCGTGGAAAAGCAATATGCTCCGCGCATCGACGAAGTCCTCGACGATACCGCGCGCATCTATGCCAGCCATTTCACCGAGCAGGAGTTGAAGGATATCCTGGCGTTCTATCAATCGCCGCTCGGCAAAAAGGTGGTCGCCGAGGAGCCGAAGGCGCTCGATGAGAGCATGTCGAGTGCCGGCAAATGGGCGGACGCGCTTTCGGAGCAGGTGATCGGCAGCATGCGCGCCGAGATGAAAAAGCGCGGGCACGATCTGTGATGCGATGAACGCTATGGCCGAATACGACGTCGATCTTTTCGTCATCGGAGGCGGGTCGGGCGGTGTGCGCGCCGCGCGCATCGCCGCGGGTCATGGTGCACGCGTGATGGTCGCCGAGGAGTACCGCCTCGGCGGCACCTGCGTGATCCGCGGCTGCGTGCCGAAGAAGCTCCTGGTCTACGCCTCGCGCTTTCGCGGCGAATTCGAGGACGCCGCGGGCTTCGGCTGGACCGTGTCACAGAATTCGTTCGACTGGACGACGCTGATCGCCAACAAGGACCGCGAGATTGCCCGCCTCGAAGCGGCCTATGGGGCGACGCTCGCCAAAGCCGGCGCCAAGGTGGTGAAGACCCGGGCCGTTCTCGCCGATGCCCATACGGTGCACTTGGCAAGCGGCGAGCGGGTGCGCGCGGCGCATATTTTGATCTCGACGGGCGGCGACGCCGAGCTATGGCGATGCCATTCCCGGCGTCGAGCACGCAATTACGTCGAACGAGGCGTTCCACTTAACGGAATTTCCGCGCCGCGTGGTGATTCAGGGCGGCGGCTATATCGCCGTCGAGTTCGCCGGCATCTTCGCCGGGCTGGGTTCGCATGTGACGCTCGTCTATCGCGGCGAGAATATTCTGCGCGGCTTCGACGACGACGTGCGCCAGCATCTGCGCGTCGAGATGGAGGCGCGCGGCATCAAGGTGATCACCGGCTGCAAGGTCGCGGCGATCGAACAAGCCGGCCCGCATTACTCGGTGCGACTGTCGAGCGGCAATCACGTGACGGCCGACCGCGTCATGTTTGCGACCGGCCGGCACCCCAATATCGCCAGGCTCGGGCTCGCGGAAGCCGGCGTCGAGCTTGCCAAGAACGGCGGCATCGCCGTCGACGAATATTCGCGCACCAGCGCGCCGAACATCTATGCGGTGGGCGACGTCACCAATCGTATCAACCTGACGCCGGTCGCCATCCGCGAAGGTCATGCCTTCGCCGATAACGTGTTCGGCGGCAAATCGATCAAAGTCGATCATACCAATGTGCCGACGGCGGTATTCTCGGAGCCTGAGATCGGTGCCGTTGGACTAACCGAGACCGAGGCCCGGCAGCGGCTGGCACTGACCGATATCTACAAGGCCATGTTCCGGCCGATGAAGGCGACGCTGTCAGGGCGCGACACGCGTGTTCTCATGAAGCTCGTGGTCGACGGTTCGACCGACCGCGTCGTCGGCTGCCACATGGTCGGCGAAGGCGCCGCCGAGATGGCCCAGGTCGCCGCGATCGCGGTGAAAATGGGAGCCACCAAGGCCGACTTCGACGCCACCATGGCGCTGCACCCGACGGCCGCCGAAGAGCTCGTCACCATGCGCAACAAGACCGCGAGCTACGGTCGCCAAGCCGCAGAATAGGCTGAAAGCCGGGCAAAAAACCGGACTGTCCCGGTACACGGCCGCCGTGTATAAGACCGGCTGTTTGTTGGAGATAGAGCGTGATGTCCATGCGGCCGAACGCGGCTAAATGGAGCCCGGATTCCTGGCGCTCCAAGCCGATTGTGCAGGTACCCGATTATCCCGATTTAAAGGCGCTTGCCGACGTCGAGGCGCAGCTTGCGACTTTTCCGCCGCTGGTTTTTGCCGGCGAGGCGCGCAATCTCAAAAAGGCGCTGGCGCAGGTCGCCAATGGCGAGATGTTCCTGTTGCAGGGCGGCGATTGCGCCGAAAGCTTTGCCGAGCACGGCGCCAACAATATCCGCGATTTTTTCCGCCTGTTCCTGCAGATGGCGGTGGTGCTGACTTACGCTGCCGCGTCTCCGGTGGTGAAGGTCGGCCGCATTGCCGGGCAGTTCGCCAAGCCGCGCACCTCGCCGACCGAGAAACGCGGCGGCGTCGAACTGCCGGTTTATCGCGGCGACATCATCAACGGCACCGATTTCACGCCGGAAGCGCGCACGCCCGATCCGCGCCGCCAATTGGAGGCCTATCGGCAATCGGCGGCGACACTCAATCTGTTGCGCGCCTTCGCCGGCGGCGGTTACGCCAACCTGTCGAATGCGCATCAGTGGATGCTGTCTTTCGTCAAGGATAGCCCGCAATCGAAGCGCTATCAGGATCTCGCCGGCCGTCTCACCGAGACGCTCGACTTCATGCGCGCCTGCGGCATCGATCCCGAGCTGCATCCGGAGATGCGCACGACCAATTTCTTCACCAGCCACGAAGCGCTCTTGCTCGGCTATGAGCAGGCCTTCACGCGGGTCGATTCTACGACCGGCGACTGGTACTGCACCTCGGGCCACATGGTGTGGATCGGCGACCGCACCCGGCAGACTCGATCATGCGCACGTCGAGTATTGCCGCGGCATCAAAAATCCGCTCGGGCTGAAGACCGGCCCGACGCAGAAGCCGGACGAGCTCCTGAAACTCATCGACATCCTCGATCCCGACAACGAGCCCGGCCGGCTGACGCTGATCTGCCGCGTCGGCGCCGACAAGGCCGCCGACTTGTTGCCCGCCATGGTGCGCGCCATCAAGCGCGAGGGCCGCAACGTGCTGTGGTCGTGCGATCCGATGCATGGCAACACCATCACGTCGGTGAGCGGCTACAAGACCCGGCCGTTCGATCATATCCTCAAGGAAGTGCGGACGTTTTTTCAAGTTCATGCCGCCGAGGGCACCGTCGCGGGCGGCGTGCATCTGGAAATGACCGGCCAGAACGTCACCGAATGCACCGGCGGCGCGCGCGCCATCAGCGACGAGGATCTGAACGACCGCTATCACACGGTATGCGATCCGCGGCTCAATGCCGAGCAGTCGCTCGATCTCGCGTTCCTGCTCGCCGATCTTTTGAAGACCGAGCGCCAGGGTAAGGCGAAACCGATCCCGGCGGTGGCGTCGCTTTAAGTCGAGCGGTCACCCGGGCAAGCGCAGCAATTTGGTCGCGGTTCCGCCGAGAATGGCGATTTTGTCGGACGAACTCAGCTCCGGCGTCGCCAACACGTGGCCGACCGGATCGGTCACCCACGGAAAGCCGTAATCGGTGCCGACCATCACCTGTCCGACGCCCACCGTCGCGACGAGATGGCGCAGCGCCTCGGGCGTGAAGACGATCGAGTCCACGTAGACCTGTTTGAGATATTCGGTCGGCTTTTTCTTCAGCGCGACGTCCTTGCAGCGATTGGGAAAGGTCACGCAGACCGCGTCCGAGCGATCGGCGTAGGAAGCGAGATAGCCGCCGCCATGCGCCGCGCAGATGCGGAGCTTCGGGAAACGGTCGAAGGTTCCCTCGAAAATCAGATGTGACAGCGCGATGGTCGTTTCCAGCGGATTGCCGATGGTGTTTTCCAGATAGCCCTTGCCGCGAATGCGCTTATCGACGCCGGTCGAGACGGCTGAGTCTTGCGGGTGCATGAACAACAGCGCATCGAGCTCCTCGCATTTCGCCCAGAACGAATCGAACCGAGGCGACGACAGTTCTTCGCCCTCGACCGTCGGCCCGATGGCGCCGCCGGCGAGGCCGAGCGTCTTCATCGCATAGTCGAGCTGTTCGGCGGCGAGTTCGGGAAACTGCAGCGCGACACTGGCGAAGGCCGTGAGCCGGCCGTTCGAGGCCTTGCACAGCTTCGCGAGTTCTTCGTTCTGCACGTCGATCAGCCGCCGCGCCAGGTCGCGATCGGCGCCGTACCAGAACTCGTTGATGCTCATCGCCTCGATATCGATGCCCTGGGCGTCCATCGTGGCGATGCGCTTTTCCATCGGCGGATTGTTGAGCGGGCTGTCGAGTGTGACGCGAAAGTGCTTTTCGAGCGCGGTGCCGGCGACGACGGCGAGCGCTTCCGGAATGACGCAATGGCAGTGCACGTCGACCACGCGCACCGGTTTGCCGTCGATCTCGACGCGGCGGCGCGACCCGCCCGGATTGCCTTGCGCCAAGGCGCCGTGCCGCACGCCGCAGCCGACGCAGACGGCGCCTGCCGCGAACTGCAGGAATTGGCGTCGTGGAATTGTCATTGCTGCTCTCCCCGTTGCCGTGCGCCGGCATTCAAGATTGAGGTCTGGCTTGATCGGCTTCGCCGTCCAGCACGCGATGCATGCGCTTTTCGTCGAGCGCGCCTTCCCATTTGGCCATGACGATGGTGGCGACGGCGTTGCCCAGGAGATTGGTCGGCGTCAGCCCCTGCGACATCAGCCGGTGAATGCCGAGCACCAGACCGACACTGGCGACCGGGATGCTGCTTTCGGCCCCGAGCGTTGCGGCAAGCACGACGAAGGCTGCGCCGGCGACGCCGGCCGCGCCCTTGGATGTAACCAACAGGATGAGAAGCAGCCCGATCTGATGCCAGATATCGAGCGGCGTGTTGGTGGCTTGAGCCAGAAACACGGCCGCGGTCGCGAGGTAGAGGCAGGTGCCGTCGAGATTGAAGGAATAGCCTGTCGGCACCACGAGCCCGACCACGCTCTTCTCGCAGCCCAATTGCTCGAGCTTGTCGATGATGCGCGGCAGCACGGTTTCGGAAGACGTGGTGGCGATGCAAATGAGCAGCTCTTCCTTGATATAGCGGATCAGTTTCAGCAGGCTGAACCCGCACAGTCGAGCGAGCGGCGTAAATCCGACCGCGATGAAGATCACGCAGGTCAAATAGAAGCCGAGGAGGAGCTTGCCCAGCGACGCGAGCGAGCCGACGCCGAACTTTCCGACGGTGAATGCGATGGCGCCGAATGCGCCGATCGGGGCCGCCCACATTACGATGCCGACAATGTTGAAGACCATCTTCGAGGCGACGTCGATGACGTCGACCAGGGGTTTTGCCCGCTCGCCGAGCCAAATCAGCGCAAAGCCCGACAAGACGGCAATGAACAGGACCTGGAGGATATTCCCCTCCGTAAAGGCGCCGACAAACGTGCCCGGAATGATGTTCATCAGGAACGGCACGAAGCCCACTTCGTGCGTCAGCTTCACATAAGGCTCGACGGCGCTCGGATTGAGCTTGCTGACATCGACATTCATGCCGACGCCGGGCCTTAAGAATGTTGACGGCCAGAAGTCCGATGATGAGTGCGACGGTGGTCATCACCTCGAAGTAGATCAGGGCCTTGACGGCCACGCGTCCGACCCGCGCCATGTCCGCCATATGGGCGATGCCGGTCACCACCGTGCAAAAGATGATCGGCGCGATCAGCATGCGGATGAGTTTGATGAAGGCGTCGCCGAGCGGCCCCATTTGGCTGGCGAGGTCGGGCGCCGCAATGCCGAGCGCGATTCCGAGCGCCATGGCGATCAGCACCCAGGCCCAAAGCTTAGTCCACCAGGCCTTTTTTTGGCGCGTTACTGCCGGCGCTCCAGGTGTCGCGGTCACGGTCATTCTCCCAAAGGCCTCAAGGCGTTTCGCCGCCCAAATGCTCGTCTTTCCGGCCGAATATCAAGACGGCAACTATAAAGAGTTTGCGGCTGCTCACTTTGGCAATCGCGCGATGAGGCCTCTCGGCGCCGGGTTGCCGGACCCGGTCGCCCGGCGTTAGATCAAGGCCATGAACGAACGCCCCGCCGACCGCCTGGCCATTGCAGTCGCCCAGCTCAATCCGATCGTCGGCGATGTCGCCGGCAATCTCGAGCGCGCCCGTAAGGCCCGCCTCGAAGCGGCCCAAAGCCGCGCCGATATCGTCGCATTTTCCGAGCTTTTTATTGCCGGCTATCCGCCCGAGGATCTGGTGCTCAAGCCGGCGTTCCAGGTCGCCTGCCGCGCCGCCGTCGAGAGTTTGGCCCGCGAGACCGCGGACGGCGGTCCGGCGGTGCTGATCGGCGCCCCCTGGGTCGAGGACGGCAAGCTCTATAATGCCTATGCGCTCCTCGCCGGCGGCCGCGTCGAGGCGATCCGCTTCAAGGTCAATCTGCCGAATTACGGCGTGTTCGACGAGAAGCGCGTGTTCGCTTCGGGCCCGGTGCCCGGTCCGGTCAGTTTCCGCGGCGTGCGGCTTGGGCTGCCGGTCTGCGAGGATACCTGGACCGACTGGGGCGACTACGAAAACGTCGTCGAATGTCTCGCCGAGACCGGCGCCGAGATTTTGGTCGTGCCCAACGGCTCGCCCTATTGGCGCGACAAGGCCGACATTCGCCTCAATGTCGGCGTCGCGCGGGTGACCGAGGCCGGGCTGCCGCTGATCTATGTCAACCAGGTCGGCGGCCAGGATGAATTGATCTTCGACGGCGCCTCGTTCGCGCTGAACGCCGACCGCTCGATCGCTTTCCAGCTGCCGGCGTTTCGCGAGACGGTCGTGACGACGCTGTGGTCGCGGATCGACGGCGTCTGGCGCTGCGCCAAGGGTCCGATCGCCGCCGCCGACGACCCTGACAAGGCCGACTACACGGCCTGCGTCATGGGGTTGCGCGATTATGTCGACAAGAACCGCTTCAAGGGCGTCGTCATCGGCCTCTCCGGCGGCGTCGATTCGGCGCTGTGCGCCGCGATGGCGGTCGATGCGCTGGGTGCCGAGCGTGTGCGCTGTGTGATGCTGCCCTACCGCTACACTTCGCAGGAATCGCTCGACGATGCGGCGGCGATCGCGCGGGCGCTCGGCGTCCGCTACGACATCGTGCCGATCGAGAGCGCCGTGAACGGCCTCGAAGCGGCGCTTGCCGAAGTCTTTGCCGGCGCGCCGCGCGACGTTACCGAGGAGAACTTGCAGGCGCGCGCCCGCGGCGTGATCCTGATGGCGATCTCCAACAAATTCGGCCTGATGGTGGTGACGACCGGCAACAAATCCGAGATGTCGGTCGGTTATGCGACGCTCTACGGCGACATGAACGGCGGCTTCAATCCGATCAAGGATCTCTACAAGACCGAGGTCTATCGTCTGGCGCGTTTGCGCAATGGTTGGAAGCCGGACGGCGCGCGCGGTCCGGACCGCAAGGTCATCGTGGAAAACGTGCTGACCCGGGCGCCGAGCGCGGAGCTGCGCGAGAACCAGACCGACCAGGACACGCTGCCGCCCTATGACGTGCTCGATCAGATTCTCGAACGGCTGGTCGAGCGCGAGGAAACGATCGCTTCGATCGTCGCCTCAGGTTTCGATCGCGACACCGTCATGAAAGTCGAGCGCATGCTCAACTTGGCCGAATACAAGCGTCGCCAGGCCGCGCCGGGCGTCAAAGTGACGCTGAAGAATTTCGGCCGCGACCGGCGCTATCCGATCGTCAACCGCTTCGTCGATCCAGGGACGGCGGCGCCCGAGCCCGACCGCAATCCGGTCAAGGGCGCGGCGAAAACGGGCGCTGCGGATTTTTAGAGCACGATCCCGAAAAGTGGAAACCGGTTTTCGGATAAGATCGTGCTCAAATGAAACTCGCGGGCGCTGTCACTGCGCCGGCGCCGGCGGCAGCGGCTTTGCGGCCGATTGCGACCCGACGAACGGCGGCCCGATCACCCGGATAGGCTGCTTCGTGCCGTCGGGACCGGGAGCGTTCCCTGCTGCTTTCGCCGTGGCTGACGCCGGCTGGTTTGCGGCCGCGGCGGCGGCTGTCTTGCCCGACGGTTTTGGCGCCTGCGACAGCGCTTTGGCGTTCTGATCGGTCACCACGATGTCGTCGCTTTGCAGCGTCGTCGAATCGTCGGCATTTTTCAGCGCGTCCGCCCAGCTCTGGCCCGCCTTGCGGCAGCTGCAGGCCGCGGTGAATTCCTTGCGGTAGCGGAAGGCGTTCGGCAGCGACGCATAGGGCTGCCCGGTGGTCGATACCGCCTGTTCGATGCCTTCGCCGGGATTGCGGTAGGAGTACAGCGCGACTTCGCTCGCCGGGCACAGCCGCTGGCAGGCGTGATCGTCGTCGGCAAAGCGGCTCGGCACCGTCGAATAGGAAATCGGGAAATAATAGCCGTCGCAGGTGCGCACGCAGACGGTGCGATAGGTGCCGTTCGGCGCGCCGTCGCCGCCGGCGTCATGGATGGTGCCGCCGCCGAACAGGGCGTCGAAAAAACCTTGCGGCCCGCCGGACGAATTGGCGGCCGCGGTATATTGCGCGCCGCAATTATTCTGCGCCAATTGGCCGATCAGGGCGCGGCGCTGGCCCTGGCGGTCGTCGCTGCCGCTTTTGAGCTGCTCGAGATCGCTCATCATGTGGTCGAGGTTGCCGCGCATCTCCTGGATTTGCGAGGTGATCGGCCCGCATTGCGGCGACAGCGCCGAGAACAAGCGCGAAGAAGCCCTGGCCCGCGCAGCCGGCTTTGTGCGCTTGCGTCACGGCGCGATCGAGATCGGCCTGCTGCTTGGCGATGGCATCTTCGGAGCGCTTGATCTGATCGGCGCGGCCGGGATCGGCCGCGCCCTGGTCGAAGGCTGCCAGCTGGCCTTGCAGGCGGCCGCAAATCACATTGGAAGCCTGCGGATTGGGAACGGGCTGGCTCTGGCCTGACTGGTTCTGGGCTGGCTGGTTCTGGGCCGGCTGGTTCAGCACCGGCTGAGTTGGCACCGCTGCAGGGGGCACCGGCGGCGTTTGTTGCGCGGCCGCGGCGCCGGAGAGCGCCAGCAGGCCGAGGGCTGCGAAAAGCGCGCGCTGCGGGCCAGTTTTGAAGGTCATCAGGCCGGCGCTCTGCAGCTCTTGGCTCATCATCCGTGGGCTTTCCGACACCGGCTCGGTCCGGGCCTGCGGATAAGCCCCGGAATGGTGACTAAAGTGTGAACGGGCCCAATGTCGCCGTTCGACCGGCGACGGCCGAAAACCCCTTTACCGGCAAAATGGCGGATAGGCGAGTGGGCTCAATCGTGCTCTCACTCGGCATCGGGCTGATTTTCCGGCCGCGCCCGGTCGAAGGCCGCAAGCGCCAGGCAAGCCGCATCGACCGCGACGATCTTGGGAAATTTTTCGAGCGGGACTTTCAGCCGCCGCGCATTGTTGACCTGCGGCACCAGGCAGACGTCGGCGATCGTGATGGCTGCACCACACGCATAAGGCCCGGGCGTAATCAGCGCCTCCAGGGCCGCGAAACCCTCGATCACCCAATGATGATACCAGGCGTCGATCGCGGTTTGCTCCTGGTGCATGGCGTGCTTCAGGTAGCGCAGCGGGCTGGTATTGTTCAGCGGATGGATGTCGCAGGCGATCAGTTCGGCGAGCGCGCGGACTTTGGCGCGGCCGATCGGATCCTTAGGCAATAGCGCCGGGTCGGGCTGGATTTCCTCGAGATATTCGATAATGGCGAGCGACTGCAGCAGCGTCTCGCCTTCGGGCGTGACCAGAACCGGCACGCGCATCTGCGGATTGACGGCGCGAAACTCCGGCCGCTTGTTGTGGCCGCCATCCTTGATGAGATGGACCGGTATCGTCTCGAAGGCGATGCCCTTGAGGTTGAGCGCGATGCGCACCCGGTAGGCGGCCGAGGAACGGAAATACGAATAAAGCTTCACGCGCCCTCCGCGGCATCGTCCTGCCCGGCCGACTCGGCGACAAGTTGGGCGGAGCGGGCGGTGATGAGTCGCACGGCGCGGTTGAACGCATCGCGGTCGCCCGGCGTCAGAATCTCGGTGAGCCTTTGCGCGAAGTCGAGCGCATGCGGGGCGAGTTCCTCATACATGGCGCGGCCGGAGGCGGTCAGCGACAGGAACGATTCGCGCATGTCGGCGCGGTTCGTACGCCGCGATACGAGCTTGCGCTTTTCCAGCACCGCCACCGCCCGCGATACTTTGGTCTTATGCATATGGGTGTGAGTGCCGATGGATTTTCCGGTCATGGTGCCGAATTGGCCGAGTGTGACCAAAACCCGCCACTCCGGCACGCCGATGTTGTAGCGCCGCGCATAGACGCCCGACAGGGCCTGCGAAACCAGCGCCGCCATCAGGGTAACCTGATAGGGCAGAAATTGCTCAAGCTTCAGCGCGCCGGTTCTGGCGTCGCTCGCCGGCCCGTTCCTGTCGGCCATGTCCTCTGCTGTCGCGCGTCGTTGCGGCATGCGTTAAACATGGCCGAACTTGATTGCCCACGCAACGCCGTGCTGGGCTCCGTCCCACGGCGGTACGCGAATAACTTGTTCTTCGTGGTGTTCGCGGGGTGCTAGATTACCGGCCGAACCGCCGGGACGAGGCGGCGGCGACCAATAGGGGGGATGACGATGTCCGAGATGACTGCAGCGCGCCTTTATGTTCCCGCGTTCGCGGGAATCTACAATCTGTTCGAGCCGCTCGCGCTGCCGGCGCTGCGGCTCGTCATGGGGCTCACTTTGTTTCCGCACGGCTGCCAGAAATTGTTTGGCTGGTTCGGCGGCGCAGGTTTCGACAAATTCGTCGAGATTTTCGACAAGAACGGCTGGCACCCTGCGGTGTTCTGGGTGACGCTGGTCGCGCTCACCGAAAGCGTCGGCGGCCTGCTGCTGGCTTTCGGCTTTCTCACCCGGTTCGCGGCTGCCGCAATCTTGATCTTCATGATCAATGCGGTCTGGGCCACGTCGGCCAAAGGCTTCTTCTGGACCCAGGGCGGCCTTGAATATTCGCTCATTATCGGAATGGTCGCGCTGGTGTTCCTGATCAAAGGCGGCGGCGATTATTCGGTCGACCGCGCGCTCGGCCGGGAACTGTAAGAGTACGAACAGTGGATGGCGAATAGCGATTGGCGGCGGATTTCAATTCGCCATTCGCTATTTCGCTATTCGCCGCTGATTAGCGCGAGCACTCGATGGCGACGAAATCGTCGCAATTGCCGCCCTTGCAGGTGGTGCCGCTGCCGGTCGGAATGGCGCCCGTGATGTCGTCGCGGTCGACCTTGCGGAACGACAGCGCCTGACTGTAGTCGTGCGAGCGGCAATAGGAATTGGCGACCGTCGTGCCGCACTGAGCGCCCGTGGTCAGGCAGTGGTCGACGCCGTAGGCGTCGCTGTCATTGGCGATAATGAAGATGCGCTTTTCGGCCTGAGCGGCCGGCGGCCCCGAGCAGCAAGGCCGCTAAGGCGGTTGCCGCGATTGCAAAACGCATGGTTCCCCCAGTCGGCGCGCAGGCGCCCTGACCCAGCCTCGATGAATTTAAGAATGCGGCCGCAGGGTTAAGCTTGCGTTAAGTGACGCGAGCCAGCCGCGGGGCGCACGGTGTCGGCTCTAACGGTTCTGCCGCTGCAGGCAAAATACGGCCTTGACGGCATGCGCCGCCTCAACCATTGTGCGCGCCCATGAACGGTAACGCGTCCATCTACGGCATTTGCCGGGAGATTATTCGCTAGCGACAAACGCTGGCCGCGGCCGTCTTTTCTCATCGTCGAGACTAAAGGACACGCCCGGCCAGGACGGCATAGGCGTTGTTTTTGGTTCGGTGCGATGGAACTGAAACTCTACGATACGCTGACGCGCGAGAAGCGGGTGTTCAAGCCGCTCGATCCGGCCAATGTGCGCATGTATGTGTGCGGGCCGACGGTTTACGACTTCGCCCATATCGGCAATGCGCGGCCGGTGATCGTGTTCGACGTGCTGTTTCGCCTGCTGCGCCATCTCTACGGCGCCGACCACGTCACCTATGTGCGCAACATCACCGACGTCGACGACAAGATCAACGCGCGGGCCGCCGAGGAATATCCGGCGCTGCCGCTGAACGAGGCGATCCGTAAGGTCACCGAAAAGACCGACAAGCAATTTCACGACGATGTCGCCGCGCTCGGCTGCCTGCCGCCGACCGTCGAGCCGCGCGCCACCGAGCACATCGCCGAGATGCGCATGCTGATCGAGCGGCTGGTCAAATCCGGCAATGCCTATGTGGCCGAGGACAACGTCTTGTTCAGCGTCGCCTCGATGCCGGACTACGGCGCGCTGTCGAAACGCCCGCTCGACGAGATGATCGCCGGCGCCCGCGTCGAGGTCGCGCCCTACAAAAGCGACCCGCGGGATTTCGTGTTGTGGAAGCCGTCAAAGCCCGGCGAGCCGGCCTGGCCGTCGCCTGTCGGCATAACGGCGCCCGGGCGCCCGGGCTGGCACATCGAATGCTCGGCGATGTCGTGGAAATATCTGGGCGAGATGTTCGACATCCACGGCGGCGGCATCGATCTCGTGTTTCCGCATCACGAGGACGAGATCGCACAATCGCGCTGCGCGTTCCATACGCCCGTGATGGCGAATTACTGGATGCACAACGGCTTCTTGCAGGTCGAAGGCGAGAAGATGTCGAAGTGCCTCGGGCAATTTCGTGACGATCAGTGATTTACTCGCAGGCTGGAATGGATTCGGTGGCCTGGGGCAGTGTTAAAATTTGCATATGCTTTCGACCCACTATCGACAGCCGATTGATTGGACGGCAACAGAATGCTCGAGGAGGCCGCAGTAAGCTTAGCACCTTTAGGCAGAGATGCTTTGATGACGGAAGCTCAGAGCCGGCAGACGAAGTGACTTCGATGCACTGAATAGATGATTTGAATACTCCTCAGGCCATTGCGCGAACTCCATACGGCTCTGTGAGAAGAGTCGAAGAGAATCTACGGCCCGCTTTGAGCTGCGCTCTAGCTGCAGATTTCTCGGCATTAATCGTCGAAGAAGTTGATCTGGCTAAAACGATTTTGAACAACGTGGACGAAACAGTGGATTCGCGAGAATTGAGTCGCAGAAAGGTCGGCCGCGCGAAAGGCAAAGGAGTTTCGCCGAATCAGATCGCATCCGCGACGAGCTCGCCAAACTGGGCGTCGTGCTGAAAGACAGCAAAGACGGCACCACCTGGGAGATTGCGCGATGACTCTCAGCCGTCATGGCCGGGCTTGTCCCGGCCATCTCGAAATGCGGTGCACGTCTTATCGGGATGCCCGCGACAAGCGCGGGCATGACGCCGCGATATGGTTGTGGAGACCGGTGCGATGACCTCCCGCGCTCTCCCCAAACTCGCACTCCGCCCGATGCTGCCGACGGACACTCCGCTCTTGGCGGAAATCTTCCGCGCTGCCATCGAAGAGCTGACCATCGACGACTACAGCGAGGCCCAGCGGGCGGCGTGGATGTCGGCGGCCGATGACGAGGAAGGATTCGGCGCAAAACTTTCAAGCGCGCTGACGCTGGTCGCGACCTTCGGCGGCGCGCCGGTCGGTTTTGCTTCGCTTGCCGGCAACACCCGCATCGACATGCTCTACGTGCATCCGGCGGCGACCGGGCAGGGGGCGGCGGCGCTACTTTGCGATGCGCTGGAAAAGCTTGCCGCCGCGCGCGGAGCGAAGGAACTGACGGTCGACGCCAGCGACACCGCGCGCGGCTTTTTTGAGAAACGCGGCTTTGAGGCGCAAAGCCGCAACACCGTCACGGTCGCCGGCGAATGGCTTGCCAATACCACGCTGAAGAAGCCGCTCGCGGCCAAGGAGAGCGCGTCATGAGAGAGCCCGAGACGCCGTTCCACCGCCATTGGCTCTATTATCTGATCCTGAAATACGCGGTGCTCGCCTTAGCCGTTGTCATATCGCTCTACACCATTTATCGGCTTTACCGCGGCTAGCCCCATGTCACGCGCCATGTCACGCGAGCGTCTTTATCTGTTCGACACCACGCTGCGCGACGGCGCGCAGATGAATGGCGTCGACTTTACGCTCGCCGACAAGCTCACCATCGCGCGCATGCTCGACGAACTCGGCATCGATTACGTCGAGGCCGGCTACCCCGGCGCCAATCCGATCGATACGGAGTTTTTCGCCGAGCGGCGGCCGATGCGGGCGCGGCTCACGGCATTCGGCATGACGCGGCGGCCCGGCCGCTCGGCGTCGAACGATCCCGGCCTGGTCGGGCTTTTGGATGCGCAGGCCGACGCCATCTGCTTTGTCGCCAAGTCTTGGGACTATCACGTGCGCGTCGCGCTCGAGACCACGGAGGAGGAGAACATCGCCTCGATCCGCGACTCTGTTCGCGCCGCCAAGGCGAAGGGCCGCGAAGTGCTGCTCGACTGCGAGCATTTTTTCGACGGCTATAAGGCCAAGCCCGCATTCGCGCTCGCCTGCGCCCAGGTGGCTTATGACGAAGGCGCGCGCTGGGTCGTGCTCTGCGACACCAATGGCGGCACGCTGCCGCATGAGATCGAGCGCATCGTCGGCGAGGTTTGCGCGCAAATTCCCGGCGATCATGTCGGCATTCACGCGCATAACGACACCGAGCAGGCGGTGGCGAACTCTTTCGCGGCGGTGCGCGCCGGCGCGCGGCAGATCCAGGGCACGCTCAACGGGCTCGGCGAGCGCTGCGGCAATGCCAATCTCGTATCCATCATTCCGACGCTGAAGCTAAAGCCCGATTACTCGGAAAAATTCGAGATCGGCGTCACCGACGAGGCGCTCGGCCGTCTGGTGCGCGTCTCGCACGCGCTCGACGAATTGCTCAACCGCGCCGCCAATCGCCACGCGCCCTATGTGGGCGAGAGCGCGTTCGCTACTAAAGCCGGAATTCATGCTTCCGCGATCGTGAAGGAGCCGGCGACCTACGAGCACGTCGAGCCGCAGCGCGTCGGCAACAAGCGCAAATTGCTCGTTTCCGATCAGGCAGGCCGCTCCAATGTGCTCGCCGAACTCGACCGCATCGGGCTTGCGATCGACAAGAACGATCCGCGTGTCATGCGGCTTCTCGACGAGGTCAAGGAGCGCGAGGCGATCGGCTATGCGTATGAGGCAGCCGATGCTTCGTTCGAGCTGTTGGCTCGGCGCATGCTCGGCCAGGTGCCGCATTATTTCGAGGTCGAGAAGTTCGACGTCAATGTCGAGCAGCGCACGAACGTCAAAGGCGAAGCGATCACCGTGAGCCAGGCGGTGGTGAAGCTGAAAGTCGGCGACGAGGAACTGATCTCGGTCGCCGAAGGCATCGGCCCGGTCAACGCGCTCGATGTCGCGCTGCGCAAGGATCTCGGCAAATATCAGCGCTTCATCACCGGGCTCGAGCTCACCGATTATCGCGTGCGTATCCTCAACGGCGGCACCCAAGCCGTCACGCGTGTCCTGATCGAGAGCGCGGACGAGACTGGCGACCACTGGACCACGATCGGCGTCTCCGCCAACATCATCGATGCCTCGTTCCAGGCGCTGATGGATTCCATCGTCTACAAGCTGGTGAAATCCGGCGCGCCGGCGTGATGGAGCCACCATGATCGACCACATCTCGCTCGCGGTCCGCGATCTGAAAAAAGCCGAGCCGTTCTACGCCGCGCTCCTCGCGCCGCTCGGCATGACGAAATTGCGCGAATGGCCGGACGCGGCGATCGGCTTCGGCAAGAAATATCCGGAGTTCTGGATCAATTGCCGCGCCGACACTGGCGCCGATAGCGGAAGACAGCGGCGTGCATTCTGCCTGCGCGCGCGCGACACAGCAGCGGTCGACGCCTTCCATGCCGCGGCGCTGGCGGGCGGCGGCACCTCGGACGGCGCGCCGGGTCGGCGGCCGAAATATCACCAGAACTATTACGCGGCCTTCATCCGCGACCCCGACGGCAATCGCATCGAGGCGGTGACGTTTTTGCGGGACGGCGCAGCCTGACGGTCACAGCCGCTCGGCCGGGACCGCCATGGCTTCTTCGGCGGCGGCGCTATCGCGCGCGGCGTCGCGCAGCATCGGCAGGATCTCTTCGACGCGTTTGGTGACGAGGATATCCACATGCATCGAGGCCGGCATGAATTTCACCGCCCGCATGTGGTCGATCAGCGTCAGGAGCGGATTCCAATAATTGCTGATATTGGCGACCAGGATCGGCTTTTTGTGGCGGCCGAGCTGCGCCCAGGTCAGTTGCTCGACCAATTCTTCCAGCGTGCCGACGCCGCCGGGCAACGCGACGAAGGCGTCGGCGCGCTCGAACATCACGCGCTTGCGCTCGTGCATGTCGCGCGTGACGATAAGCTCCTGGGACGAGAAGTTTCGGCCGCTCCTTGCGGGTGAGAAACTCGGGGATGATGCCGGTGACCTCGCCGCCGTGCTCGCGGACGGCTTCGGCCAGCGCCCCCATCAGGCCGACCGAGCCGCCGCCGTAGATCAGGCGGACGCTATTTTCAGCGAGGATTTTGCCGAGTTTCGTTGCGGCTTCCGCGAAGGCGGGCTCGGTGCCTGGGCTCGATCCGCAGTAAACGCAGACCGCATTGATTTTGCTCATGTAACTGTTCCATTAAAGGATAGATGTGGCGTCGATTCGGGTTCTCTGCAAGCTTTTTGCCACTTAGCCGGTCCGGGGCGGGCCCCGCCCATGCGTCGGCCGGCAAAAGCCTCTATATGACGGACAATATCCGATCAGGGACCGTCGGGGCCGGTCGGGGCCCATTGCGGCACGCCGTAACTCAATTATTGGGCCAAAGCCGGGCATGAGAGACTTCCAACGATCGACAGAGCGGCTTAAGCCCGACGTGGATGGCGCCACGCTCATGTCCACGCTGGTGCGGCTGTGGCCCTATATCTGGCCGGCCGACCGGGCCGACCTGAAGGGCCGGGTGCTCTTCGCCACCGTTCTGCTCTTCGCCGCCAAATTCGCTACCGTGGCGGTGCCGTTCACCTTCAAATGGGCGACCGACGCGCTCGCCGGCCGCGGTACCGCCCCGGTCGCGCCCGACAATTGGCTCGCTTGGGCCTTCGCCGCGCCCGTCGTGATGACGCTCGCCTATGGGGCCATCCGCATCGTCATGGCGCTCTTGACGCAATGGCGCGACGGCATTTTCGCCAAGGTGGCGATGAACGCGGTGCGGCGGCTCGCGATGCTCACCTTCGAGCACATGCATCTTCTGTCGCTACGCTATCATCTCGAGCGCAAGACCGGCGGGCTGACGCGGGTGCTGGAGCGCGGCCGCAACGCCATCGAAACCATCGTCCGCATGGTGCTGCTGCAGCTGGCGCCGACGGTGGTCGAACTGGTTTTGATCGTCGCCGTGCTGCTGTTTCACTTCGACTGGCGCTATGTCGCCGTCATCGGCATCACGGTCGCTGTCTATATGGCGTTTACCTATTACGCCACCGAGTGGCGCATCAATATCCGCCGCAAGATGAACGAGAGCGACACCGACGCCAACGCCAAGGCGATCGAATTCGCTCTTGAACTACGAGACCGTCAAATATTTCTCCGCCGAAGAGCGCGAGGCGCAACGTTACGACCGCTCGATGGCGCGTTACGAGGATGCGAGCGTCAAAGCTTACGTGTCGCTCGCGGTACTCAATGCCGGTCAGGCGGCGATCTTCACCCTCGGGCTCGCCGGCACCATGGTGCTCTGCGCCTACGGCATCGAGCAGCACACCAATACGGTCGGCGATTTCGTCATGATCAACGCCATGATGATCCAGCTCTACCAGCCGCTGAATTTCATGGGCATGGTCTATCGCGAGATCAAACAGGCGGTGATCGACATCGAGATCATGTTCTCGATCCTGTCGCGCAAACCGGAGATCGAAGACCGGCCGAATGCGCCGGCGCTCCAGGTGCGCGGCGGCACCATCCGCTTCGACAATGTGTCGTTTGCCTATGAGCCGGCGCGGCCGATCCTCAAGGGCTTGAGCTTTGAAGTCGCGGCGGGGCATACCGTCGCTATCGTCGGGCCCTCGGGCGCCGGCAAGTCGACGATTTCGCGGCTATTGTTCCGCTTCTACGATGTCTCCGGCGGCCGCATTCTGATCGACGGCCAGGATTTGCGCGACGTTACCCAGACGTCGCTGCGCGACGCGATCGGCATGGTGCCGCAGGATACCGTGCTGTTCAACGACACCATTCGCTACAACATCCGCTACGGCCGCTGGGACGCGAGCGACGTGGAAGTCGAGGAAGCGGCCCGCCAGGCTCAGATCGACGGTTTCATCCGGCAGTCGCCGAAGGGTTATGAGACCGAAGTCGGCGAGCGGGGCCTAAAACTTTCCGGCGGCGAGAAGCAGCGCGTCGCCATCGCGCGCACTATCCTGAAGAGCCCGCCGATCCTGTTGCTCGACGAAGCGACTTCGGCGCTCGACAGCCACACCGAGCGCGACATCCAGGACGAACTCGACCGGGTGTCGCGCAACCGCACCACGCTTGTCATCGCGCATCGGCTCTCGACCATCGTCGGCGCCGACGAGATTCTGGTGCTCGACCGCGGCGTGATCGTTGAGCGCGGCAGGCACAGCGCGCTGCTCGCGCTTGGCGGCCTCTATGCCAGCATGTGGAACCGCCAGCGCGAAGCGCAGATGGCGCGCGAAATCCTCGCCGAAGTCGAGGAGGACGACGTCGCGCCCAATCGCAATCCGCCGGACTGCCGGCAGGCGACGAAGCCATCGCGGAGCTTCGTCCCGGCCGCGGACGCGGCCGAATAGCCATGTCGGTCATCGATTCCATCCGCAAGCAACTCGCGCCGATCCATCCTGAGGGCTATCCCTTCGTCGGCGGCTTCGCGCTCGTGAGCCTTGTTCTGTTCTGGCTGTGGACGCCGCTTGGCTGGCTGGCGACGGTCGCGACCTTATGGTGCGCCTACTTCTTCCGCGATCCGCAGCGGGTAACGCCGGTGCGCGACGGCATCGTGGTGGCGCCGGCGGACGGGCGGGTCAGCCAGATCAGCAACGCGGTGCCGCCCAAGGAGCTCGACCTCGGCGAGCGGCCGCTGCCGCGGATTTCCATTTTCATGAGCGTGTTCGACTGTCATGTGAACCGCAGTCCGGTCGGCGGCCGCATCGAGCGCATCGTCTACCGCGCCGGAAAATTTCTCAGCGCCGATCTCGACAAGGCAAGCGAAGATAACGAGCGCAACGCCTTCGTCATCGTAACGCCTGCTGGCCAGCGCATCGCCGCGATCCAGATCGCGGGCCTTGTGGCGCGCCGGATCGTGCCGTTCGCCCACGAGGGCGAGACTGTCGGCGCCGGCGAGCGCATCGGCATGATCCGGTTTGGCTCCCGCGTCGATGTCTATTTGCCCGAGGGTACGCGCGCCCTGGTCGCCGAGGGCCAGACCGCGACCGCAGGCGAAACCGTCATTGCCGATCTCAAGGCCGTCGATGCCGGCCGCACCTTTCGCGTGACTTGAGAACACGTTAACGACGCCTATGCGTCGCGTGGCAGGGCGGGACGAAAGCCGCTATATTGGCTTAATCGAGGATCTGAATTTGGCCATGCATCCACCCGGTCTCGGCGACCCGAGGCGGCGGCGCTTCCGCCGCATCCCTGTGCGTACGCTCGCGCCGAACCTCGTCACCTTGCTGGCGATGTGCGCGGGCTTGACCGCCATCCGCATGGCCTTCGAAAACCGCTACACGCTGGCGCTGGCCGGGATCGTATTCGCCGCGATCCTCGACGGGGTCGACGGCCGGCTGGCGCGCTTCCTCAAGGGAACCTCGCGCTTCGGCGCCGAGCTCGACAGTCTCTCGGACTTCGTCAATTTCGGCGTCGCGCCGGCGCTGATCCTCTATTTCTGGGGCCTGCACGATCTGAAATCCGCGGGCTGGATCGCCGCCATGGTGTTTGCGATTTGCGTCTGCCTGCGGCTCGCGCGTTTCAATGTCATGATCGACGATCCGGACCGGCCACCCTGGGCCGCCAATTTCTTTGTCGGCATGCCGGCGCCGATGGGCGCCATCACGGTTCTGCTGCCGATCTATGCGGTGTTTCTCGGCCTGCCGCGGTCCGATGTCCTGACCTGGATAACGCTTGTCTACACGCTCGCGATCTCGTCGCTCTTGGTGTCGCGGCTGCCGGTGTTTTCCGGCAAGCGCGTCGGCACAAGGGTACCGCCCGACATGGTTGGCCCGCTCATCGTCGTCGTGGTGCTGTCGATCGCGCTGTTGATCGCCTATCCATGGGTTCTGCTGACGGCCGTGACGCTGGCGTACCTGGTCTTGCTGCCGTTCGGCTATCTGTCCTATCGCGCCCATGAACGGCGCTGGCGCGACAGCAAGCCCGAAATGGCGCCTGCGGCGTCGGCCACGGCGGCGCCTGCCGCGCCACCCGCCATGGTCGGCTTAGGCAACGTCGCCGACGACGGCCGTCCATCGCGCCTTAATTGATCGCGCCGCAGCGCCGCCGATAGGCCTGGGATTTTGTCGATGCGCGTTGCCCGCCGCACCGCTTTGGCCTCGATGTTCGCCGCGATCGCGGCGCCGGCCGTGCTGCGCTTGGCGCGGGCCGACGCGCCGACCGTGTTCAAGCTGCATCATTTCTTCTCGTCGGTATCGAGTGGACACGACAAGTTCCTGGTGCCGTGGGCGCGCAAGGTCGAGACCGACGCCGGCGGCCGCATCCGCATCGATATCTTTCCTTCGATGCAGCTTGGCGGCACGCCGGCGCAGCTGTTCGATCAGGCGCGCGACGGCACCGTCGATCTGGCTTGGATCGTGCCGAGCCTTACGCCCGGACGGTTTCCCAAGATCGAAATGTTCGAACTGCCGTTCGTGCCGGCGCGCCGGGCGCTGGTGAGTTCGAAGGCGCTCGAGGATTTTGCCGCGGCGAACCTGCAAGACGAGTTCCACGAGATCCATCCGATCTCGTTCTCCTGCAGCGATCGTTGTGTGCTGCATGCCGCTCAGCCGATCCGTACCGTCGAGGACGTCAAGGATTTGAAGCTGCATGTCGAGACGCGCTTTGCCGGCGAAGCAATGCGCGCGCTCGGCGCCCAGCCGGTGCCGATGCCGTTCGGCCAATTGCCGATGGCGATTACCGCACACGTCGTCGACGGCTGCGTCGATCCTTGGCACCTGGTGCCGCCGCTGCGGCTCAACGACATGCTGAAAATGCACACCGAATTCTCCGATTTTTCGGTGAGCAGCACGACGGCCGTCCTGGTGATGAACCAGGCCGTCTACGATCATCTGCCGCGCGAGCTAAAGATCGCGTTCGACAACAATTCGGGTCAGGCGGTGGCGGGCATGGCGGGTGCGATGTGGGATTTGCAGGCCGCTGTGGTCGCCGATGCGGCGAGTCAAAGCGGCGACACCATCGTCACGCTGTTGCCGGAAGCGGTCGCGCATTGGCGCAAGGCGACCGGCGCCGTCGTCGACATCTGGCTCAAGGAAATGAAGGAGCAGAAAGGTCGACGGCAATAAGCTTCTGGCGAGCGCGCGCGGGCTGTTGGCGAAATATGCCAGTCTGCCGGAGCCGCAGCCTGCCCAGGCCCCGGCAACGGCGGAACAGCAAGCTGTTACCGAGCCGCAGCCGCGTCCGGAAGCGAAACCCGACACGCCGCCGCCCAAAACCGCAACGTCCACCGCGCCGACTGCGACGCCAACCGTGCCTGCTGCAAAACCGGCGCCCTCCGCTTCCGCACCGGCTCCGCGTGTCGCCGCGCACCCGCCGCCGACAGCAGCGCAACCATCGCCGGTCGCGGCGCCGGCTGCCCCCGTTGCGAAACCCGCCATGCCCCCGCTGAAACCGCCGGCGGTGGCGGCCACATCCCCGGCGCCTGCTGTAGCGGCCCCATCAGCCCCGTCGCCGGTCGCGGCCGCGCCCGCTCCGCCGGCGGTAGCGGCCGCGCCGCCCCCCGTAGCGGCGCCGCACCCGCCCGCGCCGGTGGTACCGGCAGCAAAGCCGGCGGCGAAGGTGCTCGATATCCCGTTGTAAATTGCCGCTTACAACACCGGCGGGTATCCCGGCATCAGATCATAGGGATGCGCCCAGCCGGGAAGCGCCTTCATGCGGTCGAGCCACGCGGCAATGTTGGTGTGGGTCGCCGCGATGTCGAAGCCGAACTCTTCCGCCGGATAATACAAATAAGCGCAGCACGAAATGTCGGCGATGGTCGGCCGGTCGCCGAGCATGAACCGCGCTTTGGCAAGCCGCTTGTCGAGGATAGTAAGGCTGCCGTCGATCCGCCCTTTCAGGAAAGCGAGCACCGCAGGATCGCCCGCCGGCCGCGCAAAATTCTTGAGAAAACGAAATGGCCCCAAAAAGCCGTTGAGTTTTTGATTGTCGAAAATGATCCAGCGCAGCGCCTCGAGTTGTTCCTCTTCGCCCTCCGGCTTGAACTTGCCGCTGCGGTTGGCGAGATAGGTCAGGATGACGCCGGACTGGCTGAGCTTTTTGTCGCCGTGGACCAGGACCGGCGCCTCGCCCATTTCGTTGACCTCGGCGCGATATTTCGGCGTGCGCGTCTCGCCGCCGCGGAAGAAATCCACATAGACCGGCTTCCAGTCGGCGCCGATCAGATTGAGCATCAGCGCCGCCCGATAGGCGTTGCCCGACTGGGCAAAACAATAAAGCTGATATTCCGGCATGTTCGCTCCTAACGCGCGAGGGTGATGGCGGCGCCGGTCGCGCCTTGTCCTTGAAAACGGCCGTCGGCGAAGGACATTTCGACCAGCGCCGTGCCTTTGTGATCGCGCAGGATCAGTTTGTCGTGCTCGAACGTCCACTTGCGGCTGGTGAAGAAATTGCCGGGACAGCCGCCGGCGGGAGCGATCGTGCCTTCGACGGAGCCGGCTGAATTGCCGAGTGTCATGACGCAAGCACCGCCGCCCGCCATGGCAAATTTCCATTTGCCGGCGAGATCGACCGGAGGCGGTTGCGGTGGCGGCGGTGCAGGGGGTGGCGGAGGCGAGGCTGCGGCTTGGTCCGGCTGGCTGCCGCCGAGGCGCTCGGTCGAGGTACAGGCGGCAAGTCCCGCAAGTGCGAGCCATAACACAGCGATTTTCGTTCCCGTCCGGATGGGGTGACGCATAGGCTCAAAGCCGACCATGATGGATAAGCGCCGTTCTAGCCTGCGGATTGGAACCGAAGAGAAAGCCTATAGACGAAATTCTGCAAGACATTTGCCTGCGCCGCCGCTGCTTACGCCCCACTTGTGCCAACATTCGTACCCGAAATCGAGCCATCTGTGGGGCTTCTGTCACGGGAGGCATAACAATGACATCGTCACCTAATCGGATCGGCCGGATGCCGCTATTGGCGGTGTTCGCCGTGGTCGTATTGGCGTCTCTTGGTTCTGCCCGCGCCGACGACAGCAATGGCCATAGCGTCGGCATCAATGAACTCGGCAGCAAGCTCCTCGGCAGCACTCCGGCCTCTCCGGTCGAGGAGTTTTCCAGGCAACTGGAGGACTTTCAGAAGAGCGTTCCCGATCTCAACAAATCAATCCAGGACAGCGCCGGCGCAATCGACAGTGTCACCGATGTCGACAAGGCGCGGGCTCAGATCGACCAACTGCGCCAGGAGGTCTCTACACTTTTGGATGCCGTGTCGGATAACGGTCCGGTGTCGCAACTCGGCGTCAAGGCGCTCGATCACGTCCATGCGAAGCTGAAGATGTTGTCGCAAGAGCAGCGCTTCAAGCCGGAGGAACGGCAATTCCTGATGGATCAGTGGCAGCAGCTGCAGGCGCAGACAGAGGCCGCCACCAAGGAACTCGGCGACGCGCGGGCGCAATTCGCAGGCTTATTGCAGACGCTGCAGTCGAATGAGGACTTCATCGACGAATTGGTCGAAATCAGGCAGGCGCAGAAGGCAATCGATGTGATCAAGACTCTGTCCAAAAATATCCGCGATGCCTCCGCCCAACTCAACAAGCTGATTGGCGCCATCAAGCCGCCCGGAGTTTGAAGGTGCGGATAACAAAGCGGCACGCGGCCGGCTTGCTGGCGGCCGCGGCCATCGCTGGCGGAACGGTTGCCGTCTATCGGGCCCACGCCGAGGTCGGCTACGTCGAGATCAAGACGGTGCCGGTAGCGCCGTTCGCGCAAGCAGCACTTTATCTCGATTCGACGCGGCTCGATCCGATCCGGCAGGGCAGCGCCTTGCTGCGGCAGCCGGTCGGCAGGCTGACGCTCGAGAGCGACGGCTTCGGCGGCACGCGGGCGGCGCTGTGCGATATCGAAGTGAAGAAGGACCGCATTACCAGCGTGACGGTGTCGGTGCTGGAACGGCCGCCGCGCTGCCTCTGCAAGTTCACCAGTTCGGGCGACGCGTCCGATCGACGATGCGTCAGTTGATGCCCGCTACTTCATCGTCGGAATGACGAACTCGGCGCCTTCTTTGGTGCCCGACGGCCAGCGTGCGGTCACGGTCTTGGTCTTGGTGTAGAAGCGCACCGAGTCCGGGCCGTGCTGGTTGAGATCGCCGAAGCCCGAGCGCTTCCAGCCGCCGAAAGTGTAATAGGCGAGCGGCACCGGAATGGCGAAATTGACGCCGACCATGCCGACCTGGACGCGGTTGGTGAAATCGCGCGCGGTGTCGCCGTCGCGGGTGAAGATGGCGACGCCGTTGCCGTATTCGTGCTCCGACGGCAGCCGCACCGCTTCTTCGTAGTCCTTGGCGCGCACCACCGACAGCACCGGCCCGAAGATTTCTTCCTTGTAGATTTTCATGCTCGGCGTGACCTCGTCGAACAGACAGCCGCCGATGAAATTGCCGTTCTCATAGCCCTGGAGCTTGAAGTCGCGGCCGTCGACGACGAGCTTGGCGCCTTCCTTGCACGCCTGAATCGATATAGCCCTTTACCTTGTTGAGAAGTTCGCGCGTGACCATCGGACCGTAATCGGCCTGGGTGTCGGTCGCCGGGCCGATCTTGAGGCTCTCGACGCGCGGGATGAGCTTTTGCACCAAAGCGTCCGCGGTCTTCTTGCCGACCGGCACCGCGACCGAGACCGCCATGCAGCGCTCGCCGGCCGAGCCGTAGCCGGCGCCGATCAGCGCATCGACGGCCTGATCCATGTCGGCGTCAGGCATCACGATCATGTGGTTCTTGGCGCCGCCGAAGCATTGCACGCGTTTGCCGTGCGCGGTGCCGGTCGCATAGATGTATTCGGCGATCGACGACGAGCCGACGAAGCCGATGGCCTTGACGCGCGCGTCGGTGAGCAGCGTGTCGACCGCTTCCTTGTCGCCATTGACGACATTGAGCACGCCGGCGGGCAAGCCCGCCTTGAGGAAAAGCTCGGCGATGCGCATCGGCACCGACGGATCGCGCTCCGAAGGCTTTAGGATGAAGGCGTTGCCGCAGGCGATCGCCGGCGCGCATTTCCACAGCGGGATCATCGCCGGAAAATTGAACGGCGTGATGCCGGCGACGACGCCGAGCGGCTGGCGCATCGAATAAAGATCGATGCCGGGTCCGGCGCCTTCGGTGTATTCGCCCTTGAGCAGATTGCGGAATGCCGCAGGCGAATTCGACCACTTCGAGGCCGCGCTGGATGTCGCCTTTGGAGTCGGCGAAGGTCTTGCCGTGTTCGGACGATAGAAGCCGCGCCAGATCGTCATATTCGTCCTGGATCAGCTCCAGAAACTTGAACATCACGCGGGCGCGGCGCTGCGGATTGGTGGCGGCCCAGGCCGGGAAGGCCGCCTGCGCATTGGCGATCGCCTGTTCGACCTCGGTCTTGGCGGCGAGCGCAACCTTGGCCTGCACCTCGCCGGTATTGGGATTGAAAACATCGCCAAAGCGCCCCGACGCGCCCTTCACCTCCTTGCCGCCGATGAAGTGCCCGATCTCGCGCATGGTTTTCTCCCTGGGGATTGAAGTGCTTAGACGTCGGATGGTATCGCCATTGAACGTCTTATAGACGCGTCATCAGGCCATTGTGCCGCGTTTTCAGCCGGCGGTCACGGGCCACGGCCTGCTTAACTTACGATGGGCTTTTGCGCCGCTCGAAAGCCGGCCCTTCCTCGGCAAAAAGTTCCTGCGGTAACCGTCCCTTAAGCGCAACGGCCGTACCTATAAGGCCATTGCGAAGGGCTCGCCGTCGCGGGTTGGGTGCGTTTCCATGGATATTGCAACGGGCCTGGGCCTGCTGGCCGGCGCGGCGTGGTCATGACCGTGATGCTCATGGGTGGCGGCCTCGGCATGTTCGTGAGCGACCACGCCGTCATCATCATTTTCGGCGGCTCGTTTGCCGCCACCCTGATCCGCTTCCCGCTGTCCTCGATCTTTCACGGCCTGCCGCTCGGGATGAAATTCGTCTTCAGCATGCGCCGCATCTCGCAACGCGAACTGGTCGACGAGATCGCCGGGCTTGCCGAAATCGCCCGCAAGCAGGGCCCGATGGGACTCGAAAAAGTCGAGATCGAGGATCCGTTCCTGGCCAAGGGCATCCGCTTCGTCGCCGACGGCTACGACGCCGAATTCATCCGCGACAATCTCGAGCGCGACCGCGACAACTTCCTGAGCCATCTCGACGAAGGCCAGAAAATCTATCGCGCGATCGGCGACTGCGCGCCCGCCTTCGGCATGATCGGCACCCTGATCGGCATGGTGCAGATGTTCGCCAATATGACCGATCCGTCGAAGCTCGGCCCGTTCATGGCGACGGCGCTGTTGGCGACGCTCTACGGCGCCGTGGTGGCCAATCTCCTGACGCTGCCGCTCGCCGATAAATTGCATCTCAAACTGGTCGACGAAGAGATCAACCGCACGCTGATCATCGACGGCATCCTGATGATCCGCGAGTCGAAGAGCCCGACGCTGGTGCGCGAAATGCTGATCGCCTATCTGCCGGAAAAACACCGCGGCGAAGCCGAGCCGGAGCCGGTCCCGGCCTGAGGCCGAGCGAAAGTTCGGGGCGAGCATTTAGGCGTAATTCATGGCACGGCGCAAGGAAGCACACGGCGGCGGTCACGGCTGGTTCGTCACCTTTGCCGACCTGATGGGGCTTCTGGTCAGCTTCTTCGTCATGCTGGTCGCGTTCTCCAACCAGGACCAGCAGAAGCTGCAAATCGTCGCCGGCTCGATGCGCGACGCCTTCGGCGTGCAGACCAATGTGCGCTATTCCGGCATCATCGAGGTCGACGGCCTGCCGACCCGGCCGAAGCTGAAAAACGCCGCGCACATCCAGCCCGAGGATGCGTCCGCCACGCCGACGCCCGACCAGAGCGATCACAATCGCGATTACGGCGGCAAGTTCAAGCAGGACCAGGCGTTCGCGCTGGCCGCGGCATCGCTGCGCCAAGCGCTGCAGGACATGCCGGAACTGACCGAAGCCAGCAAGCACATCATGATCGAGGAGAGCAAAGAGGGGCTCAACATCGAGATCGTCGACCAGGAAGGCCGTTCGATGTTCCCGGAAGGCTCCAAGGAGCCCTATGAACGCACCCGGCGGATCATCCAGAAAATCGCCGGGCCGCTGAAGGAGATGCCGTACCGGATTTCGATCACCGGCCACACCTCCGCGTCGCAAACCGCGCCGCAGCCCGACTATGGGCCGTGGAACCTTTCGGTCGACCGCGCCAATGCGGTCCGCCAGATCCTGGAGGAGGAGGGCCTGCCCTCGAACAATATTTATCGAGGTGGCCGGCAAGGCCGACACCGATCCGTTGTTCCCGGACGACCCCTTTATCGCCGCCAATCGGCGCGTCACCATTACCCTGATGCGGGAAGCGCCGCCGGTTCCGCCCGACCTGCAGCCCTGATCGAATGGCCGGCCGCCTTGCGCACTGCTGGCCGCATCGGCTAAGCGATTGATCCAGTATAACTAAATCAAATTGCAGCCGGACTTGACCGAAAACAATGTGGTTATGCCTGGCCGGTACCATCGTTCTCCGCGATGGGTCGCTTGAGGCCAACTGCGCAAATAAGCGCTCGAGTTGCTCATGACTCTGCGGTGCGAAGGGTGTATAGGCGCGGCCCTGCGTCTCTTGCAGCAGCAGGAGCAGGCGACGTCCTGTTTCAAAATTCATGACAGATAGCGTAAGCGCTCCCGCCGGGAGCGAAATGCCGGCCGCCGGCAGCGGCGAAGCTCGTTCGCATGCCGGCCTCTGGGGCCTCGCGGTCGGCAGCATCGGCGTCGTCTATGGCGATATCGGCACGAGCCCGCTCTACGCCTTGCGCGAAGCGATCATCGCCGCCGCCGGCACACACAACCCGGTCGACCGCGCGACGGTGCTCGGCGTGGTGTCGCTCATCCTCTGGGCGCTGTTCATCATCGTGACGCTGAAATACGTGGTGATCCTGCTGCGCGCCGATAACAATGGCGAGGGCGGCACGCTCACTTTGATGGCGCTGGCCTCGCGCGCGGTCGGGCGCATGAACAAAGCCGCGGGCGTCGTCGCGCTGCTCGGCATCGTCAGCGCGGCGTTGTTTTATGGCGACGCGGTGATCACGCCGGCGCTGTCGGTGTTGTCCGCGGTCGAGGGCATCGACGTCGCGACGCCGGCGTTTCACTCCTATGTCGTGCCGCTGACGATCGTGATCCTGATCGTGCTGTTTGCCGCGCAGTCTCATGGCACGGCAAAAGTCGCCGCCCTGTTCGGTCCGATCATGGTGATCTGGTTCGTGGCGATCGCCATCCCGGGCCTGACGTGGATCGCTGCCGATCCCGGGCATCCTGTGGGCGCTCAGTCCCGTATTACGGCGTCGATTTCCTTCTGCACCACGGCATGATCGGCCTTTACACGCTCGGCGCGGTGTTCCTCGCCGTCACCGGCGCCGAAGCGCTCTATGCCGATCTCGGACATTTCGGCCGCGGCCCGATCCAGATGGCGTGGCTCGCCCTGGTGCTGCCGTCACTGGCGCTCAATTATCTGGGGCAGGGCGCGCTCGTCTTTGCCGAGCCGCAGGCGATCGAGAATCCGTTCTTCCTGCTTTATCCGGATTGGGCGCTCATCCCGATGGTCGTGCTGGCGACGGTGGCGACCGTGATCGCGAGCCAGGCGGTCATCACCGGGGCCTATTCGCTGACGAGCCAGGCGATCCAGCTCGGGCTGTTGCCGCGGCTCGAAGTGCGCCACACCTCGGCGCAGCAAGCCGGCCAGATTTACATGCCGCGGGTCAACGGGCTGCTGCTGGTCGGCGTCCTTCTGCTGGTCGCGCTGTTCCGTTCCTCGAGCGCGCTCGCTTCGGCCTACGGCATCGCCGTCACCGGCACCATGGTGGTCACCTGCATGATGGCCTTCATCGTGATCTGGCGGATGTGGCGGTGGTCGCCGTTCGCCGCGGCGGCGCTGATGGTGCCGTTCCTGGTGATCGACCTGACGTTCCTGTCGGCCAACATGCTCAAGGTGATCGAAGGCGGCTGGGTGCCGCTGGCGCTCGGCGGCCTCGTCATGCTGGTGATGTATACGTGGCGGCGCGGCACCAGGATCCTGTTCGCCAAGACCCGCAAACTGGAAACGCCGCTCGACGATCTGGTGCGCATCCTGGAGAAAAAGCCGCCGCAGCGGGTTCCCGGCACGGCGGTGTTCCTGACCAGCGATCCGAAAAGCGCGCCGACCGCGCTGATGCACAGCCTCAAGCACTACAAGGTGCTGCACGAGAAGAACGTCATCCTCAGCGTCGAGACCACGCATACGCCGCGGGTCGAGGCCGACAAGCGCGTGCGCATCGAGCCGGTCGGCTCGACCTTCATGCGCGTGATGCTGCGCTTCGGCTATATGGAATCGCCGAACGTTCCCCGGGCGCTCGCGATCGCGCGCAAGCTCGGCTGGCAGTTCGACATCATGTCGACGTCGTTCTTCCTGTCGCGCCGCTCGCTGCGGCCGGCGCCGCATTCGGGCATGCCGCGCTGGCAGGACCGGCTGTTCATCACGCTGGCGCGTTCGGCCAACGATGCGACCGACTACTTTCAAATTCCGACCGACCGGGTGGTCGAGGTCGGCACGCAGGTGACGGTCTAAAAGCAAATTCTATTGAGCATGATCTTTTCCGAAAGCCGGCGACCTCCTTTCGGGATCAGGCTGTGGCCCCTTCACCTCGGCAACAAGAGGCCTTAGGCTGTCGTCCGCGAAGGAGGCCTTCGATGCCGGAACCATCCCCCACTGTGCGCGATCTGACGCCCGAAGAAGTCGCGCGCGGCTTGCAGGAAGGCCGCATCGTGCTGGTCGACGTGCGCGAGCCCAACGAAACGGCGCTCGAGCGCTTCCCCGACGCCGTTCTGGTGCCGCTCTCGGCATTCGATCCGGCCGAGATTCCCGACCCGGCCGGGCGCGAAGTGGTGTTTGCCTGCCGCTCCGGCCGCCGTTCGGTGACCGCGTCGCTTGCCGCGCAGGAGCAGGGTTTTGCCTATGGCTCCCACCTGGCCGGCGGAATATTGGCCTGGAAAGCCGCCGGCCTGCCGACCGAAACGTGAAAACTTCCGGCTATCCGCTTTTCTCCTTATCTCGCGCTTGCGAGCGCGGCGCTGTTCGTTGTTGCTCAGCCGGCGCTGCCGAAGGAGCGCGTCGTCAATTACTACAATTGGTCGGACTATCAGGACCCGACGGTGCTTGACGCCTTCACCAAGGAAACCGGCATCACGGTCCGCTACGACACTTTCGATTCAAACGATACGCTGGAGGCAAAGCTCCTGGCCGGTCAATCCGGCTACGATGTCGTCGTGCCGAGCGCCTATTTTCTGGCGCGCCAGATTTCGGCCGGCATTTTTCAGAAACTCGACAAGTCGAAACTGCCGAACCTCGCTTCTGCGTGGCCGGAGATCGCCAAACAGCTTGCCGTCTACGATCCAGGCAACCAGTATGCCGTCGACTACATGTGGGGCACGACCGGCATCGGCTACAATGTGAAAAAGGTGAAGGAGATTTTCGGGCCCGATGCGGCGATCGACTCGTGGGACTATGTCTTCAATCCGGACAAGATCTCCAAATTCAAGGACTGCGGCATTCATCTGCTCGATTCGTCAGACGACATCATGCCGGCGGCGCTGCATTATCTGCACCTCGATCCGAACAGCAGCGATCCTGCCGATCTCGACAAGGCCACCCAGCTCGTTGCTGAGGATCAGGCCGTTATGTGCGCAAATTTCATTCGTCGGAATATCTCAATGCGCTTGCCACCGGCGAGATCTGCTTCGTCGTCGGCTTCTCCGGCGACGTGATCCAGGCGAAAAAGCGCGCGGCCGAGGCCAAAGGCGGCATCGAGATCGGCTATTCGATCCCGAAAGAGGGCGCGCAATTGTGGTTCGACAATCTCGCGATTCCGAAGGACGCCCCGCACCCGCAAGAGGCGCACGAACTGATCAATTATCTGCTCAAGCCGGAAGTGGCGGCGAAGAACACCAATTACGTGTCCTATGCCAATGGCGACGTGCCGAGCCAATTCATCGACAAGTCGATCCTCGACGACCGCACCATCTATCCGGACGCCGCCACCATGGCGAAACTCTACACCATCATCGCCCATGACCCGAAAACGCAGCGGCTGATCAACCGGATGTGGACCCGGATCAAGACCGGCGAGTAACGGCACGCCGGAAAAACAGCGGCGGCCGAAAAGGGGGACTATGAGAAAATTCATCGCACGAGCGGCGTCACGGCGCGGCATCATCAAGGGCGCTGCCGCGATCGCCGCCGGCGTCGCCGCGCCGGCGGTCTTCCGGGTGTCGACAGGCCTATGCCGATTATCCCGACCGCCCGGTCAAATTCGTCGTCGCCAATACGCCGGGCGGCCCGTCCGACATCGTCGGCCGCATCGTCGCGGCGGCGCTTGCAGCAATCGACCGGCAAGACCTTCATCATCGAGAACCACGGCGGCGCCGGCGGCAATATCGGCATGGAATATGCCGCGCGTTCCGAGCCCGACGGCTACACGATCCTGCTCGCGACCAACGCCTATTCGATCAATTACGGCCTCTACAAAAAGCTGCCCTACGATCCCTACAAGGATTTTGTCGCGATCTGCGAACTGGGCGGCTCGCCCAATATCTTCGTGGTCAAGTCCGATCTGCCGGCGAAGTCGATGAAGGAATTCGTCGCGCTTTGCGCGCGGCAATCCGGAAAAGTTCAATGCCTCGACGCTCGCCGATCGGCACGACGCCGCAACTGCAATTGGAAGTGCTCAAAAGCCGCGAAAATCTGCCCAATCTGGAAAGCGTGGTGTTCAAGGGCGGCGGCGACGCCATCGAGGCCCTGTTGGCCGGCACCGTCCAGCTCTGCTCCGGCTCGCTCGCGCCGGCGCAGCCGCACATCAAGGCCGGATCGCTGCGCGGGCTTGGCGATTTGCGCGGAAGCCCGCTGGCCGGATATGCCGGATGTGCCGACCATGGCGGAGGCCGGCTATCCAGGACTTCGTCTTCGCCGTCGATGCGGTGCTGATGGCGCCGGCCAAGACGCCGCCCGCCGCGTCAAATGGCTGGAGGCCGAGACGCTCAAGGTCCTCGCCACGCCGGAATCAAGGACAAATTCTTATCAGGCCGGCTTCTTCGTGCGCGCCAAGGGCGCGGACGCGGCCTGGGCGCGCGTGACCAAGGAAATCACGATGTTCAAAGACATCATCGACAAGGCCGGCATCAAGAAGCTGTAACGGTTCTGACGCGGAACTTCGACGCGCTCCAAGGGTTCTCTTAGGGAACCGAAACAGGAGCGTCAAATGGTTGATAAGGATCGCGTCGAGGGCTCGGCCAATCAGGCAGCCGGCAAAGTCAAGGAATGGGCCGGCAAAGTCACCGGCGACAGCAAGACCGAAGCCGAAGGCAAAGCCGATCAGGTCAAGGGCAAGATTCAAAACGCCGTCGGCGGGCTCAAAGACGCCGTACGCGGCAAATAACAGTCTCGAGATCAAGTACGATCTCAGTGGCTGTGGCTCACCGCCAGCGGCGGTGCAGCCACAGCCATTGCTCGGGATATTGGCGGACCCAGCCTTCGATCACCGACGTGATCGCCTGCATCGTGCCTTTGATATCGATGCGGCCGTCGGCATCGCGCACCGGCTCGACCGGGTCGGAGACTTCGCCCCAAAAGCTGTTGCCGTCGGGATTGCGCACGACGCGCATGCCGTAGATCGGCAATTCGGTCTGCCGCGCGAGCATCGCGATCAGCGGATTGGCGAGGCAGGGCCGGCCGAAGAAAGTCACTTCGACGCCCTTGCTGTAGTGCTGGTCGGCGAGCATGCCGACATGGACGCCGGACTGCAGCAGCCGCGCCAGTTTGACCGGCGCGTCGAGCCCGGTCGGGATCAATTCGCCCATCAGCGGCTCGCGCAATTTGATGATGACGTCGCTGACGGCGCCGATATTCGGCCGCCGGAACAGCACGGCGGATTTGACGCCGATCAGTTTGGCGCCGACGCCGGGCAGTTCCCAATTGGCGAGATGCGCGGCAAAGCCGATCGTGGCCTTGCCGCTTTTGCATGATCCGGTCGTAGCGCTCCTTCGATTCCGGCGGATAGGTGATGACGTCGGCGTCGGCGTGCCGAAACCCTCGACGCAGAATTCGTCGAGATGGGCGAACTCGATGGCGATGCGGCCGAGATTGTCCCAGACGCCGCCGAGAATTGTTTCGATCTCGGCATCGGATTTTTCCGGGAACGCGGCGCGCAATTGCTCGCGGCCGATGCGGTGTTCCTTGAACAGCGGGCCGACCTTGCGCATGCAGCGCGCCGGCGAAATTCGCCATGCGCTTGCGGTCGGTATGCTTGATCGCGCCGAGCAGTCCGACCGTAAGCGCGCCGGACGCCGCATCGAGCAGAGGCTTGAAACGCGCCGCCGCGCATCAGAACATGACGATGATCTTGCCGAACACCTGCCGGCTTTCGAGCCGCGCCAGGCCGCGCTCGAATTCGGCGAGCGGCACTTCGGTGTCGATCACCGGGGTGAGCCCGCGACGCCATCTTGGCGAGGCTCTCGCGGATATTGCGCATCGAGCAGCCGAACGAGCCGAAGATGCGGTATTGCTGCAGATAAAGCTGGAACAGATTCATGGTGATCGACTGGCCCGTGGTCGAGCCGCAGGTGACGAGCCGGCCGCCGCGCTTGAGACAAAGCAGCGAGCCGTTGAACGTGTCGGGGCCGACATGCTCGAAGGCGACATCGACGCCCTTCTTGCCGGTGAGCTTGCGCACGATGGTTTCGAAGCGGCTCGGTGCGGTAATTGATGACGTGATCGGCGCCGAGCGCCTTGGCCTTTTCCGCTTTGGCGTCGTCGCCGACGGTGGTGATGACGGTGGCGCCGATCGCCTTCGCCATCTTGATGGCGGTCGAGCCGATGCCGGAGCCGCCGGCCTGCACCAGAATGGTTTCGCCCGGTTCGAGCTTGGCATTGTCGAACAGCATGTGCTGCACGGTGCCGAACGCGACCGGCGCGCAGGCGGCGTCGCGGAAGCTCACGCCCGCGGGGATCGGCACGACGAGCCGCGCCGGCATGTTGATGAGGTCGCGGGCGAAGCCGTCGACATGGAAGCCCATGATGCTGCCGACGTTTTCGCACAGATTATCGCGGCCCTCGCGGCAGGCCTTGCAGGTGCCGCAGGTCAGCGCGCCGTAGGCGACGACGCGGTCGCCGACCTTGCGACGAGGTGACATCCGGGCCCGACCGCAACGATCTCGCCCGCAGCCTCGACGCCGACGATCAGCGGCAGCTTGCGCTTGGCGAAGGCCATGCCGCGCCAGCCCCAGACGTCGATATGATTGAGCCCGATCGCCTTGATGCCGATCTGCACTTCGCCGGCGGCCAGGCTGCAGGCGGCGCCGGAATGTCGAGCAATCTCGATCTTGCGGTCGCCGACCAGCGTCAGCGCGCGCATCGTCCGCGCCGGTGCCGCGCTCGGTTGCTTGTCCAACGTGTTGGCGCGCGGCGCCGGTCACGCCGGCTCCCGCGTCAGCACCAGCGAAACATTCTGGCCGCCGAAGCCGAACGAATTGGAGATGGCGCGCGTCACCTTGGCGTCGCGCGCCACGTTCGGCACGACATCGAGCGGAATCGCCGGGATCCGGCATGGTGTGATTGATGGTCGGCGGAATGCGCTGATTGTTCGAGCGTCAGCAGGCTGAATCACCGCTTCGACGGCGCCCGCCGCGGTCAGCGTATGACCGATCATCGATTTGTTCGACGACATCGGAATGCTGCGGATGCGCTCGCCGAACACGGTGGAGACGCCGAGACATTCCATCTTGTCGTTTTCCGGCGTCGAGGTGCCGTGGGCGTTGATGTAATCGACGTCCTCCGGCCCGACGCCGGCGTCGGCGAGCGCGTTGCGCATGCAGGCGATCACCGGCTTGCCGTCGGGGCTCGAGCGGGTGCGGTGGAAGGAATCCGATTTCTCGCCGCAGCCTTCGAGGATGCCGAGAATTTTGGCGCCGCGCGCCATGGCGTAGTCGTAGTCTTCGAGCACCAGGGCGCCGGCGCCTTCGGCGAGCACGAAACCGTCGCGATTTTTGGAGAACGGCTTCGACGCCTGCTCCGGCGGATCGTTCTGCGTCGACAACGCCGAGAGCAGCGAGAAGCGCACCAGCGATTCCGGCGTCATCGAGCCGTCGGCGCCGACCGCAAGCGCCGCCTTGCATTCGCCGCGGCGGATCGCCTCGACGCCGAGCTGGATCGCGGTGGCGCCCGAGGCGCAGGCCGTGGTGAGCGAGATCGGCGAGCCTTCGGTGCCGAAATGCTCGGCGAGGTGCTCGCCGATGATGCCGTATTTCAGCGTCTCGTAGATCGGCGAGAATTGCGGCTCGCGCGCCACCCGCATCAGGTCGGGATAGCCGGCGTCGTTGTCGGGCACGGCCTTCTCGGCCATCTGCGATGCGGTAGTGCCATTCGATTTCGAGCGGCGGCAGAGCCAGAAACAGCGGGCCGGGAAAGCGGCCTTTGCTGCCGATGCCGGATTGCGCGATCGCCTCTTCGCCGGCGAGCAGCGCGATGCGCTCGGAGAGTTCCGCGGGCGGCATGTAGTCCTTGTAGACGTCGTCGACCGTGCCGGCGATCGTGGTGCGCAGGCCGTCGAGCGGGAAGCGCGAAATGCGGCGGATGCCGGATTGGCCGGCGGTCAGTTTCGCCCAGTTGTCGGCCTTGCCGACGCCGAGCGAGGTGACGACGCCCATGCCGGTGACGGCGATCACCGGGCGGCCGGCTCTGTCGCGATGCGCGCTGCGGTGGGACGTCGATGTCATGACGGTTTCCCTTCAATTCGACCCGTTCGAGCAGCGCAAGCCCTTCGCCGCGCCAATTGCCGACGCTGGTGACGACGACCTGCGACAGCTCCGGCGGGCTTTCGCCGGTATCGCCGCTCCCGGTCGGGGCGAACAGCTTGCCGTGCTCGATCGCCGCGCAGCCGATGCCCAGATTGGCCATGAACTGGGTATCGACCCCATGCCCGATATACGTACCGGTATTGCGAACCGGAAGACCGATGTCCTTGAGAACATGACGCTCGGCCGAGGTCGCGGGCTCGAGGCCGGCGGCGCCGGAAATGACGGCGGCGTGCGCCCGGTCGACTTGCGGCGCGACCGCATCCCACTGCCGGCGCAGCGAGGCCTCGGTTTCGCCGGGCTTGCGCGCATTGCGGTCGGAAAAGACCTTGGAAATCCGCGCCCGGGGCCGCGCACCGCGGGCTTTGGCGTGCTCGCGAGCTTTCCAGCACCAGGAAGGCGCCCATGGTGGCGAAGGCGATGCCGCCTTCGGGGCCGCGATCCCAGACCGGCGCGAATTTGTCCTTGAGCACGACGCCGCCGAGCTCGAAAGCCAGCAGCACGTCCCAGCGGGTGCCGTGATAGGCGCCGCCGACCAGCGTCAGCTCGCTCTGACCGGCGGCAATGCGCGCCTGCGCGACGCGCACCGCGTCGACGCCGGCCGGCTTCCTCGCCCATGAAGGTGCGCGAGGAGCCGACGACGCCGTGCACCAGCGAGATATTGCCGGCGAGCAGATTGGGCAGTTGCGCCAGGAACAGGGTCGGGCGCAGATCGCTCATCAGCCGCTCGTTGAGAAAGGCGCCGGGCTGATTGGTCTTGCGCACGCCGGCCAGGATCGCGGTATCGACCGCGATGTCGCGCTCGCCGCCGCCGGCGGCGACGATCATGTCGGTGTGGTCGAGCAATTCGGCATTGCCGGCGATGCCGGCATCGGTCAGCGCCATGCCGGCGGAGTAAACGCCGACCCGCTGCCAAGTCTCCATCTGGCGCTGATCGCTCTTTTTCGGGATCTGCTTGTCGTAAGCTCATCGGCTGAAGCTGATGCACGATGTAAGGCGCAAAGCTCTTGTCGTCGTAGGGCGGCGGATCGCCGCGCTCGAGATGAGTCCAGGCAGTGTCCAGCCCCTCGCCGAGACAGGTGAGCAGACCGACGCCGGTGATCCACACCTCGCGGCGCTCGGTCACTTCGCGAACTCCTTGGCCGGAAAGTTGATGCGTTCCGCCCACTCCCATAGGCCGGCGCGCAATTCCGGGCTCGGATAGGGGATGATGCGGTAGGTGAGCTGGGCGTCGCAGACCGCGGCGCCTTTGCAGCGTACCTTGGCTTCGCCGATGGCGTAACCCGATCCTTCGTGCACGACCCTGCCTTCGAATTCGAGCACGTCGCCGGGAAATACGGCGGTGCGGATCTTGGCTTCCTTGACGCCGGCGAGCGCCGGCAAGCCCGTAAAACCCGTCAGCGCGCTTACCAGCCAGCCGGTCGTTTGCGCCATGCATTCGATCAAGAGCACGCCGGGCATCAGCGGATAGCCCGGAAAATGGCCCTCGAAAACCGTACTCTCTTTCGGCACGGTGCAGATGGCGCGCGCCAAACGTTCGCCGGCATTCACCTCGACGAAGCGGTCGACCATCTGAAAATATTCAAGACGCATCCCCGGCGCCTCAGGCGCCTTTGGCAGCGATCAGCTCGTCGATACGCTCGCACAGGTTCTTCAGCACGAAGTACTGATCGGTCGTCGCCTTGCCGTCATTGACTTCCTGGGTCCACTGCTCGAGCGGCAGCTTGATGCCGAAGGCCTTGTCGATGGCGAAAGCAATGTCGAGGAAATCGAGACTGTCGATTTCGAGATCGTTGATGGCGTGACTTTCCGGCTTGATATTTTCACGCGGGATATCGCAAGTTTCCGCAATGATTTCAGCCACTTTATCGAACGTGGTGGACATCGGGCATGCTCTTTAGGTCTTTAGAGGAATGAGCGCCGGCCCAGCCCGGCGCGAGCAAGCCCGTTATGCCGGGCCCCTCAATTGTGAACGCCCCGTATAGCGAAGGATGTGGCGAAGTTCAACGGCGGCCGCCCCAGCCGTTAGCGTGCTAGGTCGGTGACGGATAACGCCGATTCGGGCCTGTGCCCAAGCGTTTATCGCGGCCCGCCGAGCGGTGGCCGATCCGGGCCGCGCTTGATCGCCCGGGGCATATTACCTAATGAACCCGCCGAGAGGTCCCGCGATGCCCGACGCGCTGGTGCGCAAACGTTGCTTTGTGCAGATGACCGGCTACGAGCCGGTCGGGCCGGAACACCAGCATCGCCGTTTCATTCGCGAAATGGCGCGTTTTCGCAAAGCCTGGAACGTCGAGGCCAAAGTGTCGGCGCTTCGCCTTGCGCCCGACGGCGCGGTGGCGACCTGGTCCATCGAGACATGGGGGCCGAACTGGCGGGTCGTCACCGATTTTCACCAGTTCCGCTGGGATGATTTCATCATCGCCGACGCGGCCGCAAGCGATTGGCTGCGGTTCCCGCTCGGCATCGCCGCCCTGATGGAATTCATCCTGACCGGGACGGTTGTGAAATATTTCATCGTGGCCTGGCGCTACGGCGGGTTCTTTCTTTCTCCCTTGGTCTACATCCTCGGCATGACCTGGCTCGCGATCGGCCTGACGCGCTACGTCGCCGGTCACGCCGGACTGCCCTATCCTGACGTGCTCGCACCGCTGCTTTGGCTCGCAATTTTCATCGGCCTGCGTTTTTCGTTCGGCCGCATGCTGCACATCCGCTATGCGCTCGATGATTGGTATTTCGCCCGCGACCTCATCCATCGAGTCCGCGGCCGGAGGTCGAGATGCGGCTTGATCGTCTGGCGCACGAACTCGTTCGCCTGGTCGGCGACACCGACGCCGACGAAATCGTGTTCGACGGTCACAGTCTCGGCGCGCCGCTTTCGATCATTGTGCTCGATCGCGCGCTCAAGCTCGATCCGCAGCTCGGCGGTCGCGGCAAGCCGCTTCATCTGGTGTCGAGCGGCTCGTCACTCTTGAAGGTTGCGCTTGCATCCGGCGGCCGGCTGGCTTCGCGAAGCGGTCGGCAGGGTAGCGAACGCGCCTTCGCTTTACTGGGTGGAATATCAGGCGCTGGTCGACGTCATCAATGTGTACAAAGTCGATCCCGTCGCCGCCGTCGGTATCGCGCCTACCGGCAAGCCGATCGTCAAAACCATTCGCATTCGCATGATGCTGGAGGAGCGCACCTATCGGCGCTTCCGCCTCAATTTCCTGCGGATCCACCGTCAGGCCGTGATGGGCAATGAGCGGCGCTACTTCTATGACTATTACATGCTGTGCTGCGGGCCGCTGCGCGCTTACCGAGCGCGTCGACAATCCTGACCGGGTGGTCGCGGCCTTTGCCGCCGATGGCAGCCTTTCGGACGCCGATGCCGACGAAGCGGGCGGCGCCACTGCCGCGGCCGCGCTTGTGCATAGCGTGGAGCGATAATCCGTGACGGCGACGCTTTCGAAAATCATTTGGCTCGCGTTCGGCATCGCGTGGGCCATTTTGCGACAGCAACCGGGGCGGCGCGCGAGGAAGACGCCGGTGCGCTATTCGGCCCGCGGCGCGCGGGAATTCGCGCTGCTTGCCGCTTCACTCAGCGGGCTCGGCATCGTGCCGGTGATCTATATCGCCACCCACTTTCCGCGCTTTGCCGATTATCCGTTTGTCCCGGCGCTGAGCTACCTGGGCGTCGCCGTCGATGGGGTCTGTCTGTGGCTGTTTTACCGGACCCATCGCGATCTCGGCCAGAACTGGTCTGTCAGCCTCGATTTGCGGGAACGCCACACCCTCGTCACAACCGGCGTCTACGGCGTGGTCCGGCACCCGATGTATTCGGGCTTCTGGCTGATGGCGCTGGCGCAACTCCTGCTGTTGCCTAATTGGATTGCAGGGCCTGCCGGCTTGATCGGGTTCGGCATTCTGTTTTTCGGCCGGGTGGGACGCGAGGAGGAGATGATGATCACCGCCTTCGGCGACGAATACCGGTCATATATGCGCCGCACTTCTCGCGTGATTCCGGGCATCTATTGAGTTCCGCATGGGTGCGGCACGTGGCATTTTTGGCACAGGTCGCGCCCACATTCGGCTCGCACTCCGAATTCAGGGGGATTTCAGCCGCGGAATCTGGCAGTGCGATGGGGCTTACGTAGAATACCAGGGCGCGTAGGGTTCGGGTGTCGGGCAGCAAGTGTGAGGAGGCTATGACGGGTCGGTGGCGAATTTCAGCGATCGGGATGCTGGCGGCAGCGATGATGCTCGCGGGCGGAACGAATCCGAGCATGGCGCAGTCGCGCGCGCACGTTTATCTGCTGCGCGGACTGATGAATATTTTCTCGCTCGGCATGGACACGCTGGCGACGGAATTGGACCGGCGCGGCGTCTACACCACCGTCGATAATCACGCCGACTGGCAGTCGCTCGCCGACGGTGCCGCCGCGCGTTACAAGGCCGGCAGCGAAGGACCGATCATTCTGATCGGCCATTCGCTCGGCGCCGATGCGGTCATGGAAATGGCCGAGTATCTCGGCACGAAAGGCGTGCCGGTAGCGCTCGTGGTGCCGTTTGACGGCACCCAGTCGTTCTACGCATCGCCGAACGTCGCGCGTGTCCTCAACATCACCCAGCGCGACTACGCCTATATGCGCCGCGGTGCCGGCTTCCACGGTACGCTGGTCAATGTCGATGTGAGTTCCGATCGGAGCATCGACCATCTCACCATCGACAAGTCGCCGCGATTGCATGCCCGGGTCATCGCCGAGGTTATGGCGGTGATTGGCGGGGCGCGCCGCCCGGCGGGTCTCACGCCGGACGCAGGTCAGCGCGCCGGGCGGGACTGATGCGGCAGCCAAGACCGGTCCCGCAGGCGAGGTCGCGAAGCCCGAAGCCATTCCATCGGCACCGGCAGCGCCTGCCAAAACGGGCGATGGCGCGATGAATTCGACTGCTCCCGACAAGCCGGCAGCGGACGGCGGCACGCCCGTGATCGCCGCGCCCGGAGCATACGCGCGCGACCTCCGACGCCTCGACGGCACCGCAGCCGCGGAACTGATCCGTCGCAACCCGCGCTTTATTGCCTGTGTCGAAATCGGCAGCTCGATCGGCGCGCAATTGGCGCGGCCCTGCATGACGCAGTCCTCGTCCTTTTCCATGACCGCGATGGTGTCGGCGATCCAGACCCCGGCTGCGACGAGCAACGTCACGATGGCCATCGCAATGACGTTCATCAGCGTGCGCTGGCGGTAATCGATCGGCGCGTCCTCTTCGTAGCGCGCAAGATGGTCGAGCAGTACGGGGTCGGGTTTGCCGGCCGCACCGGCCGCTTTCGAAAAATTCGGCGCGCCATGACGCCGCTGCGGGAATTGCAGCACCTGCCCGAGCTTGCCGTCATGACGCGGTTCTGGTTGCTTCGGCGCTACCTGCATTTTGCCAGGATACCCTTCCGTCGCGAAATCTCGAATGACCGAATATATAAGCGTGCCCGGCGGCAATGCCCACGGGCCCATCGGGTTTCCTTCGCTATCCTTGCCATTCCAACGACCGCCGAACTGCTCTAGATTTGGGCAATGACCACGCGATCTTGTTCACGGACGATCGTGGCGCTGGCGGCGGCCTATGCGCTTGCGCTGCAAGCCATCTTGCTCGCGATCGGCGCCCCGCCAGCCGGCGCGAATTCGCCGCCGTGCCGATCTGCGCGGGCCTCGGGACCGGGCACTCGGTTCCGGCCGGACATGCCCCGGACTGCCTCGGCGCCTGTCTTACCGGATGTTGCGGCGGCACGCCGCTTTGTCCGGTTCCGGCTCTGCCGACGGGCTATGCGCCGCTATGCGGCGCGGTCAATCCCGCCGTCATCGCCGAGGCGGCGCCGATTTCATATCAGCGCGCCGCCCGCGCCCATCGCTGCCGCGCTCCGCCGCTTGCCTGAGCGTCACGACATGGCGGCAACGGCTTTGCCGCTCGGGCAAGCATTCAACATGGAGCACTATGATGATGCACTTCATTCGGAAGTCTAAAATACGCAGCATGGCCGCAACGCTCGCGGCACTGGCGTCGCCTTTGATCTTGACGCAATTCGCGAACCTGCCGGCGCGGGCGGCCGATTACGATGTCGGCTCGATGCACATCTCGCAGCCCTGGGCGCGCGCGACGCCGAAGGGCGCGATCGTCCGCCGCCGGCTATATGACGATCACCAACAAAGGCACGAGCGCCGGATCGGGTCAGCTGCGTGTCGAGCGATGCCGCGGCGCAATGCCAGATCCACAGCATGACCATGGAAGGCGGGGTGATGAAAATGCGTCCGGTCGAGGGCGGCCTCGAAATCAAGCCGGGCGAGACGGTGACGCTGCAGCCGGGCGGCTATCACATGATGCTGGTCGATCTCAAGCATCCGCTGGAAGCCGGCCAGGACGTCAAAGCCACGCTGAAATTCGACAAGGCCGGCACGGTCGATGTCGATTATCCGATCGCGGCCATCGGCGCGCCGGCGCCACGGCGTCGTCGCGGCGGCGGCATGATGATGGGCGACCACGGCGGCGGCATGATGATGCAAAACTCCGGCGGCGGCATGATGCAGATGGATAAGAAGTAAGTACAACCGTCATTGCGGGCGCAAGCGAAGCAATCCAGACGGCGGTCGCAGGATTGCTTCGTCGCTTCGCTCCTCGCAATGACGCCGACCGGATTACTTCGGCTCGGGAAATGCCGGCTTCACGCCTTCCGGCAGCGGCGCGCGGAAGGTGTTGAGCGTCATCGACACCATGGCGTAATAGCCGAGGATGCCGACGAGTTCGACGGTGCCGGCGTCGCCGAGAGTTTCTTCACGCGGTTGAAAGTCGGCGTCGAGACGCGCCGTTTGGCGTAAAGCTCTTTGACGAAATCATAGATCGCCATCTCGTCCTTCGGCGCCGATTTCGGCGGCCTGCCGAGCTGAATGGCGCGGATGGTTTCCGGCTTGACGCCCTGCTTCTCGGCGATCACGGCGTGTGCGGCCCACTCGTATTGCGCCTTCCAGAAATGAGCGGTGCACAAGATGGCGAGCTCCGAAAGCCGCGGCGGCACGCTGGTCTTGAAGCGTACATGGCCGCCGAGCTTCTGCGCCAGTTCGCCGAAGGCGGGTGAATGCAGATAGATCGCAAACGGGCCGGACAGCTTGAACACGCCGCGCGGGCCGGACTTGATGGAATCCGCGAGCGCCTTCTGTTCGGGCGTAAAGGTCTCCGGATTGAGCTTGGGCAGGCGGGGCGATTGCATCTCGCGCATGGTTTCCTCTCGCGGGGGGTCTAATGCCCCCATCCTTGTCCGTTGTCGCAGCGTTGGTGGCGGCGTGGTCGAAGCAGGCACCGATAACGGGCTTTCAATTGGCTGTCGAGACGTGCGGCGCCCTCCGGCGGAGCGCCCGCTCTGGTAGAAGGAGCTTATTCTTGCTTCACTTGTCCGCACCGGCGGGGAGCGAAATATGACGCCCGATGTGAAAGCCCTTTTCTTCGATGTCTTCGGCACGCTCACCGATTTTCGTACCTCGATCGCGCGCGAAGCCGAAGCGATGCTCAAGCCGCTTGGCTATGCTCTCGATTGGCCGGCCTTCGCCGACGCCTGGCGCGGCGAATACCAGGGCGCCTTGGAGGAAGTTCGCTCGGGCCGCATGGCCTATTGCAAGCTCGATGTGCTGCACCGGCGCAATCTGGAGATAACGCTCAAGCGCTTTAAGACCGGCCCGCTGAACGAAGAGCAACTGCGCGAACTCAATCTCGCCTGGCACCGGCTCGATGCCTGGCCCGACGTTCCGCCTGGGCTCGTCCGGCTCAAACGCAAATATCTCCTGTCACCGCTATCGAATGGCAATATTTCTCTGATGATCGATATCGCGCGACGTAACAATTTTCCTTGGGACGCGATCCTCGGCGCCGACATCGCGCGGCGACTTCAAGCCGAAGCCGCGCGTCTATCTTGCCGCCGCGGAGGCGCTCGATCTTGCACCGCACGACTGCATGCTGGTGGCCGCCCACTCCAACGATCTGAAAGCCGCTGCCTCGCTGGGGCTCGCCACCGCGCATATCGCGCGCCCGAACGAACACGGTGCCGGAAAAGGCGAGGCCGCGCCGGCCGTGCCGGTCGATGTCGCGGCTAAGAGTCTCGAGGAACTGGCGGGAAAGCTCGGCGTCTGATCGCTGATTATCGCGCGGGACGGCGGAAGATGTGTTGCCGCTGGCAAATCCTAACCGCCGCGCGTTCCATCTGGCTCGCGAAGATCGCGTCGGTCATTTGGCTCAGATATTTCAGGGCGGCTGTCATCGGAATGCTCCCCGCGTCAACGAACTATTAACCGCAAGTTAGCTTTTATTGGCTCCTTTCCCGCAATGAAGTGACCGGCGTCACAGAATTGCAGTTATCGCCTAAGCCATTGATGATAAAGAAGTTATAATTGCGGTCAGCCTGCCAGGGCCGGGTAATCGATGTAGCCCTTCGCACCGCCGCCATAGAACGTCGCGCGGTCCGGCGGATTGAACGGCCCGCCCCGGCGCATGCGCGCGGGCAAATCAGGGTTGGCAAGAAACAACGCGGCAAACGATACGAGATCGGCCGTCCCGTCGCGGAGCGCGGTCTCGGCGCGCGCAAGATCGTAGCCTTTGTTCCCGATCAGCGGGCCGCGCCAGAGTCTTCTGAAAAATCGAATGTCGGGTATTTCGCCCGCCGCGACCGGATCGCTCGCGCCAGGCTCGACCACGTGGAGGTAAGCCAGGCCGAAGCGATTAAGCTCGTCGACCGCGGTCGCAAATGTCTCCGCCGGATGACTGTCGACGATATCGTTATAGGGATTGGTCGGCGATAGCCGCACGCCGACGCGGCCGGCGCCCCAAACCCCGGTGATTGCCTCCGTCACTTCGAGCAGAAAGCGCGCGCGGTTCTGCGCACTGCCGCCATAGCGGTCGGTGCGGCGATTGGCGCCGTCGCGCAAAAACTGATCGACCAGATAGCCGTTGGCGCCATGCAACTCGACGCCGTCGAAGCCGGCCGCCTGTGCGTTTTGCGCGCCACGCCGGAAATCCTCGACGGTGCCGGCGATTTCCGCGATGTCGAGGGCGTGCGGGGTGACGTAGTCCTTCATGCCGTCGAGCGTCCAGGCCTTGCCGGCCGGCGCGATCGCCGACGGCGCGACCGGCAGCGCGCCGCCGGGCTGCAGCGACGAATGCGAAATACGTCCGACATGCCAAAGCTGCAGAAAGATGCGGCCGCCGGCGCCATGCACCGCGTCGGTGACGAGCTTCCAGCCGGCAATCTGCGCATCGCTGTGGATGCCGGGCGTGCCCGGATAGCCGACGCCTTGTGGCGACACCTGCGTCGCCTCGCTGACGATCAGTCCGGCGCTTGCGCGCTGCGCATAATAGGTGGCGTTGAGCGGCCCCGGCACATTGTCCGCTCCGGCGCGATTGCGCGTCATCGGCGCCATCACGATGCGGTTCGGCAATGTGAGCGGGCCAAGCTGGAATGGCGAAAACAAAGTGGGAGGAGTCATCGTCGACCTGGGACGGAAGCACACAGCGGGTGTCGGCTTACAGGGCTCATGCTAACATTGCAATTTCCAGCCCGCGCCGGTTGACGGCCCGACGCGGCGCCTGGCGAAGCGCAACCCCTAAAGGGGCCGCCGATTCTTCAAGGCCTGCCGCAGCGTTCGCGAGAGGTCCTCGACGGAGTACGGCTTCTGCAGCAATTCGAAGTCGCGGTTGCCTTCCTCGGCCAGAACGTTGCTGTAGCCGCTGGTGAGCACAAAAGGCAGGTGGGACAGACGCCGGCGGATTTCTCGGCCGAGCGATACGCCGTCCATGCCCGGCATGACGACATCGCTGAACACGATGTCGAAACGATCGGCCTCCTCATCCAATAATTGGAGCGCTTCTTCGGCATTGCGCGCCAGTGTCGTCTGGTAGCCCAAATCCTTGAGGAGCTGAGAGGCAAACTCGCCAACTTCCGTGTTGTCCTCGACCACCAAGACGGTCCCGCGCGTCGTTGGCGCGTTTCGCGCCGCCGTTACAGCGTCATCGGGCGGTTGAATTGGCTTCCTGCTCAGGGGCAGGCGTAACGTTATGGTTGTTCCTTGTCCGACCTCGCTTTGAACGGCGACCGAGCCGCCGGACTGTTTGACAAAGCCATAGACCTGGGAGAGCCCCAGGCCAGTGCCCTGACCGACTTGTTTGGTGGTAAAAAACGGTTCGAATATCTTCTCGACGTGATCGGGCGCCATGCCGCAGCCGGAATCGCTGACCGCGACGGCGACGAACTCGTCCGTTGCCGTTGTGCCGTCGTTGGCCGCGGCGCTCCGAGCCGTTGTCAGGTGGATTTTCAACGTCCCACTACCGTCCATGGCGTCCCTTGCATTCGCCGCGAGATTGACCAGGGCGGTTTCGAACTGGTTGATATCGGCTTCGACCGGCAGCGGACGTTCGGAAACATCGAGCGCAAGCGCGATGCGCGGTCCCAGAATGGTGCCGAGCATCTCGGTGATGCGTTCCAGCCGGTCCACGGCGTCGAAGACGCGGGGATTCATCGCGCCGCGGCGCGAGAAAGTCAGGAGCTGGCTGGTGAGCTTCGCCGCGCGGTCGGCGGTATCCGATATGGCGTCGATGTATTTCTTGCGCCGGTCTTCGGGCAGTTCGCGCCGCCTGAGGAGATCCGAGGAGGAGCGTATGATCGTCAGCAAGTTATTGAAGTCATGGGCGACGCCGCCGGTGAGTTGACCGATCGCCTCCATCTTTTGCGACTGCCGAAACGCCTCTTCGGCCTGCCGCCGCGCCGTGACCTCGACCGCCTCCGGTACGATGGCTACGACCGTGCCCTGTTCATCGCGGACCGGACGCATCTGGAAGTCAAACCACCGCCACCCGCCTACCGGGAGGCTCACGCAAATCTCTCGGCGCAGGGTCTCGCCCTTGGCGACGACCGGGACTGCGTCGCGCACAAACTCGGACATCCCAGGCGTGCCGGTGAACCAGGGTGTCTCCCAGAACGGCTTGCCGACCAAGTCCTCGAGCTTTGCGCCAACGTCTTCCAGCGAGGTAGCGTTGGCGTCGAGCAGCGTGCCGTCAAGCGCCATCAGGCCCTGATAGGTGAAGCTCGTCTGAAAAATGGTCCGCAGCCGGGCTTCCTTGGCTTGCAGCTCTTCGGTGCGTTCGGCGACCTGAGTCTCGAGCGTCTCGTTGAGACGCAGCAGCGTCTCTTCCGCCTGCTTTCTCTCGGTGATGTCCTGGAAATATACCGACAAGCCGCCATCGCGGGCCGGATAGGCGCGAATGTCGAACCATCGCCGCGGCGACTGTGAATAATGCTCGAAAGCGACGCTCACGCGCTCCGCCATGGCGCGGCGGTAATTGATATCGACTGCCGAGCCGAGAGCCTCCGGATAGAGGTCCCAGATGCATTTTCCGATCAGCTCTTCGGGGTTTCGGCGAAGCATGCGTTCCGCAGCCGCATTGACGAAATTAAAATTCCAGTCCTGGTCGAGCGTCAGAAAGCCGTCATTGATGCTGGCCAAGATGCTTTCGGCGCGCTCTTGCGCCACTTCAGCCTGGCGCCGCAGCTCGGTCTCGATCCGCACCGTCTCGCGCCGCAGCGTTGCCAGATCGAGATTGGCGCGCACCCGCGCCAGCAACTCACGCGCATTGAACGGCTTGGTCAGATAGTCGTCGGCGCCGGATTCCAATCCCTCGACGCTCGCTTCTTCACCGGCGCGGGCGGAGAGCAGGATGATGGGAACGTCGCGGAGCCCTGCGTCGGCGCGAAAAGCGCGCAACAGGCCAAAGCCATCAAGTCGCGGCATCATGATGTCGGTCAAGACGAGGTCGGGACGGCGCCGTTGTGCGGCATCGAGCGCCGCCTGGCCGTCGCTTACAGCTTCGACGATGTAGTGCTCCGAGAGAAAGCGCCGCACATAGTTGCGCATATCGGCATTATCGTCGGCGAGCAGGACGACGGCGCGATGTGCCGCAATCGCCGTCTCGGGGGCCATTCCCAAAATGGTCTTATTGAGATCCGTCGCAGCGGCGTTCTCTTCCCCCGGCAACCATCGCAGCGCTTCCTCCACAAAGGCTTCGGCGTTGACGCCGGCCTCGGAGAGCGCACGGCCGCTTCGAATGCTTGCCGCCGGCAGGTGCGCAGTGCCGGTCGGCAGCGACACCATAAGCGCGGTGCCGCGGCCGGCGGCGCTTTGCGCCTGGACTTTTCCGCCGTGTAGCCGCACCAGTTCCTGGACCAGCGCCAATCCGATCCCGGTGCCTTCTTGGGTTCGGCCGTTCTGACCTGGAATGCGATGGAAACGTTCGAACAGGCGCGGCAGTTCGTCGGCCGGAATGCCAACGCCGCTATCCCGAACCGTCAGCGTGACGCCGCGGCCGTCGGCGTCCGCGCGCAATGCCACCGCGACCTCTCCTTCAAGCGTGTATTTGAAGGAATTGGAGATCAGATTAAGGACGATCTTCTCCCACATATCGCGATCGACGTAGACCTGTTCGGGTAGAACCGGACAGTCAACGACAAAACGCAGGCCGGCTTTGTCCATGGCCGAACGGAAGGTGCTCGCGAGATCGGCGGTGTAGGCCGCCAGATCCACCGGCTCGTAGACGGCTTGCACGCGGCCCGCTTCGATGCGCGAAAAATTAAGCAACGTGTTGACGAGCTTTTGCAGCCTGACGCCGTTGCGATGGATCAGCTCGAGTTCGCTGCGCTCGGCAACTATCCTCGGCGCGCCGTGGTCGCGCGCCAGCAACTCCTGAAGCGGGCTCAGCATGAGGGTGAGCGGCGTTCGAAGCTCATGACTTGTGTTGGAAAAGAACGCCGTCTTGGCTCGGTCGATCTCGGACAAGGCTTCGGCGCGATGGCGCTCCTGCTCGTAGGCCTCGGCGTGGGCGATGGCGGCCGCGATTTGCCCGACCACAAGGCCGAGGAAGCCCGCGTAATCGTCCTCCAATATTCTGAACGGATTCAGTCCGACGATAAGAAAGCCCGAACGGCCGCTCTCGCCGCTCGACGGAATAGTAATCACCACCGCATCGCCAGGCGGGCTGTCCCAGGGTCCGCTGGGGAAGTCTGCGCCGGCTTTTCTGGCGATATGCTTGACGACACACGGCGCGCTTTGGCCGAGAGCATCGGCCAGCGGCCAGATTTCCGAAGCGTCCAGGGTTATCGTGGCCGGCGCCGCCGGATGGCCGGCGTCAATACCAGCCAACCCGGCAAGCGAAGCGTTGCGCCCTCCCGGCTCCAGCATGTAAATCAGCGCGAATGGCAGATCGCGGGCGTTTGTCGTTAGCGCGCTGGCAATGCGGGCGCAGGCCTGTTGCCAGGTCCGTGCGTCCGTCGTGCTCGCGGCCAATTCCCGAAGCAATGCGAGCTGGCGCTCGCCTATGACACGCTTGGTATCGTCGGTATTGGCGCAAAATATCCCTCGCGCCACTCCATCTTCGGTAAAAATCGGACTGTATGAAAAAGTGTAATAGGTCTCCTCCGGATAGCCGTTGCGCTCCATGATAAGGAGTTGCGACTCGACGTAGGTGCCCTCGTGACCGCCGATCGCTTTGTCCAGCATCGGTCCGATGTCGCCCCAGATCTCCCGCCAAACGACCGAGGTGGGGCGCCCGAGCGCCCACGGGTGCTTGCCGCCGATGATCGATTTATAGGGATCGTTGTACAGATAGATCAGTTCGTCGCCCCAGCCGATCCAAATCGGCTGTTGCGATGTCAGCATGATGCCGACGGCCGTCTTCAAGCTTTGCGGCCAAGCCTCCGGCGACCCAATCGATGTTCGGGCCCAGTCAAAGCCCCGCATCCGCAGCGCGAGCTCGCTTTGCCCCAAGAAAATGCGGCCGTAGTCCGGATGCGCCAACGGTGCTTCCCCCGGCGAAATAGCCGAAACTTCGATATCGCCCCCGCGCCTCATGGGGATGCCCCTGAAACACGCAATGCCAAATCCCCGAACCCGGAACCGGCGGAAAAGTTCCATCTCCGCATTTCTGCTGCGATATCAAATGTAGGCGGCGCGGGCGAGACCGGTTCACGACAAGCACTGCAAGGGTGCGGGGCGGGGCGCTGTAACCATAACGCGTAAGGTTTACCCCCAACTTCGTGGTGCCAGCCGTTGCAACCGACGCTCAACCGAATAGTCTCGGCGATCAGGTTCAGGCCCCTCATCGCACCATTGGGAAGATCCGATGAATCATCGTGACAGATCGCACGGCCCCAATGGTCCGATCGGCGCCAGGGCGGTGTTGGCCGGCATGCTGGCGGCGATCTTCGTCACGCTTAGCCAGATCGGCGCCGCCTCAGCGGAGGTGCGCATTGCTAACGATCCAGGCGGCGAAGTGTCGTCCTATGTCCGCAAATATCAGACGATGCGTTCGGCCGGCGAACATATCGTGGTCGACGGGCCCTGCCTCTCGGCCTGCACGCTGTTCACCGGCATCGTCCCGCGCGATCACGTCTGCGTCACCGAACGCGCCGCGCTCGGCTTCCACGCCGCCTCCTATTATGACGATGTGACGCGCTCGCTGGTGCCGACGCGGGAGGGTACCCGCGTGGTGATGCGGCTCTTTTCGCCGCAAGTTCGCGCCTGGATCAATCGGCATGGCGGACTGACCCCGCAGATCATCACGATGAGCGGGCCTGATCTGGCGGCGCTCTACCCACGCTGCCGGTAAGCCTGCGCTTGGGCAGCTCCTCGCGATTGCTGAAATTTCTCGCTTATTGTTCTTAAAATTGAATCGTTTTCGCGCTTTTCCGATAACGGCTTCTTAGCAATGCCATTCGATCGGCGCTGACGGCCGCACTTCCAATCTATTTTGCTAAGTGATTGCGAACGACTTCCGGTTACGTTCGCTCGCGTGCGAACGAATGCTTACAGCAGTTCGCTTACGAACAGATACTCATCACCAGGAGGCAGTAATGAAGAAATCTTTGGTTTTGGCCGCCACCGCCTTGGCGCTCTCGAGCGCCGTCGCATTGGCGCAAAATGCACCGGTGGGCGCGCCCGCTAAATCGAAACAGCAGATCGCGCGTCAGGACAGAGACGCGACGGCGAAGCCGCTGTACAACTATGCGCCTGGGCATCTGTCGTCGTACGGCAATACGCCGATCATATTCGGCGTGGCCTACTAAGGTTTCGACTGCGTCTTGTCGCCTTGGTTCGCCCTGGCTTGCGAAAGCGGGGGCGGACCAGGCAGCAAGCCTAGGTTCAAAGTGACTCAAAGTCTCCGGTTCAATCGAAATGCATGCCGCTTGCTTTGACGACGTCAGGCCAGCGCGCGGCCTCGTGCTGGATGAAGGCCGCAAATTCCGCGGGTGTTGACGTCACAGGAGATATTCCAACCGCGTCGGCCCGCGTTTTCACCGCAGGCTCGGCCAAAATCTTGGTCACTTCCGCCGCGAGCTTGTCGATGATCGCAGGCGGCGTCGCGCGTGGCGCGACGAGGCCGAGCCACACATTGACGTCGCCGAGATCGATGCCGGTCGAGGCCGCAAGCGTCGGCACATCCGGCAGCGCCGGCAGCAGCCGATCATCGAGTTTGGCGAGCGCGCGCAGATCGCCGGATTTGATCAGCGGCAGCACCGCCGATGGGCCGTCGAACACGTAATCGACGCTCTTGGTCAGGATGCCGTGCGCGACTTCGGCGCTGCCGTTATAGGGCAACAGCACGGTGTCGATGCCGGCCTTCTGCGCGAAGAACACGCAAGTGAGCTTGGTGGTGATGGTGCCGGCGCCGCAATTGAGCTTGCCGGGCTGGGCCTTGGCCTTATCGATCAGGTCTTTCGCCGTCTTGATATCGCTTTGCGCATTGACGACCAGAAGATCGGTCGTTTTTGCCGTCAGCGTGACCGGCGCGAAATCCTTGATCGGGTCGTAGGGCAGGCTTGCTGTACAGATACTGGTTCATCACCAGCGTCGAATCGATCGCCATCAACAGCGTGTAGCCGTCGGGCTCCGCCTTGGCGACGAATTGCGCGCCGATCAACGTATTGGCGCCCGGGCGATTGTCGACCACGACGCCCTGGCCGAAATCCGCGCTCATCCGCTCGGCGATGATGCGCGTCAGCACATCCGACGGCCCGCCGGCCGGAAACGGCACCACGATATGGATGGGGCGGTCGGGGTAGGGGGTCTGGGCGAGAGCGGGCGCGAGACCGGCAACGGCCAATATTGACAGCGTGAAGAGTGCGCGCGGCATGCGCATGGCGTCCTCCTTATTTTGGAGGCGACACTCGCATAGCTACGCCAAATGCAAAAGCGGGGAGGCCTAGCAGCCGGCCGCCATTCCCGACGTCGCCGCATGCCCCGGCGCGCTGGTGCCGCCGGTGCCGGGCGTCGATGAGGTGCCGGGTCCTGTCGAGCCGGGGGTCAGTTCGCTCTGGGCGATCGAAGGCACGCCATTGGCGGCGCAGCCCGGCCGAGTTGAATTCTGATTTTGACCAGTGAGCGACGATGAGCCGTTGGTCGAAGACGTCCCATTGCTGTTGGCGTTACCCGTTCCGTTAGTCCCGGATGTGCCGGTCCCGGAGGTCTCCGAGGAATTGGTGCTATTCGTCGAGCCCATGGTTCCCGACGTGCTGTTGGTTGTGCCCGTGGTGCCTGACGTCCCAGCTGTACCGGACGTACCAGTGGCCGTGCCGCTCGCTCCTGCGCTGCCCGACGCCCCGCTGCCGGCGCCTCCTCCGCCACCGCCCCCACCACCTGCGGCGAGCGCAATAGTCGTGCCCGCCACGAGTACGACCGCGGCAAGGACGGTAGCGAATTTACGGTGTGATCTGGCTTCCGGCTTCGACATGACGAGCACCTTGGTCTGCAGTTGATGTCCGGATGGCAACGTCAGGTGCGTGCAGGCGTTCCATGCTGGGCGGGGGGCCGTCCGGCGTCCGTTTACTCCCCGAAAAACCCCCGATACGGTCGGCTCCTGGGCTGCAGCGGGAGCGATATTGAGCACCACCACACCAGCGTCGGCCGCCATCCACGGTGCCGGCGCCGCGACGCGGCTGATCATCGCGTCATCGGTCGGCAATGCGCTCGAGTTTTATGAAATCCTGGTCTACGGCTATTTCGCCGTCACCATCGCCAAGGTGTTCTTTCCCGCGGCCGACGAAGCACGTGTCGCATCCTGGTGACGCTCGGCACCTTCGGGGCCTCGTTTCTGGCGCGGCCGGTGGGCGCGATGTTTCTCGGCGCCTATGGCGACCGCAAGGGCCGCAAGAAGGCGCTGACGCTTTCGATTCTGCTGATGACCGATCGGCACCGGGCTGATGACGATCATGCCGAGCTATGGCTCGGTCGGCTTGCTGGCGCCGGTGCTTGTGATCGCCGCGCGGCTGCTGCAAGGTTTTTCGGTCGGCGGCGAATTCGCAAGTTCGACCGCGTTTCTGGTCGAGCATCGGCCCGATCGCGCCGGCTTCTTCGCCAGCTGGCAATGGTCGAGCCAGGGCCTTGCGGCGGTCATCGCCACGGGCTTCGGCGTGCTGCTGACCGGCACGATGTCGGCCGCCGATCTGCAGTCGTGGGGCTGGCGCATTCCGTTCGGCTTCGGGCTCTTGATCGGGCCGGTCGGCTATTACATCCGCAGCCACTTGCCGGAGACGCCGGAATTCCTCGAAGCCGGCGCGGCGCGCGCGCCGTTGCGCGATCTGTTCGTCGACCAATGGGACCGGCTCCTTCTCACCATCGGCGCGGTCGTCGCCTCGACCAGCTCGCAATACATGCTGGTTTACATGCCGATCTACGCGATCCGCGAACTGCATTTGCCGCAATCGGTGGGCTTCATCGCGGCGCTGGCGGCCGCCGCGTTGCAGACCGTGGTGGTGCCCTTTGTCGGCATCTGGGTCGATCAAAGTCGGCCAGGTCCGCATCATGATCGCGCGCGGCGATCCTGTTCGTCCTGACCTCCTATCCGGCCTTCGTCCTGCTCGACGCCCACGCCGTCGCTCGACGTGCTGATGGCCATGGTGTGCTGGATCGGCCTTTTGAAATCGCTGTTCTCCGGCGCGCTGCCGTCGCTGATGGCGAAGATATTTCCGGTCTCGACGCGCGTCTCCGGCATGTCGCTCGCGCTACAATATCGCGGTGCCGATCTTCGGCGGCTTCGCGCCGTTCTTCGCCCAGTCGCTGATCGACCTCACCGGCTCAAAACTGGCGCCGAGCTATTACATGATCGCGACGGCGCTCTTGAGCCTCGTCTCGCTCGTCGCGCTGCGACGGCGCTATCGGGTTTAGCGCCAGCCCTTCATCGGCAATTCGAGTTTGCCGGTGGCGAGCTTGTCCGGCCAGACCGAGACGTATTGCTTGCCTTGCAGCTGGATCAGGAAGGTCGAGGCCAGCGTGTTCTGCCCGGTGTCGTCGAATTTCACGCCGTTGATAGCCGATCATGAGCTGGTCGGCCTTGAGATCGGTCGCTTTCAGCGCCGCTTGGATTTTTTCCGGATCGGTCGAGCCGGCGCGGTTGATGGCGTCGGCGAGCACGAAGAAGCCTTGCATCCAGCGCGCGCTGGTGTCGTCGAGATCGCGGCCGTATTTGGCCTTGAACATCTGGTCGACGATGTAGCTGTTGGTGCCCGGCTTGCCGATATCGAAGGCGCGAGCGGTTGAGCGCGCCCTGCGCCAGATCGCCGACATTGGGAATGAAGCTCGGATCGGAGAAGCCGGCATCGTCGCCGATGATGATCGGCGGCAGGTAGTCGAGGTTCTTCATGGTCTTGAAATAGAGAATGGTGTCGGCCGTATAGCTGATGAAGATCACCGCGTCCGGATTGGCCGATTTGAGCTGCAGCACCTGCGCGGAGACGTCGGAGCTGTTGGCGTTGTAGGCGATATGCGCCGCGACCGTGATATTGGCGGCCTTGGCGGCATCGAGCACGCTGGCCGAAACCGACGAGCCGTAATCGGTGTTTTCGTTGACGACCGCGATGCTGTCGACCTTGCGGCCGGATTTTTTCAGGTCGGTGAGAAATTCCGCATAGGCCTTGGCGAAATCGGGCGCGATAGGGCGTGGTGCGGAAGGTCCATTTGAAGCCGCGCCCGGTGATGTTGGCCGCGACCGAGTCGGCGACCACGAAGGGAATGCCCTGCCGCTCGGCGACCGCGGTCGCCACCAGCGTCACCGAGGAATGATACGAGCCGAGCATGGCCGCGACATGGTCCTCGGTGATCAGCCGCAGCGTTTGCTGCTGGCCGACCTGCGGATTGCCCTGATGGTCGGCCTCGTCGAGCTCGATCTTGGCGCCGCCGAGATTGGGCAGGCCGGCGGTCGCGCCGAGCGGCAGGTTCTTCAGTTCCGGATAGGCGTTGTTGACGATGTCGAGCGCCGAGATGGACGGCGTCCTTGGCCGACTGGCCGGCGCTCGCGGCATTGCCGGTCAACGGGATAGATGGCGCCGATCTTCACCGGCTCGGCGGCATGAGCCGGGCCGGTCAATGCACGGCCGTGGCGGCAAGGACCGCGGCCAAAATGCACCACGCTCTTATACATCGACGCCTCCCTGACCTATTGTCTTTGCGCGCGATTCACCGGCATTGCCGCGTCCGTGTCAATTGCCTTTGCGGCTTGCGATGCCCTGCTCCGGCCGCAACCCGCATAGCGTCAAATGGCAAGGACAGCCGGCCGCAGCCGCCTAACTTTGCTCGCGGTTGAAAGGAGAGATGTGCGTGGCGGCGTCGACGCCGAGTGAACTGGTCGAGCGCTTTTACCATATCGTGTGGAACAAGGCGGACGAAGCCGAGGCGCGGCAGATCCTTGATGCCGATTTCCGCTTCCGCGCCTCGCTCGGGCCGGAATTGCGCGGCCCGGGCGGCTTCATCGCCTATCTGCGCTCGGTCCACGCGGCGCTGGAGAATTTCACCTGCACCATCGACGATCTGATCGCGACGCCGGATCGCGCCGCGGCGCGCATGAGCTTTTCCGGCACGCATCGCGGCAAATTCTTCGGCGTCGCGCCGACCGGGCGGGAAATCCGCTGGAACGGCGCGGCTTTCTTTCGCAGTGGGCGACGGCAAAATCACCGAGCTCTGGGTCCTGGGGATGTCGACGCGCGTGAAGCGGCAGATCATGCCGGCAGCACCCGACGGAGACTTCTCGGTCTGACGAGGATTGCGCTTTGTCGCGGTCCGCGGCTAACGTTGCGCGCAAACCGGGAGGAATAAACGTGCTCGCTCCGTCGCCTTCGCTCAATTCGCGCCGCGCCATGCATGGCAACAACGCGCTGCAGATCGGCCTGTTCGGCGCCAATTGCTCGTCCGGCCGCGCGGTGACGCTGGTGCCCGAACGCTGGTCGGGCAGCTGGCCGGACAACAAGAAGCTCGCGGTGATGGCGGACGACGCCGGCATCGACTTCATGCTGCCGATCGGGCGCTGGAAGGGCTACGGCGGCGACACCGACTACCAGGGCACCACGCTCGAGACGATCACCTGGGCGACCGGGCTGCTCGCCTCGACCAAGCGCATCACCGTGTTCGGCACCGTGCATGCGCCGATTTTCAATCCGGTGGTCGCCGCCAAGGAAATGGTCACCGCCGATCACGTCGGCGAGGGCCGCTTCGGGCTCAACATCGTGGTCGGCTGGAACGAAGGCGAGTTCGACATGTTCGGCGTCGAGCAGCGCGCGCACGAGGACCGCTACGAATACGCGCAGGAATGGATCGACGTCATCAAACATGATCTGGTCCGACCGCGAGAATTTCGACTTCCACGGCAAATATCTCGACATGAAAGGCATCAAGCGGCAAGCCGAAGCCTTATGGCGGCACGCGGCCGGTGATCATGAATGCCGGCGCTTCGGCGACCGGCCAGGCCTTCGCGGTGAAAAACTGCGATGCGTTTTTTCTGCAGGCTTCGCGCACGTCGCTCGAGGAGACCGCGGGCCGCGTGCGCAAGGCCAAGGACGCGGCGCGCGCGGTCGGCGGCGAGATCGGCTGCTACACGGTCGGCGTCGTCACCTGCCGGCCGACCAAGAAGGAAGCCGAGGAGTATTTCCACCACTGCATCGTCGAGCACGCCGACTGGTCGGCCGTCGACAGCATTCTGGCGCTGAAAAACATCACGCCCCGAGACCGTGCCGATGGAGGAGTTTCTCAAACAGCGCAGCGGCTATGCCCAAGGCATGGGCGGGCTGCCGATCGTCGGCGATCCCGATCACGTCGCCGCGCAGCTCGCCGATCTGAGCAAAGCCGGCCTCACCGGCATCGCCATTTCGCTCGTCAATTATCTCAACGAGCTGCCGTATTTCTGCGACGAGGTCGTCGGCCGGCTCGAGCGCATGGGGCTGCGGGAGAAAGTGAGGGCGTAGGCCGCTCGCTGCTCCCTCTCCATGTGGGAGGGCGAACGAGTCTCGCGAGCGGTCAGAAGCGCTTGTCGCGGGCCACGCTCCCGACCACGCCAAGCCCCGCCACGCTGAGAGAGACGGACCATTCGCCAATCACCTCAATCCGCCTCGCCCGCGATCTCGACACGCCCGTCGGCGACGGCCTGTGCCCAGCGGGCGGCGGCCGGTACGCCGCCGAACGAGAAGAAATGCGCGCTCACATGCTGGCGGGTGCCGCATCCGCCAGTCTGCGCACCAGATCGTCGGGCACCGCCATGCGCGAAATCTGCCGCAACAGGCCGGTGCGCCGCGCCAGCCCTGCGCCGAAGCGCGCACGCCGCAGCGGCCGGCATAGCGCAACAGCGCCGCAAGGCTGGTCGGTCCGGCAAGCCCGATGCGCAGCGGCTGCTCGAAGCCGAAGGCGCGCAGCCGCGCGATATAATCGAGGATCGCGCGCGCCTCGAAGCAGAACTGGGTGACGATCTCGACGGCAAGCCCGGTCGCTTCGGCGGCGGCGATTTTCTCCGCCAGCGCGCGGAACAAGCTCGTCGTCGCCGATGCGCGGATGGCCGTCGGGATAGCCGGCGATGCCGATGCTCGCGGATGCCGCGCCGCCGCAACAGGCCGCTATCGATGGCGTCGGCGGCGCGCCGGAACGGCCCGCATTCGGCGCGATCGCCGGCGATGACGAGGACGTGGACGACGCCGGCCTCGCCGTTGAGCCGCGCCAGAAAATCGTCGAGCGCGTCGGCGGAGTGCGAAATTGCGCACCGCGACATGCGGCACCGGCTCAAAGCCCGCCGCGCGCACCCGCATCGCCGCATCGACGGATTCGTCGGCCGGCCGTCCCGGCACCGCGCTGAGATAGACGCGCGTGCCGCGCGCGAGCACGGCCAGCGCCGCGATATCGGCGTCGCTCGGCCGCGTCGCCTCGAGCGAAAAGCCCGTCATGAAGCCGGCGATGCGCGCCGCCGCGGCGGGCAGCGTGCCGACCGGTACGGGTGCGGGCGCGGCCATGAACGCGCTCACGCCCGCCGGCGCGAGATCACGTAGGATTCGTCGAAGAACCACAGGCCGCCGCGCTCGCGCAGCACCGAGCGCGTGGCGTCGATATAGCGGCCGTCGGCGGCCGCTTCGGCGACGCGGTCGTCCTCGACCTGCGCCACATAGATCGCCGCATTCCAGGCGGCGAACAGCGTCGAGGTGCCGATCGATTCCGAAATTTCCGACGGCAGCGTGTGCATCTCGTAGCGGAACAGCGAGCGGTTATCCGCATAGGCGTTGAAATTGAGCTCGCGTCCGGCCGGTCCCAGTTCCTGCTTCACCGCTTTGAGGATCTGATGGCGGTCGTGAATGAACGGATTATCGTCCGGCCAGACTTTCTGGATGATCTCCATGCCGGGATCGTGGCCGTGCGAATGGATGGCGATCAGCCGGCCGCCGGGACCGAGCGCGCGCGCCAAGCGGGCCGATCACGCGCTTGGCCTTGAAATCGAGCGAGGCGCGCGCGCGATAGGGCTGCGAGGCGATGACGAGGTCGTAGTCGGCGAGCGTGCCGCCGGGCTTCGGAATGATCGGGTCGAGCAGGAAGCGGTGATCCTCGCGATAGATCACGAGCACCACGGGGCGGTCGTAGACCGGATTGCCGGTGCGCGCGCTGACGCCCGCCTTCCAGTTCTGCGCCAGGAACGGCTCGAGATCGATGATTTGCTGCTCGAAGCGGTGCGCCGAATTGCCCTGCAGCGGCAACTCGTGCCAGACCATGCTCGACGCGGCATTGAGCGATTTCACCGCGAGCCACGGCGCGTCCGCATAAGCAAGATTGGTCAGCACCAGCACCGTCGCCGGATGCTCGAAGAAGCGGTCCGCCATTTTCTGCAGCGTGAGGCGGACGTCTTCGAGGCTGATTTCCTTGCCGACGATGTAGAACGGCATGGTGCTGAAACGGTCGTGCGCGGCGCGCATCACCCGCGTCAGCACCGAGCCGTCGCCGACGCCGGCGTCGAAGATGCGCACTGCCGGCGGGCGCGGATGAATATGCGCGAGCTCTTCGGAGACGCGGTGCGCGACTTCCCATTTCTCGCTGCAGGTATTGACGAACAGCAGGTACTTTTGCCGGTTGTCGAAGAAGCGGAAATTGCGCTGCGGATCGGCTGCCTTGCGCCCGGCGCCGGCGGCACTGGCGGCGGCACGTGCCGCGGCGGGTCGCGCGCACGCTCGATGACGGCCGGGCGTTCGCCCGCCGCCGGATGCGCCGACATGAAGCCGTGGATGCGGTCGAGCGTGTCGGTGGTGATGCGGCCGCCATTGCGCAGCCGCGCCGCGAGCTTGCCGTCATTGACGGCGCGGCGGCCGAAGGTCGACTCGGCAAGGCCGGTCTGACGGCAATAGTCGGAGATTTCGGCAAGGAGTTGCTGGGCATTCATTGTAGGCACGGCGCCTTTCCGGCGCCGCTCCCTGATGTTTCCTCGTGTCGCCGTGGCCGGCGCCTTCGGGGCGTTCTTGTCGGTCCGCGACGGGTTCCAGCGAACCAAGCAGGCGGGGCAGGGTCAACCACAAATTAGCCCACCTCTGTAGTGGGCAATATAATGGGCTAAATCCCAATTTCTAGTGGGCAAAACTCGCCCCGCTCATCCTCGGGCCAGAAACGTAGTAGCCTTCTCAAATTATGGCAGACGCGATCTCATCGGGAAGGGACGCATGACAATCCGAATTGGAAGACGCCGCTTCATGGCAGCCCTCGGCGGCGTGACGGTGGCGCGGCCGTTCATCGCCCACGCGCAGCAAGCCGGCCGCATGCGGCAGATGGGCGTCCTCGTCGGGTACGCCGCAGGCGCGGACGACACGGTGGCCCGGCCGGTCCTGCAGGCGTTCCAGGAGGCCATGCAAAACGCTGGATGGATCGACGGCAAGAACATCCACATTGAGTACCGTTTCGCCGCCGGCGATCCCGCCAAAATCGACGCATGCGCGGCCGAACTCGTGGCGCTCAATCCCGACGTGATCTATGGATTAGGGGGCTTGCCCGCCGCGAGGGCGTTGCAAAAGAAAACCCGGACAATCCCGATCGTGTTCACGCAGACCGCCGATCCGGTCGGCTTCGGTCTGGTCGCAAGCATTCCGCATCCGGGCGGTAATCTCACCGGCTTCATGGCCTGGGAGCTTTCCATCGGCGGCAAGTGGCTCGAACTGCTTCGCGATGTTGCTTTCGACCTCAAGCGCGTCGGCGTTCTCTATAATCCCGATACCGGGCCTTATGCCGCCGCACTGATCGCATCGGCCAAAACGGCCGCCGGCGGCGACGTGGGAGTACTCGATTTTCCGGTGCACGACGATCAAGGGATCGAGGCTGCGCTGTCCTCGATCGGCGCGGACCCGCATGGCGGGCTCATGGTCGTGCCGGAGCCGTTCACCAACACGCGTCAGGACAAGATTATCGCGCTTGCCATCCAACACGGCCTCCCGGCCATCGTTTCCTTTACCGGCGCGACGCGCCGCGGCGCCTTGATCTCATACACTTACGCATTCGCCGCGATGATTCAGCAGCCGGTCGGTTACGTCGACCGCATTCTGAAAGGCCAATCGCCGAGCGATCTGCCGGTGCAGACGCCGACCAAATACGAGCTGTCGATCAATCTGAAGACCGCGAAGGCGCTGGGCCTGACGGTTCCGAACTCGCTTCTGGTCAGCGCCGACGAAGTGATCGAATAGCCGTCCGCTTGGCGGCGCGTCAGGTGCGGAAGACGATTCAAACGATGACGGCCCGAACGTGAGAAGACTGAAGCGCCTGTTGCGCCGCCTGCTTATTTTCGGCTTGGGCATCCTGACCGTCTGGCTGATCGTTTATGTGTTCAGACTGACGGATCGCAGGCTGCCGACGGTCCTGGCCGTGGCGCTCACTTACGGGATTGCGGCCTATCTTATTCTCCCTCGCGCAGTTCGGATGGGGTTGAAAACGCTGCAGCGCAAGCGGGTGCCGCGCTTCACGACGACCGGCGACGGGCTGCCCGGCGATCCTGTCAATGTCGTGCTGATCGGTACGCTGCAACAATTGCAGGCGGCGTTTGCAGCGGCCGGCTGGTCGGAGGCCGACCCTCTGGGCCTGGCAAGCTCATGGCGCATGGTCCGCGCCTTTGTCTTGAACTCGCCCTATCCGACCGCCCCATTCAGCACGCTTTATCTTTACGGCCGCGGCCAGGACATCGGCTTCCAGAAGGCGATCGACAATAGCCCGCGCAAGCGCCATCACGTCCGCTTTTGGGCGCTGAGCCTCGCGCATACCAAAGCCACCGTCGGAACGGCGGGCTTCTGGCTCAATGCCGACCGGCCGCCGCGACACGAGCATGTGCTCTGGGTCGGCGCCGCCACTAAGGACACCGGCCTGTCGCTCACCAAGCTTACATTCCAAATCACGCACGCGACGGATTCGGACACTAATGTCGAGCGCGACTTCATCATTGCCGAGTTGCAGACCAACAAGGTCATCGAAGACGCCGCATCGTATCGGTCCGGCCAAAAGCTGCCCTTGGCGCCGGTCAATCATTACGTCACCGACGGCGAGGTGTGCGTAGCCAAGCTTGTGCCGGTTCCAGTGACGCTGCCGCTCGTGTGAGGCAGCGCGGAAGAACGATTGAACGACTGGGGTCGGCACCGCCGCGCCGGTTGCCGGCATCGGCTCGATGTTATTCGATGACCTTGTCGGCGATCGCGAGCAGCGTCGGGGCAACCGTGAGACCGATGGCCGCTGCCGTTTTAAGGTTCATCGCCAGCACATATTTGGTCGGCGCCTGGACCGGAAGATCCTTCGGCGACTCGCCTTTGAGAATGCGATCGATATAGGTCGCCGGCTGCCGTATGAGTTCGTCGAACGCAAACGTGTAGGACATCAAGCCGCCGCGTTCGACCGCGCCGACCAGCGAGTTGATCGCCGGCAATTGAAATCGTGCGCATTGTGCGATGATCTGATCTCGGTGCGCGTTCGTAAACGGCTCCGGTATCACCAGCAAGCCGCCATGCGGCACTTGGCTTAGCGACGATAGGGCTGTTTCCATCTCGCCGTCATTATGGCTGCGGCATTCGATCACATCGACGGTCCCGGCCGTGGCTTTGGTGGCTGCGACCACGGCCGGCGCATAAGGGGCGGTATCGGGATTGTAGAGAATGCCGACATGGGTGAGGCCGGCGACGAGCTCTTGTAGGAGCTGCATCCACTTGCCGCCGATCGAAAGGTCCCAAGGAACCCCTCCGCGATTACACGGTCTCGGTCGCTCGATCTCCAAGCCACTGCAAGACGCCGCGGGCGGCGCTCACGCCTGTGGCCAGACAGGCTTGCAGCAGGTAACCGCCGGTCGGCGCCTCCCAGTCGAGCATTTCGCCCGCGACGAACACGCCAGCGCGACGGCGAAGCATGAAACGATCATCAATCTCGGCAAAGGCGACGCCACCCGCCGTCGAGATCGCTCGATCGATCGGGAAGGTACCGCTCAGCCGAAGTGGCAGGGCGTGGATCGCATCGGCAAGCGCGGGGACGGGAAGCGTGGCGAGCTTGCCCGCGTAGACCTCTTGGAGAAGTCCGATGGCGACGGGTGACAGTGCAATCGTCTTACGCAGAAACGTTGCCAAGGACTGTTTGCCGCGCGGTGCCTCAAGCCGGCGCCGCAATTCCGCGATTGTCAGGCCGGGCCGTAGCGACACCTCAAGCATCGCCCCGCCCTCCGCGGCGATCGTGTCCCGCAGCACGGCCGAGAGAGCATAGATCGCGCCGCCCTCGATGCCGTGCCGGGTGATCATCGCCTCGCCACGCACCGTCCGGCCACGGAACGACAAGGCGATGCGTTTCAATGGCTGCCCGGCAAAGCGGTCGCTGAACAGGTTGGACCACGGAACCAGAAACCCGCAATTTGCGGGGCGGAGCGGGGCTATGTCGATGCCTTCGGCCGCCAGCAGTCCGGCCCAACTGCCGTCGGCTCCGAGTCGCGGCCAACTTGCCCCGCCCAGCGCGAGGAGGCAGGCCTGTGATTTCACGGCGACGAGGCCCCCAGCTGTCTCAAGCTTCAGAGCACCAGCATCGTCCCATCCGATCCATCGGTGACGGAGTTTGAACTGAACCCCAAGATCTGAAAGCCGCCGCAGCCAAGCGCGAAGCAACGGCGAACTCTTGAACGCTTTCGGAAAGACCCGGCCACTGCTGCCGATGAAGGTCTCCTGCCCAAGGTCATGGCACCAGGCTTGCGTCGCTGCTGGGGGGAAGCTTTCGATGGCGGCGCGTAATAGTGGGCTTGCGTCGGGATAGCGTGCAAGAAAGCGCGGCAGTTCTTCGCTATGGGTGATGTTGAGCCCGCCGCGTCCGGCGAGCAGAAATTTACGTCCGACCGAACCCATGCGATCAAAGACGGTCACTTCAAGGCCTGCACGAGCCAGCACCTCGGCGGCCATGAGGCCTGCCGGACCGGCACCAACCACTGCAACGCTGGGCATTATTCTCAAGGTCTCCGATTCGAACATAGCGGCGGTCTGCCGGATCCGAGGGCTCTATCCGAGCTACCCTGCGTCGCTTGCGGACACAGGTGCGGACGTGCCGCGATGACGATAACGCCTGTCCGTCCCGCGACACTAGGGCAGGAGGAGGACAAGGCTAGGCCGCCAAATAATGTTCGTTTCCGTACGCAATACCGTGTACCGTCGACTCTGGAGGCCTATGGCACATTCCCGGGCGGCTTTGCGGCCTCGGCGCCGGTTTTGCGTCGTGCTCATTAAACCCTCGCACTATCACGATGACGGTTACGTCATCCGATGGTGGCGGGGGCTTGTGCCGTCGAACTCGCTCGCGGCCATGCACGGCGTCGCGCTCGATTGCGCGCAACGCCACGTGCTCGGCGACGATGTCGATATCGAGATCGATGTCATCGACGAGACCAATACGCGCGTGAACGTGCCGAAACTGTTGCGCCGCTTCCGCAAGGCCAAAGGCTTTGGCGTGGTCGGGCTGATCGGCGTGCAGACCAACCAATATCCGCGCGCGCTCGACATCGCGCGGCCGTTCCGCACGGCGGGGCTGCCGGTGGTCATCGGCGGTTTCCATGTCTCCGGCTGCATCGCCATGCTCGACGGCAAGGCGGTCGATCTCGACCGCGCGCGCGAGCTCGGCGTCAGTATTTTTGCCGGCGAAGCGGAAGGCCGCTTCGAAACGCTGCTGCAGGAAGCGGCGAACGGCACGCTCAAGCCCGATTACGATTTCACCGACGATCTCATCGATATGACCGGACAGCCGAGCCCGTTCCTGCCGATCGAGTTCGTGCGCCGCACGGCCGGCACCAATTCAAGTTTCGATTCCGGACGCGGCTGTCCCTATCAATGTTCGTTCTGCACCATCATCAACGTGCAGGGCCGCAAATCGCGCTCGCGAAGCCCCGACGACGTCGATCGTGTCATCCGCGAAAACTGGGCCGAAGGCATTTCGCGCTTTTTCATCACCGACGATAATTTTGCCCGCAACAAAGAGTGGGAGCCGATCCTCGATCGGCTGATCAAGCTGCGCGAGGTGGATAAGATTCCGCTCGGCCTGATGATCCAGGTCGACACGCTCTGCCACAAGATTCCGAACTTCATCGAGAAGTGCCACCGCGCCGGCGTCACCCGCGTCTTCATCGGGCTGGAAAATATCAATCCCGACAATCTCAAAGCGGTGAAAAAGCCGCAGAACAAGATCACCGAATACCGCCGCATGCTGCTGGCCTGGAAGGCGCAGGGCATCTTCACTTACGCGGGCTACATCATCGGTCTGCCGGCCGACACGCCGGAATCGATCCGGCGCGACATCGAGATCATCCAGCGCGAATTGCCGCTCGATATCGTCGAATGGGCGATCCTGACGCCGCTGCCGGGCTCCGAGGATCATAAGGGCCTGTGGAAGCAGGGCGCCGCCATGGACGGCAACCTCAACAATTACGACTTTGAACATGTGGTCTCCGACCATCCCAAGATGAGCCGGGCCGAATGGCAGGCGATCTATAAGGAAGCTTGGACGCGCTACTATTCGCCGGAACACGTCGAGACCCTGCTGCGGCGGGGCGCCGCCGCCGGCACGTCGCTCCTCTCACTCGTCAAAGCGCTGGTGCCGTTCATCCACATGGCGCCGGTCGAGAACATCCACCCGCTGCAGGCGGGCCTGTTTCGCCGCAAACATCGTGACGAGCGCCGCTACGGCTTGCCGCGCGAATCCAGGCGTGCGTTTTATGCCAACCATGTCGGCAATACGATCGCCAACAATCTGAAGCTCATCGGAACGATCTTTTGGATCCTGCGGCTGAAACGCCGCATCGAGCGCGACCCGCGCCGGCATTCCTATATCGACGTGGCGCTGACGCCGGTGGTGGACGATGATGCCAATCTCGATCTCCTCACCAAGACCACCGGCGCCAAGGCGGCTATCGCCCACATCAAGAAAGTGGCGGCGCTGACGCATTAGGTTGAATTTTACGAAGCCCGCGAATAGCGCGGCTCGTCATCCGTCAAATACTGATCGAAGGCCGCGCAGACCATGCGCACGAACGGGCGGGCTCGTTCGGGAAGGCTGATGACGTTGCCGGCGCGCTCGACAATGCCGTCGCCGATAAATCCATCGAGCGCGGCGAGTTCAGTCGAAAAATGCCCGACGGCGACATTGTGCCTGGCGCAGAGTTCGGCGAGATCGGCGGACAGATGGCACATTAGGCTGGAAATGACGTCGCGGCGGAGTCGATCTTCATCCGTCATTTCGCGGCCGCGCGCGATGGCGAATTTCCCGGCTTCGATCGCGGTGCGATAGGCCGCCGTGCTGCTCGCGTTCTGGACATAGCCTTGCGGCAGTGAGCCGATCGCCGAGGTGCCGAAGCCGATGAGGATTTCCGCTTCGTCGGTCGTGTAGCCCTGAAAGTTACGATGCAGCCTGCGCTCGCGCCCGCGCCGTGCCAAAAGATCATTGGGCTTGGCGAAATGGTCGAGGCCGATGCGCTCGAAGCCGGCGGCGCTCAGCATCTCGGCTGCGATCTGGCTCTGCGCGAAACGTTCTTCGGTTCCCGGCAAGGCGTGTTCGGGAATAAGCTTCTGATGCCGCTTCATCCACGGCACATGAGCGTAGCCGAACAGGGCGATGCGATCGGGATCGAGCCCGAGAGCCAGTTCGATCGTCGCCGCTGTTGACGTCGTTGTTTGATGCGGCAAGCCGTAGATCAAGTCGAGATTGATGCCGCTGATGCCCGCCTCGCGGCACCATCGCACCACCTGCGCGGTCTGTTCGACGCTTTGCATGCGGCCGACGGCGCGCTGCACGCGTTCGTCGAAATCCTGCACGCCGAGACTTGCCCGCGTGATGCCGATCTGCCCCAGCATCGAGGCGTGACCGCGCGTCATGGTGCGCGGATCGATTTCGACGGCGAGTTCGGCGCCCGGGGCGAAACTGAACTTGTCACGCAATGCCGCCGACAGGCGACTAAAATCCCGCGGCGCCAAGATTGTCGGTGTGCCGCCACCCCAATGCAAATTGGCGACGCTGCGCTTGCCGACGATGGCGCCGACCATCTCGATTTCGCGCTCGAGCAATTCGACATAAGCCGCCACAGGATCGTAACGCCGCGCCACTGTGGTGGTGCAGCCGCAATAAAGGCAGAGCTCGGCGCAAAACGGGATGTGCAGGTAAAGCGACAGCGGCGAGTCTGCCGGCAAATCGGCAAGCCATGCCTGGTAGCTTGCGGACGTCACTTCGGGCCCGAACTGCACCGCGGTCGGATAGCTCGTGTAGCGCGGCACCCGCCGCTCCAGGTGCCTCAGCAAGTCGGCGTTCGGCAATATCGTTCGCATCCGGGCCACGGGCTTCGCGTCGAGAAAGCCAGTAGAAGCGCAAAGACGACTGTCCCGACATGATCTAGGTCAAAACGCGTCGGCGGGGGCGGATTGCACTTCCGCCAATTCGCGCTAGGGTCTGGCCAAAATCGAGGAAACACCAAGGACTGAAAATGCCGCGCTTTGCCGCCAATCTCGGCCATTTGTTCACCGAACGCCCGCTCCTGGAGCGGATCGGCGCCGCCGCCGCTGCGGGTTTCGCCGCGGTCGAACTGCAATTCCCGTATGATATTGCGCCCGCCACCGTAAAGGCCGAGCTCAGCGCGGCATGGTCTCACACAGCTCGGTATCAACACCCCGCAAAGTCCGGAATTCGGCCTCGCCGCGCTGCCCGGCCGCGAGCGCGATTTCGACGCCGCGTTCAAGCGTGCGCTCGATTACGTTGTCGCCATCGGCGGCTCGGCGATCCATTGCATGGCGGGCGTGGTGCCGCCCGAACAGCGGCCGGCGGCTGAGCGGGTCTTCATCGCCAACATGACCCGCGCGGCGACGGCCGCGGCCAAGTCGAACATCACGCTGTTGATCGAGGCGATCAATCCGCGCGACCGGCCGAGCTATTTTTTGAGCCATGTCGATCACGCCGCCGATCTCGTCGGCAAAATCGGCGCGCCGAATGTGCGGGTGCAGTTCGATTTCTATCACGTCCAGGTCAGCGACGGCGATCTCCTCAAGCGCTTCGAGAAGCATTTCCCCGTGATCGGCCACGTCCAGGTCGCTGCGGCGCCGTCGCGCCACGAGCCGGACGAAGGCGAGATCAACTATCCGGCCATCTTCGAGGCCGTCGATCGGCTCGGCTACAAAGGCTGGATCGGCTGCGAATACAAACCGCGCACACGCACCGAAGACGGTCTTGGTTGGGCCAAGCCTTACGGCGTGGTGCCGAAACGGAGCTGATGCCATGCGTCTCGACGGCAAAACCGCGCTCGTCACCGGCGCCGGATCGGGTATCGGCAAATGCATCGCCGAGACTTACGCGCAGGAAGGCGCGCGCGTCGCCTTGGCGGATATCGATCTTGCGGCAGCGCAGGCCGCGGCGCGCGCGATCGGCAATAACGCCATCGCGATCCGCTGCGACGTGTCGAAGAAAGCAGACTTCGCGGCTGCGGTCGCCGAGACGCGTTTCGGCCTTCGGCCGTCTCGATATTCTGGTCAACAATGCCGGCGCGACCCATGTCAACAAGCCGATGCTCGACATCGGCGAGGACGAATACGACCGCATCTTCGCAATCAATGTGAAAGGCGTCTTTCTGGGCTGTCAGGCCGTGGTGCCGGTGTTCCGAAAACAGGGCGGCGGCGTCATTATCAATATCGGCTCGACGGCGGGCTTGCGGCCGCGGCCGGGGCTCTCGGCCTATAACGCCACCAAGGGCGCGGTCCATATCCTGACCAAATCGCTCGCCGTCGAACTGGCGCCGGACCGCATCCGGGTCTGCGCCATCGCGCCGGTCGCGACCGATACGCCGCTGTTGCCGTCGTTCCTTGGGCCGGCGCAAGGCCAGCGCGAAAAGTTCATCGCGACCGTGCCGCTCGGCCGCCTGGCGCAGCCGCAGGATATCGCCAATGCGGCGCTGTTTCTCGCCTCCGCGGATGCCGAATTCGTCACCGGCAATATCGTCGAAGTAGACGGCGGTCGGACGATCTAACCAGGCCCGGCTCACTTCCCTGCGGATTGCGCGAGAATCACCCATAATTCGCGTTTGGACGTCCGCTTGGGCTCCGTGGCGCAGTTGGCAGCCTTTTTGCTACCCCAAAGCTTGGTGTATCCTGCGTTTCGAGGGAACGGGACATGTTCGGTCGAAAGCGCAAATCCGAGCCGCCGGCGCCAAGCGCCGCGCCGCCTTCGCCGCTGCGCGAGGCGCTGCATCAGGCGCGTGTCGAGGCGGCGGAGCGCACCAGCGTTGTCGTCGACCTGCGCGATGCCGAATTGGCGCGGCTCGAACTCCTCAACGAGGCGCTCGATCCGCTGTTCGCCGAGATTCCAGCCGAAGTCGATCTGTTCGACCGCGGCATCAGCCGCGGCGAGACGCCGCGACTGTGGATCGACGCCGTCGCGCATATCGCCATGGGACGCGACAAGCGCAGCTATCGTTTTCTGCACGACAGCCGCATGGGCCGGCACGTGCATCGCGGAGTCGCACGACATTCCCGACATCGTGCAGGCGGTCACCACCTATGTGGCGCGCCGCCTGATCGAACGGCAGCGGGCGCTCGCCGACAATCCCGATCTGCTGGCGCGGCTCGCGCCCAAGGAGACCGAGCGTTTTCGGCGGCGGCGACGCTGGCGCGCGCTCGGCGCGCTCACGCTTGGATTTTTGATCGGCGGCTTGACGCTGCTCGCGCTGTCGCGCTCTTGATGGCGACCAAATCCTAAAATAGCGATCCTGAGCGCCGGCGTTTCGCTGACCGTGCCGTCGGCGTCCTGCGCTGCCGAGCCGATCATTTCACAATGCCAGCGATTACGTTGCCCCGACGCCGTCGTTTCCTCTATGCGAAAAATATTGTAGCCGGCCTCGTCCTCGTCGCCATGCCGCGTCAGCGCCGAAGCCGACGGCACGCCGACGGCGGGAATTTTGCCGCGCGGTCCGTCGAGCCAAACGATCGAGCGCACGATGATCGTGGCCGTGGAGCAGCAAGTTCGGCGCCTTTGGCGGCCAGAACCTGGCGCAGCTCGGCGCCGTCGACGAGGCGGCGCAGAAAGCGCCGCGACGGACTGAGCGGCGGGTGATGGATCAGCACGACGCGGAACAGAGCCCGTCGGTTTGCTCGAGCAGCTCGGCGAGCCGGGCGAGTTGCCGCGCGCCGAGCCGGCCCGTCGCCATGAACGGTCCGGTTGGCAATCCGGTCGACAGCGCGATCAGCGCCACGTCGCCGCGCCGCCGCAGGAACGGAAAGCGCTGCACGCCGTCGTCGCCGCACATGTAGTCGCCCCAATATTCGGCGGGGCATTGCTCGACGCCGCGCGACATAGACGTCGTGATTGCCGGGCACGACCGTGACGTCATGCGCGTTGCCGATCGTCTCGAGCCAAGCGCGCGCGCGCCGATATTCCTCGGGCAGCGAGAAATTGACCAGATCGCCGGTCACCGCGATGTGGTCGAAGCGCTGACGCCTTGAGATCGCGTGCTGATGGCGTCGAGCACTTCGGGGCGATGAATGGCTTCTCGCTTACGGTGCCAATTGATCAGACCGAGCCCGCGCTTGCCGATAAGCTCGCGCGCCGGCGGGCCGCGATGCCATATGCAGGTCGGATAAATGGGCAAGCGTGAACATCGGGCGCGATCAATAGCCGTGGATCCGCGCTCAGCATCGCAGACGCGCCATAACAAATCACCGACCGATCACGAGCTGCCCAATGACGAACCGCCCATTCACGAATTGCCAATAAGAATGCCGACGGCGAACACCAATACGCCGCCGACCACGACCTGGAACGCCGCCTGCAGGAACGGCGTATCCATGTAGCGCGTACGGATCCACGAGATAATGATCAATTCCACCGCGACGACGGCGAAGGCAAGCGAGGTCGCGATCGAGAAATTCGGAATGAGATAGGGCAGCGCATGGCCGAGGCCGCCGAGAGCGGTCATGGCGCCGCATACCGCGCCGCGCATCACCGGCGCGCCGCGGCCGGTGAGCGAACCATCGTCCGACATCGCCTCGGCAAAGGCCATCGAAATGCCGGCGCCGACCGCGGCCGCAAGACCGACCAGAAAGGTCGACCAGGTATTGTGCGTGGCGAAGGCTGCCGCGAACAATGGCGCGAGCGTCGACACCGAGCCGTCCATCAGCCCGGCAAGACCGGGCTGCACATATTGCAGCACGAACATGCGCCGCGCGGTATCGTCTTCGCTCTGGCGGGTTTGCGGCGAAATTTTTTCGCCGAGATCGTGAGCGAGTTTTTCGTGCTTGTCCTCGGCTGCGGCGAGCCGCCTGAGGAGATCGCGCACGGCCTCGTCCTTCGCGCTGTCTCGCCGCTTTGCGGTAGAACCGGGCCGTCTCGTATTCCATCTCTTCGGCGAATTTCCGCGTCGCATCGAGGCTCAGCGTGGCGTTGAGCCAGATCGGCCGCCGCGTGACGAAGCCCTTGACGTCCTGGCGCCGGATCAGCGGCAAAAACTCGCCGAATTTCTTGCGATAGAGCTCGAGCAGCATGTCGCGGTGGCCGATCTCCTCCTGCGCCATTTTGTCGTACATTTCCGCGGTCTCCGCGTAGGGGCCGCGGAGCCGGTCGGCGAAGGAGCGGTAAATCCGGTTGTCTTCGTCTTCATTGGTTATGGCGAGCGCGAGGATTTCCTGCGCGCTGAGGTCGGCAAAACGTTTCACTGGCTTCCCCTGGGACGGAACTCTGGGCGAGATGGCTGCGGCAATAAGAGTATCTTAGAACAATTCCAATTATGCGACCATGGCAGGATTGCAACGGGTTTAGTACCTCTGCACCGTTGATTTGTACGATGGATTTGCAGCATGGGTCTTGATGCCATCCGCCGTCCGTTCGAGCCGGCCATCCGGCGGTTCCTGCACGCCTATTGGCGCTATACGCGCGGCCTCACGCTCGGTGTGCGTGGGCTTGATTTTCGATGGCGAAGGTCGCGTCTTCCTGGTCAAGCATTCCTACATATCTGGCTGGCATCTGCCGGGAGGCGGCGTCGAGAAGGGCGAAACGCTGATCGCCGCGCTCGATCGCGAACTGCGCGAGGAAGGCAATATCGAGCCGACCGAGCCGCCGTTGCTGCATGCGATTTATTTCAATCGCCGGGTGTCGCGGCGCGATCACGTCGCGCTGTTTGTCGTGCGGTCATTCCGCCAGATCGGCCCCCCAGTGCCGAACGGCGAAATCATCGCCCACGGCTTCTTCGCACCAAAGGAATTGCCGGCCGACACGTCGCGGGCGACGCGGGAGCGCATTGCCGAAGTGCTGACCGGTCGCGCCGCTGCCGAAATCTGGTGAAGGCTCGCGGTCGGGCGTCTCAGCCGAAACGGCCGCGGTCGTGTGGCGCCATGAAGTCGATCAGCGGTCCGATCGGCACGATGCCGGTCGGATTGACCTGACGCTGGCTCCCGTAATAGTGCCGCTTGATCTGATCGAGGCTCACGGTCTCGGCGATGCCGGGCTGTTGGTAGAGGTCGCGCAAATAATTCCACAGGTTCGGATAATCGGCGACGCGTCGCAGATTGCATTTGAAATGGCCGTAATAGACGCTGTCGAAGCGGACGAGCGTGGTGAACAGGCGCCAATCCGCCTCGGTGACCTCTTTTCCGGCGAGATAGCGCTGGCCCGACAGCCGCGTTTCCAGTTGATCGAAGGTCGCGAAGACGCCACGGGCTGCTTCCTCATAAGCCTCCTGGCTGGTGGCAAAACCGGCGCGGTAAACGCCGTTATTGACGGTCGGATAAACGATGTCGTTGATGCGGTCGATTTCGCCGCGTCGCTCGGCCGGATAGTAATCGGCGCGTACATTCGGTGAATGCATCGAAGGCCGAGTTCAGCATGCGGATGATTTCGGAGGATTCGTTGTTGACGATGGTCTTGCGTTTCTTGTCCCAGAGCACCGGGACGGAGACGCGACCGGTATAGTGCGGATCGGTGAGCAGATAGATCTCGGCGAGCGTCGCCTTGCCGTTGACCTCATCGCCGGTGCCGCCGCGCTCGGGGCTGAATTCCCACCCGGTCTTGCTGTAAAGCGGGGCTGTGTTCGACACCGAGATCACGCTGTCGAGCTTTTTCAGCGTGCGAAAGATCAGCGTCCGATGCGCCCAGGGACAGGCGAGCGAGATATAGAGATGATAGCGCCCCGCCTCGGCAGGAAATCCGCCGCTGCCGCTCGGCCCCGCGCTGCCGTCGGCGGTGACGAAATTGCGGAAGCTCGATGAGGGCCGAATGAAGCGGCCGTCCTTAGTCCGTGACCCATCGTCTTGCCAGACGCCGTCGACGAGTTGACCCATCGTTCTCTCCGCTGATCTTTGACTGCCAATTTAAGCATTATCGGCGCATGCGATAGGGCGGGGCGGGCAGGGCCAGGACGCGCGGTCACTGGACCTTCCCCGGTTCAGATGCTAGGCGGCGACGCAATGAACGACATCTCCTTCACCATCTTGCCCGAAACGCCGGCCGATGCTCCGGCCATTGATCGCCTGAACGAGCGCACCTTCGGGCCCGGCCGCTACGCCAAGACCGCCTATCGGCTGCGCGAAAAGGTTGGGCACGGGCTCGAAGTGTCATTTACGGCGCGGATCGGCACGCTCCTGGTCGGATCGGTGCGGCTTTCGCCGGTTCGCATCGGTGAGACCAAGGCGCTCTTGCTCGGTCCGCTGACCGTCGAGCCCGCCTTTCGCGAACGCGGGGTCGGTCAGGCGCTGATCGAGCGCGCCTTGAAGGACGCCGCCGCCAAGGGGCATCGGTTGGTCGTCCTCGTCGGCGACGAGGCCTATTATGGCAAATGCGGCTTCAAGCGCGTTCCGCCCGGACGCGCCACTATGCCCGGGCCGGTCGACCCGGCACGACTCCTCGTGGCTGAACTGGCGCCCGGCGCCTTCGAGGGCGTATCGGGACCGATCCGCCCCGACTGAAACGCAAGCGGGTGGGTTCGCGTCAGTCCTTCGCCGGCCAGTTGAGGCATTCGGCAAGCCCGCGCCCCATGATCCATTCCTTGTCCGCCGCCGGAATGAAATCCATCTGCTCGGTGAAAAGCTTCACGCACTGGTCGTAGCTGCAACTGGTGCGCTGGAGCATGGCCGACGCATCGGTGCCCCAGAAGCAACGCCGCGCCCCGTAGGCTTCCAGCAATTGCTCAATGCAGGGCTGGATGTTCTTGTACGGGTATGGCGCCGTCGAGAACACCGGCACCAGTGTCAGCTTGACGTGAACGTTCGGATGCTTCGCCAGACTGACGGTGCTTTTGATCTGCGGCGCCAGCGCGTCGTCCTTCTGCGTGGTACGCGCGCCGAGATGATCGAGAATGATGCGCAGACGCGGGTGACGCTCCGCGACCTCGCCAATTTCCTTGTGGCTGTACGGCGCATTCAGCATCACTGGGATGCCGAGGCGCTCCGCCGCCGGCCAGAACCAGTCGGCGGTGCCGTCGCTCATCCAGGCCCGGTCCCATTCGTGATGCAAGGTGAGCCGCACGCCGAGCATGCCCTTCTGTTGGCGCCAGGTCTCCAGTTTGGGCCGTTCCGCGGGTTCGTTGATCGGGAAGCGTCCCATCACCGCGAACCGGTTCGGAAACTTTTGCGCGGCTTCCAAGCTGTAGTCGATGCGGTCGCCTTCCCATGATGGCGGCACCAGGATGGCGTGGCCGACGCTGGACGCATCCATGATGGCGCTGAATTTCTGATAGGTCAGCGGCTCGGGCAGATGCGCGCTGCGGCCCGGCATCCAGCGCCGATCGGGCGCCTCGGGCAGCCAGATGTGCACGCCGGAATCGATGATCATCATTGTGTTATCTCCCTGGTATTTGGCGTCCATTAGTGCGGACGCATCGTTGTCCTGTGCTTGCCCGTTTACTGCTTGCTGATGCCGGCTTCCGCAATCACTTTGGCCCAGCGATCAATCTCGAAGCGCATGCGTTGGTCGAGGGCTGCCGCGGCGACAGGCTTCGCCTCGAAACCGATCGCCTTGTACTGCGCGATGACGTCGGGCCGCTGCAGAATCTCGGTCGCCGCCTTTGCCAGGAGATCGATCGCCGGTTGCGGCATGCCCTTCGGACCATAAAGCGCATTCCACGACGTCACGTCGAAATCGGCAACGCCGGCCTCTTTCATGGTCGGCACGTCCGGCAATTCGGGCAGCCGTGCGGCCGACGTGACGGCGAGCGCGCGCACCTGCTTGGCTTCGATCGCAGCGCGAAGCCCCCCATAGGCATTGACTACAAGGTCGACTTCGTTGCGCAACAGCGCGACTGAGAGCTCGCTCGGGCCCCGATAGGGTACCACGGTGTAATCGAGCTTCTGCTCGGATTTGAACAACAGCGCCGCGAGATGATTGCTGGTTCCGGCGCTCGAGGTGCCGACAGTCAACGTCCCGGGCTTGTCCCGCGCCGCGCTCATCCATTGCTGCAAGGTGGTGTAGGGCGAGGCCGTCGAATCGACGAAAAGGTAAGCGAACTCGCTGACCCCGACGATGGGCGTCATGTCCTGCCGCGGGTCGAGCGGTTCGCGGAACAGGCTCACGCCGATCGCCGTATTGTTGCCGGTCCAGGCGATGTCGTAGCCGTCCGGTGCGGCATTGGTGACGGTACGGCCGGCGATGACGCCGCCCCCGCCCGGTTGATTTTGCACCAGCACCGGCACGCCGAAATGCTCCGATAGCTTCTCGGCGAGAATGCGCAACGCCACATCGGAGGCCGATCCCGCGGCAAGTGGTGTCACGATCCGGATCGGCCGCGACGGATAGGCATCCTCGGCGCGCGCTCCGTCAGCGAGCGGCACCATGAGCCACGACAGGCCCAGCAGGGCGAAGATGACTGCCATACGAAGACCGGACTTCGTCCCGCTCGCACCTCGCCAGGCTTGCGGGCTCATCAACTTGCACCCAGCGCCCGGGTCGTATCGTCGAACAACTCGTCGACCGTGAATTTGCGCGGCAAGAGCTTTTGCTCGAAGGCGTTATCGATGATCGTCTCGAGCGTCTTTCGGTTTGCCGCCACGCCGAATTTCATGGCCGCCGCGTTCTTGCTGCCGGTGCGCACCGCGATCTGGTTGGCTTCCTTGAAGATGCGGAAGACCTCCCGCACCACGTCGGGCCGCTGCTGCGACAGCTCGCTGCGGATTACCAAGAGATGGTTGATCGGCTCGCCGTGCTGATCGGCCCAGCTCTTGGCCGCCTGTTCGCTGTCGGGGATGAGTTGCTTGAGACGCGGATCGGGCAGCTTGTCGCCCACCACCGCGGCATCGACCTCGCCGTCGAGCAGCATCTGCGTGAGGTTCTTTCCGGGAGCCGCGCGTTCGATGCTCGCCGGGTCGGTGTATTCGGCGAGATGCGGGTCCTCGAAAGTCACCCAGTGCACCTTGTTGAGATCGACGCCGTATTGCTCGCGCAGCACGCTGCGCACCCAGACGCCGGTCGTCACCGTGTAGGCGCGCAGCCCGACGCGCTTGCCCTCGAGCTGTTGCGGCGTCAGCGCGCCGCGTTCCGGATTATAGGCGATGGTATGGTGCTGACTGCGCGCCACGACCGGAACCGGCATCAGCACGTAGGGTTTGCCGTAAGCCTTGGCCTGCAGATAGGTGACGATGGCAAGCTCGCCGAGATCGAATTTGGCGTCCCGTACCAGCGGCTTGAATCCGGTATTGGCGACCTTGATGTCGGCGAATTCGAACTCGACCAGATCGGACGGCACCGCGCCCTGTTTGATCGGCAGTGTGTTGGGGTAGTCCCCCAACAGGGTGAACAGTTTCACTTTATTTGAAGCAGTCACGCGCGTTCCTTTCCCTGACCTCCGCCATCAGACACGGCGGCGCCGTCCGGCGGCTCGTTCAGCCGCCGACGATGTCTCTTGTTTCCTCGAACATCTCATCGACCGAAATCGGCCGCGGAATGAGTTTCTGCCGCCAGATATAATCGGCGATCAATTGCAAGCTTGGCGCGGTTCGCTTCGATGCCGAACGGCGCCGGATCGGGGTCCGGTGCCGGCGCGTCTGCGCTTTGCCTCCTGCAACAGCCGCCAGATCTCGCGCGCCGTCGCCGGATCGGCGCGCACGTCGTCGGCGCGCAGGATGACCAGGTGGTTGACTGGAATGAGCTTTGTGCTTGGCGTACCAGCGCTTGGCTTCGGCCTGCGGATCGCCGAAAATCGATTTGACCCGCGGATCGTCCGAGGTCTCGCCGAGCACGGCATCGAGTTCGCCGTCGAGCAGCATCGGCACGATCTTCTTGCCGGCCGGCGCCCGCGTCGTGGTGTCGGGATATTCGTCGACATGCGGATCCTCGAACGTCACCCAGTCGATGCTGTCGAGATCGACGCCATAGTCCTCGGCGAGGATGCCGCGGATCCAGGCGCCCGTCGTGGTGGTGAAGGAGCGAATGCCGACCCGCTTGCCGTTGAGGTCGCGCGGCGTCAGGTCACCCTTGGTCGCGTTATAGATCGCCCAAGGATGCTGGAAGCGTCCGGTCATCGTCGCCGGCAACAGCGCGAATTTTTTGCCGTACGCCCGCGCCAAGAGATAGGTGACGATGGCCATTTCGGAAAAGTCGTATCTGTTCTCCCGGATCATGCCCTTGAAACCGTCCCAGACCGGAACGATCTCGGTGAATGCGATATCGAATTTGTCCGACTTCACCGCGCCGGTTTTCAGCGGCGCGGTGTAGGGATAGTTGCCGAGAAGCGCTTTGAGCGTCCTGGGCGCCGGTCATCGCCGTCAGCCCTTCAGGCTCGGATAAAGCGTGAGCGCGGTCTTGCCGAAGATCCAGTCTTGATCGGATGCCTTGGCGAAGGAAAACGCCTTTCGCGCCGCGCCGAGGATCTCCGCCATGGTGCCGGGCGAATTCGGAAAATTCGAGCCCCAGGCAATCCGTGCGGCGCCGAACGCAGCGATGAACTTGCCGAAGAATGTGTCCGGCGCGCCCTTGCCCCAGCTCTTCGGCGACACGTTGACCGGCGTGATCTTCAGATAGACCTGCTTGTATTTGGCGAGCGCGAGGAATTCGGCCGCGCCGGCGTAGGGCGGGCCGTCCGCGAACGGCGTCGCGCGACAGGTGGTCGAGGATGATCGTGACCTTGGGAAACTTGTCCATGATCTGGCGCAACAGCGGAATGCCTTCCTGCTTCATCTGCACGCAGACCGGAATGTTCTTTGCCGCCGCATGCTCCCAGAACGGATAGGTCTTCGGATCGGCAAACCAGGTCGCCTGATCCGGCAGCGTGCTGCCGGTGGTGAACAGCCGCATGCCGGTGCAGCCGCGGCCGAGCCAGTAATCGAACGTCTTGACCGCGTCGGGCGCCAGCACGTCGATCGAATAGACGCCGGTGAAGCGCGACGGCACGGCCTCGACGGCATCCGCGACGTAGCTGTTGTCGTAGCCGTAGGCGGTCGAGGAATGCACGATCGCGGCCTTGGCGACGCCGGCCTCGTCCATGGCCTTGAGCAGGTCGTCATAGGTCGTCGGCCGCTCGCTCGACCAGGTCGACTGCGTGCCGCCGAGCGGCGCCAGCGGATATCGCTTGGTATCCGGCGAAACGATGTGGGGATGAATATCGATGACTGGCGACATGAGGTCCTCACGTCGTTGCGGGAGTTGATTTCACGGATTGATATCGACGAAGACCTGATCGAGCTTCGGCCGCGACGGGATCAGGCCCTGCTGCAAGGCGTAAGTGACCAGCGCCTCGATGCTCGGGCCGGTTCGCCGCCATGCCATAAGGCAGCGGATCGCTCATCAGCGAGAAGAAGCCGCGATAGCGCTTGTCCTCGGAGCTGTCGCCGCGGCCGAGCTTGAGCTGTTCGAGATAGGGCTTCTTCGCCGCGACGAAGGCATTCATCAGCGAACGCGCGAGCCAGGGATAGCGCTTGCGATGTGCTCGTCCTTCACGACGATCAGGCCGTGGATCGGATAGATGCCGGTGCGGCGGAACCAGTCGGCCTCGACCTGTTCGACATTGGCGATCAGCTCCGGATAGGTGCCGGCGGTCGCCGCCGGTCGGCGCGTTCATGTCCCAATTGCCGATCGGCGGACCGGCGCGGCCGACGCCGGCCGGACCGGTGAAGCCGGCCTGGATCTCGCCCGACGCCATCATGCTCTGCAGCGATTTGCCTTGCCGGCGCATGCACGACGTTCGGCGGCAGTTTCGAGCGTCGCGACATGCTCCTCGTCGTCCACCACCCAGGTCACCTTCGATGAATCGAGGCCGTATTCGTTGACGAAAATGCCGCGCGTCCAGACGCCGGTCGTGACCGAATAGGCGCGCACGCCGACCTTCTTGCCTTCGAGATCCTTGGGCACGCGGATGCCGGCGTCCGGCCGCACGACGAAACCGCCGTGATGGAAACGCCGCATCACGAAGATCGGCAGCGCGATGTAGGGCGCGCCGCGGGCGCGCGCGATCATGTAGGTCGTCGGCGCCATCTCGCAGATGTCGAACTCGACGTCGCGAACCATGCGGCGGAACGCCTGGATGATCGGCACCACTTCGACGAAATCCGGCATCGACGCCCTTGATCGGAACGTCGCCGTTCTTGATCGCGCGCGGTGTGGCCGTAACTGGCGATGGCGATCTTGAGCCGCGGCCTGTCGGCGCCGGTCGGAACTTTGCTGCTTGCTGCTTGTACGTTCACGTCACTGTCCTCTTGCGCCGGTTCATTGTTTCGGAATGCCGGCCTTATCGATGACCGCGCGCCATTTGTCGGCATCCGCCTTCAGGCGTTGCGTCAGTGCCTCGGGCGTGCTCGCCAGAGGCTCCATGCCGAGTTCGGCCATGTGCGCGCCGATCTCCGGCATTTCGCAGCACGGCGCTGATCTCGCCGTTGAGCTTGGCGATGATGTCGGCCGGCGTGCCGGCGCGGGCGGAGATCGCGTTCCAGCTGGTGACGACGTAGTCCGGATAGCCGCTGTCCTTGACCGTCGGCACGCCGCTAAACAGCGGGACGGCTTGTCGCCGGACGTGGCGATGATCTTGATCTGCTTGCCGGCCACCATCGGACTGAACGCCGCGTAATAGTCGAAGCCGACATCGACATCGCCGCGCGCGATCGCGGTCATCAGTTCCGGCGTGGTGCGGAAGGTGACGACCGCCGCATTGACGCCGGTGACCATCTTGAACAGCTCGGCCGAAAGGTTTTGCGTGCTGCCGACCGCGATCGCTGCCGAAATTCAACTTGCCGGGATTCTGCCTTGCCGTAGGCGACGAGCTTCTGCACGGTGTCGAGCTGGGTGTCCATTTTCGTCGCCAGCAGCATGTCGAACTGCGCCAGCAACGAAACCGGCGTGAAATCGCGCGTGATATCGAACGGCAACGAAGCGAACAGGCTTTCGCTGATCGGCGGCGCCGTTGCCGGAAAGGTACGAGGGTGTAGCCGTCGGCGGGAAAGCTCAGCGCGCCCTTGGCGGCCGACGATGCCGCCGGCGCCCGGCCGGTTGTCGACGAAGAAATTCTGGCCCATGCGCTCGCTGAGCTTGGCGGCGACCAGGCGGGTCGAGACATCGGCGACGCCGCCGGGACCATAGGGCAGGATGATGCGGACAGGCCGGTCGGGATAATCGGTCTCGCGCTCGGGCGGCGAGGGCAAATGTCGCGGTCATCACTGCGGCGATCGCCGAGCGCGGCAAGGCGGCGCCAAGCACTGCATCGAGCGAGCATGTGTTCCTCCGGCAGCGTTCTTGCCTCGGCGAAGCCGGGTTCGCCCGGTGCGCCGATCTTGGCCGCCACCATGGTCAACCCGCGCCGCCCAAGTCCATTTCGATTAGCCTCTCGGCTTGATATAGAAATCGTCTCTAGGATGCGCGGATGTAGCCCGAAAAGGCCGATAAAACTTCGGTCTTTATGGGCGTCAGCGGACGATATAGGAAACATGCCCGATGATCGATTTCAGGCTGCTGCGTCACTTTTCCTATTTCCTCGCCGTGGCCGACGAACGGCATTTCGGCAAGGCGGCGAAGCGGCTCGGCATGTCGCAGCCGCCGCTCAGCCAGCAAATCCAGGTGCTGGAGAAGTCGCTCGGTGCCCGCCTGTTCGAGCGCTCGCGGCAAGGCGTTCAGCTCAGCCGCGAGGGCGCTGCCATCCTCGCGCCGGTGCACCGCTTCATGGAGCACGCCCAGCGGCTGCAGCAGGCGGTCACCGACGCGCGCCAGGGCCGCACCGACATCGTGACCGTCGGCGCGATCAATTCGGCGATGTTCGACATCATGCCGCGGTTGATGCGGACGGCGAAGCGGATCTATCCGCAGCTTTCGCTGTCGGTGATGGAGACGCGGAGCGCCGAAGCGCTGGCGGCGGTGCAGAGCGGCGAGATCGACATTGCCTTCGCGCGCTTCGACGATCGCATCGCTTCGCTCGAGGTACGCCCCATCCTGTACGACCATCTCGTGCTCGTGCTTCCGGTCGATCATCCGTTGACGCGGCGCAGCCGGGTCGGCCTTGCCGAGCTCGCCGACGAGAATTTTGTGCTGTTCCCGCGGCGCTCGAGCCCGAGCTTCTTCGATCAGATCACCAGCGCCTGCCGCGACGCCGGCTTCTCGCCGCATGTGCTCTACGAAGTCCATTCGGTGGTGTCGCAGATCGCCTATGTCGGCTGCGGCGTCGGCGTCGGCATGGTGCCGAGCCGCGCGATGCGCTTCGGCGGCGGCGATGTGGTGTTTCGGCCGCTCGTCGAAACCCTGAAGGTCGTCAGCATCGCGGCCGCCTGGAATCCGGCGCTGGGCAAGCAATTGGTGCCGATGATCGTCAGCATGGCCGCCGATATCGGCGCCGACCGGGAGCCTCTGCACATTGCGGAAGCGCCGGCAGAACGCGACGCCGGCATTGTTCGAGATCGACTTGGCAGGTAGTCATTGCGGCCTGGAAACGCGATACCGAACGAGATTTGATGCGCGGGAGAGATGGCTTGAGGCTGTCGTTTCACGGGGCTGATCGCGACGTTACCGGGTCGTGTCACCTGATCGAATGCGCCGGCCGGCGCTTTTTGATCGATTGCGGGCTCTATCAGGGCAGCCGCGAGATCGCAGAGGAAAATGCCGGCGATTTTGGTTTCGACCCGGCCGGCATCGATTTTGTGCTGCTGACGCACGCCCACCTCGATCACTGCGGGCGGCTGCCGCTGCTGACCAAGCGCGGGTTTCGCGGCGAAATCATCGCGACTGCGGCCACCCGCGAACTCGCCCGGTTAGTCATGCTCGATGCCGCTCACCTGCAGGACGAGGCGCATACAAACTCGCATCGGCCGCGGCACGGCGCCGATAACAAGCTTCCCGAGCCTTTGTATACGGTGGCAGATGCGTCCAAGAGTCTGGAGTCGTTCAAGCGCAGTGCCCAGTATGGCGAACCGATCGATCTCGCCCAAGGCGTTCGCGCGACTTTTGTGGACGCCGGACACATTCTTGGCTCGGCCAGCATCCTTCTTGAACTGACCGAAGCCGGCCGCTCGTTGCGGCTGTTGTTTTCAGGTGACCTCGGCAACGCCGGAAACCCTTTGCTTCTGCCGCCGCCGCCGCCGCCGCGCGCGGATGTGGTCGTGATCGAGACAACATACGGCGATCGCCTCCACAAGCCGATGGATGCGTCGATCCACGAACTGTATGGGGCGATTTCCGACACGCTCGGACGCGGCGGCAACGTTATCATCCCGACCTTCGCGCTTGAGCGGGCGCAGGATCTCCTGTTCGTGCTCAGCCAAGGCATCGAACAGGGCCAATTGGTTCCTTCGATACAGGTCTTCCTCGATTCGCCGATGGCGGTTACGGCGACCGAGATCTTTGCTCGCCATCTCGATGACTTGCAGCCTGAGGCCGTTCGGCTGTTCCGGAAAGATCGCGACCCGCTGGCGCTGCCGGGCCTTCGCCTTACCCGGGAAAGAGCGGAATCGGTGGCGTTGAACAATGTCCGCGGGGCGATCATCATGGCCGGGTCCGGGATGGCCACGGGAGGACGGGTGCAGCACCACCTCAAACACAATATTTCGCGCGCCGAGTGCAGCGTCATTTTCGTCGGCTTTGCCGCCAAGGGAACGCTGGCGCGGCATATCATCGACGGCCAAAATCCGGTGCAGATCCTTGGCGACTACGTGCCGGTAAGAGCCAAGATCCACACCATCAACGGGTTCTCGGCTCACGCCGATCAGGCCGGGCTCTTGAAATGGCACGCACATGCGGGCGCGGCGCGCACGTTTCTAACGCACGGCGAGGAGGGCGCCATGCAGGCCTTCGCGGCGCGGCTTGACAAGACGCAGGTCGAATTGCCCGCGCTTAATCAGAGCTTCGATCTATAGCCAAGCGCAGAGGTCACGGCGCCTGGCTTAGCGGCCCTCGCGCGCCCAGGTGCCGGCGAGGCTGCCGAGCAGCAGCAACAGGCCGAGCAGGCCCGCGAAGACCGGCAGCACGCCGATGCCGCGCACCACGCTGGCGTCGCGCATTTTCAGGCCGATCCAATCGTCGCCCTTGTAGGTATCGCCGGAACGCACCGCGACGATGCGCGGGATGTTGAGGCCCGAGCCGTCGTCGAGCCGGCGCGAGTCGCCGCCGGTCGCGTCGGTCAGCGGCGCCAGCACCGATGGTCGTCGAGGTCACCTCGGCGATATTCGCGCGGATTGGCTGGCCCAATATTGACCAGCGCATTGAGCTTGCCGTCGGTCGCACGCCACAGCCCGAGCTCATTGGCGGCGATGCTCGATTGCCAGACGCCCGGTTTAGACGGATCGAGCTTGAGCGTGCGCGTCGTGCCTGACGGCGACGTCAGGGTCACGTCGGCAACTTGGTCCGCCATGGTTTGTCGGCGCACCACAAGATCGTGCCCGCTGACGCTGAGCCGCAGCGCCTCCTCGTCGAGCTCCGGCTCCTTCATCAGCCAATGCGACAGGCGGCGCAGCAGATCGAGATGCGGGCCGCCGCCCTCGAAGCCGCGCGCCCACAGCCAGATGTGATCGGACAGCAACAGCGCCACACGGCCTTTGCCCTCGCGCGACAGCACCAACAACGGCTTCTGTCCGGCGCCCTGCATCACGGTCGTGCCGGTGGCGTTCTGCGTATCGACGATGCGGAACCATTCGCTCCAGTGCGGCGGATTGCTGTCGGAGCCTTCGAGGCCGCGCGTGACCGGATGGCGCTGGCCGAGGTCGGTCGAGGAGGGACGAAACGCCGCCTCGGTGACATTGCCGCTCGGCTCGGCCGGCAGGATGGCGTCGAGCGGCGTGCGCCAGATGCTGGTCTGGCTCGCATAATCCGGCCCGGCCGCGACCAGCACCGCGCCGCCGTCGCGGACATAGCGGGTGATGTTGTCGAAATAGATGATCGGCAGCACGCCCTGGCGCGCGTAGCGGTCGAAGATGATGAGCTGGAAGTCGTCGATCTTCTGCTGGAACAGTTCGCGCGTCGGGAAAGCGATCAGCGACAATTCATTGATCGGCGTGCCGTCCTGCTTCTCCGGCGGCCGCAGAATGGTGAAATGAACGAGATCGACCGACGGATCCGACTTGAGAAGATTGCGCCAGGTCCGCTCTCCGGCATGCGGCTCGCCCGATACCAAGAGCACGCGCAGCTTGTCGCGCACGCCGTCGATCGACACCACGGCGCGGTTATTGACCGTGCGTCAGTTCGCCTTGCAGCGGCGAGGCTTCGATCTCGACGATATTCGGTCCGCCATGGGGAATAGGGACGGTGACGGACTGCGGCGTGCCGATCGGAACCGTCCGCGTCTCCACGACGTCGCCGTCGCGACGCACCGTCACCTCGGCGGTCCTCTCGTTGCCGCCCTGATCTTCGACCCGGTAGGTGATGATCTGCGGCTGCCCGACGATGCCGAAGCGCGGCGCCGCGATCAGCGCGACGCGGCGGTCGATCTCGTCCTTGCTGTCCGGTGATCAGCGCGTGCACCGGCGCGGCAAAGCCGAGCGCGCTCGCATCCGCCGGCACGTCGTGCACCCGGCCGTCGGTGATCATGACGACGCCGGCGATCCGGTCGGACGGCACGTCCGCCAGCGTCGAGCCGAGCGCCGAGAATAGCCGCGTGCCGTCGGTCTCGCCGTCGGCCTGGCCGGCTTCGACGGTGCGGACTTCGAGGCCGGGATTTTGGCGCAGGCGATCGAGAACCGCGCCGCGCGCCGCCTCGGTTTGCGCCGTGCGATCGCCGAAATTCTGACTGGGGCTCTTGTCGACGACGACGACCGCGACCGAGTCTGAGCGGGTCGCGGTCCTCGCGCGTCAACGACGGATTGGCGAGCGCCAGCACGATGAGCGCAAACGCCAAGGCCCGGATCGAGGCGCCACGGCTGCGCGACACGAACAGCAAGATCGACAGGACGCAGACGACGGCGATGGCCGCCCACAGCACCGGGGTAGCAGACGAGAGGAGCGAACGCAATACCAAAGTTCATGTTCAACATGCCATTGTT
>CAVOKR010000017.1:0-184892 GCA_963696555.1 uncultured Alphaproteobacteria bacterium | reverse complement strand
TCTCAAGGATAACTCGTCGTTCTTGAAAGACGTGCCGGTTTCGGCTGAGCTTGAACAGACGCTGGGCTATCACGCCCTCGATCGCTTTGTGGTGCGCAAGAAAATCGTCGAGCGGCTGGAGTCCGCGGGCCTTATCGACAAGATCGAACCGACCACGCATGTCGTGCCGCACGGCGACCGCTCCGGCGCCGTGCTCGAGCCGTTTCTCACCGATCAATGGTACGTCGACGCCAAGACGCTGGCGCAGGACGCGATCGCGGCGGTGCGCGAACGCAAAACGTCGTTCGTGCCGGCGCAATGGGAAGCGACGTTCTTCAACTGGATGGACAATATCCAGCCGTGGTGCGTGTCGCGGCAGATCTGGTGGGGCCATCAAATTCCGGCCTGGTACGGCCCGGACGGCAAAATCTTCGTCGCCGAGACCGAAGACGATGCGGTTGCCGATGCGCTCGCGCATTACACCGAGATCGAGGAGATCACGGCCGAAGAGGGCCACGACATCGCCGCCGATCCGGAGCGCCGCGCGCCGCTTCGCGCGCGACTACATCAGGCGCGACGAGGATGTGCTCGACACCTGGTTCTCTTCGGCGCTGTGGCCGTTCTCGACGCTGGGCTGGCCGGACGAGACGCCGGAGCTGAAGCGCTTCTATCCGACCAGCGCGCTGGTCACCGGCTTCGACATCATCTTCTTCTGGGTCGCGCGGATGATGATGATGGGACTGCACTTTCTGGAAAGAGGTGCCGTTCCACGACGTCTATATCCACGCGCTGGTGCGCGACGCCTCCGGCGCCAAAATGTCGAAGTCGAAGGGCAACGTCATCGATCCGCTGGAGCTGATCGACGAATATGGCGCCGACGCGCTGCGCTTCACGCTCGCGGCCATGGCGGCGCAGGGCCGCGACATAAAGCTTTCGGCACAGCGCGTCGAAGGCTATCGCAATTTCGCGACCAAGCTTTGGAACGCGGCGCGCTTTGCCGAGATCAATGGCTGCGCGCGCGATCCGGACTTCGATCCGCACCACGCCAAGGAGACGCTCAACCGCTGGATCGCGCACGAGACCGCGAAAGCCGGGCGTGAGGTCACGGCGGCGATCGAGGCTTACAAATTCAACGACGCGGCCGAGCGCGCATCTACCGCTTCGTCTGGAACGTTTATTGCGACTGGTATCTCGAGCTGATCAAGCCGGTGCTCACCGGTCCCGACGGCGCCGCCAAGACCGAGACGCGCGCCGCGGCCGCCTGGGCGCTCGACGAAATCCTAAGACTTCTTCATCCGTTCATGCCGTTCATCACCGAGGAACTGTGGCGGGTCACGGCGGAGCAGGGCGCGCAAGCGCGACCACATGCTGGCGCTCGATGCGTGGCCGCAGCATGATGGCCTCGAGGATGCTGAAGCAGAGGCCGAGATCGGCTGGGTCATCGACCTTGATCACTGCGATCCGCTCGGTGCGGGTCGAGATGAACGTGCCGGCCGCGACCATGCTGCCTTTGGTGCTGGCCGGCGCATCACCGCAAACGCAAGATCCGCGCCCGCCACTGGGCGGAATTCGTGCAAGCGCCTGGCACGCATCGCCGACATTTCATTTGCGGATGCGCCGCCGCAAGGCGCGGTCCAGTTTGTGGTGCGCGGCGAAGTCGCCGCTCTGCCGCTGAAGGGCGTGATCGATCTCGCGGCCGAGCCCGCGCGCCTCGCCAAGGAATTGGCCAAGGCCGACGCCGACATCGCGCGCGTCGATGCCAAGCTCGGCAATCCGAATTTCGTCGCTCGCGCGCCGGAAGAAGTCGTCGAGGAAGAACAAGAGAAACGCAAAGAGGCGCAGGCCCGCAAGGCCAAGATCATCGAGGCGCTGGAACGTCTCAAAGGCGCGACGTGAGGTCGACGTGATCCAGTGGCGGTCATGAAAGTTTTCCTTGCCGGCGCGACCGGAGTTATCGGCCGGCGACTGACGCCGCTTCTTGTTGCGGCCGGACACAGTGTCACCGGCACAACGCGCTCGGCCAAAAAGGCCGCCGAGCTGGAGGCAAGCGGCGTCGAGCCGGTGGTCGTCGATGTCTTCGATGCTGCAGCCTTGCGAGATGCGCGTCGTCGGCGGCGCGGCCGGATGTGGTCATCCATCAATTCACCGATCTGCCGCGATGTGCTCGACCCGGCCCAGCTGCGGAAGTGTTGAACCGCAACAGCCGCTTGCGCATCGAGGGCACGGCCAATCTGGTCGCGGCGCTGCGAGCGGCCGGCGCCAGCCGGCTGATCGCGCAAAGTATCGCGTTCGCCTATGCCGAAGGGCCCGAACCGCATGCCGAAGGCGATCCGCTCGCCTCCGCGGAAGGCGACGCGCCCTGCGCCATTACCCCGCGCGGCGTGCGTGCGCTGGAGGATGCGTGCTCAACGCCCCGGACATCGACGGCATGGTGCTGCGTTATGGCCGGCTCTACGGCCCCGGCACATGGATGACGCCGAATGCTCGCGCGCCGCTCCATGTCGACGCCGCGGCGCAGGCGGCGTTGCTCGCGGTCACACGCGGGGCGCCGGGCGTCTACAACATCGCCGAGGACGACGGCGCGGTCTGCTATCGACAAGGCGCGCCGTGAACTCGGCTTCGATCCTGCCTTCAGGCTCGGCGGCCTAAACGGCTTACTGAGAAACCGCGAGCCCTTTTCGCCGTAACGCCAGGGCAGGTCGACCGCCTTGGTGAGGCCGATCCGCGGCCCGGCCACGACCTCGACCGCGCCCTCGCGCGCGAACAGCTCGAAAGGCGGCCGGTCGAGCGCAAGCCGTTCTGCTTGTGGGTGATCCGCAGCGCCTCGCAGAGCCGGCCGGGGCCGGAGCAGAGCAGCCGCACATCTGGAAGCCCGCGTCTGCGCCGCATTGCGGCGAGACCTTCGGTCGGCTCGATCGCCCGGATCAAGACCGCGCTGGCGGAGCCTTTAGCCTCGCAGACGAAGTTCACGCACCAGTGGATGCCGTAGGAGCGGTAGACGTAAGCAAAGCCCGCCGGGCCGAACATCACCGCATTGCGCTCGGTCGGGCCGCGAAAACTGTGCGCTGCGGGATCGGTGTGGTGATAGGCCTCGACCTCGACGATACGGCCGCCGACCCCGTCAAAGAGCATCGTCGCGCCGATCAAGTCGGGTGCAACCTCATGGACGCTGCGGTTGAAAAAACTGCGAGTCAGTCGTTTGGGCACGAGCCAATCCCGTCCGCCGGGCGGTTCTTGGTAAACCATCAGTTAACGTGTCGCCGCTTGGGAGCTGAATCTGTGGCGCGGCGGCAACAGCTGGGGAACATTTTACCAGAACACATTCTAGCCACGCCCAAAGCCGCTTTTTAGCCATAGGATTTATTGAAATCGAAGGCGACGGCAGGTCCGGAAGCGGATTTCAAGCTGTCGCGTGATGCCGGCTCGCGTTGTTGAGCCGGTTGGGAGGGGCGAGGGGCCGGTTTGGGCCCGCATAAAGCAGATGGATGCAAAAACCGATTTGAAATTGCGGCTGCCAAGCCGTCACGCTACCGAAGGCGCCGACCGCGCCCCGCACCGCGCTTTCTATTACGCGATGGGGCTGACGCGGGAGCAAATTCACCAACCCTTCGTCGGCGTCGCCACCTGCTGGAACGAAGCAGCACCGTGCAATATCGCGCTGATGCGCCAGGCCCAGGCGGTGAAGCAAGGTGTCGCCGCCGGTCGGCGGCACGCCGCGCGAGTTCTGCACCATCACGGTGACCGACGGCATCGCCATGGGTCATGAGGGCATGAAGTCGTCGCTGCCGTCGCGCGAAGTCATCGCCGATTCGGTGGAATTGTCGGTGCGCGGCCACTCTTACGACGCCCTGATCGGGGTCGCCGGCTGCGACAAGTCGCAACCCGGCATGATGATGGCGATGTGCCGGCTCAACGTGCCGTCGATCTATATCTATGGCGGCTCGATCCTGCCCGGCACCTTCAAGGGCAAGCCGGTCACCATCCAGGACGTTTACGAAGCGGTCGGCAAGCATTCGATCGGCGGCATGTCGGACGACGATCTCGAAACGCTGGAGCAGAACGCCTGTCCGTCGGCCGGGGCTTGCGGCGCCCAATTCACCGCCAACACCATGGCGACGGTGTCGGAAGCGATCGGGCTTGCGCTGCCGTATTCGGCCGGCGCCCCCGCGCCTTACGAGATCCGCGACAAGTTCTGCATGCTGGCCGGCGAGATGATCATGGATCTGATCGCCAAGAAATCTGCGGCCGCGCGACATCGTCACCCGCAAGGCGCTGGAAAATGCCGCCGCCGTCGTCGCCGCCACCGGCGGTTCGACCAATGCTGCGCTGCATCTGCCGGCGATCGCCAACGAATGCGGGATCAAATTCGATCTGTTCGACGTCGCCGAAATCCTGAAAAAGACACCGTATATCGCGGATTTGAAACCGGGCGGCCGCTATGTCGCCAAAGACATGTTCGAAGCTGGCGGCGTTCCGCTTTTGATGAAGACGCTGCTCGACCATGGCTACCTCCATGGCGACTGCATGACCGTCACCGGCCGCACCATCGCCGAGAACATGAAGTCGGTGAAGTGGAACGACGAACAGGTCGTGGTTTATCCGGCCAATAAGCCGATCCTGCCGGGTGGCGGCGTGGTCGGGTTGAAAGGCAATCTCGCGCCGGACGGCGCGATCGTGAAGGTGGCCGGCTTGGAGCAATTGCAATTCTCCGGTCCGGCGCGCTGCTTCGACGGCGAGGAAGCCTGTTTCGAGGCAGTGAAGCACAAAAAGTACAAGGAAGGCGACGTGTTGGTCATTCGCTACGAGGGTCCGAAGGGCGGTCCCGGCATGCGCGAGATGCTCTCGACCACCGCCGCGCTCTACGGCCAGGGCATGGGCACCAAGGTCGCGCTGATCACCGACGGCCGTTTCTCCGGCGCCACCCGCGGCTTCTGCGTCGGCCATGTCGGCCCCGAAGCGGCAGTCGGCGGCCCGATCGGGCTCATCCGCGACGGCGACATCATCACACTCGATGCCGACAAGGGCACGCTCGACGTTGAGCTGTCGCCGGACGAACTCGCCAAGCGCGCCAAGGAATGGAAGCCGCGGCCGGAAGCGTTCGGCTCCGGCTATTTGTGGAAATACGCCCAGCAGGTGGGACCGGCCCGGCAGGGCGCGCTGACCCATCCGGGCGCTTCGGCCGAGAAGGCTTGCTATGCGGATATCTGACCGCATAGCGCGACTTGCGACTTGCGGCATGGCCGTTGGCCTTGCTGGCGGCGCTTTGGCTCGGCACCGGTTCGCCATTGGCGCCGGGAGAGGCCTTCGCGTTCGACGGCACGACTTCCCCGAGCACGGCGGCATTATCGCCGACGGATGGGTTGCGCCCGGGCGCGCGCGTGCCGGCGACCAGCGAGCAGGCCAAGGCGCTCACCGCGTTGCAATATGCGGCGGATCAAGGCCAGCCGGTCGCGCAATGGAAGCTCGGCCACATGTATGCCGAGGGCGACGGCGTCCCGCATGACGATCTGCGCGCGTTCGACTATTTCAGCCAGATCGCCAATACGCATCCGGACGAAGCGCCCGGCACGCCGCAGGCGCGTTTCGTTTCAAACGCCTTCGTGGCGCTCGGGCACTACTACCTCACCGGCATTCCCAATTCGAAGATCGTCGCGGATCGCGATCGCGCGCGCGACATGTTGGGCTATGCGGCGACCTATTTCGGCGATGCCGAAGCCCAATACGAGCTGGGCCGGCTTTATCTGAACGATACGCCGAACGATCCGCACCAGGCGGCGCGCTGGTTCCAGCTTGCCGCCACCAAAGGTCATTGCCGCGCCGAGGCGGCGCTGGGCGACATGCTGTTCCAGGGCCAAGCGGTGCCGCGCCAGGCCGCGCGCGGCTTGATGTGGCTGACGCTCGGCAAAGATTGCGCCGGCACCGACGAGAGCTGGGTCAAGCCGATCTACGACAACGCCTTCCAGCACGCCAGCGACGACGAGCGCGCCATGGCGCTGGTTTATCTGGAAGATTGGCTGAAGGGCCGCCGCGACTAGAGGCGAGATTCGATCCCCCAGCGCGGCCGCGCGGCACCGCGCTTTGATGGTGCCGGCGGCGGCTGACGAGGTTTACGGGCAGGGATGATATTGCCCGTCAAAGCCCAGATACGTTCCGGTTGACGGATTGTACGAGCGGAAGCGCTGCTCGCAGTACGCGGTGTCGTTCCGCCGGCCATCGGGCCCGGGGCGACGGTGTAGCCGTAAGGTTCATAGGCATAACCCGGATAATAGTCATAGTAGCCGGGCGCCCACAGCGGCGATGTTGCCGCCGCCACCGCGCCGCCTATGACACCGGCGGCGACGGCCCCGCCCCATCCGCCATGCCAGCCGTGATGCCAGCCCCAAGGCGCGGCAGAAGCGGGCGCGGCGGTTGCCACGACGGTACACGCTGTGAGCGCGATCGCCGCGATGCCGCTCATTAGTCTCGATCTCATCTTCGTTCTCCCTTGCTTGAGAGTTCCAAATTGTCGGAGCTCGCGAACGGTCGGTTACCGCGTCGCTGATGGTTAAATCTACGGATCGGATTGTTGTTCCCGGGCGCGCGGTGCGATGCTGCGCCGGGGTTGCGGATAAAATGCCGCAGGCGACGGTGCCGACGCACGCTGTCGCGCATAATTTCCGCATCGACGAGGAACGCCGTTTAACGACTTTACCGGGACCGCCACATGTCGGCCGACGCCGGCGCTTGCTAAAAACCGAAAAACTTTTCGCGCAACGCGTCTTCGTATTTTTTCTTCGCGGCTTTCACTTTGCTGCGAATGTCGTCTTCGGCAAAATGCGCGGCCTCCCACTTGTCCACTTCGGCGACGGTGTGATTGACCGAGGCGAGCGCCTCTTCCTGTTTGATCGCCGCGATCCACTCATCGACCGCGGCCTTGTAGGCGGCCTGCATCTGATCGAGTTCAAAATTCTCGCTATTCATTACATACCTCGGTTGTTGAAATCCCGGTCTGAAGTGAAGTCCGATATCGCAACGGGACGATGTAAAATCGCCAGGATCGATGAAACAATTGCGACAGGAAAACGGCGGGATGATCGGCGCGCCCGCCGTCCGACAGCCGGGAGACGTCGTTGGCGAGTTGAATCCGAAGTCAAGGCCGCCTAGCATTGCAACCAGTTGTCGTGCCCGACAGTGCGAAATGGTGCGACGCATTCCGCGCGAGGGCCGCAATGAACATTCGGCGTCTGCTTCATTTAACGATGTTAGCCGCGATCATGTCAGCCGCCGGCTTGTCGAGCGCATCGTCCCGAAACTGGAAGGCAACCCCCAGTGCGATCGCCCGAGACTATGCGACCATCAACGATACCAGGCCTGGTGGGGAGTTCATTCTGCTGATGTGGTTTGCGCCGACCATGGTGCAACCCGGCGCGACCGGTGCGCCGGTGCTTACCGCAACGCTGCAAAAATACGTCGTGATGATGGTCGTCCACGGCCATCTCGATAAAACAACCGGCACGATTTCCTTCGACGACCTGAATACGCTGGACGCGCGGGATCAGGCCGATAAGCCGCTGACTCTGCTGGCAAGAAGCGACCTGCCGCCGGCAACGACCGGCATGCTCTCCGCTGTCGAGGCGATGTTCCGGCAGTCGTTCGGCGCCATGGGTAACGGCATGAAAATGTTCGTCTTCGAAGCCGGCGCTGTGGACGCATGCAAGAAAGGACGATTGTCTGTCCCCTTGGCGGGCGAGACCTATACGTGGGACACCCCGATGCCCGGCTGTCCCTAAATTGCGATGTCCAGATCGATCCAAACCGGCACGTGATCGGACGGTTTTTCCCAGGTCCGCACATGGCGGTCGATGCCGGCGTCCTTGAGTTTGTCGGCGGCAATCGGCGACAGCAACAGATGATCGATGCGGATGCCGTTGTTCTTTTGCCAGGCGCCGGCCTGATAGTCCCAGAACGTATAAAGGCCGGCATCGTCGCTGGTGGCGCGGATGGCGTCGGTCAGTCCGAGATTGACCAGCGCGCGGAATTCATCGCGCGTCTTCGGCAGAAATAATGCGTCTCCGGTCCAGGCTTGCGGATTGCGGGCGTCGGCCGCGGTCGGAATGACGTTATAGTCGCCGGCCATGATGAGCGGCTCTTCGAGGAGCAGTCGCTCGCGCGCATAGGCCTTGAGCCGCTTCATCCAGCTGAGCTTGTAGGTGTACTTCTCGGTGTCCGGCGGATTGCCGTTGGGCAAATAGATGCTGGCGACCCGCACAACGCCTTTTGCGGTCGAAACGACGCCTTCGATGAAACGAGCGTGGTCGTCCTTGTCGTCCCCGGGAAGGCCGCTTGAAACCTCGTCGAAGGGGAATTTGGACAACAGTGCGACGCCGTTGAAAGTCTTTTGCCCGTGGATGGCGAGATTATAGCCGAGCGCTTCGAACGGCCCGCGCGGGAAGGCATCGTCGACGGTTTTGGTTTCCTGCAGGCAAACGATGTCGGGCTGGCGCTCCTTGAGCCATGACACGGCGGAATCGAGACGCTGCTTGATCGAATTGACGTTCCAGGTGGCGATGCGGAGCACGGGCTGCGCCCTATTTTAGTGGACGCTTGATCTTATCAAGCGTCAGAGCGCAAAACTTGTCCCGCAGCCGCACGACGCGGTGGCCTGCGGATTGTTGATCTTGAACGATTGCCCGATCAGATCGTCGACGAAGTCGATTTCGGAGCCCGCCATGTAGTTGAGGGAGACCGGATCGATCAGCACGGTGGCGCCGGCCTTCTCGATCACGATGTCGTCCTCGGCCCGGCTCTTCTCGGTATCGAACTTGTACTGGAAGCCGGAACAGCCCCCGCCTTCGACGCTGACACGCAGCATCGTGCCGGCCGGCTCGCGGCCGAGGATTTCGCCGATTTTTTGCGCTGCCCGTTCGGTCACGGTGACGTTGATAGACATTTTCGTCTCCGGTATGGGGCCGCGCTGTGGAAATATCGGTTTCGCTGTGGAAATCGACGATTCCGACGCTGCCGTTACGATAGTTAAGTGCGGCCCCCGCTAAGGTCAATTGGCCGGCCGCGCCCGCGCGCCGGCCGAGTGCTTGCCATGGACGCTGCGACATCCCGCGCGCCTTATGCGTGCGATCCGGAACAAAGCCGTGGCCGGCTCCATGCCGAGCCAGTCAGCAAGAGCCGCAGCGCTTTTCGCCGCGACTGTGACCGCATCATCCATTCGACCGCATTCCGCCGCCTCAAGCACAAGACACAGGTCTTCGTCTTCGACGAAGGCGACCATTACCGCACCAGGCTCACCCATACGCTCGAAGTGACCCAGGTGGCCCGGGCGCTGGCGCGGCGGCTTGCCCTCGACGAGGATCTCGCCGAGGCGCTGGCGCTGGCACACGATCTCGGACATCCGCCCTTCGGTCATGCCGGCGAGCGCGCACTCGATTCCTGCCTGGCGGCATTCGGCGGCTTCGATCACAACGCCCAGACGCTGCGGATATTGACCGCGCTGGAGCGGCGTTATCCCGCCTTCGACGGCCTAAACCTGACCTGGGAAACGCTCGAGGGTCTGGTCAAACACAACGGTCCGCTGACCGACCGAACGGGTGCCCCGCTCGAGCGCTATCGCGCCCATGGCGTGCCGGCGATCATCCTCGACTATGTGCGGCTGCAGGATCTGCAGCTCTGGAGCTTTGCCGGCGTCGAGGCGCAGATCGCGGCGGTCGCGGACGATATCGCCTACGATGCCCACGACATCGATGATGGGCTACGCGCCGAACTATTCTCGCTCGACGACATCGCCACGGTGCCGCTGCCAGGACGGCTCATGGCCGACATCCGCACGGCCTATCCGGGCCTCGACGACCATCGCGTCGCGCATGAACTTGTCCGCCAGTTGATCGGCCTCCTGATCGACGATGTCGTCGCCGAGACCGGCCGCCGGCTTGCCGCTCTGGCACCGCGATCGGCCGATGAGGTACGGCGCGCGCCGGCCGCATTGGCCGGCTTCTCTGTGAGCGTCGGCGAGGAGGACCGCGCCATCAAAAGCTTTTTGGAAAAGCACATGTATCGCCATGATCGGGTGATGAGGGTCATGGACCAAGCCGCCGCCGTCGTCCGCGACCTGTTCGCCCGATACCGTGCCGAGCCGCGGGATCTGCCGGCGGAGTGGCAGGAGGGGTTTTCCGGCCTTGATGAAACAGCCCGCGTCCGCCGCATCGCCGATTTCATCGCCGGCATGACCGATCGCTACGCGCTCGCCGAGCACCACCGGCTTTTTGACTCGACCCCCGAATTGCGTTAGGCGCGCGGCGCACCGTCCACGGTCCGTGACCCAAATAAATGGCTGTAAACAATATTTTCGCCGAAATGCTGGCGCGTGTCGGCGAGGCGACCGATGCCTTGATTGCCGACGGTGTTTTACCGGCTGCGATCGAGCGGTCGCGCGTGACTATCGAGCCGCCGCGCGATCCTTCGCACGGCGACATGGCGACCAATGCCGCCATGGTTCTGGCCAAGGATGCAGGGCGTAAGCCGCGCGAGCTTGCGGAGGCGATGGCGGCAAAACTCCGTGCCGACGACCTTGTCGCCAAGGTCGACATCGCGGGCCCTGGCTTTATCAATCTCACGCTGAAGCCGGCGGCCTGGATCGAATCTTTGCGCGATGCCGTTAAAGCCGGCGCGCAGTTTGGCAAAAGCGACATTGGCGGTGGTGTTCCGATCAATGTCGAATATGTGTCTGCCAATCCGACCGGACCGATGCATGTCGGCCATTGCCGCGGTGCCGTGTTCGGCGATGCGCTGGCAAGCCTGCTGGCGTTTGTTGGCTTCAAGGTTACGCGGGAATATTACATCAACGACGCTGGCGCACAGGTCGATGTGTTGGCGAGGTCCGCCTTTCTGCGCTACCGCGAAGCGCTCGGTGAAGCGATTGGCGCTATCCCGGACGGACTCTACCCGGGCGACTATCTGAAACCGGTGGGCACGGCGCTTGCGGCGCGATACGGCAATGCGCTGAAAGCACAGCCGGAGGCTAAGTGGCTGCCGGTCGTGCGCGACACGGCGATCGAGATGATGATGACGGCGATCCGCGCCGATCTCGCCGCACTCAATGTCAGCTTTGACGTCTATTACTCCGAGCGTTCACTGATCGCGGGTGAGAGTGATCGCGTCGCCGAAACAATCGAATGGTTGCGCCGGCACGGCGAAGTCTATGATGGCCGCTTGCCGCCGCCGAAGGGCGCGCCGGTTGAAGACTGGGAAGACCGCGAGCAGACGCTATTCCGCTCGACCGAATTCGGTGACGACGTCGACCGGCCGCTGAAGAAGTCCGACGGCAGCTACACCTATTTCGCATCCGACATCGCCTATCATCGCACCAAGCTCGAGCGCGGCTTCCGTACTTTGATCGATGTCTGGGGCGCCGATCATGGCGGCTACATCAAGCGGATGCAGGCGGCCGTCGCCGCCTTGAGCGACCGCCGGGCCGAGCTCGACGTCAAAGTGATCCAGCTCGTCAAGCTGTTGCGCGGCGGCCAGCCGGTCACGATGTCGAAGCGGGCAGGGGAGTTCGTCACGTTGCGCGAAGTCGTCGACGAAGTCGGTCGCGACGCCGTGCGCTTCATGATGCTGTTTCGCAAGAACGACGCGGTGCTCGAATTCGACCTCGCCAAAGTGCTGGAGCAGTCGCGCGACAACCCGGTGTTCTACGTCCAGTACGGCCATGCCCGCGCGCAATCGATCTTCCGCAATGCGCGTGCGGCGTTTCCCGAGCTCCCGGCCGAGCCCGCAGCTTTGGTCGACGTCGCCGAGGTCGAACGGCTCTCGGACCCTGCCGAACTCGCCTTGATGCGGCGTATTGCCCTTTATCCGCGAATCGTCGAGGCTGCCTCACTGGCCCACGAACCGCACCGAATTGCGTTTTATCTGTTCGACTTAGCGAGCGAATTTCATGCGCTTTACACGCTCGGCAACGCATCGCCACATTTACGCTTCATTATCCAGAATGATCGACAAATGACCGAGGCGCGGCTTGTGCTGGTGCAAGGCGTTGCCACCGTGCTCGCGTCGGGGCTCGCGCTGCTCGGGGTCGGGGCGCCGGACGAGATGCGGTAACGCCGCGCCGGGCGTCACGCGCCGTGTAAGGCGCCACTTCAATGGTGTGGACTTGGTATCGCGTAACCGCCTGAATCGAGGCGAACTCTAATGGCCGACAACAATTTCCGTTCGTATCGCAGCCACGATCCGCTCGCGCGGCCGGGCGATCGTGCGCCGGCGAGCGCCCAAATCGCCGATCCGCTCGCTGAGCTGGCCAGGTTGATCGGGCAGACCGAGGCCACCGAGCCGTTCGGGCGGGGCGCGGCGGAGCCCGCGGCCTATGCGCCGGAGCCGGCCGGCGCTCCGGATTGGGCCGCCGACGATCGCTATGCCGCCGCGCGGGAGCCCGCTCCTGAGACCTATAGCGACGGCTACCCGGAAGAGGCCGAGCGCTACGACGAAGAATTCGCAGACCCGCCGAGCGACCAATTTCCTCTGCCGCGCCTAAACGGGGCCCGTGACGACGACAATCGCCACGCCACGCCGCAGCCGCGTGTCCGGGCAGAAGTCGCGCCCCCGCGGGAGTTCCAAATCCCCGCCTTCCTGCCGCGCGGGCGCGATGATCGTTACGATTACAATGACGAGGAGCAAGGCGCGCCCGACGATCAAGCCTATGCGGCAGAAGAATACGAGGATGAAGCGCCGAGCCCCCGCCGCCGCAGCGGCTTCGTGTTGGTCGCGGCTATTCTCGGTGCTCGCGGTGCTCGGTACCGCCGGTGCCTATGCCTATCGGTCGATGTTCGGCGGCTCGATGCTGCCGTCGCTGCCGCCGATCATCAAGGCCGATACCGGCCCGACCAAGATCATGCCGAATGCCGGCAGCGCTCAGGGCAACGCATCCGACCAGGCCGGGGCGAGCAGCAACGGCTCCGCCGAGAAGCTCGTTTCGCGGGAAGAGAAGCCGGTCGATGTGCCGCCGCCGGTGAGCGCGGCGCCGCGCGTAGTTTCGACTATTCCGATCTTTCCGGCCCCGGATACCCAGTCACCTGGTGGTTCCGCCTCGGCGGCGCCTAATGTTCCGGTGCCGGTGCAGGCTGCAGCCGCCGCCGGCGAATGCGTCGGCCGTTCCACTTGCCGCGGCATCGCCGCCCTATGCGCCGGTGGCGTCGCCCGAGCCGAAGAAGATCCACACGATCGCCATTCGGCCCGATCAGTCGGGCGGCATGGATACGTCTGCGATGCCCGCAGCGTTGCCGCCGCCCGCCGCGGCTGCGCCTATGCGGGCGGCAGCGCCGCCGCGGCCGGCACGCCAATGCTGCGGTCAGGCCCGCGCCGGCCGCCGCAGGCCGCCAATGCGCCGCTTTCGATCCTTCCCGGCCAGGGCGATCGCCCCGTTGCGCCGCCGCCGCGCACCCGAACCGCGCTCGCCGAGCCCACCCCGCTCAGCCCCTCAGCAGCGGCCGAGGCGCCGTCGGCTTCGGGCGGCGGCTACGCGGTGCAGGTGACGCTCGCAGCGCAGCGAGGCTGAAGCCCAGACAGCCTTCCGCGCCTTGCAGCGCCAAATATCCGACCCAGCTTGGCGGTCACGAGCCGATCGTCCGCCGCGCCGATCTCGGCACCAAAGGCGTGTATTATCGCGCGCTTGTCGGCCCGTTTGCCTCGATGGAGCAGGCCGCCGGAATGTGCTCGAGCCTGAAGGCCGCCGGCGGCACCTGCATCGTCCAAAGGAATTAACGGTCGTCGCGCTTGACCCTCCTGTCGCGGCGCGGGCTAAGCGGCCGCAATGCGTGCTTTCATTACCGGCCTTGCCGGACCTGCGCTCACGGCGGAGGAGCGACAGTTCCTCAAGGAGGCCGAGCCTTGGGGGCTGATTGTTTTCAAGCGCAATGTGGCGAGGCCCCGAGGCTTTGCGCCGCCTGATCGGCGAGTTCCGCGACGCCGTCGGCCGCAACGCGCCCGTACTGATCGACCAGGAGGGCGGCCGGGTGCAGCGCCTGGGGCCGCCGCAATGGCCGAGCTATCCGCCCGGAGCCGCCTATGGGGCGCTCTACGACCGGGACCGCGAGAACGGCCTTGCCGCAGCGAAGCTTGGCGCGCGGCTGATCGCGGCCGATCTCGCGGCGCTCGGCATCGATGTCGACTGCGCGCCACTTGCGGACATTCCGGCGGCCGGCGCCGATCCGGTGATCGGCGATCGCGCCTATGGCACGACGCCCGACAAGGTCGCCGCGATCGCCGCGGCCATTGCCGCGGGCCTGTTGGAGGGCGGCGTGTTGCCGGTGCTCAAGCACATTCCCGGCCACGGCCGCGCCACGGCCGACAGCCACGAACGGCTGCCGGTGGTCAGCACCGACCGGGCGACGCTGGAAGCCACCGATTTTGCCGCCTTCCGGGCGCTGAACACGTTGCCCCTGGGGATGACTGCACATGTTGTGTTTACGGCCATCGACCCGGTCGCGCCGGCCACCTGTTCGGCCACTATAGTGCGGGACGTGATTCGTGATTCGATTGGGTTCCGGGGCCTTTTGATGAGTGATGACGTTTCCATGGGCGCGTTGGCAGGCTCGCTCGGCGAGCGCACCCGGGCGGCTCTCAGCGCGGGCTGCGATATGGTGCTGCATTGCAACGGCAAAATGCCGGAGATGCTGGCAGTCGCGGCCGAGACGCCACGCCTCGCCGGCGATGCCGCGCGCCGGGCCGATGCCGCGCTTGCCGCCCGCAAGCCTCCGGCGCCGATCGACCTTCCGGCAGCACGCGCCGAATTCGCAAACCTCATGGCATCTGTCTGGCAACCGGCGCAGGTGTCCGCATGAACGCGCAAGATGCCAACGCCAATTTGGCCTTCGAAGCCGATGTCCTGCCGGAGCGGGCCAGTGACGAGCCGGCGCTGGTGGTCGATGTCGAAGGCTTTGAAGGGCCGCTCGACCTATTGCTGACGCTGGCGCGTCAGCAGAAAGTCGATCTCGCCAAGATTTCCATTCTCGCGCTTGCCGACCAATACCTCACCTTTATCGAGGCGGCGCGCGAAATGCGGCTCGAAATCGCCGCCGATTATCTCGTCATGGCGGCGTGGCTCGCTTACCTGAAATCGCGCCTGCTGTTGCCCGGCCCGCATCCGGCTGAGGGCGTCAGCGCCGAGGATTTGGCGAATGCGCTGGCGCAACGGCTGCGCCGGCTCGAGGCGATCCGCTTGGTCGCCGAGCAATTGCTCAATCGGCCGCAGCTTGGCCGCGACGTGTTTGCGCGCGGTCAGCCCGAACCGATCGCCGAGATCAAGCATCCGGAATGGACGGCGACGCTTTATGATCTGCTGTCGGCCTATGCGAGCCGCCGCCAGACCAAATCGCGAGCTTTTGTGCGCATGGCCAAGCGCACCGTTTGGTCGCTTGCCGAAGCGCGCGAGGCGCTCGAACGCCTGATCGGACAGTCGCTCGACTGGAGCCCGCTCGATCAATATCTCATCGCCTATCTGGTCGAGCCTTCGATGATCCCGACCGTGCTGGCGTCGAGCTTTGCGGCAGCCCTCGAACTGGTGCGTGAAGGGCACCTGGAAGTGCACCAGCAGGGCGCGTTTACGCCGCTCTTTCTTCGTAAAAAGCAGAATGCGGGCCAAGATACGGGCAGTGGCGTCGTCGCGGCAGTTCCGCCCGCGGAATTAGGTAATGGGTAAGAGGGAGACTGAACCAATGGCGCAGGTCGCAGAGATGCGTGTGATTATCGGCGACAAGGACCAGGACGAGGAGGCGGCGCCGGATCGCGCCGAAGAACTGCGCATCCTCGAGGCGCTGTTGTTTGCCGCGGAGGCGCCGCTCGACGAAAAGATTTTGGCAGCGCGCCTGCCCGCCGGCGTCGATGTGCATGCGCTGCTTCTGCAATTGCAGAAGGAATATGAGCCGCGCGGCGTCAATCTGGTTCGTGTCGCCGGCAAGTGGACGCTGCGCACCGCGAGCGATCTCGCTTGGCTCCTGACCCACGAATCCACGGTGACGCGCAAGCTGTCGCGGGCCGCGATCGAGACGCTCGCCATCGTCGCCTATCATCAGCCGGTGACGCGGGCCGAAGTCGAGGAAATCCGTGGCGTCTCCACCTCGAAAGGCACACTCGACGTGCTGCTCGAGACCGGCTGGGTGCGGCTGCGCGGCCGCCGCAAGGCGCCGGGCCGGCCGGTGACCTACGGAACCAACGAGGTGTTCTTGGCGCATTTCGGGCTCGAAGCGCTGACCGATCTGCCGGGTCTCGACGAACTCAAGGGCGCGGGCCTCGTCGATCCAACGCTATCGGCCGATTTCTCGGTGCCGGTTCCGTCCGACGACCCGGCGCTGCGCGACGACGAAGAGCCGCTCGGGCCGGAGGATCTCGACCTCGGCTTGGCGCCGTCCGCCGAACACCGCGAGGAATAAAGCGCTCCGGCTTTCGATCCAGAAGCCGGTCCTGCCCCGAATTGGGGCGGATTCGCCGTTAAGCCTGCGGCTTAGCGACGTCCCGGTTGCGCTTGTTTTTGCCGGTCCCGACGCCTAGTTTCTGGCTAAAGTCGGCATGTTGCCGCGGGGCGAGCGCGACAGGCGTCGAGCGTTACGGCGGACGGAGGTTTTCATGGGCTCTTTGAGCATCTGGCACTGGTTGATCGTCGGCGCCGTACTTCTGCTCGTGTTCGGCGGGCGCGGTAAGGTTTCGGACCTGATGGGCGATGTCGCCAAAGGCATCAAATCCTTCAAGAAGGGCCTGTCCGAGGACGACACCGCCGACGCCGCTCCCAAGTCGGATGCGCCGATCAAGACCATCGACCATCAGGCGGCGGCCGACCTCAAGCGGCGGGTCGAATCCGAGAGCAAGGTCTGATCCTCGCGGCGTATCCGCTCTCGCGGTGATCGCGGCCGCCAAACGCAGCCTTGATCTTGCAAGTTCGATCGGCGGTCGCTGCACGGCGGTAGAATTTCTATGTTCGACATCAGTTGGACCGAATTTCTTCTCATCGGCATCGTCGCGCTGGTCGTGATCGGGCCGAAAGAATTGCCCGGCGTGATGCGCACCATGGGGCAGTGGACGCGCAAGGTCCGCGGCATGGCGGCCGAATTCCAAGGCCAGTTCCAGGAAGCGATGCGCGAAGCCGAGATGGCCGACCTGAAGAAACAGGTCGACGATATGGCGAGCGATTTGACCAACCTCGACCCGCTCAAGAGCGTGCGCGAAGACGTCGAGGGCATGGGCAAGGAGATCGAGAAATCGCTCACCGAGTCCAAAGAGCCCGCGCCGAGCACCGAAGAGGCTGCTGTCCCAGTTGTCGCGCAGAGCGCCGAACAGCTTGCGGCGCCGCTTCCGAGGCGACCGACGCGCCGGCGCCGGGCGAGCCCTTGGAGCTTAAACCGGGAGCCGCAGCAATCGCCGATCAGGCCTTACCGCCGCCGGCCCCTACGGCCGAGCCTAACCCCGAAACGGTGACGCCCGCCGCGCCCGAGAACACCGAGCGCACGGGATGAACCGCGAAGACGAAGAAAAGGAGATCGAGGCCACCAAGGCGCCCCTGATGGAGCATCTGGTCGAGCTGCGCTCGCGGCTGATCAAGGCCATCGCCGCCTTCTTCCTCGCCTCGATCGTCTGTTTCTTCTTCGCCCGCTACATTTTCAACATTCTGACCTGGCCCTATATCTGGATCGCGGGACCGGAGAATTCCAAATTCATCTATACGGGGCTGCTTGAATATTTCGTCGTGCAGCTCAAGCTGTCGCTGTTCGGCGCGGCCTTCTTCGCCTTCCCGGTCATCGCCACCCAGATCTACATGTTCGTCGCGCCGGGGCTTTATCGCAACGAGAAGCAGGCGTTTCTGCCTTATCTCGTCGCCACGCCGATCTTCTTCGTGCTCGGCGCCATGGTGGTCTATTTCGTGGTCTGGCCGATGCTGGCGCGGTTCTCGCTCAGCATGCAGCAGATGGGCGGTCCGGGGCAGGCGACGATCGAGCTTCTGCCCAAGGTCGAGGATTACCTCGTCCTTGATGATGAAGCTGATCCTCGCCTTCGGCATCGCGTTTCAGCTGCCGGTGATCCTGACGCTGCTCGGCCGCGTCGGCATCATCACCTCCGACCAGCTCAAGGCGAAGCGGCGCTATTTCATCGTCATCGCCTTCGTCATCGCCGCGGTGCTGACCCCGCCCGACGTCTTGAGCCAGATGTCGCTTGCGCTGCCGCTGGTGGCGCTCTACGAGGGCTCGGTCTGGTCGGTGCGCTTCGTCGAGCGCCGCATGGCCGCCGAACGCGCCGCCGCGGCGGCGAAGGCCGCGGAGTAAGGCGTATTATTGCGATAATCGTTGATTCGTCATGGCCGGGCTTGTCCCGGCCATCCACGTCTTAAGCGTTGCACGCGACATAAGACGTGGATGCCCGGCACAGGTCCGGCCATGACGCCTGGAAGAAACCTGCCATGCACGACATCAAATTCATCCGCGAAAATCCCGACGCTTTCGACCGCGCGCTGGCGCGGCGCGGGCTTGCGCCGGAAGTCGACAGCGACTGATCGCGCATCGACGAAGCGGCGCCGCGCGAATATTCTCGACTCGAGACGCGCGCAAGCGCGCCGCAACGCCGCGTCGAAGGAAATCGGCGAAGCGAAGAAGAAAAAAGACGAAGACGAAGGGCGCAAGGATTGGCTGGCGCGAGGTCGCCGAACTTAAGGATTCAATTTCCGACGATGGAGGCCGAGGAGAAAGCCGCCTCAGAAGCGCTCAACGAAGCGCTGGCGCAAATTCCCAATTTGCCGCTCGACGAAGTGCCCGACGGCAAGGACGAGAAAGACAATATCGAGCACCATCGCTATGGCGCCAAGCGCGATTACGCGTTTTGCGCCCAAGCAGCATTTCGATCTCGGCGAAGCGCTCGGGCAGATGGATTTCGAGGCTGCAGCGAAACTGTCCGGCGCGCGGTTTGTTGTGTTGAAGAAGGGGCTCGCGCGGCTTGAACGCGCGCTCGGGCAATTCATGCTCGATGTGCATACGAGCGAGCCGCACGATTATATCGAAGTTTATCCGCCGCTGACTGGTGCGCGACGATGTGATGTTCGGGACTGCGCAATTGCCGAAATTTGAAGAAGATCAATTTGCTGCGTCGGCTATTAGAAGAATTGATCTTCAGAAGTTTCGTAATCAGGGCCTTCTCGTGGCGATTAGCATGGCATATTGCGAGCCTATTTCAAGGTGACATCGCGGCACTTGATACCGCTTTAGGCGCATCCGATCGGTAAAAGATCAGACGAGTTATTCGGCAGTTTCCGAAAGGATTGGCTCATCCCCACCGCCGAAGTCCCGCTCACAAATCTCGTCCGCGAATCCATCCTCGACGAAGCGCAATTGCCGATGCGGCTCACGGCCTGCACGCCGTGCTTTCGCGCCGAAGCCGGCGCCGCCGGCAAAGATACGCGCGGCATGATCCGGCAGCATCAGTTCACCAAAGGTCGAGCTCGTCTCCATCACCACGCCCGAGCAATCGAAGGACGAGCATGAGCGCATGCTGTCCTGCGCCGAGGAAATTCTTAAAGCGCCTCGATCTGCATTACCGCGTAGTGACGTTGTGCACCGGCGACATGGGTTTTGCGTCACAAAAGACTTACGACATCGAAGTATGGCTGCCCGGACAGAACATGTTCCGCGAAATTTCGTCGTGCTCGGTGTGCGGCGACTTCCAGGCGCGGCGGATGAATGCGCGCTATCCGCAGGCAAGAGAGGGCCGCAGCACGTGCGCCATGTCCACACGCTGAACGGTTCCGGCGTCGCCGTCGGCCGCGCGCTGATCGCGGTGATGGAGACCTATCAACAGGCCGACGGATCGATCGCCGTGCCCGATGCGTTGCAGGCCTATATGGGCGGACTGAAAAAGATCGAGAAGCAATGACCGCCACCAAAAAAATGCGCATCCTGGTCACCAATGACGACGGCATCCACTCGCCGGGTCTCGATATCTGCGCCGAGATTGCGTCTGCCTTGGCGGACGAAGTCTGGGTGGTGGCGCCGGAGCACGATCAGTCGGGCGTCGCGCATTCGCTGTCGCTCAACGATCCGCTGCGGTTGCGTCAAGTCGGCGACCGGCGTTTTGCGGTGCGCGGCACGCCGACCGATTGCGTCATCATGGGCGCGCGCCATGTGCTCGACGGCAAGGACATCGATCTCGTGCTGTCCGGGGTCAATCGCGGCCGCAATGTCGGCGAGGACGTCATCTATTCCGGCACCGTCGCCGGCGCGATGGAGGGCGCTCTGCTCGGCATCCCCTCGATCGCCTTGTCGCAATCCTACAAGTCGCGCAGCGGCCAGCCGCCGCATTGGGACACCGGCTTACGCTATGCGCCGGACATGATCCGCCGCATCTTGTCGAGAGGCGTCCGCAGCGACGTGCTGATCAACATCAACTTCCCGGACTGCCGGCCCGAAGAGGTCAAAGGCATCGCCGTGACGCCGCTTGGGCGGCGCCGCCAGGAGCGGCTGCATGTCGACAAGCGCTCGGACGGCCGCGGCAACCCCTATTACTGGATCGCCTATTCGCTCCAACACGCCATCAAGCCCGAGCATGGGACGGATATCGCGGCGCTCGAGGACCACTGCGTCGCCGTGACGCCGCTGAAGATCGACATCACCGACCAGCCGACCATGAGCGGGCTCGCCGAGCTCCTCGCCAAAGGGGTTTAATCGTAATCCGCTCGTTCCCGCGAAGGCGGGAATCCACCCCCGAGAACACGGTCCCTGCTTTCGCGGGGACGAGCGGATGAGGAGCAAAATCTAGGCGGCGGGCTGGGGTACCGCGGTTTCGAGTGCCCGCGCCAGCGCTTCGATCTGAAACGGCTTCTGCAAGGTAGCAATCTCCGGATAGGCCTCCGGCACGCCGCGTCGGCCGTAGCCGCTGGCGAACACGAAGGGCAGGCCGCGCTCGATCAGGATGTCAACCACCGGCGTGATCGGTTTGCCGTTGAGATTGACGTCCAGCAGCGCGACGTCGAACTCCGCCTGTTTGGCGAGAGCCAGCGCTTCTTCGACCGTTCCTGCCTGTCCGGCGATGGTATGGCCGAGGTCCTCCAACATGCCTTCGAGCAGCATGCGGATCATCATCTCGTCCTCGACCACAAGGACGCGTTTGCCGGATTTTCGTTGCGACGACATTCTTACCCTATGCTTACGGCGACGATTTTAGCGGTCGTGAACGCAGCTGCGCTATTAAATAGTATATACCCTGCCCGGGAGGGAAATCTGAACCCAGTAACGTATCGAGCGGCGATTAGTTCCATGGGAATTTTCGGCGGCCTGGAATCGATACAAGCCGGTGGCGCAGAATGGTAGAAGCTAGGAATTGGCGCAAGAAAACGGGGTGCCGGTGACCGCAGAGCCGACAGCCGACGTCGAACGCATGGAGTTTCAGCTGGCGCTGCGGCGGCGTGGCATCAGCGATCAAGCCGTGCTGCGCGCCATGGATGAGGTGCCGCGCGAATATTTCGTTGCGCCAGGTCTTATCGAAAGCGCCTATGCGGACCAGGCGCTGCCGATTGCCTGCGGGCAGACCATCAGCCAGCCTTTCGTTGTCGCCTACATGACGGAACAGCTCGACGTCGAGCCGAAGCATCGGGTGCTCGAAGTCGGCACGGGTTCGGGCTACCAGGCCGCCGTCCTGTCGCGGCTCGTGCGCGAGGTGGTGAGCATCGAGCGCTATCGCACGCTCGCGGACGCCGCGCGCGCCCGGCTCGAAACATTGGGCTACGGCAATGTGACGGTTCTGGTCGGCGATGGCATGGCCGGAGCGCCGGAGCATGCGCCGTTCGACCGCATCATGGTTACGGCCGCCGCCGAGATTGTCCCGGAGGCGTTAACGGCTCAGCTCGCCGCGGGCGGCAAGATGGTTTTGCCGGTGGGTCCCCGCGACGACACCCAACATATTGTCAAACTGACGAAAGAAACCGACGGCGCATTAACCTATGATAATCTAATCGCCGTGCGCTTTGTGCCGCTTTTGCCGGGTCAAGCGCGCGAACTGTAACCAATAAGATACTTAACAGCCTTAAGTAAAAAAGCGCAGCTTACTTAAAGCCCTGTTTACCGCAATGTTGTTTATTCGCTCGTCCTTTGTTGCGTGCGAGTGAGTAACCATGTGCGCATCGCGTCGCTTGGCCATCTGGCCGCAACTCGTTGCTATTTCCCTCATTGGTATTGGGGTGGCCGGCTGTAGCGCCGATTCCGGCCGCTTCAACCAAGGCTTCAGTTCGAGCAACCCGCCGCCCGCGCGCGGCGACGTGACCGGCTCGATTTCACAGACCGCACCATCAAGCCGCATCGAGAGCCGGCCGCTGCCGCATCTGGCGGCCACCGACGACGGCAGCTCGGGTGGCGGCCGCGGCATGGGCTCGTACCAGCCGGCAGGCAGCGAGGTCACAGGTTCGATCGTTGCCGCACCGCCGCCACCGCCAAGCTGGACCTGGGAAGGCGGCACGCCGATCGTCGTCGGACCCGGCGAGACCTTGGAGTTGATCGCGCGGCAGCACGGCGTGCCAGCCTCCGCGCTCTTGCAGGCCAACAACCTTTCGGGCCCCGCGGCGGTATATCCGGGCCAGCATCTGGTCATTCCGCGCTATCGGTCCGGTGCACCCGAGACCCGCATGGCATCGACCGCGCCGGCCATGCCCGCGCCGGTCGGTCCGCCGCGCAGCGCGCTGGTCGCGCCCTCGGGCACCCATGTTGTGGCGCCGGGCGAGACTCTCAACAGCATCGCGCGGCTCTACGGCAAACCGGTCATGGTCATTGCCCGGGCTAATAATATCGCGCCGGACACGATGGTCCGGGTCGGCGAACACCTCGTCATTCCGGAAATGCGGGAAGCGCCGCGCAATGTGACCGCAAGCCCCGCGACGGTCGCGCCGCGCGCCGAAGTACCTGCCGCGCCGCCGACCACGTCCAGCGTTGCGAGCGTGGAATCGCCCCACAGCGCGCGGCTCGCCGCGCCGACTGAAGCGGTTCCCGCAACGGACAATTCGGTCAAGACCGCCGAGCCTGCCGGCGGCCTGCCGAGCTTCCGCTGGCCGGTGCGCGGACGCATCATCGCCGCTTTCGGCCCGAAGCCGAACGGCCTGCAGAACGACGGCATCAATCTCGCGGTGCCCGAGGGTACGCCGATCAAGGCCGCCGAAGATGGCGTCGTCGCCTATGCGGGCAACGAACTCAAAGGCTACGGCAATCTGGTGCTCGTGCGTCATGCCAACGGCTTCGTCACCGCGTACGCCAATGCGAGCGACATTTTGGTCAAGCGCGGCGATACCGTGAAACGCGGTGAGGTGATCGCGCATTCCGGCCAGAGCGGCAACGTCACCTCGCCGCAGCTCCACTTCGAAATCCGCAAGGGAGCGACGCCGGTCGATCCGTCGCAATATCTCAATGGTGCCTGACGACGGAGCGCGATGGAGCGAAGACCGTCAAGACGACGGCCAAGACTCGTTTTATTTGTCGGTCCTCTGCCGTCCGTCCTCCGCCGTCCTGACGCCCAACCGCCCCGCCAAATCCTGGACAAATTGCCAAGCCACCCGGCCGGAGCGCGCGCCCCGCGTGGTCGCCCATTCGAGCGCTTCGCGGCGTAACTCCTCGCCGTGATACGGGATGCGGTAGTGGCCGATATAGGCCTCCACCATGGCGAGGTATTCGTCCTGGCTGCAGCGGTGAAAGCCGAGCCAGAGCCCGAAGCGGTCCGATAGCGACACCTTCTCCTCGACGGCCTCGCCGGGATTGATCGCGGTCGAACGCTCGTTCTCCACCATCTCGCGCGCCAACAAATGCCGCCGGTTCGAGGTGGCGTAAAAGATCACATTCTCCGGCCGGCCTTCGATGCCGCCTTCGAGCATGGTCTTCAGCGATTTGTACGAGGTGTCGTCGGCGTCGAACGACAGATCGTCGCAGAACACGATGAAGCGCTGCGGCGCGCTGCGCAAAAGCCCCATCAGATCCGGCAGCGTCTCGATGTCCTCGCGGTGAATTTCGATGAGCTTCAGGCCGGCCTCGGGATGCGCGGCGCTCGATCGAGGCGTGCGCGGCCTTGACGAGCGACGACTTGCCCATGCCGCGCGCGCCCCACAACAGCGCATTGTTGGCCGGCAGGCCGCGGGCAAAACGCTCGGTATTTTCGACCAAGAGATCGCGCACCCGTTCGATGCCCTTCAAGAGCGACATGTCGACACGGTTGACGCGGCGAACCGCCGCGAGCTTGCGGCCTTCCGGGTGCCAGACGAAGGCCTCGGCGCTGGCAAAATCGGGCGCCGCCGGAGGCGGCGGCGCGAGACGTTCGAGCGCGCCTGCGATCCGGGCGAGTAATTCCGCATCGCGGTTGCTGGCGGTGCGCCGTCCCGCCGCCGCTCGCCGCACTGATTTTCGCCTGCTTTTTTGTCGAGCGCGGAGGAGATTTGGCCATGTTTGCACCGAGTTGCGGCGTTTCCCTTAGCGGGGCGGGGGAACGGCCGCAAGCTTCGCCTGCCCCCTCCCTTGCCTCGCCCGCAAGCGGGGCAGGGAAGGGAGGGGCGCGTTGCAATTAGGCCAACGGCCGCTATAGTCCGCGCGATTTTGCGCGCAAAAGCGGCCCTTCATCCCGGGCGGCGCGCTTTACCGCCGCCCCATGGTCCCCGCCGGAGGAACAATGTTCATTACGCCTGCATTTGCGCAAAGCAACCCGTTAAGCGGCCTGTTCGGCGGCGACTCCGGCGGCATGATTACGTCGTTCATGCCGCTCATTCTGATTATCGTGATTATGTACTTCCTGGTGCTCCGGCCGCAGCAGCAAAAGGTCAAGCAGCACCAGGCGATGGTCAAGGCGCTGCGTCGGGGCGACACGGTGGTCACCAATGGCGGTCTGGTCGGCAAGGTCACCAAGGTCGTGGACGACGATCAGATCGAGGTCGAAATCTCCGATGGTGTCCGGGTGCGCCACATGCGCGCCAGGTGAGCGAAGTGCGGGCCAAGGGCGAGCCCGTGAAGGACGAGAACGCGGCCTGATTCGGCGCGTCATCGTAACGAGGAATAGCGAAGTCCGATGTTGTTTTTCACGCGGTGGAAGGCGGCGGCAATTTTGCTCACGGCGCTTGCCGTGTGCCTGTGTGCCGTGCCGAATTTCTTCCCCGATCGCATGGTCAAGAACTGGCCGAGTTGGGCCCAGCGTCACGTCGTGCTTGGGCTCGATCTGCAAGGCGGCTCGCATCTGTTGTTCGAGGTCGATGCCGGCGCGGTCCGTAAGGAGCAATTGCAATCCATCGATGACGATGTGCTGCGGGTGCTGCGCCAGGCGCGGATTCCGTTCACCGGCCGCGCCATCCGCGGCAATGCGGTGGAAGTGCACATTACGCGCGATACCGATATCGACAATGCACTCGCGAAGCTCCGCGAGCTGTCGCAGCCGGTCGGCGGCTTTGCCGGCACGACGGGGCAGCGCACGATCGATGTCGCGCAGAACGGCAGCGTCATCACGTTGACGCCGACCGATGCGGCGGTCACCGAGCGGGTGCGCCAGGCGGTCGACCAATCGATTCAGATTATCGAGCGGCGCGTCAACGAAACCGGTCTTGTCGAGCCGACCATCCAGCGCGAGGGCGCCGATCGCATCTTGGTGCAGGTGCCCGGCCTGGGGGATCCGACGCGGCTTATTGAGCTTCTGGGTACAACCGCGAAGCTCGATTTTCGCATGGTCGATTTGTCGATGACGCCCGAGCAGGCGGCGCAGGCGCACCCCTCGGACTCGGAAATACTGGATGGCGAAAAAGGCGAGAAATATCTGATCGAGAAGCGCGTCTTGGTGTCGGGCGCCGATTTGGTCGATGCCCAGCCCGGATTTGATCAGCGCACCAGTGAGCCGATCGTCAGCTTCCGTTTCAACTCGTCGGGTGCGCGCAAATTCGCCGAGGCGACGCAGGCCAATGTCGGCAAGCCCTTCGCCATCGTACTCGACAACAAAGTGATATCGGCGCCGGTGATCCGCGAACCGATCCTCGGCGGTTCGGGGCAGATTTCCGGCAGTTTCACCGTTCAGTCAGCCAACGATCTCGCCATACTGTTGCGCGCCGGCGCGCTGCCGGCGCCACTGACCATTATCGAGCAGCGTACGGTCGGTCCCGGCCTTGGTCAGGATTCGATCAATGCCGGCGAGCATGCCGCCTATGCGGGTGCCGCCCTCGTCATCGTCTTCATGTTCGTGACCTACGGGCTGTTCGGGCTATTCGCCAATATCGCGGTCGCGATCAACGTCGCCATGATCTTCGGCGTGCTGTCGCTGTTGAGCGCGACGCTGACGCTGCCCGGCATTGCCGGCATCGTGCTCACCGTCGGCATCGCGGTGGACTCCAACGTCTTGATCTATGAGCGCATCCGCGAGGAAGTCCGCCACGGCCGCAGCGCCATCAACGCCATCGACGCAGGCTTTACCCGTGCGCTCGCCACCATCCTCGATTCCAACATCACCACTTTCATCGCCGCTGCGGTGTTGTTCTATATCGGAACGGGACCCGTCCGCGGCTTCGCCGTGACGCTCGGTATCGGCATCATCACCACGCTGTTCACGGCCTTCACCCTCACCCGGCTGATCGTGGCCTATTGGGTCCGCCTGTGGCGGCCCAAAGTTGTGCCGATCTAACCTTCTGAAAGAATCCTCTTGCGCCTCCTTCGCATCGTTCCGGACGACACCAAATTCGACTTCATGCGCTTTCGGCGCATCAGCTTTCCTATTTCGGCTTTGCTGTCGATCGCCGCGATCGCGCTTTATTTCTTTCACGGGCTGAATTTCGGCATCGATTTCGTCGGCGGCACGCTGATGGAGGTCCAGACCAAGGCCGGCCCCGCCGATCTCGGTAAAATGCGCGCGACCATCGGCGGGCTAAAACTTGGCGATTTCCAACTGCAGCAGTTCGGCGCGCCCGACGACGTCTTGATCCGCATCTCGGAGCAGCCGGGCGGCGACGAGGCGCAGCAGGTGGCGGTGCAGAAGGTGCGTGCGGCGCTCGGCGACGAGGTCGATTACCGCCGGGTCGAAGTGGTCGGGCCGAGCGTATCGAACGAGCTCCTCGCCTACGGCACGATCGGGCTGATGCTCGCGATCCTGGCCATTCTGATCTATCTCTGGTTCCGCTTCGAATGGCAGTTCGCGCTCGGCGCCATGATCGCCAACGTGCACGATCTTGTGCTTACCGTCGGCTTCATGTCGCTGACCCATATCGATTTCGATCTCACCAGCATCGCGGCGCTCCTCACCATCCTCGGTTACTCGCTCAACGACACCGTGGTGATCTACGACCGTATCCGCGAAATGCTGCGGCGCTATAAGCGCATGCCGATGCCGGAGCTGCTGAATGCCTCCGTCAATGCCACCTTGTCGCGCTCGATCGTCACCCACGTCACGGTGGCGATGTCGCTCTTGGCTTTGCTGCTGTTCGGCGGCCAGGCGATCCACAGTTTCACCGCGACCATGATGTTCGGCGTGGTGCTGGTCGGCACCTATACGTCGGTGTTCATCGCCTCGCCGATCCTGATCTATCTCGGCGTCGGTTCGGGGCGCATGGGCGGGCCGGAAGAACCGGAAGCACCGAGTTTGGCGCCGGCCGCGCCCCCGGTGCCGGCCAGCCGTTCGACGCCGGGCCAGCGGGCGAGGGCGCGGCGGTAGTGGCCGAAGGGCTGCATCTGCCGCACCAGGCGCTGATCGACGCGCACGGCGCCGGCGGCTTCCGCTTCGCCGGCATGTCGCATCGTGGATCGCTCCTTTGCCTGCCGGACGGTATCTGGGCCTGGCCAGTCGCTGCGCCGGCTGCGCTCACGCTCGAAGCCTTGTCGCTCGTCTTCGCGCAGGCAGCCGCGATGGATTTTTTTATTCTCGGCACTGGCGAAGCGCCATGGATCGTGCCTCAGAGCTTGCGGGAGCGGTTTCGCGCGGCCAGCCTGTCGGTCGACGCCATGCTGACCGGGCCAGCGGTGCGCACCTATAACGTCATGCTGATGGAAAGCCGGCGTGTCGGCGCCGGGCTGATTGCGATCGAATGATGTAGTCTCGCTTTATGCAGGATGCGTTTGCCTATTGCGCCGAGCTTGTCCGCGAGGGCGATCGTGACCGCTATCTGGCGATGCTGTTCGCGCCGGCCGGGCGGCGTGAGGCGCTCACGGCGCTTTACGCCCTCAATGTCGAGATTTCGCGGGTGCGCGAATTGGCGCGCGAGCCGCTGCCGGGCGAAATTCGCCTGCAATGGTGGCTCGACGTGCTGGATGGCGAGCGAGCCGAAGAGGCGAACGCCAATCCGGTGGCTGCGGCGCTGCTGGCGACCCTGGAGCGGTATCGCCTGCCGGCCGCCAAGCTTGCCGATATCATCGAGGCGCGGCGGTTCGACCTCTATGATGAGCCGCTCCCCCACATCGCCGATCTTGAAATCTACGCTTCCAGGACCTCGTCGGCACTGATCGCGCTGGCGGCGCAAATCCTCGGCGTTGACGCCGCAGCGGCCGCGGAGCCCGCCGGCATCGCCTACGGCATTACTGGACTGTTGCGCGCCTTTGCGGTGCACGCGTCGCGCCGGCAGCTTTATTTGCCGCTGGAACTTATGGAGCGACACGGCGCGCAGACTTACGATATTTTTGCGGGCCGTACGTCGACCGGTCTCAATGCTGCGCTTGCCGACCTGCGCGGTCTGGCGCGCGGCCATCTCGCGGCGGCGCGTGAACAGATGTTGAAGCTGCCGGCGGAGGCGCTGCCGGCATTACTGCCTGTTGCACTGGTGCGGCCGGCGCTCGACCGTCTCGATCGCGTTGACGCATTCGCACCCGCGGAATTGTCGCCTTGGCAGCGGCAATGGCTGATCTGGCGCGCGGCACGAAACCCGGCGCGGATCGCCGCATAGGAGAGTCCCCGTGAGGTTCCGTCTCGCCGTCGCCGATCTGGATTCGCCTTCGTATTTCGTCGCGACCGCGGCAGCCGAACTCGGCTTCTTCAAGCAACAAGGCGTCGACATCGAACTCGAACACGGTTTCGGCGGCAAGACCGGGCCGGAACGGCTGCGCGATGGTGTTCTGCATTTCTTTGCCGGCCCGGCCTATTCGGCGACCCGCGCCATGCCGGGCTGGAAGGGCGCAAAGCTCCTTTGCGCGCTGTCGCAATATTCCTACTGGTTCATGGCGGTACGCGCCGATCTCGACGTCAAACGCGGCGATCTCGACGCTCTCAAGGGATTGCGAATTGCGACCTCGATGGAAGCCCCGGTGCTTGGCCTGCGCTATTTGCTGGCCCAAGCGAATATCGACCTCGACCGCGACAAGGTCGGCGTTGTGGCGACACCTGCGGGCAAGAACGAGCAATGGCGCGGGCGGAGCGGCGCGGACTCGCTCACGCAGGGGATTGCCGATGCGTTCTGGGGCAACGGCATGCGGGTCGCGATCGCCGAGAAACTCGGGGTCGGCAAGCTTCATCTCGACCTGCGCCGCGGCGACGGTCCGCCGGGCGCGCGCTGGTACAATTTTGCCGCGCTGACGACGACCGAGCGGCTGATCGACGAACACCCGGAAATCGCCGCGGGCGCCGTGCGCGCCATCGTGCAGGCGCAGAAAGCGCTGAAGGCAGATCCGTCACTTGCCGCGCAGATCGGCGCGCGCCTGTTTCCGCCGGAAGAAGCCTCGCTGATCGCTGGCCTGATCGCACGCGATGCGCCGTTCTACGATGCCAAGATATTGCCGGCGGCTATAGACGGCCTGAACAAATTTGCGGCGGGGAACGGTCTTATCACGGAATCGGTCCCCTACGATCGGCTGGTAGCCGCGCAATTTCGCGAGTTTTGGAAGTGAGCGCCTTTAAAACGCGAACCGGTCGCGCAGATTGCGTCGCTCGGAGACGATCCGCCCGACGATGGCGCGCTCGGCATCGGTCTTGACCAGCGGGTCAATCAGATCGAGCTGGTTCATAGCCACGAGTTCGAGGATCTCGCTGCGCACGTCGCCTTGCGCATTGCGCGGCAAGGTCTCGACGACCTGCAGGTGCTCCGGCCGGGCGGTGCCGAGAAAATCGAGCAGCTCGGCATCGCTCACCGAGCCTTCGACGAACGCATAGAGGCCAGTGCCGGCGCGGCGGTCCGGGTAGGGAACGATGGTGACGTCGCGCACGTGGGGATGGGCGCGAAGTGCGGCCGCGATCTGCGGCGCTTCGTGGACGAAGCGTAAGCCGCGGCCTTCGCGGTCGGTGAAGTTCAGGCCGCGGGTGATCGCGTAATAGACTTTCTTGCCGGTCGCCATCCAGATACGTGTGATCAAGGTTTTTCGCGCCAGCACGCGGCGCTCGGCCGAGGTGAGCGCATCGGGGGCGTAGCGGCGCTTGTGTTTGAGCAAATGGCGCAGGTCTTCGTAGCGGGCGAGACGGAACAACAAGCCGCGGCGGCGGAACGAGGCGGCGAGCTGGAAGTCGGTGAGGAACGCCCGGCTCTTCGCATAAAGCCAGTTCTGCTCCTTGGCGAGATCGTTGTGCGCAATCCCGGCGCGATGCAGCGCCCGCAGCGCCTTCTTGGCGGAGAGGAAATAGGCCGCGTCGCCATGAGGTTTTGCGATATGGAGCGGCACGCCGTCGATCCAGCCGCGCACCAGGACGCGCCGGCCGGAAAACAATAGTGGAGGCGCGACGCCGAGCGGGCGGGCGATATCAAGTGCGCGGCGCTCGCGGCGGAACAGCGCGTTGGCGAGCGGCCGGCTCCACCACGGTACTTCGTCGAGCCGGCGCAGCACGGCATCGACCTCGCCATCCTCGGTGCGAAAGCGGCCTCGCTCGATGGTGGAAAACACGTCGCGCTTGAGGATGACGCCTGAATGCCAACGCCCGCCGAGTTCCTGCAAGGCTTGAGTCATGCGCGAAGCTTCTAACACAGCCGGCGTTATTCTGCCGCCGCGGGCAGGGCGCCCGCCTGCCAGGCTTCGAGATCGGCCAGTGCGCGGACGCACAGCGCACGCTTTTTGGCAACGGCCTTCGCCGGCCCGCGCAGGCTTTTGCCTTCGGCGTCCTTGCTCGGCACGCGCGACAGCGATGGAAACAGGCCGAAATTGATGTTCATCGGTTGGTAGGAGCGCGGGCCTGCGTCGATCGTCTCGATGTGGCCGCCGGTAATGTGGCCGAGCAGCGCGCCGTGCGCCGTGGTCGGCGGCGGAATGAGTATGCCTTCGTCAAGTCGCTCCGCCGCCGCGAAGCGGCCGGCGAGGAGGCCGATCGCCGCCGACTCGACATAGCCCTCGCAGCCGGTGATCTGTCCGGCGAAGCGCAGCCTGGGCGCGGCCTTCAGCCGAAGCGTATCGTCGAGCAGCTTTGGCGAATTGAGAAAGGTATTGCGGTGCAGTCCGCCGAGCCGGGCGAACTCCGCTTCGGCGAGGCCCGGGATGGTCCGGAACACGCGGATCTGGTCGGCATGTTTCAGCTTGGTCTGGAATCCCACCATATTGAACAGGCTGCCAAGCTTGTTGTCCTGACGCAGTTGCACCACCGCATAGGGCTTAACGTCGGGCTGCCGTGGATTGGTGAGGCCGAACGGTTTCATCGGCCCGTGACGCAGCGTCTCGCGGCCGCGTTCCGCCATCACTTCGATCGGCAGGCAACCGTCGAAATAAGGCGTCGCGATTTCGAAGTCGCGGAACGCCGTTTTGTCGCCGGCGAGCAAGGCATCGATGAAAGCCTCATATTCTGGTCGCGTCAGCGGGCAGTTGATGTAGTCCGCACCCGTACCGCCGGGCCCGGGCTTGTCGTAGCGCGATTGGAACCAGGCGATGTCGAAATCGATCGAATCCCGGTGCACGATCGGCGCAATGGCATCGAAGAAGGCGAGCGCGTTCTCGCCGGTGAGCGCGCGAATTGAATCGGCGAGCGCAGGCGACGTCAGCGGGCCGGTGGCGATAATGACGCTGTCCCATTCCTCGGGCGGCACGCTTATTTCGGTCCGGTCGATATCAATCAGGGGCTCCGCTTCGAGCGCCGCAGTGATCGCGGCCGCAAACCCGTCGCGATCGACGGCGAGCGCGCTGCCGGCCGGCAATTTGTGCAGATCGGCCGTCTGCATCACGAGCGATTGCAGGCGGCGCATCTCGGCGTGCAGGAGGCCGACGGCGCTACCCTCGGCATCGTCGGAGCGGAAAGAGTTCGAGCACACCAATTCGGCGAATTGCGCGGTCTTGTGCGCGGCGGTCGAACGCTGCGGCCGCATTTCATGCAGCACCACGGGCACGCCGCGGCGCGCCAGCTGCCAAGCGGCCTCGGAACCCGCTAATCCGCCGCCGATGATATGGACTGGACGTGATGCTTGCATTGCGGGCAAACTAGGCTCCTGGCTTCGAGGGGACAACACCTCGGGACGAAGGCCTGGGGACGAAGGCTTGGCCGCGCGGTGTTAGCGTCGGGTACCGCAATGCAAGGAACCCTGCATGCTGGAGGTGGTCAGGTCCCAGGCGCCGCTTAAAGCGGCCATAGCCGGATTCGACGTCGAAATTCTGGCCGTAGCCACCGCCAACCCGCCGTATCGATTATGCCAGCCTGACGCCGCAGCGCGCGTCAAAGCGCTCTATCCGCATCTGAAGGCTCTCTGGCGGCTGTTCGACAATACGGGCATCGATTTTCGCTATAATTGCGAACCGGTCGAATGGTACCTCACGCCGCATAGCTGGGAAGAGCGCACCGCATCGTTTCACAAGAACGCGATCGATCTCCTTGAGCAGGTGACGCTGAAGACGATCGAATCCGCGGGCGTCGCGCTCGATGCGATCGATATGATCATCACCAATACGGTGACCGGTCTCGCCATTCCGAGCCTCGACGCCATGCTGATGAACCGGCTGGACCTCGCGCCGACCATCGAGCGCCTGCCGATGTTCGGCCTCGGCTGCGGCGCCGGGGTCGCTGGGCTCGCCCGGGCAAGCCGTATGGCCCACGCCAAAGACGGCGCGCACGTGCTCTTTCTGACTGTCGATCTTTGCAGCCTTTGCCTGCGCGTCAACGATCCGAGCCCGGCGATGTTCGTCTCGAGCGCGCTCTTCGGCGACGGCGCGGCGGGGCTGCTGTTGCACAACACACGCGACGGCGCGCGCGGCGGCCCGCGCATCCTCGCCACCGGCGAATGGTGCTGGCGCGAGACCGAACACATCATGGGATGGGACATCAAAGACGACGGCTTTGGCGTCGTCTTGAGCCCGGAACTGCCGGCGCTGATGAGCGAGAAATTGGCGCCCGCCCTGCAGGATTTTCTCGATCGCAACGGTTTCAAACTGTCGGACTTCAACGGTTTTCTGTTCCATCCCGGTGGCCGCAAACTGATTGAGACCATGGAAGGGGTGCTTGGGCTGACGCCAAAACAGCTCGAGCATTCGCGCGAGGTGCTGCGCAATTACGGCAATATGTCGTCGGCGACCGCGCTATTCGTGCTCGAGCGCGCGCTGCAGACGGGGGCGCACGGGCCGCATTTGCTGGCGGCGTTTGGGCCCGGTTTTTCGGCTTATTTCGTGGCCGCGGATCTCTGATGGATTTCGGCTGGAGCTCTGTCCTCCTGGGCTTCCTCACGGCGCAGCGATTGGCGGAACTGTGGTGGGCGAAACAAAACGAGCGCCGGCTCTTGGCTGCGGGCGGCATCGAATACGGCAAATCGCATCTGCCGCTGATGATCGCCGTGCATTCGGCCTGGATCGCGGGGCTATGGGTGCTGGCGCGCGACCGTCCCGTCGATGCCATTTTTCTCGCCCTCTTTATTCTTTTGCAAATCGCGCGGCTGTGGGTCCTGATCACGTTAGGGCGGCGCTGGTCGGTCCGCGTCATCGTCATACCGGGCGAGAAGCTCGTGGCGCGCGGCCCTTACCGCCTGCTGCGGCATCCGAATTATGCGGTGGTCATCGGTGAGATCGCCGTGGTGCCGCTGGCGGTGGGAATGCCGGTCTATGCGATGGTCTTCTCCATACTCAACGCGGCCGTGCTTGCCATCCGCATCCGCGCCGAGAATACGGCGCTGGCAGCCGCCGCCGGGCGGTGACGGCCGGGAGCGGGTTGGCTCAAAATGACCACTCTGCTATAGCCGGGGCGTTGTCGCTTTGCGATTAGCACTCGAGGCTGCGGCCCAAGGTTACGCCAATGTCCGTTGACGCCAAGACCGTCCGCCGCGTCGCGCATCTCGCGCGGATTGCGGTCGCGGACGACGAAGTGGAGAACCTGAAGGGCGAGCTCAACGCCATTTTGGCGTTTGTCGAGCAGCTTGCGGAGGTCGATGTCGCGGGGGTTGAGCCGATGACCTCAGTGACGCCGATGGCAATGAAAATGCGCAAGGACGCGGTGACGGACGGCGGGATTGCGGACGCGATCATCGCCAATGCGCCGGCCCACGAGCATCACTTCTTTCTCGTGCCGAAGGTGGTTGAATGATGTGCGGAGCAAATCACTCAACCATCCCCGGGCGAGCGCAGCGAGACCCGGGGATCTTAGCCCGCTTACGAAGGACCTGAGTTCATGTGCATGGCCTGCGAACAAGACGCCATGTGGCTCGCTTATCTGGACAGCCAAGGCTTGCTCAAGCCGGACGATCCGGCCGCGGTCGAGGCGCTATTCTCCGCATTTCCGGTGCAACCGCTGCCCGTGCAATCCGAGTGGGATAGTCCGACGCCGGAAGCACCGGCCAAGTCTGCGGCGAAGCCCGTGGTCAACCCATTTTCCTGCGACGACCCGACGGCCGAATGAGCGATCTGACCGCGCTGACGTTGGCGCAAGCGCGCGACGCGCTGCGCAACAAACAGTTTTCCGCGACTGAGCTTGCCGACGCGCATCTGGCCGCCATCGAAAAGGCGCGCGTTCTGAATGCTTTTGTGCTGGAAACGCCGGATCGGGCCCGCGCCATGGCGGGCGCCTCGGATGCGCGCCTGGCGAAAGGCGAGGGCGGTTCGCTCGAAGGCATTCCACTCGGCATCAAGGATTTGTTCTGCACCGAGGGCGTACGCACGACGGCCGGCTCGCACATCCTCGATGATTTCATTCCGACCTATAAGTCGACCGTCTCCGCCAATCTGTGGCGCGACGGCGCGGTCCTGCTCGGCAAGCTCAACAATGACGAATTCGCCATGGGCTCGTCGAATGAGACATCCTATTTCGGCCCTGTCGTATCGCCATGGCGCAGGCGCGGCTCGGACGCAAAGCTCGTGCCCGGCGGCTCGTCGGGCGGCTCGGCGGCCGCGGTATCGGCCGGCCTTTGCATCGGCGCTACCGGCACCGATACCGGCGGCTCGATCCGCCAGCCAGCCGCGTTCTGCGGCATCGTCGGGCTGAAGCCGACCTACGGCCGCTGTTCGCGCTGGGGCATCGTCGCGTTTGCCTCCTCGCTCGACCAAGCGGGACCCTTTGCCCGTACGGTGCGCGATTGCGCCGTTCTTCTGCGCTCGATGGCAGGTCACGATCCGAGGGATACGACCTCGGTCGACAGGCCGGTGCCCGATTACGAGCGCGCCGTCGGGGGTTCGATCAAGGGCATGCGCATCGGCATTCCGAAGGAATATCGGATGCCCGGCATGGCGCCCGAGATTGAAAAACTCTGGCAAGAGGGCGCGCAATGGCTCAAGGCTGCCGGCGCCGAATTGGTCGACATATCATTGCCGATGACCAAATACGCGCTGCCGGCCTATTACATCGTGGCGCCCGCAGAGGCTTCCTCCAATCTCGCGCGTTACGACGGCGTGCGTTACGGGCTGCGTGCGCCCGGACGCGACATCATCGACATGTACGAAAAGACGCGCGCGGCCGGTTTCGGCAAGGAGGTGCGCCGCCGCATCATGATCGGCACTTATGTGCTCTCCGCCGGTTATTACGACGCGTATTATCTTCAGGCGCAGAAGGTGCGCACTTTGATCAAGCGGGATTTTGAAAAATGCTTTGGCGACGGCATTCACGCCATCCTGACGCCGGCGACGCCGTCGGCCGCGTTTGGCATCGGCGAGAAAGGCAGCGCCGATCCGATCGAGATGTATCTCAATGACGTGTTCACCGTGACGGTGAATATGGCGGGACTGCCCGGCATTGCGGTTCCCGGCGGACTTGATGCGCAAGGCCTGCCGCTCGGCCTGCAACTGATCGGCCGGCCGTTCGAGGAAGAGACCTTGTTCGCGCTCGGCGCCGTGATCGAACAGGCGGCCGGGCATTTCAGCCCGCAGCATTGGTGGCAACGTAATTAAAAGGCGATTAGATCGGCCGGCCTCCGTCGCGATCATCCGCGACGTAAGGCGAGACTGGGGCAGGCCTGCTTTCACTGGACGCCGTTCCGTCGATCGCTTGTGTGCGCCGCCGCGGCAACGCCTCCGGATGTTCGCGCTGCAAAAATCCGATCAGCTTCTCGCGCATTTCGGCGCATAGATCGGATGTGCTTGCGGCGGAATGGGCGCTGAGGAGGACGCGGACCTCAATCGAGTCCGGGCGGGCATTCGTGACCTGAACATTGAGGATATTGCCGCCGCCTATCGTCGCCTGTTTGATTAATTCAACGGCCTTTTGCCGGATGGCATCGACCGGGGCCGTGTAGTCGAGATAGAGCAATACCGTGCCGATATTGGCCGCCGCCTGGCGGGTCCAGTTGTAGAACGGCTGCTGAATAAAATAATTCAGCGGCACGATCAGACGGCGCAGATCCCACAGCCGGATCACCACATAGGTCGCGGTGATCTCCTCGATCCAACCGTATTCATTTTGCACCGTCACGGCGTCTTCGAGCCGGATCGGCTGGGTAATGGCGAGCTGAACGCCGGCGATGAGATTGCTCAGAACCGGCTGCGCGGCGAGGCCGAAGACCACGCCGGCCACGCCCGCCGAGGCGAACAGGCTGACGCCGTATTGGCGTACCGCGTCGAAAGTCATCAACGCGAAGCCCAGCGTCAAAAGGATAATCACGGTATCGAGCACGCGCACCATGACGCGCACCTGCGTGATGTGCTTGCGGGCCAACAGGTTGTCTTCGACGTCGATGCGGAAATTGAGCAGATAAAGATTGGCGGCGATCTGAAGAACAGCGAGCGCAATCCAGCCGAATAGGCAGATGGTCGCGAGTGCCAACAGGCGCGCCAGCAGGTTGCGGGTGTCGAGGTCGAGCGGCGCTGCCGGCAGCGCGACCGCAAAGGCCAGGACGAGAAGCGCGAGCCGCGTCGGATTCTTGGTGGCATCGAGAATGTTACGTAGATATGGCCGCCGCCCGGGCAGCAGCCGGCGTAGCGTCGCAAGCAGAGCGGCATGGAGAACCCAAGCCACGACGACCGCACTGACCAGAATCACAAAGGATACCGCCCAGGCCGGCGCAAAATTAAGTGCGCTGGCTACTTGGCTTAGGGTCGAATGCAAATTTTGCGATAAATCTTGCCACATGACACAAAATACTACGGGAAACGCCCGAAACACCGCCTGGTTTCATACGGCTCCACGCTGGACACCGCAGGCACAGGGTGGCATCAAGATCGCAATCTATCGTCACTTCGGCGGCCAGCAATGAAAACCTTTCTGCTGCGGTTGTTCACTTGGTGGAACGGGCAGACCTTCGGCACGCAATGGTGGACGTGGCTCTACGGCGAATTCGTCGGCGAGGACGAGTTCGGCACGCGTTACTACCGAACGAAGGGTGGCAAAATCGATCCGACGCTCCTGTTTGAACGGCGTTGGGCGGTCTATCGCGGCGTCGCCGAAGCCTCCAGGATACCGCCCAGCTGGCACGGCTGGATGCATCACACCGTGGACCTGCCACCGACCGAAGACGTGGTGACCCCGCATAGCTGGGAAAAGCCGCATCAGCCCAATCTGACCGGCACACCAGGCGCGCATCGCCCCAGCGGATCGACTTTGGCGCAAGGCCGTCGGCCTGAGGCCACCGGCGATTATAAGGCCTGGAGCCCGGGCGGCCCGTAAGCCAGTGCGTCATGGAAGCGCGGAAGTTTCGAGCGCTTACGGACCATCCGTCCCTGAATTCCGATCCTGGAATTGCCGCATTCGACATGTTAACGGGGCGCTGACGGGGCGGAGCGCCGCCTGCAACCGGGCCACACCGAATTACATGCTCCGCATCGCCATACTGATGGTCGTGCTCGGCGGTACTCTGGCCGCTACGCCGGCTGCGGCCCAGTTCATTTTCAACGATTCGCCGCCACGGCCGCCGGCCGATGTGCCGAATGGGCCGTTTCCGCCGCAGCCGCCGCCGGTGCAATATCCAGGGCAGTATCAGCCTCCCGCGCAACAATATCCGCCACCACAGCAGCAATATCCCGGCGCACAGACCCCCGTGGCTCGGGCGCCGTCGGGCATCCAAGCTCAACCGCTGCCTCCGCCACCCGGCGCCTCGTTGGCGCCGCCCCCGGTGAGGCCGGCGAGTGCGCCGCCGCCGGCCGCAGCCAATCCACCGCCGGCGCCGGCCAATCCACCGCCGCCGCAACCGGCCGACACCTCGCCGCAGCCGGACGATACCGTCGTGACCGAGACGCCGACGCAGAAGATCGAAAACGCCCGCGCTGTGTTCTCCGGTCTCGACAAGATTACCGGCCGGACGATTTCGTTCGACGCCGCGATCGGCGAGACGGTGCAATTCGGTGCCCTGCAAGTCACGGCAAGGGCCTGTTACACCCGGCCGCCGACGGAGGCGACCAACACGGATGCCTTCGTCGAAGTCGACGAGGTAACCCTGCAGGGCGAAATCAAACGCATCTTTACCGGTTGGATGTTCGCGGCGAGCCCCGGATTGCATGCCGTCGAGCACCCGATCTACGACGTCTGGCTCACCGACTGCGCGCAGCCGGCGTCCGGCCCAGTGGCGCAGTCGACGCCGCCGGCCAACCCGGCGGCTGTTCCCGCTGCCGCCGCAGCGACGCCCGGTGCCAAGGGCGTGCGCCCGGCCGCGCCAGTACGAAAGCCGGTGGCGCCGCCTTCTGCGGCCCCGGCCCAGGCCCCTGTCACGGACGACTAGGCATTCCAGCGTTCCAGCGCCGTACCGCCGGGAATGGCGCGGCCGAGCGGCAGCGCACCGAAATCCGCTTCGCCGACCAGCGCCGCATCGAGCAGCTTGTGATAGGCGGGACGCGGCACCTCGATGGCGCCGAAGGTGCGCAAATGGTCGGTCACGAATTGGGTATCGAGCAGGCGATAATGGCCGGCCTTGAGCCGGGCGACGAGATGGACGAGGGCTACTTTCGAGGCATCGCGCTCGCGGTGGAACATGCTCTCGCCGAAGAAGGCGCGGCCGAGACTGACGCCATAGAGGCCGCCGACGAGGACATCGCCCTCATAGACCTCGACGCTGTGACAGTCGCCGCGGTCGTACAGCTTGCGGTAGAGATTGCGGATGCGGACATTGATCCAGGTTCGCGTCCGGCCCGGCGAGGGCTCGGCGCAGCCGTCGATCACGGCATCGAAATCGCTGTCGGCCTTCACCGTGAAGCGGTCCGAGCGCACCGTGCGCGCGAGGCGGGCGGGTACGTGAAAGCGGTCGAGCGGGATGATGCCGCGCTTTTCCGGCTCGATCCAATAAAGCGCCGGGTCGTCGGCGCTTTCCGCCATCGGGAAGATGCCGCACGAATAGGCTTTGAGCAGCACCTCGGGCGTGATGTCGATGAGTGCGGACTCGCGGCTCGCCATGATCCTCGTTTAACCGGCTCGTGCCTTGTGCGTTCAAGAGGCGCCATTAACGCAGCGCAAAGCATAATCCCTACCATTTTCGAAGAGCTTGAACGCTTGCGCGCAAGTCGCGTTGGCTATTCAGGAAATCTGGGGAAATAGCGGGCGGTGGATATGGAACAGAATCTGGAGACGAAAAGAGCGGCCGAACCCATTCATGTCCTCGTCGTGGAGGACGAATTCCTGATCGGCGAATGGGTGTCGCAGTCGCTGTCGGAACAGGGCTTTGAGGTGCAGACCGTGAGCAATGCGGCCGACGCGCTCGACTGCCTCGCCTCGGCGCCCGTCGATGTGTTGTTCACCGATGTCAATTTGGCGGGCGGCATGGACGGCGCGGCCTTGGCGCGGCGTGCGCGCGAAATGCGGCCGCATTTGCCGGTGGTCTATGCGTCGGCCTGGGCGACGCTCCTCAAACAGGATGCCCGCGTGCCCGGCTCGGTGATCGTGCCAAAGCCCTACGAGCCGGCCCTGGTCGGCCGGCTGCTCGCCGCCACGCTCCGCGCCTCGGAGGCCGCCATTCCGGCGTAATTTTTTTGCTTGAGCACGATCTTTTCCGAAAACCGGCGACCACTTTTCGGCGTCATGCTCTATTCCATTGTCGCGCCGCGGCCGAGAAACTCCTCGAGCCAGTGAATGTGGTATTGGCCGTCGATGATGTCTTTTTCCCGCGCCAAAGCACGGAATAACGGCAGCGTGGTCTCGATGCCGTCGACCACGAACTCGTCGAGCGCGCGTTTAAGACGCATCAGGCATTCGCTGCGGGTCTTGCCGTGGACGATCAGCTTGCCGACCAGCGAATCGTAATAGGGCGGTATCGTGTAGCCGTGATAGACGGCGGAATCGACGCGCACGCCAAGCCCGCCGGGCGGATGATAATGCACGATCTTGCCGGGCGACGGCCGAAACGACACCGGGTTCTCGGCGTTGATGCGGCATTCGATGGCATGGCCGTGGAACTTGACGTTGCTTTGCGTGAGCGAGAGCTCGCTGCCGGCGGCGACTCGGATCTGTTCAAGAATGAGATCGATGTCAGTGATCATTTCGGTCACCGGATGCTCGACCTGGATGCGCGTGTTCATCTCGATGAAATAGAATTTGCCGTCCTCATAGAGAAACTCGACCGTTCCGGCGCCGAGATATTTGATGTCGCGCATCGCTTTGGCGACGGTTTCGCCTATCGCGTCGCGCGCGGCGAGATTGAGCGCCGGCGAGGGGCCTTCCTCCCAGACCTTCTGATGGCGGCGCTGCAGTGAGCAATCGCGCTCGCCGAGATGAATGGCGTTGCCCTTGCCGTCGCCGAGGACCTGGATCTCGATGTGCCGGGGCCGCTCGAGGTATTTCTCGAGATAAAGCGTATCGTCGCCGAACGCGGCTTTGGACTCGGCGCGCGCCGAGGACAGCGCCGCCGCCGAGTTCGCCGGCATTGCGAACAACCCGCATGCCGCGGCCGCCGCCGCCGGCCGCTGCCTTGAGCATCAGCGGATATCCCACCTCGCCCGCCAAAGTGATCGCCTCGGCGTCGGAGCCGATATTGCCTTCGGAACCGGGAACGACCGGAATGCCGAGTTCCTTGGCGGTGCGCTTGGCCGCGATCTTGTCGCCCATCAGCCGGATATGTTCGGGCCGCGGTCCGATGAAATGCACATTGTGCTCGCCGAGGATTTCGGCGAACCGTGCATTCTCCGAGAGAAATCCGTAGCCGGGATGCACCGCATCGGCGCCGGTGATTTCGCAGGCCGCGAGGAGCGCCGGAATATTGAGATAACTGTCCTTGGCGGCGGGCGGTCCGATACAGACGCTCTCGTCGGCGAGCCGGACATGCATCGCGTCCTCATCGGCCGTCGAATGCACCGCCACCGTCGCGATACCGAGCTCCTTGCAAGCCCGCAGCACCCGCAGCGCAATCTCTCCACGGTTGGCGATAAGGATTTTGTCGAACATCGGCGCTCGCGGTCGCGTCAGTCGATGATCAGTAAAGGCTGGCCGTATTCCACCGGCTGACCGTCTTCGACGAGAATCTGGATTACCGTGCCGGAGCGCGGCGCGGGAATTTGGTTCATCGTCTTCATCGCCTCGATGATGAGAAGCGTCTCGCCGGTCTTCACCTGGCTGCCGATTTCGACGAACGGCCGCGCGGCCGGGGCCGGACCGAGATAGGCGGTCCCGACCATCGGCGAGGCGACGGTGCCGGGATGCTGCGCGGGCTCGACAGCGGATTTCGCGGTCGCCGTGGGCGCGACCGGCGTCGGTTCAGGCGCGCAGGCTCGCGTCGCCGGCGCCTGACCTTGCCGGGCGACGCGGATCGAGACGCCGTCGCGCTCGAACTCGATCTCGGTGAGGCCGGTTTCGTCGAGCAATTGCGCCAGTTCGCGGATCACTTGGTGATCCACCGTGGGCGACTTCGGTGTTGCGGGATCTTCCGGCTTACGCGCCACGGCTACACCTTGGCGCCGGTTAGCGCGGCGAGACCGGTGATGGCGAGCGCATAGCCCTCGGTACCGAAACCGCAAATCACGGCGCGGGCGACCTTCGACACATAAGAATGCCGGCGGAATTCCTCGCGCGCATGGATGTTGGTGATGTGCACCTCGATGATCGGCGCCTTCAAGGTGAGAAGCGCATCGAGGATGGCGACCGAGGTCGTGGTAAAGCCGGCGGGATTGATGACGAGACCCTGAGCCTTCTCGGCGCGGGCCTCATGGATCCACTCGATGATCTCGCCTTCGTGGTTGGATTGGCGAAAGACCGGCGTCAGCCCGTGATGCTGCGCCGTCGTCTGGCAAAGCTTCTCGACATCCTCGAGCGTGGCGCTGCCGTAGAGTTCCGGCTCGCGCGTGCCGAGCAAATCGAGATTGGGTCCGTTGAGGACGTAAATCGTCGTCGACATCTAAAAGCTAATCCCGGCAAGGATCGGCGCCGACCGATCCAGGCGCCGCGCCCCTTATAAGGAAGGGGCCGGCAAAGGGGAAGCCGGCATAGCCCGAACCATCCCCATTCCCGCGCCGCGAGCTGCCGCAGTCGCCTAGCCTCGCTCGCCCTCATGCGGGCGATCAGACGAGGTTACTTCTGTTCCGCGTTGATCTTCGACTTGAGCTCGTCCAAGCCGACGGCACCGACGATCAGCTCGTCGCCGACCACGTAGCTCGGCGTGCCGTTCACGCCCAGCGCGTCGGCGAGCTTCATGTCCTCGTCGATTGTGGTTTTCACCTCGTCGCTGTCCATGTCCTTCTCGATACGGGCCATGTCGAAACCGACTTCTTTGGCAACGGCGAGCGCGCGCGCTTTGTCGGCCTGGCCGCGGCCGCCGAGCAGTTTTTGGTGGAACTCGATATATTTCTTTCCGGTCGGGTCCTGCATGCGGGCGGCCACCGCGACGTGTGCCGCTTCCATCGAGCCCGGTCCCAACACCGGAAATTCCTTCAACACGAATTGCAGATCGGGGTTGGTCTTAAGCAGATCGACCATGTCGGGAAGCGCTCGTTTGCAGTAGCCGCAATTGTAGTCGAAGAACTCGACCATGGTGATCTTGCCCTGCGGATTCCCAAGCACGACTTGGTGCGGCGAATTGAAGATGGTGGCCATGTTGTCTTTGATCGACGTGGTCGCCTTGGCGGCGTCGGCTTCCTTCTGGTGCTTGTCGAGCGCATCCATCGCCTCCTGCAGCACTTCGGGATGCTGGACCAGATAGTCCTTGATGATGCTCTCGATGGCTTGACGCTGGTCGGGCGAGAAGGCCTGCGCCGCGGGCGCGGCCGGGCTCTGGGGCATCGGGCCCGGCGTTGCCGCGGTCTGCGCCGAGGCAGCTGCCGGAAGCAATAGTGCTGCAACAACGGCGACCGAAAGCAACGAATAGCGCGCAGCGATGTGACGAGAGTTCATGGGGTTGTCCTGCTGGTGTTCACTTGAAATTTGAAAAGCGGATTGTCTTTCTGGTTCTTGTTGAAGGCGACGATATCGTCGGCGCGGACCCAGCCCGGCGAACCGATCGGAAAGCGCTGCTTGGCCCGCGCCGCGAGTTCGCGCGCGGTCTTATTGTCGCCGCGGGCGAAGGCTGCCTGTGCCGAGGCAAGGTCGGCGTCGGCGAGATCGTTTTTGCGCCCATAGGCCATCGCAAGCGTCGTATAGGCATCGCCGGATTCCGGCTCCTTCAGCAGCGCGGTGCGCAGCACCGGGATCGCCTCGTCCGACAGCTTGGCATCATTGGTGGCGACGAGGGCCTGCGCCAAGAGAATTTGAATGAGGGCGGGGTTGGGCGCAAGCTGCACGGCGCGTTGCAGTGGCGCGATCGCCTCGGCCGGGTGCGCGCCTTCCAGCAAGGCCTGGCCCTTGAGTTCGTAGAAATAGGGATTGTTCGGCATCGACTGGATGAGGCTGTCGATCTGCGCGATCGCGCTGTGCAAGTCGCCGAACCGGTAGGCCGAAATAGCCCGCGCGTAGCGGGCCGGCAGGCTGGTGTCCGTCGACGGATAGCGTTGCAGCACCGTCAACGGCCGCTCGATGAAACCGTAAAGCTTCGCCCGCATCATGTCGTGGCGAAATTGCAGTTCCGGCGGGTCCTTCTTGTCCCAGTATGGCGTTTTGACCATCTCGGCCAGCGCCGCCATGCGCTCTTCCGGCATCGGGTGGTTCTGCGCGTAGGGATTGGCGGTTTGCGCCGCAAACAGCGATTCGTCGGCGAACCGCTTGAAGGTGTCGTACATGCCCTTCGCCGATTGACCGGTCATGGTCAAAAAGCGCACGCCGGCGCGGTCGGCCGATTCTTCCTGCGCGCGCTGATAGGACAGAATCGAATTCATCGCCATGGCCTGCGGCGCGGTGAAAACCGCGCCGCCGACATTGCCCATGTCGGTGTTGCCCGAACGCGCGCCGGCCACCATGGCGCCGACGCCGAGCAACATGGCGATGATCATCGCGGTCTGCGCATTGGCGAGTTCCTGGCGCATTTTGGACAAGATGGCCGCCGACGATATGGCCGGTCTCGTGGGCGAAGACGCCGATCAAGTTGATTGGGGGTCGTCGCCTCCATCAGCGCGCCGGTGTTGATGAAGATGCGGTGCGCGTCCATGACGAAGGCGTTGAACGCTTTGTCGTTGATGATGACGACCTGCACGTTCTGCTGCGTCAGGCCGGCGACGCGTAAAATCGGCGCCGTGTAATCGCGCATCAACTGTTCGATCTCGGCGTCGCGGATCATCGGGATACCGGCGTTGGATCCGGTCTGCGCCCGCACCGGCACGCTCGCCAGCGCAATCGCGGCGGCGGTGACGACCGAAACGGCGCGCGATGCTGGCTTCACGGCTTCGCGCCTTGCTAGGAGATCGAGCAACAATCATGTGAGACGAAGTACCGGTCCCAAGCTTCCAGTGCCAAAGCTTCCAGTGCCAAAGCTTTCAGTCCCCAAATATCGCGTAGGCAAGTGTCGAGTGCCGCTTGCGAGGCCGCAAACTATGGATCGGATGCCCAAGGGTCAATCATCAATCATCCAGCCAACACAAGGCGTCGACATGCGGCCCGGCGTGATACAGGTCACAAGCCCCAGTGCAGCAAAGCCGTTGAATGCGGCACGAGCGGGGCGGGACGGCGACAGCCGAGGTGCCGCAAGGCGCGGCACGGGATTAAGGGCGCCTTGATGCTCGAAAAGGCGAGAAGCCTGCCAGGCCCGTCCGCCCGCAGCAATGTGCCGCCGTTCATGGTCATGGACGTGATGGCGGCGGCGGCGCGGCTTGAGGCCCAAGGCCGCCGCATCGTCCACATGGAGGTGGGACAGCCCGCGGCGGGCGCGCCGGCGAGCGCGGTGGCCGCGGTCCGCGCCGCGCTCGGCGACGGCGCGCACGGCTATACCGAAGCCCTCGGCATCCCTTCGCTGCGGCGGCGGATCGCCCGCGCTTACGCCGAATGGCACGGCATCGACGTCGATCCCGAACGCGTCATCGTCACCACCGGCTCCTCGGCCGGATTCATGCTGGCCTTTCTCGCGGCTTTCGAACCGGGCGATCGCGTAGCCGTCGCGGTGCCGGGCTATCCGCCCTACCGCCATATCCTCACGGCTCTCGGCTGCGAGCCGGTCCTGATCGAGACGAGCGCCGCGACGCGTTGGTCGATCACCGGCGAAGCGCTCCTCGCCGCGCATCGCGCCGCGACCGCTCAAGGGCGTGATTGTCGGCTCACCCGCCAATCCGACCGGAACCATGATGTCGGCTGCGGCGCTCGCCGAACTTGTCGGCTGCGCCGAGGATGCCGGCATCGTCGTCATATCGGACGAGATCTATCACGGCCTCGATTATGCTTTCGCGGCCGAGACTGCGCTGAAGCTCAGCCGGCAATGCGATCGTCATCAATTCGTTCTCCAAATATTTTTGCATGACCGGCTGGCGGATCGGCTGGATGGTGGTGCCGCCGGTTTTGGTGCGGCCGATCGAGCGCCTGCAGCAAAATCTCGCGATCTCGGTTCCGACATTGTCGCAGATCGCGGCTGAAGCGGCCTTCGACGCCCGCGCCGAGCTCGAGGCCATAAAGCATGGCTACGAGGAAAATCGCCGTATCTTGCTCGAAGGTCTGCCGCGCGCCGGCCTCGACGCGTTCCTGCCGGTCGACGGCGCGTTCTATCTCTATGCCGACATATCGCGGTTCTCGACCGACAGTTTCGATTTCGCCACCCGGATGCTCGAACAAGCAGGCGTCGCCGCGACACCGGGCGTCGATTTCGATCCGCTGCACGGGCGGAATTTCCTGCGGCTATGCTACGCTGGGTCGCCTGAAGAGATGCGCGAGGCGGTCGAGCGGATCGGCGCATGGCTCAAGCGATAAACAATTGGTTTTGCAGCGAGGACGACAATGACTGCGGCGTTATTCGATATTCTGCGCAAAGTGCCGACGGCGACGATCACCACGATGCTGCTGAAAAAAGGCATCAGGCGCTGCTGGATGAACGGCGCCGAAACCGCTTGGTCTTGGGCGGCGAGCGCATCGTCGGGCCGGCGTTCACGCTGCGCTTCGTGCCGGTGCGCGAAGATTTGGCGACGCCGGAAAGCTGGGCGAGCCCGATCTCGACGCGGGCCGCGATCGAGGCCATGCCGGAGGGCGTGATCGCGGTTGCCGACGCCATGGGTGTGCCGAGCGCCGGCATCTTCGGCGATATTCTTTGTGCGCGCATGAAAAAGCGCAATGTCGCGGCGCTGGTCACCGACGGCGTTATGCGCGATCGCGACGGCGTGCTGCGAAGCGCGCTGCCGGTCTGGTGCGCGGGCGTCGCCGCGCCGGCTTCCGTCAATGGCCTGACCTTCGTCGGCTGGAACGAGCCGATCGGCTGCGGCGGCTGCGCGATTTTTCCGGGCGATCTGATCGTCGTCGACGACGACGGCGCCGTGGTGATCCCGAAGGGGATGGAGGAATTCGTCGCCCACGAGGGCGCCGAGCACGAGCTTTACGAAAGCTGGGTGTTCAGCGAAGTCGAGAAGGGCGTCAAGCTGCCGGGCCTTTATCCGCCGAACGACGACGCCAAGGCGCGTTACGCGGCGTGGCGGAAATCACGCGAATAAGGTTGGGTGAATAAACTGGCGAATGAATTGGCGAATGAATTGGTATGTCCTTCGTCCTGTCAAAAATTCTCGGATTGTTGGTATTGCCGTCGAATCTCTTGATCGAGATCGGCGTCGTCGGAATAATCTTGCTGCTGACGCCGTTCAGGCGGCTCGCCAGTTGGCTCGTGGTATCGAGTGTCGTGCTGCTCGCCTTCGCCGGCTTTTCGCCGCTCGGCCATGTGCTGATCTTGCCGCTCGAGCAGCGTTTCCCGCCCTGGGACGCTTCGCAAGATGCGGCGCGCGGGCCGCCAGCCGGCATTGTCGTCCTCGGCGGCGCGATCGCGCCGGATATATCGATGGCGCGCGGCACCGCGGCGCTGAACGAGGCGGCTGAGCGAATTACCGTCACGGCGGAGCTTGCGCGGCGCTATCCCGAGCGCCCGCATCGTCTTTTCCGGCGGCAGCGGTTCGCTGTTCGACGCGACGCCGGAGGCTCCGATCGCCGTCAAGGAATTCGAGGCGCTGGGCATCGCCCACGAGCGCATCAGCGCCGAAGAGCAGTCGCGCAATACCATCGAGAATGCCGTGTTCTCGCAGCTTGTGGCCCAACCCAAACCGGGCGAACGCTGGCTGCTCGTGACCTCGGCGTTTCACATGCCGCGCGCGATCGCGGCATTCCGAGCCGCGGGCTTTCCGGTGGAGGCCTATCCGGTCGATTACCGTACCCGTGGCCCGATCGACGCCACGGCGCTTTTCGCTTCGCTGCCGGCGGGCCTCGCCATGACCGACACCGCCATGCACGAATGGGCGGGGCTCCTGGCTTACCGGCTCGGCGGCAAAACTTCCGAATTATTTCCGGCGCCCTGATCCCGCCGGGTCCGATCTACTCAGCCGGCGACGCTTTACCAATCCTTCACCGCTGCGGTCCGATACTTTGTCATTGCGCTTCGTCCTTTGGGGAAGGGCCGCCATGACATCCACCGACATATCCGTCGCGCGATCTGCCCGTCATCGCCGAGCCGGCGGCGGCAGCTGAGGCCGCGCCCGCCACCAGCGAATGGGTCGAAACCGCGCTCACGGTCATGTTTACCGCGGCGGCAGTGTTGTTCGTGTCCTTCCTCGCGGTCGTGACCGGCATCGTCTGAATTGGCCTTAAGCTCAGGCGCCGCGCACCGCCCGAGACGATTCCGAAGCGAATTGCCGGCGCCAGGTGACGACCAAAACGGCGGCCGTCGTGGCGATGAGCGGCAGCGGGCCTAAAAACCAGCCGAGATAGCCGAGCGCGAAAAAGAACGCGCGCTGACCGCGATTGAAGTGCCGGCCGGCGTCGGTGATGATTCCAGCGGTAGCTGCGGCATGAGCCTTTGCCTCCGGCTCATCGCGCTCGGACGCCGGCGGCGCGGCGCCGACCATGATCGCCACATAATTGTAGAGACGATACGCCCAGGCGAATTTGAAGAACGCGTAGACGAAGATGATCATCAAGCCGACGACCTTCAACTCCCATTGAACGTGCGTCACCGGCTCGCCGAACGGCAACGCGGCAATCACCGTCAGCATGTCTTCCGATGAGTGAAATAACGTCAGCGCACCGCCGAGCGCGAGGAGCGAGGTCGAGGCGAAAAACGCCGAGCCGTTCTGCAGGCCGGCGATGACCTGGCCGTCGATCATGCGGGTGTCGCGCGCCAGCATGCGCTGCATCCAGAGCCCGCGATAGCGGTGCATCAGGCCGTTCAAACCGCGCGTGCCGCGCGGCGACATCTCGATGACGACGGCGTAGCCGATCCAGGCGCCGAGAAACCAGAACAGCGCGATCAGGTCGACACGCGAGAATAGCGTCATGAGATTTTCTTGCCGGCGTTTCCCAGGCTGCTTGTAGCCCGGATTTCGCTGCGAGCGAAATCCGGGCTACAAGACGACCATGGCGCTGCGTCTGATCATCGGCAACAAGAACTACTCGTCCTGGTCGTTCCGGCCGTGGCTGGCGATGAAGGTCGCCGGCATCGCGTTCGAGGAAACGCTGATTTCGCTCGAAGCGTCCGACTTCAAGACCCGCGTGACGGCGGTGAGCCCGGCCGGGCGGGTGCCGGTCTTGATCGACGGCGATGTGGTGATCTGGGAATCGCTCGCGATCCTCGAATACCTCGCCGACAAATTTCCCGCTGCGGGCCTGTGGCCGAAGGACGCCGCCGCGCGGGCGCATGCCCGCGCCGTTGCGTCCGAGATGCATGCAGGCTTCCAGCCGCTGCGGCGGCTTCTGCCGATGAATATGTGGCGGCCCGTGAAGCCGCGCGCGCTGGACGACGCCGCCAAGGCCGACGTGGCGCGGATCGAAGCGATCTGGAATTCGTGCCGCGCGAAATTCGGCGCCGGCGGGGCGTTCCTTTATGGGCAGGTTCGGCGCGGCCGACGCCATGTACGCGCCGGTGGTGTCGCGGCTGCACACTTACGGCGTCGAGGTCGGCGCCATCGCTCGAGCCTATATGCGGGCGATGATGGCGTTGCCGGCTTGGAGCGAATGGCGCGACGCCGCGCGGCGCGAGCCATGGGTGCTGCCGCATGACGAAGTCGACTGGCCGGAAGTGTTGAAGGAGTAACCGTTACCGGATTGCACTAGGCTCCCTCCGGGCTACGAATGCGCATCTCCAACTCGCGCAAGAACGGTTGCTGATAAGCGAGGATCTTGGTCACCGCGAGCCGGCAGCGCGAAGTAGGCGATCCGGTCGATCTCGGGAAAGCTTTGCCGCAGGCCCGATCGCGGCGGCCACTCCATCTCGAACCTATTGCTGGCGAAGCGGGTAAGATCGAGGTCGACTTCGGCGGCGAAAGCGTGCACGGTTTTCCCGCTCTTTTGGTTAACCGGCGAAAGCGCCATCATCTCGCCCGTGACGGCGAGACCGGTCTCTTCGCTAAATTCGCGCCGCGCCGCGGCAAGAAGCTCTTCGCCGGGGCCGACCAGCCCTTTCGGTATCGTCCATACGCCTTGATCTTTCTTCGCCCAGAACGGCCCGCCGGGATGCCCCAGCAGCACTTCAATCTCTTCGCGGCGCCGAAACGCCAAGATACCGGCACTGATTTCTGAGGTGCGGCGCATTCGCGCTGATCCTGCTATTAACTGCGGCGCTCTACCGCAGGACATTTCGCGCCACTCTTGCCAAATAGGCCGCTGTCTGCATGATTTTGTCACGATTACGCCGACAATGCCGCCCTTCCTCGTGCGAGCCCGTTGGGGCCCGTTGGGGAGGGGGCAAACCGATCCAATTGCTGCACGGGAGCTAACGCCAATGCGATTTAAATTTGTCGCCGCCCTTTCCGCTTTTCTGGCCGCCGGCGTGGTGCTGCTCGCGCCCGCCGCGACCATGACCTCAATCGCCAAGGCCGACGACGCGCCGAAGGACGTCAAGGGCCTTTATCTCCTGAGCGATTATCCGGCGGTCACGGTGCGCCCCGGCGAAACTTCCACGGTCAGCCTGCGCATCCAGAATTACGATACGGCGCCCGAGCGCCTGGCGCTGTCGGTAACCGGCGTGCCCGACGGCTGGACCGCGACGCTGTTGGGCGGCGGTCAGCCGGTCGCCGCAGCGATGCCGGCCAGCAATTCGAGCGTCGCGCTGTCGCTGCGGCTCGACGTGCCGAAGGACGCGGCGATCGGCACGCAAACGCTGACGGTCGCCGCCACCGGCACATCGTCGAATTTGCAACTGCCGATCGCGGTGACGTTGGCCAAGGACCTGCCGGCCAAGCTGACGCTGACGCCGCAGCTTCCGGAATTGCGCGGCACGTCGAAATCGAGCTTCGAATATCAGCTCAGCATCAAGAACGACAGCGGCAAGAAGCTGACGGTGAGCCTCGTCGGCGCAGGCGCCGCAGAATTTCGACGCCACCTTCACCGAGCAATACGGCACCCAGGAACTCAACGCCGTGCCGGTCGATGCCGGCCAGACCAAGGACGTGAAGCTCAAGGTGACGCCGCCGAATACGGCCGGCGCCGGCGACTACAAAGTCACGGCGCGGGTGTCGGCCGAGGATGCTTCGGCGACGACCGATCTTGGCATGACCATCACCGGCCAGCCGAGGCTCGATGTCAGCGGCCGCGAGGGTCTGGTGTCGACGCGCGCGTCGGCCGGCAAGGAGACAGTCGGTGCCGGTCGTCATCACCAATACCGGCACCGCGCCCGCCGAGGACATCCAGCTCTGCGGCTCGGCGCCGAGCGGCTGGAAGATCACCTTCGATCCGAAGTCGGTCGATCGCATCGCGCCGAACGACAACAAGGAAGTGCAGGCGCTGATCACGCCGACCGACAAGGCGATCGCCGGCGATTACGTCACCACGGTCCGCGCCGCGGCGCGCGGCGAATCGGCATCGACGAATTTCCGCGTCACGGTGACGACCTCGACCATGTGGGGCATCGCCGGCGTCGGCATCATCGGCGTCGCGCTCTTGGTCATGGTCGGCGCGGTGGCAAGGTTCGGCCGCCGATGAGTCGAGGATGCCGTCATCGAGGCCAAGGCCTCACCAAAACCTACGGCTCGGCGACCGCCGTCGATCACATCACGTTCTCCGTCGGCCGCGGCGAGATCTTCGGTCTGCTCGGCCCGAACGGCGCCGGCAAGACCACGACGATCCTGATGATGCTCGGGCTGACCGACATTTCCTCGGGCGAGGTGCAGCGTGCTCGGATTCAACCCGGCGCGCGAGCCGCTCTCGGTCAAGCGCCGCGTCGGCTATCTGCCCGACACGGTCGGCTTCTACGACAACCTCACCGCCGCCGATAATCTGCGCTACACCGCGCGGCTGATCGGCTTTCGTTCGGCCGAGCGCGAAAAACGCATCGCCGACGCGCTCGAACGCGTCGGCCTTGCCGATAACGCCGACAAGCGCGTCGCGACCTTCTCGCGCGGCATGCGGCAGCGGCTGGGCTTGGCCGAAATCCTGATGAAGGGCGCGCAGATCGCGATCCTCGACGAGCCGACCTCGGGGCTCGATCCGCACGCCACCACCGAACTGCTCGGCATCATCCGCGGCTTCAAGGCCGAGGGCGTGTCGGTGCTGCTGTCCTCGCATCTGCTCGAACGGGTGCAGAGCGTGTGCGACCGCGTCGCGCTGTTCAGCGCCGGCAAGATCGCGCTGATGGGCTCGGTGCCCGAACTCGGCCGCCAAGTGCTCGGCGGCGGCTATGTGGTCGACATCGAAGCCGACGGCGCCGGTCTCGCCGAACGGCTCGCGCTCATTCCGGGCGTCAGCGGCGTCGACAAGACCGGCATCGGCAAGCTTCGCCTGCATGCCGACCGCGACGTGCGGCCGGAAGCGGCCGCCGAAGTGGTGGCGATGCAGGGCCGGCTGAAATTCCTCGGCGTCCAGGAGCCGAGCCTCGAGGCGATCTACACCCGCTATTTCGAGGCCAAGCCCGAAGAGGCCGTGCAGGAGGGAACGCGCCATGCAGCGTGAGGGCTCGGCCTTTTCCGGCCTTGGCGTGGTCATGCTCAAGGAGCTGTCCGACCACCTGACCAGCGTGCGCATGCGCGTGCTCGAATGGCTGGTCGTGCTGGTGGCGCTCGCCGCGCTCTACGGCGCGATCCAGCAGATCAAGGACACCACCGCCGAGGATCCGTTCCTGTTCCTGCGGCTGTTCACGACCTCGCGCGATCCGCTGCCGTCGTTCGTCGTCGTTCCTGTCGTTCCTGGTGCCGCTGATGGCGATCGGGCTCGGCTTCGACGCCGTCAACGGCGAGCACAACCGGCGCACGCTGTCGCGCATCCTGTCGCAGCCGATCTATCGCGACGCGCTGCTGTTCGGCAAATTCCTCGCCGGCCTGGTGACGCTGTCGATCAGCCTGATCTGCGCTGTGGCTGCTCGTTATCGGGCTCGGCCTGCTGATGATCGGCATTCCGCCCGGCGCCGAGGAGATCGCCCGCAGCTTCGTGTTTCTCCTGGTGACCATCGTCTATGCCGGCGTCTGGCTCGCGCTGGCGATGTTGTTCTCGATCCTGTTCCGCTCGGCCGCGACCGCGGCGCTGGTCACGCTCGGCCTATGGCTCTTGCATCACCTTCATCTGGCCGGTGCTGGCCGGCGCCGTTCGCCCAAACCATCGTGCCGCCGGACCCGCGCTATATGGCGCTTGGCCTGCAGACGCCGGGCACCGCAGTGCTCGAGCAAATCCTGGCGCGGCTGTCGCCGTCGACGCTCTATGCCGAGGTCGTGGTGGCGCTGCTCGATCCGACGACGCGGGCGCTCGGGCCGATCTATCTGAGCCAGCTTCAGGGCGCCGTGCTCGGCTCGCCGCTGCCGCTGGTCGAGAGCATTCTGATCGCCTGGCCGCAGATCGTCGGCATGATCGCCACCGCGATCATGCTGTTCGTCATCGGCTACGTGATCTTCCAGCGCCAGGAAGTGCGGGCCTAAGCCGGCCGTTGCGTTGACACGCGGCGACGTAGTGGAATCCCCTCCGCCGAAGGGGGAATTCGTGGCCGCCATCACGACGAGCGTCGATACCGCGTCCAAGGAATTTCGCGCCAACCAGGCGGCGATGCGCGCGCTCGCCGCGGAGCTTGAAGGCCGCCGCGCCAAAGCCGCCGAAGGCGGACCGCCGCGCGCCCGCGAGCGTCACATCGCGCGCGGCAAGCTGCTGCCGCGCGACCGGGTGATGACGCTGATCGATCCCGGCACGCCGTTCCTCGAACTGTCGCCGCTCGCCGCCTTCGGCCTGTATGACGACGACATCAATGGCGCCGGCCTGATCACCGGGGTCGGCCGCGTGTCGGGCCGCGAATGCGTCATCGTCTGCAACGACTCCACCATCAAGGGCGGCACCTATTACCCGATGACGGTGAAGAAGCATCTGCGCGCGCAGGAGATCGCGCGCGAGAACCGCCTGCCGTGCATCTATCTGGTCGATTCCGGCGGCGCCAACCTGCCGCATCAGACCGAAGTGTTTCCCGACCGCGAGCATTTCGGCCGCATCTTCTACAATCAGGCGACGCATGTCGGCCGCGGGCATCGCCCAGATCGCGGTGGTGATGGGCTCGTGCACGGCAGGCGGCGCCTATGTGCCGGCGATGTCGGACGAGACCGTCATCGTGCGCAATCAGGGCACGATCTTTCTCGGCGGCCCGCCGCTGGTGAAAGCCGCGACCGGCGAGGTGGTCAGTGCCGAAGACCTCGGCGGCGCCGACGTACACACCAGAAAATCCGGCGTCGCCGATTATATGGCCGAGAACGACCGTCACGCGCTTGAGACTTTGCCGCCGCATCGTCGCCTCGCTGAACACTAAGAAGACGGTCGACATTCCGCTCGCCAAGCCCAGCGAGCCGAAATACGACACAGCCGAGCTCGACGGCATCGTGCCGGCCGATCTGAAGACAGCAATATGATGTGCGCGAAGTGATCGCGCGGCTCGTCGATGCGCTCCGAGTTCGACGAGTTCAAGGCGCTCTACGGCACGACGCTGGTCACCGGCTTCGCGCATATCCACGGCATGCCGGTCGGCATTTTCGGCAATAACGGCATCCTGTTCTCGGAGAGCGCGCTGAAGGCCGCGCATTTCATCGAGCTGTGCTGCCGCGCCGCGTGCCGCTGCTGTTCCTGCAGAACATTTCCGGCTTCATGGTCGGGCGCGATTACGAGGCGGGCGGCATCGCCAAGGACGGCGCCAAGATGGTCACCGCTGTCGCCTGCGCCCAGGTGCCGAAGATCACGGTCGATTATCGGCGGCTCCTACGGCGCCGGCAATTACGGCATGTGCGGCCGCGCCTACGGCCCGCGCTTTCTGTTCACCTGGCCGAACGCGCGCATCTCGGTGATGGGCGGCGAGCAGGCCGCGAGCGTGCTCGCCACCGTGCGCCGCGACAATCTCGAGGCCGAGGGCAAAAAGTGGTCCGAGGTCGAGGAGGAAGAATTCAAGCAGCCGATCCGCGAGCAATACGACGCCGAAGGCAACCCTTATTACGCGACCGCGCGGCTCTGGGACGACGGCATCATCACGCCCGCCGAAACGCGCCGGGTGCTGGCGTTGTGCTTCTCCGCGACGCTCAATGCGCCGATCCCGGAGACGCGGTTTGGGGTGTTTAGGATGTAACAAGTGCGAGTATGACGGGCTGATTATAGTAAGTTCATCCCGCCAATACGTGATGCGGAGATTGTGAATAATCATGCCCAAGACCATCGAACATATTCATTGGCCCGACGCGCCCGATCTGTGGATGCCCTATGCGCCGGCGATCAAGGTCAAGGGTGGCACCACGGTCTATCTCGCCGGCGTCACCGCCGCGCCGGTCTATCATCATCATCCGCACCGGCCGGAGGAGTTCGACGCCATGCCGCGCGACATGGCGGGACAGGCGCGGGCGGCGCTGGAAAATCTCAAACGCGGTTTGGAGGCGGTAGGCGCGACATTCGCCGATATCGTCACCGCCGATCGTTTTGTCACCGATCTTGACCGACCAGGACGCGCTCAACCGCGTCTGGGGCGAGTATTTTGGCGATGCCAAGCCGACCACCACCACCGTCCAGGTGGTGCGGCTCGCCACCGATCCGCGCTGCCTGGTCGAGATCAACGCCATTGCGGTGATCGATTGACGTTCGGTACGTGAGACGCCACATCAAGCTGGCGCTTCACAATCAATTTCGCCGGGGAGAACCGATGGCCGAACCTTCCTATAAAACCGCCCTCATTGTCGGTGTCGGCTCGGGACTTTCGGCCTCGCTGGCGCGGCTCTTCGCCAAGTATGGCCTGAAGGTCGCGCTCGCCGCGCGCCGCGCCGACAATCTCAAGGCGCTGGCGCAAGAGACCGGCGCCAAGAGCTTTGCCTGCGACTCGACCAAACACGATCAGGTGGCGAAGCTTTTTGCCGACGTCGAGGCCGCCCTCGGTGCGCCGGACATCGTGATTTATAACGCGAGCTACCGCACCCGCGGCCCCTTCGTCGATCTGGTCCCCAATGAGGTGGCGCAATCCATTGCGGTCAGCGCCTTCGGCGGTTTTCTGGTGGCGCAAGAGGCGGTGAGGCGCATGTTGCCGCTGCGTCGCGGTGCCATCATCTTCACCGGCGCGTCGGCCAGCGTGAAGGGCTATGCGCAATCGGCGCCGTTCGCGATGGGCAAGTTCGCGCTGCGCGGGCTGGCGCAAAGCATGGCGCGCGAATTGCAGCCGCAGGGTATCCATGTCGCCCATGTGGTCGTCGACGGCGGCATCAAGAGCGAGCGCCGTCCCGATCCGCCCGACAAGCCCGACAGCATGCTCGATCCCGATGCCATTGCGCAGAGCTATTGGCATTTGCTGCAGCAGCACCGCAGCGCCTGGGCCTGGGAGATCGAGTTGCGACCGTGGCTCGAGAAGTTTTGATGACGCGCGTGACGGCCGTTTCGGTTGCGCTGCTGGGGCTGATCGGCGTGCTCCTCGTCACGTCGAACTCAAAGGCGCAAACGCGCCGCCACCATGAGGTGCGTGAACCGAAGCAAGTCGAGACGCCGATCCCGGCGCCGACCGTCGATAAGCGCGACAGCGTGATCGCGGCGCCCGGCGCCTTTACCGGCCGGGCGTATTGGATCGGGCTTGCGCAATGCGGCGGCATCTATTTCAAGCTCAATACCCTCTATGCCGATATCGCGGCCCACGCGCGCGCCGTGAAGCCCGACCCGAGGCTGACGGCCGAATACACCACAAAACTCAACGATGCGATCAAAACCGCGACGGCCTATTTCAGCGGCGCCGAGCATTTTTTGATGACCGATCGCGGGCTTGAACGGGTCGATGCGGTGCTGATCTACGACGAGCAATCGCTGGCGGCGGGCAATCGGGTCAAGACCATCGACGGTGCATTGAACGCCGCTAAAGCGTGCCCGGCGCTTTATCAGGCGTGCGAGCAAGCTTTTCCGAAGGCCTGCAGCGAGCCATTGACTCCGGTCGGCTGAGTCCCGGCCATAATTGCGCGCTCTCAGTCAGGGAGGAGTTTCATGCGATCCTTCGTTGCGGCACTCATCGCGGCAGCAATGTCCGTACCGCTGGCGCATGCACAGGACGCCGGCAAATCGGCCGCGCCGGCAGCTGCCCAACCCGGCGCCCCAGAGCCTTACCAACCCGGCCTCGGCGAGATCATGGCGCTGCAGCAAATGCGCCACATCAAGCTGTGGTTTGCCGGCAGCGCTGGGAACTGGCCGCTCGCCGATTACGAGATCGGGGAGCTGAACGAGGGATTTGACGATGTGAAGAGCATGCTCGGCCCCGATATTGTCGTGCAACACGTCGGCGGTCCGATCGATGCCTTGCAAAAGGCGATCGATGGCAAGAACCGGGCGGCCTTCGTGGAGAATTTCGACAGACTGAGCGCCGGCTGCAATGCCTGCCACCACGCGCTCGATCACGGCTTCATCGTGATCGCGCGGCCAAGCTTGCTGCCCTACAGCAACCAAATATTTACGCCGCCGAAATAGGCACTGCCGCGTTTCACAGCACATCCGCGGAACCTCGCCGTGACACACGAGCGGCACAATTCGATTTCGATATTGATTTGGCGCGCAGCCTTGCGCCTCGGCTCGGGTTCTGCGTTCGCTCACAGATCATACAAATACGGAGGTCTGCCATGACCTATCGGGTTTATTCAGGTCCGCGCGGTTCGGAAGCGATTCCGGCCTTGGAAAAGGATCGCCAGCTCTACAAAGAGTTCAATTCGCTCGACGAGGCGATGGGCTGGGCGCGGCATCTCAACAGGGGCGGCCGCGTCGCGCTTCTGATCGAGGGGGACGACGGCACGCGGTTGACCAAACAACAGATCGCGAGCGCTCTTAAGACCGCTGAGCCGGACGAGACGGCGGACCACGCGGCCTGATCGCCAAAGGCGTCAGCCCAGTCTGACCACGACGTTGCCGAGCACGTTGCCCTGCTCGACGGTTTCGTGCGCCGCGACGATATCGGCGAGCGGGAAAGTGCCGCCGATATTCGTCGCCAGCGTCCCCGCTTCAAGCGCCCGCGTGATGGCGCCGAGGGCTGCTGCGCGTTCGGCGGGGTCGAGTTCGTAGACGTAGATGAACTGCAGCGCGATGGCGTTGCGCAAAAAGAAGAATAGCGGCACGGCGGCTTCCATAGCGCCGGTGCCATAGACGACGACCTTGCCGCGCGAGCTCAGCACCTGCGGCAGGAGCTTTGCGTTGGCGGCGATGTCCAATTCGATGACAGCATCGACGCCATGTTTGCCGGTGATCGCCATGACGCGGTCGCCGACATTCTCGTGCTTATAGTCGATCGTGTGACTGGCGCCCGCGGCGTGCGCCGCCTCGGCTTTTATCGCCGAACTGACGGTGGCAATGACGGTGGCGCCAGTCGCCTTGGCGAACTGCACCGCATGGTGCCCGACGGCGCCAGCTCCGCCAGCGACCAAAATCGTCCTGCCGGGCGCTGCCCCCGAAACCGCGACAGCGTGGTAGGCGGTCATTGCCGGAATCCCCATACAGGCGCCGACCTCGAAACTCGTGTTGGCCGGTAGGCGCACCGCCTGCTCGGATTTGAGCGTCACGTATTCCGCGCAGGTGCCAAAGGCGCGCGCCCATTGTGCGTTCCAGACCCAAACCCGCTCGCCGACGCGGCTTGATGCTACGCCTTCACCCACCGTGTCGATTTCGCCGGCGCCGTCGCTGTGCGGGATGACGCGGGGATAGCCGATCTTGCGCGTCGAGCCGGAGCGCGCCTTGACGTCGGAGGGATTGACGCCAGAGGTAGCGAGCTTGACCCGCACCTCACCCGGCCCGGGCTGGGGTGTCTCGACTTCGCCGACCCTCAGGACATCGCGGGCGGGGCCGTTCTGCTCATAATAGGCGGCGCGCATGCGGGCTCCTGTCGGAAACGGAATCGAGTTCCATCCCGAGACTAGCGGAATTCGCCCGCTGGGTCAGCACCGCCGGATCGCAAAGGCCGTGATAACGCCATGTTCCGATTATAGTTTTCCAATCACGGGTAGAGCTTGCGGAAACTGGCTTTGTCCTTGAATTGTCGGGCAATACCGCCATACTGCGCGGATTGTGCCATGCGGCACGGGGTGAGATTCCTTGGAACAGCAGCAGAATATCGTCGCCAGCACCGTGGCAGCGCGCCCGTGCAACGTGCTCATGATTTATCCGCGTTTTATGGCGGATTCGTTCTGGAATTTCTCCGAAGCCTGCGAATTGGTGGGGGCCCGCTATCCGGCCATTCCGCTCGGCCTGATCACGGTCGCGGCGCTGTTGCCAAAATCCTGGAACGTGCGGCTGGTGAACCTCAACACCGAGGATCTCGCCGACTCCGATCTCGACTGGGCCGACATGGTGATGACCGGCGGCATGCTGTTCCAGCAGTCCGATACGCTGGAAATTATCGCGATGTGCCGCGCCCGCGGGCTTCCGGTGGTGGTCGGCGGCCCTGACGCGACCTCGAGCCCGCACCGCTATGAGAGTGCCAATTTCCGAGTGCTCGGCGAGGTCGAAGATATCATCGCGGAATTCATCGCGGACTGGGAAGAGGGTGTTCGCGAGGGTCTTTATACGGCCGAGAAGTTCAAGGTCGATGTCACCAAGACGCCGATCCCGCGCTTCGATCTGTTGAAATTCGAGCAGTATCTCTACATCGGCGTGCAGTTCTCGCGCGGCTGCCCGTTTACCTGCGAGTTCTGCGACATCATCGAGCTCTACGGCCGGTCGCCGCGCACCAAGACCCATGAGCAAATTCTCGCCGAACTCGAGACGTTGTATCAGCTCGGCTATCGCGGCCACGTCGATTTCGTCGACGACAACCTGATCGGCAACAAGAAGGCGATCAAGTTGTTCCTGCCGACGCTCGAAAAGTGGATCGCCGAGCACGATTATCCGTTCGAATTCACCACCGAGGCCTCGCTTAATCTCGCCGATGACGGCGAGCTGTTGGCGATGCTCAAGCGCTGCAACTTCTTTGCGGTCTTCGTCGGCATTGAAAGCCCGGATACCGAAACGCTGATCGCGATGCGCAAGAAGCAGAATACGCGCCGCAGCATCGGCGACAGTGTGCACAAGATTTATCACGCCGGCATGTTCGTGACGGCGGGCTTCATCGTCGGCTTTGACAGCGAGCGCGGCTCGGTCGCCGAGCCGATGATCGAATTGATCGAGGAAGCCGCGATCCCGATTGCCATGGTGGGCTTGCTTTACGCGCTGCCGAATACCCAGCTGACACGTCGGCTTGCCCGCGAAGGCCGTCTTCACGTCGATCACGATTCCGCGCCGGCCGGTAAGGGCGACCAGTGCACTGCGGGCGTCAATTACGAGACCAAACGTTCGCGCCTCGAAATCCTGCGCGACTATCGCAAAGTGCTCGACCGAATCTACGATCCCGACGCATTTTGCGGACGCTTGGAGCGATTAGCCTCGATGCTCGATTGCTCCGACCGGCGCAAGGAGCTGCCGGAGGGCGATATCCGACGCCGCCTCTCCACCATCAATATGGTGCATGAGCTGTTGTCGCGCCTGCCGGAAGGGCGCGAGCGTTTCTGGAAGGCGTTCACGACCTGCATGTCGAAGAACCCGCAATCGGTCCGCGCCATCGTGACGCTGATGGCGTTCTATCTCCATGTCGGGCCCTATTCGCGTTATGTCATGAAGCAGATCGATCGCCAGATCGAAGATTTGGAAGCGGGCCGCTTCGTCGCGCCGAAATTGCTGCCGGCCGTGGCTGCCGAAGAAGTGACGCCGGAGCCGATCGCGGTCAACGCATAGTCCGGCGCCGAGCGATCTGACGCAACGGCCGCTTGGCTCGCCCATCAGGCCGAAGGGACGACAAATCCGATGAGCCGCCCGGTGGCCTGGTCGAAGACGCTGACGTTTTTCGAGAACGATTGGCACGACGGCAATGTGCCGATCATGGGGCCGCGCACGCACGGTGCCTGGCTCGGCACCTCGGTATTCGACGGCGCTCGCTCCTTCGAGGGCGTCACGCCCGACCTCGACCTGCATTGCGCGCGGATCAACGCGTCGGTGAAGGCGATGTGCCTCAAGCCGGTGGTGTCGCAAGACACCTGGATGGGGCTCGTGCGCGACGGCCTCAAGCGCTTTGATCGCGACGCGGCCCTCTATATCCGGCCGATGTATTGGGCCGAGGAGGGCGCCCCGGGGGGCGTGCGGCCCGATCCGGAATCCACCAACTGGTGCCTTTGTATCTACGACGCGCCGATGCCAAAACCCGCCGGCATCTCGATCACGCTGTCGCCCTATCGCCGGCCGACCCGCGAATGCGCGCCGGTCGACGCCAAGGCGGGGTGCCTTTATCCCAACAACGCGCGGGCGCTGATCGAAGCGCGCGGCCGCGGCTTCGACAATTGTCTGCTCACCGACATGCTGGGCAATATCGCCGAGCTCGGCACCGCCAATATCTTCATGGCGAAGGACGGCGTCGTCTATACGCCGGAGGCCAACGGCACGTTTCTCGCGGGCATCACGCGGATGCGGGTGATCAAACTATTGCGCCAATCCGGCGCCGAAGTTGTCGAGACGTCCTTGCGCTATGCCGACTTTCAGGCCGCCGACGAGATTTTCACGACTGGCAATTACACCAAGGTGTCGCCGATCACGCGGATCGACGAAAGAATCCTGCAGCCGGGACCGTTTTACAGCCGCGCCCGCGAACTTTATTGGCAATACGCGCACGCCGGCTGAACTAGAGCCGTGATCTAAAAGTGTGTCTTGTCGATGCCCGGCACCGTCAACAGCGACGTTATCGAGCGGCCGCGGAGATCATAGACGCGCGTATAGTCGACGCCGTCACGGTCGATCTCGAACAAGAGCGGCGCGTCAAGCTTGGCGCAGTAGAACACGCCGAGCTGCATGGCAAAGTCGGCGCCCTGTGGATCCCAGCTGGTGGTGAATTGCGGACCGAGCGCGACGGCGACCGGCGGATGCGGACCGCAGACCGCAACCTTCCACTGGCCGTGCGGCGGTGTCTCCTGGCGTTCGGCGAGGGTGGCCAGCAATTGCTGTGAGGCTTGCTTGAACGACAGGCCCCAGTAGTCGAGCATGAAATTCTTTTGTGCGCCGGCAACGCCGCCGGCGAGGTGATTGTAGTCCGTGTACTCATAAGGGTGCAGCCGCACCATGTCGTCGACCGGGGCAGCAAGTCCCGCGATCAGGGCGGCGGCGCCGACCGCGACGGCGGTTATGCTGTAATGCCGCAGCCGCCGCGCGATCCACGCTGCCGCAAGTCCGCCGAGCACCGCCACTGGCGGCAGCACGAAGACGAAATGGCGGATGCCGTTGTACATGGCGGGCCGAGTGGCGACCGTGATCAGGATCGGCAGCGATGCGGCTAGCGCGATCGCCAACAGCGAGGCCCGGCGCCCGGCATCGACGGGACCTCGATCGCCGGCGCGAACGATGGCGACGATGGCACCGGCCATGCCGCCGAGACCGAGCAGCAGCATCAGTTCCGGAAGTTGCACGGCAAAGAGTGTCGGAACGTAGCTGCGCGGCATGTCGATGACCGGAATGAGCTGTCCGTCGAAAAGCTCGCGCCACGGTTTCTCGAAGAAATTCGAAAAATACTCGACGGCGCGGAACGGATTGGCCGGCGACACCACGCTCCACGGCCAGACCAAGCCCATAACCAGATAGGCGAGAATGGCGGCGGGAATGAAGGGAACGAGGAACAGCCCGCATTCGCCGGACGCCGATTTAAGGCCATCCGCACGCGCTCTGACCGCAATTATGAACGGCAGCGGCAGCAACGCCTCGAGCACGGCAAAGCCGCCGAGCACGCGGGCGCCGATGGCAAGGCCGATGCCGATGCCGCATAGCGTCACCGTGGCTGGCTTCGGCCGCGGATATTCTTCGAAAGCGCGGGCGAGACCGAGGAGCGCGATCGCCATATCGGCGGCGAACGGGCCGTCCTTGGCGTTGATGAACATATGGCCGTAATAAAGCGGGCAGGCGGCGAGCAGCACGAGTGACATCAGGCCGGCGAACGGACCGCCGACACGTCGTCCGAGCCGCCAGGTGAAGAACAGGCCGACGAGCCCGACCGCGGCGCCGACGAGCCGCCGCGTCTCGAACAGTCCGAACGGCAATATCTTCGCGGCCAGCGTCGCGATGATGTCGAAGCCGCCGCCATACATGTAGAGATTGACGAACGACAGAGCCCGCTTATCGGCGAAGCCCGACTGGTATAGCGATACCAGAAGGTTGCCGTATTGAGAGTGGGTATAGTCGTCCCAGCCCAGCCCGTAGTCGCGAAACGTGGCGAGTGCGATCACCGCGATCAGGATCAGGACGGCAACCGCGACGGCGTCGAGCCAACGCGTAACGACGCTCGCCTTGAGCGGCGAGGACAAGGAGTTCGCCAGAACTTGATGCACGATCGGCCCGGTTTCCGAATCGACTAGTTTCGCGCAGGCGCCTGTCATGAGACGCAATGGAGCGCGGCGCAATGCGTCAAATGCGCAGAGCGCAAACGCTGCCGACGCTTCCGGCATGCGCCCGAGCAATGTGCGGAACCCCGGCGCGTCATCCCATACACGGAATGCGGCCGAGGCCCCGTCTGCGCCACGAAGCGCGAAATATGCGCGCTTATTTCGTCGCCGCCTCATACAATTCGGCGACGTAATCCCAATTGACCAGGTTGTCGAAGAACGCCTTCAGGTAATCCGGCCGGCGATTGCGATAGTCGATGTAATAGGAATGTTCCCAGACGTCGCAGCCGAGGATCGGGGTCGCGCCGTGCACCAGCGGGTTCTCGCCGTTCGGCGTCTTCATGACGCTGATCTTGCCGTCCTTGACCGCGAGCCAGCACCAGCCGGAGCCGAACTGCGTAATGCCGGCCTGGGTGAGATCTTCCTTCACTTTGGCGAGCGGCCCGACATCGGCCGTGAGCTTCTGCTCGAGCTTGCCAGGCAGCTTGTCGCCGCCGCCGCCCTTCTTCATCCACTTCCAGAAATGGATGTGGTTGAAGTGTTGCGCGGCGTTGTTGAACAGTCCGGGAATTTTGCCGAACGTGCCTTTGACGACTTCCTCGAGCGGCTTGTTTTCCCATTCGGTGCCTTTGGCGAGGTTGTTGCCGGCGGTCACGTAGGCGTTGTGATGCTTGTCGTGATGGAATTCGAGGGTTTCCTTCGACATATACGGGGCAAGCGCGTCATACGGATAGGGAAGTTCGGGCAGGGTGAATGCCATTGGTCTACTCCTCGATGTGAAGCCGAAAAGGTGGGAATATGCGCCGGTGCAACCGTCCGGCTAAGCGAAAGGTTCCTTTAGATAGGGCCAACCGGGGGGTTGAGCAACGCCTGCGCCGTTAACGAGACCGACGAATATCGCCGCCCGTGCGGCTAATAATCCTTGCGGAGTTTCTGGGCCGCCGCCAGAATAGTCAGGCTAGGCCGGCCTGCAGCCTTAGGGCCGGAGCCGGGGACAGGCGTATGTATTTGGTTTTGTTGGTATTTGGTGCATTGCTGGCGGCTGCCGGACTGGTCCTCGCGGTGCCCGGTGTGTCGTTGCATGAGCACACGTTTGACGCGACCAGGGTCACGCCGGGCATCGTCGCCATCATTGGCGGCCTGGTTTTGATCGCTCTCGGATTGGCCCTTCGCGTCCTCCGTCGGATCGAACTCGCCCTTGCGGCGCGGCCGATACGGAACGTCGAGCGGCCGGGCGATCCGCTGCTGCCGACGGCTGCAGGCGATTTGCTCGCCGATGCCGTGCGTGCGCCGCTACCGCCCCGGCTCGGTTCGCGTGCACGCACGACGCCGCTAACCGCCCCCGCGGGCCGTATGCCGGTCGATGAAAGGCTCCTCGATGAGGCGCCGGAAAAGCCGGCGGACAGACCGTTGACGGCGGCTCGCTTCGAAGAACCGGCGCGCAGCGTCGGCGAAATGGAGCTCTCGCTGTCACCGAACTCAGTCGTGCCCAAATCCCTATTGTCGGACTCCAAAGCCCTGTTGCCAGAAGCCAAATCCTTGGTGCCCGAAGCGATCTCCGATGAGGATAGTGCGCTGGGCGAGGCGAGGGACCTGCGTGCTCCTCGCCGCAGCAATGGCGCCGGAAATGCCAGGATGGCGCCGCGTTTCGATCTCAACGCGCGCTCCCCGCTCGCCGGTGACCGGTCGAAAGGACCGTCGTTCGAATCGATGTGGCCGAAGGGACCGCGGCCGTCGCGCCTCCAGCAGGAGCCGGCTCCGGCGCCTACCGCAACGCCTCCGTTCGAGCCCGAGCCGACGGCAGAACCGGTCCTTGAAACGCGCTCGCCTTCGGTCATGGCGGACGGTATGCCGGTCACGATCCTCAAATCGGGCGTCGTTGACGGCATGGCCTATACGCTGTTCTCGGACGGCTCGATCGAAGCCGAACTGCCACAGGGCAAGCTGCGCTTCGGCTCGATCACCGAATTGCGCAATCACATCGAGCAAAGCGCGTAAACGCGCTTTCATCCGGCAAAGCGCAGCATTTTGCTCGGGCCGCCGGCGTGTGGGGGCACCGTCGCGCGGCGACCTGCCGGGCGCAGAAGTAATTCAGCACGATACTTCTTGAGATTTGTCCCGTTAGCGCGGGTTTAATTGCATTTATTCTCGATATGTAATATACATTAAGTTGAGCCGCAGCATTGAGAGAGCGATCGATGGCTGAGAATTCAGGCGACAATGTCTATATCGAGCTGACCGCCAATATTGTCTCGGCCTATGTCAGCAATAATTCGGTGCCGAGCGCCGAAATCGCCACTCTGATCGGCCAGGTCTATTCCGCGCTCCGGCGGGTGTCCGGCGGGCCGGTGGCGGTCGCTTCCGAGCCGCCGAAGCCCGCCGTGCCGGTCAAGCGCTCGGTCACGCCCGAATACATTGTCTGCCTGGAAGACGGGCTGAAATTCAAATCGCTCAAGCGGCATCTGCGCACGCGTTACAAAATGACGCCCGATCAATACCGCGAGAAATGGGGGCTGCCGCCCGACTATGCGATGGTGGCGTCCAATTACGCCGCGGCACGCTCGCAGCTCGCCAAGCAGATGGGTCTTGGCCAGCAACGCCGCCGCCGCAAGTAACCGCTCACAGCGCTTCTAAGGAACCGCCCGCCGCATCCGCCAGCCGCGCTGCCGGCATGCCCTACCGTCGTAAATCAGTCGTTTCCGATCCGTATGGGACATTTCAACCCGCCTAAGGTCTTCGGCGAAGAAGCTCTTCATCGGCATCAGCACGTCCGCCACCTCACGCGCCATCAGGAGGAATAATGACGATACGCCTCGCAACCATTTCCCTTGCAGCTTTCCTGATCGCCGGAGCGGCGCAGGCCGAGACGCCGCTCGAGCGCGGCGGCTATCTCGTCAACACCATCATGACCTGCGCCAATTGCCACTCGCCGAAGGGGCCGCCCGACGCGGTCGCCGGCAAGGATTTCTCCGGCGGACTGTCGTGGGACGTGCCGCCCTTCAAGGTCACCGCATCGAATATCACGCAAGACAAGGACACCGGGATCGGCAACTGGAGCGAGGATGACATCAAGAAGCTGATGCGCACCGGCGTGCGGCCGAACGGCGTCGCCGTCGCCTCGGTCATGCCGACCGGCTTCTACGGCATCATTACCGACAGCGACATGGATGCGATCGCCGCCTACGTGAAAACGATCAAACCGGTCAACAACAAAGTCCCCGATCCGGTGTACCGGATGGCGGCGCCGCCGCAAGTTTTTCCGGGCGCCGAGCAGCCCTATGCACCGGCGATGCTCGACGACAAGCTGAAGCGCGGCTTTTATCTCGCCACCATCGGCCATTGCATGGAATGCCACACGCCCGCGCCAAGGGGCCGCCATGACTGGACCAACGATATCGGGCGAGGCGGATTTGAATTTCCCGGTCCCTGGGGCGTCTCGATCTCGCGCAACATCACGTCGAGCAAGGATAAAGGCATCGGCGATTGGAGCGACGCCGAGATCAAGCGCGCGATCACGCAAGGCATCGACAAGGACGGCAATCACCTGAAGCCGCCGATGGGCTTCGGCTATTACGCCCGCATGACCGATGCGGATCTCGACGCCGTCATCGCCTGGCTGCGCACCGTGCCACCCAAGGAATGACGCCGCCGGAATTTATCTACAATACCGGCAAAATCGGCGCCGACACGAAACGATAGCCATCGCCGTCTTTGACGACGTTGCCCGTCCCCGGCCACGGCATGTGGTAGATCAGAACCGGGGTCTTGTCCGCCGACAGCCTATCGAACATCCTTACGCGCGTCGCCGAGGCCAGCTTCGGATCGGTGTCGAAACTGACCTCGATCTTGGGATTGCGCAGCATGATCTCGTGGAGCGCGACATCGCCGGTGTAGCAAAGCGATTTGCCGCCGGATGTTATCAGGAATGAGGAGTGCCCCACGGTGTGGCCGGGCGAATAGATCGCCTGGATACCCGGTAAAATCTCCTGGCCGTCCTTGTACATGACCAGCCGGTCCTTGTTGGGCAGGAGATTTTTGATGGCGGTGCGGGCGGAAAACTCGGCGGGCGTGCCGATCAATTGCTCGTTGGTCCAGTACTTGAAGTCCGCTTCCGTGGTGTAGATCTGCGCATTCGGGAACAGGCGGGTCTGCCCGTCGGCGCTCATGATGCCGCCGGCATGGTCGATGTGCGGATGCGACAGTACGATGGCATCGATATCCTTCGGGTCGATGCCAGCCGCCGCGAGGCTATTCAAGATTTGTCCCGACGGCGCATTCGCCTGCTTCATCGACAGGATGCCGGTGTCGAACATCACGAGCTTGTCGCCGGTGTTAATCACCAGAATGTTCTGCTCCATCCGCACCTTGTCGGGCTGGACGAAATCGTCGAGCAAGAGCTGTTGAATTTCGGCGTCCGGCGCGCCACGAAAGATCTTGCTGGTGAAATTGAGCGGTCCGTCGGAGATAACCGTTGCTTCCAGGCTGCCGAGATCGAAGCGGTAGAATGCGGGCGCCCGGGTATGGAGCATCGGCGCATTCGCGAAAGCCGGAACCGAAATGGCGCCGATCATGCCGCCGGCCGCGAGCGCCGAAGTGCCCGCGAGGATATGGCGGCGTGTCATCAATCCACGGTTAGAGGCAAGCATTTGGACGTTCTCCCAGCGCTTATAAGTTGGATGCGTACAGTAACCGCCGGCCATCGCCCCACAAGCCATGATGCTGCAGATCTGGGCTGCGCCGGAACCTGTCAACGCTGCAGCACACCGACCGCGCGGTTGGCGAAGGAGAGCCGTTCCGACATCACCGCGATCACGTAGCCAAGGAGCGCCGTGCTGAGCGCCGGCTCGTCCTGCTTGATGCGCTCGTAAGCCTCGGCGCTGAGTACATAAAGGACGCTGTCGGTTTCGGCCGCAATCGTTGCGCTGCGCGGCCGCCCGGTAATGAGCCCCATCTCGCCGATTGTCGTATGCCGGCCGAGGCTGCGAACCCGCATGCTGCGGCCACCCCCTAATTCGATGACGATGCCGATGCGCCCTTCAAGAATGAAATGCATCGAGTTCGGCAGCTTCACCTTGGCGTGCAATCAGATCGCCGGCCTTGACGTCGAGGCGGTGACAGAGCCCGGTCAATCGGTCGGCAAACTGCGGCTGGCCGAGCGCCTCGGCGAGCCAGGCCCGCAGCGAACGCGCATCACCGCCCTCGCTCCGATGCAGCTCGATGATGTTCTGTTCGCAGGACTCCAGCGCCACGTCGAGATTGGTTGCCTGAATCACGTCGGAGGAGATGAACCCCGCCGTGCGAAACGCGCGTTCGAGTTCCGGCGTCAAATGCACGAGCACGATCTTGGCGCCGCAGCCGGCGGCGGCTTCCTTGATCTGCGCGAAGCTGTGCGTCGCCGAGGAATCGATCCCTGTCACCAGCCGGAAATCGAAAATCAGAAAGCGGCAATCCGGCTGCGCCGCAAGTGTCGTCTTGACGTGTTCGTAAAGCCGGTTGGCCGAGCCGAAGAACAGATAGCTCTGCAAGGCCATGCCTTGGATCTGCCGGCCGTTTTCGGCGAGCAGCGACAGCTCATAAGGGCCGCGGTCGAGCGACGAGCGATACTCCAGACCGTCGAAGGAAAATTTGATGGCCGCGACGCGGCTGGCGCTGAAGGCGAAGGTCGCGCAGCCGATCACGACGCCGATCAGCACACCGGCAACGAACCCCGAATAGACGATGAGCATTGCGATCGCCAAGAGCGACAGATATTCGAGCGGCAACAATCGCCGCGACGACCGGATCAGCCAGTGATAGACCAGATCGGAGCCGAGATAGAGCAATAGTCCGCCAAGAATATATTTGGGTACGTAGCCGAGGAATGTGGGATCGGCGACGAGGAAGGCTCCGGCGACGGCTGCGACCGTCAGCGGCGCCAGCCGGCTCGTTGCCCCCGCGCTGCGCACCAGGATCGAGCGGCTCAACGACGTGCAGCTCACATAGCCGCCGAGCGCGCCGCTCAGCATGTTGGCGAGGCCGAGGACTTTGAGATCGCGGTCGACGTCGGTCTCACTGTGGGTCGCGATTTCGATTCCCGTCGTATTGAGCAGGAACGTCGTGGTGGTGACGAACATGACGGCGAGGAGGTCGGCGGCAACGGCCGGGACCGCCGCCCAGGGAAAGCTGTGCAGAGCTGTCGATGTCCACGGCAAGCTCAACCCTGCCGCAGGCTGTAGCCGAAACATCCAGCCGCCACTCTGCGCCACGGCGACGCTCGTGCCGGTCGCCATCAGCAGAAGATGGGTCAGAGCGAATGCCGTCAGCAACACGCCGGGCATGACGAACGGGCTTTTATAACGGCGTAGGATGTAAAGTGCCGCTGCAACCACAACCGCCGGACCGATCTTCTCGGCGATCGCGGCGTTAGCGAAGGTGCCGAGCGTGGCGAGCGTCACGCGCTGATTGGTGATGACCTGAATAGCGCCGGTGAGCATCAGCCAGCCGGTCGCGCCGAGGAAGCCGCCGATCACCGGATAGGGCACGAAGCGGATGGCGCGGCCGGCGCGGGCAAAGCCGAGCCCGCAGAGCAAAAGCCCCGTCAGCGCTGTGGTCAGCGACATCGCGATCAAAGCCGGCGCCAAGAGATCGGTGTTGCCGGCGGCAAGGAGACGCTGCACGAGCGTCGCGACCAGCGCGGCAATGACGACGGAAGTGGAACTATCCGGACCGGCGACGGCGAAGGGCAAGGAACTGCGCAGCGCCACCACGGCGCCGCCGACCGCAGCCGACAGAAACGTCACCGCGATGCCGTAGGACAACAGATGTTCGAGCGGGCCGCTAAAAATCAGCGCCGCGTAGGATAGGCAATACGCGATCGACAGAACGCTGCAAATGGCGCCGGCGAAGACGTCGGTCAGCCCTGCGCGAATTTTTTCGTTGCCCGATTGCATGTCCACCTGCGGCATCGACACTTACAACACGAACCAAGGCGCGACTAGGCGAGCCGCTTGCCGCGATCGGGCGGTTTGCAATCAACGGATTCTGTGTGCGTTACGCCGCCTTGACGAGGGCCGCTCGCGCGTCCGAGCGGATGCGATCGACCATGGAGCGAAAGCCATTCGAGCGCTGCGGCGTTAGATGTTCCCGCAGGCCCATACCCTCGAACAATTTGACCGCATCGGTTGCGAGAATGTCCTCGGCGCTCTTGCCGGAATAGACCGCGAACAGGATCGCGATCAGGCCGCGCACGATATGGGCATCGCTGTCGCCGGCGAAGCTGAGGTGGGGACCGCCGGCGCCATCGGGACGCACGGTGGTATCGAGCCAGACCTGGCTGGCACAGCCTTGCACCTTGTTGACGTCGCTGCGCGCGCCTTCGGGTAGCGCAGGCAGTTCGCGGCCGAGCTCGATCAGGTAGCGATAGCGGTCGTCCCAGTCGTCGAGGACAGAGAAATTGCCGATAATTTCGTCGATGTCAGCCATCGCGCCGAAGTCCCAAGTCGTCCCGACGCGTCTTCCGAACGCGTCTTCCGCACCGCCCCCTATATAGAGATCCGGCGCCCACAGGTCGACGTGGGTGGCAGTGGCAAGGACGCGCGGGGCAGCGTTCCGCTACAGCCGCTCGCCTCGCCCGACGTGGAACTATACTGAATGCTTGGTTTCTCTGCGCGGTAACGGCGCATGCCAGACGGGCGCCAGATCCGCGGGCAGGAGCGTATTTTGCGACGCGCGCTCCGGCCCGGACTTGTCCGATCTGACCAGTACCGATTTGCCGGGACGCGAGCCATTGCCGGCGAGGGAACCGGTTTCCTTCGGTGCCAGCTGCTCCGTCAAGAAATCATAAAGCATCTTTGCGCCGGCTTGCGCCTTGTAACCGAGTGTGGTGGCGACATGAGTGCCGACCGTGCAGGCGTCGGGCTGGCGGCTGCAGAACTGCCGCAAATCGCCCACCGTGGCGGAGGCGGCCGAAATAGCATCGGACGCGCCGACATCGCTCGGCGGCACCTGTTGCGAAGTGCCGCTCGGCAACAGGATCAGCACCAGGCCGAGCCAGAACGCCATGCGCAAAAGGAAAAACATGACACCCACATCCCCCGCGACACACACCGTCGCACGTGGGTGCAAACTAGCAGGCAGCCTTGAAGGCCACGTTCGCTCGCCGGGTACGTTTTTGTCCATAATCGAGGAGAATACGCCGCAAATTTTCGATCAATTTGAAAAAATATTATTTACCTAAAATTTGAACGAACGCCGCCGCCACGGAAAACAATGCGTTGCGAATCCACGCTTTTACCGGTGTTCACGTGCGGCCGCAAAAGGAGAGCGATGTACGCGGCAACGAGGAGATTCACCATGACGCCCGATTCCGCAGCGCGTCCCGCCCGCCCGGCACCCCGCGCCTTAGTGTTCGCTTAAGCGGGCTCTGACACGATCCGGTCACAAAAAAAGGGGAGCGCGTCTGCAAGGCCGCGCGTGCGTCGGGCAAGTGGGACCGTTCGCGCCGATACGTCAGTATATTGAGACGCTGGTTCATCCGTCGGCGCAGCGCGACGTGCTGACCGCGGCGCGGCATCGCGCGTTCATCGCGCCACGCCTGCTTGGCAGCATCGTGTTGCTGGCGACCTTTCCGGCTTATCTGCTGGTCCGCGGAACGCCGAGTGCGGTCGAGCTTATCGTCGTCGCCTGGCTCGTCGCGCCGATATTGACCGCGTACTTCCTGTCTCGCACCGGCCGCTACGAGAGCGCGCACGTGCTGTCGTCGCTGGCGCTGACCGGGCTGGTCATGGCGGTCGCTGCGGCAACCGGCGGCATCGAATCTTTCGCCGCGATTTGGCTTGTTATCGTGCCGCTCGAAGCCGCGCTGTCGGCGTCGCGGCGGGTCGTCGCGACTGCATCGACCTTCGCGCTCGGCGCGACCGGACTTTTGGTTCTGCTCGGCGACTATCATCTATTGCCGCCGCCGGTGATGAGCGCGCCGCCGGCGCTGGCCGCATTCGGCATCATTTCCGCAGGGCTGTTTGCGACCGGACTGGCGCTCGGCGCCGAAGCGCTGGCGCGCACCAGCTTCTGGCTGCTGTATGCCGAGGAGGATCGTTATCGGCTGCTGGCGCGCAACATCACCGATGTCATCACCCGGCACGGCCGCGACGGCGCGGTGCTGTTCGTTTCGCCCGCCGCCGAAAAACTGTTCGGCGCGCCGATAGCGTCCCTGCATGGCCATGGTCTGTTCGATCGTGTCCATGTCGCCGACCGCCCGGCCTATCTCACGGCGCTCGGCGATGCGGCCGCGCTCGGAGAATCGAATTCGGTCGAATTCCGCGTGCGCTGCGAAAGCCCCGATGCGCAAGGCCACGCCGCAGCGCAGTTCGTCTGGCTTGAGATGCGCTGCCGACCGCTTGAGCAGGCGGTCGGCGATAGCGGCGATCAGGAGCGCCGTGAGGTCGTTGCCGTGTTGCGCGATGTCACCGAGCGCAAATCGCAGCAGCAGGCGCTGCTGATCGCGCATGCGGAAGCCGAGCGCGCCAATGCCGCCAAGGGCCGCTTCCTCGCCACCATGAGCCACGAATTGCGGACGCCGCTCAATGCCATCATCGGCTTCTCCGAAATGCTGATGAAGGAGACGTCGCTCTTGCTCGACACCAAGCGGCGCAACGAATATGCAGGCTTCATCAACAGCTCCGGTCTTCATCTGCTGTCGGTGGTCAACGGCATTCTCGACATGTCGAAGATCGAAACCGACAATTTCGAGATCACGCCGGAGCCTTTTGCACCCGGTCCGGTGGTCAATGGTTGCTGCGGTATCCTCGCGCTGCGGGCGCGCGAGGCAGGGCGTTGCGCTCGAAATCATGGCGAGCGACGATTTGCCGGAGATCGATCGCCGACAAGCGGGCGCTGAGCCAGATCCTGCTCAATCTGGTATCGAATGCGATCCGCTTCACCGACCGCGGCGGCAAGGTGACGCTCAGCGCGCGCGCCGAAGCGGCGCATATTACCTTTGCGGTCGAGGACAGCGGCGTCGGCATCAGCGACGATGATCTGGCGCGGGTCGGCGAGCCGTATTTTCAGGCCGGCAGCTCCTACGATCGCCGCCATGGCGGGACCGGGCTTGGACTTTCCATCGTCAAAGGCTTGGTCCGGTTACATGGCGGCGAACTATCCATTCGCAGCCGGATCGGCGAGGGCACACGTGTCACCGTGCGCTTGCCGCTCGATTGCGAACGGGCGCGCCCCGCAAAGATCGTCGCCATGCAACAGGCGGCCGGCACGATCAGTTATCTGCCGGGCCACAGCGCGCCGCCGCCGACCGGCGCCGCTCCGCGCGACATCGCCGCGCCGCGCCAATCTCCGCAACAACTCGCGGTGAAGAAAAGTGCGTAAACGCGGCAAGGTCGATCGGGCCTTTCATGCGCGGGCCGCGGGCGCCGCCGGCGATCTGGTCCTGCGTCTATTGGCCAAGGCGAAAAATCATCCGGTGGATGCCACGGCAATATGCGCCGCGGCGATGACGAGCCTGATCATCATCGTCAATGCGATCTTCCTGCAGTCCGGCTCACGTCCGGCGCCTTACTTTGCCAATCCGAAGCCGCAGCTCCAGCCCGCGGTCTACAGTGCTCCTATGCCGGTTACGCTGGCGCAGCCGATCGCCGTGCGGCACAACGATCCGATTGCCGAATTGATCGGACCATCGCCGCGCATAGCCGCCGTACAGCGTGCGCTGTCGGACTACGGCTATGGTCAGCTCAAGCCGACCGGCATACTCGACGATGCGACCAGCACCGCGATCGAGAAATTCGAGCGCGAGCACAAGCTGCCGGTCAGCGGGCGGGTGTCAGATCGTCTCGTGGCCGAGCTTGCCGCTTTGGTCGGTCACCCCATCGAGTAGCTTCCTGAGAATCCTGACGTTTGCGACTTGGTCCGCTTCGAGTCATATCTCGTCGTTCAACGTGGGCCGAACGATGCGCCTTAAATCCGCGATTTGGGTCTGCCGCTTATCTGCGCCGTTGTCAGGTCGAGGGCGCTTTTGCGGTTGTGCGGCGCCGCGGCGCGGAGGAAGCCGGCGCGGTCTTTGTGCGCATCTGCAGGCTCGATGGCACATCCGATCTGTTCGCCCCGGCGCCGCAGACCGTGCTCGACCCACCGCGGGATTCCGATCGCTCTTTTACGCCGAGTTTTGCCGAACAACCCGTGCCGGACGCGACGGTCGAAGCTTATCTGGCACGCGAAGTGAAATTCGACTCCGACGTCTGGATCGTCGAGGTAGAAGAGCCCACGGGCAGGAATTTTCTTGATATCGTAAGTTAAAGCACGATCCGGAAAAGATCAGGCGGCGTCAGGAAACATCGCGGCGGTCTTTCGGCCGCGGCACCGCCGGCGCCCGCCGCACCGACGGGCTCGCGGGCCGAGCGCGGACGCGGGTTTCGTCGTTCCACAACAGCGGCTGGTAGCGCGGCGGCTTGCGCTCTGCGATCTGCTCGGGCTCTTGCATGGCCTGCCAGATCGCCACCATGTGCTGGGCTGCTTGCAGCGTTATCTCGTCGAACAGATTGGCGAGCGCGTGGACGCGTTCGACCGAATGGCCGACGGCGATATTGACGAACAGCAGAATGCGATAAAGGACGTCGCGCGGCATGCCGAGCGCTTTGGCGGCCGTTATGATCGCTTCGCCGAGCTCGTCGCCGGCGATACGCTTGGCTTGCCCGAGGGGGATCTGCAGCGCGCCGGCGAGCTGTTCGGCGAAGTCCTCGCGATTGTGGGTGAGCGCTGCGCGCTCGAGCTGTTGGGCGGCCGCGGGATCGCGCGCGACGCCGACACGTCCGGCCGGCAGCGGGGCTGCGATCTCGAGATTAAGAAGGATAAGCCGCCGTTCTTCCGCATTGGCGGCAAAGAACAGCTCGTTGAGTTCGCTCGCTATCGCGCTGTCGATCGGAGCGGTCAAGTCCGCCGGGGCGCGCGCGGTTTCGTCTCGCTCACTGTGTGCTTCGTGACGCGGTTCGATCTGATCGGTTTTGGCTGTTGCCGCAGCGGCGGGTGCGAGCACCGGCGGCTTGGGCATTTCGGCTTTTGCCCCCGTGCGCAGCAGAGGGTGCGCGCGCACAGGCTCGGCGACGCCGGGGAGATCGCCGGCGAGACGCTCGAGAATCCGGCGCGGCGGCGCGAGGTGACGCGCCAGCCGGGTGGCGACCGCCGTTCGTGTCGCCACATCGACGGTATCGAGCAGTCGAAGCGCAAGCTCAGTGTAATGACGTTCTTCGTCGGCGGTGTGCGTGAGCTTCTGCACGTAGAGATCGGTCAGCACCCGCAACAGCGTGGGACGCATATCGACGCCGCTGCGCTGGCTGAGATGAGCGAGGCCGTCGAGGCTCGGTAAGGTTCCGTTGTCCATACGTGACTCGGTCGCAACAGGTGGCTCGGTCGGTGAATTGCAACCGCAGCCTAAGTTGCGCGCGTTAGCGGAGCGTTAACCTTGCATCCGCTTAATCATGGCGATGCCGATTTCCGCGCATCCGGACAGAACGTCCGGTTGCCGGAGGCAAAGGACAGCGGCTGGTGGGCAACGTTATTAAATTTCCGGACGACGGGCGCATCGTGCGCTTCGGCCGTGATGTGGACGAGTCCGCGACGATCATCATCCTGCCGGTGATACGGGTCGAACGCTACGCCGACCCGCGAGCCGAGGAGGCCGAACCGCATCCGCCGGCGAGCAACGGCGGCCGCCGACGGGTGAGGCGCCGCTAAGCGGTCGCTCGCGATGTCGCCGCGCTCCCCCTGCCGACGCGATATCATCCCGCGGCCGGTCGCGGCGGGCGCGCTCGCCACCTTCGCCCTTTTTATTCTGAGCGGTTGTTCCAGCACTGGCGATTACGGCCGGCTGAGCGATGCGCTGGTCACTGACGACATCCATTCCTGGGTCGGCGAGGAGGCCGCGGCGCGGTCAGGCCAGCCGATATCCGCCGATAATCTGACCGAGGACGAGCGCACCTTGCGCGACCTTGCTTTTCCTCTGATCGAGCCCTCCTATGACCGACAGCGTTGGGACGCCGTGGTCTATGAATATGGCACCAAGCGCTCCTTCCAACGCAAATTATGGGGACCGTTCAATCAAACCGCCTATTACCGGCATCTGCAAGGCGAACTGCTGCGCTCGACCGCGGCGCGCTACAATCAATTGATCGACGATATCCGCAACGACATCGTGCGTATCGAGCCGTTCTTTGCGGCCGCTCGCCGGGTTGCCGATCTCGACCGCCGGCGTGACGCGAGCCTGGCGCAGATCGGCACTCTCAGCCCGGCCGAGCGTCTCAACGCGCGGGCGCGCATCGGCGAGAACAGTTTGACCATCGCCTGGGTGCGCAATTCGCTGGATCAGCGTTGCGCCGGCTATCGCTTCGCGCTCGAGCACCTCGCCGTCGCCGAACCCGAGCCGATCGCGGCCGAAGCCGATCGCGCGCTCGCCGAATTACAGCAGCGCATCGAAGCGAACCCGGTGATCGTCGCGGCGCCACGTGTTGTCGCGGCGCCAAGTGTCGTCGCAGCGCAAGTGTCGTCGCGGCGCCGGCCGCGACGCCAAAGATTTCGCAATAACTCACTGCACCGGTTGAATGCTGCAGGTCGCGCGAGCGAGTGCTCCGCGCGCCGCTGCCATCAGGCCTGGTTCCGGCGCCAGCGCCCGCACCACGACGAGCCCGCTCGTGCTCGGCGATTCGATGATCAGGCGATCGGCGGCGGTGACATCTTCTTCTTCCGGCACCTGAGCGTGCTGCGCCGGCGTCATGAGGTCGAGCTCGATCGAGCGCCGGCCAGCAGCGCGGTCGTTGATGGCGTAATAGGCGATGCTGTTACGGGTGTAGAAGGTGACCGACGTGTAGGCTTGGCTCACCGGGGCGATCAGCTTGAGCGAGCCGTCAGTCAAGTCGTAACGGCACACCGCCGCAGCGAACGCCGGATCCATGAACGGCATGATCGTATCATCGGGACGTCGGCATCGGCAGCGGCACGACGGTATTCACCGGCGTCAGCGGCACCAGCCGCGAATAGGCATCCTGCTTCGCCGCTTGCGGCAAGGCGAGCACGGTCGAAAGATGCACGACGCCGCCGAGCAGAATGGCGGCGAGGATCCACATCAGCGCGCGGATCATGAGCAGCCCTTCCGCACGATGGCCGGCATCGGCCCTTCTTTGGTCGTCCGCATCGCAACGCCGATCGGCGTGTCGTAGAGCCGCCACACCAACACGAATTGCTCGATGCCGCCGGTCGGCAGCCAATTGCCGGGACGCGCGAGCGGCGCGACTGCGATCGAAAAGCGGCCGTCGTTATCGCGGACGATCTCATCGCTGGTGAAACCGTGCCGATCGATCGTGTTGGCGACCAGCCGGCCCTCGGGGTCGTACAGCGTCACCGTCCAATAGCGCGCCGCCGGCGTCATGCCGCTGATCGCGAAAGTGCAGCGGCCGTCGAAATTCTGTCCGCTGTCGTCGGTGTGGGCGTAGAAGGTAATGCCGTCGCCGACCCCGGTCGGCAGTTCGCCCGAGCGCGCGATGCTGGCGCGGGCATAAGGATCGATGTCGACCGATCCGGTCTTCGGCCAAGCCGTCCAGGCGCCGACCGTCAGCGATCCGAAGGCGACGCCGCGTGTCAGCGTGAACCACGTAGCGCCCAGCCCGAGCGCCGCCGCGATCAGCAAGGTGAAAAACGAACCGAACAAGAGGCGCATGGGCTCTAATCGCCGCGCGCTGCCGCGCGGTCGGCTGCGTTCGCAAAAGTATCCGAGCGATTGTCGGTACGCTTGCTGTCGTCCGCCGGCGCCAGCGCCGCCGCGGGCGCGCCCTGTGCGGCGAGCGCGCGGCTGGCGTCATCAAGCATATGCTCGACTTGGATGAGCGCCTCGGTTCCCTTGCGCGTCAGCAAGGCCGGGTGCGGCTCCTCGCTGCCCTTGAAGGACGTGTCGGTCATGGTCGGGGCATGTTCGGGCGGCGGCAGGCCGGGGAGCGGCCGTAGTTCGATGCCCTGATGCGCATAGGCCATGATGTTGTGCCAGGTCATGGCGGGCAGCGTGCCGCCGGTCATGCGCTTGGTCGGCGAATAGTCGTCATTGCCCATCCACACCGCGCCGACGAAGTTGCCGGTGTAGCCGACGAACCAGGCATCGCGCCAGCTATTGGTGGTGCCTGTCTTGCCGGCGACTTTTATGCCGTCGAGCTGCGCCCGCTTGCCGGTGCCGTTTTCGACCACCGAATTCATCATCTTGATCATATTCAGCGCGACTTCCGGACTGATCACTTGTTTCGGCTTCGGACCGTCGCGATCGAACCGCCAGACCAATTGACCGCCGCCAGTGCGTACTTCGAGCGCCGCGTGGGGCACCACGGCACGGCCGAGATTGGGAAAGGTCGCGTAGGCCACCGCGTGTTCGTAGACGTAGACTTCGTCGGCGCCGATCGGCAGCGATGGCGTGTCCGGGAGCGGCGCATGGATGCCGAAATTACGCGCGGTCTGCACGATCATGGCGCGGCCGAGTTTCGGGTTGCCGTTGCCGAGCATGATCGAGAGCTTGATCGGAATGACATTGACCGAATGGGTGATCGCTTCCATCAGGGTGATGGATCCGGAATAGCCGCCCGAATAATTGTGCGGACACCAATTGCCGATGCAGACCGGGGAATCGACGACGACGGAATTGGGCGTGAAGCCGTTGGCGAGCGCGGTGGCGTAGACATAAGGCTTGAACGATGAGCCTGGCTGGCGCAGCGCGTCGGTGGCGCGATTGAACTGGCTCGCGCCGTAATCGCGGCCGCCGATCATGGCGCGGATGCCGCCGTCGAGATCGGCAAACACGGCCGCCGCCTGGCTCGCGCCGTAGTCGTGGCCGTATTGGCGCAGCTGCGACTCGACTTCGTGCTCGGCGTAGCGCTGCATATTGGAATCGAGCGCGGTGCGCACCACGAAGTAACGGTCGGTCACCGACTTCGGGAAGGTGTCGACGAGCTTTTTCATCTCGTCGAAGGCGTAATCGAGGTAATAATTCGGCGCGTCCTCGACGGTGCGGTCGATCGGCGTCGCCGGATTACGCCGCGCGCCATAGACCTGACCTTCGGTCATGAATCCGTTTTGCACCAGATTGTCGAGCACGACATTGGCGCGGGCGCGCGCGGCCGGCAGATTGACGAGCGGCGAGAATTTGGTCGGCGCCTTGAACATGCCGGCGAGCATCGCGGCTTCCGGCAGCGTGACGTCGCGAACCGATTTGCCGAAATAATACTGGGCCGCGGCATCGACACCGAATGCGCCGCCGCCCAGATAAGCGCGATCGAGATAGAGTTTGAGGATTTCGTTCTTGGCCAGATGCGATTCGAGCCACAGCGCCAGGAACGCCTCGTTGATCTTGCGCGACAGGGTGCGTTCGTTGGAGAGGAACAGATTCTTGGCGAGCTGCTGGGTTAGTGTCGATCCGCCCTGCACCACGCCGCCGGCTTGGGCGTTGGTCATCAGGGCGCGAAAGGTGCCCTGGAGGTCGATGCCGAAATGCTCGTAGAAGTGCCGGTCCTCGGTGGCCAGCACTGCCTTGATCAGGTGATCGGGAAATTCGTCGAGCGGCACCGACTCGTTGTGTTTGATGCCGCGGTTGCCGATCTCGTTGCCGTAGCGGTCGAGGAAGGTGACGGCGAGATCCGACTTCTTCAGCCAATCGTCGTCGGAGGTCTGGCGGAAGGCGGGTATCGCCAGCGCGACCATGAGCACGAGGGCGCCCGCGCCCAGCGTCGCCATTTCGGACAGCGGTTCGACGATAAGCCAGCGCCGCCAGCCGGCGACGTGGCTCTTGTCCATGACAGCCGTGAAGCGTTCGTAGACCTCGCGGGTCCATTTGCCGCTCTGGAACACCGCGGAGTCGATTCGGGCGTCGATATCGAGCAAGAGCCGCTTGAATTTCGGCCGCCAGTCGTCGCCCGGATCGGGGAACATGTCCGTCACAACAGCGCGCTCCGGGAATTGAGTATCACGGGATTTGGATCCACTTAGCGAGCCTTTCTAGCCGACCGGGGTTTTGCCGGCCAAGTAGGCCTGTTAGCCAAGCTTTAGTTGACCGCGGCGCGGCGGCCAATGCGCGGATAAACACAGGGTGAATGGCAATTGCGGGTAAATTTGGCATAGCTTGGTGGCCCACGCAGACGAGGCGATGGAACAGGATGGCAACTCAAGACGCGGCGCCCGAGGAAGTTCCGTTCTGGAAGCGGAAGTCTTTGGCGCAAATGACGAATTCGGAATGGGAAAGCCTATGCGACGGCTGCGGCAAATGCTGCCTCAATAAGCTCGAGGAAGAGGAAACCGACCGGACCTACTATACGGACGTCGGCTGCCGGCTCCTTGACGGGCAGACCTGCCGCTGCCGCGACTACAAGCACCGCCTCGAACAGGTCGATGACTGCGTGCGGCTGACCCCGCGGAACCTCAAAACCATCACTTGGCTGCCGCCGTCTTGCGCCTATGTGCGGCTGGCGCAGGGCAAGGACCTGTACTGGTGGCACCCCTTGGTCTCAGGCGACCCCGAAACCGTGCATACCGCGGGCGTGTCGGTGCGCGGCCGAGTGACCGCCTCAGAGGCCGATGTCCCCGACGAAGACCTCGAGGATTACATCGTCAGTTGGCCGCTGAAACTGCCCAAGGCGGCGCGGCGGCCGCGTTAGGCCCCACCGGCCAAGACGGCAGTCCTGCTCTGCACCGATGCCTGTTGCATTGTCCGGCCGCGAACGCCAAGTGTGCCGCGCAACGCCATGTGTGCCGCGCCACGTGATGCCGGCCGAGCCGAAATTCCGAGATGACCAGCGAAATCGCCCCCGAGGACGTCCATAGCATCGCCCCCGATCGGGAACCGCATGCGTTTGCCGGCGCGGCATCCGCGGGTTCGACTGCGCACCGCGCCGGCTCCCCTCAGACCATGCCGCGGTGCGGACGATCGTCGCCGGCATCATGCTGGCGATGTTCCTCTCCGCGCTCGAACAGACCATCGTCGCGCCGGCGCTGCCGGCGATCGGCAAAAGCCTGGGCGGTATCGACAATCTGTCCTGGGTGGTCACCGCCTATCTGCTCGCCGCGACCGCCGCGACGCCGTCTGTTCGGAAAGCTGTCCGACATTTACGGCCGCCGCGTCATTCTCCTCACCGCGATCGCGATCTTTATCGCGGGCTCCGTCGCCTGCGCGCTGGCGCCGTCGATCTGGATGCTGATCCTCGGCCGCGGGCTGCAGGGGATCGGCGGCGGCGGCCTGCTGCCGATCGGCGCAGACCATCATCGCCGATTTGTTGTCGCCGCGAGAACGCCCGGTCGTGCAGGGCCGCACCTCAATCATGTTCATGATGCGCCAGCATCCTCGGCCCGGTGCTGGGCGGTTTGCTGACCGACCATCTGCATTGGTCGCTGATTTTCTGGATCAATCTGCCGCTCGGCCTCGATCGCGCTGGTGATGACGGAACGGGCGCTGCGCCGTTTGCCGCGCAACCATCGGCCGCATCAGCTCGACGTGCTCGGCGCTGTGTTGATGGTCGGCGCCGCGCTGTCGCTGATGCTGGCGCTCGCCTGGGGCGGCACGCATTATCCCTGGACTTCGTCGCGGATCGTGACGCTGTTGGCGAGCTCTGCGGCGTTATGGGTGTTGTTCGCGCTGCGGCTGTTGACTGCGCGCGAGCCGTTCATTCCGCTTGCGATATTGCATGGCCGCGTGACCAGCGACCATCACCGGCGCGGCGTTCTTCAGTGTCGGCACCATTATCGGCATCACGATCTACATGCCGCTCTACTGCCAGACCGTGCTCGGCGCTTCGGCGAGCCTGTCCGGCCTTGCGCTGATCGCCTTCATGGCCGGCGCCGTGCTCGGCTCGCAGATCGTCGCCCGGCTGATGGTGCGCATTACGCATTACATGCGGCTGCCGATCGTCGGCTTGGCGATCGCCGTCAGGCGCGCTCGTCGTGCTTCGCCGTCGATCCCGCCGGGCTATTCGCTCGGCGAGGTCGGGTGCTTGTTGTTCGCGCGTCGGCTTCGGGCTCGGGCCGATGTATCCGGTCAGCACCATCGTCATGCAGAACGGCGTCAAGCCGCATCAGCTGGGCACGGCGACCGGCACGCTGAATTTCTTCCGTACGCTCGGCGGCGCCATCATTGTCGCGGTATTCGGCGCCATCGTGCTCGGCGGCGGTACTGGTGGCGCAGGGCGTCATGACGCTGGAACAGACTCGCGGTCAATCACGGCGACATGGCGCCGGCTTTCCACTGGGTCTTTATCGCCGCGGCGATCTGCATTGCCATTTCGTTCGCTGTGCCTGCTCTCGGTCGAGGAACGGCCGCTGCATGGGCCGGTTCAGCTCGCCCAAGGCGCCGCCGAATAGCCGACCGCATAGCTGCCCCGCTGCCGGTCCCTTGCGTCGCCGCGGAGCGGAGCGCAAAGCTTGGCGCTTCACCGGGATCCGGCTGATCGTGTCGCTTGCAGCACCGTCCAATAAAAAAGCCGACGGGCCTCTGCTGCGACCGGGCGGCCAGAGGGCCGCACCGAGTGACGACACGGCCGATCGCGCCGCCGCGCGAAAACTCGGCAAGCGCGAAGTCCTCACCATCATCAGCGGACTGGCGCTGGCGATGTTTCTTGTCCGCGCTCAATCAGACCATCGTGGCGACGGCGCTGCCAACGATCGGCCGAGCCTTCGACGATTTCGAGAACCTGTCCTGGGTGGTGATCGCCTATCTGTTGACCTCGACCGTGGTGGCGCCGCTCTACGGCAAGCTCAGCGATATCTACGGCAGACGCGGCATGATGCTGGTCGCGCTCGGCGTCTTCATGGCGGGCTCGGCGGCCGCCGCCGCGGCGCCGAGCATGATCATGCTGATCCTCGGCCGCGGCCTGCAGGGCATCGGCGGCGGCGGCATCGTGCCGCTGGCGCAATCGATCATCGCCGATGCCGTGCCGCCGCGCGAGCGCGGCTATTACCAGGCCTATACCGGTTCGATCTGGGTCCTCGCCGGCGCCGGCGGTCCGGTGCTGGGCGGCGTCATCGCCGAGCATCTGCATTGGTCGATGATTTTCTGGCTCAACGTGCCGCTGGCATTCGCCGCCGCGTTGTTGTCGCACCGGCAGCTCAAGCTCCTGCCGCGTCACGAGCGCGCGCACAAAATCGACCTCGTCGGCGCCGGGCTGATGATGCTGGCGGCGGTCGCGCTGCTGCTTGGCGCTGACCTGGGGCGGCACGCGCTATCCATGGCTGTCGCAGCAGATCGTGTCGCTGATCGTCGCGGCGGCGGCGCTGTCGGCGTTGTTCATCTGGTGGGTGCTGCGTACGCCGGAGCCGTTTTTGCCGATTGCGGTATTGACCAATCCGGTAATGCGGGTCGGCTCGATCACGGCGTCATGCTCGCAAGGCGTCTCGATCGGGCTGACGATCTTTGTGCCGCTCTATTACGAACTGGTGCACGGATTGTCGGCGAGCGATTCCGGTCTGGCGCTGATTCCGATCATGGTGATGGTGACGCCGGGTTCGTTCATGTCGAGCCGCGCCATGCTCTACACCGAACATTATAAACGGGTGCCGCTTGGTGCTTCTGATCCTCGGCGCAGTGGCGGTCGGTGCGCTGGCGTTCGATCCGCTGATGCCGCTCTGGGGCGTGTTGGTGGTGATGGGTTGCGTCGGCCTCGGCGCCGGCAGTTCCTATCCGACCGTCACGGTGTCGATCCAGAATGCGGTCGCGCACCGCCAGGTCGGCATCGCCATGGGAACGATGAATTTTTTCCGGGCGCTGGCGAGCGCTTTCGTGGTCGCCGTCATGGGCGCGATCATGCTCGCGGGCCTCGGAGCTGCGCCGCAGCGCGGGGCTGTGTCCTCGACGGTGGTCACCGCGGCGGTCGGCGCATCGCCCGAGCAGCTCGTCCGCACCTTCGGCATTATCTTTGGCGTGGCGGCGGGTTTCCTGGTGATCGGCATCATCGCGCTCATTGTCATGGAGGAGCGGCCGTTGCGCGCGACCGTCATCGATCCGGCTCGGCCCGAACCGGCGGCGCAACCCGCCGAATAGCTCCGGCGGCCCGAAGCGTCTAAGCTCTGCCAAAATAAACGGGAGGAACGCATGACTCGCATGACAATCGCGACTGCCGCCGCGCTGCTGCTCGGTGTTGTGGCGGCCCATAGCGCTACCATTATCGACGATTGGGGGAACGCAAAATTCCCGGCGCCGCCGCAGCTCAAGCCGGTGACGCTGGTGCCGAACGAGACCGCGCTCCTGGTCATGGATTTCACCGTGCAGACCTGCACGGCCGAGCGCCGCAAGCGCTGCGCCGATTCGGTGCCGAAGGTGAAGGCGTTCGTCGAGGCGGCGCGGGCCAAGGGCGCGCTCATCATCTACAGCGTCGCGGTGCCGGGCTCGGTGCCCGCCGACGTGCTCAAGGAGCTCGCGCCCGCTGCCGGCGAACAGGTGCTGCCGCCGCTCGGGCCCGACAAATTCATCAACAGCGATCTGGAAAAGACCCTGCACGACAAGGGCATCAAGACCGTGGTGGCGATGGGGACGCAAGCGCAGACCTCGGTGCTGCATACCGGCGGCGAGGCGGCGCTGCGCGGCTTCAAGGTGATCGTTCCGGTCGATGCGATGTCGGCGGACGATCTGTTTCCCGAACTTTATACCGCCTGGCACCTCGCCAATGCGGCGCGCATCAGCAACCAGGTGACGCTGACCCGGCTCGATATGATCGGGTTTTAGGGTTCGCTCATGCGGCGGCGTCAGGGTCCGAGCGGCGACTCTAGCGCGCGTACCGTATCCAGAATCCAAGCCCGATAGCGCATCAGCGGCGTGATGCCGGTAAGGCCGCCGCAGCCGCCGGTCAAGTTCGGACCGGTCGACCAGCTGACGAGGCCGATCATGACGGGCCCGCCGCCACTGTCGCGAAACACCGGCGCGCCGGAATCGCCGGTGCAGGCGCCGAGCCCCGGCCGCAGGCCTCGGGTCGCCGGATCGAACAGCCGGACTTCCAAGGAGCTCGGGTGGCCGGTGACCGTCAGTGTTGCCTCGCGCAGGACGCCGTCGAGACGATCGTCGCCGCGTTTGGTAACGCCGTAGCCTGCGACCACGACTGTGTCGCCAATAACGACGGTCTCGACGTCGCCGGCAAGTCGCGCCGGCGGGATGCCCTCCGGCAGCGGTTCTGCAAGCTTCAGTAGCGCCACGTCCGCGGTCGCGAGGTGAGCAAAAAGCCGTTTCAGTTCGAATTGCGGATCGCGCTCGATACGCGCGATATCCTTGAGGTCAGGCTTTTCGCCGGGCTTGTTGGCCATCAGCTTGTAGTCGGCACCGGGCTGAACGCAATGCGCCGCCGTCAACAAAAGATCGCGCCCAATGGCGGTTGCCGTGCACATGGTTGCCATAGGAGCCGAGGATCATCACGACGGAGTGTCCGGCATCGTCCGCCGCCGCCGGCGCGCCGCCGACCATGGCGGCGACCGTCGCTGGCCCGATAACGAGCATGGAACCGACCGATGCGGCAAACGCGACCGGTCGCGTCAGGCCACACATCCAGGCGAGTGACTGTTGCAGGCTTCTCATCGTTCTCCTCGGGCGCTGGTGGCGCGATCAGCCCTATATCAGCCGTTCAGACGAGGTTCACAGCCCGGCGCTTAAAACATGATCATGCCTCCTCACGCCCGATTCGCCGTTCTGCCCTGCCTTGCCCTGGCCTGCGCACTTGGCCTGATGCCGGTCGCAGCACCGGCGCGCGCCGAGGAGCCTGCGCATCCGGCTGTTCCGGCCGAGGCCGAACACGCCTGTCTGAACCAGAAAGAGCGTCGCGCTGAGACCGATTCCGGCAAGCTCGTTAAGCTCGGTGCCGCCATGCGTGCGGCGCGGGCCCGGATGCCCGGTACCGTCGTACAGGCGCGGCTTTGCCATGGCGAAATTGCCGGCAAAGACGGCGGCCTCGTCTATGTGCTGACAGTCCTTGCGCATGATGGCAAAGTGGCGCGGATCACCGTCGACGCCGTGAAGGGCACGCTCGTCGGCGGCCTCTAGCGTCTTGTTTGAGCGCGGTCATTTCGGAAAACCGGGCTTTACTTTCCGGGCCATGCTCTAATGCGGCCTGGCATTTAGGCGGAGCGAGTTTTGCGGCTTCTCGTTGTCGAGGACGATCCCGATCTCAATCGGCAGCTTGCGACCGCGCTGACCGATGCCGGCTATGTGGTCGACCGCGCCTTCGACGGCGAGGAAGGCCATTATCTCGGCGAGAGCGAGCCCTACGACGCCGTCATCCTCGACATCGGCCTGCCGAAGATGGACGGCATTTCGGTGCTGGAAGCCTGGCGGCGCGCCGGCCGCGCCATGCCGGTCCTGATCCTCACCGCGCGCGACCGCTGGAGCGACAAGGTGCAGGGCTTTGATGCCGGCGCCGACGATTATGTCGCCAAGCCGTTCCATCTCGAGGAAGTGCTGGCGCGGGTGCGCGCGCTGCTGCGCCGCTCCGCCGGCCACGCCAAGAGCGAGTTCACCTGCGGCCCGGTGCGCCTCGATACCCGCACCGGCCGCGTCGCCGTCGACGGCAATCCGGTCAAGCTCACCTCGCACGAATACCGGCTGTTGTCCTATCTGATGCACCACACCGGCCGCGTGGTGTCGCGCACCGAGCTTGTCGAGCATCTCTACGACCAGGATTTCGATCGCGACTTCAACACCATCGAAGTCTTCGTCGGCCGCATCCGCAAGAAGCTCGGCGTCGACGTGATCCAGACCGTGCGCGGCCTCGGCTATCTGCTCACGCCGCCCGATGCGCGCTAATTCGCTCGCGCTGCGGCTGTTCATCTGGGCGACCGGCTGGACCGTGGTCATCCTCATCGTCACCGGCATCGCGCTGTCGACGCTCTACCGCCATGCCGTCGAGCGCTCGTTCGACCGCCGGCTCGATGTCTATCTGCGCACGCTGGTCGCCGACGTAGCTTCGCCGGAGGAAGGCGCCGACAAATATCCGCAGTCGATCGGCGAGCCGCTGTTCGAATTGCCGCTGTCGGGCTGGTATTGGCAGGTCACGCGGCTCGACACCAAAACGCCGGAGGTGCATTCGTCGCGCTCGCTGTGGGATAGCAATCTGCCGCGTCTGCCGGATGCGGACCCGGCGGCCGGTGCCGAATATCGGCAGGGTTATGCCCAAGGCCCCGAAGACCAGGATCTGCGCATGGTCGAGCGCAATGTCGATCTCGGCAACGACGGCCGCTATCTGATCGCGGTGGCCGGCGACGCCTCCGAGATCGACGACGAGACCCACAGCTTCGATCGCGCCATCGGCTTCACCTTCGCGGCGCTGACCGTCGCGCTGCTGCTGACGACGGCGCTGCAGGTGCGCTTCGGGCTGGCGCCGCTGACGCGGATTTCGCAAAGCCTTGCCGCCATCCGCTCCGGCCGCGCCGAGCGGCTCGAGGGCGAATTCCCGGTCGAGATCGCCTCGCTCGCGCGCGAGACCAATGCGCTGATCGATGCCAACCGGGAAATCGTCGAGCGTGCGCGCACCCATGTCGGCAATCTGGCGCATGCGCTGAAAACGCCGCTGTCGGTGCATCGTCAACGAGGCGGCGGCGCGCGGCAACGATCCGCTGGCGCATAAAGTGCTGGAGCAGACCGACATCATGCGCGATCAGGTGGCGCGCCAACTCGAACGGGCGCGGCTCGCGGCGCGCTCGACCGTGATCGGCACGCTGATCGACGTGCCGCCGGTCGTCACCGCGCTCGCCCGCACCATGGAAAAGCTCCACCGCGCCCGCGACATCGCCATCGATATCGATGTGCCGGCGCATGCGCGGTTTCGCGGCGAGCAGCAGGACCTCGAAGAGATGATCGGCAATCTGGTCGACAACGGCTGCAAATGGGCGCAGTCGCGGGTCGCGATCGAGGTGACGGCCGAACGGCCGGCCGCCGACGCGACGCCAAGCCGCGCGTGCGCATCATCGTCGACGACGATGGGCCGGGGCTGTCGCCCGCCGAGCGCGAGCAGGTGGCGCAGCGCGGCCAGCGGCTTGACGAGACCAAGCCCGGCTCGGGCCTGGGCCTTTCCATCGTCGTCGAGCTGGCCGGACTTTACGGCGGGGTGCTGACGCTCGGCACCGCGCCGATCGGCGGCTTGCGCGCAGAACTTGCGCTGCCGGGGGGATGACGGCGGGACTTCGGCGCCGCTATTATTGCTGTCCGGTCATTCTATCGAAGGGGCAGCAAGTCCATGAGCTACGACACCATCACCGTCACCCCTTCGACCCCGCATATCGGGGCCGAGATCGGCAATATCGACCTCACCAAGCCGCTTAGCAATCGACAAGTAGAGGAGGTGCACAACGCCATCATCGCGCACGGCGTTGTCTTCATCCGCGACCAGAAAATCGATTTCGATTCGCATGAGCGTTTTGTGCGCTATTTCGGCGAGCCCCATATTCATGTCGGCGGCAAGGGCACGGCATCGCGGTCGATCCCTGGCCATCCCGCCATCCGGCATCAGTACTTCGACGCCAAGTCGAAGCGCGTGTCGGGCGAGGAATGGCACTCCGACCAGAGCTGCGCCGAGATCCCGCCGATGTATAGCGTGCTGTATCAGGACATCGTCCCACCGAACGGCGGCGGCGATACCATGTTCGCCTCCGCCGCCAAGGCTTATGACGAATTAAGCGAAGGGATGAAAATCTATCTCGAGGGCAAGACGGCGACCCACGACGGCTCCCGCGTCTTCGATAAGAACGCCGACGTTTATCCGACGGCGGTTCATCCGGTCGTCATTCGCCACCCCGAAAGCGGCCGCAAGGTGCTGTTCGTCAACCGTGAATTCACCAGCCATATTAACGAAGTGCCGGCGGCCGAGAGCCGCGGCGTGCTGGAATTCCTGTACGATCACATCGCGCGGCCGCACTGGAGCATGCGGTTTCATTGGACCGCCAACGCGATCGCGTTCTGGGACAACCGCTGCGCCCAGCATTATGCGATCTGGGACTACTGGCCGAATGTGCGCTCGGGCTACCGGATGTTCGTGAAGGGAACCGAGCGCCCGATGGCGGCCTGAGGCTAGGGTCTAGGATACAAAGATCGACCCTGGTGGTCGTGGCGGCCGACCGTATAATAGCGGTGTCGCGACAACGGCAAGACAAACTATGCCGTGCGCGGCTAGGGGAGGGTCGTCCATGGCATTATCACGCCGCCGCCTGGTTACGGCGAGCGCATCGGCACTCATGGTGGGCAGCGTCGCTGCGCCATTTGTGGCCCGTGCCCAACAGGCGCAGTGGACCTACAAATACGCCAACAATCTCCCCGACACGCACCCGATGAACGTGCGGGCGCGGGAAATGGCGGCCGCCATCAAAGCAGGAGACCAATGGCCGTTTCGAGCTGCAGATTTTTCCCTCGAGCCAACTCGGCTCCGACACCGATACGCTGAGCCAGATCCGCTCCGGCGGCGTCGAATTCTTCACGCTGTCGGGACTGATCCTGTCGACGCTGGTGCCCGCGGCATCGATCAACGGCATGGGCTTTGCGTTTCCGGATTACGACACGGTCTGGAAAGCCATGGACGGCGATCTCGGCGCCTATGTGCGCGCGCAGATCGCCAAGTCAGACCTCATCGCCATGGAGAAGATCTGGGACAACGGCTTCCGCCAGACCACCACATCGACCAAGCCGGTCCAGACGCCGGACGATTTTCGCGGCATGAAGCTGCGGGTGCCGCCGTCGCCGTTGTGGACGTCGATGTTCAAGGCCTTCGATGCGGCGCCGGCCTCGATCAATTTCAACGAAGTCTATTCGGCGCTGCAGACCAAAATCGTCGACGGCGAGGAAAATCCGCTCGCCATCATCGCCACCGCGAAACTCTACGAAGTGCAGAAATATTGTTCGCTGACCAATCACATGTGGGACGGCTTCTGGTTTCTGGCGAACCAGCGCGCCTGGCAAGCACTGCCCGACGACGTGCGCGGCGATCGTCGCCAAGAATATCAATGCCGCCGGCTGTGAAAGAGCGCGACGACGTCGCCAAGCTGAACGCCAATCTGCAGCAAGACCTGAGCAGCAAAGGCCTTGTTTTCAACCGGCTCGATCCGGCGCCGTTCCGCGAAAAGCTTCGGTCGGCGGGCTTCTACACCGAGTGGAAGAGCAAATACGGCGACGAAGCATGGGGCTTGCTGGAGAAGTCGGTCGGCAAGCTGGCGTGACCACGGCGGCCGAACCGCAGGCTCAGTCGCCGACAAAGGCCCATGGCGCTGGCGTCTCCGGTATTGTCGCGACACTCGATCGCGCGCTCGGCACCATCGTAGAGTTCTTGGCGGCAGGTCTGGTGGCGGCCGAGATCGTCATTCTGTTCGGCGGCGTGATCTCGCGTTACGTCTTCGATCGGCCGCTGGTCTGGTCCGACGAGTTGGCGTCCACGCTGTTCCTGTGGCTCGCGATGCTCGGCGCGGTCATCGCCTTCCGCCGCGACGAGCACATGCGGATGACGGCCTGTGTCGGCTTATTGCCGCCGCCGCGTCGGGCGCTGCTCGACGCCTTTGCGACGGGCGCGGCGCTTGCCTTTCTTGCTGCTGATCGCTCGGCCAGCCTACCAATACGCCATGGATGAATTGCCGATCACCACGCCGGCGCTTGAGATGACCGATGCCTGGCGCGCCGCGGCGTTGCCGGTCGGGATCGGTTTGATGGTCGTTTTTGCCGTGCTGCGGCTGGCGACGACAGGTTCGCCGCTCGCCCTTACCGTTGGTCTCGGCAGCGCCGCGGTTCTCGTCGCGCTGTTCTGGCTCGCGGCGCCGCTCTTTCTCCGGCTCGGCAATCTCAACCTCCTGATCTTTTTTGTCGGCGTCGTCGCCGCGGCCGTATTCGCCGGCGTGCCGATCGCCTTTGCGTTCGGGCTCGCGATCTTCGGCTATCTGGCGCTGACGACCCACACGCCGCTTGATGTGCTGGTCGGCCGCATGGACGAGGGCATGAGCCATCTCATTCTGCTGGCGGTGCCGCTGTTCGTCTTTCTCGGGCTGCTGATCGAGATGACCGGGATGGCGCGCGCCATGGTGGCGTTCCTGGCGAGCCTGCTCGGCCATGTGCGCGGCGGGCTGCACTATGTGCTGGTCGCCGCGATGTATCTGGTCTCCGGAATTTCGGGCTCGAAGGCCGCCGACATGGCCGCGGTCGCACCCGTGCTGTTTCCGGAAATGAAGGCGCGCGGCGCACAGGCCCGGCGACCTCGTCGCGCTGTTGTCGGCGACCGGCGCGCAGACCGAAACCATTCCGCCGAGCCTCGTGCTCATCACCATCGGGTCGGTGACCGGCGTTTCGATCGCGGCGCTGTTCACCGGCGGACTTCTGCCCGGAGTCGTGCTTGGCGTTTTTGCTGTGCTGTGTCGTGCGCTGGCGCTACCGGCACGAGGACCGCGAGCCATGTTATTCGCGCCACGCGGCGGGAGATCGGCCGCACCTTTCTCATCGCGCTGCCGGCGCTGGCGCTGCCGTTTTTGATCCGCGCCGCCGTGGTCGAAGGCGTTGCGACCGCGACCGAAGTTTCGACCATCGGCATCGCCTATGCGGCGTTCGCCGGGCTCTCGTCATTTATCGCCGGTTCGATTGGGCGGCGCTGCGGCCGATGCTGGTGTCGACCGCGTGCCTGTCGGGCGCGATCCTGCTCATCATCGGCACGGCGACCGGAATGGCCTGGGGGCTGACGCAGTCGGGCTTCTCGCGGACGCTCGCTGCGGCGATGACCGGCTTGCCGGGCGGCGCCGGTGACCTTCATGGCGGCCTCGATCGTGGCCTTCGTCGTGCTCGGCTCGGTGCTCGAAGGCATTCCGGCGATCGTGCTGTTCGGGCCGCTGTTGTTTCCGATCGCCCGAGCGGTCGGCATCCATGAGGTGCACTACGCGATGGTGGTGATCCTGGCGATGGGGATCGGGCTGTTCGCGCCGCCATTCGGTGTCGGCTATTACGCCGCCTGTGCCATCGGCCGCGTCGAGCCGGCGGAGGGCATGCGGCCGATCCTGGGGCTACATGCTGGCGCTTGGTGATCGGCACCGATCATCGTTGCCGCGGTGCCGTGGATTTCGATCGGCTTTCTCAAATAGAATCTATCGGTAGGCAAAACCCCGACGGCTTAATCGAGTGTAACGTGCGCTTGGTTGATGACCCGCTTCCAGCGCGCGGCGTCGTCGCGGAAATAAAGCACCGTCTGCTGCAGGGACCCGCCGACCGGCTCGGCGGAGAGATCGGCAAGGCGTTTGACAATATCGGGGTCATGCAGCGCCTCGTTGACGGCGGCGTTGATCTTTTCGGCGATCGCGCTCGGCGTATGCGGCGGTGCGACGATGGCGTACCAGGCAGCGGACGAGAAGCCGGGCAACGTTTCGGCAATCGCCGGCTTGTCGGGCATGCTCGCCATCCGCTTTGACGACGCCACCGCGATCAGTTTCAGTTTGCCGGCGTTCACAAGCTGCATCGAGACGCCGAGATTGTCGAACATGCAATCGACACTGCCGGCGACCAGATCGTTGAGCGCCGGTGCCGAGCCGCGATAGGGCACGTTCTGCAATTTCACGTGCGCCATCAGCTGGAACAGCTCGGAGGTCAGGTGCGATGTCGTGCCGTTGCCCTGCGTGGCGTCGGTCACCTTGCCGGGATTGGCCTGCGCATAGGCAATGAAATCCTTCACTGTGCCGGCGGCGATCTTATCCGGATTGACCACAAGCGCGTTCGGGACGCGACCGATGACGACGATCGGCACGAACTGGTCGGGATCGAAGTCGAGGTGCGGATAAAGGTTCTGATTGATGACGAGCGGCGGCGGCGGCGATGCCAGCAAAGTGTAGCCGTCGGGATCGGACTTGGCGACGAATTCGGCGCCAATATTGCCGCCGGCGCCGGTGCGGTCTTCGATGATCACCGACTGCCCCCACTTGCGCGACAGCCATTCGGTGAGGATGCGCGGCACCACATCCGCGGTGCCGCCGGCGGGAAACGGCACGACGATCTTCACTGTGCGGTTTGGATAATCGGCAGCGTCTGCCGACTGCGGGAGCGCGCCGCTGAATGCCAGCGCCAGACACGGCACGACCAAACCCAAGCACCGCAGGGCGGTGGCACATTTGTCCGGCATGAGGCTCTCGTTGCTGAAGTCGTGCTGAAATTGCAAAAGCGTTTAAGCCGGTGGAACTTAGCCAATGGCCGCCGATGCCGCCAGTACAAGGCGGCCTGCCGGGGCCGGCCGACAGAGTTTCGCCCTAATGACGCTCTTTGCTCTGCCGGGGGAGGGCGCATGACAGCAAGTTGGTGGGTCAAGGGGGGTGTGATTGCGGCGGGCCTCGCAACGTCGCTCGCCGCCTGTTCCGCCGATTCCGGACCGAAGCAAGTTACCGGTACCGCGGCTGGCGCCGTCGTCGGCGGTCTGGTTGGCAACGCCATTGGCGGCAGCGCGGGCAATCGGCTTGCCGGTACGGTGATCGGCGCTGCGGTCGGCGGCTTTCTCGGCAACCGCATCGGAGCGGCTCTCGACGATGAAGACAAACGCCGCGCTTACGCGGCGCAGATGCAGGCGCTCGAAGCCGGCTCCTCCGGCGCGCCGGTTGCCTGGCGTAATCCGGATTCCGGACGCTATGGCAATGTCGTGCCCGGACCGGCCTACGAAGCGAGCGGCGCTTCCTGCCGCAGCTATACCCAGACGATTTATATCGACGGCGTGCCGCAAACCGAGCGCGGCGCCGCCTGCCGCAATCCGGACGGTAGCTGGACGACCGTGAATTGATGGCATGGAGCTATCCACTGTGACGGTTCAACGACCCCATCGCCTGTATTACGGTCTTGTGCTTGCGTCACACAGCCGAGTTTGATCTTCTAGCGTCGGGGCGCTGGAGCGGCTTCTTCAGAAATTTTGGAGAATTGAAAATGCGTGCAGCGCATTTGACGGTCGCACTGGCTTTGCTCCTAGGCTTGGCCGGTTGCGGCAAAGGTCCCCAGGGTGATGCGGGTCCGACGGGTCCGCAGGGACCGAAAGGCGAAGCAGGGCCCGTGGGCCCGGCTGGACCGCCCGGTCCGCCCGGTCCGGCGGGACCGCAAGGCCAACAAGGCAAACCCAGCCCGAGCATCCGGGTCGTCAAGTCCGACTGCACGTCCGGGTGCACGGTGCAGTGCCAAGACAATGAGGTTTTGGTCACCGCTTACTGCGGGCCGACGCGCAATCAGGCCCAGTTCCTCGGCGAAAGAGGCGGCCTCCTGCGGTCCGGAGGCGAGCCCGGCTAACGCTCCGCTGGTCGCGGTCTGCGTCGGCGCGCCGCAATAGGCGCGACCGGTCGCGGAGTGGGTTCGGGGTGATCCGCTCCGCCCCTGCGGTGGCAACGGGCAGAGCCGCGCCAGCGGGTAGCCTTGGTGGGGCGGTCGTTTCCGGCGCGCCTTTTCACAGCACCAAGCAGAGGATCGCCTAGTATCCCAGATGCCTTGCGTAACGCCTTCTTAAGCGCCCGCCGAGTAAAACGTTAACGGTAAGTTCAGGACGTCGGTCTGCCTATGGCGAGCGAGGGTCAACCCGTCGAGCGGTTACGGGACTATCTCCGGACGCTGACGCCGGCGGCCCGGACCATGCTCGTCCATGAGCTCGAGCGTAACATGCTGCATGGCGACGACAGCGCCGGCAACGACCTCATCCTGCAAGAACTCCGCCGCACCATCCGCGCCGACACCCAGCCGACGCCGCGCATCGGCGATACGGCGCGCTTGTTCTTTACGCCGCTTGAGCCGTTTCTGATCGATGCGGCCCCGGACCATAAGCGCGTGGGCCGGGTCGCACGCGTGTCGCTCGAGCCGATCTGGGCTTGGATGGGGCGCGATCTCATTCCAGCCGAAGCCAAGGCTTTGGGCGAAGATATCGGCCGCGCGCTCAACGCCCGCGACCAGGTCAAGGCCGACCAGTTGGTCCGGGCGCTGCAGGATCGCGCGGTGCAGCGCATGAAGGATACCGTCGCGGCCATTGCGTCCGACGAAAAAGCGCGGCGCCGCCTCGGCGTGCATGTCGGCACGCCGCGCGCGGCAGATGATCTCAACACTCTGATCGCGATTTTCTCGCTGCGCGACATGCTGGCCGATATCGCGCGCCGGCTGTCCAAACCAAATTCGCGTGTTCGAGGCGGGCCAGGTGGAGTTCGATCAAATCGCTCCTCGATACCGCTTTGACGCAATGCTCGCTCGACAGCAGCGGCACCGCGAAGTCCGACATCTTGCTCTACGGTCTGATCTTGGTGTTGAACCGGCTGGCAGCGCCATGGCAGCTTGGTCCGCTCAGCGATCCGCGCCGCCGATAGCGACGACACCGCTCGGATAGCTGCGACGCCCTATGCCGTGGCGGTCGGGATCGTGCTCGGCGACACCGAGGCCATGGTGCGCGAAGTGCGAACCGAGCTCAAAACCGGCCGGCCGATCGCGTCGATACTCAAAGCCATTCACGACGCGGCGCGCGGGCTGCGCACCGAAATGGAACTTTCGGTCGACTCGCCGTGGAGTCGCCAATTGGCGGCGATCCGGGCCGATATTTCGGGCTTGCTGAAGGCCGAAATCGAGACCACGCCGGGCTGTGTGCGCCGGCTGTTGCGGCCGCGTCCGGCGAAAGAAATTGCGCCGGGCTCGGTGCTTGATTCCGTCGATGTCAGCGACGCCGAGAACCGGGTCGAATTCGTCGATGCGTGCCGGCATTACGCCAGCGAACTCGCCGTCAACGAAGTGACGACGCGGGCCCATTCGGAACTGTCGCTCTATCTCGAAACCGGCACCAAGGTCCTGCTCGATTCGATCCGCCATGCCGGCGACGCCGACCGGCCGTTCCGCCAATCTCAGGTCGAGGCGGCGATCCGCTTCTGCCGGACGATATTCGGAGCCGAATACGCCGGCCTCCTGGCCAAGGCCGCCGAGGTCGCGGCACAGACCGCGGCCAGCGAGCGCAAGTCGGCGCGGGCCTGACCCCGTATCGCGACGAATTGCCGCCGCGTGCACCATAAAAGTGCCGCGGTAGTGCGCAATTGCCGCGCCACAAGCGCCATTGCGGCGGCTTGCCCGCCGTGATGTATACGCGCGGAGCGATTGCGCGCCGGACTTCATACCCCGGCCGGGCTCGACCGATGCAAGCTCTGATCCTGTTAAATGTGACGTTTTGAATGATCGCGCTTTGGATCATTTTTGCGGTGATGACGGCGGCGGCGGTTTTCGCCGTGCTGTGGCCGCTTGGCGCGCAAGTCGGTCGCTGCGCGGGGCGGCAGCGATCGGCTCGTCTACCAGGACCAGTTGCGGGAGATCACGCGCGATCGCGATGCGGGCCTGATCGGCGAGGCAGAGGCGGAGTCGGCGCGCGATCGAGATATCGCGTCGGCTCCTGGCCGCGGCGGACGCCGAAGCCTCGAATTCGGCCGCGACAGCGCCCGCGCGGGCGAGCCGGTATCGGCGCGCCGCCGCGATCGCGGCGATCATCATCGTGCCGGCGGTCGCGATCGGCTTCTACGTGAGCCTCGGCTCGCCCGATATTCCCGGCCAGTCCGCGTTCGCACGCGTGGAAGACCCGCATCAAGGCCAATCCATCGAGGACCTCGTCAGCCAGGTCGAGGCGCAGCTGGCGCACAATCCCAACGACGGCGCCGGCTGGGAATTGATCGCGCCGGTCTATATGCGGCTCGGCCGCTATCGACGACGCCGTCAATGGCGCGGCGGAAATCGATTGCGCTCAACGGCGACACGCCGGCGCGTGAATCCGATCTCGGCGAGGCGCTGGTGGCTGCCGCCAACGGCGTCGTGACCGACGACGCCAAGCAGATATTTCTTCATGCGGTCGCCGGCGATCCGAACGATCCGCAGGCGCGCTATTTCCTCGGCCTTGCCGACGAGCAGGACGGCAATCGCGACGCCGCCGCGAACAAGTGGCGGCGCTTTGCTCGACGACGGCGCCGCGCGGCGCGCCGTGGGCGGATTTCGTCCGCAAGAGCTTGCGCGCGTGACCGGTCAGACTGTCGGCACGCAGACCGCACCCGACCAGCCGGCTGCCGGCGGCGGGCCGAGCTCAAGTGACGTCGCGGCTGCCGAAAACATGGACCCCGCGCAGCGCACGGCGATGATCCGCGGCATGGTGCAGCGGCTTGCCGACCGGCTGCACGGCGACGGCAGCGACGTCGATGGCTGGCTGCGTCTGGTGCGCGCCTATGCCGTGCTCGGCGACCGCGACAAGGCCAAGGACGCCGCCGCCGACGCGCGGCGCGCGCTGCAGGATCATCCCGACGCAGGTCAAGCGATCGACGATCTCGTCGAAGGACCTCGGGCTCGAAGGCTGATACAAGAATTTGATGCGGAACAAGAACCGAAAGTTCGGATCGATGCAGGTAGCGTGGCGGAGAATGCGGCAATGACCCGCAAGCAGCGACGTCTGGTCCTGATCGGCGGCGGGCTCGGCGTGCTGGCCGTCGCCGTGGCGCTGATGCTCAATGCATTTCGCGACTCCATCGTGTTCTTCAATTCGCCGAGCGACGTGGCGGAAAAGCACGTCGCCCGGCACGCGCATCCGGCTTGGCGGCCTGGTCAAGGACGGCAGCGTTGTGCGCGGCGATAATCTTGCCGTCCGCTTCGAAGTCACCGACGGCAAAAGCGAAATCCCGGTGAGCTATCAGGGCGTGTTGCCCGATCTGTTCCGGGAAGGGCAGGGCGTCGTCGCCGAAGGCGCGCTCGACGGCGGCGGCGTGTTCGACGCCGACACCATCCTCGCCAAGCATGACGAGACCTATATGCCGAAAGAGGTCGCCGACGCCTTGAAGAAGTCGGGGCATTGGAAGGACGATTACGCGCAGCGGCCGGCGATGCCGGTCGGCCAGAACAAGTGATGGCGCGCGCATCGGCGTATCTGTCCCGCACGACGGAACCGGAGCACAGGATGATCCCCGAACTCGGCCATTACGCTTTGATGCTGGCGCTCGGGCTCGCGCTGATCCAGGGCACGATGCCGATCGTCGGCGCGCGCACCAACGATCCGGCGCTCATGAGCATGGCGGTGCCGGCGGCGCTCGCGCATTTCGTCTTTGTCGCGATCGCGTTTGGCGCGCTCGCGTTATGCTACGTCGACGTCCGATTTCTCGGTGCTCAACGTCTACGAGAATTCGAACTCGGCGATGCCGCTGATCTACCGGCTCACCAGCGTCTGGGGCAACCACGAAGGCTCCATGATGCTGTGGGTCTCGATCCTCGCCTTCTTCGGCGCGCTGGTGGCGGTGTTCGGCAGCAATCTGCCGGCGACGCTGAAGGCCAATGCGCTCGGCGTGCAGGCCTGGATCGCGGCCGCGTTTTATCTGTTCATCCTGATCACCTCGAATCCGTTCCTGCGCATTGCCGACGCGCCGTTCGAGGGCCAGCGATCTCAATCCGATCCTGCAGGATCCCGGCCTCGCGTTTCATCCGCCGATGCTCTACCTCGGCTATGTCGGCTTCTCGATCGCGTTCTCCTTCGCCATCGCGGCGCTGCTGGAAGGCCGCATCGATGCCGGCCTGGGCGCGCTGGGTGCGGCCCTGGGTGCTCGGCGCCTGGATGTGCCTGACGCTCGGCATCGCCGGCGGTTCGTACTGGGCCTATTACGAGCTCGGCTGGGGCGGCTTCTGGTTCTGGGATCCGGTCGAGAATGCCTCGCTGATGCCGTGGCTTGCCGGCACCGCGCTGCTGCATTCCGCCGTGGTGATGGAAAAGCGCGGCGCGCTCAAAGTCTGGACCATTCTGCTCGCGATCCTCACCTTCTCGCTGTCGCTGATCGGCACATTCCTGGTGCGCTCGGGCGTGCTCACCTCGGTGCATGCCTTCGCGACCGATCCGACGGCGCGGCATTTTCATCCTCGCCATCCTGGTCATCTTCATCGGCGGGGCGCTGGCGCTTTATGCCTGGCGCGCGCCGCTGCTCAAGCAGGGCGGTTTGTTCGCGCCGATCTCGCGCGAAGGCGCGCTGGTGTTCAACAATCTGTTCCTGACCATCGGCCTGCGCCACCGTCTTTGTCGGCACGCTTTATCCGCTCGCGCTCGAAGCGCTGACCGGCGACAAGATTTCGGTCGGTCCGCCGTTCTTCAACGCGACCTTCGGGCCGCTGTTCATCCCGCTGATGCTGGTGATGCCGTTCGGGCCGCTGCTGGGCTGGAAGCGCGGCGATATCCTCGGCGCGGCGCAGCGGCTGCTGGCGGCGGCGTTGCTCGTCGGCGGTGGCGATCGCTGCGGCCTTCGCGCTCGAACGCGGCGGTCCGGTGCTGGCGCCGTTCGGCGTCGGCATCGCGATTTTCGTCATGGCGGGCGCGGTGACCGATATCGCCGAGCGCACCGATGATCCTGCGCATGCCGTTCGGGCGCCGCGCTGCGCCGCGCGCATCGGTCTGCCGCGCTCGGCCTGGGGCACGGCGTTCGCGCATTTCGGCATCGGCGTGACGCTGCTCGGCATCGTCGGCGTGACCGCCTGGGGCAGCGAACGGATCGCCGAGGTCAAGCCCGGCGACAGTCATCGACATCGCGCATTACCGGCTGACGTTCGACGGCATGTTCAGCCGGCCGGGTCCGAACTATCACGACGTCGTCGGCCGCTTCACCGTGCACCGCGCGAACGGCGAACTTGATCGGCACCATGGAGCCGAGCCGGCGCACGTTCCCGGCCCGCAACATGGCGACCACCGAGGCCGCGCTGATGTCGCGCGGCGTCGAGCCAGCTTTATGTTGTCGCTCGGCGATCCGAACCCAGACGGCTCGGTGCCGGTGCGGCTCTATTACAAGCCGCACGTGCTTGCTGATCTGGCTCGGCGCGCTGTTCATGTTCTTCGGCGGCGGCTTGTCGCTGTCGGATCGGCGGCTGCGCGTCGGCGCGCCGCGTCCGGCGAAGGCCAGGTCGCCGCTGCGCTGCAGCCGGCGGAGTGATGAGCGCGTCTGAAAGATCTTTGCAGGCCGCCGCCATGCTCGTCGTGCTGCTCTGCGTCGTCGCCGCTATGGGCGGTGCAGCCCGACGAGATGCTGTCCGATCCGGTGCTGGAGGCGCGCGCCCGCGCGCTGTCCAAGGAACTGCGCTGCATGGTGTGCCAGAACGAGTCGATCGACGATTCCGACGCGCCGCTTGCGCACGATTTGCGCGTTCTGGTGCGCGAGCGGATCAAAGCCGGCGACAGCGACGCGCAGGTGCTCGATTTCCTGGTCGCGCGCTACGGCGAGTTCGTCCTGCTCAAGCCGCGGCTGTCCTGGCACACCGCGGCGCTGTGGGGATTGCCGCCGGCATGCTGCTGATTGGCATTGTCATGCTGATCGTGGCGGCCAAGCGCCGCAGCGCCGCAGCGGCTTCCGGACCGAGCCGCGAATCTCACCGGCGCCGAGGAAGCGCGCGTCGCCGAGCTGTTGCGGAGCGAAGCGGCGCCCGTAAGCCGTAGCCTGATCGGGCTCAGCTGCTGCTCGTTTAAGCTTATTGTTTCTGTATTATCATATTTCAGATACTCGCAACATTACAAACTTTTAATCCTGCCGACAGAGCGCGGTAAGGCTCGCGGCCTCATCTTCTCTGCAACAGCGGGCCCGCGGGGATCCGACAGCTTCCGTCTTGCGGGAGCAGCGGAATTCGCATTGGCGATTTGGAGACGCGTAATGAACCGCAGTTCCCCGTCGCTCGCGCCGCGTCTTGTCGGCGCGGCGCTTCGCGCTTTTGGCGACCACCGTCGCCGGCATCGGCGCAGCGGCATTGTTGCTGGCGCCCGCTTCCGCAGCGCAGTCGTCATCGGCCTCTTCGGCACGGCGGCGCACGCGCAGAATTTGACCGAGAAGGTGCAGCAACTGCCGCAGCGCCCGGTCGGCTTTGCCGACATTGTCGAGAAGGTGAAGCCCGTCGGTGATGTCGGTGCGCGTCAAGATCGACCGTCCGGCCGATGCCAGTCTCCGATAGCGACGAGCGATCTGCCGTTCCCGCCGGGCTCGCCGTTCGAACGTTTCTTCAAGCGTTTCGGCATGCCGAATGCGCCGAACGGCCAAGCGAAGTCATCACCGGCCAGGGCTCGGGCTTCTTCATTTCGCGCGACGGCTACGCCGTGACCAACAATCACGTCGTGCAGAACGCCGAGAACGTTCAGGTCACCACCGACGACGGCAAGACCTACACCGCCAAGGTGATCGGCACCGACCCGCGCACCGATCTCGCGCTGATCAAGATCGATGGCAATAATTTCCCGTTCGTGAAACTCGCCGACAGCTCGCCGCGCGTCGGCGATTGGGTGCATCGCGGTCGGCAATCCGTTCGGCCTCGGCGGCACCGTGACGGCCGGCATCGTCTCGGCGCGCGGCCGCGATATCGGCGCCGGCCCCTATGACGACTTCATCCAGATCGACGCGCCGGTGAACAAGGGCAATTCCGGCGGCCCGACCTTCGACGTCGACGGCAACGTCATCGGCGTCAACACCGCGATCTTCTCGCCGTCCGGCGGCTCGGTCGGCATCGCTTTCGCCATTCCCGCCGAGACGGTGAAGAACGTGGTCGCGCAGCTTCGCGACAAGGGCAGCGTCACGCGCGGCTGGATCGGCGTGCAGATCCAGTCGGTCACGCCCGATATCGCCGACAGCATGGGCTTGAAGCAGGCGACCGGCGCGCTGGTTTCCGAGCCGCAAACGGACAGCCCGGCGGCCAAGGCCGGTATCCAGAGCGGCGACGTCATCACGTCGGTCGACGACGCGCCGATCCACGACGCGCGCGAGCTTGCGCGCAAGATCGGCACGATGGCGCCGGGCACCTCGGTCAAGCTCGCGCTGATCCACCAAGGCCGAGGAAAAGACCGTCACGCTGACGCTCGGCACCTTGCCGAACGAAGAAGCAGGCCTCGAACGATCAGCCGAATCAGCGCGAAGTGCCCGACAGCGACCTGCCGAAGCTCGGCCTGACGCTGGCGCCGGGCGACCAAGGTCGCCGGCAGCGACGGCAACGGCGTTGTGGTCACCGCGGTCGCCGACGGCGGCGTTGCCGCCGATCACGGCTTCCAGGTCGGCGACGTCATTCTCGACGTGGGCGGCAAGCCGGTGTCGACGCCGGCCGACGTGCGCAAGAGCCTCGCCGATGCGCGTACGGAGGGCAAGCATACTGTTTTGTTCCGGGTGAAGTCGGGCGATGGCACGAAATTCGTCGCGCTGCCGCTCGGCAACGCCTGAGCGAAAGGGGCATCCGCCGGCATCCGTCGCCCCCGCTGGCGGGCGTTCCCTGGGGACGGGTCGCAAGACCCGTCCCCGCCGAATACCAACTCTGCCTCCCGGCATCCGTCGCCCCCGCCGGGGTGGAGTAGGTAGAGGGGGTGGCGGGCAGCGCTCGCCACCCCCTCACTTTATGCCGGTACGCCACTGCGATTCGCGCCGCGTCGCGCGATATTGCCTTAAGCGCTTGACGCACCAATATTTCTAGTGATGTTCGCGCTATCCGGATTCTTGAGTACGGCGATCAGACCATGCGCCTTCTGATCATCGAGGACGACCGCGACGCGGCCGATTATCTGGTCAAGGCGTTTCGCGAGGTCGGCCACATCGCCGACCAGGCCGGCGACGGCGAGGAAGGGCTTGCAGCTCGCGCTCGACGGCGAATACGACGTCCTGATCGTCGACCGCATGTTGCCGAAGCGCGACGGCCTTTCGGTCATCGGCGGCCTTGCGCGAGCAAGTCGGTGGAAACGCCGGTGCTGATCCTCTCCGCGCTCGGCCAGGTCGACGACCGCGTCAAAGGCCTGCGCACCGGCGGCGACGATTATCTGGCCAAGCCCTATGCGTTCTCCGAACTGTTGGCGCGGGTCGAGGCGCTGGCGCGCCGCCGCGGCAGCCGCGGCGAGGAGACCGTTTATCGCGTCGCCGATCTCGAGCTCAACCGGCTGTCGCACGAAGTCAGCCGCGCCGGGCAGGAAGTCCAGCTGCAGCCGCGCGAGTTCCGCCTGCTCGAATATCTGATGCGCCATGCCGGCCAGGTCGTCACCCGCACCATGCTGCTGGAAAACGTCTGGGATTATCATTTCGATCCGCAGACCAATGTGATCGACGTGCACATTTCGCGGTTGCGATCTAAGATCGATAAAGGCTTCGCGCAGCCGCTGCTGCATACCGTGCGCGGCGCCGGCTATATGATCCGCGACGGCGCGCGATAATCGCGCCAGCGGGGAACGTCGGCGCTCGGGCGCAGGAGCGTATGCAGTCGAGGTCCAAACCGGGGGATCGCCATGACGGCCGTGGACACTATGAATTCGGCTACGCGCAATCGAACAATGCGGCGCCGTTCGTCGCGGCGCGCGATTTTTTGCTGCGTCATCGCGAAGACTACGCCACCGCCTACCGCGACTTCCAGCTGGCCGAAGCTCGACCGCTTCAACTGGGCGCTCGACTATTTCGACGTCATGGCGCGCGGCAATGCGCAGCCGGCGCTGTGGCTCGTCGACGAAGATGCCGGCGAGACCAAGCTGTCCTTTGCGCGAATTGAGCGAGCGCTCGAACCGGATCGCCAATGCGCTGCGCGGCCTCGGCGTGCGCCGCGGCGACCGCATCCTGGTCATGCTCGGCAATGTCGTGCCGCTGTGGGAATGCATGCTGGCGGCGATGAAGCTCGGCGCGGTGATCGTGCCGGCGACGACGCTGCTGACGCGCAACGATCTCGCCGACCGCTTTGCGCGCGGCCGCGTCCGTCACGTCATCACCAGCGCCGATGCCGCGGCCAAATTCGCCGATCTGCCCGGCGATTACACGCGGATCGCGGTCGGCAAGGACGTGCCGGGCTGGATTGCCTACGAGAAGGGCTATGAGGCGTCGGCGGAATTCACGCCGGACGGCGAAACGCGGGCCGACGATCCGCTGCTGCTCTATTTCACCTCCGGCACCACGGCGACGCCGAAGCTCGTCCTGCACAGCCATCAGAGCTATCCGGTCGGTCACCTGTCGACGATGTACTGGCTCGGGCTGCGGCCGGGCGACGTGCATCTCAACATTTCGTCGCCGGGCTGGGCCAAGCATGCCTGGAGCTGTTTCTTTTCGCCGTGGAACGCGCAGGCCTGCGTCTTCATCGTCAATCAGCGCCGCTTCAATGCGCGCGGTCTGCTCGATACCATCGTGCGCTGCGGCGTCACCGACCTTCTGCGCGCCGCCGACGGTGTGGCGCATGCTGATCCAGGAGGACCTGTCCGCCTGGAAAGTCCGCATCAAGGAACTCATCGGCGCCGGCGAGCCGCTCAATCCGGAAGTCATCGAGCGGGTCAAGGCAGCCTGGGGCATCACCATCCGCGACGGCTACGGCCAGACCGAAACCACGGCGCTGGTCGGCAATACGCCCGGCCAGAAGCTCAAATCCGGCTCGATGGGCCGGCCGCTGCCGGGCTATCGCGTCGCGCTGCTCGACGCCGATGGCGCGCCGCAAAAGGAAGGCGAGATCTGCCTGCATGCTCGAGCCGCGCCCGACCGGCTTGATGCAGGGCTATCAGGGCGACGACGGCGGCGTGCAGCGCATCGCGATGCTGCTTTATCGTACCGGCGATGTCGCCTCGGTCGACGACGATGGCTATCTGACCTATGTCGGCCGCGCCGACGATGTCTTCAAATCGTCCGACTACCGCATCAGCCCGTTCGAGCTTGAAAGCGTGCTGATCGAGCATCCGGCGGTGGCCGAGGCGGCCGTCGTGCCGTCGCCCGACCCGATGCGGCTTGCGGTGCCGAAGGCCTTTCTCGCGCTGGCGTCGGGCCACGCGCCCGATCGCGCCACCGCGCTGTCGATCTTCCGGCATTGCCGCACCGCGCTGGCGCCGTTCAAGCGGGTGCGCCGCATCGAATTCGCCGAACTGCCGAAGACGATCTCCGGAAAAATCCGGCGCGTCGAGTTGCGCCGCGCCGAGGCCGCCAACCGGCGGAGCGACAAGCGCGCGGCGCTTGAATTCTGGGAGGACGATTTCTCCGACGACCGAAATGGGCCTGCAGAGCTGAGAAGATCCGGTGACCGCGCTCGGCAAACTCCTCCGCACCACGGCGTTCAAGCTGACGCTGGTCTATCTCGCGATCTTCGTCCTGTTCGCGGCGTCGCTGCTCGGCTATTTCGCGCTCAATACGCGCCGGCTCATCACCGAGCAGATCACCACGACCGTCACCGGCGAGATCAACGGGCTGTCCGAGCAATATACCCAGGGCGGCATCAGGCGGCTGGTGATCGTCGTCGACCTGCGTTCGCGGCGGCCGGGATCGAGCCTTTATCTGGTGACGACGCCGACCGGCGAGGGGCTTGCCGGCAATGTCGGCTCGCTGGAGCCCGGCGTGCTCGACCATCCCGGCTGGCTCGAAACCAATTATCGCCGGCTCGAGGCGCCGGAGGGCAGCGACCATCGCGCGCTTGGTCGAGGTCGTGCAATTGCCCGGCGGCTTTCACCTTCTGGTCGGGCGCGATCTCGAGGAGCGCGAGCGGCTGTTCGGCATCATCGCCAATGCCGGACACTGGTCGCTGGCGCTGGTCGTCGTGCTCGGGCTTGCCGGCGGCTTCTTCGTCAGCCGGCGCGTGCTCAACCGCATCGACGCCATGACCGACACGGCGCAGACCATCATGGCGCGGCGATCTCGCCGGCCGGCTGCCGGTCGCCGGCACCGGCGACGAACTCGACCGCCTCGCCGATCACCTCAACGCCATGCTGGAGCGCATCGAGGCGCTGATGCGCGGCCTGAAGGAGGTGTCCGACAATATCGCGCACGATCTCAAGACGCCGCTGACGCGGCTGCGCAATCGCTGCGAACAGGCGCTTGCGCAGTCCGACGGGCGACGGCGGCTATCGCGCGGCGCTGGAATCGACCATCGCCGAATCCGACGATCTGATCCGCACCTTCGACGCGCTGTTGATGATCGCGCGCGCCGAATCCGGGCAGGCGCGCGACAACATGACCGAATTCGATGCCGCCGAGATCGCGCGCGACGTCGGCGAACTGTACGAGCCGCTGGCCGAGGAGAAGGGCATCGCGCTCACGGTCGAAGCGGCCGGCGCGGCGCCGGTGCGCGGCAACCGCGAACTGGTCAGCCAGGCGCTGGCCAATCTGGTCGACAACGCCATCAAATATGCCGGCCCGAACGGCAAGATCGAACGGCGCGCCGGCCGAGATCGTGGTCAGGGCCGGCGACGAGGGCGATCGCATCGCGCTTGAGCGTCGCCGATCGCGGGCCCGGCATTGCCGAAGCCGATCGCGGCCGCGTCGTCGAGCGCTTCGTGCGGCTCGAGCAGAGCCGCTCGGAGCCGGGCTCGGGCTTGGGCTTGAGCCTCGCCTCCGCGGTCGCGCGGCTGCATGGCGGCGAATTGAAGCTCGAGGACAATCATCCCGGCTTGCGTCAGCACCATCGCGCTGCCGCGCGCGGGACCGGCGGGGCAGGGCTAGGGATGACGCCGGCCTCCGGTCAAAAAGCGGCCGAAGCAGAAACGCGACGACGCGGCATTGATCCGGCGGTTTGCGCGGCGCAGCTGCCGTCGCTGTCGGCTGCGCCGGTGCCGCGTCGCGGTCTCGGTCGTGGCTGGCTGCAGCCTCAAGGCCAAAGCCGCGGGCAAGACGCTCACTAGTCTCGTCGGCGAATTTCCGGCGCTGGCGCAATCCTTGCCGGCATTGCCGAAGCCGCGCCCTATCTCTGGGACCTCATCCAGGCCGACCCGGCGCGCTTCCTGCGCCTGCTCGAGAGCGATCCCGATCGCGCGCTCGCGGCGCTGCTCGCCGCGACGTACGAGCGCGGCGGCCGCGGCGCGCTCGGCGAGCGAGCTCATGCGCATCCTGCGGCGGATGAAGGCGGAAGCGGCGCTTCTGATCGCGCTCGCCGATATCGGCGGCGTGTGGCCGGTCGTCGCGCGTCACCGCGGCGCTGACCGACGTCGCCGAGACGGCGCTCGGCGCCGCCGTGCATTATCTCTTGCGCGAAGCCGCGAAGGCCAAGAAGCTGATCGCGTCGCCGACCCGGAAAATCCCGCGGCCGGCTCCGGCTATATCGTGCTCGCCATGGGCAAGATGGGCGCGCACGAGCTCAACTTTTCGAGCGACATCGATCTCATGGTGTTCTTCGATGCCGACTGCCGCGAAGCTCGAGCGCAGGCTTCGAGCCGACGCCGTTCTATGTCGGGCTGACGCGCGATCTCGTGAAGCTCCTGCAGGAGCGCACGGCGGACGGCTACGTGTTTCGCGTCGATCTGCGGCTGCGCCCCGATCCGTCCTCGACCCAGATCGCGATCTCGACCGAGGCGGCGCTCGATTACTACGAAAGCCGCGGCCAGAACTGGGAGCGCGCGGCGCTGATCAAGGCGCGGCCGTGCGCCGGCGACCTTGCCGCCGGCGAGAGGCTCCTGCGCGATCTCGCGCCGTTTATCTGGCGCAAATATCTCGACTACGCGACGATCGCCGACGTCCACGAGATGAAGCGGCAGATCCATGCCTATCGCGGGCACGGCGAAATCGCGGTCGAGGGCCACAACATCAAGCTCGGCCGCGGCGGCATCCGCGAGATCGAGTTCTTCGTGCAGACCCAGCAGCTCATCGCCGGCGGCCGGCACGCCGAATTGCGCGGCCGCGGCACCGTCGCGACGCTCGACGTGCTCGCCGCCGAGCGGCTGGATCGATGCGCGCCGCGCGCGACGAGCTCGCGGCGGCCTATGATTTTCTGCGCCGCGTCGAGCATCGGCTGCAGATGATGGCGGACGAGCAGACCCACACGCTGCCGGCCGAGCCCGAGGCGCTCGGCGACGTTTGCCCGCTTTCTCGGTTTCAAGGACCGCGACGACTTTGCCGACGTGCTGCTTGGCCATCTGCGCAAGGTCGAGCGGCATTATGTGCGGCTGTTCGAGCGCGCGCCGGAAGATCTCGGCCGGCAGCAGAAGCTTGTCATTCGACGGCGACGACGACAGCGACACGCTCGATCGGCTGGCGCTGATGGGCTTTCGCCAGCCGCAGGAGATCGTCGCAGCGGTGCGGCAATGGCGCGACGGGCCTCTACCGGGCGCTGCGCGGCGAACAGGCGCGCGCGAACCTTGATCGAGCTCGTCCCGCTCATCGTCGATCAATTCGCGCGCGCGGAAAATCCGGACGCAGCCTTCGCGGCCTTCGACCGTTTCCTCGCCGGACTGCGCGCCGGCGGGCGTTTTCTTTCGCTGCTGCGGCAAAATCCCGAACTGATCCGCTTCGTCGCGCTGATCCTCGGCACGGCGCCGCGGCTCGCCGATATTCTCGCGCAAAATCCGCATGTCATCGATCCGCTGATCGATCCGAGCTTTTTCGGCTCGCTGCCCGACGAGGCGCGGCTCGGAGCGGCGCTTGCCCGCGTCATCGAAGAGGCGCGCGGCTACGAGGACGGCGCTCGATGCCATCCGGTTGTTCGGCCAGGAGCACATGTTCCTGATCGGCGCGCGGATTCTCTCCGGCTCGGTATCGGCGGAGCAGGCCGGCGAACTATTCAGCCGCCTTGCCGACGTGCTGTTGCGCGCCGTGCACCGCATGGTGGAAGCCGATTTTGCCGCCGTCCACGGCCGCATCGCGCGGCGCGAAAAGCGCGATCGTCGCGCTCGGCCGGCTCGGCGCGCGCGAGATGACGGCGAGTTCCGATCTCGATCTCATCGTGATCTACGATTTCGATCACGAGCATCCGACATCGGACGGCAAGCGGCCGCTCTATGGCGCGCAATATTTCGCCCGCTTCACCCAGCGCCTGATCAGCGCGCTCACGGTGCAGACCAATTACGGCGTGCTCTACCAGGTCGATATGCGGCTGCGGCCGTCGGGACGGTCGGGACCGCTGGCGACGCAATTCGACGGCTTTGTCAGTTACCAGGAGCGCGAGGCCTGGACCTGGGAGCACATGGCGCTCACCCGCGCGCGGGTGGTTTCGGGGCCGCCGGAATTTTCCGCCCGGATCGAAGCGGCGATCCGCGACGTGCTGTGCCGCAAGCGAAACCCGCCAAGCGTTGCCGACGATGTCGTCGAGATGCGCGCGGCGATCGCCAAGGAAAAGGGCGATGCCAATCCGTGGGACCTCAAATATGCCGCGGGCGGTCTCGTCGATATCGAATTCATCGCGCAATATCTGCAGCTCGACGCACGCCGCGGCGACGCCGGAACTCCTCGATACCTCGACGGCGCGGATGCTGGAAAAGGCGGTCCGGCTCGGCGTGCTCAAGCCCGAAGACGCCGAAGTGCTGCGGCCGGCCGTGCGGCTATTCCACGATCTGACGCAGATCCTGCGGCTCTGCCTGCCCGCGGCCTTCGATCCGAAAACGGCGAGCGCCGGCGTCCTCGGACTATTGGCGCGCGCCGCCGACCTGCCGGACTTTCCCGCGCTTGCGGCGCATGTCGAGGAAACGCAGCGCCAGGTGCGAGAATGTTTCGTGCGGATTTTGGGGAAGGGGCCGTAGGAGCGCTTGCACAGACGTATTCGCGCTACGCCGCCCGCTCCGCGCGCGCTTGCTGGGCTGCCTCCAGCGGCAGCCGCACCACCACCATGGTGCCTTTGCCGAGCTTGGAGCGGATGCGCATCGCGCCGCCGTGCATTTCGGTCAGCGACTTGGCGATGGCGAGGCCAAGGCCGGAGCCCTGATGTTTTTTGGTCAACTGGCTTTCGACCTGCTCGAACGGCCGGCCGAGCTTGCGCAGCGCTTCCTTGGGGATGCCGATGCCGTTGTCCTCGATGGCGATCGTGACCATGCCGCCGCGGATGCGGCCGCGCACCGTCACCGCGCCGCCGTCGGGCGTGAACTTCACGGCATTGGAGAGAAGATTGAGCGCGATCTGCTTGACCGCGCGGCGGTCGGCATTGAGCAGGATTTCGGGCTCGATATCGGCACGCAGCGCGAGCTTCTTTTCGCCGGCGCGGGTCGACACGACGCGCAGGCAGTCGGCGAGGATCGGTTCGAGCTCGACGACTTCGGGGCTCAGCCTGATGCCGCCGGCCTCGATCTTCGACATGTCGAGAATGTCGTTGATGACGTCGAGCAGATATTCGCCGCTTTCGCGGATGTCGCGGGAATATTCGGTGTATTTCTCGGCGCCGAGCGGCCCGAACATCGCCGCCTCCATGATTTCGGAAAAGCCGATGATGGCGTTGAGCGGCGTGCGCAGTTCGTGGCTCATATTGGCCAGGAATTTGGATTTGGCCGCATTGGCCTCTTCGGCGCGGGTCTTTTCCTCGGCGTATTTCTCCGCGAGATCGGCAAGTTCCGCGGTCTGCAGCTCGAGCGCCTGCTGCGATTTGCGCAGGTCGACGATGGTGGCGATCTGGCGCTTCTCGCCTTCGATCAGCTTTTCTTCGTGCTGTTTGATCTTGGTGATGTCGGTGCCGACCGAGACGTAGCCGCCGTCCTTGGTGCGGCGCTCGCTGATATGCATCCAGCGGCCGTCGTCGAGCTGCGCCTCGAAGGTGCGCGCGCCGCGGGTCTGGCCGTCGTCATTGGCGACGGTGGTGCGGATGATCGGCTTCCTGCCGGCCGCGACGATGGTCTCGTAGGTCGTGCCGGCGGCGACCGCCTCGTCGGGCAGATGATGCAGCTCCTGGAAATTCGAGTTGCACAGCACCAGGCGGTTGTCGGCGTCCCACAGCACGAAGGCTTCCGGGATGGTCTCGATGGCGTCGCGCAGCCGCAGGTCGGCGGCCATGGTGCGCTCGACCAGGCTCTTCTGCTCGGTGATGTCGACGGCGATGCCGATCAGATGCAGGCCCGCTTCGCCGTCCTGGCGCGCCAGTTCGCAGCGCGCGCGCAGCCACAGCCAGCGGCCGTTGGCGTGGCGCATGCGGAAGGCGTGATCGATCGACTGCACTTTGGCGTCGGCAAGCTGCGTCGCCAGCGCGTAGAGATCGATGTCGTCCTTGTGGACCAGCGCATTGACCTCGCCGAAGGTGAGGAGATCGTCCTTCTGCGGCAGGCCGAGCAGGTCGAACATCGAATGCGACCAGAACACGCGGCCGCGCGCCAGGTCCCAATCCCACAGCCCGCAGCGGCCGCGATTGAGCGCGGTGTCGATGCGGCCGCGCACGGTGTCGTGGATGAGGTCGGCTTCGCGCGCGCGGGTCGCCTGCCAGTGGAAGGCAAAGCCGAGGATCAGCACCACGAAGCCGGTGGTTGCCGAGAGCGTAACGGTCAGCGCCGTGGTCGAGCGCCAGTCCGCGAGCGCCTCGCCGCGGTCCTGGATGACCGCGAGCAGGCCGACGGGATTATGCAGGGCCCGCACCGTGGCGAAGGCCGGTTCGCCGTTCGGCAGGGTGATCTCCATGGTGCCGGCGGCGGCGCCGAAGGTCGTCAGCGGCTGCGACGGCCCGAGCACGTCGAGGATGGGGCGGCCCATGGTCTGCCGCATCGCCGGGCGCGGCGGCGACGATCCTGCCGTCGGCGTCGGCGATCAGGACGCGGCGGCCGGCGCCCCGCGCCCATGCCGGCAAAGCCTGTTCGAGCGCGTCGGAGGCGCGCGCGACGTGGGATCGGCCGTCGCGCATCGGCTGATCGAGCGCGGCGGCGAGGTGATCGGCGAGCGCCTCGATGGTCTGTGCGGCGTCGAACACGACCTGGCGGCGATGTTCGAGCACCTGCACCGCGGCGCCGACGCAGATCGTCAGCATGAAAGCGATGATGAGAACCGGGACGGCGCGGCGCAGCAGCGGCTCGGCCGTCAACAGGCGGCGATATGCGGGGTTGGCGATGGACTGCGCCAGCCCCTTGATCGAATCCGAACGTAAAGACGCACTCGCCCTTCGGCGCGCGCCATGCCTGCCTCCGTTTGGATTTTCCCTGCACCCGCGATTCGAAGAGCGTGCCGCATCTCTCCGAATCGTCCTGATAAGAATTGATGCGCGCTGATTTGTCGAGAGTTCGAGTCAATAATTTTTTAAGAATTGTCCCGCGCTTTTTGCGCCGCGGAAAAGTTAACGCGGATCGCGCTCGTCACGTTTGCGCCGGTTGCGAGCGCGTGCAATTGGAATTCCGAGTCGATTCAAAGACGTGGCGGCCCGGATCAGATGGCGTAACGATAGCGCGCCGAATACCGCTCAGTTTTCGGCGAGCGTCCGCGCGACGATGTCGTGCACGTCGCGCGACAGGGATGCCGCCGCCGCGACCCGCCGCAGCGTCGCCTCGGCGCGGGCCCGGCGCGTCGACTTCGAGCGCGCGCCAGGAGCGGAACGCGCCCATCAGGCGCGCGGCGACCTGCGGGTTCTTCGGATCGAGCGCCAGCACGAAGTCGGCGACGAAATCGTAGCCGGCGCCGTCGGCGCGGTTGAACTGGGTGTGATTGACCTGCGCGAACGAGCCGATCAGCGCCCGGACGCGGTTGGGATTGGCGACCGAAAAGGCCGGATGTTCGGTCAGCGCGCGCACGCGGTCGAGCGTCGCCGGCTCCGGGATCGCCGCCTGCAGCGCGAGCCATTTGTCGATGATCAGCGGATCGTCGGCATAGCGCTTGTAGAAGTCGTCGAGCGCGGCGGTGCGCTCCGGCCGATCGTGCTGCGCCAGCGTTTCCAGCGCCGCCATGCGGTCGGTCATGTTGTCGGCGTTCTGATATTGGGCGAATGCGCGCGCGATCGCGTCGTCGTTTGCCGTTATCGCCAGGAGGTCGAGGCAGGCGTTCTTGAGCGGACGGCGTCCGGCGCTCGCGGCGTCCGGGCTGATAGGGGCCGGCCGACTCAGCCGCTCGATAGGTGTCGGCCAGCGCCGCGCCGTGGCGCGTCGCCGATCGCCGCGCGCAGCTTGCGGCGCGCGGCAAAGATCGCATCGGGATCGACATCGCAGCCGATTTCGCGGGCGATATCGGCTTCGCTCGGCGGCGACAAGCGTCAGCGCGATGAAAGCGGGCTCGAGCTTCGTGTCGGCGAGGATCGCGCCGAGCGCGGCCATCAGGCCGTCGTCGTCGCGCGGCCGCCGCGCCCGCGCGCAGCGCCGCGACATTGGCCTTGAGCAAGCTCATCGCCAGCGACTGCACCGCCTGCCAGCGGTTGAACGGATCGGAATCGTGCGCGGCGAGAAAGCGCAGATCGTCGGCGTCGATCGGCAGCGCAAGCTTGATCGGCGCGGAGAAAGCCGCGATTGAGCGACGGCACCGGCCGTTCGGCGACGTCGGTGAAGAGGAAAGCTCTGGCTCGGCTGCGTCAGTTCGATCACGCCGCGCGAGAGCGGCTTGCCGTCGAGCACCAGCGGCAGATCGCCGCCGTCTTTGCCGACGAGCCCGAGCGCGAGCGGAATCACCATCGGCTCCTTGGTGCGGCTGGCCGGGCGTCGGCGGCACGGTCTGGGTGATGTCGAGCCGATAGGTCTTGGCGCGCGAGTCGTAATGCGGCGCGACCCTGACCTCCGGCGTGCCGGCCTGCGAATACCAGCGCATGAATTGCGTCATGTCGCGGCGGCTCACGTCGGCGAAGCATTGCACGAATTGCTCGACGGTTGCCGCCTCGCCGTCGTGGCGCGTGAAATAAAGATCCATGCCCTTGCGGAAGGTCTCGGGGCCAAGCAGCGTCCTGATCATGCGCACGACCTCGGCGCCCTTGTCGTAGACCGTCGAGGTGTAGAAGTTGTTGATCTCGTGATAGAGCTCGGGCCGCACCGGGTGGGCGAGGGGGCCGGCATCCTCGACGAACTGATGCGAGCGCAAGTTCGCGCACGTCGCTGATGCGCTCGACCGGCGCGCGAGCGCTGGTCGGCGGTGAATTCCTGGTCGCGGAAAACGGTGAGGCCTTCCTTCAGGCAGAGCTGGAACCAGTCGCGGCAGGTGATGCGGTCGCCGGTCCAGTTGTGGAAATATTCGTGGGCGATCACCGCCTCGATGCCGGCATAGTCGGTGTCGGTCGCGGTCGCCGGCGAGGCCAGCACGTATTTGTCGTTGAAGACGTTGAGGCCCTTGTTCTCCATCGCGCCCATGTTGAAGGCGGAGACGGCGACGATCATGAAGATATCGAGATCGTATTCGCGGCCGAACGCGGTCTCGTCCCAGCGCATGGCGCGCTTGAGGCTGTCCATGGCGTAGGCGCAGCGCGTCCTCCTTGCCGGGCTCGACATAGATCGCAAGCGCGACCTCGCGGCCGGACATGGTGGTGAAGCTGTCTTTGACGCACGGCGAGATTGCCGCCGACCAGCGCGAACAGATAGGACGGCTTCGGGAACGGATCGTGCCAGACGGCGAAATGCCGCTTGCCGCCCGGCACGATCGCCCTGCGCGACGAGATTGCCGTTGGACAGCAGCACCGGCGCTTCGCTCTTGTCGGCCTCGATGCGCGTCGTGTAGACCGCCATCACGTCGGGCCGGTCGAGGAAATAGGTGATGCGGCGAAAGCCTTCGGCCTCGCATTGCGTGCAATAGGTCGCGCCGGCGCGGTAAAGCCCCATGAGCTGGGTATTGCCGGTCGGATCGATCACGGTCTCGATCTCGAGCTCGAACGGGCGGTTCGGCGGCTGCGCGATGGTGAGCCTGTCCGGGCGTGGCGACGAAATTTTCCGCCGGCAGCGGCTTGCCGTCGAGCGCGAGCGATGTGAGCTTCAGCTCCTCGCCGTCGAGCACCAGCGGCGCCGGCGTGCCCGCGGCATTGGGCTTGAGCTTAAGCTTGGCGCGAACCGTGGTCGCGGCTCGGATGCAGCGAGACGTCGAGGTCGACGGTTTCGATCAGCCAGTCGGGCGGGCGATAATCCTGCAAGCCGGATCGGGCGGTGTTCTTCGGTGCGCATGATGAACCTGATGTAGAGACTTTGCGCGGGAATTGAAAGCGCGCGCTACCGCCGCGGCTCGGCGTGGCCGATGACGCGCCCGATAGCCGGGAATTGCCGCCGCAGCCGGCGTTCGAGCGCATCCACCAGATCGTGCACCGCGCTGACCGACAGTGCCGGATCGACGCTGGCAATGGAAATTGACGATTTCGCCGTCGGCGGTTTCGCGCACGCGCACGTCGTGGACCTCGCCGATGTCGGGAAGCTCGGCGGCGAGCGCCGCCAAGCGCTCGCGGACTTCGGCGATGCGCGCCGGGGTAGCGTCGCGGCCGGCCAGAATATCGGCCGGCAGCGGCTCGATATGGGTCTCGACTTCGACGTCCGGACCGAGCTCCTCGCGGAGCGCCTCTTCGAGCCGGCTCGGCGATGTCGTGGGCGGCGGCAAGCGGCAGCGTGCCGTCGACTTCGAGATCGGCCGAAACCGACAACCGTCCCGAAATCGTTTGCACGGCGACATGGTGGATGGCGAGCCCGAGGTCGCGCGCGATCACCATTACCCGCTCGCGCACGGTTTCGTCGTCGAGCGCCCGCGGCTCGGTGGTGATGGTGACTTCGGCGGTGGGGATATCGGCGCGGATGGTGCGGGTGAGCCGCTCCTTGATGGCGGCGACGCGATCGAGCGGCAGCGTGCGGCTGACGCCGACGCCAAGCTCGACGAACAAGACCGCGCCGGCCGGGCGCGCCCGCACGCGCTCGACCGCGACGACGCCCGGCACCTGGCGCGCGATCGCGGCGACCCGCTCGCTGACGCCTGCCGGCGCGGTGTCGGTCAGCGTGTCGATGGTGCGGCGGCCGAGCCGCCAGCCGGCGATGCAGATAAAGATCGCGACGATAAGCGCCGCCGCTGCGTCGGCCCATGGATAGCCGAGCGCCACGCCGCAAAGCCCGAACAGCACCGCGACCGAGGACCACATATCCGAGCTGAAATGCAGCGCGTCGGCTTCGAGCGCCTCGCTCGACGTCGCTTTGGCGACGCGTTTGAGGGTGCGGGCGCGGAAAAAATCGACCGCGATCGAACCGGCGATGACGACAAAGGCGGCGGCGCTGGCTTCGACGGCCTGCGCCTGCGTGCCGATCAGTCGTTGCACCGCCTCGAAGATCACGACGACGCTGAGCAGAAACAACAGCGCGGTCTCGGCGAGTGCCGTGACGCTTTCCATCTTGCCATGGCCATATTGATGCTCGGCGTCGGCGGGCTTTCCGGAAATGCGCACCGCGAAATAGGTGAGCAGTGTCGCCGACAGGTCGATCAGCGAATGACCGGCCTCGGAGAGGATGGCGAGCGAGCCGGTGAGGAGCCCGATTGCAGCTTTCGCCGCCGCCAGCCCCGCCGATGCGGCAATCGACCCGAGCGCGGCCTTTTCCTTGGCGTTCATCGGCGGTCCCTTGCCCGGATGGGGTTAACGGCGACGGGCGGGGGCGTCAACGCATAGCTTGGCGTTCTGCACGGGTGCGGTTAACTAGAACGCGCAGCAATATGATCGCGGGGTTGCGATGAACGGGGTCAAAGTCGACGCATCAATAGGAAGACGGCAATCGCGTCCACGCTTGGAGGCGGAGCCTCGCCATAGCCGCGTGCGGAGGTAGATATTTGCGATGAGTTTGGTAACTCAAATTCGTCCTCGCTACAGCCTGTTGTCGGGATTGCCAAAGGAAATTTCGGTAGCGCTGTTCACTAGCGCGAAACCGGCACGGCGGAAGGCGGGCGAAGTACTATTTCTCGCCGGCGACGCCGGCGACTACTGGTATCGCGTGGAAACGGGCCTTCTCAAAGCCAGCTTGATGTCACGATCCGGCACCGAGCGGATTTTCGCTTTCTTCGGCCCGGGTGCGATCGTGGGCGAATTATCGATGATCGATGGGCTGCCGCGGTCGGCATCGGTGGTGGCGATGCGCGACACGAGTTTGAGCTTCCTCACCCGATCGGCTTTCGACGAATTCGCGGTCGAACGTCCCGAGATCTACAAATCACTCGTGACTTTGCTGGCTTCCCGCTTGCGGGAGGCGGATGCGTGGATTGCAGCCGGCAGCTTCTTGCCGCTGCGAGGCCGGGTCGCTTGCACGCTGCTCGAACTGGCGGCCGATTTCGGTCAGGATGTCGGCTCAGGCCGCATTGTCATCCGGCAGAAATTTGGTCAGGGCGACCTCGCGGCTATGGCCGGTATTGCCCGCGAGAGCGTGAACCGCATCCTCACTGACTGGAAGCGGCGCAACTTGGTCAGTCGATTGTCCGGCTATTATTGCCTCGAAAACAAGGCGCGACTGCAAGAGGAAACTGAACTCTAGGGACCTGGTGACGCGGATAGGATTGAGACGTTCGCAAATGAGTTAGTCGATTGGGGGTCTGACGCAACTGTCGATTAGGGCACGCCAGTAATCGGCGATGGCTTCGCTGCCAGCCTCGTGCATCCGGGCGGCAACATTACCGGCTATTGCGGCATTCCGGCCTTGCGCAGTCCGTCCCGCAGCCGCTTCGCCTGCTCCTTATTTTGATACGGGAGAAAGCTTTGCAAATGCGAAACTGTGACGTTGGGTTCGAGCTTAAAGAGGTTTGTCAGTGCTTCGGCCGCCTTTTCGCTCTCGCCGAGCTGAGCGTAAGCAGCGGCTAGGAACCGGAACGTCGGACCCCACCCTCCGTAATGGCTGCGCGCTTCTTCGCCGAATGCAATGGCGTCCGCAAAATGACCTGCCAACACAGAAGCGGCAGCGGCGCCAGTAAGTGCCCGATAAACCAGCTGGTCTGAAGGACCTAGCCGGATTGCGGACTTAAAGTAGCCTAGGGCTCGGTCTTGATCGCCCGTAAACGTTAAGGTCCAAGCCGCGTGTTGCAATACAACTGCTGAGTTTGGGCTGATCTCGACCGCGCGCTTGATTGCGGACACACCGATCTCAACATCTCTTCCCATTGATGCCAGCAGAAATCCGCCCAAGCCTAACACGTAAGGATCACCGTCGCCGTAATCGATTGCGGCGCGAGCCAACCTGACCGCCTTCGCTCTATCTTCCTGCGGGGATACTGACCAGGTTGCGGCGACTTGGTAAAAGTATAACCACGCTGCGATGACGTTCGCTGGAGGGTAATTCGGGTCAATTGCAAGTCCTTTTTCGAGTAAGCGAAGGGCCTCGACGGAATTGTCGGGCGTCGGTCGGTAGGAAGCTGGTAGACCCCGCAAGTAATAATCGTAGGCATCCATACTTTCGGGACGCTTCCGCTTTGCTCTTTCAATTTCCGCATATCGTAGCTTCGGCTCGATGACGCCGACGACGGCTTCCGTTATGCGGTCCTGCAGTTCGAAGACATCATCCAACGTGCCATCAACGCGGTCGGCCCAGATATGAGCGCCGGATGCGGCATCTATCAGCTGTCCGATGATGCGTACACGGTTTCCAGCTTTACGAATGCTGCCCTCCAACACCGACCTATTGAAACCGTCGTTGGTCTGAAATTGTGGCTAGCTCGTTGCTTCGATTAAGGGACACGCGAAGGGTCGCCGAATTTTCCGGCTGGAGGCTTGGAGAGGGCCTGCGTCGTCGTGCAAGGAATCCCGAGGGAGGCCTGCTTGCCCCCGGCAGAATGGTGAGAGCTTGCCCTAGAAAGCCGCCTAAGCTGCGCGGAGCCGGAGCGAAGCTGCTCAGCATCAGGGGGTTTCCACCCATGCGGCATACGCCTATCATTCTCGTCGGTTCGAGGTTCGCCCGGGGAATCTCGATTTTAATCTCTCTGTTTTGTAAAACCTTACTCTGAGCGGGGGCCAGTTCGCGTTTGCTCCTGGCGGGATCGGGAGTTTGCTGGTTTGGGCGACACCGCAGTAAGCAGCCATGGAACCGCGCCTGTAGAAAAAGCAGAGGCGGGCTCCGCGCAAACCGTTCTTGGCGCTGATCTGTTGGTTTGCGAGCTTTTCGCGACCATCGACGTTTCCTTGCTTGATGAACTCGCGTTCTCGGCAGATCTCCTACAACTTGAGCGCGGGCATATCCTGACAAGGCAAGGCGACGCAGCCGATTGTCTCTATGTCGTGCTCGACGGTCTGGTCGAGGTGCTGGCGGAGCATGCAGTAGCGGAACACGAGCTGATCGACGTGTTAGGCCCCGGTACGTGCGTGGGCGACATGGCGCTTCTGCTCAGGAGGCCGCGAACGACCACGGTGCGGGCGCTCCGCCAGAGCAGGGTCGTTCGCATTTCGGCCGAGTCCTTCGACCGGCTTGTCACGCACAGCCCGGACTTCGCCTTGCGCCTTGCCCGAATGCTGGGCGAGCGGCTTCGACGCACCACCCGTCATCAGAGACGGACGCGGCCGATCCGCGCCATTGCAATCGTGGCCATAGGGCCCGGCACAGAGATTGCGGACTTCTGCGACAAGCTGAACGGCGCCCTGACTGCGGAGGCGATCTCGACCGCGTGCGTTTCGGCCGCCGACTTCGATCGCGATTGCGCCGCTGCGGCGGTCGACGCGGGAGCGCTAGGACATTGGATTAGTGCGCAGGAACAACGATATCATTGCATCCTCTATCGCTGCGAGGCCGAGGCCACCGAATGGACGCGGCAATGCTTGCGACAGGCTGATCAGGTTCTCATGGTGACCCGCGCGAGTGCCGCCTCGATACCTGAGCGCGTCGCGACGATCGAGCGTCTCGCGACCGAGCGGGAACCAAGACCGCGTGTCGAACTAGCTATCCTCCATGACACAGGGCCGCCTTATCACGGGACGCATCGCTGGCTGCGTTGCGCGAGCTTCTCCTCCTGGCACCATCTCCGCCTCGGCAGCGGTGATGACTACGCACGATTAGGCCGACGCCTTCTCGGACGTGCAAATGGCCTCGTCCTCAGCGGCGGTGGTGCTCGTGGCTTTGCCCACATCGGCGTGTTGCAGGCAATTCAGGAGGCGGGGCTGCCGATCGATTACATCGCCGGTACAAGCATGGGCGCTATTCTCGGTGCGCAATTCGCGGCGGGCTACGACCTCGCCACAATGGTCGCGGTCAATAAATCCGCCTTCGGCCAACGGCGCGGCTTTCCGGACATTACGTTCCCTTTCGTGGCGCTGCGCAATGGGCGCAGCACCAACGCTATGCTCAAGCAGATGTTTGGCGCGCTCAGAATTGAGGATTTACCGATCCCGTATTTCTGTGTCTCGAGCAATCTCACCCGCGCCGAGTTCGGTCCTGCACGAGCGAGGGCGACTTTGGCTGTGGACGCGGGCGAGCTGCACCGTTCCGGGTCTACTGCCGCCCGTGCGCTACCGCGGCGATCTCCTCGTCGACGGCGCGATGCTTGATAATCTGCCAGTCGACGCCATGCGGGCGCGGTGTCGCGGCACGGTTATCGCCGCGGATGTCAGCGTCTCAGTCGATTTCCAGGATCGTAACGATGCTCGGCCACCGCGCGTGTCGATTGGTAACCGCATCCGCCGTTGTTTGGGCCTGCCCCCAGGAATGCCCGGCATCGCTCAGATTCTCATGCGAACGGCGAGCTTGAGCAGCGTGCGTGACGCCCGAACCAGCGGAAGCCCCGCCGACCTCTATATCCACCCGGCAGTCGATAAAATTGGCATGACCGATTTCGCGAGATTAGACGAAATTGTCGCGCTGGGCGCCGAGCAAGCTCGGGCTCGACTCGCGATCTGGCTTGGCGCCAAACGCGGTCGGGAAAATCTGGAGGAGCGCGCGCAATGACAGCGCGAGACCGTGCAGAGCAACCGGAAGGCTACGCGATAGTCGGCATCGGTTGCCGTTTCCCCGGCGGGGCAACCTCGCCGGAGAAATTCTGGGAGCTTTTGGCCGCCGGCCAGGATGCCATCAGCGATATCCCCGAGGATCGGAGCAGTTGGCGCAAGTCGTTCGATCCCGACCCTACGGCGCTGGGGCGGCATATTGCCCGCGAAGGCGGCTTTCTCAGGGACATCGATCGCTTCGATAGCCGGTTTTTCGGCATTTCGCCTCGCGAAGCGGCGCGGATGGATCCGCAGCAGCGTCTGCTCCTGGAAGTCGTGTGGGAAGCCTTCGAGGATGCCGGCATCCCGGTTGACGGGCTTGCCGGGTCGAGCACTGGCGTCTTCGTCGGCATGTCAACCCATGACTACGCGGATATCCAGATGTATCCGCAGAATCGAAACGAGATCGACTCCCACTCGAACACTGGCGGGGCGACGAGCATTGCGCCCAACCGGATATCCTACTGCTACGATTTCCGCGGCCCAAGCGTCGCCGTCGATACCGCCTGCTCTTCCGCTCTCACCGCGGTCCATCTCGCTTGCCGTAGCCTTGCTGCCGGAGACTGCACGGTTGCGGTCGCTTGCGGCGCCCAAATCCTATTGGCGCCTGAACTGACCATCGGGTTCTGCCGTGCCACGATGTTGTCGCCCGATGGACGCTGTAAAGCTTTCGACGCCGCCGCAAACGGCTATGTCCGCAGCGAGGGCTTGGGCGCTATCGTCCTCAAACCGCTGCGCGTCGCCCTCGACGATCACGATCCGATCCACGCGGTGATCATTGGCACGTCGATTAATCAGGACGGACACTCCTCGGGTCTAACCGTGCCCACTGTGGAGGCACAAAAGGCCATGCTTCGCGCCTCGCTGCGTGAGGCCGGCGTCGATCCCAGCGCCGTCCAATACGTTGAGGCGCACGGAACTGGCACCGCCGTCGGTGATCCGATCGAGGCGCAAGCGATCGGAACGATATTCCGCGAGGGTCGCGCCACCGATCAGTTCTGCGCGATTGGATCGGTTAAGACCAACATTGGCCACCTCGAAGCGGCCTCCGGTATTGCCGGATTGATCAAAACGGCGCTAGCACTTGAGCACCAGCAAATTCCACCCTCGCTGCACTTCAATTGTTGGAACCCGGCGATCGATGCCGAGGCACTGCGACTCAGGGTCGTAACGCGACTCGAAGCTTGGCCGGCGACAGGCGGGCCCCCGACCGCCGCGGTCAATTCCTTCGGCTTCGGCGGTGCCAATGCAAGCGTGCTGTTGCGCGCTCCGCCTGGGCGATCGTCAGTGTCCACAGGCGAAATTGGAGACTGTGGCCCTTACGCAATCTCTGCACGTACGCCGGAAGCTCTAAAGATGGCCGCCGCTACGCACGCTGAAGCCTTGCGATCTTCTCCCTCCGCATTTTACGACCTCTGCCACACGTCCTTGATCCGGCGCGTCCATCACGAGCATCGCGCGGTGGTCATTGGATACAATCTACAAGAATTGGCGGACTCCCTTGATTTCAGTGGCGGTCGGAGAGACGCGCAACACCGCCGTCTTGGGCCGCGCCTCAACAGAGGCTACGCGCAAGGTCGCCTTTGTCTTTTCTGGGATGGGTCCGCAATGGTGGGGAATGGGACGGCAACTGCGGGTGAAAGAGCCCGCGTTCCGGGAGATGCTGGAACGCTGCGATGCGGCACTACAGCCGCATTCCGGCTGGTCACTGCTGGATGAGTTTGCGGCTGAGGAATCCCGCTCCCGCGTGGCCGATCCCGAACTGGCGCAAGTCACTAATTTTGCAATCCAGATGGCGCTCGCGTGTCTCTGGCGCTCGTGGGGTATCGAGCCGGATGCAGTGATGGGGCACAGCGGCGGAGCCATGGCGGCGGCTTGTATCGCCGGCATTTACACGCTCGAAGAAGCGATCTGGCTGGCTTATCACCGCAGCCGCTTGCAGGGACGCCCGAGCAACGCTGGAGCTATGCTTGCGGTTGGATTGCCGGCAGCCGAAACGGAAACCATCCTGCGCGGTTACGAAGAGCAGGTAGCGCTCGCCGCAGTGAACGGACCTAATTCGCTGACCTTCTCAGGCGAGGAGGAAGCGCTCGAGGCGATTGCGGCCTCGCTTCTCGGGCGCAGCGTCTTTGCCCGCATGCTGCCGGTTACCATCGCCTATCACAGCCCGAAAATGGATCCGATTCGAGACGAGTTTTTGGACATCGTCCGCGATCTGCGCGGCGCAAAAGCACTGATCCCTTTCGTCTCCGACACCACCGGAGATTGGGCGATCGGCCCCGAATGCGATGGCGACTACTGGTGGCGGGCAATACGCCAGCCCGTTCTCTTTGCTCAATCCATCCGCACTTTGCTCAATGCTGGTTTTGGAACGTTCGTCGAAATTTCACCGCATCCGGTGTTGTCTGCATCGATCGCAGAATGCATAGCGGCGGAAGGCGTCAAGGGAATGGTCCTACCGTCATTGCGGCGGAACGAGTCCGAGCAGTTTACGATGCTGCGCTCGCTGGGAGCGCTCCACGCCAATGGTCGGCGCGTGGCCTGGGGCCGCATATATCCCGGTGGCGACGTCATCAGTCTTCCGAGCTACCCGTGGCAGCGCGAGCGCCACTGGTTCGAGCCGAAAGGGCTACCTGGAGATGCCTTGGCGGCTTTGGATGCGGAAGAGGAGGCCCATCCCTTGCTGCGGCGCCGCGCGCGCACGGCTCGGCCGAGCTGGGAGACTTCGCTCGGCGACCCCCGGCTGAACTATCTCGATGGCCATGTGGTCCAGGGATCAATTGTGTTTCCCGCTGCCGCCTATGTCGAGATGGCACTCGCGATCGCGCGGCATCAGCATAAGGAGCGGGTCGTTAGGCTACGCGAGATCGAATTCCTGCGACCGTTCGTCATCGCGAATCGTCAGGCTGCGATGGCTCAGCTGTTCTTCGATCCGGAAGAGGCGAGATTTGATATCTATGGCGGCTCGACGGGACCGGACCCAAACTGGGTTCGGTGCGCGACCGGTGTGATCGCCACGCCAAGTTCGATCCGGCAGGGACAGGATGATATCGTTCGGCTGCAGCAGCGGTGCCCCGACGCGCTCGCACCGCAAAGATTCTATGCAGAATGGCGAAAGCGGGGCCTGAGCTTTGGCGATGCGTTTCGCGGAATTAGTGACCTTTATCTGGGCCGGGGCGAGGCCTTTGCGACGATCGGACCGATTGCCGCCGGCGCGGAAGGCTATGCCATCCATCCCGCGATGCTGGATGGAGTGTTCCAGCTTCTCGCCGCCGCTGTCGGATCGTCGCGCTCCTTTTCCGATGATCGCCTCTTTCTGCCCACGGGTATCGACGATATCCACTTTCACGGCGCAGTGGGATCAGTCGTTCGTGCACATTGTCGGCTAACTGGGCAAAACGACACGGTTGTCACCGGCGAATTTACTGCTTTCAACGAGGAGGGCGCGACGATCCTCCAAATTCGCGGCTTCCAGGCGCGACTAGTCGATGCCGGCGGCGAGGCTGGGGAAACGCTTGATCAGTGGCTCTACAATTATATCTGGGAGCCTCGCTCGATTGATTTCGCTCCCACGCTCCATCGTAGCTCAGTCATTGCCGAGATGCCGGAGTCTCTTCTGGACGAATTGCGTATCGATGCCAAGCGCATCAGCGGCAACTTGGGTTGGCGAGATTATTACGAAGATGCTGAACGCGCCTTGTCCGAGCTGGCAGCGAGCTCTGTCGTGGCGGCGTTTCACCAGCTCGGCATTGGGCTCCAGTCAGGTGATCGTCTGGATCCCGAGACTTTCGGAGAGGCGTCTGAAATAAGTCCGACGCGGACACCGCTGCTGCGGCGTCTCCTCGCGCTGCTCATAGAAACAGGCGTCCTGCAGCCCGCCGGGGCGGGATGGGTGGTGGCCCAGTTGCCACAATCGGACCGCGATAGCGTGCTCGCCCGAATTCCGCGCTACGAGACTGAGGTCGAATTGCTGATGCGAGCCGGCGAGCATCTTGCCGCCGCGCTGCGGGGTCTCGAAGACGGCCGCGAATTCCTGTTCACACCGGAGACCCTGCTGGTCCTCGATCGCTTCTACGAGCGCGCTCCTGCCTCCGCGTTTTACAACACGATCCTTGCGCGGACAGTGAGCGAACTCGTCGCGCGCAGCGTTGATACCGGCTATTTGCGAATCCTCGAAGTGGGTGCCGGCACTGGCGGTACGACTGCATTCATCCTGCCGCTGCTGCCCCCGCACCGAACGCATTATGTCTTTACCGATGCTTCTTCGCTGTTTCTCGACCGCGCACGCGAGAAGTTCGGCGACTACCCCTTCGTCGTCCCGCGCCTCCTGAATATCGCCGAAGATCCGGTGCCACAGGGATTTGCCGGAGGGTCCTTCGATCTCATTATCGCAGCAAACGTCATTCACGCGACGCCTGATGTGACGCGTACGGTGGAGACGCTGCGCACGCTCTTGGCGGACGGCGGCGTGCTGGCGATGGTCGAGATTACACGGCATCCATTCTGGCTCGACGTCATCTTCGGCCAGACCGAAGGCTGGTGGGCGTTTCGGGACAGGGCGCTCCGGACCGAGCATCCGCTGCTCGAGTCCGCGCAATGGCAGACGGTCCTGCGGCATGCCGGGTTCGAGCAAGCCGCGGCGATTCACGAGCCCGACGTACCGGGTGAAGCAGCTCAGACGATCCTGTTGGCGCGTGCCCCGAGGGATGCGAACCCACTGCGCGTCGCCGAAGATCGTCAGGGGCGTTGGCTCATCCTTGCCGACAGGCAAGGTGTTGGCACGGCGGTAGCCGATGCGCTCGCTGCGTTCGGTCGTGAAGCCCTGGTGGTCGCGCCTGGACGCGTTTTCCAGCGTCTCGATACGCGGCGGTGCGAACTGAGATCGGACCCGGCAAACGGTTTCCGCGACGATATATCCACTCTATTGGATGCCCTCTTGGCAGATCATGTCCGGCTGGACGGCGTTCTTCACTTGTGGAGTTTGGACCGGCCCGATCTCCACCTTACCGGCGGACGCGGCCTTCGCCGCCGCGCAGTCCCGAGGCATCGAGACGGCGCTTGTACTGGTCCAGGAACTGCTGAAGCGGCCCGGCCTCGGCGATCGCGGACTCTATTTGGTCACGTCGGGTGCGCATCGCGTCGGTGACGAGGTTAGCGAAGATTCCGTGCTGCAATCGTTGCTTTGGGGGTTCGGGCGTGCCGTGCTGAAGGAACATCCCGAGCTTCCCTGCAGACTGGTTGATCTTTCCACCCGGCCTTCGCGAGACGAGATCGTGGCGCTGGTTCGCGAGCTTACGGAGCAGGATCCCGACGAGGAAATTGCGCTCCGTCGGGACAAGCGCTGGGTGAGGAGGCTCCGCCGGACCGCACGCGATCAACTGACGCCGTTACCTGCAATGACCGGCGAGCCGCCGCGCTGGCGCACCGATATCGGCGCGAAAGGTGCGCTCGGCACGCTCCATTTAAGCGAATGCAGGCGTGCACCGCTCGGCGCCGACGAAGTCGAGATCGAAGTCGCAGCCGCAAGTGTCAACTACCGCGATTTGATGCTGGCGATGGGCACGATTCCAGGGCTGGAATCCGAATTCTCCTTCGGCCGGCAGCAGTTCGGCAGCGACTGCTGCGGAAGAGTGAGCGCTTGCGGATCGGCGGTCACCGCGTTTGCTCCGGGCGATGAGGTTGTCGCGATCGCACCCGCGGCGATGAGCGCCTTTGCGACGACCAGGGCAGCGCTGACGGCTCGAAAACCCGCTAGCCTCGATTACGGGGCAGCGGCCAGCTTACCCACCGTCTTCACCACGGCCTGGTACGGGCTCAATCATCTCGCGCATTTGCGGAAGGGCGAAAGCGTTCTTATCCACGCGGCGACGGGTGGGGTGGGCCTCGCGGCAATCCAGATCGCGCAGGCTATTGGCGCGGAAATCTTCGCGACGGCTGGCAGCACGACCAAACGTGAATATCTCGCATCTCTCGGCATAGCGAATGTCATGGACTCCCGCACACTCGAGTTCGCCGATGAGATTTTGGCGCGGACAAGCGGCCGCGGTGTGGATGTCGTGCTCAACTCGCTTTCTGGCGAGGCGATCGCGCGCGGCCTCTCGGTCCTAAAGCCTTATGGCCGCTTCCTTGAGATCGGAAAGCGCGACATCTACGCCAATCACTCGCTCGCACTAGCACCGTTCCGCCGTAACCTTTCTTATTTTGCGATCGATTTAGACCGGATGTGTGCGGAACAGACAGATTTAGTCGGGCGAATGCTACGCGACGTGTTGGAGCGAATCGAGACTGGCATCTTCCATGCCCTGCCAACGCAGATCTACCCGGTCGATGAACTAGAGGCCGCGTTCCGGCTGGTGGCGCAGGCAAAGCATATCGGCAAAGTCGTCGTGACGAATGGAAACCGCACTCTGCCTATTCAGCCGGGCGTTGAGACGAATCCTCGGATTCGCAAGGACGGGACTTATCTTATCACCGGCGGCCTTGGCGGCTTCGGTCTCGCCCTCGCCGAATGGTTGGTGGCGCGAAGTGCGGGCGCCTTGGTGTTGATGGGGAGGCGATCGCCGTCCGCGAGGGCGGAACAACGGCTTGCCGCGATGCGCGCGTTAGGCACTCGTATCACCGTATATGAGGGCGATGTCGGCCACGCGCAGGACGTAAGGGGCCTGATGGCATCGCTGGCGGACCTGCCGCCGCTTAGGGGCATCTTCCATGCTGCCATGGTCCTGGACGACAAGCCGATAGCAGAACTTGATCGCGAGAGCCTCGATCGCGTGATATCTCCAAAGGCATTGGGCGCTTGGAACCTTCACCACCTTAGCGCAGGACAGCCGATCGAATTGTTTGTGTTGTTCTCGTCGATCGCGTCGTTGCTCGGCAACCCGTTGCAGGGCAATTACGGCGCCGCCTGCGCGTTTATCGACGCGCTGGCTCATCATCGCAAGGCGCGCGGGTTACCGGCGGTCGCAATCAATTGGGGGGTGCTCTCCGGCGCCGGTTACGTCGCAGATCGTCCCGAGCTGGAAAGCTATCTCGAACATCAAGGCTATCTCACCTTTTCGCCCAAGCAAGCCTTGGCTGCGCTTGACGCCGTCTTGCGCACTGACACGGCCCAGATCACGGCCGCTCGCTTCGACTGGCGTCGGCTCCCGGCGTATTCACCACAAGCTGCGGCGTCACCCCGCATCAGAGATTTGATACCGCAGGAGACTGCAAACACTCATGAGGCGGTCGATCCAGGCTCGATATTAGGACGTCTCGCAGCCGAGCCCGAAAGCGGTCGCGCCGCCGTTCTCGGAGAGCACGTGCGCGCCATGGTGGCTCGAGTGCTCGGCATGCCGGCCCACGGGATCGAACTCGACCGGCCCTTGAACAATATGGGGCTCGATTCACTGCTCGCGCTCGAACTGACAGTCATCCTCGATGCAGAGATCGGCGTTCGACTTCCTATCATCAAACTACTAGACGGCACCAGCGTCGATCAGTTGGCTTCGCTGCTGCTCAAACAAATTCAACCCGCGCAGGCGCCCACGCGCCGCGAGTTCGACAGACCTGCTGCGCCGCCGGAACCAACGCCAGTCGCAGCGCAGCCGACGAACGAGCATCGGGCGCCCGACTTACCGGGAGCGCCGGCAGCCGAGATTGTTGCCGTGGCCCGAGAGGACAGCCCTGCCGTCGTTGCGCTCGGGTCCGAACCTGCGCCGCCGGACGAGTTCGATTACGCGTCCCTCAACTACACCTCATGGTCGCCACGACAGAAGATGGTCCGCACCGCATGCAAGGCGGGTTTCCGGATCCTTGCCAACGTCGCGGTGAAGGGGATCGAGAACATTCCGGCTGACGGCCCATGCATCATCGCGGTCAATCACCTGAGCATGATCGATGTTCCCCTTGCGCTTACTCTCCTACCGAGGCGAACCATCATCCTTGCGACCGAGAGATTGCGGCGCCGATTGCTGCTTGATTGGTTTGTCTCAGACCTCGGCCAAGCCATTTATGTCAGCAGAAATGACGAGTTGTCGGGGGCCTTGCGCTCCGCCATCGCAGTTTTGAAATCCGGCGGTCTGGTCGCGCTGTCCCCTGAGGGAACCCGAAGCCGAACGGGTCTGCTCCGCGGCCGCACCGGCGTCGCCTATTTGGCAACCAATGCTGGCGTTCCAGTCATCCCGTTCGTCGCCTGGGGTCAGGAGAAATGGCGCGAGCGCTGGAAACGAGCACGGCGTTTGCCGATTGAAGTGAGGATTGGAGCCCCAATCCGGCTTCCGTCTGGCCCTGCGTCCGCGCCGAAGCTGCGCGAGTATACTGATCGGATCATGCTGGCTCTTGCCGAGATGCTACCCGATTCCTATCGGGGCACTTATGCTGAAGCAGTGCACGCCAAGAAGGCGTCTGCAGTTTCATCACAGGCCGCCGAATGACTATCGGAAAGGGCGAGCGGTGAAATTCTCGCTGCTTGTCGAAGCGCAGATTGCTTCCGCGACTGCGGCTGCGGAACGACAGATATTTCACGACTGCGTAGCGCAAGCGCTTCTGGCCGACGAGCTTGGATACCATGCGGTCTGGGCTGTCGAGCATCACGGGCTGCTCGAATATTCGCACTGTTCGGCGCCCGAGGTTTTGCTAGGTTTCATCGCTGCCCGGACACGCCGAATCCGCCTTGGCCATGGCGTTACGCTCACGCCCCACCGCTATAATCATCCGATCCGCGTTGCCGAACGCATCGCCACACTGGATATCCTTTCGCACGGGCGCGTCAATTGGGGTTCTGGCAAAAGCGCCTCGCGAATTGAGCAAGACGCATTCGAGATCGACCGCAACGAACTCGATGAGCAGTGGCGTGAGGCTTTCGAGATGATACCGCGCATGTGGCGCTCGGATTTGTTTGAGCACTCGGGCAAGTTTTTCAATATTCCACCGACCCCGATTATTCCGAAACCGGTCCAGGTTCCGCATCCACCGATCTTTATTGCTTGCTCTCGCATCGAGACCGCCGTGCAGGCTGGACGCCTCGGGGCGGGCTCGCTCAATTTCACCGCGGGCGGCGACGACCAGCTGCTCGGCAAGGTGGCGGCTTATCGGGCTGCGATCAGTTCCAGCGCCGTGCCCCGCCATCGCATGACCGAGCAATTCTGCTGCACGCCCACCGCAATCGTGTTGGGTGACGACGAAAGGGCCTGCGAGCACGGATTCCGGGGCGCCCGGTATTTCCAGCAAGGTCTCGCCACTTATTTCTTCTCGCCAAATAGGGTTCCGGGACCGCCCGATATTGCCGAGATGCTTTGTCAGCCGCAGCTCTCGCGAAGGCCAAGGCCAGCCGCAATGCGGCGGGTTCAAGTCTGAACGCAATTATTGGCGATCCGTCAGCAGCAAGGGAAAGCGTTTCACGCTTTCGCGATGCCGGCGTCGACGAGCTTATCATGGTTATGCAAATGGGTACGGTACCGCAGGAGATCGTAATGGAGTCGCTGCGGGTCTTCGCCGAGAAGGTGATGCCACATTTCTGAGCGATGAAATGCGGTTAGCTCCCTGTGGAGGCGTTATCATCTCGGGCCTTGCCGTAAGGGGTATCGGACCCTGGCTTTACGACGTAGCGCTTCGCTTAATCTGTCAATTCGTTATGGAGGATCGCGGCCGCCGGCGCTCGCGCGCGCCACCGAGGCGGTGCGGAGCGTCTCGCCGAACGCATCCATGGCGCCGCTGAGCGCAATTACGTCCGCTCGCCCGATCGAGATCAGCTTGACCCTGCTTTTTGCCCGTACGGTCGCGGTACGGCGGCTGTCCTCGAACAGCGCGATCTCGCCAAAGTGCTGGCCGCGCCCCAAGGTCGCAAGGTGCTCGGGGCCCGACGGGCCATCCCGAACGACATCGACCTCGCCGTCCCAGATCAAATACAGGCGCTGCCCAATGTCACCCTGCCGAACAATGTCCTGTCCCGGCTCGAAATGCTCTCGCTGAACCGCCAATGGTTCCTCGGCCTTCATGTTGGCGATATCGCGTCCGACCAAGGGCCACACCATCCAATCAAGCACGAGCCGCACTTTGCGATCAAATGTCGGTACATAATACAGGAGCACGAGGCGCCAGCATATCCAGGCCAGGAAGCCATAGACGCGCCGCCCTTTGATCGAGCCGACTGCGCGGCGGTGACCGAGCGATACTGCGCTACCCAATCCGGTGAACCGGTAGGGTTCCAGCGCGCGGTCATCGAGGGTTCGCTGGATATTACGGGCAATCTGCCGCCCTGCCATCATCGCGAAGATCGCGATCGGGGGGCAGATGCCACCCTTCGGATGCCGGACGGCCGCACAGTCGCCGCCGGCCCAGAGGTTGGAATGACCGACGACGCGCAGAAACTCATCGGTCTCGACGCGGCCTCGCTCGTCGCGCGGAACAAGCAACGTATCGAGCAGCGGCGCATGCGCGGTGCCGGAGCAGCTGATGATCGTCCGCGTCGGGATGCGTTCGCCGGTGTCGAGCAACGCCTCTTCGGCCGTGGCCGCGCGCAAGTGCGTGCCGAGGCGGAACCCGATCCCGCTCCGTGCCAGGTAACGCTCCGCCCATGCCACTAGAGGCTCATCATGCGGCTGAAACTCCGGAAGGATGCGAGCCATGCCATGAACGACGATCACCCCCACTTCTTCGCTCTTGATCCGCGGATACTCCCGACCGGCGAGCGATTGCACGAGCTCTTGCACCTCGGTGGCAACCTCGACGCCGCCGAAATTTCCGCCCGCTATGACGAAAGTGAGGAGACGTCGCCGCTCGATCGGGTCGTCCTCGAGCTCCGCCAATTCGAGCATACTGAGAATGTGATTGCGGGTCCGGAAGCAGTCCCAATAGGTCTTCAACTTGAGGGCGTGCTCGGCAATTCCGGCATAACGAGACAGGTCGTCGACAGAGCCGAGCGCCAGCACCAGATGATCGAAGGGGAGCACATATCGCCGGCCGTCGATGAACCGGCTGGTGGTCACGGTGCGCTCGGCAATGTCGATCAACTCGATTTCCGCGTTATGGAAATTTGCAGGCGGAAAGATGCGCCGTGCCGCACTGATGATCTGGCCCGACTGGATTTTGCCACCCAGCATCTCGTGGCTGAAGCCGTGAAAGGCCAGAAAGTTGTCGCGGCTGACGATCGTAAGCTCGACGCGGCCCGCTCGGATGGCGCGGCGAAGACCTCGGGCAAGATAAAGCGCCACGAAGCCTCCTCCGGCGCAAACAACCCGCATCGTCACGCGCCGCTCCTATCGGCTCGCATCGCGCGAGGCATCGGCAATCACCTCCCGGGAAATGACCATATGCTGGCCGCCTCGGGCGTCCGGTCAAGCTGCTCAATCGCTTCCATAGCGGCGCGGTAGCCCGATTCGGTCGCGGCATGAAAATGTTCAAAGTCGAGAGCTCCGATCGGGCCAAGACTAGGCTTGATTAAAAGATCGACTGCGGCATGGCTCGCCAATTTTTGCTCCTCGCTACCGACGGTCCCGGACCGGATCAGAATCTCTATGATGCCCGGGCAGGCGGTGCGCCGATTGCGCATCAGCCAGTAGAGCGACTTCTCCTCGAGATCTGGGGTGGCGGCGACCAACGGCATGTCGGTCGACACGTCGATCCCGATAACCGGGCCCCGTGCCAGCGACCGCATGACCTGGGTCGGGAAATTGTTCATAATACCGCCGTCGACCAGGACCTCACCATTTTCGACCGAGGGCGGCACGATTCCCGGGATCGCCGCCGATGCGCGGACCGCGCGCCACACGAGCCCCTGCTGATGAATGCATGGGCGGCCGGTCGACAAGTTCGACGATACGCAGAACAGCGTCTTCCAGAGGTTCTCGATGGTCCGGTCGCCGAACTTGTAATGCAGCAGTCGACTCATTTTGCGGCCACGGAACAGCGAGACGAGCGGCAGCGTGTAATCGTTGAGCGGCTTGTTCCGCACGAATGCGAACTGGAAGAGCTCGTCGATCTCGTCCGCGTCGCGCGCCATCGCCGTGGTGGCGGCAACGATCGCCCCCATGCTGGTTCCACCGACAAGGTCGACCGGAATTCCCGCGGCATAGAGCGCGCGCATCGCCCCAACCTGGGCAAAGGCGCGCGCGCCACCTCCGGAAAACACCACGCCGACGGCGCGTCCGATGGCCAGTCGCGCGACCCGGGCATAGTCAGCGGCGCGCCCTCGCCGGGCATGGAAAATCTCATGTGGCGCAAACCGATGAAGCCAGGCGGTCGCTCCATGCGGCTCGCTCGCATCTGGGCGCCCAAGCAGCATCAGGTCGGCTGGCCGATGCATCTCGCGGGCTGAAGCGATCTTGCGGTCAGCTTCCTCGTCGGAAACGAAGTCCGAGTCGGCAACGAAGATGACACGGTCGGCCTGGCCGAGACAACGCCGGCTCCAGGCGGAGGATCGATCCTCCGTCTGGTAGACGATCAAATCGTGCTCCTTCTCGATCGCCTCGATCTCGCCAATGCCAAGTTGGCTGCTTCGGGTGTCGATCAGCCCGGTGCGCCGTGTCAGCGCGACGAATTCGCGATAGATTCCTTGGGCCACTTCGATGTCGAGCGGCGCGCCGTCGATCGGGATCACCGCAATCGACTTGGTGGCCCGCTTGGGCGGCGGCCGGCTGGTGCTGATCAATCGGCTCGCCAGGAGGCGGAGCATGTAGCGCATCAGGTCCGGGCTGGACGACATCAGCCGACCCGCGGCGCCGATCGGCATGCGGATCAATTCGGTGGCACGCAGCGCCAAGACTGTGGCCGAGCGGGGGTCATTGGAGATCAAAGCGATCTCGCCAACAAGTTCACCAGGCCCGATTTGCGCAACTAGCTGCTCGCCAAGGCCCGAATCCATCAGAACGCCGAGCCGTCCGGCCGTCACAAAGAAAATGTCCGATGCGGTATCGCCCTGCCGAAACAGCGTCGCGCCTGCCGGGACACAAAGCCCTTCGAGGCTGTTTTCGAGGTCGGCCAGGGCGGCTTCGTTGAGACTTGTTATGAACGATTCAAATCGCGGCTCTGACAGTAGCGCTGTGATCGCCGCCCTAGCTTCGTAGGTTTTCACCAGATCGTCAGGTAGCTCTGTCATTTAAGTTCCGTTCCTTCACATCTCCCCTTCGGGAACGCATCGAAGTTGGGGTCACCCGCTCCGGCCAATTAATCAAACTGCCGGGCTTCGGATAACTCAAAGTTCAATCGTCCAAGCGAAGTCTATCGCCCGACATCAGAAGGTCTTCAACAATGCAATCAATGCCCGCTTGTCGGAATCGCTCAGGCCCGGACCATCGTCCGACTTGCCGGTCCCGAAGTAATGCCCGCGGTTGACGACGAAATCCGGGCATTTGCTGAGCTCCATCAGCCGTGGGACAAGCGGTCGAATGGCCATGCTGGCTTGCTCGTCAGTTGCGCCTGCGGGGAGTCGCCTCAGCGCATTGGCGAGATCGAACAGGAGAACCGCAAGCTTGGCGCTGTGTTTGGCCCCGGCGACGAAATCGTCAGTTTCCGGCAGGGTCCGCAGATTGGCTAGTAAATCGACCGGAGTACCCGCCGCGATCGGGCCGATGCGTATGTCTTCTCCGTCGAAACTGTTCGGAAGCATGCGATGCAGCGCCGCGCGCACCCAACCCGGAACGTCGGCGGTCCAATAGTCGGCCGGAACGAGCAGAAAGCTGGTTGTCGTCGTGCGATCGATGAGGCCCGGAATTCTGTCGCCCAAGAGCGCGTCCTTTTGCCGTTTCTCGGGCCATAACATCTGTTCGATCGAGGCCTCGAAAACCCGCATGCGGGCTTCTACCGAAGGGCTGGGATCGAACGGGCCGACCGTCTTATTGAGAAGGTACGGCGCCGAAGCCCAGATGCTGATCAGCGAAGGCACCCGCGTATAGCCGACGCCGCCCGCCGGCATCTTGTACCGCCGTGGCTCGCCGCTGAATGGATCATAATAGGTGATCTCGCCGACCGAGGGCAGTTCCTTGTAGGACTGCGAGGAAAAATTGTCCCAGACGTTGCCGGCGATTGCATTGGTGGCCAAGGGGCTGCAGGCATTGGTCTGCAGCAAGGTAACCGGAATGCGCATGTCATTGGAAAGATAATTGTGCTCGAGGAAGTCGGACGCCTTGACGATTTGACGCATCTGATCCCGGAACGTGTCGGTCTTGGTCCATTCCCAATAGCGGTTCCAGCACGACAGATATTGGCTGCCGGCACAAGCGGCCGGATTGGCGCCCGCGGGCAGCGGCGGCGCCTTACTAGAATGGCAGCGCGCGCAGCGATCGGCGAACACTTCCTTGCCGCGCTCGCGAACTTCGTCGCTATCGCTCAAATAGGCACTGCCTTCCGGCGCGTCCTTCAGCCGATGCGGCGTAGACGCCTTGAGCAGGAACGCTGCCATGTCGGGTGTTTGGGCCTCGGTAGCGTTCCAATAGGGTGAATTCCTGCGCAGATCAGTGATCTGAATCGGCGTCTCCGGCTTACCGCCCACGAGGGGGTAGAAATGCAGCAGCCATTCCTCGCTGAACAGGCCGATATTGACGTAGACGCGATTGAGCGCCGCGAGCACGCCCGCCGAATCGGCACCGTCCTTGAGCACATGCGCGGTCCAAACGGTGTCGGGCGGTTGGAAGAATTGGGTCAGCGGACCGTCCTTGACGTAATCGTTGAGCTGCTTGTTGTTGAGTGCGCCGCCCGCGAGGGTCTCCTTGCTGTCCCAGCTCTTTGCCGCCGCCAGCCGATCCGACAGGGCGTAGATGGCGTTCATGGCGCGTGGGTTGTTGATGTAGTCAGTCGATATCAAGGAGGGATCGATGGTCCCCGGGCGCGATGTGTGCAGCAGCTGGAATATGAAATTTCTCTGGTCGGCAGACCAGTTGAAGATCCGATCGATCCAGAAATATTTCGATCCGATCGTGTTGCTCAGGTTCTCCCATCTCGGATTCTCGGGATCGGCCGGCGGGGCAATCGGACTCGGGCCCACATGGCAGAACCCGCACGCCATGCCGACACGGTAGGGTCGGACCAGATCCTTCGCCAGATAGTAGCTCGGATCATCGTAGTAGCGCTTTGGGTCCCATTTTTTTGCGGCTGCTTCGTCGAAATCCGGATTAGGAAAGAGCCGCAATCCGAGCACGCCCGAGGCATAGCCGTAATAGGACCCGCGCGGCACCGTCTTTCCGCGCGACCCTATGGCGACGCCGGGATATTTCTGCTCGTTCTCGAATGGGTCCGGCGCGCAATCGGCGCGCCGCTTGTCGAGCCAGAGTCCGAAACGATCGGGATCGCCGCCGGACGGCGTCTCGAAGCAAGGCTCGTTGACCAATCCGAAATATTTCCAGCGATTGTCCCGGCTGTATTTCAGGCTCGGATGTGAGGACAGAACCTTCAGGAGATCGAATGAGCCGAATGCATAGCGCGTGAGGATGTCCCAGAACCGATCGTTGCCTCCGGTCCAAACTAGCCAAGTATCGCGTCCCCTGATCTCGGCGGGTGACAGTATCAGGCCGCCATCCATTCCGTGAAAGTAGTCCTCGTCGGCGGCCACGAACGAGTTGGCCTCACGGCCGGCGCGGCGCGCCTCGTCGACAACTGTTCCGGGCGCGGGCTGACCGAGGATGAGAAATAGCACAAGCGAAACGCCGACCACGAGGAGGAGCAATAAGCAGGTCGCTAATGTAAAGGCGGCAGACTTGAAGAGGCGTCTCACTCAATCCTCCATCAACGCCATTATCCCATAGGCTTCGTCGCCCGTCACGTCGATGCGGTGGGGGGTCGTTGCGCCGACCCGGGCGCACACCATCAGTCCGAAATGTCCGCCGAGATATGGCTTGTAGGAGGAGGTCTATGCTAAGGCATACGGGTGATCAACGCGGGCCTGTATGTTGCGGCCATTTACTCGCGGGACGCGATCCTCACACGGGGGCTGATTGCATGCAACCGGAAATTGGCGAACTCCTCCAGCCGTCAAATGCGACGGCGCCGAACACTAGAGCCTCCGCCGACCTGGACGTCCTCGTGGTTGGCTGCGGCTTTGCCGGACTGTGCATGGGCGTCCGTCTTAAAGAGAACGGACTGAATTCCTTTGCAATCATTGAGGAGGGCAATGATGTCGGCGGAACATGGCGGGATAACCACTATCCAGGCTGCGCCTGCGACGTGCCCTCGCATCTCTATTCGCTGTCGTTCGCCCCGAAGGCGGATTGGAGTCGGCTTTATCCTTCGCAAGGTGAGCTTTTCACCTACCTTCGCGACGTAGCCGACCGCTACGGTTTGCGCCAGCACATTCGCTTCAATACCGCCATGGCGCACGCGCAGTGGAACGAGCACGATGCACTGTGGCACGTCATCACCACTGCGGGATCAACGATCACCGCGAAGGTCCTGATCTCCGGAGTCGGGGCGCTGCATGTGCCATCCCGTCCAGAAGTGCCGGGTTTGGATAAATTCGGGGGCCTTGCGTTCCACTCCTTGAATTGGCCGGCCGATTGCGACCTGCGGGGAAAGCGGGTTGCCGTAGTCGGCGCAGGGGCAAGCGCCATCCAGTTCGTGCCGAAGGTCGCTCAACTAGCGGAAAAGCTGTACGTTTTTCAGCGCACCGCGCCTTGGATCTTTCCCAAGCATGACCGGCTCATCGGCAAATGGGAGCGCGCGCTGTTGCGTTACCTACCGGGATATCGGCAAGCGTTCCGAAAATGGCTACACTGGCGCCACGAGTTACGCATGCTGGCGCTGGATAACGATTGGCTACTTCGATTCTTCGAGGGGCGCGCCCGCCGGCAGATCGCGCGCCTGATATCCGACCCGGTGCTGCGCAAAGTAGTCACACCCAATTATCGAATGGGATGCAAGCGCATCCTGCTTTCGGACGATTACTATCAGGCCCTGGTGCAGCCGAACGTGAAAGTGGTCTCGGAACGGATTACTGCGCTGCTTCCGAACGCGATCATAACCGCCGACGGGGCGGAGCGCGCAATCGACGCGCTCATATTCGGCACCGGTTTCGATTTCGTGGATTCGCTGCGCAATTTGCAAGTAACCGGGCGCAACGGGATTACGTTGCGCGCCGCCTGGCACGATGCGATCAGGGCTTATCATGGAATCACTATCGCCGGATTTCCAAATTTCTTCATGATGCTCGGCCCAAATACGTTCTTGGGGCACAATTCGGTGATCATGATGATCGAGGCGCAAGCGGATTACATTATCGACTGCTTGAAACAAATGGCAGAGAAAGGCCTCCGCGTCATCGAAGTCCGCGAAGACGCCCAGCTCAAGTTCGATGAATGGCTTCAATCGCGCCTGAAAGGCTCAATTTGGCAGGTGGGAGGTTGCCGCAGCTGGTACCAGGACGTTTCCGGCCGCAACGTGGCGCTTTGGCCGGGCTTCATATCGAACTACCAGCGGGGGGTCCGCCGGATGTTGCTGTCAGACTACAATGTCGCATAGCCGCAGATCCCCAGCTTTCCTTCCCGTAAGCGAGGAGAGCCGGGACGCGGGCGGTGTCAGGCGAGAAACTGGACACAGGGACGCAGGAATGAGAATAAGTTTCAGTTGGGCGCCGCTGGTAAGCCCACCCGTTATGGCAAGCGCCATTGGCCCCGGGGGACGTTGGTGACGATGCTTTATCAGCCGCGGCGCTGGCGAGGGCCAGCGGCAATTCGGCGGGCTTCACTCTGAACGCGACATTTGATGATCCCTCAGCGATAAGGGAAAGCGTCTCACGCTTTCGCGATGCCGGCGTCGACGAGATTGTCATGGTCGTGCAAATGGGTACGGTATCGCAAGAAATCGTAATGGAGTCGCTGCGGGTCTTCGCCGAGAAAGTGATGCCACATTTCTGAGGGCTGAAATGCGGTTGGCTGCTTGGGGAGGCGTTTTCGTCGCCACCTTCGTCGTTGCGGGGGGCGCATGGCTAATGTTCTCCGAAAGATCTTGCGTGCCTGATGCGGCGTGCGCCAGCGCTACATTGGCGGCCGAGACGCCGCCGTTGCGCCGGCCGGGCGTAGTGGCGGCCAGAGGCAGACTCGAGCCGCCTGACGGCTTCATTCACGTCGCCGGTCCCTCGGATTTTTCAGTCGTGGTCGGCCAGGTTCTGGTCGCGGAGAATGACTTCGTTCACGCCGGCCAGGAACTCGCGCGGATCGACACGTTTGTGGCACGCAAGGCAACGGTCGAAATGCGCGAGACACAGTTGCGCGAGATGCGTGCCCGCGGACGCCGCGCCCGCGAGCTTTATGCCGATGGCTCGCTCTCAGAAGAAAACCGCGATGTGGAAATCACAGCGGAAGCCGTGGCTGAGGCCAACCTGGAGGCAGCCCAGGCTGAGCTGGACCTAGCGACAGCTCGCTCCCCCATCGACGGTCAGGTGCTGCGAATCTACGCGCATCAGGGCGAGCGGGTCGGACCGGAAGGGATCATGACCTTGGCGCGGGTCCGCGAGATGCGTGCCATTGCCGAAGTTTACGAGACCGACGTGCAATATGTCCATTTAGGCGAGCAAGCAGTCGTAACCAGCCCCGCTTTTTCCGGCTCGCTTGCGGGAACAGTTGTGAAGATCCGGCCGGAGGTTGCCAAGCAGGCCTTATTGGCAACCGATCCTATTGCGCGCACGGATGCGCGCGTGGTCGAGGTCGAAATTAAGCTCGACAATCCGCTGGCGGTGCAGTCCCTCTCCAATGTTCAAGTTGATGTCACGTTAGGACCGTGAGGCACTAGGTGTCGGATCTTCGTGCAACGTTTCGCAAATCGCTCGCCTGGGCACAGCTCAAGCGCGAGCCAACCCGATTCATTGTCGGCGTGGCCGGAGCTACTTTCGCGGTCACGCTCATCATCATGCAGCTCGGTTTCCGCGAAACGATGTTCGCTGCCGGTGTCCAATTCCACCAGCATCTGGTCGGCGATCTTTTTATGATCAGTCCCAATTCGAAAGTGCTGAGCCGGATGTCGACGTTTCCACGTCGACGTCTGGTGCAGGCCAGGGCGATCACGGGTGTCCGATCCGTGGCGCCGATCTATACCGAGCCGGGGCTGTTGAAGAATCCGGATGCGGCGAGCGTTCGCCAAGTTCTCGTCGTCGGCTTCGACCCGAATGATCGGGTCCTCGATCTGCCCGAGGTTGCGCGCCAGACGAACTTGATCCGCATGCCGGATGTGGGACTTTTCGATGATCAGTCACGCCCCGAATTCGGTCCGGTGGCGGACATGTTCCGTCGGGCTGGATTGGCGAAGGTCGCCATCGAGGATCGCTGGTTCACGATTGCGGGGTTGTTTCGCCTCGGCACGACTTTCGCGGTCGATGGGACGGTGATTACGAGCGACCTCAATTTCAGTCGACTCTTTTCCTTCCGCTCGCTGGAGGAGATCGATTTCGGGGCGATCACGCTCGAATCAGGGGTAGATCCGACGCGGGTACAGCGTATGATTGAGGCCGGAATCCCGCACGATGTCCTTATCTTGACGCGGGATCAACTCATTCAGCGCGAGACCGAGTATTGGGATCGCTCAACTCCGATCGGTTACGTCTTCGCTTTCGGTACCATTATCGGCTTCATCGTCGGCGCTATCATTCTTTATCAGATCTTGTTCTCGGACATCACCGATCATTTGAAGGAGTATGCGACGCTTAAGGCGCTTGGTTTCTCTAACCAGTATCTTTTTGGCGTGGTATTGCAGGAGAGTTTGATCCTTGCCGTGCTGGGCTACTTCTTTGGCATCGCGATCGCATCTCAGCTCTACTATCTGACCAAAATCGTCACGCGGCTGCCGATGCATCTTCAGCCCGAGACCTGCGCACTTGTCTTCGTCATAACGATCGTGATGTCGAGCTCTTCGGCGGCGCTGTCCCTGCGCCGGGTCGTCGCTGCGGATCCGGCGGAGGTCTTCTGACATGTCGGACCTGGCGCCGATCGTGGCCAGCGGAGTCAATTACTATTACGGCGATGGAGAACGTCGCCGGCACATTCTTGCGGATATCAATCTCGAAGTGCGGATCGGCGAGATCGTCATTTTGACCGGCCCGTCCGGATCGGGAAAAACGACGCTTCTAACTTTGTCGGGTGCGCTGCGAACCCTCCACGAGGGAAGCCTCCGCGTGCTGGGACAGGAATTGCGTGGGGCAGACAGTTCCGGGCTGGTCGGAGTACGCCGCAAGATCGGCTATATTTTCCAGGCGCATAATTTGTTGAATTCGTTAACGGCGGCCGCAAATGTGGAGATGCCGCTGCTGCGCATCAAGTCGATGGACCGGAACGAGCGGCGGCAGGCCGCGCTCAAGGCCCTTGAAGCGGTGGGCCTCGAAGAACGGGCGATGAATTTTCCCGACCAACTGTCGGGCGGTCAACGGCAGCGCGTGGCAATCGCGCGTGCGCTTGTGACCAGCCCACGCCTTATCCTCGCGGACGAGCCGACTGCTTCGCTCGACAAACAGTCCGGTCGGGAAGCGATAGAGATCATGCGACGGCTGGCGAGAGAGGGCAGGTGCTCGGTCTTGCTCGTCACCCATGACAATCGCATCCTCGATGTCGCAGACCGTATCGTCCATCTCGAGGACGGCCGGATGCAACAGGCCGGCAGAAGCGTCGTCGATGGAGCGCGTCAGCTCATGACGATGTGGCGCAAGGGAGGCCCTACTCAGGAACTCGCCGCGTATGTAAGCGGACTGTCGCTTGAGGACTTTTTGGAGACGTTCAAGCAGCTCACCGTCGATTTCCAGCGCTCGCTCGGCCTTCTGGAATTAATGAGCGCAGAATCATTTGAAGCTACGCTTGACCAGGTGATCGAGGCGCTCACGATAAAGATCGGTCAGGTGCTGGGCGCTGATCGCGCCACACTTTTCATGATCGATCGTAGCTCGGATGAGCTATGGTCCAAAGTCGCCCAGGCCACTGGCGGCGCGCTCACCATCCGTATACCCATTAATCGCGGCATAGCTGGCTTCGTTGCGCGGACCGGCGAGACCGTGAACGTGGCGGACGCGGCTGACCGGCCGGAGTTCGATCGGAGCATTGACCTTGAAACCGGCTACAAAACTACGAGCGTGCTTTGCGCCCCCATATCCAGCTCTACCGGTGAAGTCTTCGGCGTGATTGAATTGCTCAACAAGCTCTCTGGGGTGTTCGTGGGGGAGGACGAGCGCCAGTTGGCGGAATTCTCCCAATCGATAGCACCAATCCTAGAAACTTGGTGGCATCTTGTGAAAAAGAGGAAGCCGCCCCGTCCCTAAACCCTCGAATTGGGCCGCTCGATGAGCACGAGCAACATTGGCACCCTCGATCAACTCTTCTTCTATTCCTACTGTGGAGTGGTCCGTGACCGATGCGCGGCCATCGATGGTCTGCGGAACGCCCGTCGGGTAGGAGGCGAGCCAGATCTTCTCCAGCTGCTGCGCCTTGGTCGGAGCCCCGTCATTGGACGTCACGGGTGTCATTGCTTGAGCGTCCTTGAGGCGCCATCCTGATTGGCTGCTGCCCAAGTGCGGAACAACCCTTCTGCCAAAGTGCTAAGGCGCTTTAGAACCGCCTCTCCCTAAAAATACGATTAGCCAGCCTCTATTCTGCCAGGGCTCTGAGCTGCGATCTCGCCGGCGGAGTCGCGTTCGGCGGCATATCTGCCTTGTTTGTCGCGCCGCGAGAGATCAGCTCTTCCGGCGCGAAGTCATCGACCGCGATTGCGGCGGCGACTGCTTCTGTCGCGGCCTCTAGCTTGGCGGCTTCATCCGCGTCGATCGTGTGCTGTGCCTTCGCGACATCGACATCGCGAAGACGTGCGGCGCGCATGCGGTCGCGAATTGGCTGTACGGCGATCGTCACGGCGAAGGCACGTTCAAGTAGCGCGACGCCGTTAACGCCTGCCATGTCGGTCGGATGGAACAAATTTCCTGTGAGACGATCGCGTGCCTCGCCCGAATTGGTGATGATGGCGGCGCAGCGTTCGGTGACGCGATCAGAAGGTCCACGGCGGCGCGGACCGAGGGGCTGGATGAGGAAGCGTAAGAGCCAGGCAACCGGCCTGACCGGAAAATTTGCGATGATCTCATCGAATCGGATTTCGATGGTCGAAATACTCGCCTCCATGCACCACTCGAGCAGCGGGAAGTCATCCGGCTTACAGCCTTCATCGTTCCAGCGCTTGAGCGCTGCGCTCGACAGATAAAGTTCCGAAAGGATGTCGCCAAAACGCGCCGACATCATCTCCTTGCGCTTCAGCGCCCCGCCAAGCGTGAGCAATGAAAGATCGACGGCGAGTGCAAACGCGGCAGCTTGCCGGCTCAGCTGTCGGTAAAATGGTTTGGCCGCGCCGGCGTCAGCCGAGGGTGCGAAGATTCCGCCTGTCCAGGCGCGGCCCCACGCGCGCATCGTGTTGGCGACGCTATGCCCAAGATGCTTCCATAAGACTTGGTCGAAGGCGTCGAGGCCGCGCGCGCGGTCGGTGTCTGCGAGCGCCTGCATTTCCCTGAGCAAGTACGGATGGCAGCGAATGGCGCCTTGGCCAAACTGAATGAGGCTGCGGGTAACAATATTGGCGCCTTCGACCGTGATGGCCAACGGCACGCCGCGGTATAGGCTGCCAAGATAATTCAACGGACCTTCGATGATGCCTTTACCCCCGTGCACATCCATCGCGTCGTTGATCGATACCCGCAGGCGCTCGGTCGCCTGCGCCTTCATGATGGCAGTGACGACGGCTGGACGGTGGCCGTCGTCGATCGCCGCACACGTCATGCGACGCGCGGCATCGAGCAGATAGGCGGTCGCCGCAATACGCCCAAGGCGCTCCTGGATCGCTTCGAATTTCGCAATCGCGACGCGGAATTGCTCGCGGATGCGGGCATAGGCTCCGGTAACATTGGCGCTAAAGGCCGCACCGGCCGCTGACAGTGACGGCAGCGAGATGCCACGGCCGGCCGCCAGTGCGCTCATCAGCATCTTCCAGCCCTTGCCTGCCTGCTCGACGCCGCCGATGATATTGTCCAATGGGATAAAAACGTCGCGACCCCAATTCGGGCCGTTCTGAAAGACGTGCATCGCCGGCAGATGCCTGCGTCCGATGCTAATGCCGGGCAGATGCGTCGGCACGAGCGCCAACGTAATGCCGATGTCGTCCTTGTCGCCGATCAGGCGGTCGGGATCACGCAGTTTGAAGGCGAGGCCCAGCACGGTCGAAATCGGCCCAAGCGTGATGTAGCGCTTGTGCCAATTCAGCCGAATGCCGAGCACCTGGCGCCCCTCGAAGGAGCCGCGGCAGACTATGCCAGAATTGGTCATGGACGCGGCGTCCGATCCTGCCTCCGCGCTTGTGAGAGCGAAGCACGGGATATCCTCACCACGCGCCAGACGCGGCAGCCAGTAATCCTGTTGTACCTTGGTACCGAATTGCAGCAGCAATTCGCCGGGTCCGAGCGAATTCGGAACCATCACGGTGCAGGCCGCACAAACAGATCGCGACGACAGTTTGCGGATGACTTCCGACAGCGCATAGGCCGAAAAGCCAAGGCCGCCATACGACTTTGGAATGATCATCGCGAAGAATTTGCGAGTTTTCAGGAAATCCCAAACTTCAGGCGGTAGGTCATACCACTCCCAATTGACCTTCCAGTCGTCGATCATACGGCAGAGCTCATCAACCGGACCGGCAAGGAATTGCTGCTCGTCCTCCGAAAGTCGGGCGGGAGCATAGGCCAACAACTTCTGCCAATCGGGATTGCCGGTGAACAGATCGGCGTCCCACCAGACGTCGCCCGCTTCGATGGCCTCACGTTCGGTATCGGACAGGCGGGGTAGCGCATGCTGCGCAATCCGAAAGATCGGTTTAGTGATCCATTCCCGCCGGAAGGATGAAAACGGCATCGAATGAACCTCGCGGAACTCACGGACGGCTATGACCGAGTCATCACGGTCAGGTTGATTGTTCGCACTATACTAAGTTAGGCAGACAACCGCCACTAGCGTCGGCTTTGCAGATGATACGCACTTGCGTCCCTACAGGACGAAGACAGGGGCGGGCGTTGTCAACTTGCACCGGCAAATCTCAAGGATTATGATTCTAAAATTAGAATTCCAAATGTCTCACTGTCGGCGTCGTCCTCTTTTAGGGGGCATCCCGTGGAGCTTACTGTCGGATTCTCATGTTGCCCTTGAGCGATCCGGACATTTCCGTGTTGGCACCCGGCGACGCCCGGGTGTTACGTGATTTCTGCGAAACCGTGAGCTTCGAGCCCGGTGACGTCCTCCGGCAGCAGGGTCAACACTACCGGTCAATGTATTGGCTGACGGAAGGTCTGGCAAAAATCGATTTCGGCCGCGACGCTGCGGCACCGCCGGCCATTAGCGTAGGCGCCGGATGGCCAATCGGTGAAATCAGTTTCTTGCGGGGGTCGCCGGCCGTGGCGACGGTCACCGCAAACGTCGCAACCCGCGCTTTGGTCATCGACGATACCGTTTTGGCCTCCCTTGAACGCGAGCAACCGGCGTTGGTCGTGCGCTTGCTGCGGGTGCTGGCTGCAATTGCCGAGGACCGGACAAATTCCAACACGATCTTCGGAGGAGAATCCCGCGAATACGCACGCCGCTCGACCATCGATATTCTGTTATGTCGCAGCGAGGACGCGCTGACGGCGGCGCAGCGTTTGAGATACGAGGTTTATTGTCGGGATTTGGGACGTAAATCTCCGTTCGCCGACCATGACAGGAAGGTCATATCGGATGCCCTCGACGATGTGGGATATACCTTTCTAGCGCTCGAAGGCGGTGCAGCTATCGGCACGCTGCGCGTTAATTTCGCCGCGGACGGGCCGCTTGGACTGCTCGAAGATGTTTACGGAATGAAGCTCTCGCCGCACCATCCGGCCAAGACGGCCGTCTGCACGAAATTCATCGTCAAAAAAACAAAACGCAAAAGTCCGGCGGCGGTTAAACTGATGTGCGCGACAGCACGGCACTGCAGTCAGAATGGCATCAAGGAACTCTATATCGATTGCATCCCACCGCTTTTGCCGTATTACAGGGCGATGGGTTTTACGGTCGTCGGCGAATGTTTTTACCACCGTGAAAACGGTCCTTCCTATCCGTTGATGATTAGCGACAGGTACAAGGATCGGTGGGTCAAGGACTTCGGCGCGCTCCAGTATTTGGAATTCTACGTAAAGGCGAAATTGATAAAATGGCTTGACGCCCTGCGCGGATCGCGAACCCGGGCCGTTGCGGCAAGAGGGGCGTCGGCATGATTTCGATGGGGGAGATTGTCGTTCTCGGAATGATAGCCGTTTTGGGTCATCTCATGGCGGTCATCTGGTATGCTGCGGCCAAATACGAGTGGAAGATTTGCGCTCGCACCATTTACAATCTTCCGATCAGCGACAAGCAGGTATCGAGGGAATTCAAAAATTCGCTGCATACGCCGATGCACGCCGTTATACTCGGGGGAATTGTGTATCTCGGCTTCTTTCAGAATGACAGTTGGCTGTCATTCGTGTTGTCGGGGATCGGCACGACGATCTGGGCGGAGATTTGGCACTATAGCTCCCATCGCGCTTTCCACATCAGGTTGTTGCACTGGATTCACGTTGAGCACCACAAGAGCGCCTTGAACAGTCCCTTCACCGCAGTTTCGTTCTCGTTCATGGAGAAACTGATATTCGATTTGGGCTTGCTGCTGCCGCTCGCCGCGCTGGACCGGTTCGTCAGCCTAAATTTCTACGGCGTAGCGGTCTGGTACGCCGCATACTTGATCATCAATTCGTTCAGTCATGCCAATTACGAACTCAAGCCGGAACGCTTTAATCGATCGCTTGGCAAGGTACTCACCAGCGCCACTTACCATTCGTTGCATCACTCCCGCTATACCGGCAACTACGGTTTGGGCACACGCCTGCTTGATCGGCTGTTCGGGACGGAATGGGAAGATTACGAGCCACTTTACGACCGTGTGTCGTGCGAGCGCCGGCCACTGACGAAATTGCGGGAGAAGGTCGAGCCGTCGAAAGTCACATTGCGTAGGCGGCCGTTTTAATTTGTCGACCGCGCGCTGCTCGCTCGACTTGCGACCTGGCACTTGCGCAAACGGGATGGAACTGCACAGGACTATCGATATGCTTGGAACGCACGACGGCGCTACGCCATTTTATCCACCCCGGATCAAGCCAGCGCGCAAGCCGCTGCGCTTCCCACACAATTTGATCAAGGTCGTGCAAAACAATCTGGAAATTGTTCCCGAGCAAGCTTACGACGAGCCGATCGTTATTGCACCGGGGCCACCGCGCATTGCCTTCATCACCGGTCCGGAAGCGGTGAAGAGCCTCCTGCACTCGCGGCAGTCGGAGTTCCCCAAGGGCGAGCTTCAGAACAAAGCTTTGGAGCCGCTGTTCGGCAGACCGATGATTTCGTCGGAGGGGCAAGACTGGCGTTGGCAGCGCGGCGCCGCGGCGCCGCTATTTCGGCACGAGGAATTGCTGCGTTACGGCTCGATCATGACCTCCTCGGCCGAAGCGACCGTTGCAGCCTGGCGCGCGGCGCCCCCTGGCGAACTTCGCGTTATCAACCGGGACATGCTGCGTGCGGCTTTTCGCGTCATTTCCAGCACCATGCTGGTGGGCGGCGCTGCCGATGTGATCGCGGCAATCGAGCAGGGGCACGCCGACTATTTTAACAATGCAAACTGGTGGATCATGTACTCGATGCTCGGTCTTCCGTCTTGGCTGCCGCGACCGGGCAGCCGGGCGATGCGGGCGCAGGAAATTCGGATGCGCAAGGCGGTATCCGCAGTTGTCACCGCACGCCGCGTCGGCGTGGCAGGAGGCGACGATTTGCTCGGCCGCATGCTGGCCGCGTCGGATCCGGAAACCGGACAGAAGATGTCCAATCAGCTTCTGGTCGACAACATCCTCTCATTCCTTGTCGCCGGCTACGACACCACCGCCCTATCATTGACTTGGGCGCTCTACCTGGTCTCGCAGAGCCCGGAATGGGAGGCACGGATTCTGCAAGAAATCGATCAGGTCGTGGGTTCCGGCCCGGTAAGATCCGAACATTATCGGGAGCTCGTCATGACGCAACAGGTCTACAGCGAAGCGCTGCGGCTCTACCCGACCGCGCCGGTCCTCGTGCGCGACATCCTTAAAGACGTCGAGATTGAGGGCGTGTTAATTCCCGCTGGAACGATCGCCGTTGTGCCAATTTATACGGTGCATCGCCATCGGCGCTATTGGGTCGATCCGGATCGTTTCGATCCCAGCCGTTTTTCGCCCGAGCAAACGGCGAAGCGAACGCGCTATCAGTTCTTGCCGTTCGGTGCAGGACCACGAATCTGCATCGGCGCCGCCTTCGCCATGATTGAGGCGACGATCATGCTCGCCACTTTTGTTCGTGCCGCGCGGTTCGAGGTCCCACCCGGCTATCGCCCGCAGCCGTCAGGACAGCTGTTCCTATTCCCGAAAAACGGAATGCTCATGCGCGTGTCCTTGCGCCACTAAGTACCTGTTGTACGTCAACAAGAATCCGGGCATGGCGTGGCACAATCACTCCCTGAGGCGTCGGCGACCCCGTCCGACCGATCCCGCGCTCATCGCCACTTGCCTCGGTGCGACGGGTCTGTTTGGTTGAGCGGCGTTAAAGACGACATCAGCCATCGTAGCCCCAATCAGAACACTTGATTTCGCTTGAAGAGACCACCATGAGGCAGTCTTTTGTTTTAGTCTTGCCGATCATGTTGCGCCGGCTGAGGCAGCTTATGATGCTGAGGACGGCTCCCGCAGCGGCACGGGAGTGCCAAAGATGGGGGCGCCGATGAGCCTCCCCCCGATTCGGCCCGAATTCGGGGAAGCCATCCGTGCCAGCGATCACGACAATCGCTCTCGATATTGCCAAGTCGGTTCTCCAGCTTTACGGCGTTGATGTTACGGGCGCGCTTACGCCGACGCCTTCGCTCCCGATATTATCACCGACAATCTCGGCCGCACCTACCCGAAAACGGTACGACATCAGCCCTAACGAGAATTAACGAAGTGACTGATAAAATTGAAAAATCACAGCAGAGTCGGCCCCGCCGATTTTCAGTCGCTCCGATGATGGAGTGCTCGGTCTGCCGGCGAATCTTCTTATTTTTCAATTTCTTAGGCGTCAGCTCCTCGGTGCATATCGTACTGTTTGTCGTACCGCTCATGACCAACCGATAATCGCTGCCGGCGGTGTTCGCTGCGTCATGCGTCCATAACAAACGATTATGATTGCGCTAGTTCTGCGGACGACCGTTCCGCCGTATTGGGGCGCTTAAGTACTCCGTCAAAGTTCCTGAGAAGGGTCTGGTGCGTGTCCGCTATGCCCCCAATAGCGACCTGACAGCTGCAGCGCGGTAAGCGCCGCTTTGGGCCACAACCGGCCTCGCGCACTGCAGCAAAAAGATCGCTATTCGATCACTTCGTCAGCAAGCGACAGCAAATTATCAGAGATTTTCAGCCCGAGCGTCTTCGCGGTTTTCAGATTAATTGCCATCTCGAATTTGACAGGCTGCAAGACAGGCAACTCGGCCGGATTTGCGCCCTTGAGAACCTTACCGGTGTAAACGCCCATCTGGCGGTACATGTCAGCAAGGCTCGATCCATAGCTCATCAACCCGCCCGCGGCGATTAGCTCGCGAGTCTGATACAGGGCGGGCAGCGCATTTTGTGCAGCAAGCGCTACGATCCTTTTGTTGACGAGAAAAGCGTCAAGCTGCACGAGCAGCGCGCCAGCGCCGGTGCCGCGCAGCGTATCGAACGCCGCGTCGATTTCGGCATCGCTACTCGCATGGACGATCTCAATCTTCTCACCAATCTTTTGCGCAGCATCGACTGCGTCCCGCACATTCCCTTCGGTGATCGGATTTCCCGGGTTGACGAGGTAGCCGATCAAAGTTGCGCCGGGCACCAGCTCGTGCAAAAGCCCGACCTGTTTCGACGCGAGTTCTCCAAACATGGAGGTCACGCCTGTCACGTTGCCGCCTGGGCGGTTTAGGCTTTCGACGAGGCCGCTCGCGACCGGGTCCTGGCCTGTAAGAAACACCACTGGGATATTGCCTGCCGCGCGCTTGGTCGCCTGTGCTGCCGGCGTGTTCGGGGCAAGGATAGCAACACGACGGCGTACAAGCTCGTCGACCATCTCCGGGATGCGCTCGTAATGCCCCTCGGCCCAGCGGTATTCAATTGCGACATTTTCCCCGGCGGTATAGCCCGCTTCCGCAAGCCCGCGGATGAATGCCTGCACATATGCAGTGTAGGCCGTCGCGGACGATCCGTTGATAAAGCCGATAACGGGAACATTCGACTGCTGCCCCGTCGCAGCAATCGGCCACGCTGCCAAGCCGCCAATGAGCGCCATGAACTTGCGCCGTTTCAGTTGACCGAATTGCATCTAGTGCCCTCGTCCCTGGCAGGATACCGCATCTGCGAGGACCAAGTTAGGGGGCGCTGCAGTGCGGGATTTCGGCTCGACTAAAGGCCGAAGGGTCAATCGCCGCCTTGGCGGTCAACAGCCGACGCGGAAGCGATGCCTCCGAAAGCGGCCATGGCGGGCATCCGTCATCGCGGCCGTTCAGGGCCAATACGGGAAGTCGCCGGTCTTCAATCGATTACCTCGTCGGCGCTGGCCTGGAGTGACAGCGGCACCTTGAGGCCCAGCGCCTTCGCGGTCTTTATGTTGATCACCAGCTCGAACTCAGTCGGCCGTTCAATGGGCAGATCGGCCGGTTGCGTTCCCTGCAGGACTTTGCCGATCATGACGCCGACCTGGCGCCATGTGCCGAGTAGATTCGGCCCATAGGCCATCAAACCTTCGGCCCGACCGAGTTCCGGAAACAGCGTAATGGTTGGCGACGATGGAGATTCCACCATGGGCAGTAGATGGCGGGCCAAATTAAAGTTGGCTATCAACTCCATGATTGAAATGCCAAACACAGTCGGCCAAAATAATTAAAGCGGTTGCCAAAATGGTTTTTGGGAGGGGTGGGCGATGGGTAAGGTGACTGAGCCGACGCAAGTGTCGCCTGGCATGGCTTTGATTAGAAAAATTGCCGCAACCGCCGCCTTTGCGGCAGTGACATTGCAACTTTTGGCAGTGGGGCGACCCGCGGTGGCACAAAACGCCACTGAAATGAAAATCTCGATTTGGCTGCCGCCGACCCATCCGTTGATCAAGAGCGCTCAGGAATGGGCCGAGGCCATCGAGGAGGAATCTAAAGGCTCCCTAAAGTTCAAAATCTTCCCTTCCGAGCAGTTGGGCAAGGCAATCGACCACTATGACATGGCGCGCGACGGCATCGTCGATGTAGCCTTCGTCGCCACAGGCTATCAGCCGGGTCGCTTTCCGATCATCAACGTCTCGCAAATTCCGTTCATCGTGGGGAATGGTGTCGCCGGATCGGCGGCTATCGACGCGTGGTATCGCAAATATGCCGACGCGGAGCTCAAGGACGTGCATTTCTGTCTGGCCTTCATTCAGGATCCCGGCACATTTCACTCGCCCGCAAAAAAAATTACCGTCCCCGCCGATATCGCCGGAATGCGCATCCGCCCCTCCACCAATTACGTCGGCGAACTGATAAAGCTCTTGGGAGGAACGAACGTCGCGTCGTCTGCGCCCGAAGCGCGAATGATTCTCGAGCGCGGAACGGCCGATGCAATTACGTTTCCCTGGGGCTCTCTGTTTCTTTTCGGCATCGACAGAGTCACGAAGTATCACCTCGATGTCCCGCTATTCACGGCGCCGTTCGCTTGGGTGTTCAATAAGTCCGTTTACAATGCCCTTAACGCCGACCAGAGGAAGGCGATCGACGACCACTGTACCAGCGAGTGGGCGCAAAAACTCGGAGGACCCTGGGCAGAATTCGAGGCTGCCGGCCGCGGGAAGATGCGCGCCGCACCTGGCCACGAAGTCTATACGTTGACACCCGAACAATTGGACCTTTGGCGTAAGGCGTCGGAGCCGCTTATGACGAGTTGGCAGCAGACCATACGTGCCGGCGGCGGCGATCCTGAGCTAATTTTCTGGGAACTGAAATCGTCGCTCGTGAAATACAAAGCATCCTACTAGAAGGATTCGGATGCGCGCAGGCCTGGAAAAAAGAGGGCGGGGGTCCGTCATTCCCGCTCGAGTCCCGGATTGACTCGATACCACCAGCTCCTTAATGATTTCGGTGAAGCGATTTCTTTTCGCTATAGCGAAATGGCGCGCAAGCCGCCGGCAAAGACCATTAGTGGTGGGCTGGAGGCAGCGCGGTCCGCGACGACGATCAAGGGGAGCATGCCCGTGATGGCAACGGAAACGCTCGCCGATACATCTGAGCGAGCCGAGATCAGGAACGCTGTGCGCGCGGTCTGCGACCGCTTTGATGACGATTATTGGGCTGAGCGAGATCGAACTCACTCGTTTCCATTCGAATTTGCTCAGGCCGTCGCCGAGGGCGGCTGGCTGGGCATCGCCATGCCAGAGGAATTCGGCGGCGCAGGCTTAGGAGTCACCGAGGCCGCCATTATGATGCAGGAAGTGGGTCGCTCAGCCGGCGCCTTTGCTGCCTGCTCGACGATCCATATCAACATTTTCGGTCTGCATTCGATCGTCAAACATGGGACCGACAAACAGCGGCGGGAATGGCTACCGAAGATCATCGATGGCTCGTCGCGAGCCTGCTTCGGCGTTACCGAGCCCGATGCAGGCTTGGATACAAGTAAAATCAAGACCCGAGCGGTGTTCAAGGGTGACCACTACGTCGTACACGGGCAAAAAATATGGACCAGTACGGCGCAGCAAGCCGACAAAATCGTGTTACTCGCCCGCACTTCGCCGATCGAGGAAGGCGCCAAGGCGACCGAAGGGCTTTCCCTCTTTTACGCGGACATGGACCGAACCAAAATCGAGGTGCGCGAGATCCCGAAGATGGGCCGCCATGCGGTCAACTCTAATCAGACCTTCATCGATGGGCTCGAGATTCCAGTTGAACATCGAATCGGTGAGGAGGGCAAAGGGTTTCGCTATATTCTCGACAGCCTCAATCCGGAGCGCATACTCAACGCCGCCGAGGTCGTCGGCATGGGGCGACGTGCCCTGGAAAAGCGCCGTGGCCTATGCCAATGATCGCGTCGTATTCGGCAGACCCATCGGGAAAAACCAATCGATCCAGCATCCGCTGGCCCAATGCTGGTCGGAGCTGTACGCCGCGGAGCTGATGACTTTGCATGCGGCCGGGCTCTACGATGCCGGCAAACCATGCGGCGCGCAGGCCAATGCCGCCAAATATCTCGCCGCTGACGCTGGATTCCACGCCTGCGATCGGGCCATCCGCACCCATGGTGGAATGGGTTATGCCGCCGAATTTCATGTCGAGCGCTATTTTCGCGAGATGATGGCGACTCAGCTCGCTCCGGTCTCGCGCGAGATGATCCTCTGTTACATCGCCGAGCGCGAACTGGGCCTCCCAAAATCCTATTAATGGCGACTATGGCGGATAGCAAAGCATCGCCGGCGAGATGGGATTGATGTCGCTTTGCACTATGCCAAGGTCGGCCCTGCCGAGGCGAGACTGGGCGGCTTCGTACGGCCAGATGGCGCTGGAGATGACCAACCCCGGGCTGTGCACCCTCACACGCACACATGGCCTCGGATGAAGATCTTCTACACCGCGTTCGGCACCGAGCCGGTTTATCGGCTCATGCGCGATCTAGTGCCGGACGGTCTGACATTGATCACGCTCGAACGCGATGACGACAACGAGCGTCACGCCAAGATCGCCGATTGCGAAATCGCAATCCAGGCCAATGCCACCTTCCCGGCATCGCTGGTGGGGGCGGCCCCCAAGCTCGGCTTGCTCATCCATCAGGGCGTCGGCTACCACGACACCGTCGATCTGGCCGCCCTGAAGGCGCGTGGCGTCCGTCTCGCGCTGACGGTCGAGGGCACCTCCGAGAGTGTAGCCGAATTGACCGTGCTCTTGATTCTCGCGGTTTGTCGGCACTTGGTTTATGCCGACAACGAGTTGCGCCAGGGTCGCTTCCACCGTCACACTTTACGACCAATCTCGCCCGAGCTCACCGGCAGGACCATCGGCTATATTGGCATGGGACGGATCGCCCAGGCGGCAGCCTCGCGTCTGAAGGCTTTCGGCACGGCCGGTCTCTATTGCAATCGCTCGGGGCCATTGGCGGCCGATCGCGAGCGCGATCTGGGCATTGTCCATCGCAGCTTCGATGAGATTTTGCGCCAAGCCGACATTCTGACGCTGCATGCGCCGCTCGCCCCCAACGCCCCGCCCTTGATCGACACCGCAGCGCTCAAACAAATTAAGCCGGGCGCGATCCTGATCAATACCGCGCGCGGCGGCCTCGTCGACGAGGCCGCGCTTCACCAGGCGTTGGCGTCCGGCCATCTGCTCGGCGCCGGCCTCGATGTTTTCGCCGAGGAACCGGTGCGGCCGGATCACCCCCTTTGTAAGCTGTCCAACGTCGTGCTGACGCCGCATTACGCCGGCGGGACCCTCGATGCCTTCAGCCGCAAGATGCGCTCGATCTTTGACAATGCCTCGCGCTTCCTGCACGGCGAAAACTTGCGCAATGAAGTGCGGCTCTGAAATCGAGGCTCTGCATGGCTGGCCAATCCCGTCCTTCACTCACAGAAACGCTCGGCGACTTTGTCGCCGCAACTAACTTTGCTGTCATTCCGCCGCCGGTCATCAATCGCGCCAAAGTTAGTTTCGTACATAATTTTATTATGGCACTAGCCGGCCGCAGGCGCGAATGTGTCGCACACGTAATGGCCAAGCGATTCTGGCCGTTACCCGCGCAGGCCACACTCTTGCATGACGGCACGCGTGTCACCGTGGAGGCGGCCGCATTTGCGAATGGTGCGCTGTTGCATGCCCGCTCGCAAGACGACACGCATGCCGCTTCGACGTCGCACCCCGGGAGTCCCGTGATGGCGGCGGCGCTTGCTATTGCGGAAACGCAATGCAGCAGCGGCGCCGAATTCCTAGCCGCCATAGTGCTCGGTTATGAAGTGCTGGGACGCATTGGCCGCGATTTCGATCATCTGGTCACCGGGCGCGGCTTTCGTGCGGCTTGTGTGTTTGGCGCTTTCGGTGCAGCCGCAGCAGCCGCCAAACTGTTAAGCCTCTCTGGCGGCGAGACTGCACAGGCAATTGCGCTTGCCGCGCACTTGGCTGCCGGGTTATCGCAGGTTTGGGAGGAAGGCAGCCCCGAATTTCCGTTGCAACTCGGTTTCGCCGCTCGCAACGGCATTTTAGCTGCCCGGGCGGCCCAAGCCGGTGCGACCGCCGCGCGTTACATTCTGGAAGGCAAAGGCGGCTTCTACCGTGCCTATGCTGGTACGCAAGAGCCTACGCGTGAGGCTTTGGCCGGCCTCGGGACACATTGGCAAATTGCCGAAGCAACCGTGAAGGCCTACCCAGTTTGCGCTATTCTGCAGGGACCAGTTGCCTCGACGTTAAAGCTCATTCGCAACCTTAACCCGGCCAGCGTTACGGAAATCATTCTAGAGCTCAGTCCATACGAAGCCGCCTATCCCGGCATCGACAACTGCGGTCCCTTTGCTAGCAGCGTGGCGACCAAGATGAGTGCCCAGTTTTCCCTCGGTCTCGCGCTGACCGATCAGGCGCTGACGCTGGACGGCCTGTCCCGGCTCGACGACGCCGCCATAGGGGCGCACGCGAAACGTGTGCGTGTTGTTGCCAATCCAGCACTTGTCCCGCGTGCTTCTCGACTGCGGCTGCGGCTCGCGGACGGAACAGCGATGATGGACGAAGTGACGTCGCCGGTCGGTCAACCGGATTTCCACGAGATTTCAATGTTTGCGCACCGGCTGATTCCGGAAACCGGTCTCGCCCAGACCGCGATCGATCATCTGCTCAGCACTGTGGCGAGCTTGGAACTCGCGCCCAACATGCGCCAGCTGTTCGATAAAGCGATGTTCGCAAGACCGTAACGCCCGTGCACGCGGTGGGTGTGAGAGAGCCAACAAATATATACCTCAAACACCCTCCCCGCACTGCTCATTCGAATACGAAACTTTGGCGCTCCCGTTTGCGAAAGAGATCGCGCGGCATATCCTCGTCCGGGCAACCATCACACTACTTCGGTCTAACGGACAGACCGGAGGTCAAATTACGCGCCTCAAACTCGTCGGGCGACAAATGTAAGGCTTGTGGCAATATCGATCTACTAAAACAGACTAATCAGCGCCGACAAAGGAGCTGTAGCACCAAAATAGCGTCAGAGCCGAAATTGCCCGCCGAATGACGATTAGGTTGCGATGGTGAGGGTACCGCTTCCAATCTCAGTTCCGGACTCCTGTCGCCCCGTCGTTTGGTCTACAGTCGAACTCGATTTCACAGGTCAGGCCTTCATGGCCAAAATCGATCTGGGCACTTGGAAAACTGGTTTTGATGAGAAGGCTGCCGAAGCCATTTTTGACGGGAGCTCCTACAGGCGGCCCGCCTCGCTCTTCCCATCTCAGCTTCAGAACGGGTTCAGCGCCATTACGCTGCAGCGTCCATGATACAGCTACTCTACCCTTGGGGCCTGCGAGCGCCCCATATTTCATGGCGTTCGTCATCAGTTCGTGTAGCGCGAGGGTAAATTTTTGAGCAATTTGCGGACTAATGGCAAGGCTCTTGCCGTCGACCGCGGTTCTGTCGGGAAACATTGCGAGCTCCGCCCGCACCACGTCAGCGAAATCAAGCGCCGCCCCGGTCGATTTATTGAGCTGATGATTGGAACGCGCCAGCGCCTGTAATCGCGATTCAAACGCTTTTCGCGCCTCATCGACGCTGTTTCCCGAGAAGCTCCCGCGTGCGATGGACTGGATGATCGCCAGAAGATTATTGCTGCGGTGTTGCAGTTCCTGGAGCAACAGTTTCTCGTTATCCTCGATGATCTGGCGCGTTTGGTCGCGCACCTGCACGGCTGCCGCCATCTCGTCGAATGCGGTTCCCAGTCTGTTGATCTCCGAACCAGTCTTCGGCAGTCCTGCACGGGCCGTAAAGTCGCCCGTTTGCCAGGCCCGCGCCGCATGAAGGAGCCTTTCGACCGGGCGTCTTATCGAAAGATCGCCGATCAGCCACGCCACCGCCGTCGCCAGGAGGAAGACCGCGGCGCTGAGACCGGCCATCCACAAAGTGCTTCGATCGATGGGCGCCATAAAGGGCGCCTTGGAAAGCCCGACCCCGACATAAATGCCTTTTGGCTCAGTGCCAAGCGGCGAGTAAGCGATGATCCGTTCTTCGCCGTCTATGCCGATCGTATCCTTAACCCCCTCGGCCGGGGCGTTTAGCAGGGAGGAAAACTGATCGCCCAACGGTTTGCCGGCCCAGGCGGCGTTATCGGGCAGACGCACAAGGATGGTCCCTCGGTTGTCTGCTATCAACAGTGTCAGGTTGGGTGAGTTGAAGCGATCAGCGAAGTGCCGTGCGAGCCACTGCAAGTCAATATTGACCCATGCGACGAGCGGCACAGCTCCGCCGCTCTGCGGCAGCGGCACCGCGACCATAAGAACGGCCTTGCCGGTTATCAAACCCACATGGTAGCTGCCGAGCAGCAGATTGCCTGAGGGTGTCATCCCCTGCAGGAAACTTTGCCGCCGCATGTCCTCGTCAGGCGGAGGTGGCAACCCGGAGCAGAGCAGATCGCCGTCGGCGGTCGCGATGCCGATGTTCACATATCCCTCCACGCGCGCCAGCACCTGTTTTGCGGTTTCGCTGCAATGCGGCCAATCGGCAGAGTGAACCTCTTCACCTTCGGAGAAGCCGACAAGGAGCTGGCGAGCGGATGCATTGATGCGCTCCTGCTCGGCTGTCACAAGCCGCATGAGCCGCAAGGCTTCCTGACGTATTTCCTCTTGTCGCGTGCTTCGGAGTTGCGCTTCGCTGTACGCCTCGATCCCTATGGTCGGTACTGCGGCAAGAAGGATGAGCAGCAACAGTCGGGCGCGAAGGGTCACGTCTTTAGCCTTCCTGCCTAGTTTGCCAAGGGGGACAATATCGGCACGCATCGCCATTGCAAACTCGAATATGTTCACCGTACTACTGCCCGCGTCGACGCTTCGAATTGTAACACTATTGAGCGTCACCGATCATCCGTGCAATGCAGCATCTTCGGCGGCTGAGGTCCGCTCAGGGTCATAAACGGCGGTTTGCCCTTTAGCCGCAAGAGAGCGATGGGCACAGTTTTCCGCTGGTCCGAAAGCCGTCTCTACAAGAGGACCTGAGATCAACGATGGCCCGGTACACCGGTCTCTGTTGAAGCCGCGCCACCGCTCGTCTCTCAATGTCTTAATCGCTCCATCGGGACGGCAACTTCGACCAAAAGACCTGTGGCTTTCCAAGTGTAGGAAATTTTACCTCCGAAATGCTCGTGGACACTATGCTTAGAAAGCACTGTCCCAAATCCCTTTGAGTTAGGTGGTCCACTAATTAAGGGGCCTCCGCTTTCTTCCCACTGTATCATTAGAGCTCCGGCAAAGCATTCCCACGTTATTCTAACACTTCCTTCCTCTACAGAAAGGGCTCCATATTTTGCAGCGTTTGTCGCCAGTTCATGCATAACGAGAGCAAAGGTTGTAACCGAGCGCGCGCCCAGCTTCACGGGTGACCCTTCCAAAACAATGCGACCGTCGCGGCCTTTCGACCGCGTGCTATAGGGCAATAAAATCCTCCGCAATAATTCCTCTAAACTGGTGGGGCTGGCGACCGTGCCTTCATCGCGGTCCTCGGTCGGGAGAATTAGGTCGTGAGCTAATGCCAGTGCATCTAATCTGCCGAGAATATCAGTCGCGTATTCGTTAGGGGTGGCCGCGGAACGCGCGCTGAGCGAGACAATTCCACTGGCTATCGCAAAAAGGTTTTTGATCCGATGGTGCAGTTCTCGGACCAATAAATCCTGCTGCTCTTGCGCACACCGCCGTTCGGTAATGTCGATAAACGTGCAGACTGCGCCTTGGCGCTTCCCATCACGAAAGATAGGACTGACCCAGTACTCAACGGGAAGGCTCGTACCGTCGATACGATAGAATAATTCATATTCGACATGCGCAGAGCCGCCGTCCTTGGCCGTTCGGTAGATCGGGCATTCTTCCTCAGCATAATGCGTGCCATCCGGATGCGTGTGGTGGATGACATCGTGGAGTTTGCGGCCCACCGCATCTTGTTCGCGCTCGAAGCCGAGCATTGTCAGGAACGCCACGTTGCACAGCGTTGTGACACCATCGGCGTTGACACAGTAGACACCGTCCGTCGCGGAATCGAGTACGAGCCGAAGATCGGCCTCTTTGCTGCGTAATGCGGCTTCTGCGGTTTTACGTTCCGTAATATCTTGCGCGACGCCGATTAATTGCTGCCCTGTCCCATCTGCGCCTCGCATTAGCGACACGTTCACGCTAACCCACACTTCCGATCCATCAGGCCGCAGGTATCGCTTCTCAACAAAGAAAGGAACGCCGTCCGCAACAAGACGCAGCCGAAGGACGGCGTCGTTTTCGCAATCATCGGGATGCGTTATGTCGGGAACACGGAGCGTCAAAAGCTCCTCCGCCGAGCGACCAGCGATCTCGCAAAATCGCCTATTAACGAGGAGAAAACGACCGTCCAATTCACATTGCAGGACACCAACCGCTGTCTGCTCAAAAATACGTGCGAAACGCTCTTCACTGGCTCGCAAAGCCTCTTCGGTGCGGACGCGATTGGTGGTTTCGACGGCCGTGACGAGCACGCCGCCGACACCCTTCCGGGCAGTGTCGTCCGGAATGGGACTGTAACTAACGGTGAAACGCGCATCTTCCCATTCAAGGTCGCCGCGGCGCTGAACTCTGATCAATAAATCCTCGGCGAAATGTGCGCCGCTCGTTCCGTTCAAAATCGCCAGTTGCACTGGCCGTAGCTGCGACTGTACCTCGGGCCATGCTTCATGAAATGGCAAGCCAAAAGCCCAAGGGTGCTTAGAACCGAGGATTGAACGATACCCATCGTTGTAAAGCATCACCAGTTCAGGTCCCCAACGTAGGCACATTGGAAAGCCTGAGGCGAGCATAACGTTGACGATAAGCTTGAGGTTTGTTGACCAAGTGTGCTCGGGGCCGAGCGGCGTTTTTGACCAATCAGTGGTTTTAAAACGCGTCGCCATCTCTGGCACGCGATGCACATCGCAATGAGACGGGCGCGACGCCATGCTGAACAGGCTAAAGCCGACTACCCAGGGCTGATTTGGGCTGCAATGCCGCAGATGCTACTTCGTTACCGCTAAAAAGTCTATCCGTTTGTTCACACCGATGAGAAGTCTAACGTCATTGCCGAGCGGCAGTTTTCAAGAAGCCAAGTAATAGTTGGTCGGCGGTGACAATTGGGTGCAGGCAGTAATCGCGAGCGATGCAGCGCCTAGTGGAGCCGGCGGGTCTGGTCCTTGCCAGCTGAGAAGACGATCCGATCGTCCAGTCTTTGGAAAGTCCGGTTGGCTCCTGGCAGAAATTCATAATAACCGCTGACGATACCGCACTCGTCCTGAATTTGCTGAAAAATGACAGCGATGGGCCAGTCTACCTTGAGGCATTGCCCAAGAGGAAATAGTCTTACTGGCCGACTTGGATAAGGAGTTGATGAATTTCTAAAAATTTAATTTGACTCACACCGCTGGTACAGCCTGAGACCCTTCCGCCATTTGTCTGCGTTCGAAGGTGGATATTTATGCCGCGCTTACGATTAACTCTGTTACCTCAGCTTGATCCAGCACGAGATCGGATGCTCGGCATGGGCGCCCGAACAAATAACCCTGTGCGATAGAAACGCCGGCGTCCCGGGCAATGCCGAGCTGTTGGCCTGTTTCGACGCCCTCCGTGACAGTTTCGGTCTTGAGACTTCTTCCCAGCGCCAGAACTGCCGCCACGATCGCAGCGCATTCCGGCCGTTTTGTCATATTGGACGTAAAGGACCGGTCGATCTTAATCTTGTCGAACGGGATCATGGTAAGGTAACTGAGCGACGAATAGCCTGTTCCGAAATCGTCGAGAGCGATCGACACGCCGAGTTGCTTGAATTGGCGGACCAGTCGGACGCAGTCTACGTCGTTCTTGAACAGCGCGGTCTCGGTGATTTCTAGCTCCAGTCGTTCCGGCGGAAGCGCGGATTCGACCAGCGTGCAGAGAACGATATCGAGCAGGCCGGGGTGCGATAATTGCACCGGTGAGAGGTTGACGGCCACCTTTATGTGAGCGGGCCAATTTGCCGCGTCCATGCAGGCCTGCTGCAAAACCCAGGCACCCAATGGTACGATCAGGCCCGTCTCCTCCGCGAGAGGGATGAAGTCATCCGGCATTACCAGACCGCGCGTGGGATGCCGCCAGCGCACGAGGGCCTCAAAGCCGACTTGCCGGCTGGTTCTTACGTCGATCATAGCTTGGTAGTGCAATTCAAATTCACGGCGCTCGATCGCAGTGCGAAGCTCCTCTTCAGTTTGGTGGCGAGCTTGCAGGGCCGTAAGCATGCCGGCATCGAAGAAGCGAAAGCCTTGGCGTCCCGCATTCTTCACGGCGTAAAGCGCGAGGTCGGCCATCTTGAGCAGTTCCGTGCCGGTGGCGGCATGTTCGGGTGCCAGCGCGATGCCGATGCTGGCGCCGACCGTGACCAAATTGCCATCGAGGTCAAAGGGCTCCCCGATGATCTTCAAGATGCGCTCCGCCAAGCTGGTGGCGCGATCGCGGGCATGCTGCTCGCCGGCCTGGATAATGGCGAATTCGTCGCCCCCCAAGCGTGCCAGGAAATCGGTTTCGCGCAGGGACGACTTCAGCCGCTGCGCTGCCTCCCGCAGCAATTGATCGCCAGCCGGATGACCAAGCGTATCGTTGACGTTCTTGAATTTGTCGAGGTCCATCATGAAAATGGCAAATGGCTCGTCGCGCCGGCTCAGGCGGGCTACCGCTTCGTCGATCTTTTCGGTATAGGCCGCGCGGTTGGGCAGCCCCGTCAGCACGTCGTTGTGTGCGAGGAAGGAGATGTGGCGGTTGGCTTCACGCTGTTCGGTGACGTCGTCGTGCGTCGCGACCCAGCCGCCCTGGGGCATCGGCTGGTGACTAACGAGAATGGTCCGCCCGTTGATGAGCTCGAAATACGTCTTACCCGGTTTGCTGGTTTTGACATTGGCGGCGCAGGCAAGAATATACTCCTCGCGGGTGCAGCTCGCGCCGGTGCCGGCGGCGTAGCGCTGGTCGACGATTTCCGCAAAGGTCGTGCCGGGGGTAGTCGCCTCCGGAGTGAGGTTATAGATTTCGCGGTAGCGGTTGTTGCAAACCATAAGCCTCCCGTCGCTGCTGAAAAAACAAACACCGAGGGAAATGTTCGACAACGCGGCGTCGAACTGGCTACGCGCTGCTTCTAGTTCGAGGTTCTTGCTGGATAGCAAGACCGCCGAATCTTCGAGGCGATCGACCTGTCTCGCAAGGTGGCGGAGCAGCAGCACCACCCCGAGGCCCGTCAGCACGCCTCCGAACGTGAGCCATAGGGTTTGCCCGGGCCAATCGACCAGGACTTCCTTTTCGGAAACGCTGGTCTGGACGACCAGAGGCAAATTCTTCAACGCACGAACGAAAGCGATAACCGGCCTGCCTTCAAAAAAACTGTCGGCGTAATAGGTTCCGGCACCTTGCGCGGCAACGCGTAACAAGGGCGCCTGCTCTGAAATTTTCTTGCCGATGTACATTTCCCGGACCGGATAGCGGAAGAGGACAATGCCGTCCTTCCGCAGTAGCGAGAACGTGCGCCGAACCGGCATTGCATTGCGATAAAAGGCTTCGAGTAAGGGCAACGAATATTCGGCGACGACGATCCCGGAGAAATCGCCGTGCAAATCGTTGACCCGGCGCGCCAGGAACCAAACCCATCGGTCAGTCACCGCGCTTTTTGTCGGTACGCTGACAAAAGGGCCGCGATCGTCGTTGGCGCGGAGGTAAACAAAGAAATCGCGATCGGAGATGTCGAGCCCGGAGAACAGACCGACGCCGGTCGAGTTCTCGATAATTCCGGCAAAGTCGGCGACGGCCAGCGAATCCACTCCCATGAACTCCCGTTTGCTCAGGTCGGTCAATAAACCGAAGGCCGTCTCGGCTTGCATAAACGCTTTGATCCCCTCGGGGGTCGTCGCTGCGGCCGAGGTTAGTTGAGCCCGGACCTCGTCGAGAGCCCGATCGACCGCAGCGATCGAGCCTGTGGTCTGCTGCGCCATGCCGTTGCCGAGATTGATAATCGCGGCCTGATAGGCGGCGACCGCCCCGTCTCGCTGCATTCGAATAAACAGCACCGTGGCGCCGACAATGGCCGCAATTAGCACGATGCCGATGAGGCCGAAGCGCCGGTGGGAGATCGACGGTTTTGCTCCGATACTCGTTCGAACCTGACCCGACTTGGAATCCATTCTGACCGCCGTTCGTCCTTCCGCTGATATCGTTATTGGAGAGAGGCCCGTCGTGGTCCAATTCTTCTTGCCGCTAGCGAGCGAACGGACGGGGACCTAACCAACTAACCTTCGGGACTTTAAGTTCCAGTATCGATCGCGCTACGTGTTTCTACGGACCCGAGACCCGCGCGTTTTGGCGGCGCGGGGCGAGCCTGAGAATGCGAAGATGCGCGCGGGATGTATCGACGATCGCGCAGGGCCGAGAACCCGAGTCCGCGGGAGACTTGATTTGCATCAAACAAATTGGCGTCGTCGCGAAAGACTCGATTTACGCCACATGTATAGATCGCACCCATGCGACCGGGCTAAGCGGTTGATCGCCCTTTCGAGGCCCGACATGTCGGCGAATAGCGGAATGGCCATGGATCCAAATCGAACGATGATCGACGATCTAGAGGATGCGATTGCGAAGAATGACATTGGCCGTCGCGCTGACGTGCTGCGCCGGGTCACCGATCTCTTTGCGGTGGGTGCTGCCGGCCCGTTGACTGGGGACCGGCTGACCCTCTACGAAAATGTCATAGTTCGCCTCCTTGACAAAGTGAACCAATCGGCGCGCGTCGAATTCGGCGCACGGATCGCAGACATGGGTGGAGCTCCCCAAAGTATCGTTAACGCTCTCGCTCTCGACGAATTGATCGAGGTTGCCGGGCCGATTTTGAGCCGCAGTTGTGCCGTTGCCGACAGCACGCTGATCGAGAGCGCGAAAAAAGGCGGCCAGGATCATCTGCTTGCCATCGCGGGCCGGACGACGCTGTCCGAGAGCGTAACGGATGTGCTTGTCGACCGAGGCAGTCCCCAAGTCGCGCTCAGCGTAGCCCAAAACGCGGGGGCGAGGTTTTCGGAAATCGGGTATTCGACGCTCGTCAAACGGGCCGAAAGCGAATGCGATCTTGCGGTCACCGTCTGGAAGCGTCCGGAGGTTCCTCACCACCATCTGCTTGCGCTGTTCGAGGCGGCTTCCCAGGTCGAACGTGAAGAGCTGAAACAGCACGATCACGCGAAGGCCCAAGAAATCCGCGAGACGATCCGACGCGCCTGTGCAGCGGTGCAGGAAAGCGCACGCGAACTGTCGAGCCGCTACCAAGATGTTCATTCGTCGATTCAGTCGCTCCAAGATGCGGGTGAATTGACAGAGCCGAAGCTGGCCGAGTTCGCGCGGGCCGGAAAGTTCGACGAGACCTTGGTGGCGCTGTCGTTAATGTGCGGCGTGCCTGTCGGGTTCGTCGAGCGAGCGATGTGCCACGAAAAATGCGACCAGCTTCTTATCCTCACCAAGTCGGTGAGCCTGACCTGGGATACGCTGAGCGCCATCCTGGTGATACGCTCGAATTTTGTCACACCGACCGATCGTGAGCGAAGCCAAGCATGGACCGGTTACAACAAGCTGCAGCCGGAGACCGCCAAAAAGGCCGTAGAGTATTACCGATTGCGGGAGCGGGCGGGCGACGGCATTGCCGTGTCGTGACGGTCGTCCGTGATTCATCCGCGGCGCCGACTCCATCGACTCAAGAGGGACTTCATTCAAGTTAATCTATTTGAATCCCGTAGTTGTAAAGACGTTCACTTTTCGCGAGCATGAAGGGTCCACCATCCGCGGCTCAACTCTGGCTTGCCGGGTGAGCCGTCCGTGGGTACAATTCGGATACACGAAAATGTACATCAGAATAATGCGACAATCGGGGCCGAAGCGGCGTTCGGATCTGAGAGCGTGCGGACCTCGCCCGCCAAGGTCGCCTTATTTGAAACCAAGGCGCCCGCGGCGGCAACAACGCCAGATTTAATCGTCGAAGCACTGGATAAAGTACCGACGACAAGATCCTCTCGCACATCGCGACATACGAAAGTGAGTTCTCGGTGCAACAGCAAGAGCCGCAATCTGACGGTAGAGGCCCCAAATCGGAAAACCACTCTGTGCTGAGATATCAATGTACGCAGTTTAATTTATGCCAATATCGGCTGTATCACGCGATCGTCTAGATGTTCAAAGCGCGAAGCGCATTTCGCTTGAGTATTAAGTCGATTACGTCCTCTTTGAATGCCGCCTCCTTGAATTCCTTGATCCAGCGATCCGGTGCAATCAGCGGGTAGTCGGAGCCAAACAGCATCTTATGCTTAAGCTGTCCGTTAGCGTGACGCACTAGCTCTTCCGGAAAATACTTGGGGGACCAGCCCGAGAGATCAATGTAGACGTTTGGCTTGTGGAGGCAGACCGAAAGCGCTTCCGATTGCCATGGCCAGGACGGGTGGGCGATGATGATCGTCATGTCAGGAAAATCGACCGCCACGTCGTCGATATGAATGGGGTTGGAATATTTGAGCCGTAATCCGCCGCCGCCCCGCATGTTGGTGCCAATCCCAGAATGGCCGCTATGGAAGATCGCGGGCAGCTTGAATTCCGCGATTACCTCGTAGAGCGGATAGGCCATGCGATCGTTCGGGAAGAATCCCTGCAAGGTCGGGTGGAACTTAAATCCTTTGATAACGCCGGCTGCGACGAGTTCGCGGGCTTCGCGCACGCCCATCCGCCCCTTGTGCGGGTCGATGGAAGCGAACGCCATCATGATATCGCTATTCGCTGACGCGGCGTCGGCGACCTCCTGATTGGCGATGCGCCTTGCGCCAATCTGGGCCTCACTGTCGACGGTGAACATCACGAGCCCGATTTTGCGCTCGCGATAATAGGCGATCGTCTCCGCGATCGTGGGGCGTTTGCCCACCCTGAAATATTTGCTCGCAGCCTCTTCGTAGGGTTGCCAGGCTTCGTCGGGGGGCTGACGACAGGATACTTCCGCGTGCGTGTGCACGTCGATGGCGATGAGATTGTCGGTCTTCATACCTACACTTCATTCAATTGCTTCGGCCCATGATCGCGGCACCGGAATAGTCATCTCCAGCGTCATTTGCCCATAGGCTTTACCTTGCGGATCGATGCGGGGGGAGGCCATCCCGCCACCGCCCAGAGCATTGCTGATCAGGAAATTCAGCGCATTTAGCCCAGGCGCTTCGAATCGCTCCGCCGGGCCACCGACCAGATGACCGAGATGTGCGACGATGCGTTCGGGCGTCACTTCGCGCCGGAGTAAGGCCATGTATTCGGGCTTCCGCGCGATGATGGCGATATTGGACGAGTTGCCTTTATCTCCAGATCGCGCATAGGCAAGCCGTCTCAGCGGTATATCGACCATCGTCTCGCTCGAGATATTGCGGGGCGGCGCGATGCGGTGTGCGGCGGTTGGAACGTAACCGCCATCAAACGGCACCTCGACCTCGATCATCGGACGATCGCCGATCTGCAGCCTGGGTCGACCGACAGTCGCCTTGTTTAAGAAAAAGGTGAACAGCCGCACAATAGGCGTCGGCTTCGGCCGCCCGGAGTAAATTCCGGTCGTGCCCGGTGCGAAACTCAGCCCTATCGAACCGATCTCGCGGGCGAAAATATCGAGCGCTTGCCGGTCGGCGTGTTCGACGACGAGCCGCAGCAATACCTCCCGCGACTGGCGCGCTGCCGATCTCGCGCCATAGGAGGCTTCCGCCCCTAGCGCCTCGATGTGGGTCGCGGTGAAATCCGGCAGCCCACGCTCCGCAAATATCATGCGCGCGCGTGCGATCAGGGCCGCGGCGGTGCGTTCCGCCTTCCGTGCAGCGCTCGGCCCGACAATCGAAACAGTCGCCACCGCTCGGTAGCCGTCTTGGTAGGTGGCGGAGACTTTGTATTGCTTCGTCGGCGGCCGTCCCCGTGCATTTTCCACTTCGACCTTATCGGCACTGACCTGCGTGAGATGTATGTTGGAAAAATCGGCCGTCACGTCGGGCAAGAAGTAGGCGGCGGGGTCGCCGATCTCGTAGAGCGCTTGTTCGGCGATCACCGCTGGAGAGATTAGACCTCCGGTCCCCTCCGGCTTGGAAAGAACGAAGCTTCCGTCGCTTCGGCATTCCGCGATCGGATAACCGATGTTGTGCCAATCCGGCACACTCTCCCAGTCGCTGAAGATGCCGCCGGTCGCCTGCGGACCGCATTCCAGGATGTGGCCCACCAGACTGCCGGCGCCGAGACGATCATAGTCCTCGGTCGCCCACCCGAACTCGTGCATCAAAATGCCGAGCGCGAGCGCGCTGTCGGCACAGCGGCCGGTAATCACAATATCGGCGCCTTCCGTCGAGGGCCGCCTTGATGGGAAGCGCGCCCAGATAAGCATTGGCTGTCAGTAAGCGCGCGGGCAACCTTTCACCCGAGACGGCTTCGCGCAAATCTTCCGCACGGAACCTGTCGATGAGCGGCATGACGTCGTCGCCTTCCACCATGGCGACGGTAAGCGGCAAGCCCAGCGCGCGAATAATGTCCTCGAGGGCACGCTTGCAGCCGGCAGGATTGACGCCGCCCGCATTGGTCACAACCTGCACGCCTTGGTGCGCGATCTCCGGCAGGACATTTTTCAGATAGGCGACAAAATCGGGAGGGTAGCCCGCCTTCGGGTCTTTCATGCGCGCCCGGGCGAGGAGGGACATCGTCACTTCCGCCAGATAGTCCATCATCAGATAATCCACGCCGGCACCGAGCAGCTGGCTAAGCGCGAGCGGGCTGTCACCCCAGGCGCCGGATGCTCCGCCAATTCGCACGGACTTGTCAGGCATCTTAACTGTCCTGCTTCCAGCGCGGCGGCCGCCGTTCGTTGAACGCAGTAAGTCCCTCGGCGGCGTCTCCCGTCAGCGCGGTTACGGAGATCAACGTCTCGGCGAACGCCAGCGCCTCGGTAAAACCCATGGTCTCCATGGCGGCTATCGCGAATTTGCCGCGGCGAAGAGCAACCGGCGACATGCCGCCGAGCTGCGTCACGAGCGCCTCGACGCGTGAATCCAATTCTTCGAAGGGCACGACATAATTCGCGATGCCGATCTCGCGGGCGCGGGCAGCGCTGATCAAATCGCCGGTCAGACAGAGCTCGTTGATGTGACGTGCGCCGATCATGCTGCGCAGAAAAACCAGAACCTGCATGGGGAAGACGCCGACCTTGGCCTCGGGCAGTCCGAAGCGGGCATGATCCGCGACCACCACGAGATCGCAAAGCGCCATCAGGCCCATCCCGCCGGCCACACAGTCGCCGTTGATACGGCCGATCACCGGCACACCCAGATTGCGGACGACACGGGCGAGCTTGCCGAAATCCGTTCTCGGCTCGTCCAAGCCTAGCGTAAAGGTGTCCGTGCCGCCGCTGAGATCCGCGCCGGCGCAGAAGGCCTTGCGGCCGGCGCCGGTCAAAACAATGCATCGCAAGAAACTGTCCCGCTCGGACTCGGTCACCGCTTTTTGAATACCTTGGATGACGCGCTTATTAATGGCGTTGCGCCGCTCCTCCCGGTCAATCCAGATCCACAGCGAATGGCCGCGCCGCTCGGTCCTAATCTCTGGCTTGTCTTCTGTGTCGGCCATGAATGATCGTCCGCGCGCTCAATAGGACTTCGGTAAGCCGAGTTCTTTTTCGGCGATGAAACACAAGGTCATTTCGCGCCAGACTGGCGCCAATGGCGTGGTTACCTGCTCGATAGTCTGAAACCCGAGCGCATTCTCAACGCCGCCGAAGTCGTCGGCATGGGGCGGCGGGCGCTGGAGAAGGCCATGGCCTATGCCGGTGAGCGGGTCGTTTTCGGCCGCAAGATCGGACAAAACCAACGAGGTCGAGCAGGCGGCGAAAGACCCCGCGGAGTGACCGATCTCCTGCATCAAAATGGCGGCTTCCATGATACCCATGCCGGAGCCGCCAAAATCTTTGGGCATCGCGATGCCGCGCCAGCCGCCATCGGCGACCGCTTTGGCAAATTCATGGGGAAACTGGTGCCTCCTGTCTTTTTCGGACCGATCGCTGTCGTCGAACTTGTCACAGAGGGCTCGGATCGCGGTTCGGATTTCCTGCCGCTCCGGCGTTGTGGCCAGCGCTTCGAAGGATTTCATGCCGCGCTCCCGTCGTCGTAAAATTGCCGGTTCTTGGCAACTGATCGGCGGCGCATTGCATTCGGTACGCGAGCGATATATCGCAATAGCGAAATCATCTTCGCCATATCGCATACTACGGCGTCAGTCTTCGCGCCGTCAAGTCGAAGCCGGCAGTTGCATTCGCATCGCGATTGTTGCGGTGGCAGGTGCCACGCCGTAGCAAAGAATATATAGCGACGCGCATAGTGGACAGGAAAAGTTTCGTTAATGTCGAAGATCGTCGATCGTACATTGGACTTGTTGGAATTGTTTGCGCAGGAAAAGCGACCGTTGTCGCTTTCGGATGTAGCCCGTCTGCTCCGGATTCCGATATCGAGTTGCCACGATGTCATTCACGCTATGCAATCGCGCGGCTACATCTATGAAATCGCGCCTCGTGCTGGATATTATCCGACATTGCGCCTGCGCGCGCTGGGCAAAGAGATCGGCGACAACGACCCGGTTTTGTTGCGAACCGAGATACTGCTCCGCTCGCTCCGAGATAGTTTGGATGAATCGGTATCGCTGTCGAAAGTCGGGGGGTTGAGTGCGCGATATCTGCTGGTATTCGAACCAACCCATCCGCTGCGCATTCTGGTCAAAATCGGCGACAGCATACGCAGCATCTATGCCACTTCGGCGGGAAAGGCCCTGTTGGGTAGTTTGGACAATCGAGCACTGGCCACCTTTCTCAGATCGGTCAAGCTCGTGCCCATGACCAAGAATACGGTCAAATCCGCAGCGGCTTTGCGCAAGGACATCGATCTAGGCAGGAAAAGAGGCTGGTATCTGAACCGTGAGGAAAGCCTGAACGGCGTAACCACCATCTCGGCGTCGTTCAGATGGAACGCTTCGGTCTATATCGTGACGATCGCGGGGCCCTCGTCGCGTTTCGATCAGAAGCTCGACACCGCCGCGAGCGCGTTGACCGATGTTTGCAGCCGCCTGGAAGTTCAGTCAGCCGGTTGAGCAGGTTCGTGGGCTGGCAGGCGCTTACTCCCGTCTAAGAGTTTTCGGCGTTCTGCCCCAAGACCTCGGCGGTGTCTTCACCGAGATTGGGTGCAAGCCTGCGGGTCGACGCCGGCGAACGGCTGTACTTGACCGGGTAGCGGCAGATCGTGACTTTGCCTTCGGTCGGATGCTGCATTTCCTCGAAGAGTCCAACGGCTTTCAAGTGCGGGTCCTCAAACAGGTCTTCGATGGCATTGACGGGGCAGGCTGGAATATCAATTTCATGCAGCGCTTCGAGCCATTCCGTATTGCGTCTCTCAATCAAGCGGTCGGCCAGAAAACGGCCGACGTCTTCGGCATGACGGGTCCGGCTTTCCTGAGAGCGAAAGCGATCGTCGTTGTCGATAAGATCGGAGCAGCCCACCAGCCGCGTGAAATCGCGCCAGTGTCGATCGGTGTAAACCACCAAGGACAGGTGGCCGTCTTTCGTGGCGTAGGGGCCCGCGCGTCCGGGACAATAGGCGCTTATAGCCCATGGGGCCCAAGGGTGGCACGAAAGCGCTGCCGCCCAAGTGATCGGCCAGCACGAATTGCGCCATCGTCTCGAACATCGGCACTTCGATAGCCTGGCCCTCGCCGGTCATGGCGCGATGATACAGCGCGCTGGTAATCGCGTTCGCTACGTAGAGACCAACGACGCGGTCGCAGATGTTGACCGGCGCATAGCGCGGCGCGCCGTCAACCGCACGAAAAAGTCCAGCGATGCCTGACGCCGCCTGCATGAGATCGTCGTATACGGCCTTGCCGGATTCGGGGCCGTCGCTCCCATAGCCGACAGCCACGCAGTAAATGATGCGGCTATTACCGACGCGGACGTTATCATAATCGAGCCCCAGCCGAGCCAGCCCCTGCAGGCGAACGTTTGAGACGAGCACGTCGGCCCGTTTCGCCAGCGCGAAGATCGCCTCTTTGCCTGCCGGCGTTTTCAGGTCGAGTACGACGCTGCGTTTGTTGCGATTTGCCTGTAGGAATAGCGGCCCCATGCCGGTGTGTCGCCACGGCCCGATTAGACGCATGGTGTCGCCGGCTGGCGATTCCACCTTGACCACGTCGGCGCCGAGATCGCCGAGAATTTGCGTGGCCGACGGTCCCATGACGACCGTCGTGAGGTCGAGTACGCGCACGCCGCGCAGCGGACCGGTGCCGCGATTGTCTTCATCGGGCCAGACGGGTGGTTTATTGGTCATGAAAACCCTTCCTGCAGCGCCGGAGCCTCGCCCGCGGCAGCGCTGCGTCGTCTCCGATGTCTAGGGGGCGGAGCGTTTCGCTCTTGACCATTAGCATGACATCGGAGATCATCGCTATGCCGAAAATAATTTCGGTATAGCGAAATAACGCCGGGGCGCTCGGAGCCCTGGACTTGGGAGGCGTCCGACCGACGCAGTCACATGATGGGCCAACGCGTTGCTGCCGCACCGGGCGCGACAACTCTCTTCGCTCTTGCTTTGGTGGCCGCATTAGCCGGTGAGGCGCGGGCCTTCGACCTCATAAGCCCGGACATCAAAGCCGACCAGCCAATGCCCGAGCGCTTTACCTTCAACGGCCTCGGTTGCCACGGGCAAAATATCTCTCCCGGGCTGAGTTGGACGGATCCGCCGGAAGGCACAAAAAGTTTTGCGCTCATGGTTCACGATCCCGACGCTGCGACCGGCGGCGCGGGAATATGGCACTGGGTCGTCATCAATATTCCGGCTGCCGCGCGTTCCATTGCCGAAGGGGCGGGCACGGCCGATGGCGCCAAGCTCCCTACCGGTAGCCGCCAGATCACCAATGACTATGCGGGCTTCATCAACTCGCCGGGCTGGGGCGGGCCCTGTCCGCCCAAAGGCGCCAAAGCCCACAGTTACAACTTCACGCTCTATGCGCTGAAGGTTGAGACGCTGAACTTACCGCCAAATGCCACGAGTTCGCACGCCGGCTTTGTCGTGAATCTCAATGCGCTGGACAAAGCCAAACTGACGATGACCTACGGCCGTTAGCCACGAGGGCGCGCTGCGTCGTCAGCAGCCGGCGACGTGAAGCTACAGACGAGGCGATCGAAGAGAGAGGAACAATGAAAACACTCATATCAGCGTTTGCCGCTCTGATCGGATTGAGCGCGCTACCGGCCAGCGCGCAGACCGCCTATCCGGGCGATAAGCCAATCACCATCATTGTACCGTTTGCCGCCGGCAGTGGCACCGACACGCTGGCGCGCATTCTGACCAAAAACCTGAACGAGGGCGACTTCAAGAACGCCACCTTCATCGTCGAAGACAAGCCCGGAGCCGATGGCATTATCGGCGCATCCGACGCCGCCAAGGCCGCTCCGGACGGCTATACATGGTTCATGACAACCAACACCACGCAATCGGTCAATCCCTACATTCACAAAACCCTTCCCTACGATCCCGTGAAGGATTTCGTCCCGATCGGCCTGCTCGGCGAAACCGCGCCAGCGCTGCTGACGTCCGGGACCAACCCCGTCACCACGGTGAAGGAAGTTGTCGACTTGGTGAAAAGCAAGCCAGGCCAACTCAATTTCGCGTCGACCAATACTTCCAGTCTCGCCGGCGCCCAGATGCTTGAGGTACGTACCGGCGGCAAGGTCGTCATCGTCAAGTATAAATCCGCTCCCGAAGCTCTGACGGATACCATGAGCGGCACAATGCAATATTTCTTCGGAGATCTGGCCTCAGGCGGCGGGCTTACCCGCGCTGGAAAATTGAAGGCGCTTGCCGTGCTCAGCGACCGCCGGCTGCCGGGCTTTGATCAGGTGCCAACCATGGCGGAGGCTGGCTACCCCGGCATGGAAATTCCGATCTGGATCGGGATGTTCGCGCCCAAAGGTACGCCTGCGGAACTGGTCGATCGCATCAGCCGCGCCGTTACCGTGGCTCAAGGCAAGCAGGAGTTTATAGACGCCCTGGCAAGGGGAGCCGTGAATGTCCGCAGCACGACGCCCGCAACCTTCGCCAAGTACGTGACCGACCAGTATCAAATGTGGGGCAAACTCGCCAAAGAGATCAACCTCGAGCAGGAATGACATTCTTTCCTGCGGAAAGCACATTCAACATCAAGGCCCGACCATGAAATACGTCCTGCGCCCCGAAGACGTCCCCTCATACAGCCCGGCCAACCATAGAGGAACAAAAAATCACCGTTTGGTCGCACCCGGTGTCAACGGCGCGCAATTTATGGAAATCATTTATGGCGACATTGAGCGCCACGCCGGGGCGGTGGCGCACGCGCATCCCGACTTGGAGCAAGCGACTTACGTCATCGAGGGTGAAGCCAGCGTTGAAGTGGACGGCGTCAGGCAGAAGGTCTCGGCTGGGGATCTGCTGTTCTTTCCGGCAAAAGTGTTCCACGACATCCAGGTGATCAGCGAGCGCATCAAGTTGCTCGTCATCTATGCGCCACCCTACGGCGAGGATCCCGCCAAGGTCATTAGGCGCGCCGCCCCGACCGACGGTGACGGCAAGCAGCGCTAGCCCAAGGGTCGCTTCTTAATTAAGGTCCCCGCAGATGCCGTAGGGAAAATCAAGGTTCTATGCATGCCGGGCCGCACTCTATTTGAAAAAATCTGGACGCAGCATGTTGTCGCGGAACTTTCCGGCGATTTGAGCCTGTTGTCGATCGATCGGCATTTCCTTCACGATCTCGAAGGCGGGCCGAATTTCATCCGGTTGGCAAAGCTCGGGTACCAGCGTGCACGACCCTGGCTTGACCTACGCGATGCCCGATCACGCGATCTCCAGTCTCGCCCGGCCGCACGACCGATACCAATCCGACGGGAGGACGCCTGCTGCGCGAAATGCGCCGCGGCGCCATCGCCGCCGGCGTCAAGCTGTTCGATATCGGCGACGATGGCCAAGGCATCGTGCATGTCGCCGCTCCAGAAATGGGTTTGACCTTGCCGGGCGCCACGGTCGTCTGCCCCGACAGCCATACCTGCACGCACGGCGCTTTCGGGCGCTCGCCATCGCTATCGGCTCGAGCGAGGTCGCCCATGTGCTCGCGACGCAGACGCTGCGGCAGAAAAAGCCGAAGACCATGCGCATTCGCCTGGAAGGCTCGCCGCGGCGCCGGGCGTTTCGGCGAAGGATGTGATTCTTTCTACGATCGGACAGCTCGGCACCGCGGTGGGACGTGGCCACGCGCTGGAATTTGCCGGCTCGCTGGTCGATGCGCTCACCATCGAGGAGCGGCTTACCATTTGCAATCTGTCGATCGAATTGGGCTCCAAGACCGGCATGATGGCGCCAGACGAGACGACCTATGAATATCTCGTCTGGCCGGCCCTATGCGCCGAAGGGCGCATTGTTCGACAAAGCCGTTGCGCATTGGCGCAAACTGCCGAGCGATGAGTGATGCGGCATTCGATGCCGAACACACCATCCAGCGTGCCGGACATCGCGCCGCAGATTACATGGGGCACCAGCCCGCAGGACGTGATCGACGTCACCGGGCGCATTCCCGATCCGTCCAATGAAGCCAATGCCGAGCGCCGCAAGAACATGGAAGCGGCGCTCAAATATATGGGGCTGCGGCCGGGCGATGCCATTGAAGGCACGCCAGTTGATTGGGTCTTCATCGGCTCGTGCACCAACGGGCGCTTGTCGGACCTGCGCGAAGCGGCGCAAGCGCGCTCTGCCGGCCGAAAAGTAGCGGCAAGCGTCCGCGCTTGGATCGTGCCCGGCTCCGTAGCGGTCAAGCGCGCGGCGGAGCGCGAGGGTCTGCATCGGCAATTTATCGACGCGGGATTCGAATGGCGCGAACCGGGCTGTTCCATGTGTGTCGGCGCCAATGGCGACATCATCGCGCCGGGCGAACGTTCCGTCTCCACCACCAACCGCAATTTTGTCGGCCGCCAGGGACCGGGCGCCCGCACCCATCTGGCAAGTCCGGCCATGGCCGTCGCCGCCGCGGTTGACCGGACAAATTGCCGACATCCGCAAACTCGGCCACTGATCATGGACAAGTTCATCCGAGTGACCGGGGCGGCCGCTCCGCTGATGCGGATCAATATCGACACCGAAGTCGTCATTCCGATGAATCGGCTGGTCGCGCATAAGCGCGGCGAGCTGGGCCGCTATTGCTTTGAAGCGTGGCGCTATGGTCCGGACGGCAGCGAAAATCCTGAATTCGTCCTCAACAAGCCGCGCTATCGAGAGGCCAAAATTCTCGTGACCGGCGACAATTTCGGTTGCGGCTCCTCGCGCGAACACGCGGTTTGGTCGCTCTCCGACTTCGGATTTCGTTGCGTCATTGCGCCGAGCTTCGGCGATATTTTCTACTGGAATTGTTTCCAGAACGGCGTGCTGCCGATACGCTTGCCGCAAGATCAGGTGAAGGACGCTCGCCGCCGAGATCGAGGCGTCGGAACAGTGCGCATGATGACGGTCGATCTGGAAACCCAATCGATAACGACGCCGGCCGGCCGGACAGTCGCGTTTACGGGACGATCCCGAGCGGCGCGCGGCTTTGTTGGAAGGGCTTGACGAGATCGGCATGACGCTCAAGCTCGATGCGCAGATCCGGGCGCATCAAGCGCGAGACCGCGAGAGCAGGCCCTGGATTTACCGACGAGAGGAAACGCCCCACGTGGCACGCCTGTTGATCCTGGCCGGTGACGGCATCGGCCCCGAAATCCTCGCCGAAGTGCGGCGCGTCGTCGAGTGGTTCATCGCCGAGCGGCATCTTGCCGTCGAGCTGCGCGAGGAGCTGTTCGGTATTTCTGCGTGGAAAGCGCACGGCGAGTTGATGCGCCAGGAGACCTGGGACGAGATTGTCGCCGCCGACGCCATCTTGTTCGGCGCGATTGGTTCGCCTGAATACGACAAAATTCCCGCCGAGGCGCGCAAAGTCGATCAGTTATTGCGGATGCGCAAAGAGCTCGACCTGTTCTGCAATCTGCGTCCGGTGCGAACGCTTCCGGCGCTCAGCTGCCTCTTCGACCTTGCGTCCCGAGGTGATCGAAGGCTGCGATATGATGCTGGTGCGTGAATTGTGCGGGGGCATTTATTTCGGAACGCCGCGCGGCCGCGAAAAGCTCGCAGATGGTTCGGAGCGTGCGGTGAATACCTGCATGTATACGACTGCCGGAAATAGAACGGATCGCCCGGGCGGCCTTCGAGCTTGCGCGTACCCGGTCCGGACGCGTTTGCTCGGTCGACAAAGCCAACGTGCTGACCGAGACGAGCGGTCTGTGGCGCGACACCGTGCAGGCACTGCGCGACCGCCATTATCCCGATATCTCACTCAGCCACATGTATGTCGACAATTGCGCCATGCAGCTGGTGCGCGCGCCGAAGCAATTTGACGTGCTGCTGACCGAAAACCTGTTCGGCGACATCTTGTCGGATTGCGCCGCCATGGTTGCCGGATCGCTCGGGATGATGCCGTCCGCGTCGATGGGTGCGGTGCGCCCTGATGGCGGCCGTCACGCGCTATATGAACCGATCCACGGAAGCGCCCCCGATATCGCCGGCAAAGGAATTGCCAATCCGCTGGGCGCGATCATGAGCTTTGCGCTGTGCCTTCGGTTTTCGCTGGGGCTGGCGCAGGAAGCAGATCGCCTCGAACGGGCAGTTGCCGCAGCGATCGCCCACGGCGCGCGTACCTTAGATATCGCACAGCCCGGAGAAAAAACCATCTCGACCAAGGCCATGGGCGACGCCGTCCTCTCGGAGCTGGAACAAATCCAATAGAGTTGGCTACCAGAGAGAAACGGAAGGCAGGAATTCTCATTTACCTAACACGGCAAATCAAGATTTGCGGCCTCGCAGCGCTCGGTCTTGCGCTTAAGCTTTGGTCCCGCATTAGCGCAGGACAAGACGTTCGAGCTCAAACTTTCGCACTGGGTGCCACCGTCGCATCCTTTGCAGAAGTCGCTTGAGGAGTGGGGTAATTCGATCGAGCAGGATTCCGGCGGCACCATCAAATACAAGATTTATCCGGCGCAGCAGCTCGGCAAGGCTTTCGACCATTACGACATCGCGCGAGATGGCATCGCCGACTTTACCTATGTCAGCCCGGGCTATCAGCCCGGCCGCTTCCCCATCTTCGACGCCGCCAATATGCCGTTCATGCTGTCCAACGGCAAAGCCGGTTCAGGCGCGCTGGATGAATGGTACCGCTATTACGCCGCAACAGAGATGAAGGACGTCAAGTTCTGCTTCGCATTCGCGCACGAGCCCGGCAGTTTCCATTCCCGCACCAAGAAAATCCTAGTGCCGGCCGACCTCGCCGGCATGAAAATCCGGCCGGCGCATGCCAGCATGGCGTCGCTGGTCACTCAGCTCGGTGGCACCAATGTGCAAGCCTCGGCGCCGGAGGTGCGCGATATCATAGAAAAGGGCGTGGCCGATGCGGTCACCTTTCCTTGGGGCTCGGTCGGTGCTGTTCGGCATCGACAAGGTGACGAAATATCATATGGAAGTCCCGCTCTACACCACGGGCTTCGTGTGGGTCATGAACAAGGGCACCTATGCCGCAATGTCGCCGTCGCAGCAGAAGGTGATAGACAATCATTGCAACAGGGAATGGGCGGAAAAAGTCGCAGCGCCCTGGGCCGACTTCGAGCATGACGGCATTGCCAAGCTCAAGGCCGAGCCCGACCATGACGTCTATCCGCTCTCCGACGCGCAACTCCAGCTATGGAAGGCGGCGGCGGGGCCTGTGGAGCAAGCCTGGTCGGTTGCGGTGAAGAAGGCGGGAAGCGATCCCGAACTCGGTGCTGAAAGGATCTCAGGGCGCAACTCACGAAATCGAATTCAGCATATTAAAAACATTGTCAACGACTGATAAGTTTGTCACACGAAATGCATCCGTAAAGCTGCGACAAGAAGGCCGATGAGAACGGCAAATGCGCAGATACTGACTGGTGCACCAAGGGTTACAAGTGGTTTCGTCCGGCGTTAAGTGAAGCCATAGAACTCGGCAGAGCGTGAGTGAGCTTACAAGTTCATGGAAATGGCGTTTCCCACCATTGTCGCGGTTTTTGTCACTGCCTGCGTTCCCGGAGCGGGCCGCCGGATGAGCCCGGTATGGTGTACCAAAAGTTTTCGACTTACCATTACCCCTTCCTGCTTCGCATGACGTGATAACTGAGCTCCCCGGGATCAGTAAGATCCGGCACTGTCCAGCCGTCGAGGTCGTATTCTGCCATGCAATCTTCGGCGAAGCCTTTGAAGCGATCGGCATTGCCCGAAGCCTGCGCGCCGAAGAGGCAATAACGGCGGATTTCCTCGGTCGAGCCGCCGTAATTGATCTCGTATAGCTCGTGCCGGCCACCGAACTCGGTGGCGATCGAGTCCCACAGCAGCTTTAGAAGTTTCACACGCTCCTCGGCTTTGTAGCCGTTTGAGCCGCGCATATATTTGTCGATATAGGGACGGATTTCCGCGTTCTTGAAGTCGCGCGCGTGGGAATTCAGATAGATCAGGCCGGAGGCGACGGTCTGTTCGATGATGTATTTGATCTTGCTGTAAGCAATGGTGGCGATGATGGCGTAGGCATTGCCGGGGTCCATGTTGGGCAGCACGTAATCGCCGATCCACGGTTTCGGATCGCGCACCATGGCGTCCGACAGCGCCCAGAACAAATTGCGCCAGGCGATCACCTCGCCGACATTGGCCTGGACGCCGCGATAATCCTTGGTGCCGGCAGCTTCGACCGCCTTGAGCAAGAGCCCGGCGATGAAATCGAGCTTCACCGCGAGCCGCGTGCAGCCATGCACGACAAAGCGCGGCAGGAAGCCGGTGCGCGGGAAGAAATTATTGGCCCGTTCCATGTCGCCATAGACGAAGACGTTCTCCCAAGGCACCAGAACCTTGTCGAGAATGAACACGGCGTCGTTCTCGTCGAGTCGGCTCGACAGCGGATAGTCGAAGGGACTGCCCATCGCGGTCGAGGTCATTTCGTAGGAGGTGCGGCAGATGAATTTCACGCCCGGATGATTGGTCGGCACCATGAAGACGACCGCGAATTTCTTGTCCTGCACCGGGATCAGGCCGTGGTGCGCGACGAAGGTGTAGTTGGTGAGCACCGATCCGGTCGCCACCACCTTGGCGCCCGACACGACGAGGCCGGCGTCGGTTTCCTTCTCGACATGGCAGCAGATGTCGCCGACTTCGTTCGGCGGCCGGTCGCGGTCGACCGGCGGATGAATGATGGCGTGATTGACGAAAGGCACGCGCTCCTGGCTGAATTTGTACCAGCGCCGCGCATTCCGCTGTGTACGGATCGTAAAACTCAGCATTGGCACCCAGCGTGGCGAGGAACGCGGCCTTGTAATCGGGCGACCGGCCGAGCCAGCCATAGGTGATCTTCGCCCATTCGGCGATAGCGTTGCGCCCCGCCAACAGATCGTCCAGCGACTTCGGCGCCTTGAAGAAGGCATGCGTCTTGCCGCCGTTGCCGGTGTCGGTCGGCACCATGATCTTGTCTGCGTGTTTGGGGTCGTGCAGCGCGTCGTAGAGCCGTGCCACCATCCGCGCGGTATTGCGGAACGCCGGATGCGTCGTCACGTCCTTGACGCGCTCGCCGTAGATGAAGACCGCGCGGTCGTCGCGCAGTGACTCGAGATACTCGTTGCCGGTCTGCGGCGCGGTGATGCGTTTTGCCGCGCGTTGCCCGTAGCGGCTTCCTTACGGCTTTTCGTTGCTCTTTGCGGCTGCAGGCATGGCGCGTTATCCCCGTATTTGGCGTTTTTTCCTGCCTTTGTTCGTTTATCGAACAAGCGTGCGATATCCGGCCATGAAACATTATCCAGGCCGGCGGCGCCGAAGCAAGGCGACTTTCCGCGTCAGATGATGGAGGCGGAAATCCGCTCGGCGACGCCGCGAAGATGGGGCAGGAAGGCGCTGCGCATTTCGTTGCGCGTGGTGCGCGTCGAATGGGTGCTGAGATTGAGCGCCGGCGATTGCTTGCCCTTGGCGATCGACGATCGGCACGGCGATCGAACGCAGCCCACGCTCGAGCTCTTCGTCGACGATGGCAAAGCCCTGCGCATGGTCTTCGCACACACGGTCGAACAGCGCTTGCGGATCGGTGATCGTCGACGGCGTGAAGGCGTCGATGCGCAGCGCCTTCAGCCGCCGCCACAGCTCGGCGCTGTCGAGAAATCCGAGCTGGATGCGTCCGAGCGCGGTATGAAAGGCCGGCAGCCGCGTTCCAACAGCGATCGTGCCGGAAATGATCCGCCCCGCGGGGATGCGCGCGACATAGACGATCTCGGTGCCGTCGAGGATCGCGGCCGAGCATGATTCGTGAAACTCCTCGCTCAATTGCCGCATCAATCCGCTTCCCTGCTCGATCCAGTTCTGCGTCGCGAGGTAGGCGTAGCCGAGCTTGAGGATGCCGGACGACAGCGAGAACTCGCGGCCGTTTTGACTGACATACCCGAGCTGCGTCAGCGTGCGCAGAATGCGCCGCGCAGTCGCTCGCGACAGTCCGGCGGTTTGGGCCGCCTGCGACAAGGTCATGGTCGGCCGCGACTTGTCGAACGAGCCGAGCACCGCCAGACCCTTGGCCAGCGTCGTCATGTACTCCTTGTCTTCCACCGGCTCTCCTGGGTGCATTGCGGCGCGCCGCGATTGACAGGCCTGCTGCGCTTCGCGAAACTGTCTGTATTCCGAACCTTCGTTCGATAATCGAACATAACCAAATGCACCTTCAGGTGCAAGGCGGGGGTTCGTTCGAGGGAAAAACGCCACCCGGCAGGTCCGGCTTCACGCGGCTGCCGATGGAACAGGGGAGGACACCATGGCACGCAGATCAGACACCTATCGGTTCAACCGACGTGGCTTCATCAAGGCTTCCGCGGCGAGCGGCTTGGCTCTCGCTGCCGGCCCGGTATTGGCGCCCGCGGTGCGTGCGGCGCAGAGCATCAAACTCGGTTACGTGAGCCCGCAGACCGGTCCGCTCGCCGCCTTCGCCGAGGCCGACAAATTCGTCATTTCCAACTTTCTCGCCACCGTGAAGGGCGGTCTCAAGATCGGCGGCACGACTTTTCCTGTCGAGGTCGTCGTCAAGGACAGCCAGTCCAATCCTAACCGCGCCGCCGAAGTGGCGAAGGATTTGATCGTCTCCAGCAAGGTCGATCTCATGCTCGTCGCCTCGACGCCGGAGACGACCAATCCGGTATCGACACAATGCGAGGTCGAGGAAACGCCGTGCATCTCGACGGTGGCGCCTTGGCAACCTTACTTCATCGGCCGCCAGGGCAATCCCGGCGACCCGGCCTCGTGGAAGCCGTTCAATTACACCTATCACTTCTTCTGGGGGCTCGAAGACGTCATCGCGGTGTTCACCAACATGTGGGGCCAGTTGCCGACCGACAAATCAGTCGGCGGTCTGTTTCCCAATGACGGCGACGGCAATGCCTGGGGCGACAAACATGTCGGCTTTCCGCCGATGCTCGACAAGCTCGGCTACAAACTGACCGACCCCGGCCGTTACCAGAATCTCAGCGACGACTTCACGGCCCAGATCACTGCGTTCAAGAAGGCAGGCTGCGATATCGTCACCGGCGTGGTGCTGCCGCCGGATTTCACGACGTTCTGGAACCAGGCGCAGCAGCAGGGCTTCAAACCGAAGATCGCCTCGGTCGGCAAAGCGCTCTTGTTCCCGAGCGCGGTGGAAGCGCTGGGCAAGCACGGCAACAATCTGTCCTCCGAAGTGTGGTGGACGCCGAACCATCCGTTCAAGTCGTCGCTGACCGGAGTGTCAGCCAAGCAGATCGCCGCGGCCTATGAAGAGGCGATGGGCAAGCAATGGACGCAGCCGATCGGTTTCGCACATGCGCTGTTCGAAGTCGCGGTCGACGTTTTGAAGCGTAGCCGCGGTGTTGGCGATAATAATGCGATCGTGCAGGCGATCGGCGAGACCAAGCTCGATACCATTGTCGGCCACATCGAATGGGGCAACAAGGCGCTGCCGCCATTCGCGCAGAAGAACATCGCCAAGACGCCGCTGGTCGGCGGTCAGTGGCGTCTACGCGATAATGGCAAGTACGACATTCTCATCACCGATAATAAAACCGCTTCCGAGATCCCGGTGGGCGGCCAGATGCAGGCGATTAGCTGATATGAATCGTAATCGAGATGATACCGACGGGGGTAGGAAAACACATTTGTTCGAGCACGCTGCAGCCGCCGGTTCAAGGAAGAGCGTTAGTGAGCGGGCATCACAACGCGAGCCCCAGACCAGCGCAAGCGCCGCAAAAATTGCTTGCTGTCGACTTTGAACGTATCGAAACAGGAGGCTTTCGGCCACAGATTGAAAGGTATAAATCAAGAACGCTCCTGCACGAACGCGACAAATCTGCTTAAGAATTCGAAGAGTCGTCAGGCATGGTATCTCGTTCGGGACGAGTGGGCCTTAGCTTTCTTTTCAACCGATGGGTATGCGCCGGGAGCCGGGACGCCCTTCCGTGGTCAGCAACTCCTCGAAAGCCAAGTACTGAAAGAGCGCCTTTAGAGAAGGTTTGTTTGATCGTGTCCCTGAGCGTGGTGTAGCTGGTGTGTCTCACCGCGATCACCGGCAGCGCCGGGTAGATCATCCTGCGACAGCTGGCAGGCTGACGGTGGGATCATCGCTCAAGGGCGCGATCGTTTCCAGAGTCATGTAGCGGGCTCGCTGGACCGTGCGCATGAAGTGCACGCGGCAACGCTGCCAGGTGGCGTTCAGCACTTTGGCGACGGCCGCCTTGATGCCCTCGTGGGCATCGGAGATCGTCAGCTTGACACCGCGCAGGCCGCGGCGCGCAAGCTTGCGCAGGAAGGCGGTCCAGAACGTCTCCGCCTCGGAGGGACCGATGTCCAAGCCGAGGACTTCGCGCCGGCCATCGCTGTTGACACCGACTGCGATGATGACCGCGACGGAGACGATGCGGCCGTTTTGACGCACCTTCACGTAGGTCGCATCGATCCACAGATATGGCCAGTCGCCCTCGATCGGGCGCCCCAGAAAGGCCTTCACCTTGTCGTCGATCTGCGCGCACAGCCGGCTCACCTGGCTCTTGGAGATGCCGCTCATTCCCATCGCCTGCACGAGGTCGTCCACCGAGCGGGTGGAGACGCCCTGCACGTAGGCTCCTGTACCACAGCGGTGAGCGCCTTCTCGGCCATCCGGCGCGGTTGCAGGAAGCCCGGGAAGTAGGATCCCTTGCGCAGCCTGGGGATGCGCAGTTCGACCGTGCCAGCACGGGTCTCCCAGATCCGGTCGCGGTACCCGTTGCGCTGCACCAAGCGTTCCGCGCTCTTCTCCCCGTATGCCGCCGCCGGTCTGGCTCTCGACTTCCAGCTCCATCAGCCGCTGGGCGGCAAAGCCGATCATCTCGCGCAAAAGATCGGCAGTCAGGGGTCTTCTCGACCAGCGCGCGCAGGTTCATCTTCTCGTCGGTCATCGGTGGTTCCTCGGTTGCGTTGGCGCCCGCAACCCGATCCTACCGGAGAACTGCCGGTGGCCACCGCAAAGCCGCCCACCCGCTACGGCGCTATGGGGGCGCGCTCGCAAGCGGCTTCGCTATCGCCCAGCTACACCACCAATTGGGACGTGACCGGTTGTGTTGTGGTTGTACCGGTTGTTTTGCGGTTACACTCCCTGTAGCGAATCTCCAGTCCTGAGAGCCAGCGCACTCCCTCCGCCATTTTGATGATGGCACCGACCGATTTGCGGGAAGCCGTCTGTTGCGGGCTTTGCGGTGCGGGCAGGGGAGCGATCGTACTGCGGTCGTACTCATGTCGTTCCGAAAAGCTGACTGCATTCCTTCACCGTCGCCGCCCGGCGCTTATCGAAGTAGGGGGCCAGATCGACAAGGTGCACACCGCGTTGCGCCTTCTGGCTGGTCTCGATCCGCACGATGGGCAGGGCAATGTCGCCGCGGAGAGGCTCGGAGCATCGCCGCGAACATCGCCAAGTTATCGGACTGGTTGCGCGAGCCGTGACGAAGCCGGATCGCGTCTGCTATACCCCCAACAGCGGACGACCGCCGCGGCGCGGCGAAACGCCGCTTTGGGCCGAAAGCAGTCTTACGCACCGCACAAAAATCTAGGCGAAGAAGCCAAGCTGCCAGTATCCATACCCCACGTTGTGGGGCCATTTATCGGCCTACGGTCTAATGAGCGGCTTGCCGGTAATGATCGAGAACAAATAAACGGATCGCGGACGATAGGTTGGCAGGCCCGCGCCCAGCGTCGATTTTATTTACAATCTCGCACAGTGAAACTTGCCGCAGCGACGCAATCTCTTTGAGACCTTGCCAAAATCCGTCCTCTAGACTGATGCTAGTTTTGTGTTCGTGAACGACAACGGAGCGCTTTTTCACCAACGACAACGGACCGGTCGGCTGGATATCCTGGTCTGCAGCAAACTGATCCATTCTGCCCTTACCCTTTTCAAGGAAGTAAGGTGCGAAGTCTGAGCCACCCTCGCGAAGGAGTCCAGTTAAATGTACGATATCGGACGTACGACAACGAGCCCCAGGCTTTAGCCTCGGCAGCGGGCGCCGATGCGGGGCAATATGCCCGTGGGGTC
>CAVOKR010000016.1:0-7226 GCA_963696555.1 uncultured Alphaproteobacteria bacterium | reverse complement strand
GTTATGTTGGCCTGGTTCCATTACGTATTGCTCGCCGGATCGGCCACCTCGTAATGCCCGGAAGCATCTTTGGTGATGGCCGCCGCATATTGGCCGTAGCCGAGCGCCGGGCCCGCCTGTTTCAGCATGCCGAGCCAGGTCTGCTCGACGAATTGGAACAAGCCGCGCGCCGACGAGGTCGAGGCGCCGGCCTGCGGATTGAGCCCGGATTCGACCTGCGCAGTCGCCAATAGGTAATGGAAACTCGTCCCGGTGGCTTGCGCCGCCTGGCGAATAGCGCCGGCAACCGCGGAACCCGCGGGCGAATTGCTGGAATCGACCAGCATGCATGGCTCCCCTGCCGGCTCCCACCGGCTGTTTGAGCGTTAGCGATCATTAACGGTTATGGTAAACGTCGCCTTAACGAAGAACCCGTGCAGGAGGCGGAGATGACGCAGCAAACGGCCGTTCGGCATAAGCGCGGCGGGCTCTATTTCGAGGATTTCGTTCCCGGCGAACTCGTCGAGCACCGCTATACGCGCACCGTCACGCAAATGGACAACATGCTGTTCTCCAACATGACGCTCAATCCGCAGCCGCTCCATATCGACCGGCACTTCTGCGAGCAGGAGACCGAATGGGGCCAGCCGCTGATGAACTCGCTGTTCACGCTCGGGCCTGATGATCGGCATCCAGGTCTCCGACATGACGGTCGGCACCACCATCGCCAATCTCGGCATGACCGACGTGAAATTCCCCCACCCTCTGTTCGAAGGCGACACCGTGCATTGCACCACCGAGGTGCTCGGCAAGCGCGAATCGAAATCGCGGCCCGGCGCCGGCATCGTCGAGTTTCACCACCGCGCCTATAATCAGGACAACAAGCTCGTCGCCGAATGCCGCCGCCAGGCGTTTATGCGGATGCGGCCCAAATAATTTCCTCCATCTCCCCGTTTTCGGGGAGAGGAAAGACCATCCAATGCGTTCTTTCCTGTTCATGCCCGCCGACAGCCCGAAAAAACTCGACAAGGCGATGACGAGCGGCGCCGACGCCGTGATCGTCGATCTGGAAGATTCGATCGCCTATGACGGCAAGGCGCGGGCGCGGGAGAGTGCGGCGGCGTTTCTCAAAGAGGCCGTGCCCACCAAGGCGCGGCCCTATCTGCTGGTGCGCGTGAACGGGCTGCAAACCGGCCTCACCGATGCCGATCTCGATGCCGTGGCGGCGGCAAAGCCCGACGCCATCATGCTGCCGAAGGCGGAAGGCGGCGCCTCGGTCATTCATGCCGATGCCAAACTCGCCGTGCGCGAAGCGATCAACGATCTCCCCGACGGCCACATCAAGATCATGCCGATCGCCACCGAGACCGCGGCCGCGCTTTTTGTCGCCGGCACGTTCGCCGGCGCGAGCACGCGACTTCTAAACCTGACCTGGGGCGCCGAAGATCTGTCCGCCGAGCTCGGCGCCCGCGCCAATCGCGACGCGCAAGGCCACTGGCTCGATCCCTATCGGCTGGCGCGCGCCTTGTGTCTTGCGGGCGCCGCCTCCGCCCAAGTGCCGGCGATCGACACCGTCTTTGTCGATTTCCGCGACAATGCCGGCTTTCGCCGCGAATGCGAGGAAGCAAGCCGCGACGGCTTTCTTGGCAAGATGGCGATCCATCCGGCGCAGGTGCCGATCATCAACGAGGTGTTCACGCCGTCGCCGAAGGCGGTCGAACACGCGCGCGCCGTGGTCGAGGCCTTTGCGGCAAAACCCGGCGCTGGCGTCGTCGGCATCGGCGGCTTGATGTACGACCGCCCTCACCTCGCGCGCGCGGAGCAGCTTTTGAAGCGCGCCGTGGCGGCGAAAGGCTGAGCGAAACTGTCGTACAAGGCGATCTTTTGACGAAGGCTCAATTCGCCCGGAATCTTTCGAGCACCGCCTCGTCGACCTCGATGCCAAGTCCCGGACCGTTCGGCACGCGCATGAACCCGCCGGGCGCATCGACCAGGTCGGCGAGCGGGCTTGCTTCGAGCTTGAGATAGAAGCGCTCGATCAAGGGCCGCTTGTCCGGCAGGCTCGCGGCGAAATGGATGGTGGCGATGAGGCCCGGGCCGAAATACGGCGAATGCGGCGCGATGGTAGCGCCGCAACGGCGGGTCATCTCGCCGATCGTCCGCATCGCGCTGACGCCGCCGATCTTGGTGATGCTCGGCTGGACATAATCGACGCCGGCGGTGCCGAGGAGTTGGGCGATGTCGGCGAGCGTGCCGGCATTTTCGCCGGCAGCGATCGGGATGCCGCCTTCTGCTTTCAGGCGCGCCATGCCGTCATAGTCCTCCGGTGGCCACAGCGCCTCTTCGAGCCATTGCAGCCGGCAGGATTGCAAACGCTTGGCGGTGTCGATGGCCTGCGGCACGGTCCAGGCACAACTGGCATCGACCGTCAGCGCGATATCCGGGCCGATGGCCTCGCGCGCGGCGCTGATTTGCGCCACGCCGGTCTCGTGGAGCTTGACGCTCTTATAGCCTTCGGCGACGGCCTTCGCGCTGTTGCGCCGGACGACGTCGGCGTTGCCGTAACGCAACAGACTCGCATAGGCCGGCAAGCGCTCGATCGTTTCCTGTGCCGCCGAGCAAGCGATAGAGCGGCACGCCGGCGCGTTTGCCGGCGATGTCCCACAGCGCGATGTCGAGCGCCGACAGCGCAAAGCCGACCGGGCCGTTGCGCGAGCAATTACGCTGCTTGTAGGCGATATCGGTGACCAGCGCGGCGATGTCGGTCGGGTCGCGGCCGAGGGCGAGCGGCGCTATGGCGCGCTCCACCGCGGTCTTGGTGACACCGCAGGCGGCAAGCCCAAAGCCCTCGCCCCAGCCGACCAGGCCTTCGTCGGTCTCGACCTTGACGAACAGGGTCTCCATGCGCTGCCACTGCGTCGCCGCCGCGTTGTCGGCGGAATTGCCGAAGTCGTAGGGCACGCTGATATGGAACGGCGTTACGGCGGTGATTTTCATCGCGCCTCATCCCTGCAGCCGCGCCGGCTCCATTTTTCCAGCGCCGCGCCGAATTATTTTTTATAGGCCGCCTGCGGATCGAACACGCGCTCGTCGCGGAATTCGAGCGTGGTCGCGCCTTCTTTGCCAAGCGGCACGGCGCGATAGAAGCACGAGCGGCGGCCGGTGTGGCAGGCGCCGGATGTCTGTTCGACTTTGATCCAGACGGCATCCTGGTCGCAATCGATGCGCATCTCGACGACGCGCTGGGTATGGCCCGAGGTTTCGCCCTTCTTCCACAGAGCGCGGCGCGAGCGGCTGTAATACCAAGCCTCGCCGGTCGCGATCGTCTTCGCCAGGGCTTGCGCGTTCATGTGGGCGACCATCAACACGTCGCCCGAGGCGGCGTCGGTCGCGACCGCCGTGACGAGCCCGTCGGCGTCGAATTTCGGCGTCAGCGCAAAACCTTCTTCAAGCTCCGCGCTGGTTCCCGGCAAGCGCAAATGGTGATTGATCCGGCAACAAAGCCCCCACATCGCGGCGCGCGGCTCAGCGTTTCTCGGCGATCGCCGCGCGCCAGCGTGACAAAGCGCATCTGGTCGTCGCTATTGTCGCGGAACGAGCCGAGAAATCGCGTCGTCACGGTCGACACGCCCTGCTTGGCGACGCCGCGCACCGACATGCAGGTATGCTCGGCCTCGAGCATCACCGCGACGCCGTGCGGCTTCAGCACTTCCTCGATCGCGGTGGCGATCTGCGAGGTGAGATGTTCCTGGGTCTGCAGGCGCCGGGCATAGACGTCGACGAGACGCGCGAGCTTCGACAGGCCGACCACGCGCTCGACCGGCCGGTAGGCGACATGCGCCTTGCCGTAGAACGGCATCATGTGGTGCTCGCAATGCGAGGTGAAGCCGATGTCGCGGATCAGGACGAAATCCTCGTAGGGCTCGGTCTCGCCAAAAGTGCGCGCCAGCGCATCGGCGGGGATTTCGCTGTAGCCCTGATAAAGCTCGTCGAGCGCCGCGACGACGCGCTTTGGCGTGCCGACGAGCCCCTCGCGGGACGGGTTCTCGCCCAGATAGGCGATCAGCGCGCGGACGGCTGCTTCCGCCTCTTCGCGGGAGGGCCGGTTGTCGACCGGCGCCGGGGCATTACGGACATGGTCGGTGAGCGGCCCGCGGGGCCAAGGCTTTATCGACGGCGTCCATCATGTCTCCAGTCGGCGGCAAGGGGCTGAAAGGGCCGCAACTTCAATTCCATTGCGGTAGCGCCTATATATGGATTGTCGGGCAGAGACAATAAAGTGCTGCAAAACAGGCTAATTTTGCGATTCCGCCATGCTGAACGAGGTCTATAACCGCCGCATTATCGAGCTTGCCGGCACCATTCCGCGGATCGGCCGGCTTGCCTGAGCCCGACGCCACGGCGACCGCGCTGTCAAAACTGTGCGGCTCGACCGTCACCATCGACCTCAAGATGGACGGCGATACGGTGACCGATTTCGCCCATGAGGTGAAAGCCTGCGCGCTCGGCCAAGCCTCCTCCTCGATCATGGCCCGCAACATCATCGGCTCGAAGGCCTCCGAACTGCGCGACTTGCGCGACGGCGTGCGCAAAATGCTGAAAGAAAACGGCGCCCCGCCGGCCGCCGGCAAATGGGCCGATATCGCGGTGCTCGAACCGGTGCGCGATTACAAAGCGCGGCATGCGTCGACGCTGCTGACTTTCGACGCCGTGGTCGATGCCATCGGCCAGATCGAGAAGAAGCGCGGGGCGGTCAAAGCCGCGGCGGAATGACGGCATCGGATAACGCCATGTCTCTCGACGCGCTATTTGACGCCTCGCGAAAAGCCCCTCGCCTCCTCGGACGCGGACTGGTGAAAACCTATCGCTATACGCTCTCGCCCCTGATCGGCTATCGCTGCCGCCATCTGCCGACGTGCTCCGACTATGCCGATGAGGCGCTTGACCGGTTCGGCCTCTGGGCCGGCGGCTGGATGACGCTGGCGCGATTGCTGCGCTGTCACCCCTGGGGCACCTCGGGGTTGGATTTTGTAGCCGAGGCACTGCCGACACACGCGAACTGGTATCTGCCCTGGCGCTACGCGCGATGGCGCGGGACAAGAGCGACGCCCCGCGCCAGCGAACAAACCTAATCGATCAGGCGGCCGCCCGTTCCGGCGGCGCCATGAATTCCGGACCGATTGGCGTGCGCACGTGCTCGGCCACGATCTGATCGATGGCCTTCATCGCGGTCGCATCGAGCTTCCAGCCCGAAACGTCGCCGACCGGATCGAGCTGCGCCGGATGCCGCGCGCCCCACAGCGCGATCGTATTCGGCGAACGGTCGAGCACCCAGCGCAGCGCCAGATGGATGACGCGCTTGCCGAAATGTTGCTGGGCGAAGCGGTCGAGCGCGGAGACCGCCGCGAGATATTCGGCAAAATGCGGCGCTTTGAATTTCGGATCGCTGGCTGCGCAGATCGCTCGCCGGGAATTGGGTGTCAGCTTTCATGCGGCCGGACAACAGCCCGCGGCACAGCGAGCCATAGGCCAGCATCGCGAGCCCTTGCTGTTGCGCGTAAGGAAATATATCCGCGTCGATAGCGCGTTCGAACAGATTGTAGGGCGGCTGTACGGCGTGCAGCGGCGCCACCGCGCGAAAGGCATCCATTTGCGCCGGGCTGAAATTGCTGACCCCGATGGCGCGGATTTTTCCGGCCTTCAGCAGATCGGCCATGGCGCCCGCGGTCTCTTCGATCGGCGTATTCGGATCCGGCCAATGCACCTGATAGAGATCGATGGCGTCGGTGCGCAGCCGGCGCAGCGAATCGTCGATCTCCTTCATGATGCGGCCGCGCCGGCCGTTGCGGAAGGGCTTTTCGTCCTTCCAGTCGAGCGCGACTTTGGTTGCGAGCACCACGCGATCACGCCGGCCGCCTTGGCGAGCGCCTTGCCGACGATCTCCTCGGAGCGGCCGAAGCCGTAGACCGGCGCGGTGTCGATCAGCGTGATGCCGCGATCGAGCGCGGCATGGATGGTGCGAATTGATTCGGCCTCATCGGTGCCGCCCCACATCCAGCCGCCGATGGCCCAGGTGCCGAGCCCGATGCGCGAGGGGCTAAGATCGGTGCCGGGAATGGGAAAACTCTCGATTGGCCTATCCTCGGCCAGCGTGGTGTCGACCATGGAACGCTCCAGAAATGGCACGCCCCTTTGCCCTGCGGATAACGCCGCAGCGGGTAAATAGGCACTCCGCCCCGCCCGTAAAAGCCAGCGCATAGGTCTTGCTGCACTGCCGCATAGCTTGCGTTTGGCGCCTCTTGCGCTAAACAGCGATCGAATCCGCTTACCTGCGTTCGTAGGCAGCGAGTGAGCAACAGGAGTTTTCACAATGGTCGCCGTGACCTTTCCCGACGGCGCGCGCCGGGACTATCCGCAACACATCACCGGCCTCGATATCGCCAAAGGCATTTCGCCCTCGCTTGCCAAGCGCACCGTCGCCATGGCGCTCGACGGCAAGCTTGCGGACCTTGCCGATCCGATCGACCACGATGCCAAGATCGAATTCCTCACCCGCGACGATCCGCGCGCGCTCGAATTGATCCGCCACGACGCGGCGCATGTGCTCGCCGAAGCGGTGCAATCGCTGTGGCCGGGCACGCAAGTCACCATCGGCCCGGTGATCGAGAACGGCTTTTATTACGACTTCTTCCGCAACGAGCCGTTCACGCCGGAGGATTTCGTCGCGATCGAAAAGAAGATGCGCGAGATTATCGCGCGCGACAAACCCTTCACCAAGGAAGTCTGGTCGCGCGGCGAAGCGAAGAAAGTCTTTCGCGACAAAGGCGAGCTGTTCAAGGTCGAACTGGTCGACGCCATTCCGGAAGACCAAGAGCTGAAAATCTACAAACAAGGCGACTGGTTCGATCTCTGCCGCGGCCCGCACATGACCTCGACCGGCAAGATCGGCAACGCGTTCAAGCTCACCAAGGTCGCGGGCGCCTATTGGCGCGGCGATTCCAACCGCGAGATGCTGTCGCGCATCTACGGCACGGCTTTCGCCAAGCAAGAAGAGCTCGACGCTTATTTAAAGCAGATCGAGGAAGCGGAAAAGCGCGACCATCGCAAACTCGGCCGCGAGATGGATTTGTTTCATTTCCAGGAGGAAGCGCCCGGCTCGGTGTTCTGGCATCCCCACGGCTGGACGCTGTTCCAGACGCTGGAGAACTATATCCGCCGCCGCCAGATGGCGGCCGGCTATGCCGAGG